>NZ_JBIDAD010000004.1:0-628478 GCF_043202315.1 Streptomyces sp. NPDC048211
GGTGCCGACCATGAGGGCGGTCGGGGTGGCGAGGCCCAGGGCGCACGGGCAGGCGATGATCAGTACGGCGACGGCGGCCGTGAACGCGGCCGTCACGTCGTCCGTCACCAGCAGCCAGGCGACCAGGGTGGCCAGGGCGATCAGCAGGACCACGGGGACGAACACCGCCGAGATCCGGTCGGCCAGCCGCTGCACCTCGGCCTTGCCGTTCTGCGCGTCCTCGACCAGCCTCGCCATCCGGGCCAGCTGGGTGTCGGCGCCGACCCGGCTCGCCTCGACGACGAGCCGGCCGGAGATGTTCACGGTGGCGCCGGTGACGGAGTCCCCGGCCCGCACGTCGACGGGTACGGACTCACCGGTGAGCATTGACGCGTCCACCGCCGACGCGCCCTCGACGACGGTGCCGTCGGTGGCGACCTTCTCGCCGGGGCGGACGACGAAGCGGTCCCCGACGGCCAGCCGGCCCACGGGGACGCGTACCTCCGTACCGCCCCGCAGGACCGCGACGTCCTTGGCGCCCAGGTGCATCAGCGCCCGGAGCGCGGAACCGGCCTTCCGCTTGGACTTCGCCTCCAGATAGCGGCCCAGCAGGATGAAGGTGACGACTCCGGCCGCGACCTCCAGATAGATGGTGGAGGCGCCGTCGGCGCGGGAGACGGTGAAGTCGAAGGCGTGCCGCATGCCGGGCATGCCGGCGTCGCCGAGGAACAGCGCCCAGAGCGACCAGCCGAAGGCGGCGAGGGTGCCGACCGACACCAGGGTGTCCATGGTGGCCGCGCCGTGCCGCAGATTGGTCCAGGTGGCGCGGTGGAAGGGCAGCCCGCCCCAGATGACGACGGGGGCGGCGAGCGTGAGGGAGAGCCACTGCCAGTTGTCGAACTGGAGGGCCGGGATCATCGCGAGCGCCACGACGGGGGCGGCGAGTACGGCGGAGACGAGGAGCCGTTGCCGCAGCGCGGCCAGCGCGGGAGTGTCTCCGGCGGCGGCGGCGGCAGCGGCGGCGTCGGTGCCGGACTCCGCGCTGACGTCGGTGGCGGTGGAGGTCCGGGTATCGGCGCCGGTGTCGGAGTCGGGCGCCGGCGCGGGAGGGGGTGGCGCGGGAGGGGTCGGTGCGGGCGGCGTGGGTGCCGGACGGTGCACCGGCTGCGCGGTGTACCCGGTCTTCTCGACCGTGGCGATCAGATCCGCGAGGCCGGTCCCGGGACCGAAGGCGACCCTGGCCTTCTCGGTCGCGTAGTTGACGGTGGCGGTGACCCCGTCCATCCGGTTCAGCTTCTTCTCGACACGGGCCGCGCACGACGCGCAGGTCATCCCGCCGATCGTGAGCTCGGCCTGCGAGCTCTCCGCTGCCGGGACCTCGACATCTGTTGCGCTGTGCATGTCCGAACTCCTGAAACGCCGACCGGGCCGTGCCCTACCAGTATCTGCTGGTCGGTCCGGCCCGGCGGCAAAGGGGGTGGTGCGGTTGCGGTGGATCCCGAAGCGGTCAGGCGGCCCGGCCGGCGAGCTCGTAACCCGCCTCGTCGACGGCCGCCCGCACGGCCTCCTCGTCCAGGGGGCCCTGGGAGACGACCGTCACCTGCCCGGTGGACGCCACGGCCTTCACCGAGGTGACACCCTCGATGCCGGAGATCTCCTCGGAGACCGCACCTTCGCAGTGTCCGCAGGTCATGCCGGTCACCTGGTAGACGGTGGTCACGCCGCCCTGCGCCGTGGCGTCCGCGCCGTCGTGGCAGGAACCGCTGGGCGAGCAGCAGGAACCGGTCGCCTGGGGGAGCTGGGTCTCGGCGGTCATCGTGTTCTCCTCTTCGACGAGCACAAATGGATGTGGCGGCTGGGGCCCCAGGGCGCTCCGGGAAGGCCGGTGCGCCTCCACACTCACGACTGTATACCCCTAGGGGGTATAAATGCGAGCGCTCGCCGGAGGAGTGGGCCAACCGGGTGACCGGGCGGGGAAGCGGTCACTCCCGGCGGCCCCGATTGCCCGGGCGGGCGGCGACCCAGGTGCGGATGGTGTCCGCGTACCAGTACGGCTTACCGCTCTCCACGTGGTCCGGAGCCGGGAGAAGGCCGTGCTTGCGATAGGAGCGGACGGTGTCCGGCTGCACCCGGATGTGCGCGGCGATCTCCTTGTAGGACCAGAGCCTTCTGTCCGTCATACGTGTCACCTCTCTGCGCCGCAGCATGGGCCCGGGGGCCGTCGGGGGAGCTGCGGCACGGACGCTTTCGATCACTCAGCCTCTGGGCGGTGAACGAGGGCGACGGGAGGTGGGGTGGGGCTGTCGACCGCCTGTGACGGAAAACCCGCGTAACGGAGACATGTGTGACGAAGGGGTCACTTCCGGGACGGGAGAAACACAGGGGGCGGAGGTGGCGGCGGGTGCGCCGGGGAGCGGGGCCCCGGGCGCACCCCGGTCGTCAGGCGTGCCAGAGCGCCGACCAGGTGCGCGGCCCGACGAGCCCGTCCGGGGCGAGGGGCGGGTGGTCGGCCTGGAAGCGCTGGACCGCGGCGAGGGTCCGCGCGCCGAACACGCCGTCGACCGCCTCCCACGGCAGGTAACGCCGGTTGGCGAGCATGCACTGCACCTGGGAGACGCGCTCGCCCTGTTCGCCGAACGCGGTCAGCGCGTCCCCGTCGTAGAAGGCGCAGACGGGGCTGGAGCCGGCCGGGGGCACGTTGTTCTCGTCGGCCGTGGCGCCGGGGGCCACGGCCAGTGCGGCGGCCAGGGCGAGCGCGGCCAGGACCGGGCCCCGGGCGGCGCGGCGGAACGGCGGAGTCGTACGGATCACGGTGGGGTACTCCTCGAACGATGCGGTGACGGTGGCCGGTGCCAAAGCGCCGTGCCCCGTCCTCTCGTCGAGGACAACACCGCGTACCGCCGTCACGTCACTCCCGGGACGGCCGCCGGGACCCGGAACCGGGAGGAGTTCACCTACTTGTCACCGGGGAGAGCGAAGGGACCGTACTGCCGTCGGCCGTTGGCTGTACGGTGCACACCTCAGATGAGATCTTTGAACTGCTGGGCCGGACAAGAGTGTTCAGCGGGGTATCCGTCTTCCCGTGTGTACGCGTGGCGCCCATGCACAGATCGCCTCCGGCGTAGGCGGCCGCTTCGCCCTGGCAGGAGCGAAGTGCGAGCGACGACTCCCCGCTCGCTACGGCCCCGCGCCGGAGGTACCCGTCGGGCCGTGCGGCCCCGGGAACCGCACGCGCCCAAGCCGGTCCCTCCGCCTCCGCCGAGGCCGGCACGCCCCCGCCCGGTCCGTCCTCCTTGTGTCTACGCCGGTACCGAAACGGCAGACACAGTGTCGGGCCTCCCCTTGGCGCGGGCGTGGTGGGATGTTGACGTAGGAGGGCGGGAAGACCACGACCGGCGCCTCACCGACCGACGCAGCCATCTCTGAAGGAGACACAGTATGAAGACCGTCAACCACTGGATCGGTGGCAAGACCGTCGAGGGCGCGTCGGGTAACTACGGCCCGGTCACCGACCCGGCCACCGGAGCCGTCACCACCCAGGTCGCACTCGCCTCCCCGGAAGAGGTCGACGCCGCGGTGGCCGCGGCGAAGGACGCGTACGCGACGTGGGGCACCTCGTCGCTCTCCGCCCGCACCGCGATCCTCTTCCGGTACCGGGCACTGCTGGACGCCCACCGCGACGAGATCGCCGCACTCATCACCGCCGAGCACGGCAAGGTGCACTCCGACGCGCTCGGCGAGGTCGCCCGCGGTCTGGAGATCGTCGAGCTCGCGTGCGGCATCACCACGCAGCTCAAGGGCGAGCTGTCCACCCAGGTGTCCACCCGGGTCGACGTCTCCTCTATCCGCCAGTCGATCGGTGTCGTCGCCGGCATCACGCCGTTCAACTTCCCGGCCATGGTGCCGATGTGGATGTTCCCGCTCGCCGTCGCCTGCGGCAACACCTTCGTCCTCAAGCCGAGCGAGAAGGACCCGTCGGCCGCCAACCTCCTTGCCGAGCTGGCCTCCGAGGCCGGTCTGCCGGACGGTGTCCTGAACGTCCTGCACGGTGACAAGGTCGCCGTCGACGGCCTGCTGAACCACCCGGACGTGTCCGTCGTCTCCTTCGTCGGCTCGACCCCGATCGCCCGCTACATCCACGCCACCGCCTCCGCGAACGGCAAGCGCGTCCAGGCGCTCGGCGGCGCGAAGAACCACATGCTTGTCCTGCCGGACGCGGACCTCGACGCCGCGGCCGACGCCGCCGTCTCCGCCGCGTACGGCTCCGCAGGCGAGCGCTGCATGGCGATCTCCGCGGTCGTCGCCGTCGGCTCCGTCGCCGACGACCTGGTCGCCCGGATCAAGGACCGCGCCGAGAAGATCAAGATCGGCCCCGGCAACGACCCGACGTCCGAGATGGGCCCGCTGATCACCGCCGCCCACCGCGACAAGGTCGCCTCCTACGTCACCGGCGCGGCCGCCCAGGGCGCCGACGTCGTCCTCGACGGCACCGGCCACACGGTCGAGGGCTTCGAGGACGGCCACTGGATCGGCCTCTCCCTCCTCGACAACGTCTCCACCGACTCGGACGCGTACCGGGACGAGATCTTCGGCCCGGTCCTGTGCGTGCTGCGCGTCGACACGTACGAGGAGGGGGTCGCGCTGATGAACGCCTCGCCGTACGGCAACGGCACCGCGATCTTCACCCGCGACGGCGGCGCCGCCCGGCGCTTCCAGCTGGAGATCGAGGCCGGCATGGTCGGCATCAACGTCCCGATCCCGGTGCCGGTGGGCTACCACTCCTTCGGCGGCTGGAAGGACTCGCTCTTCGGCGACCACCACATCTACGGCAACGACGGCGTGCACTTCTACACCCGCGGCAAGGTCACCACCACCCGCTGGCCGGACCCGGCCGACGCCCCGGCCGGTGTCGACCTGGGCTTCCCCAGCAACCACTGACCCGGGCCACCCGCCCGCACCGCACAGCACTGCAGGGCCGCTCCCCCGGGGCGGCCCTGCAGTGGTTCGTGGGAGGTCAGCGACCCGTACCGGCCGCCTCCTCGATCATCCGCTCCATCGGTACGACGGCGACCCGGCCCGAGACGACGAACGCGAGCACCATCGCCGCCACCAGGACGACCGTCCCGGCCCACACCATCGTCTCGACCGGCACGGTGTACGCCCCGACGGCCCGCACCGCGCACTCGCCCAGCAGCGCCGCACCCCACACCACGGAGAACCGCTTCTCGGCCCGCCGGAACGCGTCCGACTCCGTGGAGAGCCGCGCCCAGGCCGCGGACTTGCCCGTCTCGCCCCGCGTCAGCCACGGCCGCAGCGCCGCCGACATCATCGGCCGCCCGCGCAGCGCCGTCACCAGGACCACCAGGCCGATGGTGCTGCTCACCCCGCTGTCCTTGAGGAGCATCAGCCGCGGGTCACCGGCCACCAGACTCAGCAGCAGCCCCACCACGTTGACGGTCACCATCAGCGCCGCGAGCCCGTTGAGCCGCCGGTCGCGCACCACACCCCACACGGTCCGCACACCCGGCACCACGCTGCTCCAGGCCAGGGCGCCGAAGGTACCCATCCCCGCCGCCTTCAGCAGGTAGTACGAGGCGAGCGGCACCGCCACGTCCGCGAGCAGCGGCATCATGCTGTCCAGCAGGGCCTTGCGCGACGAGAACGCAGCGGCGCCGGCGGGAGCGTCGACGACAGGTGCGGTGACGGTGGCGACCGGGCTGCTCATGACGGGTTCCTCCCGTATCGGCGGCGCCCTCGCGGCTCCCGCTCTCGATACGTACAGACTGGCCGCCGGGCCCCGGTCCCCGGCAGAGCCGGGTGTACTGACCTCGGTATGACGAATGTCAGTGTCCGCGGATGACGCGGGTGTCCCGACGAGCGTCGAGTGACGAGACGTCAGAAGAGTGTCGCCCAAGCCGCTTCCGGAAACCCGTTCGCCCGCGACGGCCCCTCGGTGCTGGGATGGCGCCATGACCGCACCGCAGCCACCGCAGCACGAGATCCGCGCGCTCCACACCGACACGACCGTCACCGTCTACCAGGCGTACTCCCCGGCCCTCGGCCTCCCCGCCGCCCGCGACGGCCGCTTCCCGCCCGCCTGGAAGCGCGACCGGATGACGTGGATCAAGCCGAGCTTCCTGTGGATGATGTATCGCTGCGGCTGGGCGGCCAAGGAGGGCCAGGAGACGGTCCTGGCCGTCGAGATCAGCCGCGAGGGTTTCGACTGGGCGCTGGGCAACGCCGCACTCTCGCACTACGAGCGCGGCGTGCACCCCGACCGCGCCACCTGGCAGCGCAGTCTCCGCGGCGCCCCGGCCCGTGTGCAATGGGACCCCGAGCGCGACCTGCACCTGAACCGGCTCCCGTACCGCTCCCTCCAGCTCGGCCTGTCCGGGGAGGCGTCGCGGCGGTACGCGGACGAGTGGACGGTGGCGATCCGGGACGTCACCCCGCTCGCCCGGGAGATCCATGAACTGGCGCGGGCGGGCAGGGCGGACGAGGCGATCCGGCTCCTGCCGCCCGAGCGGGCGTACCCGGCGCCCACGGGGACCCCGGGAGCAGGGTGAGGAGTCGCGCCCGGACCTCTCAGTGCGCGATGCCGTCGATCAGTTCGCGCGCACCCTGGCGCAGGAGGGCGACGGCCACGGAGGTGCCGAGCGTGGCGGGGTCGAGGCGCCCGGCCCACTCGTGGGCGTTGAGGACCGTCTTGCCGTCCGGGGTGAAGACCTTGGCGCGGAGCGAGAGTTCGCCGTTGCCCTCGACCTGCGCGTAGCCGGCGATCGGCGAGTTGCAGTGGCCCTGGAGAACGTGGAGGAACATCCGCTCGGCGGTCGTCTCACGGTGCGTGGCGGGGTCGCCGAGCGCGCTCACCAGGTCGATGAGTTCGGCGTCGTCCTCGCGGCACTGGAGGGCCAGCACCCCCGCGCCGATCGGCGGACACATCACCTCGGGCGACAGGACCTCGGTGATCACGTCCGTGCGGCCGATGCGCTCCAGGCCGGAGAGGGCCAGGATGAGCGCGTCGGCCTCCCCGGCGGCGAGCTTCTCCAGGCGGCGGTTCGCGTTGCCGCGCATCGGTACGCAGTCCAGGTGCGGGTGGGACGCGGCCAGTTGGGCGATGCGCCGCACGGAGGACGTGCCGATCCGGGTGCCGGGCGGGAGCTGGTCCAGGCCGGCACCGGCCGGGTGGATGAGGGCGTCCCGCACGTCGTCGCGCTTGAGGAACGCCGCGAAGGCGGTCCCGGCGGGCAGCGGCCGGTCGGCGGGGATGTCCTTGACGCAGTGCACGGCGAGGTCGGCGTCACCGGCGAGCAGCGCCTGGTCGACCTCCTTGGTGAACGCGCCCTTGCCCTCGACCGCGCTCAGGTCGCCCATCCACTTGTCGCCGGTCGTCCTGACCGGGACGACCTCGGTGCGGGTGCCGGGGTGGAGCGAGGCCAGTTCTGCACGGACACGTTCCACCTGGGCGAGGGCCATGGGCGAGTCGCGGGACACGATGCGGATCAGATCAGGGGCCGACATGGCGACCATGATAGGCCGTCAGATACGTCACGTGGGCCGGCGCGTACCGGTGAACCGGCGCGGGGCGGACCAGGGGTGGCGGACGGTGGCCCGGTGCCGGACGGGCCCGCGCCCCGCCACCACCGATCGTCCCGGAACCGACCCGGCCGGGCGGGCATGGGTGGATCATGAGCCGAGGCAGGGGGCGCGACGGGCGGCGGAGGGGGAGCGGGATGATTTCCGAGCCGGAGATGACGGGGGAGTCCGGCGATCCGGGCACGCGGGATGTGCTGGACCTGGGCGCCCCGCCACCCGTGCGGGTACGGGAGCCGCGGCCTCCGGGGGCGCGCAGGCGATGGCTGTGGGCGCTCGGCGGGGCCCTGGTCGCGTCCGCCCTGTGGGGAACGGCCCTGATGGTGTACACACCGGCCGACCGGACGCCGGATCTGCGCGGGTACCGGCTGGACAGGGACCCCTGCCCGGACATACGGCTGAAGTCGGTCGGCGAGGCGATCGCACCGAGGGAGCCCGGGGGATCCCTCGGCCCGGGCATGCTGCGCGACGGCGTGCTGGACCGGGTGCGGTGCTCCATCATGCTCGGGGAGGGGAAGAGCGGACGCCGCCCGGACGCGGGCGGCTCGGAACGCTATGCGGTCGCCGTCACCATCGCCCTGCACAAGAAGACCGACCCGCGCGCCGAGTTCGAGGCCGCGCGGAGCGAGACCGACCTCGGCGTCGACCCCGGGACCGAGGTGGAGATCGTTCCCGACCTCGGTGACCAGGCGTACCTGCTGTCCCTGGTGGACGGGGAGACCGAGCTGCGGGTCCTGGACGGCGGCGCGGTGCTGTCCCTGCGCCTGTCACAGTTCTTCGTCTACGACGACGCCGACGGCGGCGGCGGGCACCTCACAGCCGACGACGCCGAGGACCTGGATCTGTCCGCCCATAAGCCGGCGCTGATCAGCGACATGCACGACCTCATGTCCTCCCTCAAGCACTGAGCCACGGCCACCGGGTGGTCCCGGAGGGCTGTCCGGGGCCGGCCGGGCAGTGCGGCGGGCGTACCGCAGACGGAGTACGCGCGGCGGGCCCCGTACGCCCTGAGGATGCCGGGCACCTCCCCCTGACGGCAGCGGAGGCGGGGAGGCGGTCCGCTTAGGCTCGACATCATGGAGACCCCTATTGCGCGTACGCCCCGGTGGCGGCGCCTGCTGCCCCGCACTCGCGGCCGGTGGGCGGCGGGCATCGCCGCGCTCGCCGTGCTGGCCGGCGCGGGCACCTGGACCGCCGTGGCCGACGACAGCGCGCCGGCCGTGCACCGGCAGGACCGGATGATGCGAGTCGACGGGGTGTCCGTCGACACGTCCTACTTCACCACCGGCGGCACCCGGCGCCGGCCCGCCGTGCTCATCGGCCACGGCTTCGGAGGCAGCAAGGACGAGACGAGGGCCCAGGCCGAGCAGCTGGCCGCCGACGGCTACGCCGTCATGACCTGGTCCGCCCGGGGGTTCGGGAAGTCCGGGGGCAAGATCTCGCTCAACGCACCCGACCGCGAGGTCAAGGACGTCTCCCGGCTGATCGACTGGCTCGCCGGCCGCCCCGAGGTACAGCTCGACGGCAAGGGCGACCCCCGCGTCGGCATCACCGGCGCCTCCTACGGCGGAGCCGTCTCGCTCCTCGCCGCCGGGTACGACAAGCGCGTGGACGCCGTCGCCCCGGAGATCACGTACTGGAACCTCGCCGACGCGCTCTTCCCCGACGGCGTCTTCAAGAAGCTCTGGGCCGGCATCTTCGTCACCACCGGCGGCGGCTGCGGGAACTTCGAGAAGCAGCTCTGCGACATGTACGAACGGGTAGCCGTCAGCGGGAAGCCGGACGCCGCCGCGCGTGCCCTGCTCGCCGAACGCTCCCCGAGCGCCGTCGCCGACCGCATCAAGGTCCCCGCGCTGATCGTGCAGGGGCAGACCGACTCCCTCTTCCCGCTCGGCCAGGCCGACGCCATGGCCGAGGCCGTGAAGGCCAACGGCGCGCCCGTCTCCGTCGACTGGATCGCCGGCGGACACGACGGCGGCGACCGGGAGACCGGCCGGGTCCAGAAGCGGGTCGGGGAGTGGTTCGACCGCTATCTGAAGGGGGACGAGGGCGCCGACACCGGACCCGCCTTCCGCGTCACCCGGACCGGTGGCATCGACTCCACCGACGGGGCCGCCCTCACCCGGGGTGCGAGCAGCGACACCTACCCGGGGCTGCGCAGCGGCCCGGAGGGCATCCGGCTGCGGGGTGGCGAGCAGAAGTTCAGCAACCCCGCCGGAGCCAGCCCGCCCGCGATCTCCGCCGTTCCCGGTGTCGGCGGCGGTCTCGCCCAGCTCTCCACGCTCGGCGTCGGGCTCTCCATCGACTTCCCGGGGCAGCACGCCACGTTCGAATCCGCCCCGCTGACCGCCTCGCGCCGCATCACCGGCTCACCGACCGTCCGCGTGAACGTGAAGGCGGGACAGGGCGACGCGGTGCTCTTCGGCAAGGTGTACGACGTCTCGCCGGACGGGAAGCAGCAGGTGCTCCCCTCCCAGCTCGTCGCGCCCTACCGGATCACCCCCGAGCAGCAGGGCAAGCCGCTGGAACTGACGCTGCCCGCCGTCGACCACGAACTCGACTCCGGGCACCGCCTCCGGCTCGTGCTGGCCGCCACTGACCTCGGCTACGCGTCCCCGGCCGCGCCGACCACGTACACCGTCTCGCTCGACGGACCGCTGACCATCCCCACCGCGCCCGGCCTGAAGACCGCTGCCGCCACGCTCCCCTGGTGGACCTGGGGGCTTCCGGCCGCCGCTGTCGTGATCGCCGCGGCCCTGCTGCTCACCGCCCGGCGCCGTACCGCCACGCCCGCCCCGGACCCCGCACTCACCGACGTACCGCTGCAGATCACCGGCCTGTCGAAGAAGTACGCCAAGTCCGCCGACCGGTACGCGGTCAAGGAGCTGTCGTTCCGCGTCGAGAAGGGGCAGGTGCTGGGGCTGCTCGGGCCCAACGGCGCCGGGAAGACCACCACCCTGCGCATGCTCATGGGGCTCATCACGCCCGACGACGGCGAGATCCGCGTCTTCGGGCGGGCCATCCGGCCCGGCGCCCCCGTGCTGTCCCGCGTCGGGTCCTTCGTCGAAGGGGCCGGATTCCTGCCCCACCTGTCCGGCCGCGCCAACCTGGAGCTGTACTGGCAGGCCACCGGACGCCCCGCCGACGACTCGCACATCGAGGAGGCACTGGAGATCGCCGGGCTCGGCGACGCACTGGCCAGGGCCGTCCGTACGTACTCGCAGGGCATGCGGCAGCGCCTCGCCATCGCCCAGGCCATGCTCGGGATGCCGGACCTCCTCATCCTGGACGAACCGACCAACGGGCTCGACCCGCCCCAGATCCGCGAGATGCGGGACGTGATGATCCGGTACGCGGCCGGCGGCCGCACCGTCATCGTCTCCAGCCACCTGCTGTCCGAGGTCGAGCAGTCCTGCACCCACCTGGTCGTCATGGACCGCGGCCGGCTCGTCCAGGCCGGGCCCGTCGCGGAGATCACCGGCTCCGGCGACATGGTGCTGGTCACCTCCGCCGAGGAGATCACCGAACCGCTCGCCCGGAAGATCGCCGCGCTCGCGGGGATCGGCTCCGCCGTCCGCACCGACGACGCGCACGGGCTGCTCGTCCGGCTCGACGGTGCCACCTCGCCGCAGCTCGTCACCGAACTGGTCCGTCTGGACGTGCCGTTGACCGGCGTCGGGCCGCACCGCCGCCTGGAGGACGCGTTCCTCACCCTGATCTCCGGAGGCTCCGCATGAGTACCTCAGCCGCAGTCGCCGAGGCCCCGGAGGCGCCCGGATACCGCGCCCGGCGCACCCTTCCGCTCCGCGTGGAGGCCGTACGCCAACTGCGCAGACGGCGCACGCTGCTCATGGGCGGGGTGCTGGGCGCGCTGCCCTTCATCCTGATCATCGCGTTCGCGATCGGCGGCACCCCGGGCGGCGGGCCCGGGGGCGGTGACCGGCTCACCCTGATGGACACGGCGACCGCGTCCGCCGCGAACTTCGCGGCGACCTGCCTGTTCGTCTCGGCCGGCTTCCTGCTGGTGGTCCCGGTCGCGCTGTTCTGCGGCGACACCGTCGCCTCCGAGGCCAGTTGGTCCTCACTGCGCTATCTGCTGGCGGCGCCGGTGCCCCGGGCCAGGCTGCTGTGGAGCAAGCTCGTCGTGGCGCTCGGCTTCAGCCTTGCCGCGATGGTGCTGCTGCCGCTCGTCGCGCTGGCCGCGGGAGCCGCCGCGTACGGCTGGGGGCCGCTCGAACTGCCCACCGGGGGCGCGCTCGCGACCGGGGACACCGTGCCCAGGATCGCGCTCGTCGTCGCCTTCATCTTCGTGTCGCAACTCGTCACCGCGGGGCTGGCGTTCTGGCTGTCGACCAAGACGGACGCCCCGCTCGGCGCGGTCGGCGGCGCGGTCGGGCTGACCATCGTCGGCAATGTGCTGGACGCGGTCACCGCGCTCGGCTCCTGGCGCGACTTCCTGCCCGCCCACTGGCAGTTCGCGTGGGCCGACGCGCTCCAGCCCGACCTGGAGTGGGCCGGCATGGCGAAGGGCGCGGCCATCTCGGTGACGTATGCCCTGATCCTGTTCGCCCTCGCCTTCCGGGGGTTCAGTCGCAAGGACATCGTGTCCTGACCTCGACGTTCCGCCGGACCGCCGTCCGCCGTTGCCGCATCGAGATGCTTCCGCAACGTCTTCGACGGCTCCGGCACCCCGGCTCGCACGTCACATTCACACGTGCTGACATGACGACACTGGGGGGCCGAAGGATGGAACGGCGGACACGGATGTACCGGGGAGCAGTAGGACTGCTCCTCGCCGGGGGCGTACTGCTCACGGGCTGTTCGGGTGGTGGGGCGACCCAGGACACGAGCGCGGAGAAGCGCGGACGGGCACCCGCGCAGGCGCCCGCCGCCACGGGCGGGGCGGCCGGGGACGCGGCGGAGCCGGCGGACGGGGCGGAGAAGCCGGACGGGCTGAGGGAGGCCGCCCCGCCCGACTACCTCTCCACCTTCGCGCTGGACGTGGACACCGCCTCGTACGGATACGCCCGCCGCACCCTCGCCGACGGCAGGCTGCCGGTCCCGGAGACCGTACGGCCCGAGGAATTCGTCAACAGCTTCCGGCAGGGCTACCACCGCCCGGACGGCAACGGCTTCACCGTCTCCGTCGACGGCGCACGGGCCGGTGGGGCGGACGGCGACTGGTCGCTGGTACGGGTCGGCCTGGCGACGAAGGCCGCGCCCAGCGGCGCCGAACGGCCGCCCGCCGCTCTCACCTTCGTCGTCGACATCTCCGGCTCCATGGCCTCGCCCGACCGTCTCGGCCTGGTGAAGACCTCACTCGGCATCCTCACCGACGAGCTGCGTGACGACGACTCGGTCTCCCTGGTCACGTTCAGCGACGAGGCGACGACCGTCCTGCCGATGACCCGGCTGCGCGACCACCGCGGAAAGATCCACGACGCCGTCGACTCCATGGAGCCCGCCGACTCCACCAACGTGGCGGCGGGCGTCGGGCGCGGTTACGAGGAAGCGGTCGACGGCCACCGCAAGGGCGCCAACAACCGCGTCGTCCTGCTCTCCGACGCACTCGCCAACACCGGAGAGACCGACGCCGACGCGATCCTCGAACGGATCGACTCGGCCCGCCGCGACTACGGCATCACCCTCTTCGGCGTCGGCGTCGGCAGCGACTACGGCGACGCCCTGATGGAACGGCTCACCAACAAGGGCGACGGCCACACCACCTACATCGCCGACGAGGAGCAGGCCCGCAAGGTCTTCGTCGACCAGTTGCCCGCGCACGTCGAACTCACGGCGCGCGACGCGAAGGCGCAGGTCGCCTTCGACCCGAAGACCGTGGAGAAGTTCAAGCTGATCGGCTACGAGGACCGCAAGGTCGCCGACGACGACTTCCGCGACGACAGCGTGGACGGCGGCGAGATCGGCCCCGGCCACACGGTGACGGCGCTGTACGCCGTACGCCTGCGGGACGGCGCCTCGGGCCATGTCGCCACCGCGACCGTGCGCTGGCAGGACCCGAAGTCCCGTGCGGCGCACGAGCGTACGGGATCGGTCGAGACCAGCGACATCCACGGCAAGCTGTGGGGCGGCAGCAGCACGCGTCTCCAAGTGACCGCCGTGGCGGCCTATTTCGCCGACAATCTGCGCGGCGGCGGACTCCCGGGGGCGCCCGGCCTCGGAGAACTCGCCACCAGGGCGACCGAACTGGCCCGGAGCACCGAGGACGACTCGGTGGCGAAGCTGGCCACCGCCATCGGCCGGGCGGACGGCCTCAGGGGCGGCCGCGAGGACACCGGAACGCGGACGGGCGAGGGCGAGATGGACTGACGGGTCCGCCCGCCACCCCGCGGGGGAGTTCGGGAGGGGGGCCGCCCGCCATCCCGAGGGGGAGCTCGCACAGCCTTGCGGAATCGGGCTGTGCGAGCAGCTCCGCCGAGCCATGATGGACCGGTGGCCTCCCTGATCCTGACCCTCGCCGTGATCACGACCGGCCTCTACGCGGGCTTCATGCTGACGTTCCTCCTCGCGGTGATGCCCGGTCTCGCCGCACTGCCGGACGACCGGTTCACCGCCGCGATGCGCCGCTTCAACGAGAAGGTCCCCGGGCCCGTCTTCCTCCTGCTCTTCCTCGGGGTGATCGCGTTTCCGGTCGTCGCGCTGTTCACGGAGTCCGGTGAGGACCGGTGGCCGCAGGTGGTCGCGGCGTCTGCGTGCGCCGTCGCCTCCCACCTCGTGACGATCGGCGGCAACATTCCGCTGAACAAGGCGCTCGCGGAGTCCGAGGGCGGCGACGACAGCGCGGCACGGGCCGCGTTCGAAACCCGCTGGAACACCCTGCACCGCTTCCGAACCGTGCTCTCGCTCGCCGCCTTCGTCCTCCTGGCCGCCGCCGCGCACTGACCCGTCGGGCCGGCCGCCTCTCCCCTCGCCGCGCTGCTGGACACCTGGCGCACGCCGGTCGGTCCGGCGATTACGATGCCGCTGAATTGGTCACCCCACAGGGGACATTGACTGCGTTCACTGCCTGTGGGGGGCGGCATGGTTCTGCGGTTCGGTCTGCTCGGCCCGGTACTCCTCCACGACGGCGCACGCGCCGCGGGAGTGAGCAGCCCCAAGGGGAGAGTGCTGCTCGCCGCCCTGCTGCTCCAGGCCAATCGGCCGGTCGCGCTGGAACACCTCAGGAACGCCCTCTGGGGTGAGCACCCGCCCGCCGGAGCCCAGGCGGCGCTGCCCAATCACGTGACCCGGCTCCGGCGGCTCCTCGCCGCGGCCGACGGCGGGGCGTCGAGGCTCCGGGCGGTTCCACCGGGATACCTGCTGGAGGTCCACGACGGCGAACTCGACCTGGACGTCTTCGAGGAGCGACGGACCCAGGCCCGCCGTGCGCACACGGACGCCGACTGGACCGCGGTCGCCCGGACCACCGACGCCGCACTCGATCTGTGGCGCGGGAATCCGCTGGCCGACCTCCCGGACTTCGCCGAGGCCCCCGCCCGGCTGCCGGTGATCCGGCGGCTCGTGGAGGCGCGGCTTGAGCTGCTGGAGTGGCGCTTCGACGCCGCGCTGGGCCGGGACAGCCACCACGAGGTGCTGGCCGAACTGGCATCGGCGGCCGATGAGCATCCGTTGCGCGAGGTGTTCCACCGCCAGCTCATGCTCGTCCTGCACCGCACCGACCGGCAGGCCGAGGCGCTTGAGGTGTTCCAGCGGCTGCGCCTGACCCTGGCCG
This sequence comes from Streptomyces sp. NPDC048211, assembly GCF_043202315.1. Classification (NCBI taxonomy): domain Bacteria; kingdom Bacillati; phylum Actinomycetota; class Actinomycetes; order Kitasatosporales; family Streptomycetaceae; genus Streptomyces; species Streptomyces sp. NPDC048211. The sequence goes on from NZ_JBIDAD010000004.1 coordinate 15,305, forward strand.
ATGAACTGGGTGTCGCGCCCGGCCCGGCCGTGCAGGAGGCGTACCAGGAGATTCTGACCCGGCCCCCGGGCCGGCCGCCCTCGGACCGTGCGCAGGCGGCCGGCCCGGCGCCGAGCGCACCCGAGGACGCCCCGCCGCCGCCCGGAGCGCAGGCGGCCGCACCAGCGCGCGTGACGCCCATCGGCCCCGTCCAGGAACAGCCGGCCTTCAACAGCCAGCTCCCCATGGACGTGCGCCACTTCGTCGGACGGCAGGCCGAACTCGAGAGCCTGGTCACTCTCCTGACCCCGGCCCCGACGAGCGGCGCGCCCGTCGCCACCGCTCCCGTCGTCGTCACCGGCATGGGCGGGATCGGCAAGACCGCGCTCGCCGTTCATGCCGCACACCGGCTGCGGCACCTCTTCCCCGACGGGATCCTCTACGCCGACCTGCGCGGCTTCGGGGCGGGGGAGGCCCGCGGCGCCGGAGACCTGCTGGCCCGCTTCCTCTCGGACCTCGGCGCCGTCCACGGGCCGCTGCCGGAGGAGACCGACGACCGGGCCGCGACGTTCCGCGCCGCCCTCGCCGATCGCCGGGTCCTACTGGTGCTGGACAACGCCCGGGACGCCCGTCAGGTCGCCCCGCTGCTGCCGGGCAACGGGGCGAGTGCCGCGATCGTGACCAGCCGGCAGACCCTTGCCCCTCTGCCGGGAGCCGACCTGCTGCCCCTGAAGCCGCTCGGCCCCGCCGAGCAGCGGGATCTGCTGGCCGAACTGTGCGATGTCGCCCGGCTGCGGCACGAGCCGGCCGCTGCCGCCGACATCCTGGCGGCCTGCGGCGGGCTGCCGCTCGCCCTGCGTATCGCCGGGGCCCGGCTGGCGGCCCGGCCGTCCTGGCCGCTGACCGCGCTGGCGGAGCGGCTGAAGGGCCCGAGCGGCCGGCTGAGGGCCCTGTCCGTCGGAGGTGCGGCCGTGCGTTCGACCCTGGGTATGAGCTATGTCGCGCTCCGCGACAGCGAGCTCCCCACCGAACGGGCCGCGGCACGGGCGTTCCGGCTGCTGGGCCTGTGGCCGTGCCACGTCCTCTCCCTGGAGGGTGCTGCCGCCCTCCTGGGACTCGCCGTGGACGACGCGGAGGACGCCGTCGAGGCGCTGGTCGACGCCCATCTGCTGGAGAGCCCGCAGCCCGGCAGGTACACCTTCCACGACCTGCTCGGCGAGTACGCGCAGGAGTGCGTCGAGGCCGAGGAGAGCCCGCTGGACCGGCACGACGCGCGGTCCCGGCTGCTGGTCTGGTACGCGGCGGCGGCGGCGGAATCCTGCCGGACCGTCTCCTTCACGAGCCAGGCGCCGCCCCCGCTGGACGACCCGGCCGGGGCGCCGATGCCCGTTTTCGCCGATGCCGAGTCCGCTCTGCACTGGTGCGTACAGGAACTGCCGGCGATCACGGAGGCGATCGGTCTGGCGGGCGAGCTCCGCCGCCCCGACATCGCCTGGCGTCTCGCGGTGGAGATGTTCGGATACGCGGAGACGTACTGGTGGACCGGTGAGTGGGACGCCCTCCTGGACGAGGCCCTGGCTATCGCCCTTCGTGAGGACGACACCTTCGGGCAGGCGTGGCTGCACCGGCGGATCGGGGTGGCCCACGGCATGGCCTACCGCAACGAGGCCGCGCTGGAGAGCCTCCTGGAGGCACTGGCCCTGTACGAAGCGATGGACGACGTGGGCGCGGAGGCTTCGATCACGGGCAACATCTTCATGTGCTACATGCAAATGAACAGACCCCAGGAGGCGTTGCGGTACGCCCGCCGCTCCCAGGAGCTGTTCGGGCTGGCCGGGAACAAGGTGAGCGCGCTGATCGCCCTGACCCGGACGACGGACGCGCTGGTCCTCGGTGGCGAACTGGAGGAGGCCGAGCGCCAGTTCCGCAAACTGGTCGCTCTCCTGGAGTCGGAGCACAGGCATCCCACTCAGGTCGCCACCGCACTGACCAACTTCGGCAGGACCCTCGTCGCCCTGAACCGGCGTGAGGAAGCGCTTGAGACGCTGTACAAGGCGCTGGCCATCCGGCGCCGGCTCGATGACCAGGGCGGCACCGTCGACTGCCTGGAAGCGGTGGCGGAGGCGTACTTCGCGTTCGGCGACTGGCAGCAGGCCCGCGTCCACTGGGAGCAGTCCCTGCTGATCAGCCGGACCCTGGGGCTGGCCCACGGGATCGAGCAGGCCCGGCGCGGCCTCGCGATGCTGGCGGAACACGCCTGACGGGCGGGACCGGGGAGGGACCTCGCCCGGATCGCGAGGCGACGGCGACCGGCACCCCGCTGCCGTCACCCGAAGCCGTCCACCCCCGGTTCCCGGCCGACTACCGTCCGGTCCGTGGCCAACTTCCGCCCGGCGTGCGGCCGGACCGCGCGGTCCGGCCGGGCCGCGACCCGTCGGCCGTCGTCCCGCTCAGCCGCTGTGCCCTGCGTCAGGACGGCTGCCGCGACGGCCGGCTCCGCCCTTCGCTCAGTACCAGAGGGTGCATGTGCGCCCGGCCCAGTCGCCGAAGCGGTAGAGGCAGGCGCGGGATACCCGGCCCACGTCGTAGTACATGGGGGACCGGGTGAGGGAGTAGTTGGGCGAGCTGGAGGACACGGTCCTGCCCTCCGTGCCGGGCTGGGTCTCGCCGAGGATCTCGCACACCGTGTGGTCGTTGTGGCAGCGCTCGATGTACATCGAATAGTCGTACGGATTGGAGCCGTTGACGTACTCCGTGCGGGCCCAGACGTAGAAGTCCCCGTCGGTGGTGCCACTGCGCATCTCGATGGAGTACCCACTGGTGTAGTCGTACGGTCCGGACTGTGTACGCGGACCGTACTGCCAGGTCTGGATGTTCGGATCGTGCCCGTCGCATCCGAAGCCGGAACACGAGGCGGCCCAGGCGGGAGCCGGGGCGCTGAGCAGGGCGCCGATGGCGGCGCAGAGAGTGGCGAGCACGACTCCCGCCCTGACCCGGAACGTTCTTCTTCGCTGCTGCTGCATGATGGTCTCTCCTTGTCGACGACTGTGTGCGCGGTACTCGGTCAGCAGGCCGGCTACCAGCGGTAGAGGGCCCACACCTGGTTCCAGTTGTTGTCGTCGGTGTTCTTGTGGTTCCACTGGACGACGTCCGTGCCGTTGTTCAGATCCGAGTACGGGACGTCGATGACGAGCCAGCTCGCGTTGTTCCAGAGGACGCCCTCGTTCGCGACCTTGTCGTTCTGGCCGAAGGACCACTTCTGGTTCGCGCCCCCGTGGCAGTCCCAGACCCGGATCGGCGCCCCCGGGTCGGTGCGCCAGTCCGCGACCTCCAGGCACTTGCCGCTCTCGGCGTTGACCAGCGTGGTCCCGGCGCTCTTGTTCAGGTCGTCGAGGTACCAGCGCTGGTTCAGACCGCTGTTGCAGTCCCACTGCTGGGCAACGGCGCCGTTGAAGTCCTGACCGCCGGGGATCTCCAGGCACTTCCCGCTGTTGGTGTTGACGACCTCGAAGTAGCCGTAGTCCGTCGCGGCCGATGCTGGGGAGACGGCCACGCCCATCAGCAGCCCCGCCGCGCCCGCTGCCGCGACCGCGGCACGTCGAACCGACCTCATCACATGCGTCTGCACGGTCCACCCGTTTCCACTCGCGGGACCACACCGTGCGGCCCCGATGCGGCGATCCTGGCGGGGGCCCTTAACCGTTGCCTATCCGTTCGCTACCCGGGCTGTCCCGCCGCAGGTGAACAGGTGCGTCACGCACAAAGGCCGGTCCGGATTCCAGGGGAATCCGGACCGGCCTTCCCGCCGCATGTCTCACGCCAGGTGGAACACCTCGGTGAGCGGCACCATCGCCTCGTCCGCAGCCTCCGACTGCTCGAAGAAGTCCGCCATGTCGCGCTGCCACCGCTCGTTCACCTCGGTCGAGGCCATCGCCGCGCGGGCCGCGTCGAAGTCCTCGGTCTCCAGATAGCCGACGAGCAGCCCGTCCTCACGCAGGAAGAGCGAGTAGTTGTGCCAGCCCGCGTCGGAGAGGGCGGCGAGCATGTCCGGCCAGACGGCGGCATGGCGCTCGCGGTACTCGGCGATGCGGTCCTTGCGTACGGTCAGCAGAAAACAGACGCGCTGCATGGTCGGGCTCCCGGGCGGTGGGCGCGCCGGTGCGGGACCGCGTGGCGCGCGGAGTGAGGGGCGGACTGAAAGGTTTCAATCCGCTCGTCGCAAGTTAGACGGGCAGCGGGCAAACGGTCAATGGATCGTCCCAGCGGTGCGCCCGGGGCTGGTGCGTCCGGATGAATCTCGGCCGAGGTGCGATGCGGAACTTTCGGAATCGGGCTGTATGGGGAGGTCGAGAACGAGCCACCGGCTCCGTCCCAGGGGCATCGTTGGCCACCACGGGCCGCACGAGGAAGAAGGAGAGGCCGGTATGGCGATTCAACGGATGGACAACGTCGGCATCGTCGTCGAGGACATGGACGCCGCCGTCGCGTTCTTCGTGGAGCTCGGCTTGGAGCTGGAGGGCAGGACGGAGGTCCAGGGCCTCTTCGCCGACCAGTGCACGGGACTCGATGGTGTCCGCTGCGAGATCGCGATGGTCCGCACCCCGGACGGGCACAGCCGACTGGAGCTGGCGAGATACCACAGCCCTGCGGCGACCGCCGGCCCGCGCAACCCGCCCCACAACGTCCTGGGCACGCACCGCGTCATGTTCGCGGTCGACGACATCAAGGACACCGTTGCCCGTCTGCGCCCGCACGGCGCCGAACTCCTGGGCGAGATCGCCCGGTTCGAGGACAGCTATCTGCTCTGCTACGTCCGGGGCCCGGAGGGCATCATCGTCGGACTGGCCGAGCAGTTGGGCTGAGGAAGAGGTGAGGTGGGTCCGCCGGCCCCGTGAGCAGGCCGTGGCCGGCCTTGGGGGAGGGCGCTCTCCGCGGAAGCTGTTCCGCGGAACCTGCCCTGCGCGACGTGCCCTGCGGCGCCAAGTGAATCACCGACGTGGTGAAGGCCGTACCCGTCCTTCACCACGTATCGACGTGAGACCGGGAAAAGCTCGGCTACCCGACGCTCTCCCAGTCTTTTCGTGGCGCGTTCGGCTACTCAGTGATGCTGGAAACCGTGCACGTGCTGTCGATGGGCTTGCTCTTCTCGCTGAGGCAGACCGTGATCCACTCGGTGTGTCCGTTCGGGAGGTTCGGGGGCTTGAATTCGAGGCCGCCGCCTCCGTAGCCTTGATTGAACGCCTTGAAGTAGGTTTGACCGTTGGGGTGGTCCACTCTCAGGAAGACTCCGTGCCCGTCCGCGCGCAAGTCGACAACGACGAAACTGTCCGCGTCATTGGACGGCTCAGGCTTGTAGTAGTCGTTCCATTCGACGCGCCCCGTCTGCGCGTTCGCCGGGTAGTACTCGGCCCCTTGGGGGGTGTCCACGCCCACTTGGGCGGATGCGAAACCCTGCGAGCCTATGGCGAGGGCTATACCTGCGACCGTCACAACGGCGGCCTTGGTGCGCTTATTCATGGCCATCATTCCCCTCCGTAATTTATTCGGTGATGTTCCACGACTGGCATCGCGTGGAGATGGGCTTCCCGTTCTGGGTCATGCAGATCTTGAGTTTGCCCGTGGTGTTGTCCTTGAGGTTGGCGATGTTCAGGGCCACGCCGTTACCGTTCGCGCCGTTGGTGTTCGTCACCGAGTAAGTGGTGCCATTGGGATGGGCGAATGACGCGTAAGTGCCGTAGCCGTCCTTGGCGATGTCGTAGACGAAGAACTCGTCCAGGTCGTCGAGCGAGTCCGGGTCGAAGTCCCACCAGTCGACCTGTGCGGCCGCAACGAGGGGCGGGTCTATGTAGTAGTACGAGGTCGGGTTCGCATCGAGCGGTCGCGGCTGAACCGCGTCGGCCTGCGACGGGGCTGCTCCGGTCGAGAAAGCAATCGCAACGACAGCGGCCGCGACACCGAGAGACGATCGCGTGATTCTGCGCATGGTGACTCCCTCACTGTGGATTGGATGCGCCACACGCTGGAGAGTGCCACGTCCCCCTTGCAAGACTCCTGCAACCGGGTTGCAGGACACGCCCGTTGGGCGATGTGCCTGATGTGCGTCATCTCGCCCACGGTGACCGAGAGGGCCCTTTCGCGGCGCGTCGGCGACTACCGCGAGCGGGCTCCGCGACCGGGTCGGCCGGTGCCCTGGACCGGAGGCGCGGGAGCACCACGTCGACCGGGTGCTACGGAAGGGGGTGCCAGTTCGTCCGACGAGCGCCGCTGCCCAAGGGCTGTCCCGCCCGTGCCCCGCCCGCCCCGGCCGGCCCCGCGCGGATGCGTACTCCGACGCGGGGCTCAGCCGTCCCCCGCAGGGGACAGCGCCTCGACGAGCAGCCAGGTCACAAGACCCGGGTCGCGGGATCCGGCTCAGCGGTGATGGCCGCAGTGCTCCGCGTCGGCGCGGCCGACCGCGGCCAGGACGGCCCGGGCGCGCTGCTCGGCCGGACGGAGGCACAGCTCCTCGGCTACGGTCAGGGCGGCTTCCGCCTGCTCCGCGGCGGCCGGCACGTCGCCCTGCGCGTACCGGACCCGGGCGAGGCCGATGCGGGCCTCCGCCTCCTGGTGGCGGAAGCCGCAGCGGGTGGTGATCTTCAGTGCTTCCGTCAGGTGCGCCACCGCCTGCGGGAACTCACCGCTGAGACGCAGGAGTTCACCCAGGTTGGTCAGGTGGCCGTTCAGTGTGCCGGGGTCGGCGTACTCGCGCGCGTACGCAAGCGCCTTCTCGGCAAGTGGGCGGGCGAGACCGAGACGGCCGGTGTCGCGGTGCGTGCGCGCCAGGATCTCCAGGGCCTCGGCTTCGTTGCGGCGTTCCCGGTGCTTCCGGGACAGCCACAGGGCCTGGGTGCCGTCGGCCAGGGCCGCCCCGTAGTCCCCCCGCCCGTGATGGGCGATGGCCCGGTTGACCAGCGGGCTGATGGTCTCCAGTGGCTGTCCGTGGCGCCGGGAGAGAGCGATGGCCTCGCTCGTGGACTCGATCGCCTGCTCCGACTCGCCGAGATAGGAGTGGATCAGCCCCATGATGTCGAGCGCGACACCCAACAGCACCGGGCGGTCGAGGCCGCGGATCAGTGTCAGGGAGCGCTTCTGCCATTCTTCGGCCCGGCGCATCTCACCCCGACGTCCGTAATAGACGGACAGATTGCTCAAGGCTGCTGCCTCGCCGGGGGTGAAGCTGCCGGCCCGGAATCCCTCCAAGGCTCCGAGGAGGTGCTTCAGGTTGTCCCCCTGGTCCTCGACGTGGTGGCCGAGCACGCCGAGGCTCTGGAGCATCGCCGCCCGGGCGAGGATGTCGCCGGCGGCTTCGGCGGCGTGCAGACCGGCGGTGGCCATCCTCTTCCACTCGACCCGGTGGAGCCGGGCGCAGAGGTACATGCGCAGCTGGTCGGTCAACTGCCAAGCGATGTGATGCGGTCCAGTCGAGGCGGCCTGGCTGACCACGGCGGTCATGTTCGCGAGTTCCTGATCCAGCCATTCCAGGGCCTGTTGCCGGTCGGCGAATCTGTCGGAACCGGCGCGCGGCCGGGGCAACTGCGCGATCCCGGTGTACTCGAAGGCAGTGGCGGCATCGGCGGCCGCGAGGTACCAGTCGCACAACCGCTCCCATGCCTCTTCGTGCAGGGGATCCTCCGCGGCGTGCTCGGCCGCGTAGAGCCGCAGCAGATCCTGGAACTGGAAACGGTCGGTCGCGGTGCGCTGTACCAAGCTCGCGGCGGCCAGGATGTCCAGCAGCTCCTCCGCCACGCTCGGCTCGGCCCCCAGCAGCGCGGCCGCGGCTTCCGTGCTGAACTCCGGTCCGGGGTGCAGGCCCAGCAGGGCGAACAGGCGTGCCGCGGACGGTTCGAGCTCCGCGTACGAGTGATCGAAGGCGGTACGGACAGCCTGGCGGTCACCGGCGATGGACAGCTTCGTGAGCCGCGCGCCATCGGCCAACTCGGTGGCGTAGGTCGCCAACGACCGTCCGGGCCGGGCCGCGAGATTGGCGGCGGCGATGCGCAGGGCCAGCGGCAGCCGGGCGCATTGTTCGGCCAGTCGCCCCGCCGCTTCCGGCTCCGCCGCCACCCTCTCCTCGCCCAGGACGCCGGACAGCAGGGCGCGTGCCTCGCCCGGTTCCAGGACCTGCAGCCGAACGGCGTGAGCGGCGTGGCTGACGCTGAGACCGCGCAACTCCCTCCGGGCGGTGATCAGCACCGCTGCCCCCGCGGTGCCGGGGAGCAGGGGCCGAACCTGCTCGGCGTCCGCAGCGTTGTCGATCACGAGGAGCACGCGACGGTCGGCCAGCCGGCTGCGGAAGGCCGCCGCCTGGTCGTCCACGGTCCCCAGGGGGGCGGCGGCGTCCATCCCGGAGGCGTGCAGGAGCGACGTCAGGATCTCGGAGGGATCTCGCGGCCGGTCACCGGCGGCCGGCATCTGTACGTACCACTGGCCGTCCGGGAAGGCCGCCCGCAACCGGTGGCCGAGGTGCACCGCCAACGTTGTCTTGCCGACACCGGGTGAGCCGGTGATGACGACGGGGCCGACCGGAGTCCCCTGCGCCGCTCGCGTCAGCAGGTCCTCCAGTTCCTCCATGTGTCCCGATCGGCCGACGAAAACCGGTCCTGCGGGCGGTAGTTGGCACTGCACGAACCAGTCCGGCCGCGGGGCGGCCACAGCGACGTCCTGGGCCGGGGCGGCAGGGGCCGGGGACGCGCTCAGCTCCGGATCGTCACGCAGGATCGCCTCGTGCAGACCCCGCAGGGCTGCGCCGGGGTCAACTCCGAACTTCTCCGCCAGGCCGCGCCGGAACGACTCGAAGTGGTCGAGCGCTTCGGCCTGGCGGCCGCAGCGGAACAACACGGTCATGAGCTGGGCGACGAGTCGCTCGTCCCACGGGTTCTCGGCCGCGAGGTCGCGCAGCTCAGCCGTCAGCCCGCCGGCTTCCCCCACGGAGAGCCTCCGGTCGATACGGTCCAGCTCCGCTGCCAGCCGTTCCTGCCGCAGACGGGCACGCATCGCTTCGGCCCAGTCCCCGGCAATACCGGAAAGCGGTTCACCACGCCACAGCGCCAGCGCCTCTTCCAGGATCCGCTCGGACTCGACGCCGCTGCCGGCGGCGCGCGCCTCAGCCGTCAGGTCCCGGAAACGATGCAGGTCGACGTCGTCGGCCGGGACCGTGCACACATAACTGCCGGCCCGGCGCACGATCGCTACCGCGCTGTCCTGCCGGCGCAGGGAACCACGCAGACGCGCGACGTAGCTGTGCAGCGTGCTGCGCGCGGTGGCAGGCGGGAAGTCTCCCCATACACACTGGATCAGCTGCTCGGTGGAGAGCGTCTTCCCCGGAGCCAGAAGGAGCGCGGCCAGGACACACCGCTGCTTGGGTGAGCCCAGGGGTATCGGGTGGCCGCCGCACGACGCCGCTATGGGGCCGAGGAGTTGGAATCTCACAGCACGTCACCCACCGATGGTCGGGGGAGGCATGCCCCCCATGCCCCTGAATCGATCAGGACAGCGGCCTGTGGACGACGACTACGCGCGCATGCATACACGGCGTCGCGTCGTCGGTTGTGGCCGGTGTTCTGGTGGATCACTGCGCCAACTTAGCGCGGGCCGACTCTCCAGCCGGAGCGAATAAGGGAACCGTCATGGCGCGCGCCACCTCGTAGTTCTTCCTCCGGCCGTTCACCTGCCGCACCCTCTCCCGGACCTTGCGGTGGGCGGCATCGTCGTCCTCCTGAGCGGGGAGCATCGGCCATCGGGGGCGCTTGCGTTGTGGCGCGGCGATGCCGCAGTCGGGGCAGGCGCTGCCGCTGCCGGCGAGGTCTGCCGGCACGGGGCGGCAGGGGTGGGTGGACGCCGGGAAGCCGCGGTGGTCCAGGCGGGGCGATGGGCAGCTTCACCGTGCATTCACCGTGGACACCCGTAGAAACCCGGTGACAGCCGGACAGCGCCGGGCCGTCCTCGCAGCCTGCAGCGGCCGGTCCGGCGCTTACGCGGCCTCTACGGGCCACTCTCTAGTCTGCTCCGACCAGCGAAAAGGCCCTCCGGGGTGGAGGGCCTCATAGTGGTGCGCGCTGTGCGCCCCCGGCAGGACTCGAACCTGCGGCCAAGCGCTTAGAAGGCGCCTGCTCTATCCACTGAGCTACGGGGGCCGGGTATTGGCCGCGGTGGCCTGGAGCCCCTGGGACCCGGGCGGTCCGTGACCTTGCCGGGACAAGGATAGGGCTCCGATTGTCTCGGCCCGGTTGCTTCACCTGCGTGGCACGATGTGGAGGTTCGGTGAAGCGAGACGATAATCGCAGGTAGGTGCGATTCATGCACCGCTTTTGGCGCCTCACGCCCCGGGTGTTGTGCACTCGTTATGCCTGCGCCCCACTCGTCCCCTCTGTCCGGACGGGGGAACCGGCGCGCAGAGGTGGCTATACGCTTCAAAAAGGCGCCAAAATTGGGCATTCTTCGCATGTGGTGACCTTGGACGTACGGCCTCAGCTCATCGACGCACTTTCCGCCCTGCGCGACCGTGTCGCTGCCGTGCGTCTTCCACTCCCGCTCCCAGGAGCCCCACGCGCCCGGCAGACCAGGATCGAACTGCTCGCCCAGCTCGACGACTACCTGCTGCCCCGGCTCAAGGACCCCGAGGCCCCCCTGCTCGCGGTCATCGGCGGATCCACCGGCGCGGGCAAGTCGACGCTCGTCAACTCCCTCGTCGGACGCCGGGTCAGCGAGGCCGGGGTGCTGCGGCCGACCACGCGCACACCGGTGCTCGTCTGCCATCCGGATGATCATCACTGGTTCGCCGGAGTCCGGGTGCTGCCGCAGCTCACCCGGGTCTGGCTGCCGCCCGAGGAGTCCGCCGACCCCGGCCAGTGCGACGACCTCGACGGACTCGACGGGAACGCGGCCGAGGAGGGGACGGCGCTGCGCGTCGAAACCGCCGCCGGGCTCCCGCGCGGCCTCGCCCTGCTGGACGCCCCCGACATCGACTCGCTCGTCGTGCGCAACCGTGTCCTGGCCGCCGAGCTCATCTGCGCGGCGGACATCTGGGTCATGGTGACCACCGCCTCCCGCTACGCCGACGCCGTGCCGTGGCATCTGCTGCGTACGGCCAAGGAGTACGACGCCTCCCTCGTCACGGTCCTCGACCGGGTACCGCACCAGGTGATCGCCGAGGTGTCCCGGCAGTACGGCGCCCTGCTCACCAAGGCCGGACTCGGCGAGGTGCCGCGCTTCACCATCCCCGAACTGCCCGAATCGGCCGGTGGCGGCAGCGGACTGCTGCCCACCACCGCCGTCGCCCCGCTCCGCGCCTGGCTCACCCACCGCGCGCAGGACCCGGCGGCCCGTCAGCAGGCGGTCGGGCGGACGGCGGCCGGGGTCATCGACTCCCTCGACGTCCGGATGCCGGCCCTGGCCGGAGCGGTGGCGGCGCAGTACGCCGCCGCCGTACGGCTGACCGGTGGGGTGGAGGACGCGTACGGCAGGGAGGGCGCCCGTGTCCGCAAGCGGATCCAGAACGGCGGGGCGCTTGCCGGGGACGCGCGGACCCGGTGGCGGGGTTACCCCCTCTACAGCACCGCGGAGGAGGTGCTCGACGCACTCGTGGACTCCCTGGCCGCGCTCCTGGAGTGTGCGGTGGCCGCCGCCGACGAGCAGATCCGTACGACCTGGCGGCGCGAGCCCGCGGCCGCCGTCCTCGGCTTCGAGGTGACGGGCCGGGAAACGGGCGGCTGGGGTCCCGCCGAGGACATCGGCGGCCGGATCGCCATGACCGTACGGAGATGGCGCCGGGTCCTGGAGGAGCTGGCCGAGGAAGAGCTGCGGCTCATGGAACGCAACACCGCGCCCGACACCGAGACCGTCGCCGCACTCCTGGCCGCCGCACTCCTCGGCGGCCGCCGCGCCCGTACCGCCGGAGAGCAACTGGCCGAACGCATCGGCGTCCAGGGCGCCCTGCGGCTGCGCGACAAGGGCGGCGCGCTGCTCACCACCTATCTCGACCAGGTGCTCGGCGGCGAACGCGACCGTCGGCTCGCCCCGTTGGACGCGCTCGACGTGGCCCCCGAACCGCAGGCCGAACTGATTGCCGCGCTGTCCGTACTGCAGAAGGAGAGGTGGCAGCGATGACTGCCGTCACTGACGAAGGTCCGGGACAGAGCCGGGGACGGACCCGGGCCCCGGAGCCGGCCCCCGGGCAGAGCCCGGACGGCGGAGCCGCCCCCGGCGAGAACCCCGGTCACGACCGGGAACGGCCGCCCGGCGGCTGGGACGACGGACTCATCGCCCGCAGGTCCGCCACCGCCACCGGCAAGGCCGTGCCCGACGCGGCGCCGGTGACGGTGACGGACCCGGAGGGCGACGTACGGCCCCAGGTCGAGGCGTACGTCCCCTCGGGCAGCCCGCTCAGTCCGCGCCTGGACGCGCTGCGCGAACTCGTCGGCCTCTCCAGGGCCCGGCTCGACCGGACCGCCCTCGCCGAGGCGGGCCGGGTGCTCGACGAGGCCGCGGCCAGGCAGAGACTCTCCTCCCGGCACACCGTCGTCGCCATCGCCGGGGCGAGCGGCAGCGGCAAGTCGACCCTCTTCAACTCCCTCGCGGGCGCCCAGATCTCCGAGACCGGACTTCGCAGGCCCACCACCGCCTCACCCCTCGCCTGCTCGTGGACGGACGGCGCCGCGGGGCTGCTGGACCGGCTCGCGATCCCCGGACGGCTCAGGCGCAGGCCCCAGGCCGGCGGCACGGCGGCAGACGAGGCGCTCCAGGGCCTCGTCCTGGTCGACCTGCCCGACCACGACTCGGCTGCGCGAGGACACCGCGACCAGGTGGACCGGGTGCTGGCGCTCGTCGACGCGGTGATCTGGGTGGTGGACCCGGAGAAGTACGCCGACGCCGCCCTGCACGAGCGCTATCTGCGGCCCCTCGCCGGACACGCGGAGGTCACCTTCGTGGTCCTCAACCAGATCGACCGGCTGCCCGGCGAGGCCGCCGACCAGGTCCTGGACGATCTGCGCCGGCTCCTCGACGAGGACGGCATGGCGCTGGGCGAACACGGCGAACCCGGTGCCACCGTCCTGTCCCTGTCCGCGCTCACCGGCGACGGGGTCGGTGAGCTGCGTGAACTCCTCGGCCGGTTCGTCCAGGACCGCACGGCCGCGACCCGCAGGCTCTCGGCGGACGTGGACGCAGCCGCGGCCAGACTCCGACCGGTGTACGTCGCCGAGGGGCGGCCGGGGCTCGGGGAGCGGGCCCGGGAGGAGTTCGCCGACCGGCTCGCGGAGGCGGTGGGCGCCGCCGCGGCCGGACAGGCCGCCGAGCGCGAATGGCGCCGCAACGCCGGACGGGCGTGCGGCACGCCGTGGCTGCGGCTGTGGCGCTGGTACGAGGCCACCCGGCAGCCCGGTGGCCTGGACCGCGGCGCACTCGCCGCGCCGCCCGAGGAACACCTCACCGCGCGCCAACGGGTCGAACAGGCGGTGCGCACGGTGGCCGACGATGCCGCCGACGGGCTGCCCGCACCCTGGGCCCAGGCCGTGCGCGAGGCCGCGGTGCACGGAGCGCAGGGGCTGCCCGAGGCACTCGACGAACTGGCCGGACGGGCCACGGAGGCGGAAGGGCGGGGCACGGACGCGGGCGGCGGCCCGGCCGGTGCCGGGGCCGGCGCCCGAGGCGGTGCGGCTCAGCCCGCCGCGGGCCGCGGTGCGAAGCCCCCGCGACCGGCCTGGTGGCCGGCCGCCGTACTGGCGCAGGTGGCGATGACACTGCTGCAGATCTTCGGGGGGCTGTGGCTCGCCGGACAGATCATCGGGGTACTGCAGCCGGGGCTGCTGACACCCGCTCTGGTGATGCTGGCGGGCATCATCGGCGGCCCGCTGGTGGAGTGGTCGTGCGCGGCGGCGGCCCGGGGGCCCGCGCGGCGGTACGGCCAGGAGGCCGAGCGGCGGCTGCGCGAGGCGGCGGCCGCCTGCGGGCGGGCCCGGGTACTCGATCCGGTGGCGGCGGAACTGGTGCGCTACCGGGAGGTGCGCGAGCGCTTCGTGGCGGTGACGGAGTTCTCCACAACGGGCCGATAGTCCACAGGCTCCAGCAGGAATTCCGCCTCCCCTTCAGCATGGGATCAGTGACCGGACGCAGAAGCGCGGTCACCGATATCCGGACCGAAGGGGAGGCGGAGTCATGAACGAGACCCTGGTGACACTGGTGGGGAACGCGGCGACGGGCGTGGAGTTCCGGGAGACCGCGAGCGGGGGAATGGCGCGATTCCGGTTCGCGGTGACGCCGCGTCGGTGGGACCGGGAGAAAGAGCACTGGGCGGATGGGCACACCAGCTTCTACACCGTGTGGGCCTGGCGCACCCTGGCGTCGAACCTGTCGGGTTCGGTGGCGGTGGGGGAGCCTTTGGTGGTGCACGGCAGGCTGAAGGTGCGCGAGGAGGAACGGGAGGGGCAGCGCCGGACCTTCGTGGACATCGAGGCGGTGGCGGTGGGACACGATCTGACCCGGGGGACATCGGCGTTCCGGCGCGTGGTCAGGGGCGATCCGGGGCTGACGGCGCGGACCGGCGGCCGGGAGGCCGACGAGCCGGACCGGTGGGCCGTCCGGGACCGTCCGGCGGACCGGGAAGACCCCGCGAGCGAGGGGGAACCACGGGATGCGGAGCCTGAGTCGACAGCGTCCGACCGTGCTGGGGGCCGTGCGGCAAGGCGCCGGACGGTGCGTCAGAAGAGTAATCCGGAACTGGTGTCGGCGCCCTGACGGACTACCTGCTGGAAGGAGCGGGGACCCTTTCCGGCCCGAGTCCCCTCCCTCATCGGGACGTTACCCGGGATAACGATTCCGATTCGGAATGGTTGTCGGACGGTATGACGGGGGACTGTGCTTCGCTCGGGTCCTTAGGATTCCTCAGTACTCACAGGGCACTTGAGTCGGCTGGCGGGACAATCCCCACACGCGTAACGGACGCGAGGGTCTCGCCCGGAGGGGAATTCTGTGTTTTCTGCTTCTTCAGCGACCGCATCGTCATCTACGGCGACGGCCAACCCTCGACGGACCCGGGGCATAGCCCGGCTGGCTGCCGCGGTGGTGGCATCGGGGCTGGTCGTCGCCGGCGCCCTCACCGGCGCGGGCGGCGCGGTCGCTGACGAGGCACCCCTGCACCAGGGGGGAGCGACCGCGACCCTGGACGGGCTGAAGACGTTCGACACCGCGGTCCTCCGGACGAACGGCGAGAAGCAGAAGCTCCCCGCCGGGCTCTTCGAGATGACCGTCGACGGCGGCGGCAACTTCAAGACGTACTGCATCGACATCCACAACCCCACCCAGGACAAGGCGAAGTACCTGGAGACCCCCTGGAACCAGACCTCGCTCGGCACGAACAAGAACGCCGGGAAGATCCGCTGGATCCTGGAGCACTCCTACCCGAAGATCGACGACCTCCAGGTACTCGCCGACAAGGCCGGCACCGGCCCGCTCACCGAGCAGACGGCAGCGGCCGGCACCCAGGTCGCCATCTGGCGCTACTCGGACAACGCCGACGTGACCGCATCCGACGCCCAGGCGGAGAAGCTCGCCGACTGGCTGCAGCGCTCCGCCACCGACACGGCCGAGCCCAAGGCGTCCCTCGCCCTGGACCCGGTCGCGGTGTCCGGCCGCTCCGGTCAGCGCGTCGGCCCCGTCACGGTGCGCACCAACGCCGGACAGGTCTCCGTGGCCCCGCCCGCCGACTCCGCGAGCGGCGTCAGGATCACCGACAAGAAGGGCAAGGCCGTCACCACGGCCGTCAACGGCTCCCAGCTCTACTTCGACATCCCGGCAGGCGCCTCCGACGGCTCCGCCTCCCTGACCGTCCAGACCACCACCTCGGTCCCCGTCGGCAGGGCCTTCGCGGGCGCCACCAAGAGCCAGACCCAGATCCTGGCCGGCTCCAGCGAGTCCACGGTCTCCGCGAGCGCCACCGCGACCTGGGCCGGCAAGGGTGCGATCCCGGCGGTCACCGCGAAGAAGAACTGCGCCAAGGGCGGCGTGGACGTCACCGCGAGCAACGAGGGCGACGAGGCGTTCACCTTCGACCTGGCCGGAGCGCAGCACACCGTCGCGCCCGGCACGTCCGAGACGGTGACCGTGCCGGTCGCCGAGGACCAGGCGTACGACTTCACGGTCACCGGTCCCGACGGCTTCACCCGCACCTTCAAGGGCGTGCTGGACTGCCTGACCACCGGCACCGGCAACGACGGCCTCACCACCCAGACCGCCGAGCAGCCCACCACGACCACCGCCACGGCCGGCGGCAGCACGACCGGAGCCGAGGGCAACCTCGCCGAGACCGGCAGCTCCAACGCCACCCCGATCATCGCGGGCATCGCGATCGCCCTGGTCGTCATCGGCGGCGGCGCGGTCTTCTTCCTCCGCCGGCGCAAGGACCGGCCCGCAGGCGAGTAACGACGTGGGCACCCGATCACGAGGTGCTGATCACGGCCCCGGTACGGCTTCGGCCGGCCGGGGCCTTCGCGTACTCCGGGGCGGAGCCGGGCGTTCCGCGCGACGCGGGAAGCAGACGGGACCACGATCCGCGCACCAGGCCGAGCCGGCCGGCGCACGGCTGCAGCGCACCAGGCCGCTACGAGCCGGCCGGCGGACGGCCGCCCGGGCCGAGCCCCACGCCCAGGTCCGCTCGCATGACATTGCGCATGCGGTCCCATCGTTGCCAGAGCAGCAGGAAGTCCGTTCCCCGGATCTCCTCGAAGGAGCCATCGGCGTCCGGATGCCCTTCCACCAGAGACATGATCCGGCGGTACACCTCCGACAGCGCGGCGGTCATGCCGTCCAGCTCGCCCAGCACCGCGCCGGAAGCGATCAACTGGGCCTCGGCGAAGGACGAATGATGGTCGCGCCGCGCCTCTTCGACGGCCTCCCGGCCCTCCGGGGTGGCCTGCCCCCTCTCGAAGTCCCACAGGAAGTCCATCAGACGGGTCCGGTAGCGACGGAAGACCGCGTTGACCGTCACATAGCAGTCACGCCGGAGGATCAGCTCCGAAACCTGCTGCTCGCGGAGCCACTGGGCGTGGGCCGCTCGCTGTTCCCGGTCGAACTGCTCCGCCTGGACGCGTGCCACCACGCGTTGGGACAGCAGCGGCGAGAGCAGGGTGCCGATCACGCCGACTACGGCGATGACGAGCGCAAGCGTGGTGCTGCCCATGGTGTCCCCCAGCAGACGGCCCGGTCCTCCGGTGCCATCCTGCCGGGGTCATGGCCGCGGCGCGGCTTTCTCCGCAATAGCCCCGCCCCGGTCCGGATGCGGCCGCGTCCCCCGCGGTGACGCGCGCGAGGACCGCCGACGGCCCGGCTCGCCCACGGAGACTCCCCGGCCCCACCCGCCACCTGCCGCGCACCCCCGCGTGCGCGGGCTCACGGGCGCTCGAAGTACTGGAGCACCCCTCCGACGGAGAAGCAGACCGCTCCCGTGAGGGTGCCCCAGTTGGCGATGTCGACGTTCACGAGGCTTCCCGTCGCGGGGCGGGTGAAGTCGGCCAGCGCCGCCCCGAGGAAGAGCACGGACCCGAGCTGATTGACGGCGACGATCCACCACCCGAGATCGCGGGCCCGGATCCCCGGACGGCCGTGACAGACCTCGACCAGAGCAAGGTGTCCGGAAACGAGGAACAGGGCGCACCCGACCATGTCGGGGGCCCAGATCAACCTGTTCACCTCCTCCACCGACAGCCCCTGCAGCAGGGAGCTCAGCAGGTTGATTCCGAACACCAGCGTTCCCACGAACAGGACGAAGGTGCTCAGCCAGTCGATCCGGCCGGGCTCGTAGCTCCACCATCTCCAGCGCCGAGTGGCGAGCGCCCCGATCCCGTCGTCCTGGCGAGGGGCGTTGACCGCCTGGAGAAGCGACACATAGCCGCCCAGGTTGAAGAACAGCCCGCCGACGAAGTAGATCCAGGCACCCGTCCTGTGACCCGTACCGAACTGGGCCACCGCGGCGCCGGAGGCGAACAGCCCCCCACCGACCATGAACGCACCCGCCGCCCAGGCGTTAAGCCTGCGCAGACGGCCCACCGACGCGCTGTCGGCCTGCCGGGAGCGGGGTTCGGACTCACCTGCCGCCCGCACGGTGAGGAGACCCCGCTTGCGGGCGGCCCGCGACTCCCAGACGGCAGTGGCCCCGTCACTGAGGCGCCAGGTCAGCCGCGTGATGAAGGGGCCCGCGCCTTCGGCGGTCCGCTCGATTCGACTCACTGCGCGACTTTATCCGTTTGGCGACCTTTCAGCCCTTATGCCGCTCGGCGTTCCCGGCCAGGGGAATCGGGCGCCCCGCCCCGACCGGTTCACGGCAGTGGCAGAAGGTGACGGATCACCTACGGGTACGCGTCGGCGTAGGGCCAGGTCACGGCCACCAGCCGATACGGGTTTCCGTCAAGAGGTAGCCGTCAGGCAAGATGGGGTGTATCTGCCCACTCATCGATTGCCGGACGGTTTCTCTTGGCTGAGTACATCTACACGATGCGCAAGACACGCAAGGCGCACGGCGACAAGGTCATCCTTGACGACGTGACGCTGAGCTTCCTGCCCGGCGCGAAGATCGGTGTGGTGGGTCCCAACGGTGCCGGTAAGTCCACGGTGCTGAAGATCATGGCGGGCCTGGAGCAGCCGTCCAACGGTGACGCCTTCCTGTCGCCCGGGTTCAGCGTCGGCATCCTCATGCAGGAGCCCCACCTCGACGAGTCGAAGACCGTCCTGGAGAACGTCCAGGACGGCGCCGCCGAGATCATGGGCAAGCTCAAGCGCTTCAACGAGGTCGCCGAGCTCATGGCGACCGACTACTCCGACGCGCTCATGGACGAGATGGGCAAGCTCCAGGAGGACCTGGACCACGCCAACGCGTGGGACCTGGACGCTCAGCTGGAGCAGGCCATGGACGCGCTGGGCTGCCCGCCCGGTGACTGGCCCGTCACCAACCTGTCCGGTGGTGAGAAGCGCCGCGTCGCGCTCTGCAAGCTCCTCATCGAGGCGCCCGACCTGCTGCTCCTCGACGAGCCCACCAACCACCTCGACGCCGAGTCGGTGAACTGGCTGGAGCAGCACCTCTCGAAGTACGCGGGCGCCGTGGTCGCGGTCACCCACGACCGGTACTTCCTGAACAACGTCGCCGAGTGGATCCTCGAACTCGACCGCGGCCGTGCCATCCCGTACGAGGGCAACTACTCCACGTACCTGGAGAAGAAGGCCACCCGCCTCAAGGTCGAGGGCCGCAAGGACGAGAAGCGGCAGAAGCGCCTCAAGGAAGAGCTGGAGTGGGTGCGGTCGAACGCCAAGGGGCGCCAGACCAAGTCCAAGGCGCGTCTCGCCCGGTACGAGGAGATGGCGGCCGAGGCGGACAAGATGCGGAAGCTGGACTTCGAGGAGATCCAGATTCCGCCGGGCCCGCGGCTCGGTTCCATCGTCGTCGAGGTCGAGAACCTCTCGAAGGCCTTCGGCGACAAGGTCCTCATCGACGACCTGTCGTTCACGCTGCCGCGTAACGGCATCGTCGGCATCATCGGTCCGAACGGCGCGGGCAAGACCACGCTGTTCAAGATGATCCAGGGCCTGGAGACGCCGGACAGCGGCTCCATCAAGGTCGGCGACACGGTCAAGATCTCGTACGTCGACCAGTCCCGCGCCAACATCGACCCGAAGAAGACCCTCTGGGCCGTCGTGTCGGACGAGCTGGACTACATCAACGTCGGACAGGTCGAGATGCCGTCGCGGGCGTACGTCTCCGCCTTCGGCTTCAAGGGCCCGGACCAGCAGAAGCCGGCCGGTGTGCTCTCCGGTGGTGAGCGCAACCGCCTCAATCTGGCGCTGACGCTCAAGGAGGGCGGCAACCTGCTGCTCCTCGACGAGCCCACCAACGACCTCGACGTCGAGACCCTGTCCTCGCTCGAGAACGCGCTGTTGGAGTTCCCCGGTGCGGCCGTGGTCATCTCCCACGACCGTTGGTTCCTGGACCGCGTCGCCACGCACATCCTGGCGTACGAGGGCGAGTCCAAGTGGTACTGGTTCGAGGGCAACTTCGAGTCGTACGAGAAGAACAAGGTCGAGCGTCTCGGCGCGGACGCGGCCCGTCCGCACCGTGCCACGTACAAGAAGCTCACGCGAGGCTGATCGTCTTGGCTCGTCACATCTACAGCTGCCCGCTGCGCTGGTCGGACATGGATGCCTTCGGGCACGTCAACAACGTGGTCTTCCTCCGCTACCTGGAGGAGGCGCGCATCGACTTCATGTTCCGGCTGGCGCCGGGGGACGGCTCGCCGTCCTTCGCGGGCGGTTCCGTCGTGGCCCGGCACGAGATCGACTACGTGCGCCCGCTGGTCCACCGGCACGCGCCGGTGACCGTCGAGTCCTGGGTCACGAAGATAGGCGCCGCGTCGCTGACGATCGCCTACGAGATCAAGGACCCCGACCAGGTGTACGTCCGGGCGTCGACCATCGTCGTCCCGTACAACCTGGCCGAGGAGCGGCCCCGGCGGATCTCCGCCGAGGAGAAGCTCTTCCTCCAGAAGTATCTGGCAGAGGAGCCCGCGGCGGCATGACCGCGCCCGTGCAGTCCCTGCAGTTCGCCGACGCGAGGGAGGCCGCCGACCTGGCGGCCTTCCTCGGCCGGCTGCTCCACTACGACCGTGCGGCGGCCGTACGGCTGCAGGCGGGCGGCGGCGCGCTCGCCGTGTTCGGCAGGCCGCCGTCGTTCGAGGTCCTGGCGGTCCGGGCCGTGCGGCTGAGGGACCCGTACGACTTCGACGTGACCGTGTCCGCCGGCGAGCTCCTCGAGTCACTGGAGGAGGCGACCGGCTCCGGTGCCGTCCCCTCGCCGGTGACTGGGCCTCCCTGGACCGGTGTGCTGCCTCCGCGCGGCGGCTGGCAGGAGCGGCCGGGACTGCCCGATCCCCTCGCCCTGCGTGCGGCACTGAGTGACGCCGTCGCCGAGTTCCGTACCCGCGACGCGGCACTGCCCGAGGACCGGCGTACGCGGGCGGAGCGGGATCTCATCGGGCGGGACATCTGGTCGCGGACCGTCGGCTCCACGGAGCTTCCGCTGCGCGCCGTGCACGCGGCGCAGGCCCTCGGCTTCCTGCGGGCCGCGCCGGACTTCCCCGTGGCCCTGCTGGCGACGGGTGCGTGGCTGCGGCTGCGTACCCCGTACGGGGCCATCGCCCTGCGGCGGGCAGGCGCGGCGGGCGGGCTGGGGACGCTGGCCGTCTCCGTCGGCGGGTAGTACCTTCACGAGGTCGCGTCACCAGCGCATGTGGACGTCCTCGGCCCAGCCCAGCAGGCGTTCCACGGCGATCTCCGTGCCGTCCTCCGTACGGACGTGCCCGTCGTAGTAGCCGAAGCACTGGTCCGTGCGGTTGTCGATCAGGCCGGTCTCCGTGCGGGTCGACCGGTTGTGGAACGGGGTGAACGTCAGGTCGACCCGGTCGGACGACGGCGTGCGGATGGTCCAGGGCGCGAGGAAGTCCGTCGTCGACCACCGCCAGTCCAGTTCCTCACCGATCTTGGTGAGGCGGCCGTCCACGCAGAGCCCGTTCTCCGTCGAGCCGGTGCCCGCCGTCCAGCGTCCGCCGAACTGGAGGCCCACCGTGTGGCCGTCGGTGCGTCCGGACGCGGCGCCCCAGTTCCAGTCGACCGTGCGCGGCCAGCGCCCGCGGCCGTGGTCCAGGACGGCCCAGGTGTCGTCCCCGTCGAACTCCAGGAACTCGCCGCCGATCCTGACCCGGCCGGACGCGGGGAGTGCGGTCTGCTTGGACGTGTACTGGAATCGGCGGCCGTCCCACGGCACGACGACGGAGAGCGACTCGTGGCCCGGGGGCCGGGCGACCAGGAGGTCGACCTCCAGCGGAATCCGGTCCGCGGTCAGGCAGCGGGCCCTCAGCCGGGTGCCGGCGTTCTCGTCGCGGATCTCGATGCGCACCTTGCCGCTCGACGGGCGCTCGGGCCCGACCACCACGTCCCTGGAGCCGGGCGCGCCCGCGACGGTGTCGGGGAGCTCGACGCCGAAGCCCCCGGGGATGATCGCGGTGCGTTCCGTCTCCAGGCCGCCCGGTGCGTATTCGAGCAGGTAGACGGTGTTCAGGGCGAGGAAGTCGAGATCACTGGCGGTCAGCGCCACCAGATGGGTGGGCGTGGTGACGCACCAGTACTCCCAGCGCTTCGTCCGGCCCCAGCCGCGCAGATTGGCGCGGTGAAGAGGCGTCCGGGACCAGCCGACCGCGGCCGGATTCAGACTGCCGTCGGGCAGGCAGAGGTCGACCGGTTCGGTGATCTCACGTTCGGGCGTCGTCATGCGGCGATCCTATGGCCGGGGCCGGGGCCGGGGCCGGGCTGTGGCTACGGCTGCAGGGGTGGGGCTGTGGCTGCGGAATCGGGCTTCGGTTCCTGGCCGTCCGGCCACACGCCGATGTGGTCCTGCTCCAGTTCCAGCATCACGCGGTGCTCCATGCCCAGCGCCTCCGTGTAGTCCGCGGGCAGTTGGAGCCGGCCGGCCCGGTCGAGCATCGCGTACTCGCGGGCCACCTGGGACTCCTGGCCCGTCGCCGCGTCGACCTCCGTGCGGCGCAGCACCTCGAAGGACGTGCGGCCGTCGCGGATGGCCACCGTGCGGCGGACCTCGTTCGCGACCGCCTGGTCGTGGGTGACGATCACGATGGTCGTGCCGAGCTCCTCGTTCGCGCGGCGGAACGCGGCGAAGACCTGTTCGCCGGTGGCCGAGTCCAGCTCCCCGGTCGGCTCGTCGGCGAGCAGCACCGAGGGCGAGTTGGCCAGGGAGACCGCGATCGCCACCCGCTGCTGCTGGCCGCCCGACATCTGCTGCGGGCGCCGGTCGCGGCAGTCGGCCACGTCCAGCATCTTCAGCAACGACTCGGCGCGCGCGGCCCGTTCGCGGTTGCGGCCGCGGCCCCGCAGCTGCATCGGCAGGGTGACGTTCTGGATCGCGGTCAGATAGGGGAGCAGGTTGCGGGAGGTCTGCTGCCAGACGAAGCCGACGACGTCCCGGCGGTAGCGGAGCCGTTCCTTCTGCCCCATGGAGAGCAGATCGCAGCCCGCCACCTTCGCCGCACCCGCCGTGGGTTCGTCCAGGCCCGCCAGGATGTTCATCAGCGTCGACTTGCCGCTGCCGGACGCGCCGACCAGGGCCAGCAACTCGCCCTCGGTGACCAGGAGATCGAGGCCCTGAAGAGCCTGCACCTCCACGCCGTCCGTGGTGAAGATGCGGACCAGCCGGTCGCAGGCGATCAGCGCGTCATGTCCGTAGGAGGGCCGGTCGCGGCGGGCGGTGGCCCGCTGTTCGAGCTCCGCCAGTGTGGAATCGGTCGACGGCGTCGTCATCGGGAGTCTCCTGCCCTGAGTTCGGTGATCGATCCACGGCGGCCTGCCCACCAGGCCTGCACGCCGGCCACCGCCGCGGCGAGGGCGACCACGCCCAGCGCCGGCAGGACCAGCGACCAGGGGTCGGTCCGCAGCGGTGCGGAGTCCAGCAGGCCGGAGCCGGGACCGGACGAGAGTGCGAGGCCGGCCAGGTCGATGCCCGGTGACAGCAGCGCGATGGTCGCCCAGCCGACGAGGAGCCCGCCCCCGGCGGCCAGCAGTGCCTGCGGCATGGCCTCGAAGCCGAGGAGGCGGCCGCCCTGCCGGGAGGTGAGGCCCATGGTGCGCAGCCGCGCCAGCAGCGTGGCGCGTTCCGGGGCGGTCTGCAGCAGCGAGAGGAGGACGGCGAGCAGGGCGTATCCGGCACCGGCCGCGATCGCCGCCGAGTAGATCCGCTCGGCGCCCGTCTGCATCGGGGTGTCGACGTACGTGGCACGCTCCTCGGCGCGCATCCGCACCGTGGTGTCCTCGCCCGTGTGCCGGGCCGCCGCGCGCAGCGCCCCGCCGTCGAGCCGGTTCCCGGTGAGCAGCAGCGCGGTGGTCTGCCGGTGGGTGAGCGAGGCGGAGTCCACGACGATGAACGAGGTGTCGTCGACGGCGGGAGTGTCGGCGACCGTGCCCGCCACCTGGATCCTGAAGTCCCCGGCCAGCGACTGGAGATCGCGCGGCCGCTCGCCGAGCCGTTCGGCGACGGACGGCGAGACGAGGACCGGCAGGACCCGGTCCTTCGACGGCATCGTGCCCTCGGGCGTCGCGGGGCCGTTCGCCTTCAGCCGGTCGGCGGAGAAGGCGCCGATGCCGGTGGAGCGGGACAGCCGGGCGTAGGTGACCGGGTCGACCCCGACCAGGGTGGCCCCCTTGGCGTCCTCGAATCCTCGCTCGGGCGCCGGCAGGGCGACCCCGTACTCGATCTGTACCGGGGCCACGTCCCGTACGCCGTCCGTCTTGCGCACCGCACGGATCAGCCGGTCCGACAGGGGTGCGGAGTCGGCCTGGCCGCTGACGCGGGCGTCGGCGCCGACGGCACGGACCGCGGCGCCGTCCCGGGCGTCCGCCACCCCGGCGAGCACCGAACCACCGAACGCCGCCGTCGTCAGCGCGACCAGCAGCGCGAGCAGCGGCAGGGTGCCGGCGGCTGAGGAGCGTCCGGCGCGGGCCAGCGACAGGAAGCCGACCGCGCCGCGCAGCCGGGACACGGAGCGCAGGGCGAGCCGCAGCGGCAGCGGGTAGAGCCGGACGAGGACCACGGCGGCGATCAGCCCGACCAGCACGGGAGCCGCGCTGATCAGCAGGTCCGTGCCGCCGGTACCGTCCGTTCCGCGTCGGCGCAGCGCGGCGACGGCGCCGGCGGCCAGGACCAGCAGGGTGAGTTCGGCGACGGTGCGCCGGCGGGACGGGCGGGCGGACACCAGGTCGTCGCGGCCGCCGTGGAGTTGCGGGGTGCGGTGCAGCAGCGCCGTGCGCAGCGGGAGCGCGACGCAGACGAGCGCGACGACCGCGGCGGCGCCGGCCGCGGCGGGCCACAGCCGGGCCTGGCCGATGGTCAGGACCGCGAGCAGCAGGCCCAGCGCCCCGGCCGGCACCGCCGTCACCGCGGTCTCGGCCAGCAGCCGGCCCCCGATGCCGGGGAGGGACCCGCCGCGGGCCCGCAGCAGGGCCAGTTCGGCGTGGCGGCGGCCTGCCATCAGGCCGCCCGTCATCAGCAGGACGACGGCGGCGACGGCCCCGATGCCGACGGCGGCGACCGTGACGACCGGCTGGATCGCGGCGCGCATCCCGTCGTACGCCGTCAGCACCTCGTCCAGGCCGGTCGTCACCGTGACCGTGTCACCGGCGACCTCGCGCATCTTCAGGAGCTCCGGGCCGCCCTCCAGGGAGGCCACCGCGGTCCGCAGCCGCGGTACATCGAGCGCGGCGAGCCGTGAACCGTCCGGTGCGATCCGCCAGTACAGCTCGGGCTGGCCGGTGGTGGCGAGCAGGGCCGGCGCGGCGTCCGGCGGGAGCAGCAGCGCGGCGGTCCAGTAGTAGCGCGGCGTCTCCTTGGTGGGCCTGGCGACCAGGGACGGGGTGCGCAGCAGGGGTTCGGCCGACCAGTAGGAGGCTTGGGGGTCCCGCGGGGCGACGATGCCGGTGATCCGTACCGTCAGCCGCTCACCGCCACGCGTCGGGACGGCGATGGTCGCGCCGGGCTTGATCCGCAGGGCCTTCGCGGTCTCCGCGGTGACGGCTGCCTCGACCTCCCGGGTCGTGAGGGACACCTCGCCGTGGACGACGGGCCACTTCCCGGCGCGCAGGGTGGAGTGGCCGGGCAGCGCGGACTGGGTGACGTAGGTCAGCGCGGGGTCGAGGCCGTACGGGCGGGGGAACCACGGTTCGGTCGCCAGGACCGCCTCCGAGGTGCGCACCCCGTACGCGGACTGGGAGGCGTCGGCCCGCACCGGGTCGGGGAGACCGGCGAGGATCCTGCGCTGCGCGGAGGCCAGGGTGGCCCCGCGCACGGCGGCCTCGCGGGCGGCCACGGGAAGTTCCAGGCCGGGCTGGGGCCCGCTGAGTTCCAGGACACTGCGGGTGGGGGCCACATGGCCGAGGTCGTGGCGCAGCCCCTTGTTCTCGTAGTTGTCGACGGCCCGGGGGAAGGCCGCGGCGAGGAAGGCCGTCACCACCACCAGGAGTGCGAACGCGCAGGCGGCGCCGGGGGCGGTCCGCAGCCGGGTGCGTACCCAGGGGGCGCAGGCGGTCGCGGCGCGGGGGGTCCTCGTGTCCGGGCTCATGTCAGTTGTCCCCCTGGGTGCGCAGCGATATCGCCGGGTCGGCGCCGCGCAGGGTGAGGGCCGCGACGATGAGCAGCGGCAGCGCCGCGACTCCCGCCAGCAGCGCGGCCACCTGTCCGGCCGGCAGCTGTACCAGCACGGGTGGCACGGGCTGGGCCGCCTGTCCGGTCAGCACGATCAGCGGCACGACGGCCCGGGTGAGCAGGGCTCCGAGGGCGGCCCCGACCAGCAGCCCGATCGTGATCAGCACGCCCTGTTCGGCGGCGGTCATCCGGGCCAGCTGGCGGCGGGGGGTGCCCAGGGCGCGCAGCACGGCGAACTCCGCGGAACGCTCCCGCTGCGAGCCGACCGCGGTCACCGCGAAGCCGACCGCGGCCAGCGCGGCGGCGATGACCGCCACCGCGAGCAGCGCGGACTGCGGACCGGCGCCCAGCGGGTCGCTGATCAGGTCATCGGCGACCTCGTCGCGCACCTGGACCTGTACGGGGTCGGTGTCGGGCTGTTTGCGGAGCGCGGCCGCGACCTCCGGGGCCCGGCCCGGTTCGGTGCTCAGCCACCACTCGGTGGCGGTGAGCCGGGCGTTCGGGCGCTCGGCGAAGACCTGGGCCAGGGAGCGGAGGTCGAGGAGCAGGGCCCCGCCGTCCCGCGCCCGCTGCGACTCCCCGGTGGACGCGGAGGAGCCCGAGCCGGGTCCGGTGGTCGGCAGCCGGTGCACGGTCCGCGCGATCCTCACCCGGACCGTCTCGCCGGCCAGCGTGACGTCGACGTCCTGCCCCTGCTTCGCCCCGGTCGCCTTCAGATAGGCGTCCGTGGCCACGGCGTTGAGGGCCGGAGCCTTGGCGCGGGTCGCGGTGATCCGCACGTTGAGGGCCGGAACGGCCCACACCGCGTCCTCCGCCGTGACGGATCCCGTCGCGTAGTCGAGGCCCAGCGGGGTCGCGGCCGAGGCGGTCGGGTGGGCCGGCGCGCCGGGCTGCACCTCACCGAACGCGTCGGAGGTCACCGCCGCCTGCCAGCGGAAGCCGTCCGGGACCGGGACCGGCTGTTCGGCGCCGCCCGGCCCCACGCTCCGCAGGGCGCTCACGGCGAGCCGGTGCGACTCCGCGCGGCCGACGGGCTGCTTGCCGTCCAGCTCGATCCCGGTGAGAGCCAGCTCACCGGCGGCGGCCACGTCGACCGAGACCGGATGGGCCCTGCCGTCGACGGGCACGGAGCCCACGACCACCTGGTACGGGATGCCGTAGCGGTCTTCGAGACCCACGGTCACCAGCGGGCCCATGCCGGACGGCGAGACCTTGCCGGGCGCGCTCACGGCGGAGATCCGTACGTCGAAGCGGAGCTGCGTGCTGTTCTTCGGCAGCAGCAGTCCGGCGCGGGCCGTTCTCGGTGGGGAGAGCGTGTCGAACAGCCGGTCCACGGACCCGTCGCCGAGGTCGTCGCGCATCAGCATCCGCTCGTCGGCGTGCGCGGTGTCCAGCGCCAGTACCTCGGCGGTGCGCTCGTCGGAGAGGTCCACGGAAGCGCGGAAGGCGGGCGCGGCGTCCCGTACGCCCGGCAGTTTCGCGTACGCACCGGATCTCGCCGGGTCCGCGTTGACCGCGCCCGTCATCCGCACCGACGCGCCGGACCTGAAGTCGGCCTGGTCGCTCTGCGAACGGTTCCAGGACGCGCTCTGCCCGATCGCCAGCATCCCCATCGCCACCGCGAGCACCAGCAGCAGCACCGGCCCGGCCCCGCGCAGGGGGCGGCGGCTGAACTGCCAGCCCGCCAGCGCCGTCGCCAGCCCGCGGCCGCCCGCCGCCCGGCGTTCGGCGAGCCTCGCGGCGGGCGGCAGCAGGCGCAGCGTCAGTACGGTGCCGGCGAGCAGGGCCAGGGCGGGCGCGGCCACCAGCAGCGGATCGATGCCGAGTTCGCCCTGGCGGTCGCCGCTGAGCGCGCCGCCGCCCGAGCCCTTGGTCTGCCGGTCGAGCTGCCAGTACGCGACCGCCGCGATCACCAGCAGCGCGAGGTCCGCGCCCGCCCGCACCGGCGCGGGGAGGGCGGCGGAGCGGGTGGAGCGCCGGCCTCCGGCACTGGCGGCCAGCGCCGGGGCCACGACGGCGAGGGCGCAGGCCAGCGCGGTGACGGCCGCGATCAGCCACACCTGGCCGGTGACGCCGCCGTCGAGCCGCAGCCCGATCCGGGAGAGTTCGCTGCGGTCCGCCAGGAGCCGGGTCAGCGGACCCGAGAGCAGGGGGGCGACGACGGCGGCGGGCAGCGCGAGCAGCAGCGCCTCGACCGCCGCGAGCGAGGTGATCCGGGCGCGCGATCCGCCGCGTGCCCGCAGTAGTTCGGTCTCGCCTCCGCGCTCGCTGCTGAGCAGCCGTGCCACCAGCAGCAGGGCGTATCCGGCGAGCAGGACCAGCTGCACCGCCACGATCGTCAGCGTCGAGCGGGAGACCAGCAGGGCCCGGTCGATCTGGTCGAGAACGGTCGGCAGCGAGGTCTGCGCGGTGGCCCCGTCCTTGAACTCCGGAGTGGTGAGCAGGGCCTTCGTGCCGGTGGTCGCCGAGTCGTGCAGCGCGGCCATCCGGCCGGTGGTGACGGTACGGAAGTCGGCGGCGGCCAGCCAGGACATCTCGCCGGAACTGATCCGGCCGGAGCCGAGCACGGCCGGGTCGGTGAGCAGCGGACCGTACGTCGTGAAGACGACCTTGCGGATGCCGCGCCCCCCGAGCGCGTCCAGCTGCCAGTACGGATCGGACTGGTCCGCTGCCTTGTAGAGGCCGCTGATCAGGATCTGTACGGGGGCGCCGCCGAGCCGGTCGGTGAGCTTCAGCCGGGCTCCGGGCTTCAGCCCGAGGGTGTCGGCGGCCGTGGTGGGGAGCGCGACCTGGACGGGGTCGCCGGCCCTGCCCGTGCCGGCGACCGGCAGGCGGCCCGCGGCGAGCCGGATCCGGCTGCGGTCCAGGGAGGCGAAGTGGGTGAGGTCGGGGTCGCCGCGGCGGGCGGCGGGGGCCTGCAGGCTGCGCGGCAGCGCGTACGGGCCGGAGGCCTCCAGCTTCCGTACGGTCACCGGGAGCCCGTCGAACGTGTCGTGGGCGGCCCGGCGCGCGGACGCGTCGGCGGCGGCCCGCCGGTCGCGTTCCACCTGCACGGACATGACGAGGGAGGCGGGCACGGCGGACCGGTGGGTCAGGGTGTGGCGCAGCGCGGCGTCACCGATGGATCCGGAGAAGGCGGTGAGAGCGGCCAGAACCGAGGTGGTCAGGAGGACGGCCAGGACGGCTGCGGCGAGAAGGAGCCGATGGGCCCTCACCCGCAGAAAGACGAACCCCGTCACCTGGCCCCCTAGTCACCGCTCACGTCGCACTCACCGCCCCCCGGCGCGTCGTCTCGGATGCTTTCAGAAGGCAGCTGTCGCTGGAAACCGCTTACGGGTACACCTTGATGGGATTGTGATCGATATCCGGCGGTGGAGTACCGGATTCCGCACACCTGTGATCGGGTCTCAGCCTTCGGTGTTCACCATCGAGGCGGCGGCGTAGGTGAGGTAGTCCCACAGCTGCCGTTCGTGCTCCGGGGCCAGCCCGAGTTCGTCCAGCGCCACTCGCATATGGCTCAGCCAGGCGTCGTGCGCGGCACGGTCCACGCGGAACGGAGCGTGCCGCATCCGCAGCCGGGGGTGTCCGCGCTCGTCGCTGTAGGTGCGGGGGCCGCCCCAGTACTGCATCAGGAACAGCCTGAACCGCTCCTCGGCCGGGCCCAGATCCTCCTCCGGGTACATCGGTCGCAGCAGCGGGTCCCCGGCCACGCCCTGGTAGAAGCGGTGGACCAGGCGCCGGAAGGTCTCCTCGCCGCCGACCAGCTCGTAGAAGGTCTGCTCCTGCAGCGTGTCGCGCGGATTCTCAGTCACCCGTCCATGGTCGCAGACGCGCCGTCCGGGCACGGGGGCCCGGGGGACAGGGGGCAGGGTCCGGGGAGGCGACGTTCATGCCGTCCGCGCCCCGGCCGTGGATTCGGTGGCCGGATCTCGTCGCTCCTGCTGGTGCAGTTCGTGATGCGAACTATTATGGTTCGTGTTGCGAACGATTAATGCCGATGTCGGGAACGCTGATGTCGGTGACGCCGATGTGGGGAGTGGGGGACGGTGAGCGGAATGGGAAATGCGGAGAGTGGACATATGGAGAGCGGGAACGGGGAGAGCGGAGCCGGGCAGGGGGAGAGGGCGAACCGCACGGTGGTCGTCATCGGCGGGGGATACGGAGGAGCCGCCGTCGCGAAGGCGCTCGACGAGGAGACCGACGTCGTGCTCGTCGATCCCAAGGACGCGTTCGTGCACGCGGCGGGATCGCTCCGGGCGCTGGTCCGGCCCGACTGGGCGGGCAACATCTTCTTTTCCTACGACACCCTGCTGCGGCGCGGCAGGGTCCGCCGCGAGCGGGCCGTCTCGGTGGATCCGGGCGGTGTCACCCTGTCCTCGGGGGAGCGGATAGCGGCGGCCTATCTGGTCCTCGCCACCGGCTCGGACTACCCGTTCCCGGCCAAGATGGACACCGACGTCGCCGGCGAGGCGCTGGAGCGCATCCGCGAGGCCCACGCCGAACTCGCCGCCGCCGGGCGGGTGCTCATCGCCGGGGCCGGCCCGGTCGGGCTGGAGCTGGCCGGCGAGATCAAGGCGGTCTGGCCGGACAAGCACGTCATCGTCACCGATCCCGAGGCACAGCTGGTGCCGGGCTTCCTGCCGGAGTTCCGCGAGGAGCTGCACCGCCAGCTGGACGCGCTCGGGGTGGAGCTGCGGCTCGGCACCGCCCTGACGGAGCAGCCGCCGGCCGGACCGGGCCGGACCAAGCCCTTCACCGTGCCCACCACCGACGGCGGGGAGATCTCCGCCGACATCTGGTTCCGCTGCTACGGCGTGCGCACCAACAGCGACTACCTCGCCGACGGCCGGGTCGCCGTCCGCACCCCGCAGGGCCGGGTGGCGGTCACCGAGACCCTCAACGTCGAGGGTCATGACCACATCTACGCCCTCGGCGACATCACGGACGTGGCCGAGGCCAAGATGGCCGGCTATGCCATGAAGCACGCCGAGGTGGTCGCGGAGAACGTCCTCGCGCAGGTGCGGGGCGAACGGCCCACGGCCACCTACCGGCCGTCGCCCGTGCCCTCGGCCCTGCTCCCGCTCGGTCCCGAGGGCGGTGTGGGCCAGGTGCCCACACCCGACGGGCCCGCCGTTCTGCCCGCGGCGGCGGTCAGCGAGTACAAGGGAGCGGACCTGTTCACCGGCAGGTTCGCGGACCTGTTCGGAGTGACGCGCGGCTGAGGGGCCCCGCGCCCTTACATGGTGGCCGGGCCGGACGGGAGCGAGGGCGCGGCGGCTTCGTCCGACTCCATGAAGACCACCGGCACCTCGTTGTTCAGCACCAGCCGGCCGAGCAGCATGGCGAGCTGCTCGCGGTCCGCCTCGCCGAGGTCCGCCGACAGCGCCTCCACCCGTCGGCAGGTCGCCGCGTAGAACGTGTCGGCCAGGGCGTCGCCCGCCGGAGTCAGGGCGACGCGGACCGCGCGGCCGTCCTCGGGGTCGGGTTCGCGGCGCACCAGACCGCGCTGGACACTGCGGTCCACCAGGCCGGTGAGGCTGGACTTCGCCAGCCCGAGCATCGCGCCCAGGTCGCTCATCCCGTACGGCTGCACCATGAGCACGCACAGCAGCTGGCCCTGCTGCGCGGTGATTCCGTGCTCGCGGCCGGAATCGGCATACACGGCATTCACCAGGAACGAGGAACGCACCAATGCGGTGACGACTCCCATGTGTCCGCGCTCGGCCTTTCGCATTCCACCAGAATACGGCAGACGGTGACGCCGGTAACTCGTCGGTTCCTTGCCGGTTTCTCGGCGGTACCTCGGCTGGAGGGCTGATATTCGCGGTGCGAACTATGTGCCGGGTCCGGACGTGCTGCCGATGAGAAGAACCGCGTACCGGTCGGTGTCGTGTTGCCGACCGGGGAGAACTGCACAGCGGCCTACGTCGTGCTGACGACCGGGAGAACAGCGCCACGGCCGGTGACTTGCAGCCGACCGGGAGAACAGCACAGCGGCCGGTGACGGGGTGCCCCCTCACCGGCCGCCGTGTGCGTCGGAGCCGTCAGTCCCGGCGGATCGTGATCGTCGTCCACGCGCCGACGTGCACCTGGTCGCCGTCCTGGAGGGGTACGGGGACGTAGGGCTGGATCGGGTCCTCGGCGCCGTTGAGCGTGGTGCCGTTCGTCGAGTTCTGGTCGACGACGGCCCAGCTGCTGTCCGGCTGCTGCACCAGCACCGCGTGCTGGTGCGAGACGCCCGGGTCCTCCGGAGGCACGGACAGGTCGATGTCGGGAGACTCGCCCGTGCTGTGCCGGCGGCGGCCGATGGTGATCTGGGTGCCGATGAGAGGCAGTTGCTGCTCCGGGGAGTACGCCGGGAGGTTGAGCCCGGTGGCCTCGGGGCCGCTGCGCTGCATCATCGCCAGGAAGTACTCACGGTCGGGCGCGATGACCGCGGTCCAGTTCATGGACTGCGGAGCCTGCCCCTGACCCTGGCCGGGGCCCTGGTCCTGGCCAGGGCCCTGACCGTGGTCCTGCCCCGGGTACGGCTGCTGCTGCATCGGCGTCTGCGGGCCCTGGGCCTGCGAGGGCGGCGACAGCAGCCAGTCGTCGCCGGCGGTCTGCGGCGCCTGCGGCTGCGGCGGTGCCGGCGGTCCGGGCTGCTCGAAGACCGGGGGAGCCGTCTGCTGGAACGCGGGCGGCGCGCTCTGCTGCTGGTGGAACGGCGGCGGCGGGCCCTGCTGGCCCTGCCCCTGCTGCTGGAACGGCGGAGGCGGCGGGCCCTGCTGCTGGAACGGCGGCGGGGGCGAGCCCTGCGGCGAGTTCTGCTGCTGGGCGTGCTGCTGGCCCTGCGGGAAACCCTGCGGGCCGCCCTGCTGTCCCTGCTGCTGGAACGGCGGCGGAGGCGGCGGGCCCTGCTGCTGTCCCTGCTGCTGGAACGGGTGAGGGGGCTGCTGACCCGGTCCCGGCGGGCCGGGCCGGCCAGGACCCGGGCCCGAGGAGAGCGGCTCGGCCGACCGGTTCACCTGCGAGGGGCGCGAGCTCTGGTACTCGAACGGATCATGGGACTCACGCTGCGGCGGCGGGCCGGGCTGCTGGGCCTGGAAGCCCGGCGGCAGGTTGAGGCCGGGGACCGGACCGCCGGGACCACCCGGGACTCCGTGCTGCGGTGCCAGCGGCGTGTACGACGTCGCGGTGTTCGTGAGGAAGTTCCAGCGGCACTCCTCGCAGAAGGGAGCCATGGACTCCCGCGGGGTGCGGCACTGGGGGCAGAGCTCGGCCTGCTGGGTCGCATCGGGGCCGGAGCCCTGGGGGTATCCGTAACCGGGCGCGGGTGGCGGGGGAGGCGGCGGGGGAACGGCGCCCGCAGGCGCGCCCGCCCCGGCCATGCGGTGGCCGCAGACCTCGCACCAGTCCTCGGAACCCGACTGGTGTCCGTTCGGGCAGGTCGGCATGTCGGCGCTTCCCCCTCTCCTCGTCCGGCCCCGGGGGCCGTCATTTTCCTTGCGTGGCCGCCCGGCGGACCTGGCCGGTCGGGCGGCTCATCAGTGCCGATATGTGGTTACTTCTTGACGCGAACCGTCTTCGTGGAGCGCGTTTCGAGTGTCATCTCGTCCGCTTCCGCGACCTTCGCCTTCAGTCGCACAGTACCGGTCGCCGCGTCGACGACGTCTACCACCTTCGAAAGCAGTTTCGCAGTGTCCTCGTTCCCGGACGCCGATGCCAACTGCACCGCCCGGCCGAGTTTGGCCGTCGCGCCGTCGAAGTCTCCCGACTTGCGTGCATCGAGCCCCTGCTGGATGACTTGTGCCAGTTCGGCCTGACCCGTGTAGTGCGCGACCTGCGGATTGATCGAGGTCGACGCCACCATGTCGTCCGTCCACACCGCCCGTACCAGACCCTGCGAGAGCGTCTGCGGCGTCCCGCCGGCGGGGGCGGGAAGGATCAGCGAGACACGGGCCGCCAGCATCTCCTGCCCGATGCCGGCCTCCGGCACCTGCACACACACGTGGTAGTCGCGGGACTCGTCGCCCCAGGAACCGGTGGGGTAGTCGCCCGCCCGGGGGCCGGCCTCGGTGCGCCGGTCGGTCAGTTCGGCCACCGTCGGCGCGACCTGCTTCACGAACTTGATCTCCACACCGACCGGGGTCCAGAGCCGCAGCGCCACGTCCGCGACCTCCTTGCCCATCGCGTTCTCCATCATCTGCGTGAAGTCCGCGGCCAGCCCCGCCGGGTCGGCCACGATGTCGGCCGTGCCGAGCAGCGCCGAGGCGATCGCTGTGACCTCTTTCACTTCCCAGTCGGTGCCGACGCCGCGGGCGTCACACGTGAACCGGCCGGCGCAGGAGTCGAGCGCGGCCTTCAGGTCCTCCGGGGCCTCGTGCTCGTTGCGCCCGTCCGTCAGCAGGATGCCGTGCCGGATCTCCACGTCCGCCGCGCCGAGCAGCCGGTCGGCCAGCCGCAGCCAGGTCCCGATCGCCGTGCCGCCGCCCGCGCTGAGCCGCCGCAGCGCCTCCTTCGCCTGGGTCCTGGTCTGCGCATCGGCGACGGCGAGCCGCCCGTTGCCCGGGTAGACCTCCTTGGCCACGTGCGTGCCGCCCACCACGGCGAAGGACGTGCCGTCGCGCAAGGTGTCGATGGCCGCCGCCGTCGCGTCGCGGGCGTTGCGCATCTTCGTCGGCGGGTAGTCCATGGAACCCGAGCAGTCCACCATGATCACCACGGCTGCGTTCGCCGCGCCGCCCGGCAGGTGCGAGGGCGGCGCGCCGGTCAGCGGAACGCCACCGGTGGTGCCGCCCCCGGTCGAGGTGACGGTGATGATGCCGTTGACCTCACGGCCGCCCTCGGGCAGATATTCGTTCTGATACACCTCGACGGAGAACTGCGGCACGTTCGACTTGGAGAAGTTGGCCATCTGATCGGCTCCTTGAGGCTCCACGTGTCAGATGAAGACAGAGTTACGGACAAAGGCATCGGAGGTGCACGGGGCGGACGGAACGGGACTCACCCGCTGCTGTAGGCGGATCCTGCCCCTTGCGGTGCCACGGCGAACGGCACCAGTGCCACTGTTACGTTGTCGTGGCCCCCGCCGTCCAGGGCGTGACCCACCAGCACCTGGGCTCCGTGCAGCGGCCGTTCGTACGCGTCCTCGGGTACCGCGGCGGCCATGTCGGCCGCGGACTCCGCGTAGTTCCACAGGCCGTCCGTGCAGACCACCACGAGCCCCGGCCGGTCCGGTTTGAACGACGCGGTGTGCGGCTCCAGTTCGTAGGAGTCGGCGCCGAGCCAGCCCGTGATGGCGTGGGCACGCTCGTCGGCGTACGCCTCCGCCTCGTTCATCAGGCCGGCCGCGACCATCTGCGCGGCCCAGGAATCGTCCTCGGTGAGGCGGGCCGGCGGACTGCTCCGGTCCTCGGGCACCCAGTACACGCGGCTGTCGCCGACCCAGCCGACGACCAGCAGACCGCTCGCCATGATCGCGCCGACCAGGGTGCACGCCGGAGCGTTCTGGTGGCGTTGCGGATCGTGCTCCTGGCCCTGACCGGGGTCCTGGGCCAGCCGGTTGACCGACTCGCCGGCGGCGACGATCGCCTCGTGCATCGCCTGCTGCGGATGCGTGCCGCGCGGCAGCGACTCCAGCAGCGCCTCGTTGGCGGCGTGCGCGGCGGCGGCCGAGGCCTCGTCGGGCCGGCTGGCCGACGACACCCCGTCGCAGACGATCGCGACGACGGCCGGGGAGCCGTCCGGCAGGGCGGTGGTCGACACCGCGAAGGAGTCCTCGTTGCGGTGATGGCGCAGCCCGCGGTCACTGACTGCGGCGACCGATTCGAGCTCCTGCTCCATGTGGTCGCGCTCGCGCGGCTGGGCGTGGCCGCAGTTCTCGCAGTAGCCGTCGTTGTCGACCCGGCCGGCCCGGCAGGCCACACACACCTTGGTGCCGGCCGGCGGGGTCGGCGCGGGGTCGGGGGAGGTACGGGGATCGGGCGCCGCCCCCGCGGGCGCGGGCGCGGCCAGCTCGAAGTCCCCCGAGGCGTCGGGGCCGTCGAAACGGACCCCCGGCGCTGAACCGGCCGGCGGCGGGGCCGACCGGTCCGCGCCCGGAGCGGAGCCGGGCGCCTGCCCGGGGGCGGGCTCCGGCGCCCCGCGGGACGGACCGAAGCCGGCCCCGGGCGCGGGCTCCCCGGCCGGGGTGGCGATGGCGATCGTCGGACGGTCCTGCGGCGGCTCGGGCACGGCCGACAGGTCGTACCCGCACGCACCGCAGAACAGGTCCCCCGGCTCCAGCGGCTCCTCGCAGCCGGGACACCTCGACAAGGCAGCCTCCTGGTGCTTCTGCGACATGTTCACACCCACGTTCGGGGGCGGAAACGGTTGGCCCGCTCCACCAGTTCGATCCTCTCGTCACCGGGCTCCGCAAGCCGGGCGAGCATCCGGTACGACCGTTCCAGCCCGAAACGCAGGCCACGCTCGTCCAACTCACTGCCGAGCAGCGTCTTCGGCCCCTGCGCCCCGGCGTACGGGACCGACTTCGGGTCCGAGGGGCGAGCCTCGGGACTACCGGAGAGTACCCAGTCGAGGGCCGTCCCCAGCACCTCGGTCGACAACTGCTCGCGGCGCACCGCGTCCAGACCGAGCCCGGCCAGCCCCGAGACCTGGGCCGACGCCGCCATCAGATCGGTGATCAGCGGCTCGTCGGGCGACCGCTCACGGAGCCGGGCCCGCACCGCGGCGACCCGGGCCGCCGTGAAGTGGATCGACGCCTCCGGCACCGATTCCAGGGTCCTGACGGCACCGCCCCGGTCCCCGGCGGCGATCTGCACCCGGGCCAGGCCGAACGCCGCGCTCACGAAGCTCGGGTCGGTCATCCACACCAGCCGGTAGTACTCGGCGGCGTTGTCCAGCTGGCCCAGGACCTCCGCGCAGATGCCGAGAGCCAGCTTCGGCGCGGGCTCCCCGGGGAACGCGTCGTAGACCGCGTCGAAGGACAGCGCCGCGTTCTCCTTGTCACCGGACACCAGGGAGGTGAGCCCGCGGTACCAGACCACCCGCCAGTCGTCCGCGTGCTGCGCCTCCAGCGAGGCCAGGGTCTTCGTCGCACCGCCGAGGTCGTTCATCTCCAGGGCGGCCCGCAGCTCGCGCAGCCGCGTCTCCAGCGAGGCGGCCGGAACGGCCTGCAGTGCGGCAATCAGTTCGGCGGGCGCCGATGCCATCACCCCGGCGAGGAAACCCGCGTTGGGGTCACTCGCGTCGACGCGGGGGACCGGCAGCGCGAGCGAGGTCCCGCGCACATCGAGCCCGGCCAGCCGGGGGCCGGTCGCGCTGTACGGACCCGGCCCGGTGCCGGGACCCGCGACGGGGACCCGGGGGGCCGGGATGGCCGCCTGGGGCTGCGCGTACGGAGGCGGGGCGCCGTTCGCCCCGCCGCCCGGGGCGCCGCCGCGGACGTGGGTGGTGGTGGAGGGCACGGGTCCGGCACCCGCGGCGAACCCGGGAGGCGGGCCGGCGGGCAGCGCGCCCGGGACACCGCCGGGCGGCGCCACCGCGGCCGGCGGGGAGACGGGCGGCGCCACCGGCGCTCCGCCGCCCCGCCGCCGCCCGAAGAGCCCGGCCCGGACCGGCTCCGGCGATCTGGCCCCCAGGCGCGAGACATCACCGGTCTGGAGGGTGAAGAGCTCCGTGTCGGTGACCCGCAGCTCCGCGCCGAACAGTGTCGACAGCGCCGGACGCGGGCGCCCGGTCTGCAGCGACACCACCTCGCGCAACACCCCCGTCAGCTGTTCCGCCATCTCCGAGGCGGAGGCGAACCGCCGTGCCGGATCGGGATCGGTCGCCCGCACCAGCAGCCGGTAGAACGACTCGTAGGTGCGGAACACCTCGATGTTGTCCGGGTCCGGCAGCGAGTCCACGAAGACGTTCGTGTACCCCTGGAAGTCGAAGGTGAGCACCGCGAGCGTCCGCGCGACCGTGTACAGGTCGGAAGCCACCGAAGGGCCCGCCTCCGCGACTTCCGGCGCCTGGTACCCCACCGTGCCGTAGATGGCCGACTCCTCGTCGTCCATCCTGCGGACCGCGCCCATGTCGATCAGCTTCAGCTGGTCCTCGGTCTGGATCGCGTTGTCGACCTTGAAGTCGCAGTACAGCAGGTTGCGGCTGTGCAGATGGCCCAGCGCCTCCAGCGCCTCGATGCCGAACGCGCACGCCTGCTCGACCGGCAGCGGATCCCGCTTACCGGACGGGGTGCGGCGCTCGTTGGCGATCTCCTTGAGGGCCTTGCCGCCGACGTACTCCATGACGATGTAGCCGTCGAGGGAACCGGTCCGCTGGTCGAGGTGCTCGACGAAGTTGTAGATCCGGACGATGTTGGAGTGCTCGATCTCGGCGAGGAACCGGCGCTCCGAGATGGCCGCCGCCATGGCGTCCTGGTCACCGGTGTCGAGCAGACCCTTGAGCACCACCCACCGGTCGGAGACCGCACGGTCCACCGCGAGGTAGACCCAGCCGAGCCCGCCGTGCGCGAGACAGCCCGCGACCTCGTACTGCCCGTGGACGATGTCGCCCCCCTGGAGCTTGGGCACGAAGGAGTACGGGTGGCCGCACTTGGTGCAGAACCCCTCCGTACGCCCCGGCCGCTCGCCCCGGGCCCGGCCCACCGGCGCCCCGCAGTCCGAACGCGAACAGAACCGCTTGCGCTCGGGTACCTCCGGGTTCTCCATCACCGCGGTACGCGGATCGGGGCGCGGCACATCCGGTACGAGCACCAGCCCGGCGCCCAGCCGGTTGCGGCCCGAGGAACCGGTCGACCTGGCCGACGAACGCACCGAGACGGATCGCGACGTGGCGTTCCCGGACAGCGCGCGCGAGAGCCGCCCCGACACCGAACGCCGCGAGGTCGACGAGCGCGAGGAGGACCGCGAGGACGCCCTCGACGAGGACTGCGAACCGCTGCGGGCCGAGGAGCTGTTACTGCCCCTGCTGCCGCGCCCGCCGCCCGCGATACCGGTGGGCGGGGAGCTCACCATCCCATCCCCGAGTTCTCGGCTTCGCTCGAACAGGGGAGACCCCGTTGGTGAGACGACCGGCGCCAGACCGCAGGTGTCGCAGTACAGCTCACCGCCGCCCATGTCCTCGTAACTGCCCTCGCACGCGGGGCGCTGGCACTGCGTACTCATGGTCATTCCCCCTGTTCGCCCCGCCGCCGCGGCGGCCACGATGCTCCGTCACTACCCGTCCTGCACACCCTGTGCACCACGCACCCGAGACGTCTCATGGGTGCCCCCGCCGGTCCTCGGGGCCGGACGGGCCGCGCCCCGCCAGCATGTCCAGCGCCGCGTCCTGATAGCGCTGCACCGCCAGTGCGGCGACCCGCAGATCGCACGGCGCGCTCCACAGCATCCGGCGCGCCGCGTCGTACCGCTCGATGAGGACCGGGTCCTCCGCCAGCCCGTGCCGGGCCACCTTCGCCTTGTAGGCGTCGAGCCGGCCGCGCAGCTCCGCCCGGACGGCCAGCGGCGCCGTGACCGCGGTCAGCTGCTCCCGCGCCCGCAGCAACTCCTCGCCGGCCTGCTGCTCCAGGGACTCCAGAAGCGGTGAGAGCCGGTGCCACTGCGCGTGCCTGCGGTACTCCGACGCCGCGGCCAGACGCTCCTGGAGCGCCGTCGGCGGGCCGTTGACCGCGGGCACCTCGGACGCGGCGATCTTCGCCAGCACCTCACCGCGCGCCGCCCTCGCCTCGGCCAGGGTGCGGTCGGCCCGGGACAGGACATCGCGCAGCTGGACGAGACGCTGTTCGGCGTCCTGCCGGACCGCGAGCACCGCCTCGACCTCCCGCCGCACCTCGTCCAGCGCCCGGGCCGCCCGGTCGTAGCGCGTCGTGTCCGGACGGCCGCCGCCCGGCGCCGAACTGCCGGGCCCGGGAAGCCAGAACGCCAGCGGGTCGGAGATCACCTGCACCCGCAGCGTGGTCAGCTCCTGGACGATCGCCTCCAGGTCGTCGCCCGCCGGGTGTTCTCCGGGCCGTACGCCGACCGAGTGCGCCAGTGAGTGGGTGCGGCGCAGTTCGGCGGCGAGGAGATCTATCCGGGCGGGCATCGCCGACCACACGGAGTCGGAGGCGACGACCATGTCGAGCGAGCGCGCGTACAGCTCGTTCATCCGCTGGACCAGTTCCTCCAGCGTGAAGCGCTCCGAGAGCCGGGCCGGGCCGGTGATCGACGGATCGTGGGCGGCGGCGGCATGCGCCACCGTGACCCCCTGGCCGCGCAGCAGTTCGGTGAGGGCCACCAGGTCCTCGCGGTTCGGCTGACGACGCCGGGCCCGCACCTCGCGTGCCCGGTGCAGGGCTCCCGCGTACGCGTCGAAGTAGGACCACAGCAGCGTGATCGACTGCTCGGTGGTGGTCCAGCGCTCCTTGGTGACACCGGTGAGGTCGGCGCCCTCCAGCAGCCGGCGCCCGGCGTGGTCCTGCAGGGCGAGGAGCGAGGTCTCGATCGCCTCGTGCTCCGCACCGAGCCGGGCCAGCGCACGGTCGGCCTCGTCCCGGTCCATGACCGGGCCGGGAGGCCGGGCCGCGTAGCTGGGGAAGGGGCCCGCGACGCCCATCGATCACCTCTCCGCTCTTCCTGCCGGGCGGGGGCCCGGCAGGATCAGTGCTGTCGACCGCCGGCCGGTCGTCAGTTGCTCGCCGGCCGGGAACCAGGTCCTAGTTCCGGTACTTGGGCGCCGGCGGCGCCGTTATCCCGGGCAGCCCGGCATTCAGCCACTTCCGGTACGACTGCATCCACAGACTGTCCGCGCCTCCGGCGCGGTAACCGACCAGCACCTTGTTGACCCGGGACACCAGGTCGTCCGCGCCCTTCTTCGTGGCCACGCCGTAGTACTCGGTGGTGAAGGGGGCGCCCTTGAGCTCCACGGCGGGGTCCTGGGCGGCCTGGCCGGCCGCGAGGGCGTTGTCCGTGACGACCGCGTCGACCTCACCCATCTGGAGCCGCACCAGGCAGTCCAGCTGGTTGGGGACGGTGAGCTTGTCCTCGTCGGCCCCGGTACCGTCGTGCTTGTCCTTGAACACGGAGCCGAACGACTCCTTCTCCAGCGCCTCGTACGCGGTGGAGCCCTCGGCGGTGCAGACCCGCTTGCCGGCCAGCGAGGAGTTGAAGCCGGTGATTCCCGCGTCCCCCTTGGGGTCCGCCTTCGGTGCGAGGACCTGCTGACCGGCCTGGAAGTAGGCCGTGGAGAACGACACCTGGTCCAGTCGGGCGCAGTTGATCGTCATCGTCCGGACGACGACGTCGACCTTGTCGTTCTCCAGCGCGGCGATGCGCTGGTTGGTGGGGATCGCCCGGAAGATCACCTTGTCCGGGCTGCCGAGGATGTCCTTGGCGATGGCCCGCACCAGGTCGATGTCGAAGCCTTCGAGGTTGCCGGACTCCGGATTGCGAAAGCCCCACTGGAAGCTGTTCTGGTCGACGCCGGCGATCAGCTTGCCGCGCTCCTTGATCCGCTTGATCGCGTCGCCCTCCGCCAGGCCGGGCGGCAGGCTGGCCTCCGGGTCCGTGCAGTCGTCGGCCCGCGTCTGAACGGCGTGGGCCGTCCCGGGTCCCGCGTCCGCCCCGTCGAAGGGGCCCCCGCTCCCGTGGGAGAGCGGCAGCAGGGTCAGCGACGCCGTCACCGCGCACGCCGCGGCCATGGCGGTCACCCCGCCCCAGCCGCGCAGCCGGTTCAGCCGGCCCCCGCGGGCCGTCCGGGGGCCCGTCCTCGGGTCCTTCGCTGTCATCGCTCCCCCTGTCACCGGAACTCCGAGAGCCTGCGGTTGACCCCGACGATCGCCGCCACGGCGCCCAGCACCGCGAGGGCCGCGGCGCCGATCGGCAGCCCGCCGAGGGCCCCGCGCCCGTCCTTGGCGGCCCGGGTGAATTCGGTCTGCTCGTGGGCGAGCGCCTTCCGCAGCGCCTCGTCCACCCGGCTGAAGGACTGCCCCGTCGAGTTCTCCGAGCCGATGATCTGCTCCAGCGCGGTGTCGTAGTCGCCGCCGTCGTCGCTCTTGCGGGCGGTCCGGTGGCGGCCCTGCCACTCGGCGACGGCCTTGATGGCATCGGCCACCGGCTTGCCGCCCTCGGCGTCGCCCGTGTCCTCGGCGAGCTTCGCGGCCTTGCCCAACTCCTCGCCGAGCGCCTTCATGCCCGTGCCGTAGTCGGTCTCGTACTTGTCGTTCTTGCCGTCCGCGGTGAGCACCGCGCCGCGGGCGACCACCGTGAGGTTCTCGCTGGAGCGCGCCTTCAGCGAGTCGATGCGCGCCCGGTTGAGCACGTCCAGGGACTGCTGCCCGTGCGTGTTGGCCTCGGCCAGATCGGACCGGGCCACCGTGTGACCCACCGCCAGCCACAGCAGGACCACGGTCGCCGCCGCGGTCGCGGCGAGCAGACCGTGGTTGAACACCCGGTTCGTCCTGCGGTAATTGCGCCGCTGCGCCCAGAA
Organism: Streptomyces sp. NPDC048211; assembly: GCF_043202315.1. Lineage (NCBI taxonomy): Bacteria > Bacillati > Actinomycetota > Actinomycetes > Kitasatosporales > Streptomycetaceae > Streptomyces > Streptomyces sp. NPDC048211. The sequence goes on from NZ_JBIDAD010000004.1 coordinate 58,011, forward strand.
CAGCACCGCCAGTGCGATGACACCGATACCGAGCGAGAAGAACGGCCACGTCCGGGCGGAGCGGTAGTCCTGGTCGAGCCGGTCCGTCTCCGCCGTGTAGAGGCGCTCGGCGGCCGGCAGCAGATCGACGGCCATCTTCTGGTTCGCGTACCGGAGGTAGGCGCCGCCCAGCGGCAGGCCCTGCCGGTTGCTGGCGCGGGCCCGCTCGATCAGCCCGGTGTAGCGGGGGAGTTCCTTGTTGAGCGTGGTGATCTCGTGGCCGGACGTCGTCGACGCGTCCGTGTTGGCCGCGGCCTTCACCAGCAGCCGGGAAGCGTCGTCGATGTCTTTCACGTACCGGTCGTGGACCGCGCGCGGCTCCTGCGGTCCGGCCAGGAAGCCGCTCGCGGCCGCCGCGTCCGCATCGGCCAGCGAGCGGTAGATGCCCGCCGCGTCCGCGCTGAGCGGCTGACTGCGCTCCACCACGTCGTTCGCGGCTGCCGCGCGGTCGCTGATCTCGAACGCCGTCACTGCCCCGAACGCGACGACGAGCAGCGCCAGTACGGCCCCGATGATCTGGAGCCGGCCCGGCTCCGTGGTCGCCGCGGCACGCAGCCGCTCGGTCACCACGGCCCGGACGCTGTGCGGCGGCGGCGCGGGTACGACCGCCGCCGGCGCAGGCTGCTGCTCCGGCGCGTGCTGCGGCGCCGGGCGTACATTCGGCGGGTATGTCACTTGACCTCCCCCTCGGTCACTGACGGTGGCCCGCCCCCCGGCCGATCGGGGGACTGGTACCCGGCCAGAAGTATGGCCGCAGGGACCGGTGCCCATACGGCGAACGCCCGGATCCTGCACCGGTCCATGAAGCAGCCGACAGTGATCAGCCGCGGTCACACAGCATTCGATCAAGGTCCACGCCGTCGATCAAGACGATCGGCGGAGCAATCCCCGAAACAAGCAATCCCGCAGCACAAGCAACCCCGCAGCGGATCGATCTCCCCCTCATGAACACGTCCGGGGCAACCGATCGGTTCCCGTACGCGGAAGGCGTCCCGCAACCCGCAGGCTACGGGACGCCTCCGACACCCGCCGGTGCGACCGTCCGTCAGACGTACTGCGCCCGCAGTCTGGCGTGCACCTCCGGTGCCGCGCCCGTGTGGTCCAGGCCCAGCAGCCCGGCACCCAGCACCGGGGACTCCTGCACCACCCGCACCACCGCCTTGGGGGCGCGCACGGCGAGGAGTTCGGCGATCCGGCCGTCCAACTGCGGGTGGCGGGCGGCCAGCACGCTGCCGCCCAGCAGCACCGGTGTCTTCTCGTCGAGCAGGCCGAGCCGGGACAGCGCGACCGAGGACAGCGCCACGACCTCCTCGGCCAGCCGGTCCACCAGCCCGCGCGCCACCGCGTCGCCGGCCGCCGCGGTCGTGAACAGCACCGGCGACAGCTCATGCCGCCGCTCCGGGGCTATCCGCCCCAGATGCAGCGCCTCGATCAGCGCGTACATCGAGGCGAGCCCGAAGTGCGCGGGCAGCGTACGGGCCAGCTCGGTCGGTTCACCGCGGCCGTCCTCGGCACGCGCGGCGAACCACATCGCCTCCTCGGAGAGCCCCGAACCGCCGCCCCAGTCACCGGAGATCCGGCCGATCGCGGGGAAGCGCGCGGTCCGCCCGTCCGGCACCATGCCGACGCAGTTGATCCCCGCACCGCACACGACGGCCACTCCGCGCGGCTCGTCGGCCCCGGCCCGCAGGATCGCGAAGGTGTCGTTGCGCACCTCCACCGTGCGGCCCCAGCCACGGGCCCGCAGCGCCTCGCCCAACTGCGCCTCCTCGACCGGCAGATCGGCGTTGGCGAGGCAGGCGGACACATGGGCGACGGACCCGGCGTCCGTACCGGCCGCGGCGAGCGCCTGGTCCACCGCGGCGCCGAGCACATCCACGGCCGTGTCCGTGCCGACCACCGGCGGCTGGAAGCCGCCGCCGCGGGCCGTGGACAGCACGGTGCCGTCCTTACCGATGAGTGCCACATCGGTCTTGCTGTTCCCCGCGTCTATCGCGAGGACCGAACCGTTCACGCCCACGCGAGGTGCTCCCGGTTGTGCGCGATCAGCTTGTCGGTGAGCGCCTCCGCGTACTCGAACTGGCCGATCAGGGGGTGCGCGAGCAGCGCCTTGAACACCCGGTCGCGGCCACCGCGCAGCGCGGCCTCCAGAGCCAGGTCCTCGTACGCCGTCACGTGGGCGATCAGACCGGCGTACAGCGGGTCCAGCTCCGGCACGGCGAGCGGCGTGGCGCCGCTCCCGTCGACGCGTGCCTGCACCTCGATGACCGCGTCGTCCGGCAGGAACGGCAGCGTCCCCCTGTTGTACGTGTTGACCACCTGCACCGCGGAGCCGCCGCCGCCCAGCAGCGAGGCCGCCAGGTCCACGGCCGCCTCCGAGTAGAAGGCGCCGCCCCGCTTGGCCAGCAGCGCGGGCTTCTCGTCCAGGGCCGGATCGCCGTACATGGCGAGGAGTTCCTTCTCCATCGCGGCGACCTCGGCCGCCCGCGAGGGCTTGGTGCCGAGCTCCCGCACGACCTCGTCGTGCGCGTAGAAGTAGCGCAGGTAGTACGAGGGCACGACGCCGAGGCGGTCCACGATCGCCCTCGGCATGTGCAGGTCGTCCGCGATCGCGTCGCCGTGCTCGGCGATCAGCCGCGGCAGGACGTTCTCACCGTCGGGGCCGCCGAGGCGCACCCCGAGCTCCCAGCTCAGGTGGTTCAGCCCGACGTGGTCGAGGTGCACCTCGCCGGGGGTCACGTCGAGCAGGGCCGCGAACTTGCGCTGGAAGCCGATCGCCACGTTGCACAGGCCGACGGCCTTGTGCCCGGCCTGGAGCAGCGCCCGGGTGACGATGCCGACGGGGTTGGTGAAGTCGATGATCCACGCGTTCGGGTTGGTGCGCCGGACGCGTTCGGCGATGTCCAGGACGACGGGGACCGTGCGCAGGGCCTTGGCGAGGCCGCCGGCCCCGGTGGTCTCCTGGCCGACGCAGCCGCACTCCAGCGGCCATGTCTCGTCCTGGTTGCGGGCGGCCTGGCCGCCCACGCGCAGCTGGAGCAGGACCGCGTCGGCGTCGGCGACGCCCGCGTCGATGTCCGAGGTGGTGACGATCCTCCCCGGGTGGCCCTGCTTGGCGAAGATCCGCCGTGCGAGGCCGCCGACGAGTTCGAGCCGCTCGGCGTCCGGGTCGACGAGCACGAGCTCCTCGACCGGCAGGGTGTCCCGCAGCCGTGCGAATCCGTCGATCAGTTCAGGTGTGTAGGTGGACCCGCCACCCACTACTGCGAGCTTCATGAATCAGCCCTTTACTCCGGTCAGTGTGACGCCCTCGACAAATGCCTTCTGTGCGAAGAAGAAGACGACGATCACAGGGGCCATGACCAGAACGGTCGCGGCCATGGTCAGGTTCCAGTCGGTGTGGTGTGCGCCCTTGAAGGACTCCAGTCCGTAACTCAGCGTCCAGGCCGCCGGGTTCTCGGAGGCGTAGATCTGGGGGCCGAAGTAGTCGTTCCAGGCGTAGAAGAACTGGAAGAGGGCGACGGCGGCGATGCCCGGCTTGGCCATCGGGATCACGACGCGCAGCAGGGTGCGGAACTCGCCGCAGCCGTCGACCTTCGCCGCGTCCAGGTACTCGTTCGGGATGGTCAGCAGGAACTGCCGCAGCAGGAAGATGGAGAACGCGTCGCCGAACGCCATCGGGATGATCAGCGGCCAGAGCGTGCCGGACATGTCCAGCTGCTTGGCCCAGAACAGGTACATCGGGATGACGACGACCTGCGGCGGAAGCATCATCATCGAGATGACGAGCATCAGCGACAGATGCCGGCCGCGGAAGCGGAACTTGGCGAGCGCGTACGCCACGGGCAGCGAGGACACCACCGTGAGGACGGTGCCCAGGCCCGCGTACAGCAGGGTGTTCTTCCACCAGGTCAGGAACCCAGGGGTGTGGAACACGTCCTTGTAGTTGCTCCACTCGAAGGGGTGCGGCCACAGGTCACGGGTGAGTGCCTGCTGGTCGCTCATCAGCGAGGTGAGGAGGAGGAAGACGAACGGCAGCACGAAGAACAGCGCGGCCGCGACGCCGAGCGAGTGCACACCGATCCAGTGCAGCAGCGCCTTGCGGCGTGCGACGCGCTCGGCCGGGGTGACGGGGTCACTCACCGGGCCGGCGGCCTTCGGGGTGTCGAGAACCTGCGCCACGTCACTCACCTGCCTGGATCAGTCCGCTGCGGCGCCGCATCAGGAGTGCGGTGAACGCCATGGCGAGGACGAAGAGAACGAGCGCGACCACGCAGGCGGAGCCGTAGTCGAAGCGCTGGAAACCGAGGTTGTAGACCAGCTGCGGAAGCGTCAGTGTCGACTTGTCGGGATAGCCCGGTTCGAACTGCTGCCCGGAGCCGCCCATGACACCCGAGGCGACCTTCCCGGCCACGAGCGGCTGGGTGTAGTACTGCATCGTCTGGATGATGCCGGTGACCACGGCGAACATGATGATCGGCGAGATGTTCGGCAGTGTGACGAAGCGGAACCGCTGGTACGCGGACGCACCGTCCAGCTCCGCCGCCTCGTACTGCTCCTTGGGTACGTCGAGGAGTGCGGCCATGAAGATCACCATCAGGTCGCCCACCCCCCACACCGCGAGGGCGGTCAGCGCCGGCTTGGACCAGGTGGCGTCGGTGAACCAGCCCGGGGTGGGCAGTCCGAGGTCGCCGAGGATCGAGTTGACGGGACCCGTGCCCGGGTTGAGCAGGAAGACGAAGCCCAGCGTGGCGGCGACCGGCGGCGCCAGGTACGGCAGGTAGAAGAGCGTCCGGAAGACCCCGGTGCCCGTCTTGATCTTGGTGATCAGCATGCCGATGCCGAGCCCGAAGACCACCCGGCAGGTGACCATGACCACGACCAGCCACAGGGTGTTGCGCAGGGCGGGCCAGAACAGCGGGTAGTCGTTGAAGACGAACGACCAGTTCTGCAGCCCGCTGAACTCGGGGGCGGAGAAACCGTCGTAGCTGGTGAAGGAGAAATAGAGCGTGGAGATCAGCGGGTAGGCGAAGAAGACGCAGAACCCGATCAGCCACGGCGACATGAAGGCCGCCGTCCGGAGCGCCGAGCGGCGGCGCTTCGCACGGAGTGTGTACGTGCTCATCGCGTCGGCTCTACTTCGCCTGTGCGATCGCCGCGTCGATTTCCTTCGCGGTCTTCTCCAGGCCCGCCTTGACGTCCTTCTGGGTGCCCTTCTCGACGTCGAAGCCGAGGTTCTGCAGGGACGTCAGGTACGCGCCGCCGTTCACCGAGGGCGGGGTGGTGGTGGACTCCGGGTTGGCGGCGATGTCCAGGAACGTCTTGAAGCGCGGGTCGTACTTCAGCTTCGGCGACTTCAGCGCGGCCAGCGTGGACGGCACGTTGTGGATGGCGTTGGCGAAGTTCACCACCGCGTCGGTGTCGGTCGTCATGAACTTCACCAGCTCCCAGGCCGCGTTCTGCTTGCTGGAGGTGGCGGCGATCCCGGCGATGGTGCCGGTCAGGTAGCCCTTGCCGTAGGTGTCGGCCTCGCTGTCGGCGACGGGCATCGGGGCCACGCCGATCTCGAACTTCGGCTTGGTGTCCTCGGCCATGCCGAGCCGCCACTCGCCGTCCAGCTGCATGGCCACCTGGCCGGTGTGGAACGGGTGCTTGGCGCCCCACTCGTCACCGAAGCCGGTGCGGAACTTCTCCAGCTTCTGATAGCCGCCGAGGGAGTCCACCAGCTTCTTCTGCTGGGTGAGCATGTCGGCGAAGGCCGGGTCCTTGGCGATGTTCGACTTGCCGTCGGCGTCGAAGTACGTCGGGTTCCAGCCACCGAGGTAGTGCTCGGTCGTCGACTCGTAGCCGTGGTAGTTCGGCATGAAGCCGAGCTGCTCGTACGAGTCGCCCTTGGCCTTCGTCAGCTTCTTCGCGTCGGCGGCGAACTCGGTCCAGGTCTTCGGCGGGTTCGCGATGCCGGCCGCCTCGAACGCGTCTTTGTTGTAGTACAAGCCGTACGCGTCGCCGAGCAGCGGCACCGTGCAGCGCACGCCGTCGAACTGCGTGTACTCGTTCATCGCCTTCGGGAAGGTCGCGTCCGCGTCGATCCCGTCCTTCTTCAGGAACGGGTTGAGGTCGACGAAGGCCTTCGACGTGCAGAACTTGCCCACGTTGTTCGTGGTGAACGACGAGACGACGTCCGGCGCCTTGGAACCGCCCGCGCGCAGCGCCTGGTTGATCTTGTCGTCGGTCATGTTGCCGACGACCTTCACATGGATGTTGGGGTGCGCCTTCTCGAAGGCGGCGATGGTGGCCTGGATGCCCTTTACCTCGCCCGGAGCACTCCAGCCGTGCCAGAAGTTGATGGTCGTCTCCTTGGACGCGTCATCACTGGCACCGGAACTGCTCTGCCCGGTACAGGCGGAGGCGAACAGGGCTATCGCGGCGGTCGCGGCGAGCGCGACGGCCGGCTTCCGGCGGTTTCCGGACATGGTGGTGTCTCCCGATGAAGGGTTGGGACGGGGAAGGGGTGGGGCGGGGAAGGGGTGGGGCGGGGAAGGCTCGGGGGCGGAGAAGGTTCGGGACAGGGAGGGCTCGGGACAGGGGAAGGGGCGTACGGAAGGGGCGCGGGATCAGCGCGAGGTGTCGAACACTTCGTCGCGGGTGGTGGCGAGCGCGCTCTCCAGCGCGCCGCGCAGTACGGGCCGGTGGGTGACGTCACCGGCGATCAGCCGCGGCCGGGACGCGGCCAGCTCGGCGAGCTCGGCGGCCACCCGGCCACGCAGCGGTTCCCCGCCGCGCGAGATCACCTCACCGGACAGCACGACGACCTCGGGGTCCAGAACGGCGACCATGGAGGCGAGACCGGTGGCCAGACCGGTGGCGAACAGATCGAGGAGCCGGCCGTACGGTCCGTCCTCGCCCCGTTCCACGGCGGCCGCCGCCCGGCCCACCAGCTCGGCCGCGGTCTCGTGGTGGGTGCCGGGGCCGCGCACGGCCTCGTCGTCGATGCCGAGCTCACGGGCCAGCCTGGCCAGCACCTGGGCGCCCGCCAGCTCCTGGAATCCGCCCGCGTTCGCCTTGGTGACCTGGCGGACCAGCGGGGCGCCGGGCACCGGCAGGAAGCCGACCTCACCGGCGCCGCCGGTGAAGCCGCGGTGCAGCCGGCCGTTGATGACGAGGGCGGCGCCGAGCCCCTCCTCGTTCCACAGCAGCATGAAGTCGTCGTACCCCCGCGCCGCGCCGAGCCGCTGTTCGGCCACCGCGACGAGGTTCACGTCGTTCTCGTACTCCACCGGCATGGGCAGGAAGGCCGCCAGCTCGTCCAGCAGGGTGGGGGAGTGCCAGCCGGGCAGGTGCGAGGCGTACCGCAGCCGGCCCGTGCCCGGGTCGAACGCGCCCGGCGTGCCGATGACGACCCGGTGCACGTCGGACCGGGTCAGCCCGGCCTCCTTGACCGCCCCGTCCAGCGCGTCGGCCACCTGGCGCACCACGCTGTCGGCGCGCCGCCCTGGGGTGCGCAGCTCGAACTCCCCGACGGTCTCGCCCGTCACATCGGCGACGGCGGCGACGATCCGCTGGGCGTTCACGTCGAGCCCCGCGACATGGGCGGCCGAGGCGTTGACGGCGTAGAGCTGCGCGTTGGGCCCCGGACGCCCGGCCGCGGTCCCGGTGGCGACGACCAGCCCGGCCGCCTCCAGCCGGGCGAGGAGCTGGGAGGCGGTGGGCTTGGAGAGCCCGGTCAGCTTCCCGATCCGGGTCCGCGACAGGGGCCCGTGCTCCAGCAGCAGGTCGAGAGCGGCGCGGTCGTTCATGGCGCGCAGAACGCGGGGGGTACCCGGCGTGGTTCCGGCCATGGTCACTGCACCTGCCCTCTGTTAGGAAAGTTTCCTATTCGGTGAGAGGACCGTAGGGCGCGCGTCACCAGGGCGTCAATGGTCTGCACCGCGGTGGCAACCAAAGCGTTACCTGGGCGGGGGCGGCGCGGCTCCGGCCAGGTCGGCGTCACGGAGGCGTGGATACCCAACACCGCACACCGCGAACCGAGTTGCCCCGGAAACACGGCTGAGGGGCGCCCCGTAGACCTCGCGGGGTGCCCCTCAGCCGGTGCGTACGTACGGCCGGAACCTACTTCGTGATGTTCGGAGGCGGGGTGATCGGGGTCGCCGCCAGGGACTGGGGCGAGGTGGTCGAGGCGTAGGCCGAGGGAGCGGCCATCGCGGCCGTGGGGTCGGCGGCCGAGGGCTGGTCCGGCTGGGCCGGGATGCCGCCGACCATGCGGATGCCCGCCTCGTCGAAGGCGTGCTTGATGCGCCAGCGCAGCTCGCGCTCCACGCCCAGGGCCTTGCCCGGCATGGTCTTCGCGGTCACCCGGACCGTCATCGAGTCGAGCAGCACGCTGTCCAGGCCCAGGATCTCCACCGGGCCCCACAGCCGCTCGGTCCACGGGTCGTCCTTGGACATCAGCTGGGCGGCCTCTTCGATGACCGTACGGATCCGCCCGAGGTCCTCCGTCGGGGGCACCTGCACGTCCACGCCGGCGGTGGACCAGCCCTGGCTGAGGTTGCCTATCCGCTTCACCTCGCCGTTGCGGACGTACCAGATCTCGCCGTTGTCGCCGCGCAGCTTGGTGACCCGCAGGCCGACCTCGATGACCTCGCCGGAGGCGACGCCCGCGTCGATGGTGTCGCCGACGCCGTACTGGTCCTCGAGGATCATGAAGACGCCGGACAGGAAGTCCGTGACCAGGTTGCGCGCACCGAAGCCGAGCGCCACTCCGGCGACCCCCGCGGAGGCCAGCAGCGGGGCCAGGTTGATCTCGAACGCGCCCAGGATCATCAGGGCGGCCGTGCCGAGGATCAGGAACGAGGCCACCGAACGGAGTACCGAACCGATCGCCTCCGATCGCTGTCTGCGCCGTTCCGCGTTGACCAGCAGGCCGCCGAGCGCGGTGCCCTCCACCGCCTGGGCGCTGCGGTTCATGCGCTCGATGAGCTTGGTCAGGGTCCGGCGGACGGCGATGCGCAACGCGATGGCGATGGCGGCGATGAGCACGATCCGCAGACCGGTGTTCAGCCAGGTGGACCAGTTCTGCTCCACCCAGCTCGCGGCGTTGCCGGCCTGCTTCGCGGCTTCGTCCAGCGAGCCGCCGGGCTCCGGTGACGGGGCTGCGGCCAACAGGGCGGACAGGGACACGGCGAAACCTCCACTTGGGCGAGCGCTGAACAACCACACTAACGGGGCATCCGGAATGCTCCGTTGCCGTGATCGAAGGGAGAGACGCGTCTCACCCGGGGATATGGATGAGGTAAGGGACCCATCCGGTGAGGGCGGTGGCGGCGGTGTGTGCGGGCGGTCTGTGGCCGATCGCACACCGGGCGCGATCGCGGCGGCAGGCACCCCGAAGCGCCTGATCCGGCGCGTCCCGGCATACGGGCGGCAGGGCCCGGGAGGAAAATCCTTCCGGCCCGTTACCCGCACGTGGTGGCGCTCCGACCAGGCAGGAGGGGAGACTGAGATCGGATCGTCCCGGCGCGAGCCACGCGCCGCCGGCGTACAAGGAGGCGTCCACGTGCCGCATGTCCTGGTTCTCAACGCGTCGTACGAGCCGCTCGGCGTCGTACCACTCCGCCGCGCGCTCGTCCTCGTCCTCGAGAACAAGGCCATTTGCCTCGAGGAGTCCGGCGCCTTCATGCACAGTGCCACCCGTGCCGTACCGGCCCCCAGCGTCGTCCGCCTGAAGCGGTTCGTGCGCGTCCCCTACCGGGGGCCCGTCCCGCTGACCCGCCGGGCCCTGTTCGCCAGGGACGGAGGGCGCTGCATGTACTGCGGCGCCGCCGCGACCAGTGTCGACCACGTCATCCCGCGCAGCCGGGGCGGCCGGCACGCCTGGGACAACGTGGTGGCCGCCTGCCGCCGCTGCAACCACGTCAAGGCCGACCGCCATCTGCCCGAGCTCGGCTGGCGGCTCCACCAGCAGCCCGCCCCGCCGACCGGACTGGCCTGGCGGATCATCGGCACGGGACACCGCGACCCGCGCTGGCTGCCCTACCTTCAGCCGTTCGGCGCGGACGACGCCATGGCCCGGATCGACGGATCCCGGCCTGAGCGACGGATCGACGGCATCTCGGCCTGAGCGACCGGGCCGTCCGTCCGGGGTCCGGGCGTCCCGGGGTCTGTCCGTTCAGGGGTCCGGCGGTCGAGGCCCGGCCGTCCCGGGGCTCATGGGACCGGTCCCTCGGGCCCGTGCGCTTCCGGCCGTGTGCCCTGGGTCCGCAGCCCCCGGGCCGGGAGGTTCTGGGCCCGGGGCCCGGATACGTGACCCGGGTACGTCAGTCGTCCTGCCCGGCCACCGCGTACGCCTGGACCGACCAGAGCGAGTAGCCGTACTCGGTGGCCCGCCCGTCGCCCTGGATCCTGATGAAGCGGGTGTCCTTCGCGTCCATCCGGACCGACTCGTGCCCGCCCCCGCCGTTGCGGACGGTGGCCGCCGTGCGCCAGGTGCGGCCGTCCGCGGACACCTGTACGCGGTAGCGCGAGGCGTACGCGTCCTGCCAGTCCAGCACCACCTGGCCGACCCGCGCCGGGGCCGGCAGCTCGGCCTGCCACCAGGCGCCGTCCTCGGCCGGTGAGGACCAGCGGGTCTGCGGGTCGCCGTCCGACGCGGCGGACGCCGGGAAGTCCGCGGTCTCGTCGCCGGACGAGGAGGCGGAGGCGGTGCGCAGCAGATCGGGGCCCGCCGTACGGGGGAAGGCCCGGACGGTCAGGGTGGTCTCCTCGGTGCCGAAGGAGAACGGCACCTCGTACTCACCCGCGGGCGTGTCCGCGGGGACGGTGATCTCCACGGGCACCCCGGTGCGGGAACCGCGGGGCACGGTCGTCTGCTTCGGCACCCGCACCTTGATGCCCTTGGGCGCCTTCGCCGTGAGCGCGCCGCGCACCTCGGCCGGCCGGCGCGCGGAGAGCCGCGCCTCGACCCGCAGCGGCTTGCCGCCGATCTCGGCGTCCGTCTCCCCGCGTGCGAGATCGAGCCGGGCGGCGGGCTCGTCGCCGAACCACGGGACGAGCGAGCGCACCCGGGGAGCCGTCCCGGTGGACGGGGCGGTGCCCGCGAGCGGGGGGATGATCAGGGGCGGAGCGCCGACGACCGCCGGGGTGGCCGTCGGCCAGCTGAGCCGGACCGCGTCGGCCCGCACGCCCTGGCCGGACGCCTGGGTCCAGCCCCGCGCCGACAGGACACCGAGGCTGCGCCAGCCCTCGCCGGGCACATGGGCCTGGACCGTGGCCTCCGACGCCGTCGTGCCGTCGCCGGGCACCGTCATCGCGGTGACGGCCTCCAGCGGGCGCACCCGGGCGAACCGCACCGTGTAGCTGCCCGGCGCCTCGGCCACCGTGCCGTTGTCGCGGTCCGAGCCGGTCCAGGCGTCGGCCTCCTTGCGCACCCGGTCGAGGAACGGGCCGAGTACGCCCTTGCCGACCGTCGCGCCGCCCGTCTTCACGGCCTTGAGCGCCGGTTCCAGGGCCAGCGAGGCCTCCCAGGCGGCCGCACCGTCGTCGCGCGCCTGCGCCTGGAGCAGATCGACGGCCAGCTCGCCCGCCCTGCCGTAGCGGGCCAACTGCTCGCTCCACGGCCGCACTTCGTCATCGAGCCGCCCGTCGGCCAGCCCGGCCAGCCGCTGCGGGGTCTCCCGCATCACCGTGAACGCGGCCCGCAGGCGGCGGGCCGCCTCGTCGCGCGCCGGGGTGCTGTCACCCGTACGGGACTTCCAGAATGCGGCGAACAGCGGCTGCAGATAAGCCGATTCGTCGCCGCCCAGGACCGACCCCGCACTGTTGCCCGCCAGCGCGCGCAGTGCGTCCCTGCTGCGGGCGTCGCCGCCCGCGAGATCGTCCAGTGCCGCCTGCCAGGACTCCTGCGGCTGGTACCCCTTCGGGTTCCAGGCGAAGTCGGCGGCGGTGAACAGCGGGATCCGGGACGCGGACGGCTGCTCCATCGCATTGGCCAGCAGCGCGGCCGAACCGATGGCGACCGCCGGATCCCGGCCCGTGTACGGGCCCAGGAAGATCCGGTCCTGGGCGTAGTCGTTGACCGGGTAGTTGTCCATCGTGACCAGTGGATGGCGGAACGTGGTGCGGGCACCGGCCAGTTCACCGCCCGTGATGGTCCTCGGCACGACCCCGACGCCGGTCCACGCGACCTGTACCCGCTCGTCGAGCTGCTTGGCGAGCGCGGTGCGGTAGTCCGTCGCCCCGTCCTGGTAGAACTCCGTCGGCATCATCGACAGGGGTTCCGAGCCCGGGTGGCGGTCCGCGAGGTGCCGCGCCAGCTCGCTCACGACGCGGGCCTGCGCCCTGGCCGCCGCCTCCGGACCGCTGCCGAAGGTGTCGGCGTCGGCCGAGCAGTGCCACTCGCTGTAGCTGACGTCCTGGAACTGCACCTGGAAGACCCGCACGCCCAGTGCCCACATGGCGTCGATCTTCTTCGTCAGCGCCTTCACGTCGCGGTCCGACGACAGGCACATGGACTGGCCCGGTGCCACGGCCCAGCCGAGCGTCACATGCTCGGCGGCGGCCCGTTCGGCCAGCGCGCGGAATTCGGCGCGCCGGTCGGCGGGGTAGGGGTCGCGCCAGCGGTCCTGCCGGTACGGGTCGTCACCGGCCGCGTAGAGATACCGGTTCTGCTTGGTGCGCCCCATGAAGCCGAGCTGGGAGAGCCGTTCCTCCTGGGACCAGGGCTGTCCGTAGAAGCCCTCGGTCATCCCGCGTACGGCACCGGCCGGCCAGTCCCGGACGGTGACGCCGGCGATGCGGCCGTCCCCGGTCAGCTGACGCAGCGTCTGTACCGCGTGGAACAGGCCGTCGTCGCCGACGCCGTCCACGGCGACGGTGTCCCGGCCCGCGACCCGGCCGACCGCGATCCGGTAGCCCCCGGAGGGGAGATCGGTGCGGTCGGGCGCGCGCAGCGTGCGCAGCGCGTCCAGGGCGCCGTCCCCGCCGAACCGGATGACGGGGCCACCGCCGGGCAGTGACGTGTGGACGGTCCGTACACCCGCGTCGCGCAGCACCGCGCGGAGCGCGTCGACGGCGTACGGGTCGGCCCCGTCGCCGACCACGAGCGTGGCCTCGGTGGAGAGGGGGGCGGAGGAACCGGACGCCTTGATGCTCTGGGGCCGCGGCCACACGGCGGGCGTGGCGGCGTCGTCGGTGCGGTCCGGGGTGGTGACGGCGGGGGTGCCGGGCGTCGAGGGGGCGGCGAAGGCGGCCGGGGCCCCCGCGGAGAGCAGTCCGCCGAGCACGGCCACGGCGACGGCCGTCGCGTGCTTCCTGCGCCTGAACTGCATGGCTGGCTCCCCTCGCTTCCACCGATGGGCCCCGACCCCACCACCCGCGCGCGAGGGTGTCAATGCGCATGGTCGTTCTGGGGTGAATGCCCGATATCGTGTGTGGCATGCGGGGTGAGCCCTGATCGCCGGCGCACGCGAAAGACGGCGCCGAATGGCCGAAATCAGCGGACGTCTTGCGGACAACCGGCCTTCGGGGAACGGATTGTGACCCGGAGCACGTTGAACTCGTTGTCGTAACGCCTACGTCTGCGGCCGCGTCCGCTGGGTAGGCCTGCTGTGTCCTGTTCCCCACGGCCAGGAGGCCACCATGCCCGCCGCTGCGCAGCTACTGCTCTCCGCCCTGACCCCGCAGGTACCGCGTGCCCTGACCGAACAGGCCCCGGTTCCCGCCCCACTGATCAGCGCGTGCCCGGCCACCGTTCCCGGCTCCGGCCCGCTCACCAGCGAAGCGCCGCTGGCCGACGCCATACCCCTGACCAGCGAGCCCCCGCTCGCCGATGCCACACCTCTGACCAGCGAACCCCCGCTCGCCGTCCTCGCCCCGCTGACCAGCGAGCCGGCTTCTTCCGGCAGCGCTCGGGGCATGGAGTCCCCAGGAGTCTGAATGGGCTTGTCCCGGCTCGCCGCACTGCACGGCGTCGCCACCTCCTTCTCCCCGTCCGCCGATGTCACGGTGCCCGTCCCCGAGGGCACGGTCGTCGCGGTACTCGCCGCGCTCGGTGTCGACGCCGCCACTCCGGAAGCGGTACGGGAGGCGCTCGCCGCCGCCGAGTCCGCGGCCGGCTCCCGGCTGCTCCCGGCCACGGTGGTGGTGTGGACCGGGGAACCGCTGCCCCCGGCCCTGACCGCACTGCCGCCCGGCACGGTGCTGACGATCCGTCCGGAGGAGCCCGCTCCGGCCCCGCCGCCCCCGATGCGCGTGCCCGCCGGGGGTACGGTTCCGGCCGTTTCCGGCCCGGGTGCCGTCCGGGCCGAGGACTCGCCGACGCACGCGACGCACGCGACGCCTGAGGTGCCTGAGACGACCGGGAAGCCCGGCACGCCTGAGACGCCCGGGACGCACGCGACGTCTGGGACGCGCGCGATGCCTGAGACACAAGCGACGCCCGGGACGCCTGAGACACAAGCGATTCCCGGGACGCCCGGGACCCCCGGGGCGCACGCGACGCCCGGGACGCGCGAGGCCCCGTCGCGGGCCGGCACCGTGCCCGGCTGGTGGGCCGAGCCCCCGCTGGGGGTGCACCGGCTGTCCGTCCGGGCGCCGGGCGCGCCGGCCGAGAGCTGCACACTCGTGGTGGCCCCGGCCCGGGTCCCGCAGCCGCCCGGGCGCAGCCACGGCTTCCTCGTCCAGCTGTACTCCCTGCTCTCCGCCCGCTCCTGGGGCATGGGCGACCTCGGCGACCTCGCCGACCTCGCCTCCTGGTCCGGACGCTCCCTCGGCGCCGGCTTCGTCCAGGTCAACCCGCTGCACGCCGCGGTCCTCGGCACCCCCACCGACCCCTCGCCCTACCGCCCGTCCTCGCGGCGGTTCCCCGACCCCGTGCACCTGCGTATCGAGTCCGTCCCGGAGTACGGGCACGCGCCCGACCCGGCCGCCCTGGACGCATTGCGCCGCCGCGCCGGAGAGCTCAGCGACGCCGTGCTGAGCAAGGGCGCGCTGATCGACCGGGACGCCGTCTGGGCGCTCAAGCGGCAGGCCCTCGACATCCTCGTCGCCGTGCCCCTGACGCCCGGCCGGCGTGCCGCCTACTGCGACTTCCTCGCCGAGCAGGGGCAGGCACTGGAGGACCACGCGCTGTGGTGCGCCCTCGCCGAGGTGCACGGCTCCGACTGGCACACCTGGCCGGCCGGACTGCGCGACCCCCGCTCCAAGGAGACCGCCCGCGCGCACGCCGCACTGCTGGACCGGGTCGACTTCCACTGCCGGCTCGCCTGGCTGACCGACGCTCAGCTCGCCGCAGCGCAGCGCGCCGCGCTGGACGCGGGGATGGCCGTCGGCATCGTCCACGACCTCGCCGTGGGCGTGCACCCCGGCGGCGCCGACACCTGGGCCCAGCAGGACGCCTTCGCGCAGGGCATGTCCGTCGGCGCACCCCCGGACGCCTTCAACGCCCGCGGCCAGGACTGGGGGCTGCCGCCCTGGAGACCCGACGCGCTCGCCGCCTCCGGCTACGCCCCGTACCGGGGACTGCTGCGCGGGCTCCTCGCCCACGCGGGAGCCCTGCGCATCGACCACGTCATGGGCCTGTTCCGGCTCTGGTGGGTGCCCGAGGGGCGCCCGCCCACCGAGGGCACCTACGTCAGCCACGACGCGGAGGCGATGCTCGCCGTCCTCGTCCTGGAGGCCCACCGCGCCGGCACCGTCGTCATAGGGGAGGACCTGGGCACCGTGGAACCGGGCGTCCGCGAGGCCCTCGCCCGGCGGGGCGTCCTCGGCACCTCCGTGCTCTGGTTCGAGCGCGACTGGTCCGGTACCGGCCGCCCGCTCGCGCCCGAGGAGTGGCGCGAGGACTGCCTGGCCACCGCCACCACCCATGACCTGCCGTCCACGGCCGCCCGGCTGACCGGAGACCATGTGGCGCTGCGCCACCGCCTCGGCCTGCTCACCCGCCCGTTGGACGAGGAGCGCACCGAGGACGGCACCGACACGGCCGAGTGGCTCGGCCTGCTCTCCCGCCTCGGCATGCTCCCCGAAGGCGGCGACGACGAGGAGGCCGCCGTCCGCGCGGTCCACCGCTTCCTGCTGCGCACCCCCGCCCGCATGGCCGGGGTCTGGCTCCCCGACACCATCGGCGACCGCCGCCCGCAGAACCTGCCCGGCACCTGGGACCAGTACCCCAACTGGCGGCTGCCGATCGCCGACGCGGAGGGCCACCCCGTCACCCTGGAGGAACTTGCCGCCTCACCCCGGCTGCACCGGCTGATGGATGTTCTCAGGCCTCGTCAGGAGCCTCCGAGGACCCGTACGGCACCCCCGGGCGAGCGGCCCTCGTAGGCGTTCGCTACGTTTGCACCGTGGACAAGAAGAACGCTATGCGCGCCGGCGCCGTCGCTGCCGGAACGACGCTGATGATGCTGCTGATGTCGTCCCCCGCGCTCGCGCTCACCCGCGACGACGGCGACGACCCGGGTACGGGCCTGAGCGTGATCGACACGATCGGTCTGTTCGTCGTGGCGCCCCTCGCCCTGTTCGCGGTCATCGCGGGCCTGGTCATGGTCCTCGACAAGTCCAAGAAGCAGGCCTAGAGCCTCTCCGGACACCCCCGGACGATCCCGGGTGCGCCGCCGGTACCTCGGTACCGCGCGGCGCATTCGCATGTCCGGACCCAGGCCCTGACCCCGGCCCGAGCTCTGCCCGCGGGCCGGGACCCCCGTCCGGACCCGCCCCCGCCGCGGGCCCGGACCCGGGGCGGAGTCCGGTGCGCCCGGTAGGTTGCGGCCATGATCGAGTGGGACGTCAAGAAGCTCCGCATCCTGCGCACCCTGCGGGACCGGGGCACCGTCACGGCGGCCGCCGAGGCCCTGCTGATGACCCCGTCGGCCGTCTCCCAGCAGCTCTCCAACCTCTCCAGGCAGCTCGGCGTACCGCTGCTGGAGGCGCAGGGCCGGCGCGTCCGCCTGACCGACGCCGCCCATCTGGTGCTGCGCCACGCCGAGTCGGTCTTCGCCCAACTGGAGCGCGCCGACGCCGAACTGACCGGCTATCTGCACGGCGAGGCGGGTGAGGTGCGGATCGCCGCCTTCGCCACCGCCGTCCCCGCCCTCGTGGTGCCGGCCGTGCAGGCGCTCCGCGACGAGGACCGCCCGGGGCCGGACGTGCGGGTCCGGGAGGCCGAGGCGTCGCAGGCGTACGAACTCCTCGCCGCCGGCGAGGTGGACCTGGCGCTCTCGCTGGCAGCCCACGCCCCGACCGCCCGTGACCCCCGGTTCGCCGTGCTGCCGCTGCTCGCGGACCCCCTGGACGTGGCGCTGCCGGCCGGTCACCGGCTCGCCGCCGCGGCGGGACTGCGGCTGGCGGACCTGTCCGCCGAGCCGTGGATCTTCGGCGGATCGGGGCCCTGGTCCGAGATCACCACGGCCGCGTGCGAGGCCGCGGGCTTCGTTCCCGAGCAGGCGCACAGCGCCTCGGGCTGGACGGCGATCCTGGCCATGGTCGAGGCGGACATGGGGGTCGCGCTGGTCCCGCGCATGGCGTCGGCGGAGCGGCAGGGCCGGGACGGTGTGGTGATGCGGGTCCTCGGCGAGGACCGGCCGCGCCGCCATGTGGTGGCCGCGGTCCGGCAGGGCGCCGAGCAGGGCCCGGCGGTGGCCCGGGTGCTCGCGGCGCTGCGCAGGGCCGCGGAACCCTTCAGCCGGCCCTGACTGTCTGAACCATTCAGTAAGCCTTAATGATTCGTGCGAAAACTTTCGATGGACCTAACGGCTTGCCTCGGACGACAGTGAACGCATGACCTTCGAACAGAATGAGAACCACCACGAGGATCCCCACGCCAACGACGCGGCCCCGTACGGCGGCGGTGACCCGTACGCCGACTACCGCACCACCGACCTCCCCTTCACGGAACTGGTCGACCTCGCCGACCGCCGTCTCGGCGCGGGCGTGATCGCCGCCAACGACGAGTTCTTCGCCCAGCGCGAGAACCTCCTCGTCCGCGAGCGCGCCGTCTTCGACCCCGAGCACTTCGGCCACAAGGGCAAGATCATGGACGGCTGGGAGACCCGCCGCAGGCGCGGCGCGGACGCCGCCCACCCGTTCCCCGCCCCGGACGAGCACGACTGGGCCCTGATCCGGCTCGGCGCCCCCGGCATCATCCGCGGCATCGTCGTCGACACCGCGCACTTCCGCGGCAACTACCCGCAGCGCGTCTCGGTCCAGGCGGCCTCCGTGGCGGGCTCTCCCGGTCCCGCCGAACTCCTCGCCGACGACGTGAAGTGGGAGGAGATCATCCCGCCCACCCCCGTACGCGGCCACGCCGCCAACGGCTTCGAGATCACCGGCGGCCGCCGCTACACCCACCTGCGCCTCTGCCAGCACCCCGACGGCGGCATCGCCCGCCTCCGGGTGCACGGAGAGGTGCTCCCCGACCCGTCCTGGCTCGCGACGCTCGGCACGTTCGACCTGATCTCGGTCCTGAACGGCGGCAGTTACGAGGACGCCTCGGACCGCTTCTACTCCTCGCCGACCCAGATCATCCTGCCCGGCACCTCCCGCAAGATGGACGACGGCTGGGAGAACCGCCGCCGCCGCGTCCGCGACACCAACGACTGGGTCCGCTTCCGGCTGCCCGCCCAGGGCGCGGTCCGCGCGGTCGAGATCGACACGGCGTATCTGAAGGGCAACGCCGCCGGCTGGATCGCCCTCCAGGGCCGCAACGGCGAGACGGGCGAGTGGTTCGAGATCATCCCGCGCACCCGGCTCCAGCCCGACACCCTGCACCGTTTCCCGCTCCGCGCCCAGGCCGTCGTCACCCACGTCCGCCTCGACGCCTTCCCCGACGGCGGCGTGGCCAGGATGCGGCTGCACGGCTCGCTGACGGAGTCGGGCGCGGCCGGACTGACCCGCCGCTACGAGGAGTCGGGTTCCTGACCTGCCCGCCCTCCAGACTCCCGCCCGGCGGACGGCTGCGCTCCTCGCGCCCGCCCGCCGGGCGGGCTTCCACGCCCCGGACGGCCGAGGGGGACGCCCGGAGACGAAGGCGGTACGGCTCCTGCGGGTGAGCGCACCGGTCAGCCCCGCTGCGTACGCACAGGCCGCGGACATCACCGCCGTGCTGACCGCACCCGCCGGGGTGCCGGCCGGACAGGTCCTGGCGGAAGCCCGGTCGGGCGGGCACCTGCCGCTCATCCTGGCACCGCGGCCCGAGTGATCCGGGCACGGCCCGAACGCGAAGGGGCGCCCCCCGAAGGAGGCGCCCCTCACGTGAGCGGTGGTCGCCGCGCTTACGCGGTCGCTGCCGCCGCGTCCGCCGAACGGGCCTTCAGCGCCCGCTCCACACCCGACCGCGACTCCGACATCAGCCGGCGCAGCGCGGCGCCCGGCTCGGCCGAGGCCAGCCAGGCGTCCGTGGCGTCCAGGGTCTCCTGCGAGACGTGGAGCGCCGGGTAGAGACCGATGGCGACCTGCTGTGCCATCTCGTGGCTCCGCGACTCCCAGACGTCCTTCACCGCGGCGAAGAACTTCTCCGCGTACGGGGCCAGCAGTTCGCGCTGGTCGGTCTGGACGAACCCGGTGATGACCGCCTCCTGGAGGGAGTTCGGCAGCTTGTCGGACTCGACGACCGAGGCCCACGCCTCCGCCTTCGCCTCCTGGGAGGGCCGCGCCGCACGGGCGGCCGCCGCGTGGCGCTCGCCCGCCGCGGTCCGGTCGCGCGCGTACTCGGCGTCGATCTCCTCGTCGTCGAGCAGACCGGTGGCCGCCAGCCGCTCGACGAAGGCCCAGCGCAGCTCGGTGTCGACGGCCAGGCCCTCGATCGCCTCGGTGCCGTCGAGCAGCGCCTGCAGCAGATCGAGCTGCTGCGGGTTGCGGGCCGTGGCCGCGAAGGCACGGGCCCAGGCCAGCTGGTGGTCGCTGCCCGGCTCGGCCGCGCGCAGGTGCGCGAGCGTCGCCTCGGTCCACTGGGTCAGCCCCGCCTCACGCCACTCCGGCGCCGCGTACAGGTCCAGCGCCAGCTTCACCTGACGGTGCAGCGACTGGACGACGCCGATGTCCGTCTCCTTGCCCACCCCGGACAGGACGAGCGAGAGGTAGTCGCGCGTGGCCAGCTCGCCGTCGCGGGTCATGTCCCAGGCGGACGCCCAGCACAGGGCGCGCGGCAGCGACTCGGAGAAGTCGCCGAGGTGCTCCGTGACGACCCGCAGCGACTCCTCGTCCAGGCGGACCTTCGCGTACGAGAGGTCGTCGTCGTTGAGGAGGATGACGGCCGGGCGGGCGGTGCCGGCCGGGAACGGCACGGTGGTGCGCTCCCCGTCGACGTCCAGCTCGATCCGGTCCGTGCGGACCAGCTTGCCGGACGCGGCGTCGAGGTCGTAGCAGCCGATGGCGATCCGGTGCGGCCGCAGCGTCGGCTCACCCTTCGCGCCGGCGGGCAGCGCGGGGGCCTCCTGGAGGACGGTGAACGAGGTGACGTGGCCGTCCCCGTCCGTCTCGATCTCCGGGCGCAGGATGTTGATGCCCGCGGTCTCCAGCCACGCCTTCGACCAGGTCTTCAGGTCGCGTCCGGAGGTCTTCTCCAGCGCGCCCAGCAGGTCGGACAGGCGCGTGTTGCCGAACGCGTGCGCCTTGAAGTACGCCTGGACCCCCTGGAAGAACGCGTCCATGCCGACGTACGCCACCAGCTGCTTCAGGACCGAGGCGCCCTTGGCGTAGGTGATGCCGTCGAAGTTGACCAGGACGTCGTCCAGGTCACGGATGTCGGCCATGATCGGGTGCGTCGAGGGCAGCTGGTCCTGGCGGTACGCCCACGTCTTCATGGAGTTGGCGAACGTGGTCCAGGAGTGCGGCCACTGCGAGCCGTCGGCGTACGCCAGGCAGGCGATCGACGTGTAGGTGGCGAACGACTCGTTCAGCCACAGGTCGTTCCACCACTCCATGGTCACGAGGTCGCCGAACCACATGTGGGCCAGCTCGTGCAGGATCGTCTCGGCCCGCGTCTCGTACGCCGCGTCCGTCACCTTGGACCGGAAGACGTACTGGTCGCGGATGGTGACCGCGCCCGCGTTCTCCATCGCGCCGGCGTTGAACTCCGGGACGAAGAGCTGGTCGTACTTGGCGAACGGGTACGCGTAGTCGAACTTCTCCTGGAACCAGTCGAAGCCCAGCCGGGTCACGTCGAAGATCGCGTCCGCGTCGAGGTACTCGGCGAGCGACGGGCGGCAGTAGATGCCGAGCGGGACGGACTGGCCGTCCTTCTCGTAGCTGCTGTGCACCGAGTGGTACGGGCCGACGATCAGGGCGGTGATGTAGGTGGAGATGCGCGGCGTCGGCTCGAACGACCAGACGTCGTCCTTGGGCTCCGGCGTCGGCGAGTTGGAGATCACGGTCCAGCCGGACGGGGCCTTCACGGTGAACCGGAAGGTCGCCTTGAGGTCCGGCTGCTCGAAGCTCGCGAACACGCGGCGCGCGTCCGGGACCTCGAACTGGGTGTACAGGTAGGCCTGCTCGTCGACCGGGTCGACGAAGCGGTGCAGGCCCTCGCCCGTGTTGGTGTACGAGCAGTCGGCGACGACCTTCAGCTCGTTGGAGCCCGCCGCCAGGTGCGGCAGCGTGATGCGCGAATCGCGGAAAACCGCCGCGACGTCCAGCGCCCTGCCGTTCAGCTCGACCTCGTGCACCGCGGGGGCGACCAGGTCGATGAAGGTCTCCGCACCGGCTTCGGCGGAGTCGAAGCGCACGGTGGTGACGGACCGGTAGGTCCCACCCTCCTGCGCTCCGGAGAGGTCGAGATCGATCTCGTACGCGTCCACGGTCAGCAGGCGCGCCCGCTCCTGTGCCTCTTCGCGGGTCAGATTCGTGCCAGGCACGCGGTCATCTCCTTGATATGTGATGTTTCCGGTCATCCTTCCACGTGACCCGCACCCAGGGCGATGTCCATTTTCCGCCGGACGGGGTCGGCGCGGCGGGCCACTCTCGTCCTATGACCAGTTACGAGGCACGCGCGATCGACCCGGCCGCGCTGAAGGAACTCCGGGACACCGACGACGCGGGACGCCCCTGCGTCCCGTACACCGCCACGGACGCGGGCAGCCCGCTGCGCTGCTGTCTTCGGGGCAACGAGGCGGGGGAGAGGATCGCCCTCGTCTCGTACGCGCCGTTGCGGCGCTGGGCGGCCGCGAACTGGGCCCGCCCCGGGGCGTACGACGAGCAGGGCCCGGTCTTCATCCACGCCGAGGAGTGCGAGGGGCCGGCGGCCGGCCGGCCCGGCTACCCGTTCTCGCGGGCGGGCGCGCTGCGCACCGTCCGCCGCTACAACGCGGACGGTCACATCGTGGGGGGCCGGCTGATGGAGATCCCGGCGGAGGAGGAGCGGGGATTCGACGCGGCCATCGAGGAGGCCTTCGCCGATCCGGACGTGGCGCTGGTGCACGTCAGAGCGGTGGAGTACGGCTGCTGGCACTTCGAGGTACGCCGCCCGGCTTCGAGCCCCTCCGGCGATTGAGGAGCGGGGGTTCGAGGGCGGAGCCCTCGAACCCCCGCGGACCTGCCGACCGCGGTCAGCCCTTCAGCTCCGCGGCGACCAGCTCAGCGATCTGCACCGCGTTCAGCGCGGCGCCCTTGCGCAGGTTGTCGTTGGAGACGAAGAGCGCGAGCCCGTGCTCCGCGGTCTCGTCGATCCGGATGCGCCCGACGAAGGACGCGTCCTGGCCGGCGGCCTGGAGCGGGGTGGGGATCTCCGAGAGCTCGACGCCCGGGGCGTCCTTCAGCAGCTCGTAGGCGCGCTCCACGCTGACCGGACGGGCGAAACGGGCGTTGACCTGGAGCGAGTGGCCGGAGAAGACCGGGACCCGGACACAGGTGCCGGACACCTTCAGCTCCGGGATCTCCAGGATCTTGCGGGACTCGTTGCGGAGCTTCTGCTCCTCGTCCGTCTCGAAGGACCCGTCGTCGACGATCGAGCCGGCCAGCGGCAGCACGTTGAAGGCGATGGGGCGCTTGTAGACGCCCGGCTCGGGGAAGTCGACGGCCCCGCCGTCGTGGGTCAGCTTGTCCGCGTCGGCGACGACCTTGGACGCCTGGCCGTGGAGCTCGGCGACGCCGGCCACTCCGGAGCCGGACACGGCCTGGTACGTGGCGACGGTCAGCGCTTCCAGGCCGGCCTCGTCGTGCAGCGGGCGCAGCACGGGCATGGCGGCCATCGTGGTGCAGTTCGGGTTGGCGATGATGCCCTTGGGGCGGTTCGCGATCGCGTGCGCGTTGACCTCGGAGACGACCAGCGGGACCTCGGGGTCCTTGCGCCAGGCGGAGGAGTTGTCGATCACGACGGCGCCCTGTGCGGCGACCTTCTCGGCGAGCGCCTTGGACGTCGCGCCACCGGCCGAGAACAGCACGATGTCCAGGCCCGTGTAGTCGGCCGTGGAGGCGTCCTCGACGGTGATGTCGGTGCCCTCGTAGGCGATCGTGGAGCCCGCGGAGCGCGCGGAGGCGAACAGCCGCAGTTCGGCGACGGGGAACTTCCGCTCGGCCAGGATGCTGCGCATGACTGTGCCGACCTGACCGGTGGCGCCGACGATTCCGACCTTCACAGGGACTCCTTCAAACGTACGAATGGGCACGGTTGCCGCTTCATGATGCGTCTGTCCACGGCTTCCTTGTCCAATCCATTGTCCGCGAAGCGGACAGCGCGCGCGGGCCCGGACAGCGCAGTGGGGCGGGCGCCCGTTGAGCACCCGCCCCACTGTCGTACGGATCACATGGTCAGCGCGATGCCGTTACGGCGTGACCTTCTCGATCACGACGCTGCCGGTGCCCGCGGCGGTACCCCGCGCGTTCACCAGCCGGACCTCGCCGAAGAACTGCCGGCCCTCGGGGGCCGCACCGGCGACCGCGACCTCGGCACCGACCTGGGCCGAGGCGCCGGAGGCCAGGTCGACGGCCTTCGACTCGTCGACGTCGATCGTGCCGAGCGACGGCGCGTAGTACACGTCGCGGTAGTCGTACTCGGTGGTGCCGGCCGGGACGTCATAGCCCTGGATGACGACCGTGTACGTGCCCGCTGCGGGCTTCACCAGACTGACGGCTTCCTCGGAGCCGGCCGTGGTGGAGGAGCCCACCTCGGCCGAGCCCTGGTAGACGTACAGGTCGAGGTCGGCGTTGGCGTCCGAGGTGCCGCCGATGGCGACGTCCAGCTTCTCGACGCCCTCACCGATGGTGACCTCCTTGACGTACTCGCCGCCCGTGGAGATCGACGGACGCTCGACGTCGGCCGAGCCCAGCGAGCCGCCCTTGAGCTTGCCCGCCAGGTCGCCCGCGTTGTTGGTGACCGTCCAGTTCACCGCGGCCGGGGTACCGATCTTCGCCTCGGCGATGGTCTGCACCGCCGGGTCGAAGGTCGCGCCGAGCAGCGAGACATCCAGCTTGTACGGGTTGTCCAGCAGCGGCGACGTGCGCCGGGCCTCGACCTCGATCTCCCAGACACCGGCCTGCGGGTCGGCGTACGAGCGCACGTCGGGGCGGCAGGTGTTGGCCGGGTTCTCGTAGTTCGGGTAGCAGAACGGCGTCCCGCTGTCCTCCACCGCGACCCCGTACGGGTGGATGGAGATGAAGCGGGTCTGGCTGCCCGAGCGCAGGGCGCTCATGGCGACCTCAAGGGTCTTGGAGCCCTCCGGCACGTTCACGAAGTACGACGTGGTGCCGTTGCGCTGCACCGAGCCGGACGCCGTGTAGGCGTAACCCGGCTTCACCAGGTCCTTGGCGACGACGACCGTCGTCAGGATCTGCTGGTCCACACCGGAGGTCTTCGCGTCGTCGAGCTGCAGGATCGCGCTGTGCACGCCCGCGCTGCCCGGCTTCGCCTGGACCTTGACCGTCACCGGCTTGCCGAGCGGCAGCGAGACCGTGCTCGGGCCGGTCAGCCCGAAGGTGCCGTCGTTGTACTTCCAGGACAGCTTGTGCCTGACGTCCTTGTCGGCGCCCGTGGTGCGGGTGACCGTGACGTCGTACGACTTCTTCTGGCCGGCCTTGAGGCCGCCCTCGCGGTCGTAGAGGCCGGTGCCGAAGCCCGGGGTCTTCAGCGCGAAGTCGATCGCGGTGTCGACCGGGGCCTTCACCGTGTACTCGTGCGCCGGGGCGCCCTGCTTCTCGATCTGCTTCCAGGCACCGAGGATGTTGATCAGACCGGCACCCTGGGCGTGCGCGGGCACTCCCTTGATCTGGGTCGCGGTGCTGGTCAGCGCGGTGCGCAGGTCGGCCGGGGGCAGCTCGATGTGCTTCTGCTTCGCGGCGGACAGCAGCAGCGCGGTCGCGCCGGCGGCCTGCGGGGAGGCCATCGACGTGCCCTGGAGCATGGAGTAGCCGGCCGGGAGGGAGTAGCCCGACTCCTTGACCGGCGAACCGGGCAGCCAGGTCTGCGTGGAGTTGATCGACGCGCCGGGGGCCGTCAGGGTCGGCGTGAAGCCGCCGTCCTCACGCGGACCGCGCGAGGAGAACGGCATCATGTCGTATTTCTTGGTGACGCCGGAGCCGTAGTTCGCGGCCCAGGTCTCCTTGGAGATGGACGCACCGACCGAGATGACGTGGTCGGCGAGGCCGGGGTCACCGATGGTGTTGACGCCCGGACCGTCGTTGCCGGCCGAGATGACCAGCTGGACGCCGTAGATGTCGATGAGGCGCTTGTAGAGCTCCGAGCGGGCGTTGTTGCCGTCGTTGAGCGGCGGCAGACCGCCGATCGACATGTTGACGACGTCGACGCCGCGGTTCACGACGAGGTCGATCATGCCCTCGGTGAGCGCGATGTTCGTGCAGCCGCCGGACCAGGTGCAGGCGCGCGACGAGACGATCTTCGCGCCGGGCGCGGCACCGTTCATCTTGCCGCCGAACAGGCCGTTCGCCGCGGTGATGCCCGCGACGTGCGTGCCGTGCTCGGACTCGATGACGCCGATGCTGACGTAGTCGGAGGTGTGGCCCGCGGCGTCGTACACGACGTTCTTGCGGGTCTCCACGACGAACGGGATGCGCTCGACGACGTCGGTCCGCGGGTCGTCCGTGCCGAAGTAGGAGACCTGGTGCTTCTCCTTGTACGGCTTGAGGACGGCGTCGTCGGAGAAGTCCGCGTTGTTGTTCAGGTCCACCCGGGTGGTGCCGGTGACCGGGTCGTACAGGACGGCCCACGCGTCGGTGGTGTCACCGTCGCGGTTGAGGTCGCCCGCCATGTCGCCGCCCTTGGTGACGGCTTCCTTGAACACCTTGATCCGGTACGAGCCCTCGGGAGCCGAGTAGGTCCGGCCCCCGTAGGTGAACGTCGGGCCGGACACGGCGTCCGTCATCTGCAGCCAGGTGCCGTCGCCGTCACTGACCGGGTCGGTGGCCGTCACCCAGTCGGTGATCTTGCGCTCACCGGTGGTGGTCTTCTGCAGTGCGGGGTGACCGAGGTCGACCCCCGCGTCCAGCACGCCGATGGTGATACCGCGGCCGTCGGCCTTCGGGTGCTGCTGGACGAAGTCGACCGCACCCGTCTCGAACGACGGGTTGTACGGGTTCTTCGCCGGGGTCTTCTTCCCGGGCGCCGGGTAGCTGCCCGTCGACTTCGCCGCGGTCCTGGCGCCGGTCGCCCGGTCGGCCGCGGGAGTCGGGTCGTCCAGCATGATCTCCTGCTTGAGATCGATGCCGTGGACGGAGGTCAGCTTCGAGGCCGCCTTGATGGTGGCCTCGGCGGCCGCGGTGGGCACGGTGGCCCGCACGTAGCCGAGCTTGTCGTACGCACGTCCCAGCACGGAGCCCTTGACGGCGTCCAGTTGCTTGCTGACCTGCTCGGTCGCGCCGGGAGCGGTGGCGACCATCATGGTGATGTTCTTCTCGCCCTTGGCCCGGGCCTTGGCGAGAACATCGGCGTCCGCCGTGCCGAGCTTGTCCGCCGGAGCGTTGTCGGCTGCGGCCTTGACGGGGGTGGTGGCCGGGTCGTCGGCGGCGAAGACGGGGGCGGCACCGGTGGTGGCCAGTGCGGCCACCAGTCCGGCGGCGGCCGCGACGCGGGCCACACGTCTCGCCCCGGGTATGTAGCTGGGGGATTCGGAGGTCATCAGCATCCCTGTATGTGAAAGAGAGAGTCCGGAAATCGGTACCGGATGACCGCTCACCCTTTCGTAAATGACAGGGGTTTGTGGAGAGTTGTGGGGGGCGAGTTGCGGACATGGCGGACTTCCGCCACTGGGGCCGAAGCGTCACACGGGACGAAACGGTGGATACGTGGCGCCTGAGGGCCTCACCTGGGCAGGATCATCACGTACGCGGCCGGTTCGCGGTCGGCCGATGCCATGAGCGCCGTCCGGACCACGGCCGCCTGCTGCTCCCGCGTGTCCCGCAGCTTCCTCGGCGTGAGGTGGACGACCGTGACGCCGAGCCGTTCCAGGTGCTCGCGCCGGGCGGCGTACGCGGACCACTCGGCCTCGTGCTCCTGCCGGCGGTGGTCGTCGTCGAGCCGGCTGTGGCGCGGGGCCCTGGTGTCCAGTTCCACCGCCACCGCCTCCTCGGGCCAGTAGGCGTCGACCGCGCCCAGGTGCGGACCGCCGGGCAGCCGCAGGTCCACGTTCCACAGCGGCTCTGGGAGTCCGTGGGTCCGCACCATGTCGTACAGCCGCTCCTCCGCCAGTGCCCGGCTCTCGGCGAGCAGCGAGTCCACGGCGTTCACCACCTGGGGGCGGTCGAGTACCTTGGCCCGGTTCAACTCGCCTACCACGACAGCGGGTTCGCAGTGACCGCCGCGGACCGCCTCGGTGAGCAGCCGGCGTACGGCATGGGCGTCCGAGAGACCGGCGACGGCGTCCGCGAGGGCGCGGGCCACCGGCGCCACCGGAATGCCGTCCAGGTGTTCCGGCCGCGGCGGCTCGGACGTCCGCACCAGACGGACGTAGCGGACCGACCGCGGCCGGCGGATGCGGGGCACCAGCACATCGACGCGGTCCGTGGAGACGGCGGGCGGCGCGGCGGCGAAGCCGTACAGCGAGAGCGCGGCCAGCCCGGTGATCATCGCCTCGCCGTACTCCGCGTCCGTGCCGCCGGCCCGGGCCGGTGCGGTCCGCCGCCCGGAGGCCGGTGGTCGGCCCGCGTACAGCAGGGCCGAGCGCAGCCGCTCCCTGCCGCTGAGCTGTCCCGGGTGCAGCACGAAGACGCCGGGCAGCGGCTGCTGCCACGGCCCACCGGTCCGGCACTGCTCGCCGGCCTGGGCGGGGGAGACTCCGCGGGCCTTCAACTGGGCTGCGGACAAGACGCGTTGGCGGACATCGGAGGTGATGCGGAGGTGGCAGGGGGAGAGCGGGGTGTTCTGGGTCATGCTCCGGTGTATCCCGCCGGCGGCCGGGGCCTTAACCCCTGTTACACGCCCGTCGACATTCCCGGACAACGCCGTCCTAAAGTACAGGCGTTCGACGGCCGAAAAGGGCGGACCCGCCAGGGATTATGAGAGCCCCTGAGGGGGCGCACCGCCGCCGTCGAGCGCCGGGCGCGCACGCCGCGCCGGGCCCGCGCCCGGCATATCCGGCCCGTCCGGCGTCTGAGGACGGAACCCTCGTTCAGGTGCCGGGCACCTGGACGGGAACCTCACGCCGGACGGACCGGGTACCGGCTCAGACGGCTACGCCGTCACACGCCTGGGCCCGCAGTCCACGGGCCAGGTCGTCCCGGGCCTCCAGGACCAGGCGCCGCAGCGCCGGTGCCGCGTCCGCGTGCTCCGCCAGCCACGCGTCCGTCGTCTCCAGCGTGGCGGGATCATCCTGGAGGGACGGGAACAGGCCCTTCACCACGGCCATCCCGATCTGGATGGACCGGTCGGCCCACACCCGCTCGATCACCTCGAAGTACCGGGCCGTGTACGGCGCCAGCAACTCCCGCTGCGACGACTGCGCGAACCCCGCGATCGTCGCCTCCACCAGTGCGTTGGACAGCGCGTCCGACTCCACGACGCCGGCCCACGCCTGCGCCTTGACCGCGTCCGACGGCCGCGAGGCCAGGCACCGCACCTGGTGGCGCTTGCCGGACGCCGTGTCGTCCCGGGCCAGTTCGGCGCCGATGGCCGCCTCGTCGGCCGCGCCGTGCGAGGCCAGCGGCGACAGGAACGCCCAGCGCAGCTCCTGGTCGACGTCGAGCCCGTCGATCCGGGCCGTGCCGTCGAGCAGCCCCGACAGCAGCTGGAAGTCCGTGTCCGAGGCGGCGACCGCCGCGAAGAAGCGGGCCCAGGCCAGCTGGTGCTCGCTGCCCGGTGCCGCGAGCCGCAGTTCGCGCAGCGCGCCCTCGGCCAGCGCCCGGCCGCCCTCCTCGCGCCACACCGGAGCCGCGTAGTGGGTCAGCGCGGTCCGGGTCCAGGCGTGCAGCATCTGGAGCACACCGATGTCCGTCTCCCGGCCGGAGAAGGCCAGGACCAGCGAGACGAAGTCGCGGGCCGGCATCAGCCCGTCCCGGGTGAGGTTCCACAGCGCGGACCAGCACAGCGCCCGGGCGAGGGGGTCCGTGAGGTCACCGAGGTGCGAGCGCAGCGTCGCCAGCGACACCTCGTCGAAGCGGACCTTGCAGTACGTCAGGTCGTCGTCGTTGACCAGGATCAGCTCGGGCCGCTCGGCCCCGGCCAGCTCCGTGATCACGGTGCGCGGCCCCGCCACGTCCGCCTCGGCCCGGGCGTAGCGCACCAGGTCGCCGTCGGGCGTGCGCCGGTACAGGCCGACCGCGACGCGGTGCGGGCGCAGCTCCGGGTGCGAATCGGCCGCCTCCTGGAGGACCGCCAGCTCGGTGATCCGGTCCGCGGCGTCGTAGACCGCCACCGGGGTCAGGGAGTTGACGCCGGCGGTCTGCAGCCAGGAGCGCGACCACGAGGTCATGTCCCGCCCGGACGTCTCCGCCAGCACCGACAGCAGGTCGCCCAGCTGCGTGTTGCCGTACGCGTGCTTCTTGAAGTAGCGCCGCGCGCCCTCCAGGAACGCGTCCCGGCCCACGTACGCCACCAGCTGCTTGAGCACCGAGGCGCCCTTGGCGTACGTGATGCCGTCGAAGTTCAGCTTGGCGTCCTCCAGGTCACGGATGTCGGCCGTGATCGGGTGCGTGGACGGCAGCTGGTCGGCGCGGTAGGCCCAGGACTTGCGGTTGTTGGCGAAGGTGATCCAGCCGTCCTCGAACCGGGTGGACTCCACCATGGCGAACACGCCCATGAAGTCGGCGAAGGACTCCTTGAGCCACAGGTCGTCCCACCACTGCATGGTGACGAGGTCGCCGAACCACATGTGCGCCATCTCGTGCAGGATGACGTTGGCCCGGCTCTCGTACGACGCCTGCGTCACCTTGCCGCGGAAGATGTACTCCTCGCGGAACGTGACACAGCCCGGGTTCTCCATCGCGCCGAGGTTGTACTCGGGGACGAACGCCTGGTCGTACTTCCCGAACGGGTACGGGTAGTCGAAGTTGTCGTGGAAGAAGTCCAGGCCCTGCTTGGTGATCAGGAAGATGTCATCGGCGTCGAAGTGCCGGGCGAGCCCCTTGCGGCACATGGCGCCGAGCGGGATGTCCAGCGTCGTGCCGTCGTCGAACGTACGGCTGTAGGAGTCGGTCACGTAGTGGTAAGGACCGGCGACGACCGCCGTGATGTACGTCGAGATCGGCTTCGTCTCGGCGAACCGCCACACCCCGCCGTCGCGGGACTCCTCGGCCCCGTTGCTCCAGACCGTCCACTCCTCGGGGGCCGTCACCTGGAAGCGGTAGGGCGCCTTGAGGTCGGGCTGCTCGAAGTTGGCGAAGACCCGTCGCGCGTCCGCGGGCTCGTACTGCGTGTAGAGGTAGACCTCGCCGTCCTCGGGGTCGACGAAGCGGTGCATGCCCTCGCCGGTCCTGCTGTACGCGCACTGCGCGTCGACCACCAGGACGTGCTCGCCCTCCGACAGGTCCGCCAGGGTCACGCGCACCCCGTCGAAGACGGTGCCCGGGTCCAGGGCCGTGCCGTCCAGGGTCACCGCATTCACGGACGGGGCGATCAGGTCGGCGAACGTCGTCGCACCGGCGCGCGCCGAGCGGAACCGGATCGTCGTCACCGAGCGGAAGGTCCGCGGACCGGAGGTCTCGCCCTCCCCGTCGGGCCCACCGGTCGCGGAACGGACGTCGAGGACGACGTCGTATCCGTCGACGGTCAGCAGCTCGGCCCGCTCACGGGCCTCGTCGCGGGACAGGTTCTCACCGGGCACGAGCACACTCCTTTGTGTCAGCTTCGAATATTTTGATCCTCCCATGCCGCCTTCCGGCCACGCGTTCGGGAATGGCCGGGGCGCCCCGCGGTGTTCTGGGTCACAGCATGCGAACGGCCCTCATGAGGAGAGAGATGTCTGACAACAGCACGGTGACCGGCAAGATCCCCGCCGATTTCTGGTTCGACCCGCTCTGCCCCTGGGCCTGGATGACCTCCCGCTGGATGCTGGAAGTGGAGAAGGTCCGTGACGTCGAGGTCCGCTGGCACGTGATGAGCCTGGCGGTGCTCAACGAGAACCGGCTGGACGAGCTGCCCGACGAGTACCGCGACATGCTGGAGAAGAAGGCCTGGGGCCCGGTCCGTGTGGTGATCGCCGCCCAGCAGAAGCACGGCGACGACATCGTCGGCCCGCTGTACACCGCGCTCGGCACCCGTTTCCACAACCAGGGCGAGGGCCCCACCCGCGAGGCGATCGTGGGCGCGCTGAAGGACGTCGGCCTGCCGGCCGAGCTCGCGGACTACGCCGACTCCGACGCCTACGACACTGAGCTGCGCGCCTCCCACCAGGAGGGCATCGACAAGGTCGGCCAGGACGTCGGCACCCCGGTCATCGCGGTGCCCGGCGCGGACGGCGAGCAGATCGCCTTCTTCGGCCCGGTCGTCACCCCCGCCCCCAAGGGCGAGGACGCGGCGAAGCTGTGGGACGGCACGCTGCTCGTCGCGTCGGTCCCCGGCTTCTACGAGATCAAGCGGACCCGGACGCAGGGCCCGGTCTTCGACTGACCGTCCCGGGGTGCGGGCTCCGTGCGAGACGGAGCCCGCACCCGGCGGGCCGCGCCCGCACGCGTTCACACGCACGTCATACCGGACCCTTGCCGCAGCCTCGAACTGTCGTTCATGATCGGCGGCATGCCAGCCGACGTCCGCACGGACGTGACACCGGAACCGGCCCCGCGCCTGCCCCGCCGGGTCCGGATCGGCTACGGGCTCGGCTCGCTCTGTACCGGCACGTTCACCACCGTGCCCGGCCTGATCCTGCTCTACTACCTCACCGACGTGCTGGCCGTGCCCGCCGCCGTCGCGGGCGCCGCCGTGTTCCTGCCCAAGGCCTGGGACGTACTGATCAACCCCCTGGTCGGTGCCGTCTCCGACCGCAGCCGGCTGCGCGGCGGGCCACGCCGGCCCTTCCTGCTGATCGGCGCCTGCACCCTGCCGCCGCTCTTCGCCCTGCTCTTCGCCGCCCCGCCGCTGCGGGGCGCGGCCGCCGCAGGCTATGTGGCGGCGCTCTTCCTGCTCGCCGCCACCGCCTACGCCGTCTTCCAGGTGCCGTACGTGACGATGCCCGCCGAGATGACCGAGGACCCGGACGAACGCCGCCGGATCCTCGGCTGGCGGGTCGCCTTCCTCGGCGCCGCCATCCTGCTGGCCGGGGCGCTCGCCCCGGCCATCGCCCACGCCGACGGGGACACCCCCGCGAGCTACCGGCGGATGGGCCTCGCGGTCGCCGCGCTCCTCGCCGCCGGCATGTTCGGGGCCTGGTCCGCCACCCGAGGGGCCCCGGCCGTCGCCCGCAGCGAGGCCGAGCCGAGCCTGCGCGCCCAGCTCGCCGCCGCCCGCTCCAGCCGGCCCTTCCGCCACCTCGTCGCCATGTGGACGCTCCAGGCCCTCGCGATCGGCGTGATGCTCGCGGGGGTCCAGTACTTCGCCACGTACACGCTCGGTTCGGCCGGTGCCGTCACCCCGCTCTTCGCCTGCCTGATCGGCCCGCTGGTGCTGTTCATGCCGCTCTGGAACCGGCTGGCCCGGCTGCGCTCCACCCGGTACGCCCAGTGGTGCGCCTCGCTGCTCTACCTCGCCGGGGCGCTCGCGCTCGCCTTCACCCGGCAGGCCGGCCCGGCCCTCGGCTACGTGTCCGTCGCCGTCATCGGGATCGCCTACGCCGGGCTCCAGCTGCTGCCGCTCACCATGCTGGCCGACACCCTCGCCGACGACGTGGCCCGGACCGGGAAGCGGCGGGCCGCGACGTTCACCGGGCTCTGGACCGCCGCCGAGACCCTGGCCTTCGCGCTGGGCGCCGGGGTGTTCGCCCTGGTGCTGGCCGTGACCGGCTTCCGGTCCTCGGACGCCGGTCACCGGGTGGACCAGCCCGGGGCGGCCCTGACGGGGATCGCGCTCGGCATGAGCGTGCTGCCCGCCGTCCTGGCCGCGGCGAGCCTCTGGCTGCTGCACCTGTACCGAGTCCCACTCCAGGAAGAGCCCGTCCATGCCGACTGATCCCGCACCCGCCGTCCCCGCCGCGGACGTCCTCGCCGAACTCGCCGCCCTGCGCGGCGCCGACGCCCCCACCCGGGGCGGCCGGACGTTCGCGTACGTCTACGACGCGGGCCTGGAGGGCCTCGACGAGCTGGCCGCCGCCGCGTACAGCGCGTACGCCACCGTCAACGGCCTGGACCCCACGGTCTTCCCGAGCGTCGCCCGCCTGGAGAACGACGTGGTGGGGGCGGCGGCGGAACTCCTCGGCGTGCCGGGAGTCCAGGGCACGTTCACCAGCGGCGGCACGGAGTCGATCCTGCTCGCGGTGAAGACCGCCCGCGACCACGCCAAGGCCGAACGCGGTGTGACCGAGGCGCAGTTGGTGCTCCCCTCCACCGCCCACGCCGCCTTCCACAAGGCGGCCGCCTATCTGGGCCTGGACACGGTCGTGGTGCCGGTCGACCGCTCCACGTACCGGGCCGACGCCACGGCCATGGCCGCCGCCATCACCTCGCGCACCGCCCTCGTCGTCGCCTCGGCCCCCTCGTACGCGCACGGGGTGATCGACCCGGTCCCCGAGATCGCCGCGGCCGCCGCCGAGCGGGGCGTGCTGTGCCATGTGGACGCCTGCATCGGCGGCTGGATCCTGCCCCATCTGCGCCGCGCGGGCCGCGAGATACCCCCGTTCGACCTCTCCGTGCCCGGGGTCACCTCGCTCTCCGTTGACCTGCACAAGTACGGCTACGCCGACAAGGGCGCGTCCGTGGTGCTCTACCGCGACGCCGGACTCCGCCGCCACCAGTACTTCGCCCACGCGGGCTGGCCCGGCTACCCCGTCGTCAACCCGACCGTCCAGGGCACCAAGTCCGCCGGACTGCTGGCGCAGGCATGGGCGGTGCTGCGGTACGTCGGCGAGGACGGGTACACCGCGCTGGCCGGGCGGGTCGCCGAGGCGTCCGACCGGCTGCTCGCCGGGCTGCGCACGAGGGACGGCGTCAGGGTGCTCGGCGATCCCGCCGCCGGGCTCGTCGCCTTCACCCTCGTGGACGGGCCGGACGGCATCCCGGACCTGAGCCTGCTGCTGCACCTCGCGGACGAGATGCGGGAGCGCGGCTGGTACCTCCAGCCGCAGCTCTCCTTCGACGGTCTGCCGCCCAACCTCCACCTCACGCTGACCCCGGCCACGGTCGGCCAGGTGGACGCCCTGCTCGCCGATCTCGCCACGGCTCTGGACGTGGCCCGCGCCCTGCCCCCGGTCACGGTGGATCCCGCACTCGCCGGACTGGCCGCGGGGCTCGATCCGTCGAAGCTCGGGCCCGACGAGATCGAA
This sequence comes from Streptomyces sp. NPDC048211, assembly GCF_043202315.1. Taxonomy (NCBI): domain Bacteria; kingdom Bacillati; phylum Actinomycetota; class Actinomycetes; order Kitasatosporales; family Streptomycetaceae; genus Streptomyces; species Streptomyces sp. NPDC048211. The sequence continues at coordinate 92,828 of NZ_JBIDAD010000004.1, forward strand.
GCGGTGCTGGCCTTCGCGGGGCTCACCGGCGACGGCGGGCTCCCGACGCGGATGGCTCCGGTCCTGATCCTGCTGGACGCGCTTCCCGGGCCGCTGAAGGAAAGGCTGCTCGCGGAGTTCGTGGGCTCGGTCTTCCGGATCTGACGCCCCGCCCGGGCGCCTGTCGCCGAACTGCCGCCCGCCGTAAGGCGACAGACCCGGGTGCCGGCCGCTGTTGTGACGCCACCGTGACGCGATATGTGACCTGGAGCACAGCCGGGTCGGGTGTCCCCTGATCTTCTGGTCGCATGCGTACCGCCACCCCTCTCGCCCTGTGTGCCGCCCTCGCGAGCACCGTGCTGCTCGCCGGATGCGGGACGGAGGCGGCCGGCGGTGCGGGGGCCCCGGCAGCCTCGGCCACGTGCGGATCCGCCTCGCCCGTCGCCGATCCCTCGGGCCGGACATGGGACAACGTGACCCTCGTCAACCGGCTCTGCGGCCCTTCCGGGGCCCCGGTCACCGAGTACGAGGTCACCAACACCGAGAAGGAAGCACTCACCTTCACCATCACCTTCACTCTGGTGAACGACTCCGGCCAGGCCATGGACAACACCACGCGCACGGTCGAGTCCGTGAAGCCCGGCCAGACCGTGCGGCGCACCCTCGACACGGACGACGCGCCGGTCATGGCCCGGGGGAGGCAGGCCCGGATCATCAAGGTGCGGGCCGTCGCGGCGGACGAGGCCTCCTCCGGGGCCGGCGCCTGCCCGCCCTCCGGGATCCGCGTCACGGCCGACGAGGGGGACGCCGCCATGGGGCTGCGCGTGGTCGGCCTCCACCTGCTCAACTGCGGCACCGCCGCCTACCGGGTCGAGGGGTACCCCGGACTCCAGCTGCTGGACGAGGACCGCGACCCGGTGAGCGGCGTGCAGATCCTGCACGGCACCGACAAGATCTCCACCGGGATCGGCGGCGATGCCGCCCCCCGGCCCGTCGCGCTGCGGCCGGGCGAGTCCGCGTACGCCACCCTGGCGTGGCGCAACACCACCCAGGAGGGCGACGCGGTGAACGCCCCGTACGTCAGGGTCACGGCGAAGGCCGGAGCCGCGCCCGTGACGGTGACCCCGGAACTCGACCTCGGGACCACGGGCCGGCTCGGCGTCGGCCCGTGGACGAAGGACGACACCCCGGCCCGGTGAGCCGGCGCTCCGGCGCTGCCCGGTGAGCCCCCTCCGTACGACAGAGGGCCCCCCGCGAGTCACGTCCTCGCAGGGGGCCCTCCTTCATCCGCCTGCCCGGTGAAGGCTGAGAAGACGATCACGAGGCAGGACGTCAGGGGGTTCTCCGGGTCAGGGGGCGAGCAGCAGGACGTCGGCGCGCTCCTTCGCGGCCGCGTACCGCTTCGCCACGTCCTGCCAGTTGACGACGCGCCACATCGCCTCGATGAAGTCGACCTTCTGGTTCTTGTACTGGAGGTAGAAGGCGTGCTCCCAGGCGTCGAAGACCAGGACCGGCACCGAGCCCTGGCCGACGTTGCCCTGGTGGTCGTAGACCTGCTCGACGATCAGCTTGCCGCTGACCGGCTCGTACGCGAGGACGCCCCAGCCGGAGCCCTGCGTGGTGGCCGCGGCCTTCGTCAGCTGGGACTTGAAGCCCGCGAAGGAGCCGAACGAGTCGCCGATCGCGTCCGCGAGGTCGCCGACGCCGTCCGCCGCGAGGGGCTCGCCGCCGCCGTCACCGGTCATGTTGTGCCAGTAGATCGAGTGCAGGATGTGGCCGGACAGGTGGAAGGCGAGGCTCTTCTGGAGCCCGTTGACCGCTCCCCAGGCCTCCTTGTCCCGCGCCTCCGCCAGCTGCTCCAGGGTGTCGTTCGCGCCCTTCACGTACGCGGCGTGGTGCTTGTCGTGGTGGAGCTCGATGATCTGCGGATTGATGACCGGTTCGAGCGCCGCGTAGTCGTACGGGAGTTCCGGGAGCGTGTACGTGGCCATGAGTCGAACCCTCCAGCTGCTGAACTGTTGTTGTTGCAACCTATATGCAAGAGCAGGCTAGCAGCAGGAAGGAGGGGGGAGGGGATCAGCCCTTAGGCGTAGGTCCACGGCCCGCGCCCGTTCCGGCGCATGAAGAAACGCCGGGCGGGCCGGATCACTCCGGCCCGCCCGGCGTCGCTTCGTGCGCCGGGATTACCTGTGCGGGGCTACTCCGCCGCCACCGCGGAATGCCGCTGTCGTACGACTCCGATCACGATCAGGACCGCCGTCAGCGCGCCCGTCGCGAGCAGTTGGTCGCGGGTGTCGGGCTGGCGGAGCATCAGGAGGAAGATGCCGGCCATCGCGAGGAGCGCCACCACCGTCAGGCCCGGGAAGAGCCACATCCGTACCACCAGCCTCTCGGGCGCCTCGCGCTCCAGCCGGGCGCGCAGGATCAGCTGGGAGACCGCGATGAAGATCCAGACGACCAGGATCACCGCGCCGATCATGTTGAGCAGCCAGGGGAACACGTCGTCCGGCCGCCAGTAGCTCAGCAGCACGCACAGGAAGCCGAACACGGACGAGACCAGCACCGCGGTCCGCGGTACGCCGGAGGTGACCCGGCCGAGCCGCTTCGGGCCCTGGCCGCGGGCGACCAGGGAGCAGGCCATGCGGGAGGCGCCGTAGATGTTGGCGTTCATCGCCGAGAGCAGGGCGACCAGGATGACCACGTTCATGATCTCCGCCGCGCCGCTGATGCCCAGGTGGTCCAGGGCCGCGTAGAACGGGCCGACCTCCACCACCTTCGCGTCGTCCCACGGGACCAGCGTGACGATGACCGCCATCGAGCCGACGTAGAACAGCGCGATCCGCCACATCGCCGTCCGCACGGCCTTCGCGACGCCCTGCACCGGGTTCTCGGACTCCGCCGCGGCGATGGTGACGGTCTCCAGGCCGCCGTACGCGAAGACGGAGGCGAGCAACCCGATGACCAGCCCCTCGGAGCCGTTCGGCATGAAGCCGCCCTCGCCGCTGAGGTTGGCGGTGCCCGGCGCGTCCGTGCCCGGGAGCACGCCGAGGATCGCCAGGACCCCCAGCACCAGGAACAGCGTGATCGCGGCGACCTTGAGCGCGGCGAACCAGAACTCGAACTCGCCGAACTTCGTCACCGAGGCCAGGTTCGTCCCCAGGAACACCACCATGAACAGCGCCACCCAGGCCCACTCCGGGGTCCCGGGCAGCCAGCCGGTGACGATCTTGGCGGCGCCGATGCCCTCCAGGCCGACGGCCACGCAGAGCAGCACCCAGAAGGCCCAGCCCGCCGTGAACCCCGCCCACGGCCCGATCGCCCGCTCGGCGTGGACGGAGAACGAACCGGAGGCCGGATTGGCCGCCGACATCTCGCCGAGCATGCGCATCACGAGCATGACCAGCAGTCCGGAGACCGCGTAGGCGATGACGATCGAGGGTCCCGCGGCGGCGATGCCCGCTCCGGAGCCGACGAACAGTCCGGCGCCGATGACACCGCCCAGGGCGATCATCGACAGGTGGCGCTGCTTGAGTCCGTGGGTGAGGGCCGAGTCGCTTCCGGTGTCGGAGGCGGCGGCCGGGGAGCCTGTGGGGGGAGGCGCGGAGGTCCGAGACATGGACGAGCTCTGTTCGGTCGGTGAGACGGGGGAGGTGGGGGGACGGGCGGGGGACGTGTGCACAGTCTGAACACGCACGCCGTTCACAGGGAACAGCCGTCCGCTATACGGGCACCAGGCTCACACAGGGCTCACACCCGGCCTCGACGAGGTGCCCGCCGCCATCCACCGGTCCTTTAGAGGGAATTCACAGTCGTCCCCCTCCAGGCCTGCCCCGGAGCCGAGGGTGTAATCCGCCCCCACCTCAGTGACGAGCATCACGCCTCGACGTGATTGCGTGCCGTCCTTTGTGCGAACCCCACCAATCCCTCAACCGCCGCTTTGTCGGCCGCTGATGGTGATCCGGCGATGGTCCGTCGGCTAACGTCAGCCTCAGTCTGTCCCCACCTGCCCTCACCCCCGCGGAGTCCCGATGAGCACTGCTGCCGCCGCCCCCGTCCGTACCGGAGCGGTCCTCGCCGATCTGCTGCCCGCCGCCCGGCACCGCTACGCCGTGGACACCGCCCTGGTGCTCGGCGGCGCCGCGCTGACCGGCATAGCGGCCCAGATCGCCGTCCCGGTCCCGGGCTCCCCGGTCCCGGTCACCGGCCAGACCTTCGCCGCGCTCCTGGTCGGCACCGCGCTCGGCGCCCGTCGCGGCTTCCTGGCTCTCGCCGTGTACGCGCTGGTCGGCATGGCCGGCATGCCGTGGTTCTCCGCAGGCAGCTCGGGCGCCGGCGGCGCCTCCTTCGGCTACGTGCTCGGCATGCTGCTCGCCGCCACCGTCGTCGGCGGCCTCGCCCGCCGCGGCGGCGACCGCTCGGTGCTGCGCACCGCGGGCACGATGGTGCTCGGCTCGGCGATCATCTACGCGGTCGGCGTGCCCTACCTGGCGCTGTCCACCGGCATGTCGGCGAGCGCCGCGATCGCGGCCGGTCTGACGCCGTTCCTGCTCGGCGACGCGCTGAAGGCCGCGCTCGCCATGGGCGCGCTGCCCGCGTCCTGGAAGCTCATCGGCCGTCGCGGCTGATGCCGTAGCTCCCACCGAAGAGGCTCGCCGGGTCGTGACGCGACACCAGACCGGCGAGCCTCTTGCGTGTCTCCGGGTCGTGGAGGCCCTCGGTGCGGTCCCCGCCGCCGAAGGAGAAGTTCAGTGACCGGCCGACGACCAGCGGCCCCAGGACCGCGGCGACCCGCTCGTACAGCGCCCGCACCGATGCCACGTCCGTACCGTCCAGCGGTGACAGCAGCCGCAGCAGAAAGCCGGCGTCCCGGTAGGGCACCGCGCCGGCCGGGGCCGGCGCGGCGGCCAGTGCGCCGCCCAGGTGGTTGAGCTGCACCACGGTCATCGTCGGCGCCTTCCGGCCGGTCAGCTCCAGCACCCGCGCCGCACGGCCGGGATCGATCCCGCTCAGCATCAGCCCGTCCCCGTAGTAGGCGTGCGGAAACGGCGGGTCGCTGTGGATGGTGTGGCTCTCGGTGTACGGCATCTCCCGCAGCGAGTCCGCCAGTGCGGGTCCGACGCCCCGCAGCGGCGCGACGAGGCGCTCGCCCTCGGCCGCGGAGCCGGTGTACGCGACCCGCACCGACAGCACGTACCGGCCGCGCAACTCCTGCGGCACCTGCGGCAGGTCCGGGTACACGAGCGCGCCGACCGAGGAGGTCAGCGCCGCGGGCACGGACCGGGACCACTCCAGATAACGCCGGAGCACCTCCGCGCCGGCCTCCCCGTCCCCGTCGAAGGCGATCGAGCCGCCGTAGAGCCGGGCCACCGGGACCAGCCCGGTCTCCATCGCGGTCACCACGCCCAGCCGGTGTCCGCCGCCGCGCAGCCCCCAGAACAGCTCGGGCTCGTCCTCGGCCGTGACGTGACGCAGCACCCCGTCCCCGGTCACCACGTCGAACGAGCGGACCAGGTCGGCGGCGTAGCCGAACTCCCGGGCCAGCACCCCCAGACCGCCGCCGAGCGTGTACGAGACGGCGCCGACGCCGGGGGAGGAGCCGTTCAGCGGGGCGAGCCCGTGCGGGGCCGCGGCCTCGATCACCTGGCCCCAGGTGGCACCCGCGCCGATCCGGGCGGTGCGGCGCACCGGGTCGACCAGGACCGAGTCCATGGCGCGGGTGACGATCAGGACGCCGCCCTCGACGTCCCCGGCCAGGCCGTGCCCGGTGGCGTGGACGCCCACCCGGAGGCCGTCCCGTGCGGCACGTGCCACGGCGGCGCGGACATCCTCGGCCCCGGCGGCCTCGACGACGAGGTCCGGGCGGATCGCGAAACCGGTCTGGTAACCGGTGGGGACGGCAGTCATGGCGGAGGCTCTCCAGTCGCTCGCTCGGTGCGCTTGCGAAGGAGAGCCTCCCCGGTATACCTGACAAAGTCCGTCAGGTATGGATGATCACTTCTGGCCGGTCGCGGCCGGCTCACCGCTGCGGCGCCTGCGCGCCTCACGCACCAGCGAGACGGCCACGACCAGCACCGCGACCAGCAGCGACAGGAGCACCTGCTCGCGTCCGGCGTCGTCGGTCAGCATGTAGACCAGCACGAACGAGATCATCGCGATGGTCGCCCAGGTCAGATACGGGAAGAGCCACATCCGTACGACCAGCTTCTCCGGCGACTCGCGCAGGATGATGCCGCGCATCCGCAGCTGGGTGAAGCAGATGACCAGCCAGACGAAGAGGGCGACCGCGCCGGAGGAGTTCAGCAGGAACGCGAAGACGGTGTCGGGCCACTGGTAGTTGAAGAAGACGGCGACGAAGCCGAAGACGACGGAGGAGAGGATCGCCGCCTGCGGCACGCCCCGCTTGTTGGTCCGGGCGAACGCCTTGGGGGCGTCACCGCGGCCGCCGAGCGAGAACGCCATCCGGGAGGCCGTGTAGAGGCCGGAGTTGAGGCAGGACAGCACGGCCGTCAGCACGATGACGTCCATCACCTGGCCGGCGTGCGGAATGCCGATGACGTCGAGCGCCGCGACGTAGCTGCCCTTTTCGAGGATCGACGGGTCGTTCCACGGCAGCAGTGTCAGCACGACGAAGATCGAGCCCAGGTAGAAGACGGCGATACGCCAGATGACGCTGTTGGTGGCCTTCTGGACGGCGCGCTGCGGGTTCTCCGACTCGCCGGCCGCCAGGGTCACGATCTCGCTGCCCATGAAGGAGAAGACGACCATCAGCACCCCGGTGAGGATCGCGCCCGGACCCTCGGGGAAGAAGCCGCCGGTGTCGGTGAGGTGGGAAAGGCCCGATCCGGCGTGGTCCGAGCCGGGCAGCACACCGAAGACGGCGAGCAGGCCGACGACGACGAACGCGCCGATCGCGACCACCTTGATCCCGGCGAACCAGAACTCGAACTCACCGTACGAACCGACCGAGACCAGGTTCGTCGCGGTCAGCACCAGCATCACGATCAGGGCCCAGCCCCACTGGGGCACGCCCGGCACCCAGCTCTCCAGGATCTTGGCACCCGCCGTGGCCTCGACGGCGAGCACCACGACCCAGAAGAACCAGTACAGCCAGCCGATCGAGAATCCGGCCCAGCGGCCCAGTGCCTGGTCGGCATAGGTGGAGAAGGAGCCCGATGCGGGGCGGGCGGCCGCCATCTCGCCGAGCATCCGCATCACGAAGACGACCATCAGGCCGACCAGTGCGTACGACAGCAGGATGGCCGGTCCGGCGGCGGCGATGCCGGCCCCGGAGCCCACGAACAGGCCCGCGCCGATCACACCGCCGATCGCGATCATCGAGAGGTGACGGTTCTTGAGACCGGCCTGGAGCCCGTCCTGGGGCTCCGTCCGGTCCGAACGGTCCGGCCCGTCGGGCTGGTGGCCCGGCCCTGCCAGAGTCGTCTGCGACGTCATGGATCGAATCCTTACGTTTTCGGATCACTCGGTTGCGTTGCCGGCCGCCCCGTGGTGGCGGAGCGGCGAGCGATGCATTGAAGCCCGGCGAACCCCGAAAGCGGAACCCCTTACTCCGGTTCGTTGACCGGATCGTTGCCTCAGTGGCGTTGCGCACACGGGGCCCGCACATCGGGGGCACACCGCACCCCGTCGTCGGTTACCCGGCGTCGCTCGTGCCACACTCCTCACATGCGCGTGTACCTCGGATCCGACCATGCCGGTTACGAACTCAAGAACCACCTCGTCGAGTGGCTCAAGGCACAGGGCCACGAAGTCGTCGACTGCGGTCCCCACATCTATGACGCCCAGGACGACTACCCGCCGTTCTGCCTGCGCGCCGCCGAGAAGACGGCCGCGGACCCGGACAGCCTCGGCATCGTGATCGGTGGCTCCGGCAACGGCGAGCAGATGGCCGCGAACAAGGTCAAGGGCGTCCGCGCCGCGCTCGCCTGGAGCGAGCAGACCGCCGCACTGGGCCGCGAGCACAACAACGCCAACGTGATCTCCATCGGCGGCCGCATGCACACGGCCGAGGAGTCCACCAAGTTCGTCGAGATCTTCCTCTCGACCCCGTACTCGGGCGAGGAGCGGCACACCCGCCGCATCGAGATGCTCTCGGCGTACGAGAACACCGGCGAGCTCCCCCCGATCCCGGCCCACCACCCGCAGCAGGGCTGACCGGCCCCATATCCTGAACCGTGCCGCCGGTACCCCCGGCGGCACAGCCATGTCCGCCCGCGCCTCACCGAGGGGAACCGCAGCCGTGCCCGAGGGACACACCATCCACCGCCTCGCGGACGACCACCGGGACCGGTTCGCCGGGTGGCCGGTGCGCGTGAGCAGCCCGCAGGGGAAGTTCTCCGACAGCGCCGCCCTGCTCGACGGCAGGGTGCTGGACGCCGCGGACGCCCACGGCAAGCACCTCTTCCTCGGCTTCGAGGACACCGGCTGGGTCCACATCCACCTCGGCCTGTTCGGCAAGCTCGGCTTCGGTACGGCCCCGGCCCCGCCGCCCACCGACACGGTCCGGCTGCGCATCCTCAGCGACGCGCACTACGCGGATCTGCGCGGCCCCACCACATGCGCGCTGATCACCGGCGCCGAGAAGCGCGCGATACACGACCGGCTGGGCCCCGACCCGCTGCGCCCCGGCGACGACGGCGAGCGGGCCTGGCAGCGGATCTCCCGCAGCCGGATCACCGTGGCCGCCCTGCTCATGGACCAGAAGGTCGTCGCGGGCGTGGGCAACGTGTACCGCGCGGAGGTGCTGTTCCGGCACGGTATCGACCCCTACCGGGCCGGCAAGGACCTCACCCGCCGCGAGTGGGACGCGATCTGGGCGGACCTGGGCGCGCTGATGCGCGAGGGCGTACGGAACAACCGCATCGACACCGTGCGCCCCGAGCACCTGCCCGAGGCGATGGGCCGCCCGCCGCGCGTGGACGACCATGGCGGCGAGGTGTACGTCTACCGGCGCGCACGCCAGGCGTGCCACATCTGCGGTTCGGAGATCCGTACGGCGGACCTGGCGGCCCGGAACCTGTTCTGGTGCCCGGGCTGCCAGTCCCGCTGACGGGCGGGCCCGAACGGCGGGTGAGGACGCGGCAGACCGCCCTAGAACCCCCGCGGCAGCCACGGGGCCACGTCGGACAGGAACGCCGACGACGCCTCCGCCACCGCCCCGGCCCGCAGCTCCCGTACCCGCCCGGCCATGGCCATCGAGCTCAGCGCCTCGCCGCCCAGATAGGCGGAGCCCAACTCCCGTACCGAAAGCGCCAGATCCGCCGGGTCCTCGGTGCGCTTGCACGAGGCGCCGCCCTTCGCGTCGGCCCTCAGCCGCCAACGCCCGGCATTCCACGGGCAGAAGGCGTCCTCGACCTCGAACACCACGTTCAGCGGCCCCCGGTAGGTCCGCGCCTCCAGCGCGGCGCCCACGTCCACCAGTCGCAGATGGAGCGAGTCCCGCTGCCGGATGTCGCACCGCCGTACGTCCGACACCAGGTGCAGCACCGCGTCGTCCGTCGGCCGGTTCCGCGCCTCGACCGTCGATGTCAGGTCGATCGCGAAGAGGAACTGCCAGAGCGCCGCGTAGGCCGCCGGGTCGAGGGCCGCCAGATCGCTCACCACGATGCGCCCCTTGGGGCCCGCATTGTCCCAGTCCGGCTTGATGTGGTAGTTCGTGTAGCCGACGAGTTCGCCGTCACGTTCCGCCAGCAGGCACTGCAGCGCCGAGCCGCCCGCGCGTGAACTCTCCGGATCCATCAGCGACTTGCGCTCCCAGCCGGGGCCGTGGGCCGGGGTGCCGGGACGTCCCGGCACCAGTCGCGCGTACACGCTCTCGCACGCGGCGACCGCCTCGTCCTTGCGCGCGTACCGCAGCCGGACCTCGTCGGTGCCCTCGGGCAGGCTCAGCCGCACCCGGTCCGTGTCGATCGCCAGGGACATCTGGCGGGTCGCCGTCCCGTACCCGAACCGGCCGTAGATCGCCGGCTCCGACGCCGTCAGCACGGCCATCGGCTCGCCCAGCGCCCGTACGTCGTCGAGCTGGCGGCGCATCATCGCGGTCAGCAGACCGCGCCTGCGGTGCGTGGACGCGACGCTCACCATCGTGACCCCGGCCGCCGGAACCATCGCCCCGCCGGGCACGGCCACCCGGAAGCTGAACGCTCCCGCCGTCGCGACCACGTCGTCGCCGTCCCAGATCCCGATCGACCGCTCGCACTCGGTCACGGACCGGTACTGCTCGCGCTGTTCGGCGGGCTCCTGGGTCCCTCCGAACGCGAGCTCCAGGGACGAGAACCACTGGTCCCACTCGGACGGTCGCAATACACGGAGCTCTGTTGTCATATGCCATCCCTACCAGGGCTTTCGCGGCCGGGCGAGTCGTTTTCGAACGCATTGTCACAGGGGTCCCCCTGCACCGGAGCCCCCGGGGTGGATAAGGTCCCCGCAATGGCCCGACGCGCAGGAGCAGAGACGTACCCGGCCCGATTGCGGAAATCGGCGCACCGGGTACGCACCACGCTGCGCAGGTCCGGGGTCGATTACTTCCGCGGGGACGGCTCGGACTGGATCGCTCTGGCGGGCCTGCTGCTGACCATCCCGGCCATCACCTGCGGCACGCTGCTGAACCCGCTGTGGTGCTCGCCCACCGTGCTCGTCCTGCCGATCGTCGCCGGCGGCCTGCTGCTGCGGCCCGCCAGCCTGCTCGGGCTGTACGCGACCGCGGCCGCGGCCCTGATCGTGGAGGCCCTGTGGCTCGGTCCGTACGAGGACGGCCCGGCCCGGGTCACCCCGGGCACCGTGCTGACGGTCGCGGCCTGCGGATTCCTGGGCCTGATCCTCGCCCAGTTCCGAGCCAGGGTCGGCGTGCCGTGGCGGCGCGGCGGCACCATGCTCTTCGACCTGCGCGAACGCATCCGGGTCCAGAGCGCGCTGCCCCGCCTCCCGCAGGGCTGGCACCGCGAGATGGCGCTGCGCCCGGCGGGCGGCCAGTCCTTCTCCGGGGACTTCGTCGTCGCGGCCCGCACCCACGGCGGCCGCACGCTGGAGGCCGTGCTCACCGACGTCTCCGGCAAGGGCATGGACGCCGGCTCCCGGGCGCTGCTGCTCTCCGGAGCCTTCGGCGGACTCCTCGGATCGCTGCCGCCGCACGGCTTCCTGCCCGCGGCCAACGGCTATCTGCTGCGCCAGGACTGGGACGAGGGTTTCGCCACGTCGATCCATCTGGTGCTGGACCTGGAGTCCGGTGACTACGAGCTCCTCTCGGCGGGCCACCCGCCCGCCCTCCAGCTCCACGCCGGCAGCGGCCAGTGGGAGGAGATGGCGGCGGAGGGCCCGCTGCTCGGGGTGTACGACGGGGCCGAGTTCGACGCCGTGAAGGGCCACCTGGCCCCCGGCGACGTCCTGATGCTGTTCACCGACGGACTGGTCGAGGCCTCCGACCGTGACATCGCGGAAGGCATCGACCGGCTGACCGGCGAGGCCGACCGCTATGTCGCCACGGGTTTCGAGGGCGCGGCCTGGCATCTCATCGAGGCCTGCGCCAAGGACGTCAACGACGACCGGGCGCTGCTGCTGCTGTCACGCAGATCCTGAACCGTGCACAACCGGTTCGAACCGGACGTACGTCAACGCGGCGGGGACCGTCACCGGATCGGGAGCGGCACCGCTTCGCGCCCGCCGGGCAGGAGTCGGGCCAGCCAGTGGGAGCGCCCGGCGGCCAGGGGGGCCAGGACCGCGAGGACGAGGACGTAGCCCGCGATGAACGGGGAGAGCCGTTCGTCCAGGCCCGCACCGGCCGCCATCGTGGCGAGGATCAGGGCGAACTCGCCGCGTGCCACGAGGGTCGTGGAGATGTTCGCGGTGGCCTGCGGGCCGAATCCGTAGACCTTGGCGGCGGCGAGCCCGGCCACGACGTTCATGGCGAGGGTCACCGCCACGGCGGCCAGTACCGGCCACAGCACGGTCGGCAGATCGCCCGGGTTGATGGAGAGGCCGAAGGCGAAGAAGAAGATCGCGCCGAAGGCGTCCCGCAGCGGATGGACCAGCTTGAGGATGCGCGTCCCCGAGGTCGTGCTGCCGAGCATCAGACCCACCATGAAGGCGCCGATGGCGTCCGCGACCCCGAACCACTCGGAGATGCCGGCCACCAGGACGGCGGCGCCGAGGAAGGAGATGACGAGCAGTTCGTCGTCCCGGGTGTTGATGAGCTTGCCGATGACCTTGGTGCCGAACCGGGCGGCCAGCGCGAGAACCAGCAGGAAACCGAAGGCCTTGCCGCCGTCGACCGCGGCCGACGCGAGGCTGTCGGCGCCCGAGAGGATGGGCTGGAGGGCCGCCAGGTACAGGGCGAGGAACACGTCCTCGACGACGATGATGCCGAGGATCGGCTTGGTCTCCGCGTTGCCGATGCGGCCGAGGTCGACCAGGACCTTGGTGACGATGGCCGACGACGAGATGCCGAGCACCCCGGCGAGGACCAGCGCCTCCGACGTGCCCCAGCCGAGCGCGAAGCCGAAGCCGAGCCCGGCCCCGACGTTCAGGGCGAGATAGGTGCCGCCCGCGACGGCCATCTTGCGGCCGCCCGCCTTGAGGTCGTCGAGGTGGAACTCCAGGCCGAGGTAGAAGAGGAGCAGCACCAGGCCGAGTGCCGAGAGCATCTCCAGGTCGTGCGGGTCGGCGACGAGGACGATGCCGGGGGTGTGCGGGCCGAGGAGGATTCCGGCCAGGATGAACAGCGGGATGGTGGGCAGCCCGATGCGGCTGCCGACGCGGGCGAGGACGGCGGCGGCGAGGAAGGCGCCGCCCATGGCGATGAGCGTGTCTGCGTGTCCGATGAGCCTGATCCTTAGTTGGGTCAAGAGAGCGTCAAGAAATCGTCAGTAATTAGTTTACCGAACGATTGACGTTGCAACTGAGCTCGCCCCGGTCGCCTCGCGACGGAGGGGTGGACAACGGGGAGCGCGGCCGTCCGCAGGGGTGGGCGGCGGGGCGGCCGCTCGTAGGGTCGGGTCATGACCGCATCACGCGCACAGCTGACCCTGACCGAAGTCGAGGCCATCGCCCGCGAGGCCCATGCCGCGCAGCGGGACAAGGCGGGCAGGCCCTACGGCGAACACCTCGCGGCCGTCGCCGAGGGGGTGCGGGCGCGGGGCGGCAGCGACGGACAGATCGCCGCGGCCTGGCTGCACGACGCGGTCGAGGACGACGCCCTGACGGAGCGGTGGCTGGCCGATGCCGCACTTCCGCAGCAGGTCAAGGACATGGTGCTGGCCGTCACCAAGCGGGACGGCGAGGACCTGACGGCGTACACCCGGCGGATCCTGGCCACGCCCGGCGCCCTGCTGATCAAGGAGGCCGATCTCGCGCACAACGCCGACCCGGCCCGCCTCGCGGAGCTGGACGCGGCGACCCGTACCCGGCTGACCGAAAAGTATGCGCTGGTACGGAGGCTGCTCGGGCTCACCACCCCGCAATCACCCGCCGACCAACGGGATTGAGCCAACACGCCGGAACCCGGCCCGCGAACGGGCCGGGCTCCGGCGTATCCAGGTGTCCGGTGAGGTGTTCCGCTCCCGGGGCCGCCCCTCAGGACTTCGTGGAGTCCCGACGGAACGCCCAGTTCATGTCCGGCTCGGTCACGCACCGCAGGGCGCGCCGCACCGGCGGTGTGCACAGCAGGGTCACCCCCGTCGAGGCGACGACGGTGACCAGCACCAGACCCGTCGGCGAGATCAGCCAGTCGTTCCGGTCGAAGACGCCGGTGTATTCGGCGCCCTTCACCAGGAACCCGTGCAGCAGATAGCCGCAGATCGTGCCGGCTCCGAGCGCCGTGAACCACATGCGGCGCCGAGGGACCCAGGACAGGAACCCGGCGGTGAGCAGCGTCGCGCATCCGAACAGGGCGAGCGTCATCACCACGCCCGACCACCAGGGTGAGCCCATCTCCTGGGCGGAGAAGTCACGCAGGAACCAGTCCGTCGTCAACCGGGGCGCCACCCAGTAGGCGACGGCCAGCGCACTGGCGAAGAGCGGCAGGGCCAGCAGCCTCACCTCGCGGCGCTGCACCAACTGGAAGTGCTCCGGCTTGAGTTGGAGGCCGAGCACGAAGAACGGAAGGAACTGCAGCACGCGCGGCAGATCGAGGTGCTCGGTGATGCCGGGGGTGACGGAGGCGAGGACGGCGATGACGAGGGAGACCGTCAGCGGGTAGCGCATGCTGCGCCACAGCGGGGTGGTGAGCCGCCAGATGAACAGCGCGATCAGGAACCAGGCGAGGTACCACGGGTCGGTCAGGCTGATCGCCGCGTCGGGTTCGTCGCCCGCATAACGCCGGAACAGCGTGTAGGCCGTCTCGAACACCACGTAGGGCACGGCGACGCCGGTGATCAGGCGCTTCGCCTTGGCCGGGCTCATGTCGAACGAGCGCGAGAAATAGCCGGAGATGATGATGAAGGCCGGCATGTGGAAGGTGTAGGTCACCATGTACAGCGCACGGGCGGCCCTGCTCCCCTCCATGACCGGTACCCATGAGTGGGCCACCGCGACCAGCACGATGGCCAGGTACTTGGCATTGTCGAAGTAGGCGTCACGCCTCTTCGCGGCCGCCGCCGCCGCGGGCGGGGCCGAGGACGGTGTCGGACCGTCCTTCGTGATCACCGCTGCTGTGCGTCTGGGCTCCGACTCCCGGGTCGCCGGTGGGAGCGTGGCCCTCTCGAATACGTTCGGAGCTTGGAACATCTCAGGCACCCTAGACGCCTCGATTGCAATTCGTAAAACTGTCGTCGGGTATTGCGTGTTCCCGTTCGATTAAATGCCAAACCATCGAAAACTGTCCGCTATGCACGTGTTAATCCCGCTTAAATGGCGCATATCGCCAGGCAGTTGAGCAAGGTGAATTACGTCTCGCCGACGCGTAGGAATTGCCTGTGAATGAAGTGTGTGGATGCGGAAACGATCACCGTTGCAATTGCCCGGGCACAGGGATCTCTCGCGTGCGGGCGCTCCGGCGCCGGCCCTGCTGCCGCACGGCCCGTGCGTGGATGCCGGACCGTCAAGTGACCGGCGCACAGGGGGCGCAGGGGGCGCAAGATGGCGCGATATCGACAGGTCGATTCGTCAGCCGGGCGCGACCACAGGGGAGTTGGTGGCACGATGGACGTCAACGGAGGAGTGCGCGGCCGCACGCCTCCGGGCCGGCAAGGCGGACCGACCGAGGGTGTGAGCAGTCGTGGCCATTTCGCTGTCTGTGGTGCTTCTTTTGGCGATCATCCTGGTGGTCCTGATCCGAGGTGGCTCCATCAAGGCCGGACCCGCGATCGTCGCGGTGCTCTTCGGCTTCTTCCTGGCATCGACCGGCATGGCGCCGTCGATCCAGAAGTTCATGGACTCGATAGCGCAGAGCATCAACCAGATCAGCTTCTGACCGGGCTCGGCTCCGCGCCTGCGCGCGCGGAGCCGAACGGCCGGGAACGCGGAAGGCCCGGTCCGGCGGACATCCCCGAAGGGATCCGCCGGGCCGGGCCCGAAGCATGGAGCGGGCGACGGGAATCGAACCCGCGTAGCTAGTTTGGAAGACTAGGGCTCTACCATTGAGCTACGCCCGCATGCAGCGCACCGCAGGTCACCAGGACCGCGGCACGAGAAGCATCGTAGCGGGTCGCGGGCGCTGTCCGCACACCTGATGGCTGCGAGCGGCTCCGCGTCCGGCGACGCCCGCGTAAACCGGCCGACGCACTGCCCGTCTGCATGTACCCTACGTGTCGCACCGACGGGGTGTGGCGCAGCTTGGTAGCGCGTCCGCTTTGGGAGCGGAAGGTCGTCGGTTCGAATCCGGCCACCCCGACCACCGGCAAGATCGCATTGTGGGAGTTCTCCCCCTTGCCGTTACTATGCAAAATGCGTGCCCGTGTGTCTGATGTACCGGGCTCGGTCCGCGAAGCCGCCTCCTGTGCGGTGGAGCAGAACCCCAAGAAGTCAGCCACCAAGGAGACCGAACCGTGAAGAGCGCCGTGGAGACCCTGAACCCGACCCGGGTTCGGCTCAGCATTGAGGTGCCCTTCGAGGAGCTCAAGGACAGCCTCGACGCGGCGTACAAGAAGATCAACCAGCAGGTCACGGTGAAGGGGTTCCGCAAGGGCAAGATCCCCAACCGGGTCATCGACCAGCGGTTCGGCCGTGGCGCAGTGCTGGAGGAGGCCGTCAACGACGCGCTCCCGAAGTTCTACACCGAGGCCGTCAACGAGGGAGAGCTCAACGTCCTCGGTCAGCCGGAGGTCGATATCACGGAGCTGAAGGACGGCGAGCTGCTGTCCTTCACCGCCGAGGTTGATGTACGCCCCGAGATCGAGATCCCGGACTACTCCGGCATCGAGGTCACCGTCGACGCGCTCGAGGTCAGCGACGAGGACGTCGAGAAGGCCGTGGAGCAGCTGCGCGAGCGCTTCGCCTCGACCAACCCGGTCGAGCGTGCCGCCGCCGAGGGTGACGTCGTCACGATCGACCTGCAGGCCAAGGTCGAGGGCGAGGTCCTCGAGGACGGCGTGGCCGAGGGTGTCTCGTACACCATCGGTTCCGGCGAGCTCCTCGACGGCATCGACGACGCCGTCACCGGCCTGGAGGCGGGTGGCGAGGCCACCTTCACCTCTTCGCTGAAGGGCGGCTCCGCCGAGGGCAAGGACGCCGAGGTCACCGTCAAGGTCACCGCCGTCGCCGCCCGTGAGCTCCCCGAGCTGGACGACGACTTCGCCCAGATGGCCAGCGAGTTCGACACGCTGGAGGAGCTGAAGGCGGACAGCCGCAAGCGCCTGGAGAACACCAAGCAGTACGACCAGGCCACGCAGGCCCAGGAGCGCGTCCTGGAGGAGCTGCTGAAGCTCGCCGAGGTCCCGATCCCGGAGAAGCTGCTCGCGGACGAGGTCCAGACCCGCAAGCACAACCTGGAGCACCACCAGCTCGGCCAGATGGGTCTCGACCTCGAGAAGTACCTGGAGATCCAGGGCAAGACCCTCGAGGAGTTCGAGGCGGAGACGTCCGAGCAGGCCATCAAGGGCATCAAGACCCAGTTCATCCTGGACGAGCTCGTCAACAAGGAGAAGCTGAACGTCAACCAGGAGGAGCTCACCGAGCACCTCATGCGGCGCGCTGCTTCCTCCGGCATGAGCCCCGACCAGTTCGCCCAGGCCGTCGTCGAGGGCGGCCAGGTGCCGATGCTCGTCGGCGAGGTCGCCCGCGGCAAGGCGCTGGCCGTGGTCGTCGAGGCCGCCAAGGTCGTCGACACCAACGGTGAGGTCGTCGAGCTCGAGGACGACGAGGAGACGGCGGAGGAGAGCACCGAGGTGGTCGAGGCCGCCGAGGGCACCACCGACGCGGTCGCCGACGCCGCCGAGGAGAAGACCGAGGCCTGAGTCTCGCGCTGAACCCGTACCACGGGCTCCGGACGCCACCGCGTCCGGAGCCCGTCGTCGTATCGGCGGACGTCCCCCACAACCCTTGTGCGGACTGCGGACCTTGCGCTCCCAGCGAACAGTTGCGGAAGCGGGATGGCGTTGTCCCACCTGCGCGTTAGGGTCCATGAAGAGGAAGGGTCGGGGAGTCCCGGCCCACCCGGTACGAAGACGCTGAGACGGCCGGAGCCGTCAGAGACGAGCAGGTGGATACGTGACGAATCTGATGCCCTACGCCGCCGGAGAGCCGTCCCTCGGTGGAGGCCTCGGTGACCAGGTCTACAGCCGACTGCTCGGCGAACGCATCATCTTCCTCGGTCAGCAGGTCGACGATGACATCGCCAACAAGATCACCGCGCAGCTGCTTCTCCTTGCCGCCGAGCCGGACAAGGACATCTACCTCTACATCAACAGCCCCGGTGGTTCGGTGACGGCCGGCATGGCGGTCTACGACACCATGCAGTACATCCCGAACGACGTCGTCACCATCGGTATGGGCATGGCGGCCTCGATGGGCCAGTTCCTGCTCACCGGCGGCGCCGCCGGCAAGCGCTTCGCGCTCCCGAACACCGACATCCTCATGCACCAGGGTTCGGCCGGTATCGGCGGTACGGCCTCGGACATCAAGATCCAGGCCCAGTACCTGCTGCGCACCAAGCAGCGGATGGCGGAGATCACCGCCCGCCACTCCGGCCAGACCGTGGAGACGATCATCCGCGACGGCGACCGTGACCGCTGGTACACCGCGGAGGAGGCCAAGGAGTACGGCCTCATCGACGAGATCATCACGGTCGCGTCGGGCGTTCCGGGCGGCGGCGGCACCGGCGCCTGACCCGGTCAGCACCGGATCGCGTCGCACCGCACCGCTTTTCTCTCGTACGCCGAGACACCCAGCCACAGAACGCCACCAGGATGGTGAACACCCACATGAACAACTTCCCCGGCGCGTCCGCGAACGGCCTCTACACCGGCCCGCAGGTGGACAACCGCTACATCGTCCCGCGCTTCGTGGAGCGCACCTCGCAGGGCGTGCGTGAGTACGACCCGTACGCGAAGCTGTTCGAGGAGCGCGTGATCTTCCTCGGTGTGCAGATCGACGACGCGTCCGCCAACGACGTCATGGCGCAGCTGCTGTGCCTGGAGTCGATGGACCCGGACCGGGACATCTCGATCTACATCAACAGCCCCGGCGGCTCGTTCACCGCGCTCACCGCGATCTACGACACGATGCAGTTCGTGAAGCCGGACATCCAGACGGTCTGCATGGGCCAGGCCGCCTCCGCCGCGGCCGTGCTGCTTGCCGCGGGGACGCCCGGTAAGCGCCTGGCGCTGCCGAACGCCCGCGTCCTGATCCACCAGCCGTCCTCGCAGACCGGCCGTGAGCAGCTCTCCGACCTGGAGATCGCGGCCAACGAGATCCTGCGCATGCGGGCCCAGCTGGAGGAGCTGCTGGCGAAGCACTCCACCACGCCGATCGAGAAGATCCGTGACGACATCGAGCGCGACAAGATCCTGACCGCCGAGGACGCCCTGGCCTATGGTCTGGTCGACCAGATCGTCGCGACCCGTAAGAGCGCGGCCGGAGCGGCCGCCTGACGTCGGCCTTTACCCCTTGGTACGGCAGGGTCACCCGGCCCCGGCCGTGTGAACCGTGCCAAGGGGGGCCCGAACGGGGGGCCAGGCAAGGTACCGTCGGATAGAGGCACCAGGAGCCGCTGAACCAGGCGTCTCCCAGGCGAAGGGGAAGCACCTCGTGGCACGCATCGGTGATGGCGGCGACCTGCTCAAGTGCTCGTTCTGCGGAAAGAGCCAGAAGCAGGTGAAGAAGCTCATCGCGGGACCCGGTGTGTACATCTGCGACGAGTGCATCGATCTCTGCAACGAGATCATCGAGGAAGAACTCGCGGAGACGAGCGAGGTCCGCTGGGAGGAACTTCCCAAGCCCCGCGAGATCTACGAGTTCCTCGAGGGGTACGTCGTCGGGCAGGAGCCCGCGAAGAAGGCCCTCTCGGTCGCTGTGTACAACCACTACAAGCGGGTCCAGGCCGGGGAGAACGGCGGCGGCTCCAGCCGCGACGACGCGATCGAACTCGCCAAGTCCAACATCCTGCTGCTGGGCCCCACGGGCTCGGGCAAGACGCTCCTCGCGCAGACACTGGCCCGCATGCTCAACGTCCCGTTCGCCATCGCCGACGCGACGGCGCTGACGGAGGCCGGCTATGTCGGCGAGGACGTCGAGAACATCCTGCTGAAGCTGATCCAGGCCGCGGACTACGACGTCAAGAAGGCCGAGACCGGGATCATCTACATCGACGAGATCGACAAGGTCGCCCGCAAGAGCGAGAACCCGTCGATCACCCGTGATGTCTCCGGCGAGGGCGTCCAGCAGGCCCTGCTGAAGATCCTGGAGGGCACCACCGCCTCCGTGCCGCCGCAGGGCGGCCGGAAGCACCCGCACCAGGAGTTCATCCAGATCGACACGACGAACGTGCTGTTCATCGTGGGCGGCGCGTTCTCCGGCCTGGAGAAGATCATCGAGTCCCGGGCCGGCGCCAAGGGCATCGGCTTCGGCGCCACGATCCGCTCCAAGCGCGAGATCCAGGCGAGCGACCAGTTCCAGGAGGTCATGCCGGAGGACCTGGTGAAGTTCGGGATGATCCCCGAGTTCATCGGCCGCCTCCCGGTCCTGACCTCGGTCCACAACCTGGACCGCGAGGCACTGCTGCAGATCCTCATCGAGCCGCGCAACGCCCTGGTGAAGCAGTACCAGCGGCTGTTCGAACTCGACGGCGTGGAGCTGGACTTCGAGCGCGAGGCGCTGGAGGCCATCGCCGACCAGGCGATCCTGCGCCAGACCGGCGCGCGCGGCCTGCGCGCCATCATGGAGGAGGTCCTCCAGTCGGTGATGTACGAGGTGCCGTCCCGCAAGGACGTCGCCCGGGTCGTCATCACCTCGGACGTGGTCCGCAACAACGTCAACCCGACCCTGGTCCCGCGCGAGCCGCGGACGATCGGCAAGGGCGACGACGGGCGGCACGAGAAGTCCGCGTAGCCGCGGTTCCGTTACGCAACGCGAAGGGGCGCCCCGCCGGTTCGGCCGGCGGGGCGCCCCTTCGTGCTGCGCGGATCAGATCTTGGTGCGGGAGGTGTTGTAGAGCTTGGCCGCGACTGCGGCGACATCGTCCTGCGACATGGCCTGGTTCTTCATGGCGAGACCCATGTCGATGCCGGTGACGATGCCGACCGTGCTGTAGTCGGCCCAGATGCAGATGGGCGCCTCGATCGACTTGGGCCCGTTCTCGACGCTGCCGTCACCGCCTTCGATGTCGGTCTTGACGTTCTGGCACCTCATCAACGCGCCCTTGAAACCGGCCGGGGTGACGTCCTTGGGCGAGCCGACCAGTTCGGCCTTGCTCCCGTCCTCGCCCTTGGTCATGTTCAGCTTGGCCTGGTTGAACGACTTGTTGATCACCGAGGCCGGGTCGCTGACCTCACCCCAGTAGCCCTGAAGGTTGATCATCTTCAGGCTCAGGTCCTTCTCGGAACCCCCCTGGTAGTTCGCACCGGCACCGTTGGGGTTCTTGACCCCGGCGGCCTCGGCTTCGCTCTTGTCGGCGCCGCTGAGCGGTCCGGCGGTGGTGTCGCTGCTGTCGCCCTTCTTGTACCCCTCCAGCGTCGCCGCCGGCGTCAGCTTGTACCCCTTGGTGGAGTCCGCCACGTCACTGTTGCTGGCGCCCCCGCCCGACGTCAGGAAGTACACCCCGCCGCCGATGACCGCCAGCGCCACGATGACGCCGCCGATGATCAGGCCCGTCTTCTTCTTCGGCGGGGCGGCGGGCGGGAACGGGGGCTGCTGGCCGTAGACCGGCTGGCCGCCGTACGGGGGAGTGGGGGGCTGCTGGCCGTACGGGCCGGGCTGCTGGGCCTGCGGGTAGCCGTAGCCCGGCTGCGGGGGCTGCTGCTGGGGCGGAACGCCCTGGGGGGCCTGCTGCGGGTAGCCATAGCCGGGCTGTCCCTGCGGCTGTCCCTGCGGAGGCTGACCGCCGTAGGGGCCCGGCTGCTGGCCGTACGGTCCGGGCTGGCCCTGCGGCGGCTGGCCACCGTACGGGCCCGGCTGGTTGTAGCTCATCTGCGGTGTCCCCTGTTCGTCATGCTCATGCGTTCTTATGCGTTCCGAACATCCTGACGGACGGCCCGTGGCTCTGGGGCACCGGGAGGGACACCGTTACTGAACAAACCGGTTTCAGTGCATGACTGTGACGGCCCTAAACTGTGGGCGTGACCGAGAACGCAGCGCAGCAGCCAGCCAGCAACCCCGAACTGCCGACCCAGTACACGCCGGCCGAGGTAGAGGGGAAGCTGTACGAGCGCTGGGTAGAACGCGGTTACTTCGAGGCGGACGAGAACAGCGACAAGCCGCCGTACTCCATCGTCATCCCGCCGCCCAACGTCACCGGATCCCTGCACCTGGGACACGCCTTCGAGCACACGCTGATCGACGCCCTCGTCCGCCGCAAGCGGATGCAGGGGTTCGAGGCGCTCTACCAGCCGGGCATGGACCACGCCGGCATCGCCACCCAGAACGTCGTCGAGCGCGAGCTCGGCAAGGAGGGCAAGTCCCGCCACGACCTGGGCCGCGAGGCCTTCGTCGAGCGTGTCTGGCAGTGGAAGAACGAGTCCGGCGGCCAGATCTCCGGACAGATGCGCCGCCTCGGCGAGGGCGTCGCCTGGTCCCGTGAGCGCTTCACCATGGACGAGGGCCTGTCCAAGGCCGTCCAGACCGTCTTCAAGCAGATGTACGACGAAGAGCTGATCTACCGCGCCGAGCGCATCATCAACTGGTGCCCGCGCTGCCTGACCGCGATCTCGGACATCGAGGTCGAGTACCAGGAGGACGACGGCGAGCTCGTCTCCATGCAGTACGGCGAGGGCGACGAGACCATCGTCGTCGCCACCACCCGCGCCGAGACGATGCTCGGTGACACGGCCGTCGCCGTCCACCCCGACGACGAGCGCTACAAGCACCTGGTCGGCAAGCAGATCAAGCTTCCGCTGACCGACCGCACCATCCCGGTCGTCGCCGACCACCACGTCGACCCCGAGTTCGGCACCGGCGCCGTCAAGGTGACTCCGGCCCACGACCCGAACGACTTCGAGATCGGCAAGCGTCACGACCTGCCGTTCCTCACGGTCCTCGACGAGCGCGCCGTCATCACGGCCCCCGGCCCCTTCCAGGGCCTGGACCGCCTGGAGGCCCGCTCCGCCATCGTCGCCGCCCTGCGCGCCGAGGGCCGGATCGTCGCCGAGAAGCGGCCGTACGTCCACTCCGTCGGGCACTGCTCGCGCTGCAAGACCACCATCGAGCCGCGCCTCTCCCTCCAGTGGTGGGTCAAGGTCGCCCCGCTCGCCAAGGCGGCCGGTGACGCCGTCCGCGACGGCAAGGTCAAGATCCACCCGCAGGAGATGGAGAAGCGCTACTTCGACTGGGTCGACAACCTCCACGACTGGTGCATCTCGCGCCAGCTCTGGTGGGGTCACCGCATCCCCGTCTGGTACGGCCCGAACGGCGAGGTCGTCTGCGTCGGACCCGACGACGCGGCGCCCACCGGTGAGGGCTGGACCCAGGACAGCGATGTCCTGGACACCTGGTTCTCCTCCGGTCTCTGGCCGTTCTCCACGCTCGGCTGGCCCGAACAGACCGACAGCCTCGCGAAGTTCTATCCGAACTCCGTCCTGGTCACCGGCTACGACATCCTCTTCTTCTGGGTCGCCCGGATGATGATGTTCGGCCTGTACGTCAACGACGGCGTCCCGCCGTTCGAGACGATCGTCCTGCACGGCATGGTGCGCGACGAGCACGGCAAGAAGATGTCGAAGTCCTTCGGCAACGTGGTCAACCCGCTGGACTGGATGGACAAGTACGGCTCCGACGCGCTCCGCTTCACCCTCGCGCGCGGCGCCAACCCGGGCGTCGACGTCCCGATCGGCGAGGAGTGGGTCCAGGGTTCCGCCAAGTTCTCCAACAAGATCTGGAACGCCACCCGCTTCGCCCTGATGAACGGCGCGACGATCGAGGGCGAGCTGCCGTCCGCCGACGAGATGTCGGTGACCGACCGCTGGATCCTGTCCCGCCTCAACAAGACGGTCGCCGAAGTCGACGCGTACTACGACGACTACCAGTTCTCCAAGCTCAGCGAGTCGCTCCGGCACTTCGCCTGGGACGAGGTCTTCGACTGGTACCTGGAGCTGTCCAAGACCACGTTCTTCGGCGGCGGCCGGCCGGCCGAGGTCTCGGGCCGGGTCCTGGGCGAGGTCCTCGACGTGATGCTGCGCCTGCTGCACCCGGTCGTCCCGTTCGTCACGGAGACCCTCTGGACCGCGCTCACCGGCCGCGAGTCCGTCGTCATCGCCGAGTGGCCGAAGGACAGCGGCTTCCGTGACGACGCGGCCGAGAAGGAGATCGAGCTCGTCCAGCAGGTCGTCACCGAGGTCCGCCGCTTCCGCAACGACCAGGGTCTCCAGCCCGGCCAGAAGGTCCCCGCCGAGCTGACCCTGACCGGCACGGCGCTCGCCCCGCACGAGGCGGCCATGCGTCAGCTCGCGCGGCTCCAGCCCGCCGGCGAGGGCTTCCACGCCACCGCGTCGCTGCCGATCGCCGGAGCCACCGTCGCCCTCGACCTCTCGGGCACGATCGACGTCGGGGCCGAGCGCAAGCGCCTGACGAAGGACCTGGAGGCCGCGCAGAAGGAGAAGGCGCAGGCCACCGGCAAGCTCGGCAACGAGGCGTTCCTGGCCAAGGCCCCGGACAACGTGGTCGACAAGATCCGTGGCCGGCTCGCCAAGGCCGAGGCCGACATCGAGCGGATCGCCGGCCAGCTGGCGGCCCTGCCGCAAGGCTGAGACAGCGACCCGGAAGAGCCCCCGTATCCCTCCCGCGAGGGGCACGGGGGCTTTCGCGTGCCCGCGCCGCCGGGCGCTGCGCCCGATGTCCGATCCGGTCCGTAGACTGGCCCCGTGAGTGAGCCCCGCCCTTCCGACCGGCACGACGCGTCCGACTCCGACGAGACCTTCGCGGAGATCGTCGACGAAGCGACCCAGCGCGACCCCGACCTGGCGGTGATCGAGGCCGGGAGCCGCACGCTGCGCGCCGCCTCCGGACCGCCCTCGGCCGACGAGGTCCCCGCCCGTCCCGCCGATCCGGAGGTGGACAAGGCGCTGCGCGCGGTGGAGCAGGAGCTCGCCGGGCGCTGGGGCGAGACCAAGCTGGAGCCGTCCGTGACGCGCATCGCCGCGCTGATGGACGTGCTCGGCGAGCCGCAGCGCGCCTACCCCTCCATCCACATCACCGGGACCAACGGCAAGACGAGCACGGCCCGCATGATCGAGGCCCTGCTCGGCGCCTTCGACCTGCGCACCGGCCGCTACACCTCGCCGCACGTCCAGTCGATCACCGAGCGGATCAGCCTGGACGGCTCCCCGATGGACCCCGAGCGGTTCATCGAGACGTACCAGGACATCAAGCCGTACGTCGAGATGGTCGACGCGCAGCAGCCCTACCGGCTCTCCTTCTTCGAGGTGCTCACCGGCATGGCCTACGCGGCCTTCGCGGACGCGCCGGTCGACGTCGCCGTCGTCGAGGTCGGTATGGGCGGCAGCTGGGACGCGACCAACGTGATCGACTCCACGGTCGCCGTCGTCACGCCGATCTCCCTGGACCACACCGACCGGCTGGGCTCCACGCCCGGTGAGATCGCGGTGGAGAAGTCCGGGATCATCAAGCAGGGCGCGACGGTCATCCTGGCCCAGCAGCCCGTCGACGCCGCCCAGGTGATGCTGAAGAAGGCCGTCGAGGTCGATGCCACCGTGGCCCGCGAGGGCATGGAGTTCGGCGTCGTCTCCCGGGAGATCGCGGTCGGCGGCCAGCTGCTGACACTGCGCGGCCTCGGCGGCGAGTACGAGAACATCTTCCTTCCGCTGTACGGCGCCCACCAGGCGCACAACGCGGTGGTGGCGCTCTGCGCGGTCGAGGCGTTCTTCGGCATCGGTGCCGAGCAGACCGGCTCGCTCGACGGAGACATCATCCGCAGGGCCTTCGCCTCGGTGATCTCGCCGGGACGCCTCGAAGTGGTCCGTTCCAGCCCCACCGTCGTCCTGGACGCCGCGCACAACCCGGCAGGCGCCCTGGCCACCGCCGAGGGACTCTCCGAGGCCTTCGGCTTCTCGCGGCTGATCGGTGTGGTCGGGGCCAGCGGCGACAAGGACGTCCGGGGCCTCCTGGAAGCCTTCGAGCCGATCTTCGCCGAGGTCGTCGTCACCCAGAATTCCAGCGCACGCGCGATGGACGCGGACGAGCTCGCCGCGGTCGCGGTCGAGGTCTTCGGCAACGACCGCGTGCAGGTCGAACCCCGGCTCGACGACGCGCTGGAGGCGGCGATCACCCTCGCCGAGGAAGAGGACGAGTACGCGGGCGCCGGGGTGCTGGTGACCGGATCCGTGATCACGGTCGGCGAGGCCCGGCTGCTTCTGGGAAGGCGCTGACCTACGTGCGTACGCTCTGTGCATCGACGCTGATCGGCGAGTTCTTCGTGATCGGGTTCGCCGGACTCGTCGCGATGAAGTCCGACGACCTGACATCCGCCACGGTCTGGACGGTCTGCGGCATCGGCATGCTGCTCTCCGTGCTGCTCTGCGGGATGATCACCCGCCCCGGCGGCATACAGCTCGGCTGGGTGCTCCAGGTCGCCCTGGTCGCCAGTGGCTTCGTGGTCCCGACGATGTTCATCCTCGGCCTGGTCTTCGGCGGCCTGTGGTGGGCCTCCGTGCACTACGGCCGCAAGATCGACGAGGCGAAGGCCCGGTGGGCCGCGCAGGAGGCGGCGCAGGCTCCGTCCGGCACCTGAGGCCGCAGGCGGGTCCCGGTGGCCAAACCCGGCCGCCGGCCCGTCACCGTACCCCTGTAACCTCGCCTCACCGCACCCGTATGCCTGCAAGGAGCCGCACATGACCCAGCGCACCCTCGTTCTTCTCAAGCCCGACGCCGTCCGTCGCGGTCTGGTCGGCGAAATCGTCGGCCGCATCGAGCGCAAGGCCGGCTGGAAGATCACGGCGCTGGAGCTCCGCACCCTCGACCGCGCCACGCTGGAGCAGCACTACGCCGAGCACGTCGGCCGCCCGTTCTACGAGCCGCTCGTCGAGTTCATGCAGTCCGGCCCGATCGTGGCCCTGGTGGCCGAGGGCGAGCGCGTCATCGAGGGCGTACGCGCCCTGGCGGGCCCCACCGACCCGATCGCCGCCGCGCCCGGATCGATCCGTGGCGACTTCGGCACCATCACCCGGGAGAACCTCATCCACGCCTCGGACTCCGAGGAGTCCGCAGAGCGAGAAATGAAGCTGTTCTTTCCGGGACTTTCCTGACCTTCGATCAGCCGAACAGCGCTGATGACCTGGGGCGACCGAAGTAATTCGGTCGCCCTTCGGCATAGGGCCCCCGATCGCGGGAACGCATCCCTTCGACGTAACGTCACCATGAGTGGAACGGCCACCCGTTCTGCTCAGCATGGCGGAGGGCCCTCGCGCTGTGTCGGTGTTTCCGGCACTACGATGGAAGCTTCCACGCCCGCAGCGCCCATCTCGCCTACCAAAACAAGCCATCATCGCTTTCGCTTGGGAAGGCCCGACGCATCCTCATGGGGAACAAGGGGAACTCAATGTCGTTCATCGGCCGTGACATGGCTATCGACCTCGGGACTGCCAACACGCTGGTGTACGTCAGGGGGCGCGGCATCGTTCTGAACGAGCCGTCCGTCGTGGCCATCAACACCAACACCGGCGGCATCCTCGCGGTCGGTTCCGAGGCCAAGAAGATGATCGGCCGTACGCCGGGCAACATCGTTGCCGTACGGCCTCTGAAGGACGGCGTGATCGCCGACTTCGAGATCACGGAGCGGATGCTCCGCTACTTCATCCTGAAGATCCACAAGCGCCGCTACCTGGCCCGCCCGCGGGTCGTCGTCTGCGTGCCCTCCGGCATCACCGGGGTCGAGCGACGCGCCGTCATCGAGGCGTCGACGCAGGCCGGTGCCCGCCAGGTGCACATCATCGAGGAGCCCATGGCGGCGGCCATCGGCTCCGGCCTGCCGGTCCACGAGGCCACCGGCAACATGGTCGTCGACATCGGCGGCGGCACCACCGAGGTCGCGGTCATCTCGCTCGGCGGAATCGTCACGGCCCAGTCCATCCGGGTCGCCGGTGACGAGCTGGACAACGCGATCATCCAGCACATCAAGAAGGAGTACTCGCTCCTGCTCGGTGAGCGCACCGCCGAACAGATCAAGATCACCATCGGTTCGGCCTTCGAGCTGGAGAAGGACGAGCACACCGAGATCCGGGGCCGCGACCTCGTCTCGGGGCTGCCCAAGACCGTGGTCATCTCCGCCACCGAGGTCCGCAAGGCGATCGAGGAGCCGGTCAACGCGATCGTCGACGCGGTCAAGACGACGCTCGACAAGTGCCCGCCGGAGCTGTCCGGCGACGTCATGGACCGCGGCATCGTCCTGACCGGCGGCGGCGCGCTGCTGCGCGGCCTCGACGAGCGGCTGCGCCACGAGACGGGCATGCCGATCCACATCGCCGAGGACCCGCTGGACTCCGTCGCGCTCGGATCCGGCAAGTGCGTCGAGGAGTTCGAGGCGCTCCAGCAGGTGCTGGACGCCCAGCCCCGACGGTAGGAACTCCAGGGACCCTCCGCGCGGACGCTGCCGCTCCGCGCGGAGGATCGTTGATATACAGGCACGAACATTCCTACGAGGAAGGCACGGCCGCCGCACGTGAGGGACACACGAGAGAGCCGGCTGCTCCTGGTGCTGCTGATCGCCATCGCATTCGCACTGATCACGGTGGATATCCGCGGCGGCGAGGAGTCACCGGTGGACGGCGCCCGGCAGGCCGCCGCCACCGTCTTCGGACCGGTGGAGAACGGCGTGGCGGCAGCGGTCGACCCGGTGGGCAACGC
Organism: Streptomyces sp. NPDC048211; assembly: GCF_043202315.1. NCBI lineage: Bacteria > Bacillati > Actinomycetota > Actinomycetes > Kitasatosporales > Streptomycetaceae > Streptomyces > Streptomyces sp. NPDC048211. The sequence continues at coordinate 121,259 of NZ_JBIDAD010000004.1, forward strand.
CATAGGGGCCGTACGCGCCTCCGGCGACCGCCACGACAAGATCGCCGCGCTGGAGAAGCAGAACGCCGAGCTCAAGACGAGGCTCGGCAGCGACGACCGCAACCGCAGCCGGGTCCGCGAGCTCGACAAGATGCTCAAGAAGTCGGACGCCGGCCAGTACGGCATCAAGGCCGCCGAAGTCATCGCCATAGGAGCGGCCCAGGGCTTCTCCTGGACGGTCACCATCGACGCCGGCTCCAAGGACGGCCTCAAGCGCGACATGACCGTCCTCAACGGCGACGGGCTCGTCGGCCGCGTCACCACCGTCGGCCCGGACACCGCCACGGTGCTCCTGGCCAACGACCCCGACTTCACCGTCGGCACCCGGATGGAGTCCACCGACGAACTCGGCTTCGCCACCGGCCAGGGCTCCCGCCCGCTGTCCGTCCAGTTCCTGAACGGCAAGGCCAAGGTCAAGAAGGGCGACCGCCTCGTCACGTTCGGCTCCAGCAAGGACAAGCCCTTCGTGCCCGGCGTCCCGGTCGGCGAGGTCGTCCGGGTCGACCCGTCCGGCGGCGACCTGACCCGGACCGTCTACGTCCGCCCGTACGTCGGCTTCACCAAGCTCGACATCGTCGGCATCGTCGTCCAGGCACCCCGCGAGGACCCCCGCGACACGGTCCTGCCGAAGAAGGCCGTCAAGCCTGCCAAGCCGAAGCCCACCCCGACCGTCACCGTCACCATCTCGCCCAACGGCGACATCGTCGACACCAGCGGCAACGTGGTCGGGAACATCCACCAGAGCGCGAGTCCCAGCGGCAGCCCGGACCCGAACCCCAGCGGGAACGCCACACCGAACGCCGACAACGCGGTAAACGAACAGAGGTAGAGCTGATCCCCATGCGTGTCAACCGGACTCTGCTCTCCATCGTTCTGGTCGTGATCGCCCTCGTCGTCCAGGTATCCGTACTCGCCCGGCTCCAGCTCCCCGGCGCCGTCCCCGACCTGCTGCTCATGGTCGTCGTCGGCCTGGCCCTGGTGTACGGGCACGTCAGCGGGGCCCTCATCGGCTTCGGCGCGGGCCTCCTCGCCGACCTGGCACCCCCGGCCGACCACGCCGCCGGACGCTACGCCCTCGTGCTCTGCGTCATCGGCTACCTCGCCGGACTGGCCAGGCCCGAGAACGGGCAGCTCAAGTCAGCCTTCGTCCCGATGGCCGTCGTCGTCGCGGCCGCGATCGGATCGACCCTGCTCTACGCGGGCGTCGGCGCGCTCGTCGGCGACACGGCGGCCCGCCATGTGGGACTCGGCAGCCTGCTGTTCACCGCGGCCGTCTACGACCTGCTCCTCGCGCCGTTCACCGTTCCGCTGATCATGGCGATGGCCAGACGCACGGTGAACGACCCGCTCACCGAGTCCTCCTCCGGCCGCGGCGACGCCGCAGCCGGCTGGCTCGCCGCGGGCACCGGACTGCGGATCGGCAGCCAGCGCGGCGGACTGCGCGTCAAGGCCGCCCGCAACCGGGCCGCACGCGCCGGACGGATCAAGGGAGTCAAGCGACTGTGAGGCCGCATCACCCGGGGGGCGCCCGCCTCGTCCCCTGCCCCAGCCCGACCACCACCGGGGGCGCCCCGTGACCAACATCCCGGAGACGGGCCGGACCCAGCGGGTCCAGATCCGCCTCATCGTCATCCAGGTCCTCGTCTTCTCCCTGCTGCTCACCCTCGGCGGCCGCCTCTGGTACCTCCAGATCCGCAACGGCCAGGAGTACTCCGACGAGGCGAAGAACAACCACGTCCAGCAGGTCGTCCAGCCCGCGGCGCGCGGCTCCATCCTCGACGCCCGCGGCGTACCCCTCGCCGACAACGAGACCCGCCTCGTCGTCTCCGCCAGCCGCACCGAGCTGCTGAAGATGGACGACGACGGCAAGGGCGTGCTGACCCGGCTCGCCGGCGTGCTCGACATGAAGCCCAAGGACGTCCTCGACAAGGTCCGGCTCTGCGACGCCAAGACCCCGCAGCCCTGCTGGAACGGTTCGCCCTACCAGCCGATCCCGGTCACCGACGAGGCCACCACCCAGCAGGCGCTCCAGATCCGCGAACGCGCGGAGGACTTCCCCGGCATCACCGCCGAGCCCACCGCCGTCCGCCGCTACGCCGCCCCGGGCAAGGCCAACACCGCCCAGGTCCTCGGCTATCTCTCACCCGTCACCGACGACGAGATCACCAAGGCCCAGGACAGCGACTCGCCCTACCTCCGCTCCGACCAGGTCGGCCGCTCCGGACTGGAGCGCACCTACGACAAGGAGCTGCGCGGCAAGGCGGGCGTCACCCGCTACGAGGTCGACAACCTCGGCCGAGTCATCGGCCAGGCCAAGAACGACGAGGCGGAGGCCGGCGCCAGCGTCGTCACCTCCATCGACGCCCGCGTCCAGGCCGTCGCCGAGTACGAACTCAACCAGGCCATGAAGGTCGCCCGCACCGAGTTCGACAACAACACCGGGGAGAACTACAAGGCCGACTCCGGCGCCGTCGTCGTCATGGAGGCCAAGACCGGCCGCGTCGTCTCCATGGCCTCGCTGCCCAACTACGACCCCAACGCCTGGGTCGGCGGCATCTCCGGCAAGGACTACGCCAAGCTGACGGGCAAGAACTCGAACTTCCCGCTGCTGAACCGTGCCATCCAGGGCCAGGCAGCACCCGGCTCCATCTTCAAGGTCATCTCCTCCACCGCCGCGGTCAACGCCGGTTACCCCTTCGACGGCAACTACCCCTGCCCCAGCTCGTACTCCATCGGCGGCCAGACCTTCAAGAACTTCGAGTCCCAGGGCTACGGCAGCATCACCATCGGCCGCGCCCTCGAAGTCTCCTGCGACACCGTGTACTACGGCCTCGCGCACAAGGAATGGCAGAAGGACGGCGGCAACAGCCCCAAGAAGAACCCCAACGACTGGTTCTACAAGACCGCCCACCAGTTCGGCCTCGGCAAGGAGACCGGCATCGACCTCCCCAACGAGGTCAGCGGCCGCGTCCCCGACCGCGAGTGGAAGAAGAACTTCGCCAAGGCCAACCACGACGCCTGGTGCAAGCAGGGCAAGAAGGACGGCACGTACGTCGAGAAGATCGCGTACGAGAACTGCCTCGAAGGCGACAAGATGCGCGCCGGTGACTCCGTCAACTACTCGATCGGCCAGGGCGACACCCTCGTCACCCCGATCCAGATGGCGACCATCTACGCCGCCATCTCCAACGGCGGCACCCTCTACGACCCCACCGTCGGCAAGGCGATCGTCAGCGGCGACGGCAAGACGGTCCAGGAGATCGAGCCGAAGTCGCACGGCAAGCTCCCCTTCACCAAGAAGACGCGCAACGAAATAGACGAAGCCCTCGCGGGTGTCGCGACCCGCGGCTCCGCCGCCTGGCGATTCGGCGGCTGGCCGCAGGACAAGATCCCGATGCACGCCAAGACGGGCACGGCCGAGGTCTACGGCAAGCAGACGACCTCCTGGTTCGCCACGTACACCAAGGACTACTCGATCGTCATGACGATCTCCCAGGGCGGTACGGGTTCCGGAGCCTCGGGACCCGCCGTCCGCAACATCTACAACGCCCTCTACGGCCTCGACGCCTCGGGCAAGCAGGACCTCAAGAAGGCCCTGCTGCCGACCCCGCAGAAGTCCCTGCCGAAGATCCAGACGGACGGCACCATCGACGCCCCGAAGATCAAGCCGTACGACCCGAACTCGCAGAAGCCGGCGACCGAGCAGACGCTCGCCGCCGTCCTGGGGAGGCGCGACTGATGGCCGGCTTCTCCGTCCAGCGGTACGCCCCCGAGCGCTCCACCTGGGGCAGGCTCACCGCCCGCGACTCCGTCGTGCGCCGTCTCGACTGGCCCCTGCTCGGCTCCGCGATCGCGCTCTCGTTCATCGGCTCGCTGCTCGTCTGGTCGGCGACCCGGGGACGCGACTCGCTCACCCACGGCGACCCGTACTACTTCCTCCTGCGCCACGCCCTCAACACGGGCATCGGCTTCGCCCTGATGATCGGGACGATCTGGCTCGGCCACCGGACCCTGCGCGGCGCCGTGCCGATCCTGTACGGCCTGTCCGTCGTCCTCGTGATGGCGGTCCTCACCCCCCTCGGCACCACCGTCAACGGCGCCCACGCCTGGATCCTCCTTCCCGGCGGCTTCTCCCTGCAGCCCTCCGAGTTCACCAAGATCACCATCATCCTCGGCATGGCGATGCTGCTCGCCGCCCGCGTCGACGCGGGCGACCAGCTGCACCCCGACCACCGGACCGTCGCCAAGGCCCTGGGCCTGGCGGCGCTCCCGATGGCGGTCGTCATGGGAATGCCGGACCTCGGGTCCGTGATGGTGATGGTCATCATCGTGCTCGGCGTACTGCTGGCCTCCGGGGCGTCGAACCGCTGGGTCTTCGGCATCCTCGGCGCGGGCGTCGCCGGAGCCGTCGCCATCTGGCAGCTCGGACTGCTCGACGACTACCAGATCGCCCGGTTCGCCGCCTTCGCCAACCCGGCGCTCGACCCGGCCGGCGTCGGCTACAACACCAACCAGGCCCGTATCGCGATCGGCTCGGGCGGCCTCTCCGGCACCGGCCTCTTCCAGGGCACCCAGACCACCGGTCAGTTCGTCCCCGAGCAGCAGACCGACTTCGTCTTCACCGTCGCCGGTGAGGAACTCGGCTTCCTCGGCGCCGGACTGATCCTGGTCCTGCTCGGCATCGTCCTGTGGCGCGCCTGCCGCATCGCCCGCGAGACCACCGAGCTCTACGGCACGATCGTCGCCGCCGGAATCATCGCCTGGTTCGCCTTCCAGGCCTTCGAGAACATCGGCATGACGCTCGGCATCATGCCGGTCGCCGGACTGCCCCTGCCGTTCGTCTCCTACGGAGGCTCCTCGATGTTCGCCGTCTGGGTGGCCATCGGACTGCTCCAGTCGATCAGGGTGCAGCGGCCGATAACGGCCTGAGCCGTGAGGGGCCCACTGCCCATCCGCCTCCATCACGTCTAGATTCGATGCATGGCGGACTCGAAGCGCGAGATCGAGCGGAAGTACGAAGCCACCGACGCCACCCGGCTGCCCGACCTGAGCCGGGTGGCCGGGGTCGCGGCCGTCGACCACCACGGTGTCAGCGAACTCGACGCCGTGTACTACGACACCGAGGACCTCCGGCTCGCCGCCGACAGCCTCACCCTGCGCCGCCGCACCGGCGGCGGCGACGCCGGCTGGCATCTCAAGTTCCCGGTCGCCTCCGGCATCCGCGACGAGATCAGGGCCCCGCTCTCCGACACCCTGCCCCCGGACCTGGCCGGCCTCGTACGCTCCCGGGTCCGCGACACCGCCCTCGTCCCCGTGGTCCGGCTCCGCTCCGCCCGCGACGTCCACCTGCTCAACGGCCCGGACGGCGAACCGCTCGCCGAACTCAGCGTCGACGCGGTCCGGGCCGAGCGGCTGCACGGCGGGAGCCGCTCCACCGCCTGGACCGAGATCGAGGTCGAGCTCGCCGACGACGGCGACCCCGCCTTCCTCGACGCCGTCGAACGGCACCTGCGCAAGGCCGGGATACGGCCCTCCGCGTCCCCCTCCAAACTCTCCCGGGCCCTGGCCGACACGTCGCCGAAGAAGACGTCCTCCAAGAAGACGTCCCCGAAGAAGAAGCGCCAACGGGAGCCCGCCCCGACCCCGCACACCGCGGGCGACCACGTCCTCTCCTACGTTCGCCGCCAGATCACCGCGATCGTCGCCCTCGACCCGGCCGTGCGCCGGGGACTGCCCGACTCCGTGCACCGGATGCGGGTCGCCACCCGCAGGCTCCGCAGCGCGCTCCGCACACACCGCAAGGTCCTCGACCGCGCGGTCACCGACCCCGTAGGCGCCGAGCTGAAGTGGCTCGCGGCGGAGCTCGGCGTCGACCGCGACCAGGAGGTCCTGGACGCCCGCCTGCGCACCCGGCTCGACGACCTGCCCCGCACCCTGGTCCTCGGCCCGGTCCGCGCCCGGCTGCGGATCTGGTCCACGGCCCGCCGCAGCGGCTCCCGCCGCCGTACCGTCGCCGTACTGGACGGCGCCCGCTACCTCGCGTTGCTGCACACCCTGGACGCGCTCCTCGCCGACCCGCCGCTGCTGCCCGCGGCCGCAGGCCCGCCCGGCAAGGCGCTCGCCCGCGCCGCGCACAAGGACCACAAGCGCCTCGCCACCCGCCTCGCCCACGCCCTGGAACACCCCCCGGGCCCGGACCGCGACCTCGCCCTGCACGACGCCCGCAAGGCGGCGAAACGCGCACGGTACGCGGCGGAGGCGGCCCGGCCCGCCCTCGGGAAGCCCGCGAAGAAGGCCGTCAAGCGGCTGAAGGCGGTCCAGAGCGTCCTCGGCGACCACCAGGACAGCGTGGTCGCACGCGACGCCCTGCGCACCCTCGCCGTCCAGGCCCACGCGGCGGGGGAGTCCTCGTTCACCTGGGGACTGCTGTACGGACAGGAGGAGGAGACGGCCGCGGCACGCGAGCGGGAACTGCCGCAGGTGTGGGCCCGGGCATCCCGGGCGGAGATCCGGGCGGCGTCCGGACGCTGAACAGCGCGGTACGCTGGATGGTCACCCCTGCCAGCTCTCGAAAGTTCGCGATGTCTGTCGATTCGGTCTTCCCACAGCTCGAAGCTCTGCTCCCGCATGTGCAGAAGCCCATCCAGTACGTCGGCGGTGAGCTGAACTCCACCGTCAAACCGTGGGACGAATGCGACGTCCGCTGGGCCCTCATGTACCCCGACGCGTACGAGGTCGGCCTCCCCAACCAGGGCGTCATGATCCTTTACGAGGTGCTCAACGAGCGCGAGGGCGTCCTCGCGGAGCGCACCTACAGCGTCTGGCCGGACCTCGAAGCGCTGATGCGCGAGCACAAGGTGCCGCAGTTCACCGTGGACGGCCACCGCCCGGTCAAGGCGTTCGACGTCTTCGGGCTGAGCTTCTCCACCGAGCTCGGCTACACCAACATGCTCACCGCCCTGGACCTGGCCGGCATCCCGCTGTCCGCCAAGGACCGCGGCCTCGACGACCCGATCGTGCTCGCGGGCGGCCACGCCGCGTTCAACCCCGAGCCGATCGCGGAGTTCATCGACTGCGCGGTCATCGGCGACGGCGAACAGGCCGTCCTGGAGATCACCGAGATCATCCGCGCCTGGAAGGCCGAGGGCCGCCCCGGCGGCCGCGAGGAGGTGCTCTTCCGCCTCGCGAGGACCGGTGGCGTCTACGTCCCCGGCTTCTACGACGTCGAGTACCTCCCGGACGGCCGTATCGGCCGCATGGTGCCGAACAAGTCGGGCGTGCCGTGGCGGGTGTCCAAGCACACGGTCATGGACCTGGACGAGTGGCCCTACCCCAAGCAGCCCCTCGTACCGCTCGCCGAGACGGTGCACGAGCGGATGTCCGTGGAGATCTTCCGCGGCTGCACCCGCGGCTGCCGTTTCTGCCAGGCCGGCATGATCACGCGCCCCGTGCGGGAGCGAAGCATCACCGGCATCGGCGACATGGTGGAGAAGGGCCTCAAGGCGACGGGCTTCGAGGAGGTGGGCCTGCTCTCGCTGTCCTCCGCGGACCACACCGAGATCGGTGACATCGCCAAGGGCCTCGCCGACCGCTACACCGAGGACAAGATCGGCCTCTCTCTGCCCTCCACCCGCGTCGACGCGTTCAACGTGGACCTGGCCAACGAGCTGACCCGCAACGGGCGCCGGTCCGGCCTCACCTTCGCCCCCGAGGGCGGCTCCGAGCGCATGCGCAAGGTCATCAACAAGATGGTCTCGGAGGAGGACCTCATCCGGACCGTCGCCACCGCGTACGGCAACGGCTGGCGTCAGGTGAAGCTGTACTTCATGTGCGGTCTGCCCACCGAGACCGACGAGGACGTGCTGCAGATCGGCGACATGGCGGTCAACGTCATCGCCAAGGGCCGCGAGGTCTCCGGGCAGAACGACATCCGCTGCACCGTTTCCATCGGCGGCTTCGTCCCCAAGCCGCACACCCCGTTCCAGTGGGCCCCGCAGCTCAGCGCCGAGGAGACCGACGCGCGGCTGACCAAGCTCCGCGACAAGATCCGCGGCGACAAGAAGTACGGCCGCTCGATCGGCTTCCGCTACCACGACGGCAAGCCCGGCATCGTCGAGGGCCTGCTCTCCCGCGGCGACCGCCGGGTCGGCTCCGTCATCCGGGCCGTCTACGAGGCCGGCGGCCGCTTCGACGGCTGGCGCGAGTACTTCAGCTACGACCTGTGGATGAAGAGCGCCGAGAAGACGCTGCCCGACTTCGGCGTGGACGTCGACTGGTACACCACCCGCGAGCGGACGTACGAGGAGGTCCTGCCCTGGGACCACCTGGACTCCGGCCTCGACAAGGACTGGCTCTGGGAGGACTGGCAGGACTCGCTCGACGAGACCGAGGTCGAGGACTGCCGCTGGACGCCGTGCTTCGACTGTGGGGTGTGTCCTCAGCTCGACCTCGACATTCAGATCGGTCCGACAGGCAAGAAACTCCTGCCGTTGACGGTCGTGAAGTAGTTCCGCCGACGGTCGTGAAGCAGATCCGCCGGTAGGACACGGCCCGGCTTCTGCCGGTGACATCTCGGTGACGAAGGCCCGGATCGGGAAACCCCCGACCGGGCCTTCGCGTCATGAGGTGCATGGAATACGGAAAGCACCAGGCGCCCGCCCGGTACGAGAGCGGTGAGGGCTGTCTGAGCACGCTCGTCAGGATTCCGGTGCGGATCGTCGTCCTCGTCCTGGTCCTGCCGGTGCGGATGGTCTGGGACGTCCTGGTCGCGGGCGCTCGTGCTGCCGACCGGATTCTGCTGCGCCCGCTGGGGCGGGCGCTGGTGTGGCTCTTCGAGGTGCTGGTCGCGATCCCCGCCCGTTGGCTGTACGTGCGGGTACTGACCCCGCTGGGGCACGGGCTGCGGTGGCTGGCGGTGGCGCTGCTGGTGTGGCCGTGGGTCGCGCTGTGGCGGTACGTGGTGGTGCCGGTGGCGCGCTACGGGATCGCGGTGCCGCTCGTCCGGCTGTACGAGCAGGTCCTCACCCCGGCCGGGCGCGGGCTGCGGTGGATGTGGCGGGCGCTTCTGCACCCGGCCGGACGGGGCATCGCCACCGCCGTGAAGTGGTTGCTCACCGCCGTGCTCGTCATGCCGGCGGTCCTCCTGTGGCGCTACGTCCTGAAGCCCGCCGGGTCGGCCGCCGCCTGGCTGGTGGAGCACCTGATCGTGCTGCCGTCGGCATGGGCGTACCGGCAGCTGCTCACTCCGCTGGGCCATGGCATCGCCTGGCTGCTCGATCTGCTGGTCCGGGGCGTCGGGGCGGGGTTCCGGGGGCTGGGGGTCGCCGTCCGTTGGCTGGTCATGGTGCTTCTCGTCGGCCCGGTGGTCTGGGCGTACCGGCGGATCCTGGCCCCTGTCGGCCGGGAGATCGCCGCCGCGTTCGGGGTGGCCTGGCGGATTGCCGGATTCATCTCGCGGGCCGTGGGGCGGGCACTGGCCTGGCTGGCGTGGCACCTGGTCGGGGCGCCGGTGCGCTGGGCCTACCGCACGGTGTGCACCCCGGTCGGACACTTCCTGCGGGACGCCGTGCTGGCTCCCGCCGGACGCGCCGCCCGCGCGGTGGGCCGGACGGCCCGGCAGACGCTGCGCACGGCACGCGAGACCGTCCGGCAGGCCCGGCGCGACGCATGGCGGGCCCTGGTCGGCGGGCCGCGCGAACCCGAGCCCCGGGAACCGGGAAGCCTGTCTGCGCGTACTCTGGGTAGTACAACGACTGTGCCCAGCGCGGCGCCCGAACCAGAGATCTCCCTGCGGAAAGAGAAAACCGTTCAGCAGGGGTGAGCCGGACCGGACACCCCGGGGCCACCCGTATTTCGAGGGCGGCGTTCCACCGCGTCCGCTCCGCACCGAGGAGAAGAACCACTGGGCAAGCGACAGCCCGAAGGCCCGCCGCCCGCACCGGCAGTGCAGCGCATCCGACTGCGCTACACCAAGCGCGGCCGCCTCCGGTTCACCAGTCACCGAGACTTCCAGCGTGCCTTCGAGCGGGCGCTGCGCCGCTCCGAGGTGCCCATGGCCTACTCGGCGGGCTTCACCCCGCACCCCAAGGTCTCGTACGCCAACGCCGCACCCACCGGCACGGGCAGCGAGGCCGAGTTCCTGGAGATCGCCCTCACCGAGGCCCGTGATCCGGGCACGCTGCGCGAGCTGCTCAACGACTCGCTTCCGGACGGTCTCGACATCACCGACGCGGTCGAGGCCCGCACCTCGGGTCTCGCCGACCGGCTCACCGCCTCCATCTGGGAGATGCGGCTGAACGGGGTCGCCGTCGAGGAGGCCGAGAAGGCCGTCGCCGCGTTCAACGCGGCGGAGAGCGTCGAGGTCGAACGCCGCACGAAGAACGGCATCCGGAGCTTCGACGCCCGGTCGGCGGTCGTCGACCTGCAGGCTCTTGATCATCAGCCTGATAGGCCCGGGGACAAGGCCTGTGCGATACTGCGGCTGGTTGTTCGGCACGTGACACCTGCCGTTCGGCCTGACGACGTCCTGTCCGGTCTCCGCGTTGTGGCCGACCTGGCGCCGCCGGTCCCCGCAGCGGTGACCAGGCTGGCGCAGGGGCTCTTCGACGAGGAGTCCGGCACGGTGACCGACCCGCTCGCGCCTGACCGCGAGGCAGCCCCGGCCGCTCCATCCACGGCCGCCGGGACCACCGCCGCGACAGCGCCCGAGGGTGCAGGTTCCGCGTAAGGCGGTCGTTGTAGCGCAGCCCTCGGACTCGGGAGCCACCTGGGCCGGGCCGCGCGCTGACCCATAAGACTTTCGCCAGGCCGTGCGCACACCGTGTACGGAACCGGCGAGCCAGACATTCAGTTCCCGTGCGGCGCCCGCGCCCCGGACGGCGGTACCGCGTATCTCACGCGGACCGTGCCGGACCGGAATCAGGCGCGGCGCCCGGGAGCCCGACGGGAGAACCGCCCGCATGCCTCAGCCCACCGAACCCGGCACGACCGGGAACGCAGAAGACAACAACACCCCCGGGGACAAGCTGCCGCCGCGCCGCAGGCGCCGCGCGGCCTCCCGCCCGGCGGGCCCGCCGACGGCGGGCGCCCAGGCCGGAGCCGAGGCGTCGGCCATACCGGCCGTTGACGCCGGAGTGTCGGAAACCAGCACCGAGAACACCGCCGAGGCCGCGCCGCCCGTCCGGGCGCGCCGCCGGGCCGTCCGTAAGGCGACCGCCCCTGCCGGAGCGCCGCAGGCCGCCGAGGTCGTCGAGCCGGTCGCCGCGGTCGCGGCGCCGGTCGAGGAGGAAGCCGTGGAGCCGGTCGAGGCGCCGCGTGCGCGTCGTCGCGCGTCCCGCAAGGCGACCGCCCCGGCGGGTGCGCCGCAGGCCGCCGAGGCCGTGGAGGTCGTGGAGCCGGTCGTCGCGGCTGCCGAGCCGGCCGAGGAAGAGGCCGTGGAGCCGGCGCCGCGTGCGCGTCGTCGCGCCGTCCGTAAGGCGACCGCCCCCGCCGGTGCGCCGCAGGCCGCCGAGGTGGCCGAGATCGTCGAGGAGGCCGTGGCGGCCGAGGCCGCCGAGCCCGTCGCCGAGGCGCCGCGTGGCCGTACCCGGCGCAGGGCCTCGGCCCCCGCCGGTGCCCCGCAGGCCGCCCGGACCGAGGCCGTCGCCGAGCCGGCGCAGCAGGCCGAGGCCCCCGCGACGCCCGAGGTCACCGAGGCGCCCGAGTCCGCGGAGCCCGTCGAGGCCCCGCGCGGCCGCCGGCGTGCGTCCCGCAAGGCGACCTCTCCCGCGGGTGCCCCGCCGGTCACGGAGGCCGCCGAGGAGCGCACCGAGACCCGGACGGGCGAGAGCCTGCCCGAGGCAGTCGTCGAGGAGCTGGCCGCCGAGACCGCCGAGGTCGAGGAGGCCGCCCCGCGCGGCCGTCAGCGCCGCCGGGCCACCGCCGCCGCGGGCCGGCCCGAGTTCACCGGCAAGGTCGAGGAGCCCGCGCGCAAGAGCCGCCGCGCGACGCGCCCCGCCGTCGCCGTGTTCCAGGCGCCGGTCTTCGCCGAGCCGATGTTCCAGACCCCGGAGACCGCGGCCGCCGCGGCGGCCGCCGCCGGTCCGGCCTCGCACGACGAGGAGCCCGAGGAAGAGATCGTCACGGCGGAGGAGCAGGCCGCTCCCGCTGAGCAGACCGCTCCCGCCGAGGCTGCGCCGCAGGGCGGTTCGCGCCGTCGTCGCCGTCGCCGCGGTGAGGCAGCCGAGGCCGAGCCCGCCGCGCCCGCCCCTGCCGCCGCCGCTCCGGTCCAGGAGCAGGACGAGGACGAGCAGGAGCACGAGCCTTCGGGCGAGAGCGACGCCGAGCAGGACGGGGACGAGACCGACGAGTACGGCGACCGCCCGTCGCGCCGTCGCCGTCGCGGTGGCCGTCGCCGCCGTCGCGGTGAGTCCGCCGAGGACGACGCCGCCGAGCAGCACGCGGACGAGACCGCCGAGCGTTCCGACGACGAGCAGGAGCACGCTCAGGAGTCCGAGGACGAGGGCGACGACGAGCAGGACGACCACGACTCCGGTGCTTCGGGGTCGAGCAGCAGCCGTCGGCGCCGGCGCCGTCGTCGCCGCAGCGGTGACTCCTCGTCCGACGCCGAGAACGGCACGGACGACCCGGAGCGCACGGTCGTCAAGGTCCGTGAGCCGCGCAAGAAGGAAGAGCGCGAGCCCGGCACCGGCTTCGACGAGGTCCAGTCCATCAAGGGCTCGACCCGTATGGAGGCCAAGAAGCAGCGCCGCCGCGAAGGCCGCGAGCAGGGCCGCCGTCGGGTGCCGATCATCACCGAGGCGGAGTTCCTCGCCCGTCGCGAGGCCGTCGAGCGCGTCATGGTCGTGCGCCAGAGCGGTGAGCGCACCCAGATCGGTGTCCTCGAGGACAACGTGCTCGTCGAGCACTACGTCAACAAGGAGCAGGCCACCAGTTACGTCGGCAACGTCTACCTGGGCAAGGTCCAGAACGTCCTGCCGTCGATGGAGGCCGCCTTCGTCGACATCGGCAAGGGCCGCAACGCCGTCCTGTACGCCGGTGAGGTCAACTTCGAGGCGCTCGGCATGGCCCACGGGCCGCGCCGGATCGAGACCGCGCTCAAGTCCGGCCAGTCCGTCCTCGTCCAGGTGACGAAGGACCCGATCGGTCACAAGGGCGCCCGGCTGACCAGCCAGGTCTCGCTGCCCGGCCGTTACCTGGTCTACGTGCCCGAGGGCTCGATGACCGGGATCAGCCGCAAGCTGCCCGACACCGAGCGTGCCCGGCTCAAGACCATCCTCAAGAAGATCGTCCCCGAGGACGCGGGCGTCATCGTCCGTACCGCCGCGGAGGGTGCGAGCGAGGACGAGCTGCGCCGTGACGTGGAGCGGCTGCAGCAGCAGTGGGAGGACATCCAGAAGAAGTCGAAGAGCAGCGGCAGCTCCAACGCGCCGACGCTGCTCTACGGCGAGCCGGACATGACCGTCCGGGTCGTCCGCGACATCTTCAACGAGGACTTCTCCAAGGTCATCGTGAGCGGTGACGACGCGTGGGAGACGATCTACGGTTACGTCTCGCACGTGGCGCCCGATCTGACGGACCGGTTGTCGCGGTGGACCTCCGAGGTCGACATCTTCGCGACGTACCGGATCGACGAGCAGCTCATGAAGGCGCTGGACCGCAAGGTCTACCTGCCGAGCGGTGGCTCGCTGGTGATCGACAAGACCGAGGCGATGGTCGTCGTCGACGTCAACACCGGCAAGTTCACCGGCCAGGGCGGCAACCTGGAGGAGACCGTCACCAAGAACAACCTGGAGGCGGCCGAGGAGATCGTGCGTCAGCTGCGGCTGCGCGACCTCGGTGGCATCGTCGTCGTCGACTTCATCGACATGGTGCTGGAGTCCAACCGGGATCTGGTGCTGCGGCGTCTGCTGGAGTGCCTGGGACGCGACCGTACGAAGCACCAGGTCGCCGAGGTCACTTCGCTGGGCCTGGTCCAGATGACCCGTAAGCGGGTCGGCCAGGGTCTGCTGGAGTCCTTCTCCGAGACCTGTGTCCACTGCAACGGGCGCGGCGTGATCGTGCACATGGAGCAGCCCACCTCGGTGGGTGGCGGCGGCAACGGCAAGCGTGCCAAGAAGCGCCGTGGCGGTTCGGGCCAGGAGCACGATCACGACCACGACCACGAGCACGTCTCCGAAACGGACGCCGACGTCGAGACCGAGGCCGAGGTGGCCGCCGAGGTGGCGGCTCCGCTGGCGCTGCCCGAGCCGGAGTTCGTCCCGGACGAGGAGCTGTACAGCAGCCCGGCCGAGGCCGAGGCGGCAGCAGGGCGCGGCCGTGGCCGTCGCCGGGCGACGCGTAAGGCGACGGCCCCGGCCGGTGCCCCGCGGTCCGCGTCCGCTCCGGCCCCGGTGGCCGAGCCGGTCGTGGCACCGGAGCCCGTGGTGGAGCCGGAGCCGGTCGTGGCACCGGAGCCGGTTGCCGAGACCCCGGTCGCCGAGGTTCCGGCCGAGGCGCCGCAGGGCCGTACGCGGCGCCGGGCGACCCGTAAGGCGACCGCCCCGGCGGGTTCGCCCGCTGCGGCCGCCGAGCCGGTCGTGGTTCCCGTGGCCGAGGAGCCGGTGTCCGACGCCGACCCGGTGGCCGCGGAGGACCCGGTCGTCGAGGCGCCGCACGTCGAGGCCCCTGCCGAGGAGCCGGCCGCGCCGCCGCGTGCCCGGCGCCGGGCGACCCGTAAGGCCACCGCGCCCGCGGGTTCCCCCGCGGGTGCCGAGGAAGCCGAGGTCGTCGTGGTGACGGCCGCCGAGCCGGAGTCCGCCGCCGAGGCGGAGGCCGAACCGGCGCCGGCCAAGAAGGCGGTCCGCAAGACCGCGAAGAAGGTCACGGCCAAGAAGGCGGCCGTGAAGAAGACGGCGGCCAAGAAGACCGTCGCCAAGAAGACGACGGCCAAGAAGGCGGCGGCGAAGAAGACGGTGGCGGCCGAGCAGTCGTCGTCCTCCGTCACGGCTTCGGCCGACGAGGTCTGACCTCTTCGCACCGCGCGTTGACGCAGTCGGGCCGGTCCCTCCACGGGGCCGGCCCTACTGCGTTCCGGCGCCTGTCGCCCGCGCCCGCACAAGGCGCTCACCCGCAAGGAGAACCCTCATGATCGGCATGATTCTGGCGGCCGGCGCAGGCCGCCGTCTGCGTCCCTATACCGACACGCTTCCCAAGGCCCTGGTGCCGGTCGGCCCCGAAGGTGACGAGGAGAGCCTGACCGTCGTCGACCTGACCCTGGGCAACTTCGCCGAGGTCGGTCTGACCGAGGTCGCGATCATCGTGGGCTACCGCAAGGAAGCCCTGTACGCGCGCAAGGCCGCACTCGAAGCGAAGTACGGCGTCACGCTCACGCTGATCGACAACGACAAGGCCGAGGAGTGGAACAACGCCTACTCCCTCTGGTGCGGCCGGGAGGCGCTCAAGGACGGCGTGATCCTCGCCAACGGCGACACCGTGCACCCCGTCTCCGTCGAGAAGACGCTGCTCGCCGCACGCGGCGAGGGCAAGAAGATCATCCTCGCCCTGGACACGGTCAAGCAGCTGGCCGACGAGGAGATGAAGGTCGTCGTCGACCCGGACACGGGTGTGCGGCGCATCACCAAGCTGATGGACCCGGCCGGGGCCACCGGCGAGTACATCGGCGTCACCCTCATCGAGGCGGAGGCCGCCGAGGAGCTCGCGGACGCGCTGAGGACGACGTATCTGCGTGACCCGGACCTGTACTACGAGGACGGCTACCAGGAGCTCGTCAACCGCGGCTTCACCATCGACGTGGAGCCGATCGGCGACGTCATGTGGGTCGAGATCGACAACCACGAGGACCTGGCCAAGGGCAGGAAGATCGCGTGCCAGTACTGACCCGGCTGATCCCCGCGCCGGTCGTCGTCGACATCCGGGCCGGCGCTCTGGCCGATCTGGCGACCGTCCTCGCGGATCAGCGGATCTCCGGCTCGGGCAAGCTGGCGATCGCGATCAGCGGGGGGTCCGGCCAGGCGCTGCGGGAGCGGCTCTCGGACAGCCTGCCGGGCGCCTCCTGGTTCGAGGTGGGCGGCGGCACGCTGGACGATGCCGTCAAGCTCGCGGAGGCCATGAAGTCCGGCCGCTACGACGCCGTCGTCGGCCTCGGCGGCGGCAAGATCATCGACTGCGCCAAGTTCGCCGCGGCGCGCGTCGGGCTGCCCCTGGTCGCCGTGGCGACGAACCTGTCCCACGACGGCCTGTGCTCACCGGTGGCCACGCTGGACAACGACGCGGGCCGCGGCTCGTACGGTGTCCCGAACCCGATCGCCGTCGTCATCGACCTCGACATCATCCGTGAGGCGCCGGACCGGTACGTGCGGTCCGGGATCGGTGACGCGCTCTCGAACATCTCCGCGGTGGCGGACTGGGAGCTCGCCCACCAGGTCAACGGCGAGGACATGGACGGACTGGCCGCAGCGATGGCCCGGCAGGCCGGAGAGGCCGTGCTGCGCCACCCCGGGGCCCTCGGGGACGACGGCTTCCTCCAGGTGCTGGCCGAGGGGCTGGTGCTGACCGGCATCTCGATGTCGGTGGCGGGGGACAGCCGTCCCGCCTCCGGCGCGTGTCACGAGATCAACCACGCCTTCGATCTGCTCTTCCCCAGGCGTGCGGCGAGCCACGGTGAGCAGTGCGGTCTGGGCGCTGCGTTCGCGATGCACCTGCGCGGAGCGCACCAGGAGTCCGTACGGATGGCCGAGACGCTGCGGCGCCACGGTCTGCCGGTCACCGCGGAGGAGATCGGGTTCAGCGCGGACGAGTTCGTCTCGGTGGTCGGCTACGCACCCCGGACCAGACCGGGCCGCTACACGATCCTGGAGCACCTGGACCTGTCCCCGGACGGGATCCGGGACGCCTACGCCGACTACGTCAGAGCCGCCGGGGCCTGACCCCGGGCCCGGGAACGGAGCCCGGTTTGACCGGGCTGTGCAGGGCCCCGTAATCTTGACCGTCGGCGTTTGTTTCGCCACACCTCTGAGCACCCACCTCCCGCTCGTTCGGGAGAGGCCGCTCGTCCAATCCGGATCATCGCGGGTCTCCGGACCCGTGTGAGTGGCTGGCTTCAGAGGTTTCCGCTTCGAGTGAGAGTGAGATCCGCGTGTACGCCATCGTGCGCAGCGGTGGTCGCCAGCACAAGGTTGCTGTCGGCGACATCGTTGAGGTTGACAAGATTTCCACCGCCAAGGTTGGCGACACGGTAGAGCTCTCTACCCTGCTCGTTGTCGACGGCGACGCCGTGACCAGCGACCCGTGGGTGCTGGACGGCATCAAGGTCCAGGCCGAGGTTGTGGACCACCACAAGGGCGCGAAGATCGACATCCTTCGCTACAAGAACAAGACCGGCTACCGCCGTCGCCAGGGTCACCGCCAGCAGTACACGGCGATCAAGGTCACCGGTATCCCCGCGGCTGCGAAGTAAGGGACTGAGAACACATGGCACACAAGAAGGGCGCATCGTCCACCCGGAACGGGCGCGATTCCAATGCTCAGCGGCTCGGCGTGAAGCGCTTCGGCGGTCAGGCCGTCAACGCCGGTGAGATCCTGGTCCGCCAGCGCGGCACCCACTTCCACCCGGGCACGGGCGTCGGCCGTGGCGGCGACGACACGCTGTTCGCCCTCGCCGCCGGTGCGGTCGAGTTCGGCACGCACCGTGGCCGCAAGGTCGTGAACATCGTTCCGATCGCCGGCTGATTTTCGGCGCTCGTCGAGCGGTATGACGTGGAGGCGGACCTCACTTCCTGTTACGGGAAGTGGGTCCGCCTTTCGCGTGTTGCTCCTAGAGGGGCACGAGCTTTCGCGGTTGCCCCTGCCCGGAGCACGGGCGAGATATTTCTGCACGTATGTAACTGGAGGTTCCAACCATGACCACCTTCGTGGACCGCATCGAGCTGCATGCCGCCGCGGGTAACGGGGGCCACGGCTGCGCCTCCGTTCACCGTGAGAAGTTCAAGCCGCTCGGCGGTCCGGACGGCGGCAACGGCGGCCGTGGCGGTGATGTGACCCTGATCGTCGATCAGGCCGTCACCACACTCCTCGACTACCACCACCACCCCCACCGCAAGGCCACCAACGGCCAGCCCGGTGCCGGTGACAACCGCACCGGCAAGGAGGGCCAGGACCTGATCCTGCCCGTGCCGGACGGCACCGTCGTGCTCGACAAGGACGGCAACGTGCTCGCCGACCTGGTCGGCCAGGGCACCATGTTCGTCGCCGGCCAGGGCGGCCGCGGCGGCCTCGGCAACGGCGCGCTGGCCTCCGCCCGGCGCAAGGCCCCCGGCTTCGCGCTGCTCGGTGAGCCCGGTGAGAGCCGGGACATCGTCCTGGAGCTCAAGACCGTCGCCGACGTGGCTCTGGTGGGCTACCCGAGCGCCGGCAAGTCCTCGCTGATCTCGGTCCTGTCGGCCGCCAAGCCGAAGATCGCCGACTACCCGTTCACGACCCTCGTCCCGAACCTGGGCGTGGTCACCGCGGGCAGCACCGTCTACACCATCGCCGACGTACCGGGCCTGATCCCGGGCGCCAGCCAGGGCAAGGGCCTCGGCCTGGAGTTCCTGCGTCACGTCGAGCGCTGCTCGGTGCTCGTGCACGTGCTGGACACGGCGACGCTGGAGTCCGACCGTGACCCGCTCTCCGACCTCGACATGATCGAGGAGGAGCTGAAGCTTTACGGGGGTCTGGAGGACCGGCCCCGCATCGTCGTCCTCAACAAGATCGACATCCCGGACGGCCAGGACCTCGCGGAGATGATCCGCCCGGACCTGGAGGCCCGCGGCTACCGCGTCTTCGAGGTGTCGGCGGTCGCCCGTACCGGCCTCAAGGAGCTCTCCTTCGCGCTGGCCGGTGTCATCGCCGAGGCGCGTGCCGCCAAGCCGGTGGAGGAGGCGACCCGTATCGTCATCCGCCCCAAGGCGGTCGACGACGCCGGGTTCACCGTGGTGCTGGAGGACGACGGCATCTACCGGGTGCGCGGCGAGAAGCCGGAGCGCTGGGTGCGCCAGACCGACTTCAACAACGACGAGGCCGTCGGCTACCTCGCCGACCGGCTGAACCGGCTCGGTGTCGAGGACGCGCTGCGCAAGGCCGGTGCCCGGGCGGGCGACGGCGTGGCCATCGGTGCCGAGGACAACGCCGTGGTCTTCGACTGGGAGCCGACGGTGACCGCCGGTGCGGAGATGCTCGGCCGCCGTGGCGAGGACCACCGTCTGGAGGAGCCGCGTCCGGCCGCTCAGCGCCGTCGCGACCGTGAGGAAGAGCGCGACGAGGTCAGCAAGGAGTACCAGGAGTTCGACCCGTTCGCGTAGGGCTCGGGGCTTCCTGAAAGCCGGGCACGGCCGGATCATCCGGCCGTGCCCGGCTTCTTTGCGGGGACGCGCTACTCGTGTTCGCCGGCGAGTTCCTTCGCCTTCTCCAGCATGCGGTCCACCACCCGGCCCGAGGCGTGGCCGTCGTCCAGGTCGCAGAAGAGCCGGTGGAACCGCTCGTAGCGTTCCTGGTGCGCGGACGCCACCTCGTCGATGGTGCGGATCGCGCCGATCAGCTCCTCGGACGTGCTGATCAGCGGGCCGGGTGCGTCGTTCTCGAAGTCGAAGTAGAAGCCGCGCAGCTGGTCCCGGTAGTGCTCCAGGTCGTAGGTGAAGAAGAGCATCGGCCGCCTGAGGTGCGCGTAGTCGAACATCACGGACGAGTAGTCCGTGATCAGGATGTCGGCGGCGAGGTAGAGATCGGCGATGTCCGGGTACTCGGACACGTCGAAGACGAATCCGTTCCCTGCCCCGGGGATGCTGTCCACCACGTTGGAATGGCGACGGATCAGCAGGACGTGATCGTCACCGAGACGCTCCCGCGCCTGCTCGGTGTCCAGGCGCAGATCGAACTTGAACTGCCCCTGCCGGTGTGCCAGGTCATCGCGCCAGGTGGGGGCGTAGAGCACGACCTTCTTGCCGTCCGGCAACCCGATGCGTGCCCTGATCTCCTTGGCCCGTGCCGGGAGGTCGGGTGCGTAGAGGTAGTCGTTGCGGGGATAGCCGGTCTCGACGATCTCGCCCGCATACCCCATGGCGCGCTTGAGGATCGGGGTGCTGAACCGGTTGGAGGACACCAGCATGTTCCAGCTGCGGGACTCCTGCTGGAGCTGGGCGTGGTACTGCGGATTGAACTTCGGCGCGTCGATGTCCAGGCCGATCTTCTTCAGCATGGTGCCGTGCCAGGTCTGGACGATGACCTGCCCCGGCCGGCGCTCGATCCAGTGGGGGAGATGGGCGTTGGTCACGATGTACCGGCAGCGGGCCAGCGCGTCGTACCACTCGGTTCCCCAGAAGCGGACCTTCTCGGCGGTGGGCGGCAGGTCCACCTGTCCGTCCCTGACCAGCCACAGGTGCTGGACATCCGCGTCGCGCCGGAGCAGTTCCTCGTGGATGGCGCGCGGGCTGTCGGAGTACTGCTTGCCGTTGTAGCTGATGTAGAGCACGGCGTCGCGCAGCGGCTTCTTCCGGCCGGCCTCGTAGACCTCGCTGTGCAGCTTGTCCTGCCGGTAGCGGCCGCGTTCGAGGATGGTCAGGTCGGAGGGGCACTGCAGCTGGGGGAAGTCGTACCAGCGGGATTCGAAGTGGTACTCCCGGCCCGCGTGTTCGCCGGAGACCGGGAAGGCGGGCACGGCGAGCCGGTCGATGACGAAGGGGACGTCCGGGCTGCCGTCCCCGGGCCGCAGGTAGAAGTTCCACCGGCCGCTCTTCAGCGGGCGGGGGCCGTTGGGGCCCGGCATGGCCGAGGGGGTGAACCGGGCGACGAACGTGCCGTCCGGGAGGACCTGCAGCGGCACGGTCTTCTCGTCGAAGAAGTCACGGGCCCTGATGACGAAGGAGGGCTCGCTCAGATCGGCCGGTGTGGAGCCGTGGACGGTGTACTCGCCTTCGGACATCCGCACCGCGGTCATCCTGGCCTGGACCGGGCGTCCGGAGAACTTCAGATAGCCGTTGCTTCCCGCGATCAGCGCGAGCTCGTTCCGGTCGGCGGCCTCGGCGAGGGTGGCGGGGAGCCGGATCTGGCGGTCGGCGAGCCCGTCACGGACCACGGTGCCGAAGCGGCGTTCCGTCCCGTCGGGGGTGGTGGCGACGAGCTCGGTGCTCCAGTTGCGCCGCGAGGCCAGGGCCGGATTGGCTCCCTCCGTGGCGGCTCCCTCGTCGGCCATGTCCTGGTGCTCGGGCAGCAGCGCCACATCCTTGAGCGGCACCAGGACCCGGAAGGAGGCGCGGCCGTCCGGACCGGGCGTCAGGACGGTGGGGTAGGCGATGACCTCCCCGCTCTTGCGGTTGGAGACCTCCAGGCTCACCGACTCGTCCGCCGTCAGCGGTACGCGGATCTCGCCCTCGATCTCCACATCCCCGTCCACGGCACGGTGATCGGTGATCAGGGCGCGTACCCGCTCGACACGCAGCTTCAGGGCACCCGTGGCGGTGATGGGGAGCAGCCGGAAGTCATCGTCCAGCCACTGGTAGGGCGCGTGGTTGGCCGCACCCGCTCCGCTCGCGTGCACGGCACGCTTGCGGACCAGTCCGGCGGAGGCGATGCCCAGGCCGACGTGCCAGGTGCCCTCCACCCACTGGCCGCCCTTGCGGAGCTTCGCGGGGTCGAACAGCAGCTCCCAGCCCGCCCAGTCGTAGTTGTTCTCCTTACGGGAGGACAGCGCGGTGCACTCCGGGCTGTAGACGTTGTGCAGGGGCAGCACCGTACGCCGTCGCGATCCGTGCTTCTTGAGCGCCAGCACCTTGACGGCGCTGTGCTTCGTCGACTGGTCGATCCGGTCGATCCAGGCGTGGCCGGACAGACGCAGCTTGCCGTTCTCCCAGCCGGCCGTCTGGAGCGGGGCACGAGGCGTGAGGTCGGGGTCGATCCGTCGCGCTCGTTTGGGTATCAGGCCGGCACTGTGGTCCAGTGCGGAGAAGCTCGCGTACTTCCGGAGCCGTCCCTCGATCTCGATCGGGTCGCCGCGCCGCTCGGAGTTGATCAGCTCGACCAGTTCGGTCATGGCGTGCTTGCGCACCAGCAGCCATTTGACCCGCTGGGTGGCGGTCAGTTCCATGACCACCTGCGGATCCACCTGGTTGAGGAACTGGTTGATGACGCGCAGGAACTCGGCGCGGAACTCCTCGTCCCCGTCGGGAAGCACGTTGAGGAAGATCCGCAGATCGCCCTTGAGGACGGTGCGGTCGTACTCGCGCTTCAGCGACGCGGCCTCCTCGCCGGGCTGACTGCCGAAGAAGCGGCTCACCGACTCCACCGCGGCCGATCGGTCGCGTACGGCCTTCGGCTCGGTCCTGCGCTGGGTGATGGACGGGGTGCCCTCGCCCTCGCGCAGCCGCCAGTAGTACGTGGGCGTGCTGATGATGTCGACGGCCTCGGCCAGGAACTGGGCGGGCACGATGACCGGCACGTCCTCGTAGAGCACCCCTTCGGGGAAGGCCAGCCTGTGCTTCTCCCAGAACGAGCGCCGGAAGACCTTGTTGCAGGCGATCTTGTCGTTGAGCAGCTTCCTGTTCACGGACACATGGGTCCGCTGGACGGCGCCGCCGGCGAGGATGCGGTGCATCGGGGACTGCCACACCTTGGTCCGGTTGATGTGCAGCACGTTGCCCGTGATGAAGTCCGAGCCGCTCTCGTCCAGGCTCGCCAGCATGAGGCGGTAGGCGTCCGGCGGAATCATGTCGTCGCTGTCGACGAACGCGAGGAACTCGCTCTCGGGTGCGAGCAGCCCGAGCCCCGTGTTCCGTGCGGCACCGAGGCCGGCGTTCTCCTTGGTGATCAGCCGGAACCGCGGGTCGCGGGCCTCGTACGCGGCCGCGATGGCGGCCGAATTGTCGGGGGACCCGTCATTCACCATGATGACTTCGAGGTCCTTGAGCGTCTGTGCGGCCAGCGAGTCCAGGCAGGCGGGCAGATACTGCTCGACGCTGTAGATCGGCACGATGACGCTGAGACGAGGGGCCATAGCTGCGGTTTCCTTTCGGGTCAGACCCGCTCGAACAGCTCGAGCGCCTGGGCCGGGGTGGGTGCCGTCCCGCGGTCGGCGAGCGGTACGACGGGGAGGAGGGTCTTCTCGCCCAGGAAGACTCTGCGGACGACACGCTCCGAGGCCCGGCCGTCGTCGAAGTCGCAGTAGCGCTCACGGAACGCGCTGCGCAGGGCGGCGGACGCCGGGCTCTGCCACTCGCCGGACCGGAGGATCTCGGTGAGCTGTGCCTGGCTGGTGGCGACGGCGCCGGGGGGCTCGGCCATCAGATCGAAGTAGCTGCCCCGGACGACTCGGTAGGTGTCCCAGTCGTCGGCGAAGATCACGATCGGCCGGTCGAGGTTGGCGTAGTCGAACATCGCCGACGAGTAGTCGGTGATCAGGGCGTCGGCCGCGAGGTAGAGCTGTTCCACGCTCCGGTGGTCGGAGACGTCGATCACGCGGCCGCTGGCCTGGAGTTCGGCGAGCCGGCCGGAGGCCCGGTAGAAGTAGTGGCCCCGCACGAGCAGCGTGACGTCGGGGCCGAGGTCCTCCGCCAGTTCCTCCAGGTCGATCCGCGGGGTGAACTCCCTCTGGTACTCGCGGTGGGTCGGCATGTACAGGAAGACCTTGGAGCCGTCCGCCGCACCGATGTCGCGACGGGCTCGCGCGACCTCCTGCGCTCCGGCGTTGACCAGCACGTCGTTGCGCGGGTAGCCGGTCTCCAGTGAGGTGTACGAGCACGGATACACCCGCTCCCACACCGAGGTGGAGAAGTTGTTGGACGAAAGGCTGTAGTCCCAGCGGTCGCACCGCCGCAGCAGGTCCTCCATCCTCATGCTCGTGGAGGCGGGGTAGTTGGCCTGGTCGAGCCCCATCGTCTTCAGCGGGGTGCCGTGGTGGGTCTGCAGGTGGATCTGGCCGGTGCGCTTGACCAGCGAGTCCGCGAAGTTCACGTTGTTGACGAAGTACTTGCCGCGGGCCAGCACCGTCCAGTACTCGCGGGAGCCGACGACGGCCACCTCGACGCCCTCGGGCACCCGGCTCACGTGCTCCGCGCGTACCGCCCAGACCCGGCGGATGTGCGGGGCCAGCCGGGCCAGCTCGGCATCGATGGCCGCGGGGCTGCACGCGTAGCCCCGGCTCCAGTAGGCGGAGAAGACCGCGAGGTTCTCGTCGACCGGCAGCCGCAGCTGGGACCGGTAGTGCAACTGCATCGCGGCCCGCTTGGCCCGGTTGACGCGCTCGCCGGTGCGCGCCCGTGTCCGGTGGCGCACCCGGTTCGCCCGGGTGACACCCGTGAGGGCCAGATACGAATCCCGCCCGAGCAGCGCGTACTTGTACCCGCGGCCACCGCCCGGACGCTCGAATCCCGCGGGCAGCCGGCGCCTGTAGTCGGCGGCCGCCCGGTGGAAGAACTCGGAGCGCGCATTCTCGGGGAGGCGGCCCGGCTTTTCCAGCACGGTGAGATAGTGGTCGACCATTTTGCCGAAAAGTGCGGGGCGCCAGGAGTCGTGTTCCGGGTGCTCGTCCAGATAGGCGAATACGCGGTCGTACTGGGTGAATACGTCAAAATGCTTGCGGCTGACCGTGCGCAGGATATTTCCCCCTGCGCGCCGCTGCCGGTAGAGCACGCAGGTGCGGTCGAGCACCGCGATGCGTTCCGCGGCGACCAGGGTGGTGTAGGTCCAGGGCGCGTCCTCGTAGAACCCGGACGGGAACCGGAACCCGTGTGACTCGACGAAATCGCGGCGGTAGGCCTTGTTCCAGACGATCTGCAGGAGGTCGAGCAACTCGGGCCGCCGGGACAGGGGGAAGACCGCGGGCTCGCTGTGGGCGAGGAGATCGGCCCGCCGGTTGGGCAGCAGCCGGCCGTCCCAGTAGCTGCGCATGTAGTCGTAGATCAGGATCTCGGGGTCGTCCGTCACGGCGAGGCGCTCGGCGATGGCGCTCAGCGAACCGGGCGTCAGCGTGTCGTCGCTGTCGAGGAAGATCAGGTAGTCGCCGGCAGCCTGCTCGATTCCGGCATTGCGAGCGTGTCCCAGCCCCACGTTCTCGCTGAGGTGGAGGACACGGACCCGCGCGTCACGCGCCGCGTACCCGTCGAGGATGGCGCCGGAGCCGTCCGGCGAGCAGTCGTCCACGGCGATGACCTCGAAGTCGGTGAAGTCCTGTCGCAGCACGGAGTCGAGGCACTCCCGAACATACCCCTGCACGTTGTACGCAGGCACGATGAGCGTCAGTCGAGGCATCCTTCACCAGTCCAGAGATCCGTTTGCGGGGTCCGTGCGAAGGCGCCGATTCGCATTGCGGAATCATGGTGGAGCACCTGAACACCTGAACAGCGTAATTGATTGGCATCCGCCTGCCGTGGCCTTGTGTTCGGGTCCGCTTCATATCGAACGATAATACTGATCCTATTTTTTTGTCCGATTCGATTTACGTACACGTAGAGTGAACCTTTCGGCAGAACTACAGACAGAGGGAGAGACGCACGCAATGACGTGGATGGTGACGGGCGGGGCCGGATACATCGGTGCGCACGTGGTGCGGGCGATGCGCGCCGGAGGGCTGCGGGTGGTCGTGTACGACGACCTGTCGACGGGGAACGCCGGGAGCGTGCCCGACGGGGTGCCCCTGGTCACCGGCAGCGTGCTGGACCGGCGGGCGCTGGACGCGGCGATCCGTGACCACGCCGTGGCGGGTGTCGTGCACGTCGCGGGAAAGAAGCAGGTCGGCGAGTCCGTCGAGCGCCCCCTCCACTACTACCGGGAGAACGTGACGGGCCTGGAGACGCTGCTGGAGAGCATGGTCGCGGCCGGGGTCGGCCGTCTGGTGTTCTCCTCGTCGGCCGCCGTCTACGGCATGCCCGACGTCGACCTCGTCACCGAGGAGACCCCGTGTGCGCCCATGAGCCCGTACGGGGAGACCAAGCTCATCGGCGAATGGCTGATTCACGCCACCGCCCGGGCCCACGGACTGCGCTGCGCCTCGCTCCGCTACTTCAACGTCGCCGGTGCGGCCTCGCCCGAGCTTGCCGACGACGGGGTGTCCAACCTCGTCCCGATGGTCTTCGAGCGCCTTGAGACCGGCGGGAGTCCGCGGATCTTCGGCGACGACTACGCGACGCCCGACGGCACCTGCATCCGCGACTACGTCCATGTGGAGGACATCGCCTCCGCCCACCTCGCGGCCGCGCACCGGCTGGAAGGAGCCGAGCCCGGCACGGATCTCGTGCTGAACATCGGGCGCGGCGAGGGCAGCTCGGTACGCGAGATGGTCGACCGCATCCTCGCGGTGACGGGCCGCGGGGGTGTCGCCCCCGAGGTGACCGCGCGCCGCGCCGGTGACCCGGCGCGCGTGGTCGCGGGCGCGCAGCGGATCCGCGCGGAACTGGGCTGGTCGGCCCGGTACGGCATCGACGAGATGATCGAATCCGCCTGGCAGGGGTGGCGCCTCCGCCACCCGTAGGGCCGGCTGTCCCCGCAAGCCACGTGCCTGCGCGACCGGACGCCTGCGTCACGGAAACGGCGGGAACGACAGGTGCGAGCGGCGGCGCGGGCGGGTGCGGAAGAAGGCCTTGCGGAATCCATCGCATTCGCTATCGAGTTCGATATCGCTCACGCGTAGGGAGATTTTCGTGGACCGGTGCGTGCGAAAAGAAGTCGAATGGTTACGGGGTTCCGACGCTTTTCCTTCGGACGGGTCGGTAAGCGGGTCGACGGTGCTGTTTCGGCGCGGATGAGAGGCCGGATCTGACTAAGGTCACCCGGTAGGTCGCAGCTGCTGCGACAGGACCGCCGACTCATCGTGGGGCAGAACTTGTGAAGGCTCTCGTACTTTCCGGCGGGGCAGGCACCCGGCTCCGCCCCATTACCCATACCTCGGCCAAACAGCTTGTCCCGGTGGCGAACAAACCGGTGCTGTTCTACGGGCTCGAAGCCATCGCGGAAGCCGGCATCACCGAGGTCGGCATCATCGTGGGCGACACCGAGGAGGAGATCCGCGCGGCGGTCGGCGACGGCTCCCGGTTCGGCATCGACGTCACCTACATCCCGCAGGCCGAGCCGCTCGGCCTCGCGCACGCGGTCCTGATCGCCCAGCGCTTCCTGGGCGACGACGACTTCGTCATGTACCTCGGTGACAACTTCATCGTCGGCGGGATCGCCGGTCTGGTCGAGGGGTTCTGCGCGGATCGGCCCGACGCCCAGATCCTGCTGACCCAGGTGCCCGACCCGACCGCCTTCGGCGTCGCCGAACTCGACGGGGACGGCAGGGTCGTGGCGCTGGAGGAGAAGCCGAAGGAACCCAAGAGCGATCTGGCGCTCGTCGGCGTCTACCTCTTCACCCGGGCCATCCACGAGGCCGTCCGCTCCATCCGCCCGTCCTGGCGCGGCGAGCTGGAGATCACCCACGCCATCCAGTGGCTGATCGACCAGGAGCGCGACGTCCGCTCCACCACGATCCGCGGATACTGGAAGGACACCGGCAACGTCACCGACATGCTGGAGGTCAACCGCACCGTTCTGGAGACCGTCGAACCGTGCACCCGCGGCGCCCACGTCGACGACGAGAGCGAGATCATCGGCCGGGTCCGGATCGAGCCGGGCGCCCGGGTCACCCGCAGCCGGATCGTCGGACCCGTCATCGTCGGCGCCCGCTCGGTGATCAGCGACGCCTACGTCGGGCCGTTCACCTCCGTCGCCCAGGACTGCCGGATCGAGGACAGCGAGATCGAGTACTCCATCGTGCTGCGGGGTGCCTCGATCGACGGCGTCCGCCGCGTCGAGGCGTCCCTCATCGGCCGCGACGTCGAGGTGACCCCCGCGCCCCGGAGCCCGTCCGCCCACCGACTCGTCCTCGGCGACCACAGCAAGGTACAGATCTCCTCATGACGACCCACCTCCTGGTGACCGGCGGCGCCGGCTTCATCGGCTCCCACTACGTCCGCACGCTGCTGGGCCCGGGCGGCCCCGGGGACATCGCCGTCACCGTGCTAGACAAGCTCACCTACGCGGGAAATCAGGCCAACCTCGACGAGGTGCGCGACCATCCCGGATTCTCGTTCGTGCAGGGCGACATCTGCGACGCGGAGCTGGTCGGCGGCCTCATGGCCGGACACGACCAGGTGGTGCACTTCGCCGCCGAATCGCATGTGGACCGCTCCATCGACGGCGGCGCCGCGTTCGTGCGGACGAACGTCGTGGGCACCCACACCCTCGTCGACGCCGCGCACCGGGCGGGCGTCCGGACCTTCGTCCACGTCTCCACCGACGAGGTCTACGGATCCATCGACGAGGGATCCTGGACCGAGCACGAACCGCTCGCGCCCAACTCCCCGTACTCCGCCTCCAAGGCCTCCAGCGATCTGATCGCCCTCTCCTACCACCGCACCCACGGACTCGACGTGCGAGTGACCCGCTGCTCCAACAACTACGGGCACCACCACTTCCCCGAGAAGGTCATCCCGCTCTTCGTCACCAACCTGCTGGACGGCCTGCCCGTCCCGCTGTACGGCGACGGCGCCCATGTGCGCGACTGGCTGCACATCGACGACCACGTCCAGGGCATCGAACTCGTCCGCACCAAGGGCCGCGCGGGCGAGGTCTACAACATCGGCGGCGGGACCGAGCTCTCCAACAAGGAGCTCACCGGGCTCCTGCTGGAGGCCTGCGGAGCGGACTGGGACACGGACGTCACCTACGTCGAGGACCGCAAGGGCCACGACCGGCGCTACTCCGTCGACTGCACCAGGATCCGCGAGGAACTCGGCTACGAGCCCCGCAAGGACTTCCGCACCGGGCTCGCCGAGACCGTGCGCTGGTACCGGGACAACCGCTCCTGGTGGGAGCCGCTCAAGGCGAGGGCCGCCCTGTGAGCCCGGTCTGGCTGGTCACCGGGGCCGCCGGAATGCTCGGGCAGGACCTCATGACGGCGCTCGCCCACGAGGGCGTCACCGCGGTCGCCGCCGACCGTGCGGCCCTGGACATCGCCGACCCCGGCAGTGTCCGGGAGGCGTTCGCCGCCCACCGTCCCGCGGTCGTGGTGAACTGCGCCGCCTGGACCGCCGTCGACGACGCCGAGAGCCGGGAGGACGCCGCCCTGCGGGCCAACGGCACCGGCCCCGCGGTCCTCGCCGCGGCCTGCCGCGAGCACGGCACCGTCCTGCTCCACGTCTCCACCGACTACGTGTTCGCCGGGGACGGCACCCGGCCGTACGGCGAGGACGACCCCACCGCCCCGCGCAGCGCCTACGGCCGCACCAAACTGGCGGGCGAGCGCGCCGTGCTGGAGACCCTCCCCGACACCGGCTACGTCGTGCGCACCGCCTGGCTCTACGGCGCGGGCGGCGCCAACTTCGTCCGCACGATGATCAGGCTGGAGAGCGTCAAGGACACCCTCGACGTGGTGGACGACCAGCGGGGACAGCCCACCTGGACCGTCGATCTGGCAGGCCGGCTCGTCCGGCTCGGCCGGGCCGCCCTCGACGGCACCGCCCCGGCGGGCGTCTACCACGGCACCAGCGGCGGCGAGACGACCTGGTTCGGCTTCACCCGGGAGATCTTCCGGCTGCTCGGCGCGGACCCGGCCCGGGTCCGCCCCACCACCAGCGGCGCCTACCCCCGCCCGGCCCCCCGGCCCGCGTACAGCGTGCTCGCTCACCACCGGTTCGCGGCGGCCGGGATCGAACCGATCCGGGACTGGCGCACCGCGCTGGACGAGGCGTTCCCGGCCCTGCTCGCCGCGGAACGCCCCCTGGCCCCTGTCCGGCCCTGATCCGCCGGACAGGCGCCGATCAGCGCCCGGCCGGGGCGAGAGGCCGCCGGGCCGCGGGCGGAGCGGCCGCGCGCAGCCGGGCGTAGTACGCCTCACACTCCGCGTACGAGGGAAGCAGCCCCTGCTGCTCCGCCTCGGCCAGCGAGGGCGCCCCGGCGTCCTTCCCGGACAGCAGCGGTGCGATCTCCGCCGGCCAGGCGATACCCAGCTCCGCGTCGAGCGGATCGATGCCGTGCTCGCGCCCGGGTGCGTAGCCCTCGGAGCAGAGGTACAGGACGCATGCGTCGTCCGTCAGCGCCATGAAGGCGTGGCCGAGCCCCTCGGCGAGGTACACCGCCCGGTGATCCGTGTCGTCGAGCCGGACGCCCTCCCACCGCTTGTAGGTGGGCGAACCGGCCCGGACGTCCACGATCACGTCGAGTACCGCGCCGCGCACGCACTTCACGTACTTCGCCTGGCCCGGCGGCACGTCGGCGAAGTGGATCCCGCGCAACGTGCCCCGGCGGGAGACGGAGAAGTTGGCCTGCGCGAGCCCCAGCGGGTGCCCCGCGGCCTCACCGAGATCCGACGCCCTGAACCACTCGTGGAAGGTGCCCCGGCTGTCGGGGAGGATCTCGGGCTCGTGCACCCAGGCCCCGGGGATGGAGAGCTGGCGCATGCGATCACGTCCTGTTCCTGAAGTCCGCCGGGCCGTCCGGCCCGTGGAGCCGACGTCTCCTGCAACGAGTCGCGACGCGAAACGGATACGGAACGGTACGGATCAGGGCGAAACAGGGTCCACGGTGCGGAACGCGAAGGCGCCGGATTCCGCGCTCGCGTAGATTGCGGGGTCCAGCGAGGCGAACCATGGGGGATGCACGTGTCAGGGGCCAGGCAGGGCGTCACGGAGGCCCGCAGGATCGTGGTCAAGGTCGGTTCCTCCTCGCTCACGACCGCCGCCGGGGGCCTCGACGCCGACCGGGTCGACGCACTCGTCGACGTACTCGCCAAGGTGCGCAGCGGCGGCGAGCGGGAGGTCGTCCTCGTCTCCAGCGGCGCCATCGCGGCCGGACTCGCCCCGCTGGGCCTGCACCGCAGGCCCAAGGACCTGGCCAGACAGCAGGCAGCCGCCAGTGTCGGCCAGGGGCTGCTCGTCGCCCGGTACACCGCCTCCTTCGCCCGCTACGGCGTCCGCGTCGGCCAGGTCCTGCTCACCAGCAACGACACGAGCCGCCGCGCCCACTACCGCAACGCCTACCGGACCCTGGACCAGCTCCTGGACATGGGCGCGCTGCCGATCGTCAACGAGAACGACACCGTCGCCACCGACGAGATCCGCTTCGGCGACAACGACCGGCTCGCCGCGCTCGTCGCCCACCTCGTCCGCGCCGACCTGCTGATCCTCCTCTCGGACGTGGACGGCCTCTACGACGGCAACCCCAGCATCCCCGGCACCACCCGCATCGCCGAGGTCACCGGCCCCGCCGATCTGGCCGGGGTCAGCATCGGCAGCGCCGGCAAGGCGGGCGTCGGGACGGGCGGCATGGTCACCAAGGTCGAGGCCGCCCGGATCGCCACCGCGGCCGGTGTGCCGGTCGTCCTGACCTCGGCGAGCCACGCGGCCGACGCCCTGGCGGGCCGCGACACGGGCACCTACTTCCACCGCACCGGACGCCGCTCCGCGGACCGGCTCCTGTGGCTCGCCCACGCCTCCACCCCGCAGGGTTCGCTGACCCTGGACGACGGCGCCGTGCAGGCGGTCGTGGAGCGCCACAGCTCGCTGCTGCCGGCCGGGATCGCCGCGGTCGAGGGGGAGTTCACCGCGGGCGACCCGGTGGAACTGCGCGATCTGCGGGGCCGGCCGGTCGCCCGCGGGCTCGTCAACTTCGACGCCAAGGAGATCCCGCAGCTCCTCGGCCGCTCCACCCGCGACCTGGCCCGCGAACTCGGGCCCGCCTACGAGCGCGAGGTCGTACACAGGGACGATCTCGTCGTTCTCCACACCTGACCGACCCCTGAAACGGCTGAAAGTCCAGCCTTCGGGCAGAGACCTTCACGAAAACCGCCCCACGCCGGGCCGCGGACTGGTCCACTTTGTAGCAGGGACACTGCGGGGTACACAGCACAGCAACATATTCACAGGAGGCCGCCGGTGAGACGAGCGCGCCCGGGGGCGCCGCCCCGAGGAACGGGCAGCCGCGCCCTGACCAGCGTCGGAGCAGGGACCGGTTTCGACGGAAGCAGGTCCCCGGACCGGAGGGACGAGCGGACGACCGGGCCGGAACCGACGATGGCCGGCCAGGAACGCACACAGTCGAAGCTGTGGCACATCACGCTCTGTGTCTCCGGCACCGAGATCCCGCTGAAGGAAGTCAGACGCGGCCTCGAACAACTCGCGCACGACCACCCCTTCCTGCTGACCAGCCGCTATGCCAACGACCACGCGGAGATCCGCTACTGGGAAGAAGCCCGCGACCTGCACGACGCGGCGGCGGTGGCCCTGCGGCTGTGGGGCGAGCACCGGTCCAGCGCGGGGCTGCCGCCCTGGGAGATCGTGGGCCTGGAGGTCATCGACCGCGAGACGTACCACCAGCGCATCGCCGAGGGATACGGGCCGCCTCCGGCCGCCCCGGTGGGAGTACACCCGTACTGACCGGGCGCCGTCCCCCGGACGGCCGTCTCGCATCACGGGATACGTGACGAATGCCCGCAGCGTGCGCACTACTCTGCGGGCATGACCACGCTTTCGCCGTACGACAACATGTCCCCGGTCGCCCAGGCCGCCTACCGGGCCCGCTCCGCGGCCGCCGACATCGCGCCACTTCCGCGCGCGGCGAAGGACGACGCGCTGCTGGCGATCGCGGACGCGCTCGAAGTGCGCACCAGCGACATCCTCGCGGCCAACGCCGAGGACGTGGCGCGCGCCCGCGAGGCCGGGACCAGCGAGTCGGTCGTCGACCGGCTCACCCTCACCCCCGAGCGGATCCGGGCCATCGCGGCCGACGTGCGGGACGTCGCGGCACTGCCCGACCCGGTCGGCGAAGTGGTGCGCGGCTCGACCCTGCCCAACGGCATCGACCTGCGTCAGGTCCGGGTACCGCTCGGCGTGGTCGGGATCATCTACGAGGCCCGGCCCAACGTGACGGTGGACGCGGCGGCCCTGTGCCTGAAGTCGGGCAACGCCGTGCTGCTGCGCGGTTCGTCCTCCGCCTACGCCTCCAACAGCGCACTCGTCCGGGTGCTGCGCGACGCGGTCGGCGGCTCCGGACTGCCGGCCGACGCGGTGCAACTCGTGCCGGGCGAGAACCGCGACTCCGTCACCGAGCTCATGCGGGCGCGCGGCCTGGTCGACGTGCTCATTCCGCGCGGCGGCGCCTCGCTGATCCGCACCGTCGTCGAGCAGTCCACCGTCCCGGTGATCGAGACCGGCACCGGCAACTGCCATGTCTACGTGGACGCGCAGACCGATCTCGACATGGCCGTCGCCATCCTGGTCAACTCCAAGGCGCAGCGCCCGAGCGTCTGCAACGCCGCGGAGACGCTCCTGGTCCACAAGGACGTCGCCGACGCGTTCCTGCCCCGGGCACTGGACGCACTCGCCGAGGCCGGGGTGACCGTGCACGGCGACGAGCGGGTGCTGGAGTACGCCGAGGGGTCCAAGGCGACCGTGGTGGCGGCGACGCCGGAGGACTGGGAGACCGAGTACCTCTCGTACGACATCGCGGCGGCCGTCGTGGAGTCGCTGGACGCGGCCGTGGCGCACATCCGGCTCTGGTCCTCCGGTCACACCGAGGCGATCGTGACGACCTCGCAGGCCGCGGCCCGCCGTTTCACCCAGTTGGTGGATTCGACGACGGTGGCGGTGAACGCCTCGACGCGTTTCACGGACGGCGGTCAGTTCGGCTTCGGCGCGGAGATCGGCATCTCCACCCAGAAGCTGCACGCCAGGGGGCCCATGGGACTGCCGGAGCTGACGTCCACGAAGTACATCGTGACCGGCGACGGCCACGTGAGGTGACCACGGGATGCGGCGAATGCGCCGTCTCCCTGCCCAAAAGCCCCCCGCGGGTCTAGGCTGAAGTTGTGCCGGACGACGTGGGGGGCAGGCCGTTCCCGAACGGCTGGGAGCCCGACGACGACCGCGGGGGCGCGGACGAGGACTTCGCCTCCGTGGTGTTCGACGAGGACTTCGTACGGGCAGCCGAGTTCCATGAACCGACCGCAGTCGAGCGGCTGTTGGCGGCTGCCGAAGCGCGCGCCGAGGCGGATGCCCACCGGGCCCGGTCCGGTCGCGGGCCGCTGGACGACGATCTCTACGAGGACGGCTTCGGGCGCTCAGGCGCCTACGGCGACCCGTTCGACGCGGACGACGACTCCTACGACGGCGGTCCCTACGGTCGGCACGGGGGCTCCCTGCGCCCCTACCGCGGCGCTGCGCGCTGGCACCGGCCGGTGGCCTGGATGCTGGCCGTGCTGATGGGCGTGGGCATGGTCGCGCTGGCCTTCAGCGCCGTCTACCGCAACACGTCGGGCGACCGGCAGGACCAGGTCCCGCCACCGGCGACGAGCGGCGTGGACAGCGCACCGGGGCCCACCGCGGCCCCGTCCGCCGCGGAGGGCTACTCCCGCCCGATGGTCTCCGCCGTCCCTCGCACGCCCTGACCCGCTCGGCGTAAGGGCTGTCCCGTCGTCCCCGGTGGACCGGCGCGCGGCGCCGGATGCGGCGCGTCGCAAGGCGGAGGGGCGTCCGCAACCCGGAGCGCGGAGGGCCGTCCGCCACCCGGTGCACGGGGGCGTTCCGGTAACGCGCGCCGAGTCCCCGTAGCTGTCGTCGTGCGCCCGCCAGGGATGACGGGATACCCCTGAGGGCCTTTCGATGGGGCCAGGCCGACCAGGGTGTGGTGCCGGAGCCCGCGGGCCCGGCGTGATCCGACCAAGCGACATCAGCCGTCCCGCACCACCTCGGTCTGCCGGGACCGGCTCCCGGCGCCGCGACTTCCGCGGCCCGGATCCACCCGACCGGGGGAACCCTGGGGCAGTTCCCGCCCGTCACCGCGTTTACCTCCGCCGTAATCGACCTACTCTGAAGATATGACCCCTCACCCGCTCGAAGAGGGGGCTTCTCACTTGTCCGTGCATGCCCACGCATGACGGGCAGACCCTGTCCGGAGCCTTTCGGCCGGAAAGGGGCGCACCGTTTCGGCCCCGGTCGGTGGCGTGGAGTCGGGAGAAGTCATGGCAGACCGCGGAGATCCCCCCGAGGGCCCGTCGGAGAACAGCGCGAGCGGCAGCGAGGACGAGTACCGGTCGCTGGTCTTCGACGAGTCGTTCGTCCGGGCTGCCCGGCTGCAGGAGTTCTCCGCGAAGGAGCGCATGGGAGAACACGCCCGTGCCGTCCGGAGCCTGCCCGGGCGTGCTGTCCGCAACGGCTCACGGGCCGCGCTCGCCCTGGTCGTCCTGATCGCCCTGGCGTTCGGCACCGCCGTCTTCATGGGTTTCCGCCACCCCTACCAGAACCCCGTCACCCGGCGGGCCGAGCCGCTGCGGATGACGATCGTCCCGCTGGCGCCGCGCGGAGCCGTGCCCGCCGGCACCACAGCCGCCCTCTTCGCGAGCAGCCCCGCCGACCCGTTCCCGAAAGGGGCGGCAGGCATCAGCCTTCCGGTGACCCGGCGGACGGAGAACTTCTCCGACAGCCAGGTGTACGCAGCCCTGGCCACGGCCAAGGACTACCTGGTGGCCTCCTCGCTCGATCCCGACGTCCTCGGCGGGAACGCGGTGCGCCCCGTGGAGTCCCTGCTCGACCCGGACCAGATGAGCCAGTTCGAGCAGAGCATGAGCGCCCCGCACGACGACGGGCAGCACGCGCCGTCCGGCTGGCTGGTGCGGTTCGATCCGGACGAGGTCACCCCCGATCCGGAAGTCCGGGTCCGGGGCACTCTGCGATACGGCGAGGCGGGAGCCGACACTCTGGAGGTGGTGTCGGACCACACCTTCGCCTACGTACTCCGCCCGGCCGTCTCGGGCCCTCAACGAACGAGTGCGGCCTCGCTGTTCACCGTACGGCGGGAGATGCGCTTCCGGTTCGACCGCGACGATCTGCGGCTGCACCGGCTTGAGGTGCAGACGAGCTACGTCCAGGCCGGCCCGCAGTCCTGCTCCGCCGACACCACCGGGGCCCTGCGGCCGCTGCTCGCGGGCGAGAGGGCGGCCGACGGCGGCCCGGCGGGCACCGACCCGTATGCGACGAGCCGGCCCGCCGCGGCGCTGTGCGGGACGCTGGCGGTCAGCTCCCTTCCGTCCCCGGCTCAGGGTCCCCGGGCCTCGGGGACCGCTGTGAGCCGTCCTTAGCGTCGCCCTCGGCCGTGCCTGCTCCCTTGGCGCCGCCGCCCGCGCCGGTGAACTTGTCGCGGAGCTTGCCGCCCAGGTCGCCGGCTCCGCCCGCTATGTCGCCGACCAGCTTCATCAGCGGGTCCTTGCTGCTGCGCACCGAATCGGCGTAGTGCGAGGCGGACTCCTTGAAGGCGTCCGTCACGGAGGTGTCCTTGTCCTCGTCGCGCCGCGGGTAGTGGCCGTCCATGATCCGCTGGTAGTCGCGGGTCTCGGACCACTTCTTCAGCTCGGCCGCGCGCACCGTGGTGAACGGGTGCGAGCGGGGGAGGACGTTCAGGATCTTGAGGACGGAGTCGCGCAGGTCGCCCGCCTTCTCGTACTCGTCGGCCTGGGCGAGGAACGCGTCCACGTTCATCTCGTGGAGGTGATTGCCTCCGGCGATCTTCATCAGTCCGCGCATCGAGGCCCGCAGGTCCTGGCCGACCAGCAGCCCGGCCCGGTCGGCGGACAGCTCGGACTTGCGGAACCACTCGCGCAGCGCGGTCACGATCCCCATGATCGCGACATTGCCGAGGGGGATCCACGCCACCTTGAGGGCGAGATTGGTGAGGAAGAGCAGGATGGTGCGGTACACGGCGTGGCCGGAGAGGGCGTGCCCCACCTCGTGCCCGACGACCGCGCGCATCTCCTCCTCGTCGAGCAGCTCCACCAGCCCCGTCGTCACCACGATGATCGGCTCGTCCAGGCCGATGCACATGGCGTTGGGCTGCGGGTTCTGGCTGACGTACATCGGAGGGACCTTCTCCAGGTCCAGGATGTAACAGGCGTCCCGCAGCATGTCGTTGAGGTGGGCGAACTGCGCGTCACTCACCCGGACGGAGTCCGACAGGAAGAGCAGCCGCAGACTGCGCTCAGGCAGCAGCCCGCTCAGCGCCTTGAAGACGGTGTCGAAACCGCTCAGCCTACGCAGCGCCACCAGGGCCGAGCGGTCCGCCGGGTGTTCGTACGCCCGCGAGGAGATCCCCGGGAAACGCCTGCGCTGCCTGCTCGGCACCTGGTCATGGCTCTCGTGGCTGCCGTCGGTCATGAATGGGCCCCCTGTTCGTACGAGACGTCGCTCGCCCCCCTGACAAATCCCAGCGTAGGTGCTGGGGCTACGGTGTGCGGGGGGCTGTGGATAACTGAGGAGACGCCCGACATGCCGCACACCGTTGCTCTGCTCGCCGCCGCATCCGAGGAGCAGGGCCCGGGCAACACGATCCGCATCGTGCTGATCGTCTCGCTCGTCGGAGCAGCTCTGCTGGCCTGGTTCCTGCTGCGCGGATACCGCAACGACGACAACAACGACTGAGTCGGCGTGAGCGTGCCCGGGGCACCCGCATACGATGTCCGCGACGTCTTCCCTCCGACTCCCGATCGATAGGTCCTGCCGAAGATGAGCCTCACGAGCACCGCACACCAGCTGGTCACCGTCGCCGCCGAGGGCGAGCACGGTGGCAACCACGAAAGTCTCAGCCCGCTCCTCACCGGTGGCGGCGCGTTTGTCGCGCTTCTCCTCCTTCTGTGGATTACCACGCGCTTCAACCGCGACCGCTGAGGCCGAGGCGTACAGCTGTGCCAGTAGGCTCTGCACGCATGGGAGAGCAGGAAGTGCCTACCGGCCGCGGAAAGCGCCGACTCGGCGTGATGGGCGGGACGTTTGACCCGATTCATCATGGACACCTGGTGGCGGCCAGTGAAGTGGCCGCCCAGTTCCACCTCGACGAGGTGGTCTTCGTCCCGACCGGGCAGCCGTGGCAGAAGAGCCACAAGCAGGTCTCCCCGGCCGAGGACCGCTATCTGATGACGGTCATCGCGACGGCGTCCAACCCGCAGTTCTCGGTCAGCCGCAGCGATATCGACCGCAACGGCCCCACGTACACGATCGACACCCTGAGGGATCTGCGCGCGGTCCACGGCGACGCGGACCTCTTCTTCATCACGGGTGCCGACGCCCTTTCACAGATCCTCACCTGGCGGGACGCCGAGGAGCTCTTCTCGCTGTCCCATTTCATCGGGGTGACGCGGCCGGGGCACGTGCTGACGGACGACGGGCTGCCGAAGGGGGGCGTCTCCCTCGTGGAGGTCCCCGCACTGGCGATCTCCTCCACGGACTGCCGTGGGAGGGTCGCCCAGGGGGACCCGGTCTGGTACCTGGTCCCGGACGGTGTGGTCCGCTACATCGACAAGCGCCAGCTGTACCGCGGCGAATGAGCCACGGAGAGGGGCACCGGTGAACGACCGACAGAATCCGTACGACCCGTACTACCAGCAGCCGCAGATCGTCGGCTACGACGAGTACGGGCAGCCGGTGTACCAGCAGCAGCCCGGACAGCAGCAGTACGACCCGTACGCACAGCAGCAACAGCAGCCGCAACAGCAGGCGCCGCAGGCCGGACAGGGATACGGCTACGACCCGTACGCCCAGCAACAGCAACAGCAACAGCAACAGCAACAGCAACAGCAACAAGAGCCTGCCGCGCCTCCGCAGCATTACGACCCGTACGCCACTCAGCAGCACCAGCCGCCCCAGCAGCAACAGCCCTCGCAGCAGGGCTACGGCTACGACGGTGGCTACGGCTACGACACGGGCCAGCAGCCCGCCGCGGTCGACACCACGCAGCAGTGGAGCATCCCGCAGCAGGCTCAGGCGCCCGCGCCCGCGCCCGCCGCCGCTCCGCCGGAGCAGGCCCCCGGACCGCAGCCGGCCGCTGAGCCGGAGGCGGGCGTTCCGGGGCCGCGCCGGGGCGACCGGGACTACCGCACGGAGCAGTTCTCGTTCATCGAGGAGCCCGACGAGGACTCCGAAGACGTCATCGACTGGCTGAAGTTCACCGAGAGCCGCAGTGAACGCCGTGAGGAGGCACGCCGCCGCGGACACAACCGGATGGTCGCGCTGATCGTCGTCGCGTCGCTCGTGGTGCTCGGCGGCGTCGGCTACCTGTGGTCCGCGGACAAGATCCCCGGGCTCTCCTCGGCGGAGAAGGAGACCACCACGGCGACCGGTCCGCAGCGCCGGGACGTCATCGTGGTCCACCTCCACAACACCAAGAGCGGCGGGACGTCCACGGCTCTGCTCGTCGACAACGTCACCACCAAGCAGGGCACCACGGTTCTGCTGCCCAACTCGCTGGCCGTCGCCGACGAGGACGGCGCCACCACCACGCTCGGCAAATCGGTGGACGACGACGGGACCTCGGGAACCCGTGAGTCCATCGACGCGCTGCTCGGCACCGAGATCAGTGGCACGTGGCGGCTCGACACCCCGTATCTGGAGAACCTCGTCGACCTGGTCGGCAACATCGAGGTCGACACCGACACCGCTGTTCCCGACGCCAAGAAGGGGGCCGCGCCCCTCGTCAAGAAGGGCAAGGCGCAGACGCTCAGCGGGCCGATGGCCGTCGCGTACGCCACGTACCGGGGTCCCGGCGAGGCCGAGGCCAAGCAGCTGATGCGGTTCGGGCAGGTCATGCGCGGAGTGCTGCGGAAGATGTCCGACGATCCGAAGGCCGCCACGGTCACCGTCGAGACGCTGGCCCAGATCCTCGACCCGTCCCTGCCCGAGCAGGACCTCGGAGCCTCCCTGGCCAAGCTCGCCGAGCACGCCAAGATCGGCGACTACAAGACCGCCCTGCTGCCGGTCCAGGACGACGGAACCCTCACCGAGGCTGCCACGGAGAGCGTCGTCAAGGACATCCTGGGCGGCACGTTCAAGGCCCCGGCGGCGGACGCGGCGGTGCGGGTCGGCGTCAAGGACGCCACGGGCAGCGGCCGCGGTACGGAGTCCGCCCGGATCGAGCTGGTCAACGGCGGCTACACCTTCGTCAACAGCGGGAAGTCCGACGCGGTGGCGACCTCCGAGGTCATCTACGAGGACGCGGCGGACAAGACGAAGGCGACCGA
The DNA here is from genome assembly GCF_043202315.1 of Streptomyces sp. NPDC048211. Taxonomy (NCBI): domain Bacteria; kingdom Bacillati; phylum Actinomycetota; class Actinomycetes; order Kitasatosporales; family Streptomycetaceae; genus Streptomyces; species Streptomyces sp. NPDC048211. Next base: position 161,349 of record NZ_JBIDAD010000004.1, read on the forward strand.
GGTCGCCGCGACGCTGGGGCTGCCGGCGGGCGCGGCGAAGAAGGGCAAGCCGGCCGGTAACGCGGACGTGTCCGTCGTGATCGGTCAGGACTACAAGATCAAGTAAGTCGGCGGCGCGGCCGGTGGACCGGCCGCGCCGGCCCGGTCCACCGCCACCGGTCCGGTCGTCCAACGGTTCCGTCCACCGGTCCGGTCGTCCAACGGTTCCGTCCACCGGTCCGGCCCGACGTCCGGTGCACCGGTTCGGTCCGATGGTTCGGTCCGCATGTCCGCCGGTTCGGTCCGGTGGTCCGGCCCGGATGTCCGATGGTCCGGTCTGCCGCTTCCGTCTGCCGGTGCGGTTCAGGGGCGGCTCCGGGACGGTTCCGGGGGCGCCCCGCCGCCGTTCCCGAGACGCTCGCGGGTGCGCCGCGTGCGGTTCCGGGGCTGCTCAGGGACGCTGCCGGTCGCCGCAGGACGACTCCTGAGCGGTCTTCGGAAGATGACTGCGTGGGCTGTCGGCGGTCCGTGAGACCCTAGAGGTTGATCTGACCGCCGACGAAAGCCTGCATGTGACCGCCACGGACCGCTCCATCGAGCTCATCAACGCCGCCGCTCAGGCGGCCGCCGACCGGCTCGCGCACGACATCATTGCGTACGACGTCAGCGATGTGCTGTCGATCACGGACGCCTTCCTCCTGGCTTCGGCCCCCAACGACCGCCAGGTCAAGTCGATCGTCGACGAGATCGAGGAGCAGCTTCAGAAGAAGCTCGGCGCCAAGCCGGTCCGCCGTGAGGGCGACCGCGACGCACGCTGGATCCTCCTCGACTACGTCGACATCGTCATCCACGTCCAGCACAGCGAGGAGCGCGTCTTCTACGCGCTGGAGCGCCTGTGGAAGGACTGCCCCGAGATCCCCCTTCCCGAGGACGCCGTGAAGACCCGCGGCAAGGCCGAGGAGCACGCGCAGCTCACCGGCGGCACGGAAGGTGAGCAGAGCTGAACGGCAGCGGAAGCGGCAGGGGCCGCAGGATCGTCCTCTGGCGCCACGGCCAGACGGCGTGGAACCTGGAACGCCGGTTCCAGGGTTCCACGGACATCGACCTCACGGAGGAAGGCGTCGGGCAGGCCCGCCGGGCCGCCCGGCTGCTCGCCTCGCTGAAGCCGGACGCGATCGTCGCATCCGATCTGCGGCGGGCCGCGGCCACGGCGGCCGAACTCGTCGCGATCACCGGGCTCGGCGTCACGCACGACCCGGGGCTGCGTGAGACCTATGCGGGCGCCTGGCAGGGACTCACCCACGAGGAGATCGTGGGTCTTTACGGCGAGCAGTACGCGGCCTGGAAGCGTGGGGAGCCCGTGCGGCGCGGCGGCGGTGAGCTGGAGACCGAGGTCGCCGACAGGGCGGCGCCCGTCGTGCTCGCGCACGCCGACAAACTGCCCGACGGCGGCACGCTCGTCGTCGTCAGTCACGGTGGCACCATCCGGACCACCATCGGCCGGCTGCTGGGCCTGGAAGCGCACCACTGGGAAGGGCTCGGCGGACTCTCCAACTGCTGCTGGTCGGTGCTGGGCGAGGGCGCCCGCGGCTGGCGTCTGCTGGAGCACAACGCCGGCACCCTGCCCGAACCGGTGCTCGGAGACGATGCCTGACCGGGTGACCGGGCGGCGCCCGCAGGGCGCCATCGGGTGGCCTCGGCCGGATTTCACTTTCTGGCTGGTCACAGGCTAAAGTTCTTCTTGTTCGCAGCGCGGAAACGCAGGGAGTTACAGCGAACAGCGGGGCTATAGCTCAGTTGGTAGAGCGCCTGCATGGCATGCAGGAGGTCAGGAGTTCAATTCTCCTTAGCTCCACAATCAGGATCCCGTCCCCGTCAGGGGGCGGGATCCTTGCGTGTTCCCCTCGCCCGGACGGGCTGTCGTCGGTCAGGTGTGCGAGGTCGTCGGCCGCTGCCCGTTTCCCCTGCTCCCAGGGCGTCGGCGGGGGGCGGGATCTCCGGCGAGCTGACCCCCCTTGCGGGGTCATGGCAGAATCGGACCGCCGGAGGGGAGACGGACCGAACGGGGAGGAGTGCGCGATGCCTACGAGCCGCCACGAGGTCCCGGACCTGCCCCTCGTCCGCCCGGGCCGTACATGTGCCGTCGCATCCGCCGGCGGCCCGTTCCCGGCCCCGCGCCCCGTCGGCAGTCCGTTCCCGGCCGCTCGCCTCCCGAGGGTCCTTCCCTTCCCACCGGCCGTTCTTCTGCCGCGAGCCGTATCTTCCCCACGGGCCGTACTTTCCCCGCGGGCCGGCGCCGCCCTCCTTCGCGACCGAACGCTCAACGGCCTCACCGGGGCCCTTTACCTGTGTACGGCCCGCGGCCGCAGCCGGAGCTGATCCATGGGTGCGCACAGGCGGAAATGCGACTGGTGCGGCAGCGGTACGCCCATCGTCAGGGATATGGACCCGGTCAACCCGGACTACCAGTACTGGTGCGAGGAATGCGCACGGGCGCTGGTCATAAAAGGGGACGCCATCGAGACCTACCGGGAGCTGGAGGGGGAGCCGATCTACGGGCGGCTGCTGGAGGAGCACTGCACGCTCAAGCGCTTCTACTCCTTCGCCACCGCCTGAGCGGTCCCGGTGATCGGCCGGAGCGGTGGCGGGGGCGTGCCAGGTGCGGGTCCGGCGAGGGGGTGGGGAGAGGCCGGCCGGAATGGATTTGGTGGACGGCCGGGGTGACCGGTAATGTTCTCGATGTCGCCACGGGAGACCGGGCAGGACAACGCGGGGCTATAGCTCAGTTGGTAGAGCGCCTGCATGGCATGCAGGAGGTCAGGAGTTCAATTCTCCTTAGCTCCACAGTGAAGATCGACTGGTGGGCCATCCGATTCGGATGGCCCACCAGTCGTTTTGCGTCAGGAAGGCCGGAAGCTCAACTCCGGCCGCTGCCCAGCGCCTTCCGGCCCGTGCCCGGAGGCAGGGCGGGCCGTTCGGGAGCCTGTTGTTCGATCCGGAGTGCCAGGGCGGGGCAACGGCGTACGGCACGCTGCGCGCGCCCGCGCAGATGCATCGGAACCGCGGCGTCCGCGAGTGCCGGGTACCCGTCGGGGCCCAGCCGGATCAGCTCCGGGACGATATCTGCGCAGAGACCGTGACCCCGGCAGAGCGTCCAGTCCACGGCAAGCCTCTCGCCACTCGGAATGGACTCCTCCACATCCTGGTACCCAGGTGCGGGAAGAGGGAGTACCCCGGACGTCTCGCGGCCGCAGCCGCCGTCCAGCACATGCGCGGCCAGGTCGTCGGTGAACGCGGAGAGCGTGGACGACAGAAAGCGCGCCGAACCGTCCGGATGCTTGCAGGCACCCCGCCCCTTGACCGCCAGTGTCACCTCGCGCAGCGCCGCCAGAGCCGCGGGACCACCCCCGTTCAGCACGTCGGAGAGCCCGCCGGCGGCGGCCGGCAGCCCGAGCTTGCACGGACCGCACTGACCGGCGGTCTCGGCGGCCAGCCAGTTCGCCACGCGCAGCGACTCGCCGAGCGGGCAGGTCTCCGGTCCGATCGGCAGGATCGCACCCGCTCCCAGCGCGCCCCCCGCCGCTGCCAGCGACTCCCGGGAGACGACGGCGTCGTGCATGGCGTGCGCGCTGATCCAGTTGCCGTGATAGCCGCCCGTCAGCACGCCCTGCGGCTGCGGAGGCGCGCCGGCCAGCTGGAGCACGTACCGCAGCGGCACACCCGTCGGCACCTCGACGACCATCGGGCGCGCGACCGCGCCGGAGAGGGTGAGGAGTACCGTGCCGGGCTCGTCGGGCAGGCCGGTGTTCCCGTAACGCCGGGCACCTATGCGGGCGGCGACGGCGAGTTGCGCGTACGTCTCCGCGTTCGACAGCAGGGTGGGAGCGCCGCCGACGCCCGACTCGGCGGCTCGTTCGCGGCGCCCCGGCGGCAGGGCGGGACCGCCGGACGCCGCCCGGATGACGGCCGAGGCCTCACCCGAGACCATCCGCTCCGGGGTCCGCACCACCCGGGCCCGCAACGGCTGGCCGCGCCGGTCCGACAGACCCCGCTCGGCCAGCGCGGAGCGCACCGAGATCTCCGTGGAATTGCGGGTGACGGCGACGATCAGCGTGCGTGCGCCGAGAGCCTCGGCCGCGAGCAGGGCGCCGTCCAGGATGAGGTGCGGTGCGCGGTTGAGCAGCACCGTGTCCTTGCGGCAGGCGGGCTCGCCCTCGCTGCCGTTGATCACGACGACCGGCCGTACACCCCGCCGGATGGATGCCTTGGCGACCGCCCGCAGCTTTCTGCCGAAGGGGAATCCGGCACCGCCGCGGCCGTTCAGCGCGATGGATTCGGCGAGTTCCGCCAGGCGTTCGCCGGTCATCGGCTCCAGCGGTCCGTGCACCTTCAGATGCATGCCGAGGTCGAGCCGCTCCACCAGGTCGAAGCCGCTGGTCAGTTGGGGGAGGCCGACGACGCGGACTTCGGGGACGTCGGGGAGGGGGATGTTCACGGTCGGTCTCCTGCGGGTGCGGTCCAGGGTTCTCCGGCCGGGGGCGGGTAGAACGGCCCCGGGAGCGGTGCCGTGTCGCCGACGGCGGGCAGCGGAGCGGTCGCTCCCCGGGGGGTGTACGGAGCTTCCTGGGCGGTGGTGTGGGGGGCGGCCTGCGCCCGCACGGGTTCGAAGGACGGGGCGGGGGGCTCGTACGCGGTGTACGAGGGGCGCCCGGATCCCGTGGGCTCGGGCGGCGGGCGCATTGCCCGGGGTGGCTGGGCGGGCGTCGGCGTCGGCGTCGAGGGCCCGGACCGCTGCCGGCGGTCGGCGGTCCCGGCGGGCGACGAGACCGCGCGGTAGCCGGCGGCGATCCCGGGCCCGGGGCCCGTCAGCCTGCCGGACGTGCTGGGGAGCGGGTCCGTCGTGAGGCGGTCGGAGCTGCGCGGCGGGGCCTCGTACAGCGGCGGGGCGGGTGCGGGCAGCGTAGTCCGGGGGTGCGCGAACGACGCGGGAAGCGGCGTGCCCCGCACCCCCCTTCCGAGCCCGTCCCGACCGGTGCCGGGGGCGTCCGTCCCGTACGGCCCCGGCACGGCCGCGGCGTCCGCACCGGGCAGCGGGGCCTCCCGGGTCACCGGATCCGGTTCGGCGGGCAGGGTGTCCGGCTTGATCAGGGCGGTGATCAGTGCGGAGACCCGCCGCTTCGCCGGCGGCGGCAGTGTGCGCAGGCCCAGCACGGCCGCCACGGCGACCAGGCACAGGCTGTACATCACGACGACCCAGACCGCCGGCGGCCGGCCCGCGTACAGGCCGTGCACCAGCGCGGCGCACCAGGCCGGGTAGGACAACGCGTGCAGCGCCCGCCAGCGTCCGGCGACCCTGCTCGGGGTGGCGAAGGCGCTGCGCAGCGCGCCCGTCGCCGCCGCCACCACCATCAGCAGACCGGCCAGCGCGCCGAAACCGATCAGCCCCGCCGTACCGCCGACCCCGAGACCGAAGGGTACGAGGGCGCCGAGCAGCGCCACATGCCCCAGCGAGACCTTCACCGTGACATGGAGCAGCAGGAAGGCAAGCGAGGCGGCCGCGGCGGTGCGGTGGACGGCCTGGCCGACCAGCCGCTGACGGGAGGAGAGGAACAGCCGGTCGGTGGCGAGCAGGCCCCAGCCCACCGCTGCGGTGAGCGAGACCAGCGAGAGGACACCGGTCGTGAAGTCGAGCGTGGCGCGCAGGCCGTCGCTGCCCGCCACGGCGAGGAGCGGCAGGAGAACCAGCACAGCGACGGTCAGCCCGCCCTGTACGTGACGGCTCGGCCCCTGGAGCGGGGCGGCCGATGAGCGGATCTTGCGATGAGGGTTCATGGGGGGCGACTCCGAATGGCTCGGCAAAGCGGTCCCGTTGCCGCATGCTAAGGCGCTCCATACCGGTCAGTACGAGGTTTGAGTGGTTGCCCCGATAGAGGGCATTACGCGGAGTAACCCACGCTTCCCGGACGTTCTGCCGCGGGGTTCGCCCCCTGCCGTGTCCACGGTTCGGCGGTGCCCGGATGGGTACCGGGCCTGTGCGGTACCCTGACGCCATGCGTGCCGTACGCCTTCTGCTTAGCGAGCCGCGCTGATCAGTCCCGACCGGTGAGAATGCCTGGTCGGCATCAGCGCGGCGTCCCCTCCTGTGCGAGGGGCTTTTTCGTTTCCGTAGACGCGTGTCCGTAGACGTGGGCGCCGGCAGATGACGATCGATGGAGCTTTGAGGATCATGAGCGAGACGAATTCCGCAGCCGACGTTGCTGCGCCGCACCGCTATACGGCAGCGATGGCCGCCGACATCGAGGCACGCTGGCAGGACTTCTGGGACGCCGAGGGCACCTACGAGGCGCCCAACCCCACCGGCGACCTGGCGGGCGACCCGGAGCTGGCCGCCAAGCCGAAGAAATTCATCATGGACATGTTCCCGTACCCCTCGGGTGCGGGGCTGCACGTGGGCCACCCGCTGGGCTACATCGCCACCGATGTCTTCGCCCGTCACCAGCGGATGACCGGCCACAACGTGCTGCACACCCTGGGCTTCGACGCGTTCGGCCTGCCCGCGGAGCAGTACGCCGTACAGACCGGCACGCACCCGCGGATCTCGACCGAGGCCAACATCGAGAACATGACGGCGCAGCTGCGCCGGCTGGGTCTGGGCCACGACAAGCGCCGCTCGTTCGCCACGATCGAGTCGGAGTACTACAAGTGGACCCAGTGGATCTTCCTGCAGATCTTCAACTCCTGGTACGACACCGACGCGGACCGCGCCCGGCCGATCACCGAGCTGGTCGCCCAGTTCGAGTCCGGCGAGCGCCCGACCCCGGACGGCCGCGACTGGAGCGCGCTGAGCGCCTCCGAGCGCGCCGACGTCCTGAGTGACTACCGGCTGGCCTACGCCTCCGACGCGCCCGTCAACTGGTCGCCCGGCCTGGGCACCGTCCTGGCCAACGAGGAGGTCACGGCGGACGGCCGCTCCGAGCGCGGCAACTTCCCCGTCTTCAAGGCCAAGCTGCGCCAGTGGAACATGCGCATCACCGCCTACGCCGACCGCCTGCTGAACGACCTGGACGGCCTGGACTGGCCCGAGGCCATCAAGCTGCAGCAGCGCAACTGGATCGGCCGGTCCGAGGGCGCGCGCGTCGACTTCCCGGTCGACGGCGCGGGCAGCATCACCGTCTTCACCACCCGCCAGGACACCCTGTTCGGCGCCACCTACATGGTGCTGGCGCCGGAGCACGAGCTGGTCGAGCGGATCATTCCGGCCGCCTGGCCCGACGGCACCCACCCCGTGTGGACCGGCGGCCACGCAAGCCCGGCCGAGGCCGTCACCGCCTACCGCAAGCAGGCCGCCGCCAAGTCCGACGTGGAGCGGCAGGCCGAGGCCAAGGACAAGACCGGCGTCTTCACCGGCGCGTACGCGACCAACCCGGTCAGCGGCGAGCGGGTCCCCGTCTTCATCGCCGACTACGTGCTGATGGGCTACGGCACCGGCGCGATCATGGCCGTACCGGCGCACGACGCCCGCGACTTCGCCTTCGCGCGCGCCTTCGAGCTGCCGATGCGCTGTGTCGTCGAGCCGTCGGACGACCGCGGCACGGACGCCTCCACGTGGGAGGACGCCTTCGGCTCGTACGAGGCGAAGCTGGTCAACTCCGCGAACGACGAGATCTCGCTGGACGGCCTGGGCGTCGTCGAAGCGAAGGCCCGGATCACCGAGTGGCTGAAGGAGCACGGCGTCGGCGAGGGCACCGTCAACTTCCGGCTGCGCGACTGGCTGTTCAGCCGTCAGCGCTACTGGGGCGAGCCCTTCCCGATCGTGTACGACGAGGAGGGCATCGCCCACCCGCTGCCCGAGTCGATGCTGCCGCTGGAGCTGCCGGAGGTCGACGACTACTCGCCGCGCACCTTCGACCCGGACGACGCCGACACCCAGCCCGAGACCCCGCTGTCGCGCAACGCCGACTGGGTCAACGTCACGCTGGACCTGGGCGACGGCGCCGGCCCGAAGAAGTACCGCCGCGAGACCAACACCATGCCCAACTGGGCCGGTTCCTGCTGGTACGAGCTGCGCTACCTGGACCCGAACAACAGCGAGCAGCTGGTCGACCCGGCGATCGAGCAGTACTGGATGGGGCCGCGCGAGGGGCAGCCGACCGGTGGTGTCGACCTGTACGTGGGCGGCGCCGAGCACGCCGTGCTGCACCTGCTGTACGCGCGCTTCTGGTCCAAGGTGCTGCACGACCTGGGCCACGTCTCCTCCGCCGAGCCCTTCCACAAGCTGTACAACCAGGGCATGATCCAGGCCTTCGTCTACCGGGACAGCCGCGGCATCGCCGTCCCGGCGGCCGAGGTCGAGGAGCGCGACGGGGCGTACTACTACGAGGGCGAGAAGGTCTCCCGCGTCCTGGGCAAGATGGGCAAGTCCCTGAAGAACGCCGTGACGCCCGACGAGATCTGCGGCGAGTACGGCGCGGACACCCTGCGTCTGTACGAGATGGCCATGGGCCCCCTGGACGTGTCGCGCCCCTGGGACACCCGCGCGGTCGTCGGCCAGTACCGGCTGCTGCAGCGGCTGTGGCGCAACGTCGTCGACGAGGAGAGCGGCGAGGTCACCGTCGTCGACACGGAGCCCGGCGAGGACACCCTGCGCGCCCTGCACAAGGCGATCGACGGCGTCGGCGGCGACATGGCCGGGATGCGCTTCAACACCGCCATCGCCAAGGTCACCGAGCTGAACAACCACCTGACCAAGGCCGGCGGTCCGCTGCCGCGCTCCGTCGCCGAGGCCCTGGTGCTGCTGGTGGCGCCGCTGGCGCCGCACATCGCCGAGGAGCTGTGGCGCCGGCTGGGCCACAGCGAGTCGGTCGTGCACCAGGACTTCCCGGTCGCCGACCCGGCGTACGTCGTGGACGAGACCGTGACCTGCGTCGTCCAGATCAAGGGCAAGGTCAAGGCGCGCCTGGAGATCTCCCCGTCGATCACGGACGCGGAGCTGGAGGCGCTGGCCCTGGCGGACCCGGCCGTCGTCGCGGCACTGGACGGGGCGGGTATCCGCAAGGTGATCGTCCGGGCGCCGAAGCTGGTGAACATCGTGCCGGCCTAGATCGTGCCGGCCTGATCGGTGGCCGCCGTCTTCGTCGGGGCAGTGCGTGCACGGCTGGGCGGGTGGCTGGATGGCTGGATGGCTGAGTGATGGCTGGGCGGCTGCGCGCACGGCTTGGCAGCTGCGTGGACGACCGGGCGGGCGTGCGGGAGACCGGGCGGGTGCGCGGGAGACCGGGCGGGTGTGCGGGAGACCGGGTGGGCGTGCGGGAGACCGGGCGGGTGCGCGGGAGACCGGGTGGGCGTGCGGGAGACCGGGCGGGTGCGCGGGCGTTCAGTGGTGAGGGCTTTCCGGTTGTGAGGGCTTTCCCCTACGGGCAGGTTGGGGGTTCCAATGGAACCCTCCGCCTGCCCGTTCCGTTTACGGTGGAGGGGCGGGTGAAACCGTGCCGTCAGCCGTCACACCATCCGAGGGGCGCTCATGGAAGCCGTGATCCTGATTCTGGCGCTGCTCGTCGTCGTTTTCATGGCGCTGGGCGTCTATGCGGCCGTCAAGGTCGTCGGAGCGGCCAAACGCGGCGTGGACCGCACGATCACGCAGGCGCGCCGCACGGTGGAGGACACCACGCTGCGGGCCAAGAGCTACGGGCAGGTGGGCGTCGGCGGCGAGCTGGCGCAGCTCCGCCTCTCGCTGCGCACCTCGATGCGCGCCACCCAGGAGGCGCTGCAGTCGGGCGTGGCCGAGGACGCCTCGCTCTCCGAGTCGCTGGGTCTGTTCCAGCGCCTGGGGGTGCACGGCCACGAGCTGGACGCTGACCTGAAGCGCCTGGAGCGGGAACCCGACAAGGCGACGGTCGCCTCCCTGCTGCCCGGCCTGAAGGAGCGCACCGAGCGGATCACGCACGCCGCGGAGTCGCTGCGATGGGCGGCCCGGGACCGGGCCCGGCAGTTCGCCGAGGACGACCTCGCGGCGCTGAACGTGCAGATCGACGTGGAGGCCGGGGCGTTGCGGCACTGGACGACGGAGGAGCCGTCGCCGGAACCGGGGCGTCCCGCAGGCCGCGTTCAGGAACCGCCGGTCGGGGATCCGGCGCACCGAGTTCAGGAACCGCCCGCCGGGGGCCAGGCGGGGGACGAGGGGACTCCGCAGGCCATCACGGCGCCGGATCCCCGGCTGCGGACGGGATATCCGTGGCAGAAGACAGCACGTCCGGAGACCACGAACTGAAGCCGTCCGGCCTTGACGCAGTCCGGCCCCGACGCCGTCCGGCCCATGTGATCTTCTCGGGCTGTCGGCGCGGGCACAGACAGCGACCCGTCAGGACCGCAGGTGAACAGGGATGGCAGGATGCGGTCCGTAGCGACCGGAACTGATCATTCGGTCGGGGTCGGACTGCCGAGCCGCCTCCTCGGCAGGTAATCTCCCGCTCATGTCCCGCCATGTCGCGATCGTCACCGATTCAACGGCCTACCTGCCGCCCCAGGCGATGGAACGGCATGGCATCACCGCAGTGCCACTGACCGTCGTTCTCGGTGATCAGGCGCTGGAGGAGGGCACCGAGATCTCAGCCCGCTCCCTCGCGCTGGCCCTCCAGAAGCGCCGCTCTGTGACGACTTCACGGCCCAGTCCCGAGGTCTTCGCCGCCGCCTACCGCGCGGCCGCCGACGCGGGAGCGAGTGCCATCGTCTCGCTGCATCTGTCGGCGGAGTTCTCCGGCACGTACGACGCGGCCCTCCTCGCGGCGAAGGACGCGCCGGTTCCGGTGCGGGTGGTGGACACCGGGATGGTCGCCATGGCCCTCGGGTTCTGCGCCCTGGCAGCGGCGGAGACCGCGGAGGCGGGCGGCAGCGCGGACGAAGCGGTGGCCGCCGCCGAGAAGCGCGCCGCCGGCACGTCGGCCTACTTCTACGTCGACACACTCGACTACCTGAGACGAGGCGGCCGGATCGGCGCCGCGCAGGCCCTGCTCGGTTCGGCCCTGGCCGTGAAACCGCTCCTTCAGCTGGACGGCGGCCGGATCGAACTGCTGGAGAAGGTACGGACTGCCTCCAAGGCCATCGCGCGGCTGGAAGAGATCGTCGCCGAGCGGGCGGGTGGCGGGCAGGTGGACATCGCTGTGCATCACCTCGCGGCCCCGGAGCGAGCCGAGCGACTGGCCGAGCGGCTGCGCGAGCGGGTTCCCGGCCTGGTCGACCTACATGTCAGCGAGGTGGGCGCGGTCATCGGCGCACACACGGGTCCCGGGCTGCTGGGAGCGGTTATTTCGCCTCGGTGACCTCGCGTTGCCGACCTCGCGTCGCCGACCTCTCGCGCTCGCTGACGTCACTCGTCGGTTCGTCGCTCTCCGGAGTGGTGGAGTTATGCACAACGGCGTGGTTTTCCACCGGAATTGGCTGTGCTCAGCGGGTTCTGGCAGAAGTGCCTAGCGTCATGAGGCATGGCTTCCCGATCACATCGTGCAACCAATCGTGCCGGCAGCGGCCGCGTCAGCCGCCCCGACGGCGGTGGGCGTGGCAGCGGCATCGCCATCGTCAGCCGCCCATTCGGCGGGTCCTCGTCCTGGGGCGGGTCAGGACCCGGTAGCGGGCCGGGGCGCGTCCCGGCCTCGGACGGTCGGGCCCGGAGCGGTGCGGGCACCGGGCCGGGCCGGCGGCGGGCGAGGGGGCGCACCGCCGCGGCCGCAGCTTCGCGCAGTCGAGCGGACGCGCTGATGGCCGGCGGCTACGGGGGGCGGGTCGCGCGGCCGGTGGTGGGGGTGGGCGCGGGGCTGGAGGCGGGGGTGGGCAGGGCTTCGCCGACGGCCGATGCGGCGATGGGCGGGAGTTCGCCGACGGCCGATGGGGCGATGGTGGCGGGACCGGAGATGGCTACGGGAACGGCGGGGGTGGCTGACCCGGAGATGGCTACGGGAACGGCGAGGGCGGCGCGTACGGCGCTGGGTTCTCGCTCCTCAGCGGTAGCTCCTTCCTCAGCGGGGGCGGAACACGGGGGTGCACCCGCGCCGCCGGTAGTGCCGCGGGCGGGGGGTGCACCCGCGGCGCCGGTAGTGCCGCGGGCGGCGATGCGCGCGGCCGCCGCAGCCGGGTCCGGGTCTGCGTCCGCGTCCGCGTCCGCGGCCAGCTGTGCGCCTGCGCCTGCGTTCGTTCCTGCGTCCGCGGCCAGGCCCGCGTCCGCGTCCGGAGTGGCGTCGTCGCCGCTCGTGTCTGCGATGGCGGACGCACCTGCCTCGTCGGGGGGCCGGGTTCCGGATTCCCGTCCGGTGAGCGCGGATTGGCTGCGGAGGGCACTTCCGGCGGTGCGGGAACGACTGCCGCTGTGGCTCCAGCTCAGGTGCGGCCTGGAGCCCAGGACCCTGGCCGCGCTCACCGTCGTCCTGGTCGCTGCAGCGGTGTTCGCCGCGATGCATTTCTGGTCCGAGCGCCCCGCATCCGTACGAGCTCCGGAGCACGTCGGCGAGGCCGTGCACGCGCCCATGGCGGAGCTGGAGGAGGACGGTGGCGCGGGTGGGCCCGGCACGCCGGAGCCGTCTCCCGGGACGCCACCCGCCACCGGTCCGGGCGGTCAGGTCGTGGTGGACGTGAGCGGGAAGGTGAGACGGCCCGGGATCCACCGGCTGCCGGCCGGAGCCAGGGTCGCCGACGCGCTGCGCGTGGCGGGTGGGGCCCGGCCGGGGGTGGACCTCGACAGCCTCAACCGGGCCCGGGTTCTCATGGACGGGGAACAGATCATCGTGGGCGCCCCGCCAGGCCCGCCCGCCGCAGGCGCTGGGGGCGTCGCCCCCACCGCCGCCGGACCGGTGAGCCTCAACACCGCGACGGTGGAACAGCTCGATACCCTGCCGGGCGTCGGTCCCGTGCTCGCCCAGCACATCATCGACTACCGCACCCAGCACGGAGGTTTCCGGTCCGTCGACGAGCTCCGCGAAGTCAACGGCATCGGCGACCGCCGATTCACCGATCTCCAGCCACTGGTGCGACCGTGAGTGCCCAGGACGTCCACACGGCATCGGGCCGTCGGCTGGGCAGCTCCCACCCGCGACAGGAAGGTCCGGTCGACCTGCGGCTGGTCCCGCCGGCCCTGGCGGCCTGGGCGGGCGCCGCACCGGCCCTGGACGCGCCCGGCCACTGGGTGGCGGTGGGCGTGGTGTTCTGCGTCGGGGCAGCCATGGTCCTCCTGGCCGTACCCGGCTTCCGCCCGGACTTCCGCCCGCCCTTCCGCGCGGGGTTCGCGGTGGGGTTCGCGGCTGGGAAGGACCATGAGGAGAGCGGCGGCGGTGGCCGATGGCGGCTGCACACCACGGCTGTCGCGGCGGTGCTGCTCTGCGCGGCAGCCGGGGCGGCCTCCGCCGGTCTGCACAGGGCCGATGCGCGACAGGGGCCGGTGCCCGGGCTGGCCGGGCGGTTCGCGCGCATCGACGCGGAGGTCACCCTGACCTCCGATGCCCGCCGCACGGCCCCCCGAGTGCGCGGCGACCACAGCACCCCCGCCTCCCTGCTCCTGGACGGGGAGATCGTCCGGCTGGCGAGACCCGGTGGTACAGCCGTCCGGCTGCGTACGCCGGTACTGGTCATCGTCACGCCCGCAGGTGCTGCCGGACAGTGGCAACGGCTGCTTCCCTCCACGCGGCTGCGGGTCAGCGGCCGGCTGGCCCCGCCACTGCACGGCGGGGAGCGCGCCACCGCCGTGTTGCGCGCCGAAGGAAAGGGGCCGCCCCGCGTCATCGGCCCGCCGAGCCGGCTCCAGCGCACGGCGGGCGGATTGCGGGCGGGCCTGCGTACGGCGACGGAGGGGCTCGGCCCCGATGCGCGGGCGCTCCTGCCCGGACTGGTCGTCGGCGACACCACGCGCGTCACACCGGAACTGCACGAGGCATTCCGGGCGACCGACCTCACCCACCTCATGGCGGTGTCGGGTGCCAACCTGGCGATCCTGCTCGTCCTGCTCATCGGACCGCCCGGCAGCGCCCTGCGCGTCGAACGCCGCGGACTGGCACCCGCGTGGGGCATCTCCCTGCGGGGGACCGCTCTGCTCGGCGGCGGACTCACCCTCGCCTTCGTGCTCGTGTGCCGGCCGGAACCGAGCGTGCTGCGGGCTGCGGCCTGCGGTCTGATCACTCTGCTGGCCATTGGTACCGGGCGGCGCAGATCGTTGATTCCCGCGCTGGCCGCCGCTGTTCTGCTCTTGGTGCTCTACGACCCATGGCTGGCGCGCAGTTACGGCTTCGTGCTGTCGGTGCTCGCCACCGGCGCCCTCCTGACCCTGGCCCCGCGATGGAGCGAGGCGCTGCAACGACGCCGGGTGCCCGTGCGGTTGGCGGAGGCGCTGGCTGCCGCGGCTGCGGCGCAGGCCGTGTGCTCGCCCGTCGTGGTGCTGCTCGCCTCCCGGGTGAGTCTGGTGGCGATCCCGTGCAATCTGCTGGCCGAGTTCGCGGTGGCGCCCGCCACGGTGCTCGGGTTCGCCGTGCTGGCCCTGGCGCCGGTGACCATGGCGGGCGCCGAGCTGCTCGCCCGGGTGGCGGGGTGGCCGACGGAGTGGATCGCCGCCGTGGCCCGGACCGGAGCCGGGCTCCCCGGGGCGGAGGCCGACTGGCCCGACGGGCGGCCGGGGGCGCTGCTGCTGGCCGCGCTGACCGTGCTCCTGGTGCTGTTCGCGCGGCGCATCGGGCGCCATCCCTGGCTCTGTTCGGCCGCCGCACTGCTGCTCGTCCTGGCCGTGCTCCGGCCGGTGCCACTGACCCGGGTGCTGACCGGATGGCCGCCGCCCGGCTGGGCGCTCGCGATGTGCGACGTCGGTCAGGGGGATGCCGTGGTGCTCGCGGCGGGCCCCGGTGCGGGTGTGGTCGTCGACGCCGGACCCGATCCCCGGCTCGCCGACCGGTGCCTGCGCGACCTGGCCGTCACCCGCATCCCACTGCTGCTGCTCACCCACTTCCACGCCGACCACGTGCGCGGCCTGCCCGGTGTGCTGCGGGGCAGAACGGTGGGCACGATCCAGACGACGAACCTGGACGAACCCCCGGAACAGGCGGCGTTCGTCCGGAGAACGGCCGCGGCGGCCGGCATCCCCGTGACGGGCGCCGCCCTTGGTGAGCGGCGCCGGATCGGAGCGCTCACATGGCAGGTGCTGTGGCCGCCGGGAGGCCCGACCACCGCGACGGGCCCAGCCGCCGGGCCCCTATCGGAGGAGCCGAACGACGCCAGCGTCACCCTGCTCGTACGGACCGGCGGGATCACGCTGCTCCTCCTCGGCGACCTCGAACCTCCGTCCCAGCAGGGCCTGTTGCGCAGCAGCCCCGCGTTGCCGAGGGTGGATGTGCTCAAGGTCGCCCACCATGGCTCCGCGCACCAGGACGCGGCACTGCTCCGCAGCACACACCCGAGGCTCGCGCTGGTGAGCGTGGGCCGGGACAATCCGTACGGGCACCCTGCCGCGCGGACGGTCGAGGCGCTCAGATCCGGGGGAGCGGTGGTCCTCCGCACCGACCGGGACGGTGCGATCGCGGTGACGGGTGCCGGGCCGGGGCTGAGGGCGGTGGGGCGGTCATGACGGTGCACCGGGCCGGGTTTGCCGGTAGTGGGGCGGCCGTCGGCGGCCGGGCCGGAGCTGAGGGCGGTGGGGCGGTCATGACCGGGCGTTCACTCCAGCCATCGGCCGTCCGCCATCAGTTCGCGTCCGGCGAGTTCGTTCGCCTCCCGCCACGCTCTCACCGCGTACGGAGTGAAACGCAGGTACACCCAGGAGGTACGGCCCCGCACATCCCAGTCGAGCTTCGCGGCGAACGCGTCGCCCGACTCCGCAGGAAGGTCCGCGCCCTCGACGACCTCCACCGTCGCCTCGATGAGGACCACATCGCGGGTGGGGCCCAGTGCGATTCTGGCCCGCCCGTCCGGCGTCACGTTGACGGCCGTCGGATTGGTACGCCGGGTGGCCATCAGCAAGGTCCCCCGGTCCCACACGAACGAAAGCGGCACCAGAGTCGGTACTCCGTCGGCCGAGGCGGTCGACACCCAGGCGTCCGTGTCCTTCTCCAGGTGATCGAGTACATCCTGCTTGCGCTGTTCGCGGCTGCGCGCCGGCTCAGGACTGGTCATGGCCGTCACGCTAGTGAAGGCGCCCCGCATCGCACCTCCGTCGCCGGACCTACGACCACCGGCTTATGGCAGGCCGCCGCTCCCCGGGACAGACTGCCCGCATGGACCCGCACCTTCCGCAGACCATCGACGCCTACCTGGCGCGCATCGGCACCGTCCGCCCCGCCCGGCCCGATGCCGAGGCGCTGCGCGAGCTGCAACTGCGCCACCTCGTCGCCGTGCCCTTCGAGAACCTCTCGATCCACCTCGGCGAGGACATCGTGCTGGAGGAGGAGGCGCTCCTCGACAAGGTCGTGGCGGACCGGCGCGGCGGGTTCTGCTACGAACTCAACGGCGCCTTCGCCGTATTGCTGCGGTCGCTCGGCTTCCGCGTCACGCTGCTCCAGGCGCGGGTCCACGGTGAAGCAGGGCGGCTCGGCATCCCGTACGACCACATGGCGCTGCGGGTCGAGACGGATGACGGCACCGGGCCCTGGCTCGCCGATGTCGGCTTCGGCGACCACGCCCAGCAGCCTCTCGTGCTCGACGACCGCACGGACCAGGTGGACCCGCGCGGCACCTTCCGGATCGCGCAGGCCCCCGCCGGGGGTGGCGAGGACTACGGGGACGTCGAAGTGCTGCGGGATGGCGTGCCCCAGTTCCGGCTGGACCCGCGGCCCCGTGCGCTGGACGACTTCCGGGCCGGAGCCTGGTACCACCGGACCTCACCCGATTCCGGTTTCACCCGGTCGCCGGTCTGCTCGCGCTTCACCGTCACCGGGCGGATCACACTCAAAGGCCGACGGCTGCTTACGACGGTGGGCACGGAGCGCCACGAGACGCGGCTGGGAAGCGACGAGGAAGTACTCGCCGCCTACCGCGACCACTTCGGAGTGCTCCTCGAACGGCTTCCGCCCGAAGGAGGTGTCGCCGTTTCCGCGCCGAATGGGTGACACACACAAACGGAACGATCAATTCGGACCTTCGGTAACACCTCCACCCAAGTTCATGCGAGCTGCTCTGTTTGCCTCGAACGCCACAATGGTGATCGAATGCATGCTCGTCGGCGGGCCGCTGCTCCGACAACGACGTCCAGTTCTCCGGCCCGAGGTGAAACCGCCCCCGGGAGTGCGTGGAGATGTTCGGCCGTTGGCTCGGAAACAAGGGTGCGACGGGTGCCGTACGCGGCAACGCCCTCGCCGGACTTGCCGTACCGGACTCCGCGGGTGTCCTCAGCTGCCGGGTGCTCGACCCCGTCAACGAGGCGGTGCGGCAGGCGGAGTTCATTGTCACGGATGCTGCGGGACGCAAGATCGTCGGCGGGGAGACGGACCCGTTCGGCAATGTCCTCGCCACGGTGCCGGCGGGGGATTACCGGCTGGCTGTCACGGCGGAGGGGTTCACCCCGTTCCACGGTTCGGCCGCGGTTTCAGAAGGCGCTCACGCGGGCCTGGGCGATGTGACCCTGCAGGTCTCCGCACCCCCGCAACTGCCCGACCCGGGCGAGTGGGAGATCGAGCCGATGCACTCCCAGATCGGTTTCACGGCCCGGCACATCGGGATGGCCCGCATCCACGGCCGGTTCAACAACTTCGCCGGTGCGGTCCGGATCGCCGACCGCATGGAGAACTCGGCGATGCACGTGATCATCGACGCGGCCTCGATCGACACGAACGTCCAGATGCGCGACGACCACCTGCGCTCGGGCGACTTCCTCGACGTGGGCCGCTATCCGACGCTGGAGTTCTACAGCGACCGTTTCGTGCACCGGGGCGGCACCCGCTGGGGTGTGAGCGGTGCGCTCACCCTGCACGGGGTGAGCCGCACGGTGACGTTGGACACCCAGTACCTCGGCATCGGCAACGGCCTGGAGGGCGAGACCCGCGCCGCCTGCCGCGCCACCACCGAGCTGCACCGTGAGGACTTCACCCTCACCTGGCAGACGATGCTGGCCCGTGGCATCGCCGCGGTCGGCTCCAGCATCTCCATCGACATGGACATCCAGATCGTTCCGAAGAGCTGACCGACCCGGTGGTGCCCGCCTTCGGGCACCACCTCGGAGCGCTGTCCCGGAGCAGCCACTCCGGGACAGCGCTCAGGGAGCCTCCAGCCAGCCCTCGTACTCGGCGGCGAACGCATCGAGTGCCGTGGAGTCCAGGCGCCGGTCCGGATCCTCCACGACCACCAGCCACTGGGCGTCCTCGGCGTCGTCCTCACCGGCCAGTGCGTCGCGTACGAGCTGCGGCTCCTCGGCGACCCCGAACCGGTCGTGCAGCTCTTCGGCCGCCTCCTCCGCGGCATCGCGGTCGGGCAGCACCAGTACATGTCTCACATCGCTCACCCGCCCATTCTCGGGTACGTGCCGAGGGGCCCCGGCCGCAGCCCGGCTGTCAGTGGCCCGTGGGATGCTGGACGGCGATGGCCACCAGAAGGAATTCCACCGACGACCCGCTCGCCCCTCTCACGCTCGCCGTGGGGCAGGAGGACCTGCTCCTGGACCGCGCCGTGCAGCAGGTGGTGGCGGCGGCCCGGGCAGCCGACGCCGACACGGACGTCCGGGACCTCACCTCCGACCAGCTCCAGCCGGGCACTCTCGCCGAGCTGACGAGCCCTTCGCTCTTCGCCGAGCGCAAGGTGGTGATCGTGCGCAACGCGCAGGATCTCTCCGCCGACACGATCAAGGACGTCAAGAAGTATCTCGACGACCCGGTCGAGGAGATCACCCTCATGCTGCTGCACGCGGGCGGCGCCAAGGGCAAGGGACTGCTCGACGCGGCGCGCAAGGCCGGAGCGCGAGAGGTGGCGTGTCCGAAGACCACCAAGCCCGCCGAGCGCCTCTCCTTCGTACGGGGCGAGTTCCGGACGCTCGGACGCTCCGCCACGCCCGAGGCGTGCCAGGCGCTGGTCGACTCCATCGGCAGTGATCTGCGGGAGCTGGCGAGTGCGGCGTCACAACTTGTCGCGGACGTCGAAGGCACGATCGACGAAGCCGTCGTCGGGCGCTACTACACGGGGCGCGCGGAGGCGTCGAGCTTCACGGTCGCCGACCGCGCGGTCGAGGGGCGGGCCGCGGAGGCCCTGGAGGCCCTGCGCTGGTCACTGTCGACCGGTGTGGCCCCGGTCCTGATCACCAGCGCACTCGCCCAGGGGGTTAGGGCGATCGGCAAGCTCTCGTCGGCACGCGGGGGGCGGCCGGCGGATCTTGCCCGTGAGCTGGGCATGCCCCCCTGGAAGATCGACCGCGTGCGCCAGCAGATGCGGGGATGGACGCCGGACGGGGTAGCGGTGGCACTGCGGGCGGTCGCGGACGCCGACGCGGGCGTCAAGGGCGGCGGTGACGACCCGGAGTACGCGCTGGAGAAGGCCGTGGTCGCGGTGGCCCGGGCCGCGCGGGCTGGGCGATAGGCCCCGGCGGGTTGGTGGGCCCGGCGGGTGCGGGTTCCCGGAAGGCCGGGGCATTCCCTCAACGGCCGAGCGGGCTCGAACGTGCTGTTCGGGCGTCTGCAGTCGCCGGACGGGCTTGAAGCTGCGGTACTGGCGTCCTCGATCGCCGGCCGACTGGAGTCGGTCGCGCTGGATGCACCGCACCCTCCAGCCCTCACGGTGCGAGCCCCGCTGCAACGGCCCGCTGCAACGCCGCGTGCGAGCCCCGCTGCAATGCCACGCGCGAGCCCCGAGCTCACACAAGAGCCCCGCTCCCGCGCACACGCACACGCACACGCACGGGCATGCCGAAGGCCCCGGTCGACCCCCTGGGGAGGGGGACGACCGGGGCCTTCGTTCTGTGCTTGGTGCGCCGCACCCGCGTGGCGAACGCAGGTTCGGTGTGCGGCGCGGGGTGCCGGTCAGGAGCGGGAGAGAGGGCCCGCTTGGTCCGTTCCGGCGATCACATCAGAATGCTCAGCCCTGGAGGGTGGCAACCTTGGTGGCCAGCGCCGACTTCTTGTTGGCGGCGGCGTTCTTGTGGATGACACCCTTCGAGACAGCCTTGTCGAGAGCGCGCGAAGCGTCGCGAACGGCCACAGTGGCCTTCTCGACGTCGCCCGCAACGACGGCCTCGCGGGCCTTGCGGATCGCGGTCTTGAGCGAGGACTTGACGGCCTTGTTACGCAGGCGCGCCTTCTCGTTCGTCTTGTTCCGCTTGATCTGGGACTTGATGTTCGCCACGAAAGAGCCTTTTCAGGTTCGTTGGATCTTCGATGTGTGTCCTTGCGGCCCGAGAGCCACGAGGCACAGCTGTCCACGGTAGCAGCCGCACTCCGACCGGCCCAAACCGGTCTTCACCCCGCAGGCGTGGGACGATGGAGGCTACGTACAGATCCGACCGACCCGACATCGACCCGAGACACGGCGTTCGGCGTCTCAAGAATCAGGACCCTGCGTGCCCGCGACTCCTCTCCACGTGCCCGAGCCGAGCCGTACCGACCCGGCGCTGATCCGCAATTTCTGCATCATCGCGCACATCGACCACGGCAAGTCGACCCTTGCCGACCGGATGCTCCAGCTGACCGGTGTGGTCGACCAGCGGCAGATGCGCGCTCAGTACCTCGACCGGATGGACATCGAGCGCGAGCGTGGCATCACCATCAAGTCACAGGCGGTGCGACTGCCCTGGGCTCCCACGACCGGCGAGGGCGAGGGCAGCACCCACATCCTCAACATGATCGACACTCCGGGACACGTCGACTTCACCTACGAGGTCTCCCGGTCGCTGGCTGCCTGTGAGGGCACGGTCCTGCTGGTCGACGCCGCGCAGGGCATCGAGGCCCAGACGCTGGCCAACCTCTACCTGGCGATGGAGAACGACCTCACCATCGTCCCGGTGCTCAACAAGATCGACCTGCCGGCCGCCCAGCCCGAGAAGTTCTCCGAGGAGCTGGCCAACCTCATCGGCTGCCAGCCGGAGGACGTCCTCAAGGTCTCCGCGAAGACCGGGGTCGGCGTGGACGCGCTGCTGGACCGGGTGGTCCGGGACGTCCCGGCGCCCGTCGGCAAGGCCGATGCCCCGGCCCGCGCGATGATCTTCGACTCCGTCTACGACGCGTACCGCGGTGTCGTCACGTACGTCCGTGTCGTCGACGGCCAGCTGAACAAGCGTGAGCGCATCCGGATGATGTCGACCGGAGCCACCCACGAGCTGCTGGAGATCGGGGTGTCCTCCCCGGAGATGACCCCGTCCGACGGCATCGGCGTCGGTGAGGTCGGCTACATCATCACCGGTGTGAAGGACGTCCGGCAGTCCAAGGTCGGTGACACGATCACCTCCCTGAACAACGGGGCGAGCGAGGCGCTGGGCGGTTACAAGGACCCCAAGCCGATGGTGTTCTCGGGTCTGTACCCGCTGGACGGATCGGACTACCCGGACCTGCGCGAGGCGCTGGACAAGCTCCAGCTCAACGACGCCGCCCTGGTGTACGAGCCGGAGACCTCCGCCGCGCTCGGTTTCGGCTTCCGCGTCGGCTTCCTCGGCCTGCTCCACCTCGACGTGGTCCGCGAGCGGCTGGAGCGCGAGTTCGGTCTCGACCTCATCGCGACCGCCCCCAACGTGGTCTACCGCGTCGAGATGGAGGACGGTACCGAGCACACCGTCACCAACCCGAGTGAATTCCCCGAGGGCAAGATCGACAAGGTGCACGAGCCGGTCGTCCGGGCCACGGTCCTGGCGCCCAGCGAGTTCATCGGCGCGATCATGGAGCTCTGCCAGCAGCGCCGCGGCACCCTCCTCGGCATGGACTACCTCTCCGAGGACCGGGTCGAGATCCGCTACACCCTGCCGCTCGCCGAGATCGTCTTCGACTTCTTCGACCAGCTGAAGTCCAAGACCCGGGGTTACGCCTCGCTCGACTACGAGCCCACCGGTGAGCAGTCCGCCCAGCTCGTCAAGGTCGACATCCTGCTGCACGGCGACAAGGTCGACGCCTTCTCCGCGGTCACGCACAAGGACAAGGCGTACGCGTACGGCGTCCGGCTCGTCGCCAAGCTGCAGAAGCTCATCCCGCGGCAGAACTTCGAGGTGCCGATCCAGGCGGCCATCGGCTCCCGGGTCATCGCCCGTGAGACGGTCCGCGCCATCCGCAAGGACGTCCTCGCCAAGTGCTACGGCGGTGACATCTCCCGTAAGCGGAAGCTGCTGGAGAAGCAGAAGGAAGGCAAGAAGCGGATGAAGATGGTCGGCAACGTGGAGGTGCCGCAGGACGCGTTCATCTCCGTGCTGTCGACCGACGAGTCCGCCGGGGAGACCAAGGCCAAGAAGTAGTACGGAGGCGTGGGGCGAGAGGCGGCACGGCGCTTCGCCCCCACGTCCTACCGGCCGGTAGACGCACGGGTCCCCGCATCGCAGAACGCTGCGCCGCGGGGGCCCGTTCGTTATGAAGCGGCGTCCCGCTGCCTCTTACGCGGGGCGCGCGGGCGCTTTACTCTGATCACGGCTTCGTAGTTACTCGCCAGTTAAACAAGCAGGATCAAGCACGCAGACGTAAGCGGAGAGCGCACCGCAACCAGCAGCCCGTCGTGAAGCACTGCCGCAGGCCCGGAGGATGTCGTGAGCGACACACAGACCATGATCGAGAACCGTCCGCCCTCCGTGGCGACCCTCTTCATCGACCGGGTGGCAGCCACCCCGGACGGAGAGGCCTACCGCTACCCCGTCCCCGCGGCCGCCGGTGAGGGTCCCGACGAGTGGAAGTCGCTCAGCTGGGCGCAGGCCGCCGAACGGGTCTATGCCGTGGCGGCCGGGCTGATCGCTCTGGGCGTGCAACCGGAGGAGCGCGTCGCACTCGCCGCGAGCACCCGGGTCGAATGGATCCTGACCGACCTCGGGGTCATGTGCGCGGGCGCCGCGACCACCACGATCTACCCCTCGACGAACGCGGAGGAGTCGGCGTTCATCCTCGCCGACTCCGAGAGCAGGGTGCTGATCGCCGAGGACGCCGCGCAGCTGGCCAAGGCCCGCGAGCGCCGCGCCGAGCTGCCGAACCTCGCGCACGTCGTCGTCATCGACGCCGAGGGCGCCGGACCGGCCGAGGGCGACCCGGAGGGCTGGCTGCTCACGCTGGCCGACCTGGAGGCCCTGGGCACCGAGCACCTGGCGAAGAACCCGGCCGCGATCACCGAGCGGGTCGACGCGATCACCCCCGAGCAGCTGGCGACCCTCATCTACACCTCGGGCACCACCGGCCGCCCCAAGGGCGTACGGCTGCCGCACGACAACTGGTCGTACATGGCCAAGGCGATCCTCGCCACCGGGCTGATCAGCAAGGACGACGTCCAGTACCTCTGGCTGCCGCTCGCGCACGTCTTCGGCAAGGTCCTCACCTCCGGCCAGATCGAGGCGGGACACGTGACCGCCGTCGACGGCCGGGTCGACAAGATCATCGAGAACCTGCCCATCGTCCAGCCGACGTACATGGCGGCCGTCCCGCGCATCTTCGAGAAGGTCTACAACGGCGTCGCGGCCAAGGCCCGCGCCGGTGGCGGGGCCAAGTACAAGATCTTCCTCTGGGCGGCCGGGGTCGCCCGCGAGTACGCGAAGGTCTCCCAGGACAACTTCCGGCGCACCGGCACCGCCTCCGTGCCCTTCGCGCTCGGCGCCAAGCACAAGGTGGCCGACACCCTCGTCTTCGCCAAGATCCGCGAGGCGTTCGGCGGCCGGCTCCGCGCCTGCATCTCCGGCTCCGCCGCACTCGCCCCCGAGATCGGCTTCTTCTTCGCCGGCGCCGGCATCCACATCCTGGAGGGCTACGGCCTCACCGAGACGAGCGCGGCGTCCTTCGTCAACCCGGGCGAGGCCTATCGCACCGGCACCGTCGGCAAGCCCCTGCCCGGCACCGAGGTCCGGATCGCCGACGACGGCGAGATCCTCCTGCGCAGCCCCGGCGTGATGCAGGGGTACCAGGGGCTGCCGGAGAAGTCGGCCGAGGTGCTGGAGGCCGACGGCTGGTTCCACACCGGCGACATCGGCGAACTGTCCGTGGACGGCTATCTGCGGATCACCGACCGCAAGAAGGACCTGATCAAGACGTCCGGCGGCAAGTACATCGCGCCGGCCGAGGTCGAGGGCCAGTTCAAGGCGGTCTGCCCGTTCGTCTCCAACATCCTGGTGCACGGCGCGGACCGTAACTTCTGCACCGCGCTCATCGCCCTCGACGAGCCGACCATCCTCGGCTGGGCCGCCGAGAACGGCATGGAGGGGAAGTCGTACGCGGACGTCGTGTCCTCCCCGCAGACCGTCGCGCTCATCGACGGCTACGTGAAGCGCCTCAACGAGGGGCTGCAGCGCTGGCAGACCATCAAGCAGTTCCGGCTGCTCCCGCGCGACCTCGACATCGAGCACGGCGAGGTCACCCCCAGCCTCAAGCTGAAGCGGCCGGTCGTCGAGCGCATCTACAAGGACCTGATCGACGGCATGTACGCGGGCTCCCGCGAGGCGTAGCGGCCGGCCTTACGGCCTGCTCCCGGCAACCGGCCCCCGCGTCACGGACGCGGGGGCCGGACCTCGTCCGGGGGCTGTGTTCTCCTACCCACTTCCGTAACTCGTCGCGTATGCGAGGGGCCGATCTGTCACTCTGTCCGTGTCGTCAGCGGCGCATAGGGCCTGTACCGAGTTACCCCGTGGCGTCGCGGGGCAACTCGACACAGACCCTGACGGAGAACAGACAGAGCGAGAACAGGTCAGGAGCCGCCCTGTGGGGTCCATTCCCTTGCAGCGGGACATCGTGCAACGTCCCGGAACCACTGGCGCGTCCACGGGCGCACAGCCCGTCGCCCGGACGAGCCTGCCCGGGAACCTGCTCGCGCCTTCCGCGGCCCGGCGGTTCGTCGCGGCGGCCCTCGCCGAGTGGAGCGGGCTCGGACTGCCCGCGGCCGTCGGCTTCAGCGAGCGGCTGTCCGACGACGCGGCGGTCGTCGTCAGCGAACTCGTCACCAACGCCGTCGTGCACGCCGGGACCAACGTCGAACTGCTCTTCCGGCTGGAGGAGGCGACCGAGGACGAGGCCTCCGCCCTCGTCCTGGAGGTCTCCGACCACCACCCGGCCCGTGCCGTGCGCAGCGACCGGCCCGAGGAGAACGGCCCCGGAGGCGAGGATGGGCCGGGGGAGCCCGCCGAGTACGGGCGCGGCCTGGAGCTCGTCGCCACCCTCGCCGAACGCTGGGGCATCACCTACCGCACCGGCCTCAAGACCGTCTGGGCCCGGCTCCCCGTCGACGACTGGAACCCCTTCCCCGACGCCCGCCCGGAGGCCGGATTCCAGCGCGGACTGCGCGCCGCCGAACTCCTCGCCCCCACCGCCCGCCGCGCCCTGCGCGACGACGCGGACTGGGCGGGCCGCGGGGCGCTGTCGTTCCTCGCCGAGGCCTCGGACCTGCTGGCCGGCCAGCTCGACGAGGACATCGTGGCCGCCCTCGCCGGACAGTTACTCGTCCCGCGGCTCGCCGACTGGTGCGCGATCTGGCTGGAACCCGAGACCGCGGGGCGTGCGGCCGTCCCGCGGCTCGCCAAGGTCTGGCACGTCGACGAGACCCGGATCCAGCCGCTGCGCACCCTGCTGGAGGGCGACCCCCTCCGGCTTCCCGAGCGGGTCGGGACCGGACCCGTCTCCATGCCGTGGCCCGGCAGCGTCGAGGACGGCGGACAGCCGGACGGGGCCGAAGGTGTCGCCCTCGCCTACCGGATCACCTCGGGCGGCCGCACCCTCGGCGCCGTCTACCTCGGCCGTGAAGGCATCGCCCGCGTCCCCGACGAGGTCACGGCGCTCATCGAGGACTTCGTACGCAGGGTCGGTCTCGCCGTCGGCGCCGCCCGCGCCTACACCCGCCAGGCCACCATCAGC
The DNA here is from genome assembly GCF_043202315.1 of Streptomyces sp. NPDC048211. Classification (NCBI taxonomy): domain Bacteria; kingdom Bacillati; phylum Actinomycetota; class Actinomycetes; order Kitasatosporales; family Streptomycetaceae; genus Streptomyces; species Streptomyces sp. NPDC048211. The sequence goes on from NZ_JBIDAD010000004.1 coordinate 187,268, forward strand.
CGCATCCTCCAGCGCGGACTGCTGCCCAGCAAGGTCGCCGACATACCGGGCGTCGTCAGCTCCCTGGTCTACGAGCCCAGCGACGACGGCGTGGTCGGGGGTGACTTCTACGACATCTTCCCGTGCCCGGGCGACCGCTGGTGCTTCGTCCTCGGCGACGTCCAGGGCAGCGGCCCCGAAGCGGCCGTCGTGACCGGGCTGGCCCGCCCCTGGCTGCGGCTGCTGGCCCGGGAAGGCTTCCAGGCCGACGAGGTCCTGGTCCGCCTCAACCGGCTGCTCCTCGACGACGCGATGGAGGCCGCCGAGGCGGCCGCGCTCATGGTCGCCGCCGCCGGAGGCCAGCACTCGGCGGACAGCGGACAGTCCCGGTTCCTGTCCCTGCTGTACGGGGAGCTCGTGCCGCTGGCCGGCGGCGGCGCGCGCTGCACCCTGGTCAGTGCGGGGCACCCGCTGCCGCTGCTGCTGCGCCCCGACGGCACGGTGCGCCCGGCCGCCGAACCCCAGTTGCTTCTCGGTGTCATGGACGACGCCGTGTACGAGACCCAGAGCTTCGACCTGGCCCCCGGCGACAGCCTCCTGTGCGTCACCGACGGAGTGACGGAACGGCGCTCGGGGCCGCTGATGTTCGATGACGGCGACGGGCTGGCCCAGGCGCTCTCCGGCTGCGCGGGGCTGACCGCGGAGGGGATCGCGGACCGCATCAAGCACGCCGTGCACGCCTTCGCCGAGCGCCCGCCGGACGACGATCTGGCCCTGCTGGTCCTTCAGGCGCAGTAACCCCGCGCCGGGCGTGGCGTCCGGTTGCCGGGCGGCGCGCGACAATGGACGGTATGCCTTCCGTACTGCCCGATGGTGAGCCCGTGCCCGACGACGGGGCGCTGCCCCGCCACGCCCTGGAAGGCGCCGCTGAACGCCCGCTCGGCTTCTACCTGCACGTGCCGTACTGCGCGACCCGCTGCGGCTACTGCGACTTCAACACCTACACCGCGACCGAGCTGCGGGGTTCCGGTGGTGCGCTGGCCTCCCGCGACAACTACGCCTCGCACCTCATCGGCGAGGTCCGCCAGGCCCGCAAGGTCCTCGGCGACGACCCCCGCCAGGTCCGTACGGTCTTCGTCGGCGGCGGTACGCCGACCCTCCTGGCCGCCGCCGATCTGGTCAGCATGCTGGGAGCCATCCGCGAGGAGTTCGGGCTCGCCGACGACGCCGAGATCACCACCGAGGCCAACCCGGAGTCCGTCGGACCCGCCTACCTGGAGGAACTGCGCGAGGGCGGCTTCAACCGGATCTCCTTCGGGATGCAGAGCGCCCGGCAGCACGTCCTGAAGATCCTCGACCGCACCCACACGCCGGGCCGGCCCGAGGCCTGTGTCGCCGAGGCCAGGGCGGCCGGCTTCGAGCACGTCAACCTGGACCTGATCTACGGCACCCCCGGCGAGTCCGACGACGACTGGCGCGCCTCCCTCGACGCCGCGATCGGCGCCGGCCCCGACCATGTGTCGGCGTACGCCCTGATCGTCGAGGAGGGCACCCAGCTGGCCCGCCGGATCAAGCGCGGCGAGATCCCGATGACGGACGACGACGCCCACGCCGACCGCTACCTCATCGCGGACGAGGCGATGGCCGCGGCGGGCTTCTCCTGGTACGAGGTGTCGAACTGGGCCCGGACCCCCGAGGGCCGCTGCCTGCACAACGAGCTGTACTGGCGCGGGGCCGACTGGTGGGGCGCCGGACCCGGCGCGCACAGCCACGTCGGCGGCGTGCGCTGGTGGAACGTGAAGCACCCGGGGGCGTACGCACAGGCGCTGGCCGAGGGACGCTCGCCCGGCGCGGGCCGGGAGATCCTCTCCGCGGAGGACCGGCGCGTCGAGCGCATCCTGCTGGAGCTGCGGCTCGTCGACGGCTGCCCGCTGTCGCTGCTCGCCCCGGCCGGTCTCGCGGCGGCGGGGCGAGCGGTGGACGACGGACTGCTGGAGCCCGGACCGTACGGGCAGGGCCGGGCGGTGCTGACCCTGAGGGGGCGGCTGCTGGCGGACGCGGTGGTACGGGACCTCGTGGACTGAGGACCCGGGGCTGGACCGCCCTCAGGCGTCGGCAGGGGCCGTGACGAAGTCGATCAGATGCTCCACGCGCCCCAGCAGCTCCGGCTCCAGGTCCTTGTAGGACCGCACCCCCGACAGGATCCGCTGCCACGCCGCACCGGTGTTTTCCGGCCACCCCAGCGACCGGCACACACCCGTCTTCCAGTCCTGCCCGCGCGGCACCACCGGCCAGCCGGCAATCCCGACGGACGACGGCTTCACGGCCTCCCACACATCGATGTACGGGTGGCCGACCACCAGGACGTTCCCGTCCGAGATCTGCGCCGCGATCCGGGACTCCTTCGAGCCCGGCACGAGATGGTCGACCAGCACCCCGAGCCGCGCGTCCGGGCCCGGCGAGAACGCGCGCACGATCGCCGGGAGGTCGTCGATGCCCTCCAGGTACTCCACGACCACGCCCTCGATCCGCAGGTCGTCGCCCCAGACCCGCTCGACCAGCTCGGCGTCGTGCCGGCCCTCCACGTAGATCCGGCCGGCCCGTGCCACCCGGGCCCGCGCCCCCGGCACCGCCACCGAACCGGATGCCGTACGGGCGGGCCGGGCCGGGCCGCCCGCCGAGGGGCGCACCAGCGTGACGACCCGGCCCTCCAGGAGGAAGCCACGCGGTGTCATCGGGAAGACCCGGTGCTTGCCGAAGCGGTCCTCCAGGGTCACCGTCGGCCCCTCGGCCGTCTTCTCGCACCGGATCACCGCACCGCAGAAGCCGGTGGCGACGTCCTCCACGACCAGATCGGTCTCGGCGGGCACCTCGGGGACGGGGGCGGACTTCTTCCACGGCGGGGTCAGGTCCGGCTGGTAGCTGCGCATCGGACGACGATAAGCGGGGAACGGCCTACGACACGCCGAACCGGGCAGCCAGCTGATCGCGCTGCGCCCGCACGAACGCGGCGTCCACCACCGCCCCGTGCCCCGGCACGTACAGCGCGTCCTCGCCGCCCAGCTCCAGCAGCCGGTCGAGCGCCGCCGGCCAGCGCGCGGGGAAGGCGTCGGGACCCGCCTGCGGTTCGCCGGACTCCTCGACCAGGTCGCCGCAGAACACGATCGCGGGCGAGCCGGGGGCCCCGGGGACCAGCACCGCCAGATCCTGGCCGCTGTGCGCCGGACCCGCGTTCACGAGCAGCACCTCGCGCCCGCCGCCCAGATCGAGCGTCCATTCGGCGCACACCTCGTGACGGGGCGCCACCAGCACATCGGCGGACTCGGCCGCGTCCTGCTCGGCCAGGCCCTGCCGGACCGCGTCGGCGTGCAGCTCGTCCGCCCCGCCCCGCAGCACGTCGGCCATGCCCAGAGCGCCGTACACCTGTGTCCCGGCGAAGGCCGCCGTACCCAGCACGTGATCGAAATGGGGGTGGCTGAGTGCGATATGTGTCACCCTCCGGCCCAGCAGCGACTGCGCCTGGACGCGCACTTCCACCGCTTCACGGAGTGACGATCCGGTGTCGCAGAGCAGCACCCCGTCGGTTCCGGCCACCAGTGCGACCGTTGCATCCCACACGGGAAGGCGCCGTCGGCCCACTCCGTGTCCGAGTCGCTCCCAGCCGAACTCTTCCCAAGAGGCGTCCATACGACGACGCTATCGGCAACGACCTGCGCAGTCTCGCGGTAGCGTGGCCGGTCGCCCTTGCTAGGGGGCTACCCCGTCGCCGTACACTGGCCGGGGGATTGCTGGCACTCGTACGCACAGAGTGCCAGGAACAGACCCGGGAACGGCCCGAGAACCACCGAGGTACACAGCTGGAGGTGTGCGCGATGCTCAGCGAACGCAGACTCGAAGTGCTGCGCGCCATCGTCCAGGACTATGTCGGCACCGAGGAGCCCGTCGGCTCCAAGGCGCTCACGGAGCGGCACAAGCTGGGGGTCTCCCCGGCCACCGTCCGCAACGACATGGCGGTGCTGGAGGACGAGGGCTTCATCGCCCAGCCGCACACCAGCGCGGGACGCATCCCGACGGACAAGGGTTACCGGCTCTTCGTCGACAAGCTCGCGGGCGTCAAGCCCCTGTCGTCGCCGGAGCGCCGTGCCATTCAGAATTTCCTCGACGGCGCGGTCGACCTCGACGATGTCGTGGGACGTACCGTACGGCTGCTCGCGCAGCTGACCCGGCAGGTCGCCGTCGTGCAGTACCCCTCGCTGACCCGCTCGACGGTGCGGCACGTGGAACTGCTGTCCCTGGCCCCCGCCCGGCTGATGCTCGTGCTGATCACGGACACCGGCCGGGTCGAACAGCGGCTGGTCGACTGCCCCGCGCCGTTCGGTGAGACCTCTCTCGCCGACCTGCGGGCCCGGCTCAACAGCCGGGTCGTGGGACGCCGTTTCGCGGACGTCCCGCAGCTGGTGCAGGACCTGCCGGAATCCTTCGAGAGCGAGGACCGGGGAACCGTGTCCACCGTGCTCTCGATCCTCCTCGAATGCCTCGTCGAGGAGACGGAGGAGCGGCTGATGATCGGCGGCACCTCCAACCTCACCCGTTTCGGGCACGACTTCCCTGTGATGATCCGGCCGGTGCTGGAGGCATTGGAGGAGCAGGTCGTGCTGCTGAAGCTGCTCGGTGAGGCCAAGGACTCGGGCATGACCGTACGTATCGGGCACGAGAACGCCCACGAGGGGCTCAACTCCACGTCCGTCGTCGCGGTCGGCTACGGTTCGGGCGACGAGGCAGTCGCCAAACTCGGCGTGGTCGGACCGACCCGCATGGACTACCCCGGAACGATGGGAGCGGTACGCGCAGTGGCACGTTACGTCGGACAGATCCTGGCGGAGTCGTAAGTGGCCACGGACTACTACGCCGTACTCGGCGTGCGCCGCGACGCTTCACAGGACGAGATCAAGAAGGCCTTCCGGAGGCTCGCCCGCGAGCTGCACCCGGATGTGAACCCCGATCCGAAGACCCAGGAGCGGTTCAAGGAGATCAACGCCGCTTACGAGGTGTTGTCGGACGCTCAGAAGAAACAGGTCTACGACCTCGGCGGCGACCCGCTGTCCGCCTCCGGAGGCGGTGGCGCGGGCGGATTCGGACAGGGTGGCTTCGGCAACTTCTCCGACATCATGGACGCGTTCTTCGGCACGGCGTCGCAGCGCGGACCCCGTTCGCGCACCCGCCGCGGCCAGGACGCCATGATCCGGCTGGAGATCGACCTCTCCGAGTCGGCCTTCGGTACGACCAAGGACATCCAGGTCGACACGGCCGTAGTCTGCACGACCTGCAGCGGCGAGGGTGCCGCGCCCGGCACCTCCGCCCAGACCTGTGACATGTGCCGCGGCCGCGGCGAGGTCTCCCAGGTCACCCGGTCGTTCCTCGGCCAGGTCATGACCTCGCGGCCCTGCCCCCAGTGCCAGGGCTTCGGCACGGTCGTGCCGACGCCGTGCCCGGAGTGCGCCGGTGACGGCCGCATCCGCTCGCGGCGCACGCTCACCGTGAAGATCCCCGCAGGTGTCGACAACGGCACCCGCATCCAGCTCGCGGGCGAGGGCGAGGTCGGCCCCGGCGGCGGCCCGGCCGGCGATCTCTACGTCGAGATCCACGAGCTGCCGCACGCGGTGTTCCAGCGGCGCGGCGACGATCTGCACTGCACGGTCACCATCCCCATGACGGCGGCGGCCCTCGGCACGAAGGTGCCGCTGGAGACGCTCGACGGGCTGGAGGAGGTCGACATCCGACCGGGCACCCAGTCCGGCCAGTCCGTCCCGCTGCACGGGCGCGGCATCACGCACCTGCGTGGCGGCGGGCGCGGTGACCTGATCGTGCACGTCGAGGTGATGACCCCGACGAAGATGGACCCGGAGCAGGAGCGCCTCCTGCGCGAGCTGGCGAAAATGCGCGGCGAGGAGCGGCCCACCGGCCAGTTCCAGCCCGGGCAGCAGGGCCTGTTCTCGCGGCTGAAGGACGCGTTCAACGGCCGCTAGATCCGCGTAACGATGTCGTACGGGCCCGGTTTCCGGGCCCGTACCGCATTGCGGACAAAACGTGGCAGCGGGGTGCGCATCACGGGACAGGAAGGACATGACACGATGCGGTCATGTCATCCGCGTTGACCGATCTCTGCCGGTATCCGATCGTGCAGGCCCCGATGGCGGGCGGAACCTCGTGTCCGCAGCTCGTCGCGGCCGTCGCCGAGGCCGGCGGACTCGGCTTCCTGGCCGCCGGGTACAAGACGGCGGACGGCATGTACAACGAGATCAAACAGGTGCGCGGTCTCACCGGCCAGCCCTTCGGCGTCAACCTGTTCATGCCGCAGCCGAACCTCGCCGACCCGGCCGCCATCGAGGTCTACCGGCACCAGCTCGCGGGCGAGACCTCCTGGTACGAGACCCCGCTCGGCGACACCGACACCGGCGGCGACGACGGCTACGAGGCCAAGCTCGCCATCCTGCTGGAGGACCCGGTCCCGGTCGTCTCCTTCACCTTCGGCTGCCCCTCCCGCGACACCCTCGACGCGTTCGCCGCGGTGGGTACGTACACCGTCGTCACGGTCACCTCGCCCGAGGAGGCCCAGGCCGCCCAGTGGGCGGGCGCCGACGCCGTCTGTGCCCAGGGCGTCGAGGCGGGCGGCCACCAGTCCACGTTCCGCGACGACCCGCAGATCGACGGCGCGGGGACCGGGCTGCTCTGCCTGGTGGCCCAGGTGCGCGAGACCGTGCAGATACCGGTCATCGCCGCGGGCGGCCTGATGCGCGGCTCCCAGATCGCCGCGGTACTGGCAGCGGGCGCCGACGCCGCGCAGCTCGGCACCGCCTTCCTGATCTGCCCCGAATCGGGCGCCCATCTGCTGCACAAGCAGGCCCTGACCAACCCGCTGTTCGTCCGCACCACCCTGACCCGGGCCTTCTCCGGCCGTCCGGCCCGGGGGCTGGTCAACCGCTTCGTGCGTGAGCACGGACCGTACGCCCCCGCCGCCTACCCGCAGGTGCACCACCTGACAGCCGTGCTGCGCAAGGCCGCGGCCAAGGCGGGGGACGCGCAGGGCATGGCACTGTGGGCGGGGCAGGGGCACCGGATGGCACGCGAACTGCCCGCGGGCCGGCTGGTCAGGCTGCTCGCCGAAGAACTGGACGCCGCACGGACGGCACTGAGCACGAGGAGTACACAGTGACGGCACCCGTCTTCGTCGTCGAGCAGATGCCGCAGGGGCCGGGGTTCGTCCTGGAAGGCCCCGAGGGCCGGCACGCCGTCTCGGTGAAGCGCCTGCGCGCCGGTGAGGACGTCGTCCTCACGGACGGGAGCGGGCGCTGGGCGGAGGGCGTCGTCATGGCCGCCGAGGGCAAGGACCGGTTGGTGATCACCGACCTGGAGTCCGTCCACGAGGAACCCCGTCCCGATGTCCGCATCACCGTCGTCCAGGCGCTGCCCAAGGGCGACCGCGGCGAGCTCGCCGTCGAGACGATGACGGAGACCGGCGTCGACGCGATCGTGCCCTGGCAGGCCGCGCGCTGCATCACGCAGTGGAAGGGCGACCGCGGCCTCAAGTCCCTGGCTAAATGGCGCAGTACGGCGCGCGAGGCCGGCAAGCAGTCGCGCCGGGTCCGGTTCCCGGAGGTGGCGGACGCGCTGACGACCAAGCAGGTTGCCGCACTTCTGGCCACAGCCGACTTCGCGGCCGTGCTGCACGAGGACCGCGGGTACGACAGCGAGCCGCTGGCCACCGTCGCGCTGCCCGACGAGGGTGAGATCGTGCTGGTCGTAGGGCCTGAAGGAGGTGTGTCGCCGGATGAGTTGGCCGTTTTCGCCGCCGCCGGCGCCCGGACCTGCCGACTGGGGCCGACCGTTCTGCGCACGTCGACTGCGGGCACCGCGGCTACTGCGCTGCTGCTGGGGCGCACGGGCCGCTGGGCGTAGCGGCCGCCCTCCCGGGGCGGTTGTGGCCGCAAGCGGTCTACCGTTCCGTCAGGAGCGGTGGGAAGCTGCCCGTATGGGGACATCAAGGGCATGGGGCCTCAGAAGGGCCCGTCACTTTCCGGCCGCGTTCTGCCTCGCGGCCGCATCCGTCGCGGGCCTCGCCGCCTGTGAACCCGCGGACGGGCTGAACACCGCGTCCATCGCCGTGACCACCGACAGCACCGCCACCCGCGCCCTGGAGCACGAAGGCGTGCGGGTGCAGTGGCTGACCTGCACGGCGAGCATCGACGGGGACGGGGTGAAGGCGGCGTCCGCACGGGCCGGTTCGGCCACCGCCTCCACGCGCCGCGTCGCCGACGTCGACTGCAGCGGCCGGACGAAGGACGGCCGGGACATCAAGGTCACCGGCCAGGTCCGGCAGGCGGTCGACGGCCGCTGCGTGCGCGGTGACCTGACCGCGAAGGCCGGTGCCCGGACCGTGTTCCGGGCCACGCTGCTCGGCAACTGCCAAGCGCCGCCCCCGAGTCCCGCACCGACCGGCGGGGGAAGCGACGGGGGAAGCGGCGGCGGGGGAGGGGCCCGGCCGACGGTCACCGTGACCGTCACGGTCACGGCACCCCCTCAGGGCAAGTGAGCGGCCCCTCGGGGCAAGTGGGCCGGCCGGACGACGGTCTCCGGCCAACCCCGTTCCACCAGGCACGGCAGCGGCCTAGGCTGATCGTTGTGACACAGCCTTCCTACCTCCGGTATCCCCATGTCCAGGGCGACTCGATCGCCTTCACCGCCGAGGACGATGTCTGGCTCGCGCCGCTCGACGGTGGCCGAGCCTGGCGTGTCAGCGCCGACAACCGCCCCGTCGCCCAGCCGCGGATATCTCCCGACGGCACCCTCGTCGCCTGGACGTCCACCCGGGACGGCGCACCCGAGGTGCACCTCGCCCCCGTCGACGGCGGCCCCTCGCGGCGGCTGACCCACTGGGGCGACGCGCGGACCGCCGTGCGCGGCTGGACACCCGACGGCGACGTGCTGGTCACCAGCACCCAGGGGCAGGTCTCCCTCCGGCGCAGCTGGGCCCGGGCGGTCCCGGTCGACGGAGGTCCCGCACGGACCCTCCCGTACGGACCGGTCGGCTCCCTCGCGTACGGCCCCGGCGGACGCGTCCTGCTGCTCTCGGCCACTATGGGGCGCGAGGCCGCCACCTGGAAGCGCTACCGGGGCGGCACGGCGGGCAAGCTGTGGATCGCGGCCGAGGGGGACCCGGCGGAGTTCGTACGCGTCCACGAGGACCTCGACGGCAACATCGAGTGCCCTCTGTGGGTCGGCGACCGCATCGCCTTCCTCTCCGACCACGAAGGCGTCGGCGCGCTGTACTCGTCCCTCCCCGACGGCACGGACCTGCGCCGGCACACCGGCATCGAGGGCTTCTACGCCCGGCACGCCACCACCGACGGCACCCGCGTCGCCTACGCGTCCGCCGGTGAGCTGTGGCTCCTGGACAGCCTGGAGAGCGACGGCCCCCGCCGGCTCGACATCCGGCTCGGCGGCCAGCGCGCCGACCTCCAGCCGCACCCCGTGCACGCAGGCAGCCACCTGCACACCGCATCCCCCGACCGCACCGGCCGCGGCAGCGCCGTCGGGTCCCGCGGTGCCGTCCACTGGGTCACCCACCGCGAGGGACCGGCCCGCGCGCTCGCCGTCGAACCCGGCGTACGGGCGAGGCTGCCCCACACCTTCCAGGCCGACGGCGACCAGCACGTCGTCTGGGTCACGGACGCCGAGGGCGACGACGCGCTGGAGTGCGCACCCGCCACCGGGGCCGGCCCCGGCGCCGTACCGCGCCGCCTCGCCTCGGGCCGGATCGGCCGGGTCCTGGACCTGGTCCCCGCACCCGACGGCAGCCGGTTCGCCGTCGCCGCCCACGACGGGCGCGTCCTGATCGTCGAACGGGAGAGCGGCGAGGTCCACGAGGTCGACCGCAGCGAGCACGGCGACGCCTCCGGGCTCGTCTTCTCGCCCGACTCCGCCTGGCTCGCCTGGTCGCACCCGGGTCCCGAGCCGCTGAGCCAGCTCAAGCTCGCGCACCTGGCCGACCTGTCGGTGTCCGAGGCGACCCCGTTGCGGTTCCGGGACTTCGCACCCGCCTTCACCGCCGACGGAAAGCACCTGGCCTTCCTCTCCGAGCGGGCGTTCGACCCGATCTACGACTCGCACGTCTTCGACCTGGCGTTCATCGGGACCTGCCGGCCGCACCTGCTGACGCTCGCCGCGACCACGCCCTCCCCGTTCGGACCGCAGCTCCACGGCCGCCCGACCGAGAAGGAGAAGGGCGGCGACGGCGAGGACAACCCCACCGCGCTCCCGGTCACCCGCATCGACCTGGACGGCCTCGCCGACCGGATCGTGCCGCTGCCCGTCGAGGCCGCCAGCTACTCCTCGCTCAAGGCCGCGAAGGACGGGCTGCTGTGGCTGCGCCACCCGGTGACCGGGGTCCTCGGCACGAGCGCCCCCACCCCCGACGCCCACCGCCCCGAGACCGTCCTGGAGCGGTACGACCTGGAGAAGCTGCGCTGCGAGGAACTGGCCTCCGACATCGGCCGGTTCGCGGTCAGCGGTGACGGCAAGCGCCTCGCCCTGCTCAGCCACGGAAAACTGCGCATCGTTCCGTCCGACAGCCGCGTCTCCGGGGGCTCCGACGACGACAGCGACGACAACAACATCACCGTCGACCTCTCCCGCGTCCGCCGCACCCTCGACCCGGCGGCCGAATGGCGTCAGATGTACGACGAGGCCGGCCGCATCATGCGGGACAACTTCTGGCGCCCCGACATGGGCGGTGTCGACTGGGAAGGCGTCCTGGACCGCTACCGTCCCGTCCTGGAACGCGTCGCCACCCACGACGACCTCATCGACCTCCTCTGGGAGGTCCAGGGCGAACTCGGCACCTCGCACGCCTATGTGACCCCCTCCGCCGGCTGGCGCGACGACTCCGCCCGGCAGGGCCTGCTCGGCGCCGACCTCTCGCGCGCGGACGACGGGAGCTGGCGCATCGACCACATCCTCCCGTCGGAGACCTCCGACCCCGCCGCCCGCGCCCCGCTCGCCGCACCCGGCGTCGCGGTCCGCGCGGGTGACGCGATCGTGGCCGTCGACGGACACCCCGTCGACCCGCTCACGGGCCCCGCACCGCTGCTCACCGGCTCGGCCGGAAAGCCCGTCGAGCTGACCGTCTCGCCGGTCGACGGCGGCGACCCGCGCCATGTCGTCGTCGTGCCGATCGCCGACGAGGAGGCGCTGCGCTACCACGCGTGGGTCGCCGGCCGGCGCGCGTACGTGCACGAGCAGTCCGGCGGGCGCCTCGGCTACCTCCACGTCCCCGACATGGTCGGGTCGGGCTGGGCGCAGATCCACCGCGACCTGCGTACCGAGGTCGCCCGCGAGGGACTCGTGGTGGACGTGCGGGAGAACCGTGGCGGCCACACCTCGCAGCTGGTGGTGGAGAAACTGGCCCGCCGCATCGTCGGCTGGGACCTGCCCCGCGGCATGCGGCCCTACAGCTATCCGGGCGACGCGCCGCGCGGACCCGTCGTGGCCGTGGCGAACGAGTTCTCCGGCTCGGACGGCGACATCGTGAACGCGGCGATCAAGGCGCTGGAGATCGGCCCCGTCGTCGGCGTACGCACCTGGGGCGGTGTGGTGGGGATCGACAGCCGGTACCGGCTCGTCGACGGCACGCTGGTCACCCAGCCCAAGTACGCCTTCTGGCTGGAGGGATACGGCTGGGGCGTCGAGAACCACGGCGTCGATCCCGACGTCGAGGTCGTCATGACGCCGCAGGACCACGCGGAGGGCCGGGACCCGCAGCTGGACGAGGCGATCCGGATCGCACTGGAGTCGCTGACCCGCACCCCGGCGAAGACGGCGCCGGTGCTGCCGGAGTGACCTGAGGGGGCGGGGCCCGGACCGGGGCTCCGCCCCGGAAACACCCGGGCCCGCCCGCTAGGCTGCCCCCGTAACGGATCATCCGAGACCCAAGGAGCCCCCATGGCAGGAGAACCGCAGCCCGACTGCCTGTTCTGCAAGATCGTCTCGGGTGAGATCCCGGCCACCATCGTCCGGGAGACCGACACCACGGTCGCCTTCCGCGACATCAACCCCCAGGCCCCCACCCACGTCCTGGTCATCCCCCGCGTCCACCACCCCGACGCCGCGTCCCTCGCCGCCGCCGAGCCGCAGATCCTCGCCGACGTCCTGCGCGAGGCCGGACACGTCGCCGCCGACGAGAAGATCGACGGGACCGGGTACCGGGTCGTGTTCAACACCGGAGCCGGAGCCGGGCAGACCGTCTTCCACGCGCACGCCCACGTCCTGGGCGGCCGCGGCCTCCAGTGGCCCCCCGGCTAGAACGGGCCGCCGCCTACCGTGTCCGCACGTGAACTCGTCGTCCTCGGCACCGCCAGCCAGGTCCCGACCCGGCACCGCAACCACAACGGCTACCTGCTGCGCTGGGACGGCGAGGGCATCCTCTTCGACCCCGGCGAGGGAACCCAGCGCCAGATGCTGCGGGCCGGCGTCGCCGCACACGACATCGACCGGATCTGCGTCACGCACTTCCACGGCGACCACTCGCTCGGCCTGGCCGGGGTGATCCAGCGGATCAACCTCGACCAGGTCCCGCACCCCGTCACCGCGCACTACCCGGCGAGCGGACAGCACTTCTTCGAACGCCTGCGGTACGCCACGGCCTACCGCGAATCCGTCGAGCTGACCGAGGCCCCGGTCGCCGCCGACGGACCGCTGGCCACCACGGACACGTACACCCTCAGCAGCCACCGGCTCTCGCACCCCGTCGAGTCGTACGGCTACCGGCTGGTCGAGCCCGACGGGCGGCGCATGCTGCCCGCGAAGCTCGCCGCGCACGGCATCGCGGGCCCGGACGTCGGCCGGCTCCAGCGCGAGGGCGCCCTCGGTGATGTCACCCTCGACGACGTCTCCGAGCACAGGCGCGGACAGCGGTTCGCGTTCATCATGGACACGAGGCTGTGCGACGGCGTGTACGTGCTCGCCGAGGGCTGCGACATGCTGGTCATCGAGTCCACCTTCCTCGACGAGGACGAAAAGCTGGCCGCCGACCACGGCCATCTGACCGCCGGGCAGGCGGCCCGGGTCGCGCGGGAAGCGGGCGTACGGCACCTCGTGCTCACGCACTTCTCCCAGCGCTACCCGGACCCGGCAGTCTTCGAGACCCAGGCCCGGGCGGCCGGGTTCGAGGGCGAACTGACCGTCGCCCAGGACCTGATCCGGGTCCCGGTACCGAGCCGTCACCCGTAACACGTCACCGCACCACCCTGCGTAAGAGAGAAACCGTGCACCTCCCCAAAGCAGAACTCCACCTCCACATCGAAGGAACCCTCGAACCCGAGCTGGCCTTCGCCCTCGCCGCACGCAACGGCGTGCCGCTGCCCTACGCGGACACCGAGGAGCTGCGCACCGCCTACCTCTTCGACGACCTGCAGAGCTTCCTCGACCTCTACTACGCACTGATGGCGGTGCTGCGGACCGAGGACGACTTCACCGAACTCGCCGACGCCTACCTCGCCCGCGCCGCCGCCCAGGGCGTGCGCCACGCGGAGATCTTCTTCGACCCGCAGGCGCACACCGCCCGCGGTGTGCCCATCGGCACCGTCGTCGAGGGACTCGGCCGGGCGCTGGAGAGCAGCGAGGAGAAGCACGGCATCTCCACCCAGCTGATCATGTGCTTCCTGCGCGACCAGTCCGCCGAATCGGCGCTGGAGACGCTGGAGGCCGCGAAGCCCCACCTGCACCGGATCAGCGCCGTCGGCCTGGACTCCGCCGAGGTCGGCCATCCGCCCGCCAAGTTCCGCGAGGTGTACGCGGCGGCCGAGGCGCTCGGGCTGCGCAAGGTCGCCCACGCGGGCGAGGAGGGGCCGCCGGCCTACATCACCGAGGCGCTCGACGTGCTCGGCGTGGAGCGCATCGACCACGGACTGCGCTGCATGGAGGATCCCGAGCTGGTGAAGCGGCTGGTCGCCGACCGGGTGCCGCTCACCCTCTGCCCGCTGTCCAACGTACGGCTGCGGGCCATCGACACCCTGGAGGAGCACCCGCTGCGCGCCATGATGGACGCCGGACTGCTCTGCACGGTGAACTCCGACGACCCCGCCTACTTCGGCGGATACGTCGGAGACACCTTCCACGCCGTCCACGAGGCGCTCGGACTGGAGCGCGAGCAGCTGCGCACCCTGGCCCGCAACTCCTTCGAGGCGGCCTTCCTCGACCACGACGAGGAGCGCAGGGCGCGCTACCTGTCCGAGGTCGAGGCGTACGCGTTCGACTGACCGCCGCCCGACGGGCCGGCCGTCCGGAACGCACTCCTGACCAGGCGCCTGCGGCGCAGTGCGGGAAGGCTTATCTCCGTGACGGCCTGCTCGGGCGCGCCCAGCTTCGGTACCGCCCCGGGCACCGCACCGGTGGTGACCGCGAGCAGGGCCGCCGGTGCGCCACCCCTGCGGCGCACCGAACCCGGCACCAGCGGACGGCCACCGGTGTGCAGGGCCACCGCCGTCACGGGAACCGCGACCAGCAGGGTCACGGTGCCCAGGATCAGCCCCATCACCGGGAAACCGGCCCCCTCGGACAGCACGCTGCCGAGCACCGGACCGCAGGCCACGCCGACCGACGAGGCCGAGCCCGCCAGGACCGCCCAGCGGCCCCGTACGTCCAGGGACGCGGCCAGGCCGATCAGATACGACAGGACCACCGGGTAGACGGTGTTCCAGAGGATCTCGCCGCCCGCGAAGGAGCCGAGGCTCCCGGCCGACGAGCTGAGCACGATGCTCCCGGCGATGATGACGGTGCCCAGACCGATCGGCACCGCCCGCCCGAGCCGGGCCCCCAGCATTCCGGCGCCCATCACGCCGAGCAGACCGGCGCCCAGCGCGGCGGCGAACACCGCGCCGATGGTGACCTCGGAGAGTCCGACCTGGTCCACGCCGATGCGGCTGCTGACCCCCCACAGCGCGTTCTGCGCCATGGACCAGACGAGCATGCCGCCCGCCAGCACCAGGCCCGAGCGGCGGTGCGGCAGCCGTCCCGATGCGGGGACGGCCGGTCCGGCCGGTACCGGGCTGCCGAGCCGGGAGGTGGCCGGCCAGACGAGCAGCGCGACCAGCGCGATCGAGGCGAACGGCAGCCGGTGGCCGCCGCCCAGGTGCGGGATCGTCAGATACAGGGCGCCCGCGGTCGCCGAGACGCTCAACAGCCCCAGGGACGACGTCCGGTGCGGATCGCGCTGGGCGGCGATGCCCGCCGCGGCCACCGCGGTGGCCGTTCCGGACCCGAAACCGCCGACCACGGCGCCCAGGACCACCAGCGGCACGGAACCCGCGAGCGCCGCGCAGCCGTACCCCAGCGCGGCCAGCACCAGGCCGATCCGCGCCGGTCTGCGCGGCCCGTACGTCTCGACGCGGCCCGCCAGGCAGAAGCCCGCCGAGGCCGAACTCAGCAGCAGGGCACTGCCGACCAGGCCGGCCTCGGCCGTGCTGAGACCCAGATAGACGGAGAGCCGTCCCACGATGGTGGGGAGCAGATAGGCGGCGAGGTAACCGGCGGTGAACACGGCTACCAGAGGCCACGCGGCGCGAGGGCGCGAGGACATGGGCGTTCCTGAAGACATGCCAGAGGAGGCGAAGAGAAAGCAGAGGGGGTCATGCGGAAATGCGAGAAAATGCGGGGAATCGGCACACTCGTCGGTGAGATGCCCAACGGTGGTCGCGGGCCAATTTGTATCAAGTGCTCCGGGTCGGCCGAAAGTCGCCCCGCTGTGATCCGGGTCACTTATGCGTTTGCCGCGTTTCTATGCGGGTAACAGCGCATGTTTATGCAGGTCAGCCTCTGTGTGCGGAGAACCGCCACGGACCCGGCGCGGACCCGGCCCCCGCGGAGGGGAATCGGGCACACTGGCCGCAACCGCCACGACCGGGGAGTGCAAGGTGAGCGCAGACATTCCAGACATCGACCCGCTGGACGGGCTGCGCGCACCGCAGGACCCCGGCTGCGACGTCTTCCTCACCGGCACGGTCTTCCTCGACATCATCTTCACCGGCCTGGACAGCGCCCCGGTGCGCGGCACCGAGTCCTGGGCCCGCGGGATGGGATCCAGCCCCGGCGGCGTCGCCAACATGGCCACCGCGCTCGCCCGCCTCGGCCTTCACACCTCACTCGCCGCCGCGTTCGGCGACGACCACTACGGCGAGTACTGCTGGGACGCCCTCGAACAGGGCGAGGGCATCGACCTGTCCCTGTCGCACACCGTCCGCGGCTGGCACTCCCCGGTGACCGTCTCCATGGCGTACGAGGGCGAGCGGACCATGGTCTCCCACGGCCACGAGGCCCCGCCCCCGCCCGCGTTCGCACCTCCCGGAGCCCCCGCCGCCTCCCCCCGGTGCCCGCCCCGGTCCCGCGCCGCCATCGCCTCGCTCGCTCCCGGCCGCAGCGAACCCTGGGTCGCCACGGCGGCCCGCAGCGGCGCCCTGGTCTTCGCCGACGTCGGCTGGGACGAGACCGGCCGCTGGGACCTGGACGGCCTGACCGACCTGGAGCACTGCCAGGCCTTCCTCCCCAACGCCGAGGAGGCCATGCGCTACACCCGCACCGACTGCCCCCGCGCCGCCGCGCACGCCCTCGCCGAACGGGTCCCGCTCGCCGTGGTCACCCTCGGTGCCGAGGGGGCGTACGCGGTCGACGCGGCCACCGGGACCGCCGCCGAGGTCCCCGCGATCGCAGTCGAGGCCCTGGACCCGACCGGCGCGGGCGACGTCTTCGTGGCCGGCTTCGTCACCGGAACCCTCGCCAACTGGCCGCTCGCCGACCGCCTCGCCTTCGCCGGCCTCACCGCGGCCCTCTCGGTCCAGGAGTTCGGCGGCTCGCTCTCCGCCCCGGGCTGGGCGGAGATCGCCGCCTGGTGGCAGCACGTCCGCACCTGCGCCGACCAGGACCCGGCCGCGCTCCAGCGGTACGCCTTCCTCCAGGACCTGCTGCCCGCGGCCGCCCGCCCCTGGCCGCTGCGCCGGGCCGTCCCCACGATCGGCTTCCGCCCTTGACCGGCAGGCTGCCCCCGGCAGGTAAAACCCCTGGTGTTGTCCGTACCAAGTCGTAGGCTGGGTACACCTGAGGTTTTCGAGCAGCGAGAACCGTGCAACGGGAGGTATGTGCAGGCCCGAGGGCCGGCCCATGACTCAGACACCCACACAGCCGCAGGCGCGTGCCCACATCAGCATCCCGGCCGCTCACCCCATGGTGATGCTCCTGGGAGCGGGCGACTCGTTGCTGCGCGTGATCGAAGCGGCGTTCCCGGCGGCCGACATCCACGTCCGGGGAAATGACATAAGCGCGACGGGCAACGCGGCGGAGATCGCCCTGATCCAGCGCCTGTTCGACGAGATGGTGCTGGTGCTCCGCACCGGTCAGCCGATGACGGAGGACGCTGTGGAACGCTCGATCGCGATGCTCAAGGCCAGCGACAACGGCCAGGCGGACGGCACCGAGACCCCCGCCGAAGTGCTCACGCAGAACATCCTCTCCAGCCGCGGCCGCACGATCCGTCCCAAGACGCTCAACCAGAAGCGGTACGTCGACGCGATCGACAAGCACACGATCGTCTTCGGCATCGGCCCCGCCGGTACCGGCAAGACGTACCTCGCCATGGCCAAGGCGGTCCAGGCCCTGCAGTCCAAGCAGGTCAGCCGGATCATCCTGACCCGCCCCGCGGTCGAGGCCGGCGAGCGGCTGGGCTTCCTGCCCGGCACGCTCTTCGACAAGATCGACCCGTATCTGCGCCCGCTCTACGACGCCCTGCACGACATGCTCGACCCCGACTCGATCCCGCGCCTGATGGCGGCGGGCACGATCGAGGTGGCTCCGCTGGCATACATGAGGGGCCGTACCCTCAACGACGCTTTCATCATCCTCGACGAGGCGCAGAACACCAGCGCCGAGCAGATGAAGATGTTCCTGACCCGGCTCGGCTTCGACTCGAAGATCGTCGTCACCGGCGACGTCACCCAGGTCGACCTGCCGAACGGCACCAAGAGCGGTCTGCGTCAGGTCCAGGACATCCTCGAAGGCATCGACGACGTGCACTTCTCCCGGCTCACGTCCCAGGATGTCGTCCGGCACAAGCTGGTCGGCCGTATCGTCGACGCGTACGAGAAGTACGACAGCGACCAGGACGGCCAGGCCGGCAAGGGCCAGGGCCGACGCAACGGGAAGCAGTAGCAGCGCACCATGTCGATCGACGTCAACAACGAGTCCGGAACCGAGGTCGACGAGCAGGCGATCCTCGACATCGCCCGCTACGCGCTCGCGCGGATGAGGATCCACCCGCTCTCCGAACTCTCGGTGATCGTGGTGGACACCGCCGCCATGGAACAGCTCCACATCCAGTGGATGGACCTGCCGGGCCCGACGGACGTCATGTCCTTCCCGATGGACGAACTGCGTCCGCCGTCGAAGGACGACGAGGAGCCCCCGCAGGGGCTCCTCGGTGACATCGTGCTCTGCCCGGAGGTCGCCAAGAAGCAGGGCGAGGACGCGGAGACGCAGCACTCCATGGACGAGGAGCTCCAGCTCCTGACCGTCCACGGGGTGCTGCACCTGCTCGGCTACGACCACGAGGAGCCCGACGAGAAGGCCGAGATGTTCGGCCTCCAGGCGGCGATCGTGGACGGCTGGCGCGGCGAGCACGGGCTCACCGGTCCGTCCCCCGCGCCCACCGTCTCGTGAGCCTGCCGCTCGTCTTCGGGGTCGTCCTGCTGGTCGTCGTCGGCTGGCTGGCGGCCTGCGCCGAGGCCGGCATCGCGCGTACGTCGAGCTTCCGGGCCGCCGAGGCGGTCCGCTCGGGGCGGCGCGGCAGCGACAAGCTGGAACAGGTCGCGGCCGATCCGACGCGCTATCTCAACGTCGCCCTGCTGGTGCGGGTCGCCTGCGAGATGTCGGCCGGGGTGCTGGTCACGTACGCCTGTCTGAAGGAGTTCCCGGAGACCTGGGAGGCGCTCGCCGTCGCCATGGGGGTGATGGTCCTCGTCTCGTACGTCGCCATCGGCGTCTCGCCGCGCACCATCGGCCGCCAGCACCCGCTGAACACGGCCACCGCGGCGGCGTACGTCCTGCTGCCGCTGGCCCGGATCATGGGGCCGATCCCGCAGCTGCTGATCCTCATCGGCAACGCGCTGACGCCGGGCAAGGGGTTCCGCAAGGGCCCGTTCGCCAGTGAGGCCGAGCTGCGGGCGATGGTCGACCTCGCCGAGCAGGAGTCGCTGATCGAGGACGAGGAGCGCCGCATGGTGCACTCCGTCTTCGAGCTCGGTGACACGCTCGTGCGCGAGGTGATGGTGCCGCGCACCGACCTGGTCTGCATCGAGCGCTACAAGACGATCAGGCAGGCGCTGACCCTGGCGCTGCGTTCCGGTTTCTCGCGGATCCCCGTCACCGGGGAGAACGAGGACGACATCGTCGGGATCGTCTACCTCAAGGACCTGGTCCGCAAGACCCACATCAACCGGGAGTCCGAGGCCGATCTGGTCTCCACGGCGATGCGTCCGGCGGCCTTCGTGCCCGACACGAAGAACGCGGGCGACCTGCTGCGGGAGATGCAGCAGGAGCGCAGCCACGTCGCGGTCGTCATCGACGAGTACGGCGGCACGGCGGGCATCGTCACCATCGAGGACATCCTGGAGGAGATCGTCGGCGAGATCACCGACGAGTACGACCGCGAGCTGCCGCCGGTCCAGGCGCTGGAGGACGGCTGCTTCCGGGTGACCGCCCGGCTGGACATCGGCGACCTCGGCGAGCTGTTCGGCCTCGACGAGTACGACGACGAGGACGTGGAGACCGTCGGCGGGCTGCTCGCGAAGGCGTTGGGCCGGGTCCCGATCGCCGGTGCCTCGTCGGAGGTCGAACTGCCCGACGGGCGACGGCTGCGGCTGACCGCGGAGTCCCCGGCCGGCCGACGGAACAAGATCGTCACGGTGCTGGTGGAGCCGGTGGCTCCCGAGGAGGAGGCGACGGCATGACACCGCAGCAGCTCAGGGCGTTCTGCCTGGGGTTCAACGCGAGCGTGGAGGAGTTCCCGTTCGGGCCGGAGGCGTCCGTCTTCAAGGTGCTCGGCAAGATGTTCGCGCTGAGCACGCTGGACGCGCGGCCGCTGACGGTGAACCTCAAGTGCGACCCCGACGACGCGGTGCGGCTCCGGGAGGAGTACGAGGCCGTGGCGCCGGGGTGGCACATGAATAAACGGCACTGGAACACCGTGACGGTGTCCGGGCTGCCGGACGCGAAGCTGCGTGAGCTGATCGAGGACAGTTACGACCTCGTGGTGGCCAAGCTGCCACGGGCGGAGCGGCTGCGGCTCGACCGGGCGTAGGCCGGGTCCGGGCGGGTCACTTCCGCCAGAGCAGGTGGTGTACCACGTCGCTGCCCGGGCTCGGGACCTTCTCCAGGTGGAAGCGGTCGGTCAGCTCCTCGGGGCTCTCCCACAGCCGTTCGCCGGCGCCGATGTCGAGCGGTGCGACGGCGACGTGCAGCGAGTCGACGAGGTCGGCGGCGAGGAACTCCCGGACCGTGGCGACACCGCCGCCGATGCGTACGTCCTTGCCCCCGGCCGCCTCGAAGGCGCGGGCCAGCGCGTCCTTCGGGGACGCGTCGAGGAAGTGGAACGTGGTCTCGCCCTTGGTGATCGAGGGCCGCTCGTGGTGGGTGAGGACGAACACCGGGGTGTGGAACGGGGGCTCCTCGCCCCACCATCCCTCCCAGTCGTGGTTCTCCCACGGTCCGCGCTGCGGGCCGAACTTGTTGCGGCCCATGATCTCGGCGCCGATGTTGTTGGAGAAGTCGCGGGTGAAGTAGTCGTCCAGGCCGAGGGTGCCGCCGGGGTCGGTCCGGTTGGGCCAGTGGGCGGTGGCACCGGCCCAGGAGACGAGCCGGCCGGGGTCGGCGGTGCCGAACGGGCGGTCGAGCGTCTGGCCCTCACCGGCGCCGTAGCCGTCTCGGGAGACACAGAAGTTCTGGACGCGGACCAGCTGTTTCATCGGATCCCCTTCCGATTGCAATCTGCAACCGGTCTGTAAGCTATCTAGACTGCTCCCATGTTGCAACCAGTTCCCTCCGGAAAGCTGCCCGTGTCGCCGGGCCGCTCCGGCTGCCCGATCAACATGACGGTCGAGCTCCTCGGGGACCGCTGGAGCCTGATCGTGCTGCGCGACATCATGTTCGGCGGTCTCACCCACTTCCGTGAGCTGCTCAACGCGTCCATGGAGGGCATCGCCTCCAACATCCTGGCCAACCGGCTCGCGAAACTCGTCGAGGCGGGGCTGCTCACGCGCGACGACGACCCGAGCCACCGCCAGAAGGTCGCGTACCACCTCACCGAGGCGGCGGTGCAACTCGTCCCCGTGATGGCCCATCTGGGCCTCTGGGGTGCGCACTGGCTGAACACTGCGCCGGAACTGACGGTGCGGGCCGAGCTGCTGGCCGCGGGCGGCCCCCCGATGTGGGAGCGGTTCATGGACGAGCTCCGCGCCACCCACCTGACCGGGGCCCCGGCCCGCACCGACGGCGTGCTGGCGGAGCTGACCGCCGCCTACGAGGAAGCGGCCGCCCGGGCGGCGCGCACCCCGTAGGCCCGCCGGCACGGAGAAGCAGCCGCGGCGGCCGGCGCGATCCGATGCGTCACCTCCGGGCGTGAGGGGGCCGGGCGCCCGCGTGCCGGGTCCGTCGCCGCACTTCGTATGCTCGGCACATGACTGAGAGCACCGACCTCGGCGCCGAGGACCGCAAGATCGTCACGCTGGCGCGCAGCGCCCGCGCCCGCAACGGCGTGCCGGAGGGCGCGGCCGTGCGGGACGAGACCGGACGTACGTATGTGGCGGGCACCGTGGAGCTGGAGTCGCTGCGGCTCAGCGCGCTGCGGACGGCCGTCGCGATGGCCGTGGCCAGCGGGGCCACGTCCCTGGAGGCGGCCGCCGTCGTCTCCGAGGCGCAGGCCCCGTCCGACGAGGACCGGGCCGCGGTGCGGGACCTGGGCGGGGCCGACACGCCCGTGCTGCTCGCGGGGCCCGACGGGGTGCTGCGGCTCACCGTGACGGCGGGCTGAACTCCGCAGGACCGCCCTCGCGTGTACGAAACGCCCCGCGCCCACCGGCGCGGGGCGTTCGTGCGGGAGGTGCGGGAAACGCGGATCTTGACATCATCTGATGGCCCATCAGTCGGCGCATTTCGATGCCATTGACTTCTTCCGGACCGAAGTCATCAATGGCTCCCTGCCGACGCGGAAGAGCCGCCGCGCCGGATCCCGCAGGAGGGGGCTCCATGCGTTCAGCCATCCGAAGATCCGACAGCCGAAGATCCCGCCGCCGGGACCGCCAGGACCGCGGCCGCCGCTGGGCCGCCGCGCTGGGTGTCGGCGCGCTGGTCGTCACCGGGGGAGGCCTGCTCGCCGGACCCGCGCAGGCCAGTGCGACGGCTTCGGTCGCGGTGGACTTCCCGACCCACTGCATCCCGCCCGCCATCGCCGGCATCCCGCCGATCGACGGGACGACCTCGGCCGAGATCACCGTCGACAACGCCGCGCCGAAGGTCGGTGACACGGTCACGGTGACGTACACCGTCGTCAGACCGGCCGCGAGCAACCCGGTCGACCTGGCGCTGCCCGCCGACATCATGACGCCGACGGGCAAGGTCACCGTGGGCGGTGCGCAGTCCGCCGACGTCACGGTGGCGGGTCCGAAGAAGAACGGTCCGGTGCCCGGCAAGGGCGAGTTCCCGTCCTTCTCCATGACCGGCACCTTCACCGTCACCGCGCCCGGCGAGATCACGCTCGCGCCCGGCGACTACAACATCCACACCAGCTACATCATGGAGCTGGACACGCCCTGCACGGTCACCGATCCGCCAGCCCCCGTCTCCCAGACGATCATCGCCACGGACGGCGGCGGCCAGGTCAACGAACGGGCCATCCAGCTCGGTACGGCTTCCGGCGCGGCCGGTGACCAGGTCACCGTGACCGGGTCGAAGTTCACCGCGGGCGCGTCCGTCACGCTCGCCGGCCGGGCCGGCGACGCCCAGACCGGTGACACCGCGACGGCCACGGCGGACGGTTCGGGCGGCTTCACCGGGCAGCTCACCGTCAACGACCCGGCGACCACCGGCATCGTCGCCTACGAGGGCGCCGGCTGGGACGCCGCCAAGGGTGCGGGCCCCCAGGCCTACACCGTCACCACGGGCGGCGGTGAGATTCCGGACGGCAGCCAGCGGCTGACCTCCACCGTCGAGCCGGGCACGCTCACCATGGCTCAGGCCGGGGACTCCGTCGCACTGTCGGCGGTCGACTTCGGGCAGGGCGGCGCTTCCACGGGTGCCCTGCAGACGGTGACGGTCAAGGACTTCCGCGGCGGCCCCGCGGGCTGGTCCCTGACCGGCAAGGTCACCGACTTCACGGGTCCGGGAGGGGCGACGATCGGTGCGTCCGCGCTCGGCTGGAGCCCGGCCTGCGCGACGAAGGCCGGCAGCCCGAGCACCTGTGCGGCCGGGTCCGAAGGAACGGTCGGCAGCGCGGGGGCCACCCTGGCGTCCACGCCGGACGGCGCGTTCACCGGCGGTGAGTTCACCGTCGACGCCCGGCTGTCGCTGGACGTACCGGCGTTCACCGCCGCAGGCGCGTACTCCGGAGTGCTCACGCTCACCCTGACGTGAGCCGGTACCACCGCTCACGCGACCCGCGAGCACGCACTCATCACGTGAGCACGCACCACTGAGCACAGGAACGGGACCAGCTGATCCCGTGAGCGAGCACCACCGATCAACCGGTGGGCCGGACGCGCACCCGCCCGGCCCGCCCCGCCCGAGCGTGCACCTGGGGGCCCGCACCGTGCGCAAACTCTCCGTACTCCTCCTGACCGGCGCCCTGCTCCTGCTCGGCGCGCCCATGGCCGGCGCCGCCGACAACGGCAGCTGGTCGGTCTTCCCCGCCACCGCCGACGCAGGCGCGCGGCCGTACTTCTACCTCTCCGCCGACCCCGGCGCCACCCTCACCGACAAGGTGACCGTCACCAACAAGACCGGTGAGCCGCTCACCTTCCGGCTGTACGCCGCCGACGCGTACAACACCGCGCGCGACGGCGGATTCGCGGTCCGGGGACAGAACGAGAAGCAGCGCTCCGTCGGAGCCTGGGCGAAGGCAGGGCGCGACCGGGTCACCGTGAAACCGCACGGCTCGGTCACCGTGCCCGTGACGATCAAGGTGCCCGAGGGCGCCGAACCGGGCGATCACCCCGGCGCGCTCGTGGCCCTGGACGAGCGCATCGACCCCGCCGACGCGGGCGCCGTCGCCGTCGGCATCCAGAAGGCGGTCGGGGCCCGGATCTATCTGCGGGTCAACGGACCGACGATGCCCGCGCTCTCCGTCGACGACGTCCGGGTCGCGCACACCGCGCCGCTGGTCCCGGGCACGGGCAGGTCCCGGGCCGTCATCTCGTACACCCTCCGCAACCGCGGCAACGTCACCCTCAGCCCCAAGGTCGCCCTCAAGGCCGAGGGCCTCTTCGGCCGCACCCTGCTGGCCCGGGACCTCACGCGCATCCCCTCCGAGCTGCTGCCCCGCCAGGAGGTCCGGCTCACCGAGGAGTGGGCGGGCGCGCCGCAGGTGGAGTGGGGCGAGATCAAGCTGACCGCGAGCGCCCGCGACACCCGCGAGTCCGCGTCCGTCTCGTACTTCGCA
This sequence comes from Streptomyces sp. NPDC048211, assembly GCF_043202315.1. Lineage (NCBI taxonomy): Bacteria > Bacillati > Actinomycetota > Actinomycetes > Kitasatosporales > Streptomycetaceae > Streptomyces > Streptomyces sp. NPDC048211. Next base: position 211,992 of record NZ_JBIDAD010000004.1, read on the forward strand.
CTGCCCTGGCTGGTCGCCGGGGTGCTGCTGGCGGCCCTCGCCGGGGGCGCCGCACTGTGGATCCGGTCACGCCGCAACCGTCGCCGCACCGCCTGAGAACAGGGTCCGGCGGCCGCGGCGGGCTCCATGGTGCCCCGCGGCCGCCGGGATCGGGGACAATGGGCGCCATGAGCGCTCGACCTAACCCAGAAGCTGCTGCGCAGCAGGCTGAGAACACCGCCCCCCACCGGGCCGGTTTCGCCTGCTTCGTGGGCCGTCCCAACGCGGGCAAGTCCACCCTTACGAACGCTCTGGTCGGCCAGAAGGTGGCGATCACGTCCAACCGGCCCCAGACGACCCGGCACACCGTGCGCGGCATCGTGCACCGGCCGGACGCACAGCTGATCCTGGTCGACACCCCCGGCCTCCACAAGCCGCGCACCCTGCTGGGCGAGCGTCTCAACGACGTCGTACGCACCACCTGGGCCGAGGTCGACGTCATCGGTTTCTGCCTGCCCGCCGACCAGAAGCTCGGCCCCGGCGACAAGTACATCGTCAAGGAACTCGCGGGCATCAAGAAGACGCCCAAGATCGCGATCATCACCAAGTCCGACCTGGTCGAGTCCAAGCAGCTCGCCGAACAGCTGCTGGCCGTCTCCCGCCTCGGCGAGGAGCTCGGCTTCGAGTGGGCGGAGATCATCCCGGTCTCGGCCGTCAAGGACGAACAGGTCGGTCTGCTGGCCGACCTGATCGCCCCGCTGCTCCCTCAGAGCCCGCCGCTCTACCCGGAGGGCGATCTCACCGACGAGCCCGAGATGGTCATGGTCGCGGAACTGATCCGCGAGGCCGCGCTCGAAGGCGTACGGGACGAGCTGCCGCACTCCATCGCGGTCGTCGTCGAGGAGATGCTGCCGCGCGAGGACCGTCCGGCGGACAAGCCGCTGCTCGACATCCACGCCAACGTCTACATCGAGCGGCCCAGCCAGAAGGGCATCATCATCGGCCCGAAGGGCAAGCGGCTGAAGGACGTCGGTACGAAGTCGCGCAAGCACATCGAGGCGCTGCTGGGCACCCCGGTCTTCCTCGACCTGCATGTGAAGGTCGCCAAGGACTGGCAGCGCGACCCCAAGCAGCTGCGCAAGCTGGGGTTCTGAGCGGAGCCACGACCCGGGGGCCGGTGCAGGCGCGCGAAGCCGCTGACGCCCCCCGGAGCCCAGGGTGCGACGACGGCGCGGGGAGCGGGGGCCGTTCCCGAGCTCCCCGAGCCCCGTCAGGTGTGCGCCGCCGGTCTCACGCGCCCTCCTTCAGGACGCGTGAGACCAGGGCGCGCTGCGCGTCGGTCAGCCGCGGGTCCGCGCAGTCCACGGTGCGGCCGTCGACGGTGATCCGGTAGCTGAAGCCGTCCGGAACGCCCTTGCCGGGAGCCTCCCGGCCGTCGGCGAGCGCCGATTCGGCCAGGGCCTCCCAGTCGTGGGCGTCGGCCCGCCCCGAGGTGTCGATCTCGCGGTGGCGCGCGATACCGGCGAAGCCGCCGGTCCTGCTCACCTGGATCCGCATACGGTGTCCTTCCTCGACGGGCCTGTGGTCCGGACCGGGCCGGCTACGCGGTCGGCACGCCCACCTCCGACCAGGCCTTGACGACCGCCTCGACCTCGTCGCCCGCGCCGAAGCGGCTGCGGGCCGCCGCCACGGTCAGCCGGGCGAAGGACGCGAAGTCCGCGTCCACCGCCAGTTCACCACCGGTGAGCACATCGAACCAGAGCTGGCCCGCCCGCTCCCAGGAGCTGCCGCCCAGCGCGGTGGCCAGGAGGTAGAACGCGCGGTTCGGGATGCCGGAGTTGAGGTGCACCCCGCCGTTGTCGTCACCCGTGTGGATGTAGTCGTCCATGGAGGCGGGCTGCGGGTCCTTGCCGAGCACGTCGTCGTCGTACGCCGTACCGGGCGCCTTCATCGAGCGCAGCGCCACACCCTGGACCCGCGGGGCCAGCAGCCCCGCGCCGATCAGCCAGTCGGCCTGCTCGGCGGTCTGGCCCAGGGAGTACTGCTTGACCAGGGAGCCGAACACGTCCGACACCGACTCGTTGAGCGCGCCGGACTGACCGTAGTAGTTCAGATTGGCCGTGTACTGGGTCAGGCCGTGCGCCAGCTCGTGGGCGATCACGTCGATGGCGACGGTGAAGTCCAGGAAGATCTCCCCGTCCCCGTCGCCGAAGACCATCTGCTCGCCGTCGAAGAAGGCGTTGTTGTACTTCTCGTCGTAGTGCACGGAACCGATCAGCGGCAGTCCGTTGCCGTCGATCGAACGGCGGCCGTACGCGCTGAGCAGCAGTTCGAAGGTGGCGCCGAGGCCCGCGTACGCGCGGTTGACGCTGGCGTCGGACGTGGGCTCCTGGCCCTCGGCGCGGACCTTGTGGCCGGGGAGGTCCGTGCCGTGGCGGCAGTCGTAGAGCGTGCGGTGTGGTTTGCCGGAGCGGTTCCCCTCCGGCGCGGGGGTGACGACGGGCCGGACGACGGTGGTCACCTGGCGGCGGGTGCGCCGGGCGGCGTCGGCCTCCAGGGTGCGGCGGGCGGGGCCCGCCAGGACGGGGTCGTCGGACTGCGACAGCTTGTCGAGGACGTGGGGCGGCACGATGGTGCAGAAGACGGGGTGGAACCCGTGCTGAGATCGAGGCTGCATACACACGACTGTGGCAGCGTGTGATCGCAAAGTCACTGGTTGCTACGTGGATTGACGAAATAGAGTGATCCATCACTGTTCACCCGTTACCGGCACCCGATCCCGCATACTGATACGGCACCGACGTCTCGGGCGCCCCTCGGCTAGTCTCGACGCATCATGCGTTTCGGGCTGCTTCTTCTTAGCTGCCGCGGCGAGGGCCTGTAGTCGTAGGCCGACCCCCTCCCCGCGGAGTCTGGTGTTGCAGCGAACACGTCGGCCGTCCCCATGAAGGACCCCGAGGAGCCCTACGCCATGACCGCAGTGAACCCCGCGCAGACCCCCGCCGAGAACGCCGTCGGCCGCCCCACGCCGATCACCAACGCCACGGGGCTGCAGAAGCCGTCCGGGATGCCGGTCCACAAGTACGGCCGGTACGAGGCCGTCGAGATCCCCGACCGCACCTGGCCCGAGAAGCGGGTCACGAAGGCGCCCCGCTGGCTCTCCACCGACCTGCGCGACGGCAACCAGGCCCTGATCGACCCGATGTCGCCGGCCCGCAAGCGCGAGATGTTCGACCTGCTGGTGCGCATGGGCTACAAGGAGATCGAGGTCGGCTTCCCGTCCTCGGGCGAGACCGACTTCGCGTTCGTCCGCTCCATCATCGAAGAGGGCGCGATCCCCGAGGACGTGACGATCTCCGTCCTGACGCAGGCCCGCGAGGAGCTGATCGAGCGGACCGTCGAGTCCCTGCGCGGCGCCCACCGCGCCACCGTCCACCTGTACAACGCCACCGCCCCCACCTTCCGCCGCGTGGTCTTCCGCGGCTCGAAGGACCAGGTCAAGCAGATCGCGGTGGACGGCACCCGGCTGGTCATGGAGTACGCCGAGAAGATCCTGGGCGAGGAGACGATCTTCGGCTACCAGTACAGCCCCGAGATCTTCACGGACACCGAGCTGGACTTCGCCCTGGAGGTCTGCGAGGCCGTCTGCGACGTCTGGCAGCCCGAGGAGGGCCGCGAGATCATCCTCAACCTGCCCGCCACCGTGGAGCGTTCGACGCCGTCCACGCACGCGGACCGGTTCGAGTGGATGTCGCGCAACCTGTCGCGCCGCGAGTTCGTCTGCCTGTCGGTCCACCCGCACAACGACCGCGGCACCGCCGTCGCCGCCGCCGAACTGGCCCTGATGGCCGGTGCGGACCGGATCGAGGGCTGCCTGTTCGGCCAGGGCGAGCGCACCGGCAACGTCGACCTGGTGACGCTGGGCATGAACCTGTTCTCGCAGGGCGTCGACCCGCAGATCGACTTCTCCCAGATCGACGAGATCCGCCGCACCAGCGAGTACTGCAACCAGATGGAGGTCCACCCGCGCCACCCCTACGCGGGCGACCTGGTCTACACCGCCTTCTCCGGCTCCCACCAGGACGCCATCAAGAAGGGCTTCGACGCCATGGAGGCCGACGCGGCCGCCCAGGGCAAGACCGTCGACGACATCGAGTGGGCGGTCCCGTACCTGCCGATCGACCCGAAGGACGTCGGCCGCTCCTACGAGGCCGTCATCCGGGTCAACTCGCAGTCCGGCAAGGGCGGAATCGCCTACGTCCTGAAGAACGACCACAAGCTGGACCTGCCGCGCCGGATGCAGATCGAGTTCTCCCGGATCATTCAGGCCAAGACCGACGCCGAGGGCGGCGAGGTCACGCCGACGCAGATCTGGACCACGTTCCAGGATGAGTACCTGCCCAACCCGGACAACGCCTGGGGGCGCGTACAGATCCGCTCCGGCCAGACCACGACCGGCTCGGACGGCCAGGACACGATCACCGTCGAGGCGAACGTGGACGGCACGGACACCGTGCTCACCGGCACCGGCAACGGCCCGATCTCCGCGTTCTTCGAAGCGCTGCAGGCCATCGGTATCGACGCCCGGCTGCTCGACTACACCGAGCACACGATGAGCGAGGGCGCCAGCGCGCAGGCCGCCTCGTACATCGAGTGCGCCATCGACGGAAAGGTCCTGTGGGGCATCGGCATCGACGCCAACACCACGCGGGCCTCCCTGAAGGCGGTCGTCTCCGCGGTCAACCGCGCCACCCGCTGACCCGGCGCCCGAAAGGGCCCGAAGTCGTACGGTCCGTGAACCCCGCCCCCGCACACCCGGGGGGCGGGGTTCGGCCATCTCCGGGCGGTTGTGACGAGCGAGGTGCTGACGCCGCTTCACGGATGTGGTTAACATCACGTCCAACACGGCAATGTTGCCGGAGCGTTACGGAGGTGTGCGACGTGCGGTCAGCCCTGGGACAACGCGCCATGAAGCTGCGTATCTGCGGCATCCGCACGATGTGGGACACCGTCGGTGACGGCGAGTTCTTCTGCCCCGGCTGCGGGGGTGACCGCAACTACCGCCGCCTGACCGGACGCCGCCGCTTCACCGTCCTCGGCGTGCCGCTGCTGCGCCGCGGCACCGTGGGCCCGGTCGTCGAATGCGCCGCCTGCCACGCCCACTTCGACACCGAGGCGCTCGACCACCCCACCACCACACGGTTCTCCGCGATGCTCAGGGACGCCGTCCACACCGTGACCCTCGGGGTGCTCGCGGCGGGCGGCAGCACCTCCCGCACGGTCCTGGAGACGGCGGTCGAGACCGTGCGCGGCGCCGGCTTCGACGGTTGCACGCAGGAACAGCTCGCCACCGTCGTCGAGATCCTCGCCGCCGACATCGGCCACGGCTCCGCGTTCGACCCCGCGGCCGAGGCGTGCGGCGCGGCTCTCGCCATCGAGCTCCATGAGGCCCTGGAGCCGCTCGCCCCGCATCTCGCTCCCGCAGGGCGCGAGTCGATCCTGCTGCAGGGCGCCCGGATCGCGCTCGCCGACGGCCCGTACAGCCCGGCCGAGCGCGAGGTGCTGACCACGGTCGGAGGGGCGCTGCGGCTGCGCGGCGAGGACACCGCCCGGCTGCTCGCGGCAGCGGCGCGTACGCCCTCCTGATCCCCCTCTCTGCGGCCGGCCCGATACTCCCGCGGGAGTAGCCGGGCCGCCGCACCCTCCCCGGCAGTAGCGGGGAAGTCGGCCCCCGGTGCGACGCGTCGCCCCCGGCCCGACGGGAGTCTGGACATGACCGGACACCCGTACGGAAGGGGGCCTCCCATGACGGCCGCAGCACAGGACCAGGGCGAGCGGACACGGCCACGGAGCAGATGGCGCCTGCTGCCCTGGGCGATCGTCGCGCTGTGGGCCGCCGTGATCGCGGTCGCCGGGCCGTTGGCCGGCAGGCTCGGGGACGTACAGGTCAACCGTGCCGTCGACTATCTGCCGGCGAGCGCCGACTCGACCCAGGTGGCGAAGATCCAGGACACGCTGCCCGGCGGCGAGTCGACCGACCTCGTCCTCGTCTACCACCGCGACGGCGGACTGACCGCCGCCGACCGGGCCTCGGCGGCCCGGCAGACCGCCGAGGTGGCAGGTGCCCACACCCTCACCGCACCGCCGCGTGCCGTGCCGTCGAAGGACGGCACGACCCTGATGTACCCGGTGTCCACGACCGAGCCCGGCCAGGACGACGAGGCGCGGACCGCGTTCGTCGACGACGTGCGCGAGACCGTGAAGGGCGGCGGCGGACTGGGCGTCGAGGTCGGCGGGCCCGGTGCGCTGAACGCCGACGCGCAGAAGGTGTACGGCTCGCTCGGCGGACCCCTCCTCTACACGACCGTCGCCGTCGTCGCGCTCCTGCTGATCCTCATCTACCGCAGCCCGCTGCTGTGGCTGGTGCCGCTCGTCGTCGCGGGCGTCGCCGACGCCCTGTCGATGGCGGTCGTGTACGGCCTCAACCGGGGCTTCGACGTCACCGTCACCGGCCAGAGCTCCGCGGTGATGACCATCCTCGTCTTCGGCGCGGGCACCGACTACGCCCTGCTGCTCGTCTCCCGCTACCGCGAGGAACTCACCCGCACCGCCCGGCCGCACGAGGCGATGGCCGCGGCGCTGCGCGGCTGCGGACCCGCCGTCGTCGCCTCCTCCGCCACCGTCGCGGCGGGCCTCCTGTGCCTTCTGGCCGCCGATCTCACCAGCAGCCGCGGCATGGGCCCCATCGCCGCCGTCGGGGTGCTGTGCGCGCTCCTGGCCATGCTGACGCTGCTTCCCGCCGTCCTGGTGCTCCTGGGCCGCCGGGTGTTCTGGCCGCTCGTGCCCGTATACGGCTCCGAGCCGAGGAAGCGCCGGTCCCTGTTCGCCGCCATGGGCGGCTCGGCCGGGCGCCGGCCCGTCGCGGTCCTGGTGACCGGCGGAGTGCTGCTGGGCGCCCTGGCGCTCGGCGTGTTCCACCTGCCCGGCGACCTCAAGCAGGAGGACTCCTTCACCAGCAGGCCGGACTCGGTCGCGGCCATGGCGACCCTCGCCGACGCCTATCCCGGCCGCTCCGCCCAGCCGATCACCGTGATCGCCCCCACCGAGCGGGCCGGCGCCGCCCTGGCGAAGGCCCGTACGACCGAGGGTGTCGCCTCCGCCGAACGCGGCCGCGGCGACGGGGACTGGACCGAACTGTCCGTCGTCGCCAAGGACCGTCCGGAGTCCGCGGGGGAGCGGCACACCATCCGCGCCCTGCGCGACAGCCTGGACGGCAGCCACGTCGGCGGGCCCGGTGCCCAGCAGATGGACCTGGAGGCGGCCAGCTCCCGGGACCTCGGGACCGTCGTCCCGCTCGTCCTCCTGTCCGTCCTGCTGATCCTGATCGTCCTGCTGCGCAGCCTCGTCGCCCCGCTGCTGCTCGTCGCCGCGGTCGTCGCCGTCTGGGGCGCCGCGCTCGGCATCGGCGGGCTGCTCTTCGAACCGGTCCTCGGGCTCAAGGGCACCGACCCCGGACTGCCGCTGCTCACCTTCGTCTTCCTGGTGGCCCTCGGCGTCGACTACGGCATCTTCCTGATGCACCGGGTCCGCGAGGAGGCCCGGCGCGGCGCCGAACCCACCGAGGCCGCGCTCACCGCCCTGCGCACCACCGGCGGCGTGATCGCCTCGGCGGGACTCGTGCTCGCCGCCACCTTCGCCGTGCTGACCAACATGCCGCTGACCTCTTTGGTCGAGATGGGCTTCGTCATCGCCGTCGGCGTGCTGCTCGACACCTTCCTCGTCCGCACCTACCTGGTGACCTCGGCGAGCGTGGCCCTCCAGCGGAAGATGTGGTGGCCCGGCGCCCTCAGCCGTACCCCCGCCGCACCCGCCCCGCGCGAACCGGAACTCCTCGGGGCACCCTGACAATGCCCCGCCCCGTACCGGAGGATGGCGGCGTGTCCACCACCGCACGCCGCCGCGAGCGCATCCTGGCCGTCGTCAACCGCGACCCCATGCACGCGCCGCATAAGACGCGCACCGACGCCCTCGTAGCCGTGGGCGCCGGTGCGCTCTCCGCCGTCCTCGCCCTGCTCGCCGACGAGGCCGCCGCGCCCGACGCGCTCGGCTGGCTCCTGCTGGCGGCCAGCGCCGCACCGCTCGTGTGGCGACGGCGCAACCCCGTCCTCGCCCTGCTCGCCATGATTCCGCTGCTGATGCTCTACCACGGCCTCGACAACGCCCACACGGCTCCGATGCCGCAGACCTGGATCGCGCTCTACACCGTCGCCGTGACCGGACGCCCGCTGCGCACCCTGCTCACCGGCATCGGCGTGACGTCCGTGATGGTGACGGTGGTGCTGAGCATCGACGCCCATCAGGGGCTCGAACTGCTGCGCATCTCCGGATGGATCGTCGCCATCCTGTTCTGCGGGGTCGACGTGCGCATCTACCGCCAGTACGTCGCCTCGATGCTGGAACGCGCCGAACGCGCCGAACGCACCCGTGAGGAGGAGGCCCGGCGCCGGGTCGCCGAGGAACGGCTGCGGATCGCCCGCGACCTGCACGATCTGCTGGCCCACAGCATCACCCTCATCGGCGTGCAGACCTCGGTCGCCTCGCACATCCTGACCGTCGACCCGGAACGGCTCGACCGGCAGGCGATCGCCGCGTCCCTGGACGACATCGCGGACACCTGCCGTGAAGCCAGGGCGGAACTCCGCACCACCCTCCAGGTGCTGCGCGGCACCGGGAACGGCGGAGACCGGCACGACGCGGACGGCCCGCTGCCCGATCTGGCCGCGCTGCCCGGCCTCGTACGGGCCGCCGAGGCGGCCGGGGCCCGGGTCGACCTCCGGGTGCGGGTACCGGACGGCCGCCTCACCCCGGCGACCGGAGCGGCCGCGTACCGCATCGTGCAGGAATCCCTGACGAACGCGGTACGGCACGCGGGCCCCGCTCCCCGCATCGTCGTCGCCGTCGGACCCGCCGGCACGGGCGCCCTGCGGGTCACCGTCACCGACGATGGCACCGGCCCGGTGGGCGACGGCTCCGCGTCCGGGTTCGGCATCCTGGGGATGCGGGAGAGGGCCCGCAGCACGGGCGGCGCCCTGGCCGCCGGGCCCCGCCCCGGCGGCGGCTTCGAGGTCTCCGCCCTGCTGCCGCTCCGGGCGCAGGGAGAAGTACACGTACAGCGCCACCCGGAACCGGAACAGGCATCGGAGACCGCCTCATGATCCGCGTACTGCTCGCCGACGACCAGACGCTCGTGCGGGCGGCGTTCGCGATGCTCGTCGGCTCCGACCCGGGCATGGAGGTCGTCGCGGAGGCCGCCACCGGTCTCGAAGCCGTCGCGCTCGCCCGCACGTCCCGCGCCGACCTCGTCGTGATGGACATCCGGATGCCCGAACTCGACGGCATCGAGGCGACCCGCCGGATCGCCGCCGACGAGGACCTGGCCGGGGTGAAGGTCCTGGTCCTGACCACGTACGACACCGACGACCACATCGTCGACGCGTTGCGCGCCGGAGCCTCCGGTTTCCTGGTCAAGGACACCCGGCCCGCCGACCTGCTCGCCGCGATCCGGACGGTGGCCGCCGGAGAGGCCCTCCTCTCGCCCGGCCCGACCGCCCGGCTGATCGCCCGCGTCCTCAGCGCGCCGCAGCCCCCGGCCGGTGCCGGACCGGGCGGTCCCGGCATGCTCTCCGACCGCGAACGCCAGGTCCTCGCCCTCGTCGCACGCGGCCTCAACAACACCGAGATCGCCGAGACCCTCGGACTCAGCCCGCTCACCGCCAAGACCCACGTCAGCCGGATCATGGGCAAACTCGCCGCCCGCGACCGGGCCCAGCTGGTGATCGTCGCCTACGAATCCGGGCTCGTCGTGCCCGCGGGCGGCGGCGCGGACGTGGGCTGACCGGACGGGCTCGCGGGGGCGGGCCCGCTGGGCCATCCGCGTACCGGACAATGGAGCCATGAGCTTGTTCCGGGACGACGGCGTGGTGCTGCGCACGCAGAAGCTGGGCGAGGCCGACCGGATCATCACGATCCTGACCCGCGGCCACGGCCGGGTACGGGCCGTCGCGCGCGGGGTGCGGCGCACGAAGTCGAAGTTCGGGGCCCGGCTGGAGCCGTTCTCCCACGTGGACGTGCAGTTTTTCGCCCGCGGCAGCGAACTGGTCGGGCGCGGGCTGCCCCTCTGCACCCAGAGCGAGACCATCGCCCCGTACGGCGGCGGCATCGTCACCGACTACGGGCGCTACACCGCCGGCACCGCGATGCTGGAGACCGCCGAACGCTTCACCGACCACGAGGGCGAACCCGCGATCCAGCAGTACCTCCTGCTCGTCGGCGGCCTGCGCACCCTGGCCCGCGGCGAGCACGAGCCGAACCTCATCCTCGACGCGTTCCTGCTGCGCTCCCTCGCGGTCAACGGCTACGCCCCCAGCTTCGTCGACTGCGCCCGGTGCGGAATGCCCGGACCGAACCGTTTCTTCTCCGTCGCGGCGGGCGGTGTCATCTGCGGCGACTGCCGGGTACCCGGCAGCGTCGTACCCTCGGCGGAGGCCGTCACCCTGCTGAGCGCACTGCTCAGCGGCGACTGGGAGACGGCGGACGCGTGCGAGCCGCGTCATGTCAGGGAGGGGAGCGGGCTGGTGTCCGCCTATCTGCACTGGCATCTGGAGCGCGGGCTGCGCTCACTGCGGTACGTAGAGAAGTGACCAAGGCAGCACAGGCAGATCAGGCACGCAGATCAGGCACAGGGAGCGAGACAGTTCATGGCAGTATCTGGGATTTTCGGCGGCCGTAACCGGCGCGACTACAAGACCCCGGAGCCGCACCCGTCCGGTGCGGTGCCCCCGAAGATCCCCGGCGAACTGGTGCCCAAGCACGTCGCCGTCGTGATGGACGGCAACGGCCGCTGGGCCAAGGAGCGCGGTCTGCCCCGCACCGAGGGACACAAGGTCGGCGAGGGCGTCGTCATGGACGTCCTCAAGGGCTGCATCGAGATGGGCGTCAAGAACCTCTCGCTGTACGCCTTCTCCACCGAGAACTGGAAGCGGTCCCCGGAGGAGGTGAAGTTCCTCATGAACTTCAACCGGGACGTCATCCGCCGCCGCCGTGACGAGATGGACGAACTCGGCATCCGGATCCGCTGGGTCGGCCGCATGCCGAAGCTGTGGAAGTCCGTCGTCCAGGAGCTCCAGGTCGCCCAGGAGCAGACCAAGGACAACGACAAGATGACGCTGTACTTCTGCGTCAACTACGGCGGCCGGGCCGAGATCGCGGACGCCGCGCAGCGGATCGCCGAGGACGTGGCGGCCGGGAAGCTCGACCCGTCGAAGGTCAACGAGAAGACGTTCGCGAAGTACATCTACTACCCGGACATGCCGGACGTCGACCTCTTCGTCCGTCCCAGCGGCGAGCAGCGCACCTCGAACTACCTGATCTGGCAGAGCGCGTACGCCGAGATGGTCTTCCAGGACGTGCTGTGGCCGGACTTCGACCGCCGCGACCTGTGGCGGGCCTGCCTGGAGTTCGCCCAGCGCGACCGGCGCTTCGGCGGTGCGGTGGAGGCGGAACAGAAGGCGGAATCCTCCGGCAGCTGAGGCCCGGGGGTCCCGGGGGCGCCGCCCCCGGGACCATCCCTCGGCGTCAGTCCTCGGCGCTCGCGCACTCCATGCACGTACCGAAGACCTCGACCGTGTGCGCCACGTTCACGAAGCCGTGCTGCGCCGCGATGGTCTCGGCCCACGTCTCCACGGCCGGGCCCTCGACCTCGACGGCCTTGCCGCACATCCGGCACACCAGATGGTGGTGGTGGTCGCCGGTCGAGCACCGGCGGTAGACGGACTCGCCCTCGGTGGTGCGCAGTACGTCGACCTCGCCCGCGTCCGCGAGGGACTGCAGGGTGCGGTAGACGGTGGTCAGTCCGACCGAGTCGCCGCGGTGCTTGAGCACGTCGTGCAGGTCCTGGGCGCTGCGGAACTCGTCCACCTCGTCGAGCGCCGCCGCCACCGCTGCCCGCTGCCGGGTCGACCGGCCGCGTACCGGTGCAGCGTTCGTTCCACTGATCGGCGCCGTCGCCACAGGAGCCTCCTCGTGTCGCCCGTACGTATGTCGGGCCATTGTGCCAGTACGTACCGGTGGCGGGGTCAGACGTGAACGTCGTCCGCCGCCGGGCGGGTGGCCGGTACTTCCAGGGTGCACCGTTCGTCCGCCGTTTCGCGGCGGCGGGTACGGATCCGGGCCAGCGGGGCGGCGAGCAGGGTCAGGGCGATGAACACACCGATGGCCAGCAGCACGATCGTCGCGCCGGGCGGGACGTCCTGGTAGTACGAGGTGATGGTGCCGGCCAGCGTCACCGCGACCCCGGTGACGACCGAGAGCACGAACGTCACCTTGAACGACCGGGTGATCTGCTGCGCGGCGGCGACCGGGACCACCATCAGGGCGCTGACCAGCAGCAGCCCGACGACCCGCATGGCGACGGTGACGGTGACCGCGGCGGTGACCGCGATCAGCAGGTTCAGTACGCGCACGGGCAGCCCGGTGACCCGGGCGAACTCCTCGTCCTGGCTGACGGCGAACAGCTGCCGCCGCAGTCCCACCGTCACCAGCAGCACGAACGCCGCCAGCAGGGCGATCGCCGTGATGTCCTCGGAGGAGACCGTGGACAGCGAGCCGAAGAGGTACGAGGTGAGGTTGGCGTTGGAGCCGGTGTCGGAGAGGTTGATCAGCAGGACACCGCCCGCCATGCCGCCGTAGAAGAGCATCGCCAGCGCGATGTCGCCGCGGGTGCGTCCGTACCAGCGGATCAGTTCCATGGTGACCGCGCCGACGACGGCGACGGCCGTGGCCATCCAGACCGGGCTGGTGGAGAGCAGGAAGCCGAGGCCGACGCCGGTCATCGCGATGTGGCCGATGCCGTCGCCCATCAGGGCCTGCCGGCGCTGCACCAGGTAGATGCCGACGGCGGGGGCGATGACGCCGACCAGCACGGCGGCGATCAGGGCCCGCTGCATGAAGGGAGGGGTGAGGAATTCCATGATCAGCTCAGCAGTCCCGTCCGGACGGGCTCGGAGGCCGCGTGGGGGTGTACGTGGTCGTGGCCGGGCAGGGCGTGCTGCCCGAGGGCCTTCGGGGGCGGGCCGTCGTGCATCACGCAGCCGTCGCGCAGCACGACCGCCCGGTCGATCAGGGGTTCCAGCGGGCCGAGCTCGTGCAGGACGAGCAGCACGGTGGTGCCGGCCGCGACCTGCTCGCGCAGGGTCTCGGCGAGGATCTCCTGGCTGGCCAGGTCGACGCCGGCCATCGGCTCGTCCATGATCAGCAGCTCGGGTTCGGAGGCGAGCGCGCGGGCGATCAGCACCCGCTGGTGCTGGCCGCCGGAGAGGGCGTCCACCGAGTCCCTGGCACGGTCGGTGAGGCCGACGAGCGCGATGGCGCGGTCGACGGCTGCCCGGTCGGCCTTGCGCGGCAGGCGCAGCTTGGTGCGGGACAGCCGCCCGGAGGCGACGACCTCGCGGATGGTGGCGGGCACTCCGCCGGCTGCCGTGGTGCGCTGCGGTACGTAGCCGACCCGGGCCCAGTCGCGGAAACGGCGCAGCGGGGTGCCGAAGAGCTCGACGGTGCCGCCGGTGAGCGGGACCTGGCCGATGACGGAGCGCACGGCGGTCGACTTCCCGGAGCCGTTGGCGCCGAGCAGGGCGACGACCTCGCCGCGGCGCACGGTCAGGTCGATCCCGCGCAGCACGGGGCGTGCGCCGAGGGTGGCCATGGCGTCACGTACGACGATCACGGGTTCGGGTGCGGTGCTGTGGGGCTCGGGCATGAGCGCCTCCGGTGCTGCTGCGCGGTTCGGGCCGGTCCGGCCGGTGGGGTCTGCGGGGTCTGCGGAGTGTGTCGGGTCGGGAGAGCCTGCGGGGGCGCTCACTTCGCGCCGAGAGCCTTCTGCAGCGCGGCGAGGTTGGACTCCATGACCTCGATGTAGTCATCGCCCTTGGACTTGCCGGTGATTCCCTCCAGCGGATCCAGGACGTCGGTCTTCAGGCCGGTGTCCCGGGCGACCGTCTTCGCCGTCTTGTCGCTGGCGAGCGTCTCGAAGAAGACGGTGGTGACCTTCTTCTTCTGCGCGATCGAGTGCAGGGCGCTGATCCGGGCGGGGCTGGGCTCGGCCTCGGGGTCGATGCCGGCGATGCTTTCCTGGGTGAGGCCGTAGCGCTCGGCCAGGTACCCGAAAGCGGAGTGGGTGGTGATGAACGTCTTGGTCGCGGTGTTCTTCAGCCCCTTCTCGTACGCGGTGTCGAGCGCGTCGAGCTCGGCGACCAGGGCGTCGGTGTTCTTGCGGTAGTCCGCGGCGTGCTCCGGGTCGGTCTTCTCCAGGGAGGCGCCGACACCCTTGGCGACCTGGGCGTACTTCACCGGGTCCAGCCAGATGTGCGGGTCGGCGCCGGCCTCGTCGCCCTCGTGCTCGTGGGCGTGCTCCTCGCCGCCCACCTCGGCGCCGTGGTCCTCCAGCGTGGTGAGCTCCGCGGCGTCGACGGTGTGCCGGGACTCGGAGAGCTTGATCGCGTCGTCGACGGCGGGCTGGAGACCCTTGAGGTAGAGGATGTAGTCCGCGTCGCTGAGGCCGCCGACCTCCCGCGGGCTGAGCTCCAGGTCGTGCGGCTCCACGCCCGGCTTGGTGAGCGTGGAGACGGAGACGTGGCTCCCGCCTATCCGCTCGGCCAGGAACTGCATCGGATAGAAGGACGCCACCACGTTCAGCCTGTCGCCGCTCTTGTGGTCCGCGGCGTCGGAGGTGGAGCAGGCGGTGAGGGCGGTGAGGCCGAGGACGACTGCTCCGGCGACGGCGGTCGTGGGTATGAGGCGGCGTACGTTCATGACAGTCATTTTCAACAAAAGTGGAAACGATTGTCAACAAGGCCGATGAGATGCCCTCGGGGCGGACCCGCCGACAGGCCGCTCGGCGGACTGGTCCGATACCGATTTGATCGAAGGGGCGTGCCCGCCGGTAATCTGAGGGATCCGCGTACCCGTCTCCCGACCACCACCCCCCACCGAGGCGCTTCGCGTCACCCCTGTCCAATTTCGTCGTCGTAATGAAGAGAGCACCGTGGCCGCCGACAAGATCGACTCCATCGTCAGCCTGAGCAAGCGCCGTGGCTTCGTTTACCCCTGCAGTGAGATCTACGGCGGCCAGCGGGCCGCCTGGGACTACGGGCCGCTGGGTGTCGAGCTCAAGGAGAACCTCAAGCGCCAGTGGTGGCGCTACATGGTCACCTCGCGCGAGGACGTGGTCGGACTCGACTCGTCGGTCATCCTGGCCCCCGAGGTGTGGGTTGCCTCCGGTCACGTCGCCACGTTCTCCGACCCGCTGACCGAGTGCACCTCCTGTCACAAGCGCTACCGCGCGGACCACCTGGAGGAGGCGTACGAGGAGAAGCACGGCAAGCCGCCGGTCAACGGCCTCGCCGACCTCAACTGCCCCAACTGCGGCAACAAGGGCACCTTCACCGAGCCCAAGCAGTTCTCCGGCCTGCTCTCCACGCACCTCGGCCCGACCCAGGACTCCGGCTCGGTCGCCTACCTGCGCCCCGAGACCGCCCAGGGCATCTTCACCAACTTCGGCCAGGTGCAGCAGACTTCCCGCAAGAAGCCGCCGTTCGGCATCGCGCAGATGGGCAAGTCCTTCCGGAACGAGATCACTCCGGGCAACTTCATCTTCCGCACGCGCGAGTTCGAGCAGATGGAGATGGAGTTCTTCGTCAAGCCGGGCGAGGACGAGCAGTGGCAGGAGTACTGGATGCAGCAGCGCTGGAACTGGTACACCGGCCTGGGCATGCGCGAGGAGAACATGCGGTGGTTCGAGCACCCCGCGGAGAAGCTCTCCCACTACTCCAAGCGCACCGCTGACATCGAGTACCGCTTCCGCTTCGGCGGCAGCGAGTGGGGCGAGCTGGAGGGCGTCGCCAACCGTACGGACTACGACCTCAAGGCGCACTCCAAGGCGTCCGGCACCGACCTGCAGTTCTACGACCAGGAGGCCGGCGAGCGCTGGACCCCCTACGTCATCGAGCCCGCAGCCGGTGTCGGCCGCGCGATGCTGGCGTTCCTCCTGGACGCCTACATCGAGGACGAGGCGCCCAACGCCAAGGGCGTCATGGAGAAGCGCACCGTGATGCGCCTCGACCCGCGCCTGGCGCCGGTCAAGGTCGCGGTGCTGCCGCTGTCCCGCAACCCGCAGCTCTCGCCGAAGGCCAAGGGCCTCGCGGCCGACCTGCGGCAGAACTGGAACATCGAGTTCGACGACGCGGGCGCCATCGGCCGCCGCTACCGTCGCCAGGACGAGATCGGCACGCCGTTCTGCGTCACCGTCGACTTCGACACCCTCGACGACAACGCGGTGACCGTGCGCGAGCGCGACACCATGAAGCAGGAGCGCGTCTCCCTGGACCAGATCCAGGCGTACCTCGGCGCCCGCCTGCTCGGCTGCTGACCGACAGCGTCCCTGGCACGAAGCCCCCGGTTCCTCCCTACGGAACCGGGGGCTTCGTGCACACTGGGCACACTCGCCCTCAGGAGGCTCGGATGCCGTCCATGACCACGAGCAAGGTCAGCAGATGGGACCAGCACGGTCGTGAACACGTCGTTCACGTGCGGAAGTCGGGAGTGCAGCGGCGACTGAGCTGCGACACCTGCGACTGGAGCAAGGCGGTGCAGTTCCTGCCCTGGCTCAAGGCCGAGGAGCACCTCGCCGAGGCCCACCAGGCGACGGTCGACCCGACGGCGACGTAGCGGCGGGGGCCGGAAGGCCGCAGGGCGCGACCGATCGCCTCAGGCGCGCAGGCCGCGCAGCAGGAGGTCCGAGACGGCCGTGAACTCCGCGGCGATGGCGGGCTTCTGCCACTCCGCGGCGTACGCCGGGTCGTGGAAGCGCGCCGTCGCGTCGAAGACGGCCTGGGCGGCCGCCGCGGGGTCCTCCGCGGCGAACTGCCCTTCGTCCACCCCGGCTGCGATGATCTCCCGGAGCTGGGTGACCAGTTCGCGGACGTGCTCCTCCACTACGGTGCTCTCGCCCATCAGCACCTCGTACGTGGCGAAGAGCTCGGGATCGTCGCCCGCCTTGTGTCGCTTGGCCTCGAACAGGGTCTCCAGCCACTTCCGCAGTTTCGCCGGAGCGGGCTGGGCGGGGGCGTGCAGGATCTCGGTGAGTGCCCGTTCCGTACGCGTCAGCCAGCGTCCCGTGACGGCCTCGCGCAGGGCCGCCTTCGTGCGGAAGTGACGGTAGACGCTGCCGTGGCTGACGCCGAGCGCACGGGCCACGTCGACCACCGTCGCCTTCGCGGGCCCGTAGCGACGCAGCACGTCCTCGGTGGCTTCGAGGATGCGCTCGGGAGTCAGCGGGTCGGACGGCGGCGTCATGGTGGTGTGCTGCCTTTCGGGGCTTCGGGCCGGCAGGGCCGGGAAGGGGGCGGCGGGCCGCGCCCCGCTGACCGTACCCGGCGGTCAGCGCTCGCTGTCCAGGTGGGCCATCTGGTTGTCCGGGTACCGGGCACCCGCGGCCGCGCCGGCCGGTACGGCCTGTTCGATCGCGGCGAGATCGGAGGCGTCGAGCCGCACGTTCAAGGAGCCGAGCGCCTCGGTGAGCCGGTCGCGACGGCGGGCGCCCACGAGCGGCACGATGTCCGTGCCCTGCGCCAGGACCCAGGCGATCGCCGTCTGCGCGACCGTGACCCCCTTCTGCTCGGCGATCTTGCGCAGTGCGTCGACCAGGTCGAGGTTGTGCTGGAGGTTCTCCTCCTGGAATCGCGGGCTCATGGACCGGAAGTCACCGGCGGGGAGCTCGCGGTCGCGGGTGAAGTGGCCGCTGATCAGCCCCCGGGAGAGCACCCCGTAGGCCGTGATGCCGATGCCCAGCTCGCGGCAGACGGGCAGGATCTCCGCCTCGATGGAGCGGGAGATCAGTGAGTACTCGATCTGCAGATCGGAGATCGGGGCTACGGACGCGGCCCTGCGGATCGTGTCCGCGCCGACTTCGGAGAGCCCGATGTGGCGGACATGGCCGGCCCCGACGAGCTCCGCGATGGCGCCGACGGTCTCCTCGATGGGGACGTCGGGGTCGACGCGGGCGATCCGGTAGACGTCGATGTGGTCCGTGCCCAGCCGCTGCAGCGAGTACGCCGCGAAGTTCTTAACAGCTGCCGGTCGGCCGTCGTACCCGGTGAAGCCGCCTTCCACGGTGCGCAGGGCGCCGAACTTCACGCTGGTCAGCGCCTGTTCGCGGGCTGCGGCGGGGGCGGTGCGCAGGGCCTCGTTGATCAGCAGCTCGTTGTGCCCCATGCCGTAGAAGTCGCCGGTGTCCAGGAGCGTGATGCCGGCGTCGAGTGCGGCGTGGATGGTGGCGATCGACTCGGTGCGGTCGGTCTCGCCGTACAGCGCGGACATGCCCATGCAGCCGAGGCCGAGCGCGGACACCCGCGGGCCGGTGGAACCGAGGGGGCGGGTGGGGAGGGCGGTCATGAGGAACTCCCGGTGCGTGGACGTGGCGGAACGAGGCGGGCGACGTCACGGACACGGTGGGACACCGCGCCATGCCGTACTCCGACTGTGACATGTGGGGTAACAGATTTCAATATCTGTCAGTCCATGTTCCCTCGGACGGGTGCGGCCCATGAGTGGCCCTCGCGGCCCTCGCGGGGGCTCGGGGCAGAAGAGGGGCAGGCGGGCGGGTAGACGGGGGGAGGCGGGCGAGAGGAGGCGCGGAGCGGGTGTGGAGCGGGGCCGGGGGCGGAAAATCCGGTGCTGGGGCCGCGTGGGGCGGGGTACCTTTGCGGCATGTATTCGTTCTTCCAGATCTACGAGTGAGAGCGCGGCGGGTCCGACCACCCGCCGCCCACCGGACCGATCCAGAGTCTTCTCAGACCTCACTTTCACCACGAATGGGAGAACCCCGTGGCCAAGAGCCGTAACAACCTTCTCGGTGTCGGCGGACAGCGCAAGAAGCTGTCCCGCGCCGAGCAGCAGGGTGCCGGCCCCGAGCGCGACGCCAACCGCAAGACGGCTGCCGAGCAGAAGGCGGAACTGCTGCGCAAGATGCGTGAGCGCGCTGCCGGGACCGAGCCGTCGGACGCCGCCGTCGCCGCTGAGCAGGACGCGCCGGAGCAGGACGCGCCCGCCGCGAGCTGACGCCACCTCGCGGAGAGCTGTTCGCACGACGCGCGCGAAGAGCGCCCACGCGCACAACCCGTGCCACCCGCGCGAGCGGCATCACCCGCACCACCCGCACAATTGGCACCACCGTGGGCCCGGAACACCTCAGGTGTTCGGGGCCCACACCCGTATCGGGACGCCTTGCCCGCACGTACGTCGCCGTGGCGCCTGGCCCGTCTCCGGCCCGTATCGGGACGCCTCGCCCTCACGCCGTCGGGGCAGCCCTCAGCCCTCTCCGCGGTGGCACCCAGCCCTCACCCCGCCGACCGACGCCCGCTCGTCAGCAAGTGACCGGCGGGGGCTCAGGGACCGGCGCCGCCCTCCCCGCCGGCGCGGGCTCAGAGCCCCGCGCCCCGCCCTCACTCCACCGTGCGCGGCAGCCGCAGGCTCAGCACGGTCGTCAGAGCGACCGCCGCCAGCTGGACCAGCAGCGTCACGACCAGCGCGTCCCGCATGCCCGAACCCGACGCCAGGGACAGGAACAGCGAACCGAGCGTCGCCACACCCAGTGCCATCGCCGCCTGCTGCGTCGTCGTCATGACACCGCCGCCCACGCCGGCCCGCTCCGGCGGTACGTCGGACAGGACGATGCGGAACAGGACGGGCAGTTGCAGGCCCTGGCCGAAGCCGGCGATCGCCATCCCCGGCATCAGTCCGAGCAGCCCCAGCCCCGACCAGTCGCGCCACACCGTGAGGGCGAGCACGACGACGCCGGCTGCCTGGATCAGTCCGCCGGCCGTCACCACCCGGCTGCCGTGGCGGCGCACCAGCCGCGGACCGGCCAGCGAGGCGGCGAAGAAGGCCACCGCCATCGGGGCGATCGACAGCCCCGACTCCGCCGGGCCCATCTCCAGGCCCTGCTGGAGTGCCACCGCGATGACGAACATGAAGCCGCCGAAGCCGATCGCGAACGGCGCCACCAGCGCCAGCCCGCGCCGCAGCGAGTCGAGCCGCAGGAGGCTCGGCGGGACCAGCGGGACGTGGCCGCGGCGGTCGGCCCGCCGCTCCACCCGGTAGAAGGCGACCGCCGCGAACGGGAACAGCGCCAGCGATACCCAGGTCCACAGCGGCCACCCCGCGGCCCGCCCCTCGGTGAGGGGGGCCAGCAGCGTCACCAGTGACACGGCGAGCAGCAGCGTGCCCGGTACGTCGATGGGCGCCGGCCGCTCCGAACGGGTTTCCGGCACCGCACGGGCTGCCAGGACCAGTCCGACGACGGCCACGGGGACATTGACCAGGAACACCGAGCGCCAGCCCGCGCTCTCGCCGAACACCGACGACAGCGGCGCCGCGGCGACCAGCACCCCGCCCAGGATCTGCCCCGCGACCATGGCCAGCCCGGCCGTGGCCCCGTACAGGCTCATCGCCCGTGCCCGCCGGTGCCCGGAGGTGGCCGCCTGGATGGTCGCGAGCACCTGCGGCAGCATCAGCGCCGCCGCGGCGCCCTGGGCCACCCGCGCCCCGACCAGCGTCCAGGCGTTCGGCGCGAGTCCGCAGGCCAGCGAGGTGAGGCCGAACGCGGCGATGCCCAGCAGGAAGAGCCGGCGCCGGCCGGCCGTGTCGCCGAGCCGGCCGCCGAGGACGAGCAGGACGGCGTAGGAGAGCCCGTAGCCCGCGACGACCAGTTCCAGCAGCGCGGGGCCCGCGGCCAGGTCGTGGTCGATGGTGGGCAGGGCGACGTTGACGATGAAGAAGTCGATCAGGGGGAGGGCCGCACCCAGCAGCACGGTGAACAGCCCCAGCGCGCCGAGCACCGGCGTGGGGTGGTCGCGCCGCACCACGGGCGGCGCGGTGGCGTATGTCTTCGGGCGTACAGAGGAATCACTCACGGAACCGACGATCGCTCTCCACGCAGCCTGGTACCAGAGTGTCTTTATCCTGGTACCGAAAGCACCTGCCACGGCCTCGGCCGGTCCCGCATGCTGGAGGTATGACGACGATGGCGACGGCAGCCCGGAGCAAGCCCGCGGTGGCGCCGAACGTGGCGGCCGTGTCCCCGGACGCCACCGGAGCAGAGGTCCGGCGGCACGAGCTCGCGGACTTCCTGCGCAGCCGCCGGGAGCGCATCACCCCCGAGCAGGTGGGGCTGGTCCGTGGCCGCCGCCGGCGCACCCCCGGGCTGCGCCGCGAGGAGGTCGCCCAGCTCTCCGCCGTCGGCGTCACCTGGTACACCTGGCTCGAACAGGCCCGTGACATCCAGGTCTCGCCCCAGGTCCTCGACGCGCTCGCCCGCGCCCTGCTGCTGGACCGCAGCGAGCGGACCCATCTCTTCTCGCTCGCGGGCGCCGTCGACCCGGCACCCGGTACGGAATGCCCGAGCATCACCCCGGCGCTGCGCACCATGCTGCGGCAGCTGGAGCCGATTCCCGCCTGCGTGCAGAACAGCCGGTACGACGTCCTGGCCCATAACCGCACCTACGGGCGGATGCTCTGCGACATGGACGCCGTCGCCCCCGAGGACCGCAACATCATGCTGCTGGCCTACCTGAACGAGGAGTGGCGTACCTCGGTCATCGACATCGCCGAGGTGGCCCGGCTGATGACCGCCAAGTTCCGGGCCGCGATGGCGGAGCACCTCGCCGAGCCGGCGTGGAAGGAACTGCTCAGGCGGCTGGAGACGGAGTCCCCGGAGTTCCGGGAGATCTGGGCGCGGCACGAGGTCGTCGGACCCGGCGGCCGGTCCAAGGTCTTCCGCAACGCGCATGTCGGCGTGCTCCGTCTGGAGACCAGCGATCTCTGGCTCGGCCCGGCGGCCGGACCCCGGCTGGTCACCTACGCGCCGCGCGACGAGGAGACCCGGGAACGGCTGGAGCGCCTTCAGGCCCTGGTGCTCGCCGAGGACTGACCCGCGGGAGCGCCGGACGGGACCGCGACCGCGGGGTCCTCCAGCCGTTCCGCGGTCCGGCGGGCGGTGCCCCGGGCCCAGCGCCCGCTGCTCAGCGTGCCGACCAGCAGGACGCACACCCCGCAGCCGGTGATGATCCACCAGGCGGCCCTGCTCGCGGTGACGAAGCCGTCCGCCGATCCGCTGCCGTACGAGGCACCGGCGCCGGTCACCCCCGCCGCGAGAACCGCGCCGATCACGGCGACGCCCAGCGTCTGGCCGATCTGGCGGCTGGTCGAGGCGACTGCCGCGGCGACCCCCGCCTGGGAACGCGGCATCCCGGCGACGGCGGTGTTGGTGATGGGCGCGTTCACCGCGCCGAAGCCCAGGCCGAACAGAACGTAGGCGGTGAACATCGACGCCGTGCCCGTCTCGGCGTCGAACGCCGCGAACATCAGCCCGCTCGCCGCGATCGCGACCCCCGCGACCAGCAGCGGGATGCGCGGCCCGCGACTGGCGACGAGCCGGCCCGAGAACGGCGACAGGACACAGACCACGGCCGCCATCGGCAGCATGTGGAGACCGGCGTCGAGTGCGCTCAGACCTCGCACGTCCTGGAGGTAGAGCGTGTTGACGAAGAGGAAGCCGCCGAGAGCGGCGAAGGCGCTGACCGCGATGACGGTGGCCCCGCTGAAGGGGACGCTGCGGAAGAACCGCAGGTCGATCAGCGGGTCGGTGCGCCGGGCCTCGTACATCAGCAGGCCGGCCAGTGAGGCCGCCGCGAGTACGGCGAAGAACAGGATCTCCGCCGAGGTCCACCCCTTCTGCGGCGCCTCGATGATCGCGTACGTCAGCGAACCCAGGAGCGTGATCACCAGGAGCTGGCCCACCGGATCAGGGCGGCGCGCCTTCGGGGCGCGGGACTCGGCGACGTACCGCCAGGTCAGCACGAGTGCGGCGAGACCGACCGGGAGGTTGATCCAGAAGATCGACCGCCAGCCGACCGAATCGACGAGGAGGCCGCCGACCACCGGTCCCGCGGCCAGGGAGACGCCGACGACAGCGCCCCAGACACCGATCGCACGGGCGCGCTCTCGGGGGTCGGTGAAGGTGTTGGTGATGATCGACATCGCCACCGGGTTGAGCATGGAGCCACCGACGGCCTGCACCATCCGGAACGCGATGAGCGCCTCCAGGCTGGGTGCCAGCGAGCAGAGCGCCGAGCCCAGGGTGAACAGGACGAGCCCGGCCATGAAGACCTTGCGTCTGCCGATCCGGTCGGCGGTGGAGCCCGCGAGCATCAGCAGGGAGGCGAGGACGAGGGTGTACGCGTCGATCGTCCACTGCATCCCCGCGACGCTCGCGTCCAGGTCATGGCGCATGGCGGGCAGGGCGACGTTGAGGACGGTGTTGTCGAGACTGACGATCAGGAGGCTGGTGCAGCAGATCGCCAGTACGAGCATCCGCCGCCGGTGGCTGAGCTCAGGCATGTATGGATAGTACGGCTAACTAACGACTTCCGCTGCCAGTACCTCGGCGACACCGGCCACCAGCGGATGGTCCCCGGCAGCGTCCGCGTCCCCGCCCGGCTTGGTCGTCAGCACCGCCAGCACCACCGGGACCCCGTCCGGCGTCCAGGCGATGCCGACGTCGTTGCAACTGGCGTACGAGCCGCCACCGGTCTTGTCCGCGACCGTCCACGACGGCGGCAGCCCGACCCGGAAACGGGTCCCGCTGGTCCGGCAGTTCAGCAGCCAGCCGGTCAGCCGCTCGCGGTCGTGGCTCTCCAGCGCGTTCCCGAGCACGAGGCGGGCGTAGGAGCGTGCGACGGCGGCCGGAGTGGTGGTGTCCGTGCGCCGCCAGGGTTCGGCCGAATTCAGCGTGGGCTCCCAGCGGTCGAGCCGGGTCACCCGGTCGCCGATCGAGCGGCTGAAGCGGGTGACGGCGCCGGGGCCGCCGAGCTCGCGCAGCAGCAGATTGGCCGCCGTGTTGTCGCTGTCGCAGATCGCCGCGTCACAGAGCTGGGCGATGGTCAGCCCGCTCGCGATGCATTCCGGGGTGTCGGTGATCGCGGAGTCGGAGACGCAGTCCTCCTTCGTGTAGCGCACGAGCCGGCCGAGTACCTCGCCGTCCCGGTCCAGATCCCTCAGCACCGCCGCGGCGGCGAGCGTCTTGAACGTGGAGAGCATGGGGAAGAGCTCGTCGGCCCGGTGGCGGACGGCGACGCCGGTGGCGACGTTGTACGCGAACGCGCCGACCCGGGCGCCGTGCACCCGCTCCAGCTCGCGCAGCCGGGCGGTCGCGGACCCGGGCCCGGTGATCCGCGCGGCGGCACGGGAGGGGCCCGCCGCGGCGACGAGCAGCGCACCGGCGGCCCCCGCCGTGCCGAGCGAGAGCAGGGTGCGGCGGGTCGGGGGTGCGGGGGCGGTCCCGGCGACAGGGGGTGTGGAGGCCGTCCGGCCTAAGGACCAGGTGGAGTTCATGATGTCCGTCTCCTTCGTCGGTGATCTCGTTACGGCCTCCTCACGCTACGGGTGAGGCCGGACCACGAGCGCATGTCTCCGCCACCCTGGCGAGCCGCCTTTCCGGCGAGCGGCCTCCTCGGTGAGCGGCCTCCTCGGGGAGCGGCCTCCCCGGCGAGCCGCCTCCCCGGTGAGCCGCCGTCCTGGCGAGCCGCCTCCCCGGCCCGTGGAGGGATCAGCGCGGCCTGCGGGCGGACCGGCGCGCCCGCGGAGGGGCCAGCGCCGTCCGCGGGCGGATCAGCGCGTGCCCGCGGACGGCCGGCCGAGCAGTTGCCGGCGTACGCGACAATGGGGGAATGACCACGCTCGCCCCCGCGCCCCCGCTGCTCCGTATCGGCCCGCACACCGTGCAGCCGCCGGTGGTCCTGGCCCCCATGGCCGGCATCACCAACGCACCCTTCCGCACCCTGTGCCGGGAGTTCTCGGGCGGCAAGGGGCTGTTCGTCAGCGAGATGATCACCACGCGGGCCCTGGTCGAGCGCAACGAGAAGACCATGCAGCTCATCCACTTCGACGCGAGCGAGACCCCCCGCTCGATCCAGCTGTACGGAGTGGACCCGGACACGGTCGGCAAGGCCGTCCGCATGATCGTCGACGAGGACCTCGCCGACCACATCGACCTGAACTTCGGCTGCCCGGTCCCCAAGGTCACCCGCAAGGGCGGCGGCTCGGCGCTCCCGTACAAGCGGCCGCTGCTGCGCGCCATCCTCAGGCAGGCCGTCTCGCAGGCCGGTGACCTGCCCGTCACCATCAAGATGCGCAAGGGCATCGACGACGACCACCTCACGTTCCTCGACGCCGGCCGGATCGCGGTGGAGGAAGGGGTCACGGCCGTCGCCCTGCACGGCCGCACGACGGCCCAGCACTACGGCGGCACCGCCGACTGGGACGCCATCGCCCGCCTCAAGGAACACGTCCCGGAGATCCCCGTCCTCGGCAACGGCGACATCTGGTGCGCCGACGACGCCCTGCGGATGATGCGCGAGACCGGCTGCGACGGCGTGGTCGTGGGACGCGGCTGCCTGGGCCGCCCCTGGCTCTTCGGCGACCTGGTGAGTGCGTTCGAGGGGACGGAGACCAGGCAGGCGCCCTCGCTGCGGACCGTCGCGGACGTGATGCTGCGGCACGCGACGCTGCTGGGGGAGTGGATCGGTGACGAGGCGCGGGGCGTCATCGACTTCCGCAAGCACGTGGCCTGGTACCTCAAGGGCTTCGCGGTCGGCTCCGAGATGCGCAAGAAGCTGGCGATCACCTCCTCGGTGGAGGAGCTCGGCTCGCAGCTCCAGGAGCTGGAGCTGGACCAGCCGTGGCCGGACGGCGCCGACGGTCCGCGCGGCCGCACCTCGGGCAACAACCGGGTGGTCCTCCCGGACGGCTGGCTGAAGGACCCGTACGACTGCGCGGGTGTCGGCGCGGACGCGGAGCTGGACACTTCGGGCGGCTGAGAAGCCCGCCCGAGGGGGCACCGGGTGCCCCCTCGCTATCGATGCTCATCTGAGCGCAATATGTCGCGAGAATCGGCCGGTCGGGCCGAGAACTGACGCTTGACGCGCCCGCGCGATGCGATGAGGTGCCGCTGTGTGATCACAAGGGCACCAGGAGCTATCTGGAAGGCGTCCGGATGGTGACATCTGAGCGGACCCTCCGGCGTGATTCTCGCCACCTTGAGACAGGTCTTGCTCGTTTGAGCGCGAATTGGCCGGGTGCACTTCTCAAATGATGGCACTGGGTGCCAGGTGGCTTCACTTTGATCGATCGACGCTTCCCTTACGCAAGGTCACGTCATCGCGCGGCCGCTCGGGCTCTCCGTAGCGATGCGTACAAGTCTTGAACGCAAACACTCATGCGGTTCACCCGGGGGGTCACTTTCGATCTGCTGGCGGACGGGTGGTTGAGGCCGCATGACGGGCAAGTGGACGTACCGCGGCACCTTCGATCTGGGTATGTTCCTCGCCGTCAGGGCAGCCACCGCGTCGTCGAGGAGTCGAGACTCGTGTCGGAAAACGAAGACCTTCAGAAGTTCGTCTACGACTTCACCGAGGGCAACAAGGAACTGAAGGACCTTCTCGGCGGGAAGGGTGCCAACCTCGCCGAGATGACCAACCTCGGGCTTCCCGTCCCTCCGGGCTTCACCATCACCACCGAGGCCTGCAAGGTCTACCTCGACAGCGGCGAGGAGCCGGCCGCGCTGCGCGACGAGGTGAGTGCGCACCTCGACGCCCTCGAGGCGCGGATGGGCAAGAAGCTCGGTCAGGCCGACGACCCGCTGCTGGTCTCGGTCCGCTCCGGTGCCAAGTTCTCGATGCCCGGCATGATGGACACGGTCCTCAACATCGGCCTTTCCGATGCCTCCGTCGTCGGCCTCGTCGCCCAGTCCGGCGACGAGCGCTTCGCGTGGGACTCCTACCGCCGCCTGATCCAGATGTTCGGCAAGACCGTCCTCGGCGTCGACGGGGACCTCTTCGAGGAGGCGCTGGAGGCCGCGAAGGAGGCCAAGGGCGTCACGGTCGACGTGGATCTCGACGCGGCCGACCTGAAGAAGCTGGTCAAGCAGTTCAAGAAGATCGTCACGCGGGACGCCGGACGCGACTTCCCGCAGGACCCGCGCGAGCAGATGGACCTGGCCATAAAGGCCGTCTTCGACTCGTGGAACACCGACCGGGCCAAGCTCTACCGCCGCCAGGAGCGCATCCCCGGCGACCTCGGCACCGCGGTCAACATCTGTTCCATGGTCTTCGGCAACCTCGGCCCCGACTCCGGTACGGGTGTCGCCTTCACCCGTGACCCCGCCAGCGGCCACCAGGGCGTGTACGGCGACTACCTGCAGAACGCGCAGGGCGAGGACGTCGTCGCGGGCATCCGCAACACCGTGCCGCTCGCCGAGCTGGAGTCCATCGACAAGAAGTCGTACGACCAGCTCATGCAGATCATGGAGACGCTGGAGACCCACTACAAGGACCTCTGCGACATCGAGTTCACCATCGAGCGCGGCCAGCTGTGGATGCTCCAGACCCGGGTCGGCAAGCGCACCGCCGGTGCGGCCTTCCGGATCGCCACCCAGCTCGTCGACCAGGGACTCATCGACGAGGCGGAGGCGCTCCAGCGCGTCAACGGCGCGCAGCTGGCGCAGCTGATGTTCCCGCGCTTCGACGACGACGCGAAGACGGAACGGCTGGGGCGCGGCATCGCCGCTTCGCCGGGAGCCGCGGTCGGCAAGGCCGTCTTCGACTCGTACACCGCGGTCAAGTGGTCCCGCTCCGGCGAGAAGGTCATCCTCATCCGCCGCGAGACCAACCCGGACGACCTCGACGGCATGATCGCCGCCGAGGGCATCCTGACCTCGCGCGGCGGCAAGACCTCGCACGCGGCCGTCGTCGCCCGCGGCATGGGCAAGACCTGTGTCTGTGGCGCCGAGGACCTGGAGGTCGACACCAAGCGCCGCCGGATGACGGTGGGCGGGCGGGTCATCGAGGAGGGCGACGTCGTCTCCATCGACGGCTCGACCGGCAAGGTGTACCTCGGTGAGGTACCCGTCGTACCGTCGCCGGTCGTCGAGTACTTCGAGGGCCGGATGCACGCGGGCGCCGACGACGCCGACGAACTGGTCGCCGCCGTGCACCGGATCATGGCGTACGCGGACCGGGTGCGCCGGCTGCGGGTGCGGGCCAACGCGGACAACGCCGAGGACGCCCTCCGTGCCCGCCGCTTCGGCGCCCAGGGCATCGGTCTCTGCCGTACCGAGCACATGTTCCTCGGCGAGCGCCGCGAGATGGTCGAGAAGCTGATCCTGGCCGACACCGACCAGGAGCGCGAGACGGCACTTGAGCAGCTGCTGCCGCTCCAGAAGGCCGACTTCATCGAGCTCTTCGAGGCGATGGACGGACTGCCCGTCACCGTACGGCTGCTGGACCCGCCGCTGCACGAGTTCCTGCCCGACATCACCGAGCTCTCGGTCCGCGTCGCGCTCGCCGAGTCCCGCAAGGACGCCAACGAGAACGACCTGCGGCTGCTGCAGGCCGTGCACAAGCTGCACGAGCAGAACCCGATGCTCGGTCTGCGCGGGGTCCGGCTCGGTCTGGTGATCCCCGGCCTGTTCGCCATGCAGGTCCGGGCGATCGCCGAGGCCGCCGCCGAGCGCAAGAACGCCAAGGGCGACCCGCGCGCCGAGATCATGATCCCGCTCGTCGGCACGGTCCAGGAGCTGGAGATCGTCCGCGAGGAGGCCGACCGGGTCATCGCCGAGGTCCAGGCCGCCACCGGCACGAACCTCAAGCTGAAGATCGGCACGATGATCGAGCTGCCGCGCGCCGCGCTGACCGCCGGTCAGATCGCCGAGGCGGCGGAGTTCTTCTCCTTCGGCACCAACGACCTGACCCAGACGGTGTGGGGCTTCTCCCGGGACGACGTGGAGGCCTCGTTCTTCACCGCGTACCTGGAGAAGGGCATCTTCGGGGTGTCGCCGTTCGAGACGATCGACAAGGACGGCGTGGGATCGCTGGTGCGCAGCGCGGTCGCGGCCGGCAAGGCCACCCGGCCCGACATGAAGCTCGGCGTCTGCGGTGAGCACGGCGGCGACCCGGAGTCGGTGCACTTCTTCCACGAGGTGGGCCTGGACTACGTCTCCTGCTCGCCCTTCCGTATCCCGGTGGCCCGGCTGGAGGCGGGCAGGGCGGCCGCCCAGTCGCGGGGCAGCGACAGCCGCTGAGGCGTCGGAATCACTGATTCCGCGGGCTGTCGCGGGACCGGACGACCCTCATCGGTCCGGTGACGGCCGCGGAATTCCCGGAGGCGGCGGCACCCTGTGCGGGGGTGCTGCCGCCTTGTCATATGCGCGAGCCCCGTTGCGGATGCCGCGCCGCCGTGGACCGCGTGCCCGAATGTGAGCGCTTTCTGCGGAGCGGATATTCATTGCTTCGTTTAATGCGCAAAGAGATGGGGCCGGAACGGACCGGGGTGCGGCCCATGGATCCCCACCCATGGGCCGCACCCGGCTTATCCCGTCGAGTACGGAGCCGCACCGTCGCCAACCGCCGCCGAACGAGCAAAACCCCCCACGGCCTTCACTCGCTCTTCCGGTGGCTTCGGAATCGCACCCGACGTCGTACAGCCTTTCGGGTGACGGTGGGTCGGGGCGAGACGTTTCACCTCTGGCCGAAACCCCGTGGTGACGTGTAGTTACCCTTCGCATACTCTTGCGCGGGGGCAATTGCAGGTGCAAGGGGTGGGGGTTCGGTGCTGCGTATCCATGTCTCCGGGTGGGACCTTTCCAAGGTGCGGATGGCCACCGGGCCGGACGCATTATGGGAGACCCTTCTCAGTTTTCACCGGCTGAGAGACCGGCGGGCTTCCACGGTGTTCGGGAGATGGCGCTCCGAAGCACGGCCGCGGTTGAATGGTGAAGTACGGCTGCTGTCCGCCGTGGTTCCACCGCACGGCTATTTCCCGGACTTCCTGACGCCTTCTCAGGAAGGCGTCGCCGAGCCCATGGACTTCGCCACCGGAATGGAGGCCCTGCGCGACACCCCGCCCGAGCGGCTGCGGGCCGAACTGGCGCTGCTGGGCTCCCAGGGAGCGGCCGGCGGCCGCGGTGCGGCCCGGCGGCCGGTGCGCCCCGTGGCGCTGGACACGTTGGGGGAGGGGCGCGCCGAGCCCCTGGGCCGGCTCATCGGGGCCCTGCGCGCCTACCACCGGGCCGCCGTCGAGCCGTACTGGCCGCGCATCCAGGCCCGCATCGAGGCGGACCGCGCGGTCCGCGGCCGTGCGCTCCTGGACGGCGGCGCCGACGAGTTGCTGGCCTCGCTCCCGCCGGTGATCCGCTGGCGGGCCCCCGTGCTGGAGGCGGACTACCCGGTCGACCGTGAACTGCACCTGGACGGCCGCGGCCTGCTGCTCCAGCCGTCCTTCTTCTGCCGCGGCACCCCGGTCGTCTACCGCGACCCGCTGCTGCCGCCGGTGCTCGTCTACCCGGTCACCCACGGCGCCGCCCCGGCCTTCGCCGAGCCGGGTCCCTGGCTCGGCCGGCTGCTCGGGAACACCCGGTCCACGGTCCTGAAGGTCATCGGCGACGGCTGCACCACCAGCGAGCTCGCCCGCCGGGCCGGGGTCTCCCTCGCCTCGGCGAGCCAGCACGCCAGCGTGCTGCGCGAGGCGGGCCTGGTCCACACCCTGCGCCACGGCAGCTCGGTCCTGCACACCCTCACCCCGCTGGGCGGCTCGCTGCTGAGGGGTGGCGCGCCGCTCGCCGTGTCCTGACCTCCCGGGCCTCCGGTGAGCAGGAGGTTTTCGGTCCGGCGCCGTGCGGAAAGGATTTTTCGTCCGGCACCGATGAGTTCCCGGCGGGCCCGGCGTCTACCTGTCATCAAGCGTTCGGGAAGAGCGCACGGGAACACACCGAGAGAGCGGGACGGCCATGCCTCAGATGATCTTCGTGAACCTGCCGGTCAAGGACATCGAGACGACCAAGGGCTTCTTCGGCAAGCTGGGGTTCTCCTTCAACCCGCAGTTCAGCGACGAGCGCACCGCCTGTCTCGTCATCAGCGACACGATCTTCGCCATGCTGCTGGAGGAGCCGCGCTTCAAGGACTTCACCAAGAAGGAGATCACGGACGCCTCGACCCACACCGAGGTGATCCTCGCGCTGAGCGCGGACAGCCGCGAGAAGGTGGACGAGCTGGTGGACACGGCACTCGCCTCCGGCGGATCGCCCGCCAACGACACGCAGGACCTCGGCTTCATGTACGGCCGGTCCTTCCAGGACCCCGACCACCACATCTGGGAGGTCATCTGGATGGACCCGGCGGCCGTCGAGGCCGGCGGCCAGGCCTGACGACAGGCCGGGGCCGGCCGAGCCGTCCGGACGCGCGCCGGGCCGGACGGCGGCCCGGGGCAGCCGTGCGGCGCCTTTCGGCAGGCGCCGCACAGCCGTGACGCCGCTCAGCCGCGGAACGGCCCCGTGACCTCGTACGTGATACCGCCGGAGGAGCTCCCGCTCGTCCCGCGCTGCGAGGAGAAGTAGAGCCGGGTGCCGTCCGGGGAGAACGCCGGGCCGGTGATCTCCGAGCCGGACTGGCCGTTGATCCGCAGGAACGGGGCGACGGTGTCGTCCGGGGTGATCAGGCAGATCTCCATGTTCCCGCCGTCCTCGGCGACGTACAGGTCACCCGACGTGGACCGGGTGACGTTGTCGACACCCGTCAGCGGGGCGCTGCCGCCGGTGACCAGTGAGTCGTCGTAGACGAGCGAGAGACTGGACGCGTTCGCGTCGTACGCCCACACCCGGTTGTCGCCCTTCGTGGTGAACCAGCACGTGCCCGCCGCGTAGAAGCAGCCCTCGCCGCCGTTGAACACCTTGGCGCCGGACACCTGGTAGCGGGTCAGGGTGGGCGAGCCGTCCGGGTCGGGGACCGTCGTCCAGGTCACCGGGCCCGAGGTGCCCGTACCGGCCACCAGCACCTGCAGGGTGCCGGCGGACAGATTGCCCCAGGTGGTGGGGCGGAAGCGGTAGAAGCGGCCGTCCGTCTCGTCCTCGGTGAGGTAGACGTACCCGTGGTCCGGGTCGGCGGCCGCGGCCTCGTGCTTGAAGCGGCCCAGCGCCGGGCGCTGCACGGCAGCGTTCACGCCCCACGGGTCCGTCTCGTAGACGAAGCCGCGGCTGACCTCCTCGCAGGACAGCCAGGTGTTCCACGGGGTGCGGCCGCCCGCGCAGTTGTTGTTGGTGCCGGACAGGATCCGGGAGGCGGAGGTGACGGTTCCGGAGGAGTTGAAGCGCACCGCGCTCGCCCCGCCGCCGCTGCCCGAGGAGACCTCGGCGTTGGAGACGTAGATCCAGCCGCTGCCGTCGGCGAAGGTGGCGCCGCCGTCGGGCGCGCTGTGCCAGACGTACGAGGTGCCGGGGACGGTCTGTCCCGAGCGGGCGACGATTCTGCTGGTGAAGCCGCTCGGCAGCAGGATGCCGTTGGCGTTGGCCGCCTGCAGCGCGCCGTACGGGCCGGTGGCCGGCTGGGCCGGTCCGGCGAAGGCGGCACCCCGCCACAGGGTGCCGCCGAAGGCCGCCGCCGAGCTGCCGATCACCGCTGTGCGCAAGAAGGTCCGACGTTCCACGATCACTCCACGGGTGACGTGAGGGCCCGCCGGCCCGGTCGGCCCGGCGGGTCGAACGTCAGGACAGTAGAGGGACGCAGTTGACGGAGCGTCAACGGCCGGTGAACGGGCCGCGACCGGTCGGCGCGGACCGGTCCGCGCCCTTCAGTCCGCGCGGACCTCGAAGACCGGAACCGAGACCTCGTCGTCGTCCAGGCAGGCACCCGTCGCCAGGTCGAAGCGCTGCTTCAGGAGCGGGGAGGCGACGAACGGCTGCCCGCCGTCCGAACCGACCAGCCCGCGCGAGAGGACGTACGCCCCGGTGAACGGGTCGCGGTTGTCGATCGCGTACGTACGGCCCGCCCGGTCCACGAACAGCGCGACCTGCCGGCCGTCCGGGAGGAGCGCGGCGACCCCGCGCCCCGGCGTCAGCAGCGAGCGGTCGCAGACCGTGAGCCAGTCGTCCCCGGCGGCGAGCCGGATGACCCGGGTGTCCTGCGCGGTCTCCATCGTCTGGGTCGTCATCAGGAGGCGGTCCCTTCAAGAGTGCGGATGGCGAGAACCGGGCCGGCGAGGATGTCCAGGTCGGGCTTGACCTGGTCGCGTTCCGGGACGAACTTCACCGACGGGTCGGGCGCGTCGGGTGCGTTGACGAAGGTCACGAAGCGGCGCAGCCGCTCCGGGTCGTTGATGGTCTCGGCCCACTCGTCGCGGTAGCCGCGGACGTGGTCGGCCATCAGCCGCTCCAGCTCGTCGCAGAGCCCCAGCGAGTCGTGGACGACGACGTCCCGTACGTGCTCCAGGCCGCCGTCGATGCGGTCCAGCCAGGTCGAGGTCCGCTCCAGCCGGTCCGCCGTGCGGATGTAGAACATCAGGAACCGGTCGATGAGCCGGACCAGTTCGGCGTCCGACAGGTCCTGGGCGAGCAGGTCCGCGTGGCGCGGGGTGGCGCCGCCGTTGCCGCCCACGTAGAGGTTCCAGCCCTGGGCGGTGGCGATGATCCCGAAGTCCTTGCCGCGGGCCTCGGCGCATTCGCGGGCGCAGCCCGAGACCGCGGACTTCAGCTTGTGCGGGGAGCGCAGGCCGCGGTAGCGCAGCTCCAGGTCGATCGCCATCTTCACGGAGTCCTGGACGCCGTAACGGCACCAGGTCTGCCCCACACAGGACTTGACCGTCCGCAGCGACTTCCCGTACGCGTGCCCCGACTCGAAGCCCGCGTCGACGAGGCGGGTCCAGATCAGCGGCAGCTGGTCGACGCGGGCGCCGAACAGGTCGATCCGCTGGCCGCCGGTGATCTTGGTGTAGAGGCCGAAGTCCCGGGCCACCTCGCCGATCACGATGAGCTTCTCCGGGGTGATCTCGCCGCCGGGGATGCGCGGCACGATCGAGTACGAGCCGTTGCGCTGGAGGTTGGCCAGGAAGTGGTCGTTGGTGTCCTGAAGGGCCGCCTGCTCGCCGTCCAGGACATAGCCGCTCGCGCCGACCGTCGGGGCCAGCGAGGCGATGACCGAACCGACCGTCGGCTTGCAGACCTCGCAGCCGTCGCCCCCGCGCGCCGCCTCACGGCCGTGCGAGTCGAGCAGCTCGGCGTACGAGGTGATCCCCAGGGTGCGGACGATCTCGTACAGCTCGCTGCGGGTGTACGAGAAGCAGCCGCACAGGCCCTGGTCCTGGCTCTGCGGAAGCAGCTGGCCGATGACCTTGACGCAACTGCCGCAGCCGGTACCGGCCTTGGTGCACTTCTTCACCTCGGGCAGCGTGGTGTGCTCGCAGATCGCGCCCTTGGTGACGTTGTGGCAGGAGCAGATGACCGCCTCGTCGGGCAGTGAGGACGGGCCGAGGGTGACCGGGCCGCCCGCGCCGGCCGGCAGGACCAGCTGCTCGGGGGCGACCGGCAGGACCGTGCCCGTCATCGGGCGCAGCGTGCCGTACTGGTCGGCGTCCCCGACGAGTACTCCGCCGAGCAGCGTGCCGTCCTGGCCGATCACGAGC
Source organism: Streptomyces sp. NPDC048211 (assembly GCF_043202315.1). Lineage (NCBI taxonomy): Bacteria > Bacillati > Actinomycetota > Actinomycetes > Kitasatosporales > Streptomycetaceae > Streptomyces > Streptomyces sp. NPDC048211. The sequence goes on from NZ_JBIDAD010000004.1 coordinate 246,582, forward strand.
TTCTTGTAGACGCCGGAGCGGGAGTCCGCGTACACGACGTCCAGGCAGCCCTCGGAGGTGCCGTGGGCGTCACCGAAGGACGCCACGTCCACACCGAGCAGCTTCAGCTTCGTCGACAGGTCGGCGCCGGTGAACGCCCCCTCGTCGCCGGCGATCACCGCGGCGGCCGTCTGCGCCATCTCGTATCCGGGTGCCACCAGGCCGTACACCCGGCCGTCGGAGGCGAGCGCGCACTCGCCGATCGCGAAGACCGCCGGGTCGGAGGTGCGGCACGCGTCGTCGACGATGATGCCGCCGCGCTGCCCGACCGCCAGGCCGCAGTCCCGGGCCAGCTGGTCGCGGGGCCTGACACCGGCCGAGAAGACCACCAGGTCCGTGGCGAGGGACGAGCCGTCGGAGAGCGACATGCCGTTCACCGAGCCGTCCTCGCCCGCGGTGACCTCCTGGGTGCCGACGCCCGTGTGGACGGTCAGGCCCATGTTCTCGATGGTGCGCAGCAGCGCGGCGCCGCCGCCCTCGTCGACCTGGACGGGCATCAGCCGGGGCGCGAACTCCACCACGTGCGTGTCGAGGCCGAGCCCCTTCAGCGCGCCCGCCGCCTCCAGGCCGAGCAGACCGCCGCCGACGACCGCGCCGGTCGTCGCCGTCTTCGCGTACTCCTCGATCGCGAGCAGGTCCTCGATCGTGCGGTAGACGAAACAGCCCTCGGTGTCCTTGCCGGGGACCGGCGGGACGAACGGGTAGGAGCCGGTGGCCAGCACCAGCGTGTCGTAGCGGAAGGTCTCGCCGGAACGCGCGGTGACCGTGCGGGCCTCGCGGTCCAGGGACTCGGCGGGGTCACCGATCCGCAGTTCGAAGCCGTGCTGCTCCATGAAGCCCTGCTCGACCAGCGACAGGTCCTCGGGCGTCTTCCCCGAGAAGTACGAGGTCAGCTGCACCCGGTCGTAGGCGGCGCGCGGCTCCTCGCACAGGACGACGACCCGGGCGGTGCCGGCGGCGGCCGTCAGCCCGCGGTCGGCGAGGGCCTCCAGGAAACGCTGGCCGACCATTCCGTGCCCGACGACCACGATGGTCGCCGTGGCTGCTGCGGTGGAGGTGTGGGCGGTCGGGAAAGTGGACACCGGCATCTCAGAAGCCTCCGTCGTTGGTGAGCAGGTGGAGCAGGGACGTTTCGGCGGGGAGTGCTTCGTCGTCCTGCCAGGTGCGGGCCAGGGTGCCGACCGCGGCGAGATCGCCGAGCAGCACACCGCCCGCCAGCCGGTCGCCGCGGACGACGACCGTGCGGTAGGCGCCCCGGGTGGCATCGGCCAGCCGGATCACGTCGTCGCCGGGCAGCGGCCGGGAGTCGCCGAACGCCGCGAGATCGAGCGACCCCGTACCGGGCTCGGCCGGGCCGTTCAACGTCAGCCGGGTCAGGGCCCGGGTGCCGTCGTACCGGGCGGGCCGCCCGGCCAGCACCTCGGCGAGGACATCGGCCTGCTCCAGCGCCGGGCCGGCGAGCCCGTACACGGTGGAGCGGTGCTCGGCGCAGTCGCCCACGGCGTGGATGTACGGATCGGAGGTGCGCAGCTCGTCGTCGACGACGACGCCCTTGCGGACCTCCAGGCCGGCCGCCTGCGCGAGGCCCGTCCGGGGACGCACCCCGCAGGCCAGCACGGTGATCTCGGACGCCAGCTCGTAGCCGTCGGCGAGCTCCACGGCCCGCACCGCACCGTCGGCGCAGCGCAGCCCGCGGACCCGGCACTCGGTGTGCACCTCGACGCCGAGGGACTCCAGATGGCGGCGCAGCAGCCCGGCCGACTCCGCGTCCAGCTGCCGCTCCATGAGGTGCTCGCCCTGCTGGGCCAGCACCACCTGGGCGCCGCACTCGGCCAGCGCACGGGCCGCCGACACACCCAGGAGGCCGCCGCCGATGACGACCGCGTTCACCCCCGGCCGCACCGAGGCGCGCAGCGCCAGGCAGTCGTCCAGGGTGCGGAAGGCGTGGACCCCGTCCGGCATCGTGTTCCCGAGCCCGCGCAGCGGCGGGAGCACCGGGTTCGATCCGGTCGCCAGCACCAGCCGGCCGTAGTGCACGACGCTTCCGTCGTCGCAGTGCACCAGCCGGTCGTCCCGGTCGATCCGCACCACCCGCACCCCGCGCCTGACCTCGGCCGGGGGGAGGGCGATGACGTCCGCCGGATAGCGCCCGGCCAGCACCTCGGCCAGCAGTACGCGGTTGTAGGGGGCGTGCGACTCCTCGCCGATGACGGTGACATCGGGCACCTTGGCGGCGAGGCGTGCGCCCGCCATGCCGGCGCCGATCACCACCACCCGCGCCGTGTTCTCCGTCTGTGTCCTCATGACAGGAAGCGTGACCGGGGGGTGTTACCCGTCCGGATCCCCTCTGTTTCCCGGGAGGAACCTTGCGCTCAGCGTCACCGGAAGGCGCCTGTGAGGGCCGGTCGCGGCGCCGAGCTCAGAATTGGCTCAAGAATCCCGAGATGGTTGGACGTGACACGTATCGTTTCCCTAAGGTCGCGATCATGCCTGACATCACCCTGACCACCCTCGTCGTACTGTGCCTCGCCGCAGCCGCGGCCGGCTGGATCGACGCCGTGGTCGGGGGCGGCGGGCTCCTGCTGCTGCCCGCGCTGCTGCTCGGCCTGCCGCACGTCCCGGCCGCCCAGATCCTCGGCACCAACAAGGCCGTCGCCATCGTCGGCACGTCGGGCGCCGCCGTCACCTATGCGCGCAAGGCGCCGGTGAAGGTCGGCACGGCGCTGCGGATCGGCCTGGCGGCGCTGGTCGGATCGATGACCGGCGCGTTCTTCGCCGCCGGGATCAGCAGCGAGGTGCTGCGCCCGGTGATCATGGTGGTGCTGCTGGCGGTCGCGGCCTTCGTGATGCTGCGGCCGCAGTTCGGCCGGTCCGCCGAGGAGGGCGCGGCGCCCCGGGTCACCCGCGCCCGCACCGTCACCGCGATCGTCCTGGTGGGCGGCGGCATCGGTCTGTACGACGGGCTCTTCGGACCGGGCACCGGCACCTTCCTCGTGCTGGCGCTCACCGCGGTGCTCCACCTCGACCTGGTGACGGCCTCCGCCACCGCCAAGATCGTCAACGTCTGCACCAACGGCGGGGCCCTGGCGATGTTCGCCTACCAGGGCAACGTGATGTGGCAGCTGGCCGCGCTGATGGCGGTGTTCAACCTGGCGGGCGGCCTGCTCGGGGCGCGGATGGCGCTGCGCAAGGGCAGCGAGTTCGTCCGCGGGGTGCTGCTGGTGGTCGTCTTCTCGCTGGTGGCGAAGCTCGCGTTCGACCAGTGGCAGGCCTGAACGGCGCCGGGCTCCTCAGCGCACACCGGTGAGGTGGGCGTACGCCACCACGTTGCCCTCGTACCCCGTCGCGTCGGAGAACCCGCCGCCGCACGTGATCAGGCGCAGCGAGGCGTGCTCCGAGGCCCCGTACACGCGTCGGTCGGGGAAGTCGTCGCTGTCGTAGACCTCGATCGCGTCGAGCGAGAAGACGGCGGTGCGGCCGTCCTGCCGGAGGACCTCGACCGTGCTGCCCTTCTTCATGGACCCCAGGTCGTAGAAGACGGACGGGCCCTGGGCGTTGTCCACATGGCCGGCGACGATCGCGGTGCCCTTGGCGCCGGGCGGGGTGCCGTCCTTGTACCAGCCGACGATGTCGGTGTTCCCGGCCGGTGGTACGTCGAGGCTGCCGTCCGGTCCGAGCCCGAGCCGCATCATCGGGGCGTCCACCCGGATGCTGGGGATCCTGATGCGGACGGGCGCGGAGGGCCGGAGCGGATCGGCGACCGGTGATCCCGGCAGCAGTCCGGGACCGGCGGCGAAGGCGTCGGCGGAGGCGGGGGCCGGCGGGGTCAGCCGGGTGTCGGCGCCGTTGCGGATCAGCCAGAGGCCGGCCAGCGCCGCGACGACGAGCAGCCAGCCCTTGGCCTTCTGGGACACGGTCGTCCTCCGGTGACGGGGGCCGGACGGGCCGGCCCCGAAACGGGAATGGCCCCGTCCCGGTGGCGCTGGGCCACCGGGACGGAAACCGGGCGGTACGGAGAGGTGGAAGTCTCCGTCAGCTGCCGTCCTGCGTGCCGCTCGCCCGGCGACGCAGGAGCCAGGCTCCGCCGACGGCGGTCGCGGCGAGAACGCCGGCTCCCGCCGCGATCTGGGTGGTGTCCGGTCCGACGCTGCCGCCGACACCGGTCTTCACATGCCCCGTGGGGGCGGTGGGTGCGGCCGGGGTGCGGTGGCCGGAGGGGGTCTCGTAACCGCCGGACGAGCTGTCGTGCCCGGCGGAGCTCTCGTGCCCCGAGGGGATCGGGCGCGCGGTGGGCGTGGAGCGCCCGGGGAGCGCGAGGGCGTCCGGCACGAGGGCCGCACCGGAGGCCTCGGCCTCGTCGAGCCCGGTGGAGTCGTACTCCTCGGAGTCGTAGAGGTCCGAGGGCAGACCGGCATCGGCGGGGGAGTCCTCGTCCGAGGACCCGGGGGCACTGTCCGTGATGTCCCCGACCGCTGTGCCCGCGGCCCTCACCTCGATCTCACCGGTGGCCTGCTTGCCGTTCTCGCAGGCCACGTCGATGCTGTACGGCCCCGGTTCGACGTTCCCCGGCACCTTGAACGAACCGGCCAGCACCTCCTTGAGCGTGGCCGGAGCCAGCGCGAACCGGGAGGCGTCCAGGGAGCTCGCGTCCCCCGTGGCGGCCGAGTCGCCGCCGCAGGCGGTGGTGTTCACGGTGACGGTGGTGCCCGGGGCGGCGCTCGCGGGGGAGATGTCCAATGGCGCCGCTTCGTCCCCGTACGCGGACGGGGCGGCGGCACTGAGGCCGAGCGCGGCAGCGGCGAGGGCCGCGGCAGCGGTGCCGGTCACGAGGCGAGCAGGACTGCGCATGGGGGGTTCCTCCGAGCGGGGATGGCGCCGGGCTGGTGTGTCCTGGTCCCGAGCTAACGGCGGGTCCGCCACCCATGCCTGCTGACACCGGGTCAGCTTTCACCTGATCGGACCGGCGCCGCCTCCTTGTCAGAGCTCATGTGCGCAGGTCACAGCGGTGATGGGGGAGCGGGAACCCCCACCTCCGGTGGCCGGTGCCGATCGGGTGATGCCCGCCGCGGAGAAAGTGGCGCACGTCACATGCATGACCCGGGTCGCTCCGGGCACACGAAGCTCACCCCCCACGGGACGGCGAGTACAGCCGCCCCCGGCCGCCGCCCTCACCGGGCCCACCCCCCCTGGGCCCGGTGAGGGCGGTTCGTCTGTGCCGGGAGGTGTCCGCTCAGGCGGGCGCGGCGGCAGACCAGGTGATGACGGGCGGCCGGACCCGGCCGCACAACGGCTGTCCCACGCCGTCGGAGAGCGGCAGCCGTGCGGTGAGGTGCCCGGAGCGCGCGGCCCCTTCGAGAACGTCCGCGTCGATGTCGGCGAACATCAGCTTGGCCCGCCGGAACATCGAGAACAGCCCGTCCCCGTCGACCGATCCCCACGACAGATAGACGAACCGGCCGCCGAGCCGGTTCTGCACATACGGCCCGCTCACCTCGACACCGTCCGGGCCGTCGGTGACGGTGCAGTCCAGGGTCCAGCGGGCGGCGGGGGCGTCGCCCGGGTGCAGCCCGAGGAGCTCGCCGGGCCGGTCCTTGCGCTGCACGCCCACGTGGATGTTCTCGCGACCTGCGAAGTCGCCGCCGGGCCCGCAGTCGCGGCCGGGCAGGTGTGAGCCCTCGATGTGGATCTGCATGCGCGGCGGGGGCCCTTCGGTCGGGTTCTTCACGGGTTCATGGTCCATCCTCGCGGTGGCCCGCCGGGACGGTGCGTCAGAGGGTGTCCCAGGGGGCGGACCCGTACGCCGCCGCCAGCCGCTTCATCAGCTCCTCGTCGACCGTGAACGCCGTGTCGTCGATCCGGGCGACCGGGGCCATGCCCTGCGAGTTGGTGACGAACGCCGACCGGTAGGCCCCCAGGCCGCCCAGGCGCACCGGCCCGCGCCGCGACGGCACGCCCGCACCGGGCAACTCCTGCTCCAGCAGCGCCATGGTGATCCCCAGCAGCGCGGGCGCCTGCGGCCAGACGACCGAAGTGCCGTCCCAGAAACCGATGTTGGTGATCGCGCCCTCGGTCACCTCGCCGTCCGGCAGGGTCAGCAGCGCGTCGTCGAAACCGGCCCGGCGGGCGAGATCCCCGTAGTACGTCTGGCCGAAGTCGCCGGGGCGCTTGAGGTGCGGCGCGGTGCGTGCGTACGGGACGGACATCAGGCCGACCGGCTCGGGGCTCATCCGGGCCGGCCCGCGCACCGTGACCATGACGGTCGTCGCGGCGGCGCCCGGCGACCGCAGTCCGTGCACCCGCACCGAGGCGTCCGACGTCCCCGCACCCTTCAGCGCGTGCCGTACGAGCTCACGCACCCGGCCGCCGTCCAGCGGGAGTCCGAAGAGCTCCCGGTTCGCGGAGCCGAGCCGCTCCAGGTGCGGAACGAGGCCCCGCACCCGGCCGTTCCTGACCTGCATCGCGGTGAAATGGCCGTAGGTGAAGAGGGCGGCCGCCCGCAGATCGTCCTCGGTGGCCGGATGCCCGTCGAACTCGGCGTAGGGGAGCGGTGCGGCCGCTGGAGTCGTCATGCCGTCCACCGTATGCCGCACCGCGCGACGGAAGACCGGAGAGGGCCGCTTGACCTCAAGCGCGGTTGATGTACGAGCCTCCTGCCATGGACCTCACCACAGCCGGAACCACGGCCACCACTCTGCCCGCCACCGCGCCTCTGAAGGTCGCGGTCATCGTCGCCAGCAACCGCGAGGGCCGGTTCGCGCCCGTCGTCGCCGACTGGTTCCGCTCCCGGACCGACGGCCACCCGGGCATCGAGACCGATGTGCTCGACGTCGCCGGACTCGACCTCCCGACCGCGCTCTCCCGCCGTCCCGGACCCGAGGACCGGGCCCTGCTGGCCGAGGTGTCGGGCCGGCTGGCGGCCGCCGACGCGTTCGTCGTCATCACCCCCGAGTACAACCACTCCTACCCGGCGCCGCTCAAGAACCTCATCGACTGGCACTTCACCGAATGGCAGGCCAAGCCCGTCGCCTTCGTCTCCTACGGCGGCGTCTCCGGCGGGCTGCGCGCGGTCGAGCACCTGCGGCAGGTCTTCGCCGAGCTGCACGCCGTCTCCATCCGCGACACCGTCTCGTTCCACAACGCCGGCGCACTCTTCGACGACGGGGGCAGGCACCGCGACCCGGTCGGCCCCGACGCGGCGGCGAAGACGCTCCTGGACCAACTGGTCTGGTGGGGAAGGGCCCTGCGGGATGCCAGGGCTGCGCATCCGTACGGAGCCTGACAGCGGGGCGCCGCCGCCTGACCGACAATCGGGAGGAGGACCCGCTGCCGATCCGAGGAGACCGAAGGTGACACCGCCCGCATGGCTGACCGTACTGACCACGACGGACAGCGAGGAGAAGGCCCAGCTCCTGGCGCAGGGCGCGGTGGAGGCGCGGCTCGCCGCCTGCGTACAGATCTCCGCGCCCGTCACCTCGGTGTACCGGTGGCAGAACGCCATCGAGACCACCGAGGAGTGGCAGCTCTTCTTCAAGACGACGGCCGAACGGTACGACGAACTGGAGGCGTACCTCCAGGAGACGCACGACTACGACACCCCGGAGATCATCGCCCTGCCGGTACTCCGGGGCAGCGCCCGCTACCTCGGCTGGGTGTCGGCGGAGACGGCCCCGGTGACCTCGCTCTGAGGGGCACCCTGCGCCTCCACCCGCACCGCGCACACCTTGAACTCCGGCATCCTCGACACCGGGTCCAGAGCCGGGTTGGTCAGCGTGTTGGCCCGGCCCTCTCCCGCCCAGTGGAACGGCATGAACACGGTGTCCTGCCGGATCGTCACGGTGATCCGCGCGGGCGCCACCGCCTTCCCGCGCCGTGAGGTGACCGCCACCGGATCGCCCTCGGCCACCCCGATCCGCTCCGCGAGCCGCGGATGCAGCTCGACGAAGGGCCCCGGTGCGGCGGCGTTCAGCTCCGCCACCCGGCGGGTCTGCGCCCCCGACTGGTACTGGGCGACGACCCGGCCCGTGGTCAGCACCACCGGATACTCCGCGTCCGTCTCCTCGGCGGAGGGCCGGTGCGTGACGGGCACGAACCGGGCCCGCCCGTCGTCCGTCGCGAACCGGTCCAGGAACAGCCGCGGCGTACCGGCGTGCTCCGTGTCCGGGCAGGGCCAGAACACCCCGTCCTCGGCCGCGATCCGCTCGTACGTGATGCCCGCGTAGTCCGCCGGTCCGCCCGCCGAAGCCCGGCGCAGCTCGTCGAACACCTCCGCCGGATCGGCCGGGAACCCCTTCCCGTGCCCGAGGAGAGCGGCCAGCCCGTGCAGCACGTCCAGATCACCGCGGACGCCCTCGGGCGCGGTGACCGCACGCCGGCGCAGCAGCACCCGGCCCTCCAGGTTCGTGGTCGTCCCCGTCTCCTCGGCCCACTGCGTCACCGGCAGCACCACATCGGCCAGCGCGGCCGTCTCCGACAGCACCACATCGGCGACCGCGAGGAAGTCCAGCGACCGCAGCCGCTCCTCCACATGCCCGGCGTGCGGCGCGGACACCACCGGATTCGAACCCATCACCAGCAGCGCCCGCACCTCGGTGCCCAGCGCGTCCAGCAGCTCGTACGCACTGCGCCCCGGACCCGGGAGCGAGTCGGGATCGACCCCCCACACCTCCGCGACATGACGGCGCGCCGCCGGGTCGGTGAGCTTGCGGTAGCCGGGCAACTGGTCGGCCTTCTGGCCGTGTTCACGGCCTCCCTGGCCGTTTCCCTGCCCCGTCAGACAGCCGTAGCCGGACAGCGGCCGGCCCGCGCGCCCGGTGGCCAGGGCGAAGTTGATCCAGGCGCCGACGGTGTCCGTGCCCTTCGCCTGCTGCTCGGGGCCGCGCGCGGTCAGCACCATGCCGCTCTCCGCGTCGCAGAACATTTCGACGGCCGCCCGCAGTTGGGGAACCGGAACGCCGGTCAGCCGCTCCACCAGCTCCGGCCAGTGGGCCATCACCCCGGCCCGCGCCTCGTCCCAGCCGCTGGTGCGCTCCCGTACGAAGTCCTCGTCCACCCGCCCCTGCGACACCACCAGGTGCAGCATGCCGAGCGCGAGCGCCAGGTCGGTGCCGGGCCGGGGGGCCAGATGGAGGTCGGCCTGCTCGGCGGTCCTGGTGCGGCGCGGATCGATGACGATGAGCCGGCCGCCGTTCTCCCGCAGCTCGGTCAGATAGCGCAGCGCGGGCGGCATCGTCTCCGCGAGATTCGACCCCACGAGGATCACGCACCCGGTACGCGGGATGTCCTCCAGCGGGAACGGCAGCCCGCGGTCCAGGCCGAAGGCCCGCTGGTGCGCGGCGGCCGCCGACGACATGCAGAACCGCCCGTTGTAGTCGATCTGCGAGGTGCCGAGCACCACCCGGGCGAACTTCCCGAGCGCGTACGCCTTCTCGTTGGTCAGCCCGCCGCCACCGAACACCCCCACCGCGTCGGCCCCGTGCTCCGCGCGCGTCCCCCGCAGTCCGTCGGCGATCCGGGCCAGCGCCTCGTCCCAGCCGGCCGGCTCCAGCTCCCCGCTCGCCGGATCGCGGACCAGCGGACCGGTCAGCCGCACCGCGGAGGAGAGCACGGCGGGCGCGGAACGGCCCTTGCCGCACAGGGCGCCCCGGTTCACCGGGAAGGCGGTGCGCTCCTCCACCTCGACGACCGCGGCCCCGGCGACCGGACGCAGGTTCATGCCGCACTGCAGCGCGCAGTACGGGCAGTGGGTCGCGGTCGCGGCAGACGGGATGCTGGTCATGCCCCCAGCCTGCGAGCCGGGTGTTACACGGGCGCCCGCTCCCGGTTACACCGCCGGTACGCGCACCTCAGCCCGCCCGGCACCCGGCGGTGAGGTGCGCGCCGGCCCGCGCGGCCCTGGACGCCGCCCCCGGCGCGGGGCGCGGTCACCGCCCGTCCGCCGCGAGGGCCTCGGCCACGCCCGGCTCCTTGGGCCCCAGGAAGTGCGGATCCGGCTCGAACAGGGCGTCCAGGGCCGCCTTGCCCGCCGCGAACACCTCCCGCGTGCCGCCGTAGTACCAGGTCACATCGTGTACGGCGTCGACCCCGACGCCGTACGCGTCGATCCCCGCAGCCCGGCACAGCGCGATCGCCCGCCGGATGTGGAAGCCCTGGCTCACCAGGACGGCCCGCTCGACCCCGAAGATCTTCCTGGCCCGCACGCACGAGTCCCAGGTGTCGAAGCCGGCGAAGTCGCTGACGATCCTGCTGTCCGGCACCCCGTGCGCGACCAGGAAGGTGCGCATCGCGTCCGGCTCGTCGTACTCCACCCGGCTGTTGTCACCGGTCACCAGCACGACCTTCACCTTCTTGTCCCGGTACAGGCCGGCCGCGGTCCGCAGCCGGTTCGCGAGATACGGGGACGGCTTCCCGTCCCACAGCCCCGCCCCGAACACCACCGCGACCTGCTGAGCGGGCACGTCCGCCGCCGTCCTGACCCGGGCGTCGGCGACCGTGTGCATCCAGGTGGCCGGGGCCAGCGCCAGCACGCAGGCGACCATCACCCCCTGCACGGCCAGGCGCCGCCCCCGCAGGGTCCTCGGCAGCCGCGGCCGCAACCGGACCGCGGCCCTCCGTAGCCGCGCCCGCACCGCCCCTGCGCTCCGTGGCCTCAGCCGCATCGGAGCCCCCCATCCCTTTTGTCGTGTCAACCGTCCCCCCCTCGCTTGACGAGCGGACGGCCGAAACGGTTCTCCGCCACGTCCTCGGTAGCATCGGCCGATGTTGCTTCCACGGCTGATCGCGTCCGATCTGGACGGCACCCTGCTCCGTAACGACGGCACCCTCTCGCCCCGCACCCTGCGCGCCCTGCGCACGGCCGAGGACGCCGGGGCGGAGATCGTCATCGTCACCGCCAGACCGCCCCGGTTCGTCGACCGGCTCGCCGAGGCCACCGGCCTCGCGGGCACGGCGGTCTGCAGCAACGGGGCCCTCGTGTACGACATCGCGACCCGCACCGTCGTCTCCTCCCGGGTCCTGCCCGTGACCACCGCCCAGCGCGTGGCCGCCGCGCTGGCGGCGGCGGTCCCCGAGGTGGGCTTCGCCCTGGAGACCGGCAACCAGGTGTTCTACGAACCCGCCTACCGGCTGCGCATGTCCGAGGACGTCGGCGCCGAACTCCCCGTCCCCTCCCTCGCCGACCTCTGGCTGACCGAGGCGCCCGTGACCAAGCTGCTGGCCTGGTCGGACCGGCTCGACGCGGACACGCTGCTGGCCGCCGCCCGGCAGGGCACGGGGGACGATGTGCAGCTCACCCACTCGGGCGGGCGCGGACTGCTGGAGATCAGCGCGCCCGGTGTCACCAAGGCCGGCACCCTGGCGGTGCTCTGCGCCGCCCGCGGCATCGACGCCACCGAGGTCATCGCCTTCGGCGACATGCCCAACGACCTCACCGTCCTCGCCTGGGCGGGCACCGGCTTCGCCATGGCCAACGCCCACCCGGCCGTACTGGCCGCCGTGCCCACGCACACCGTCACCAACGAGGAGGACGGCGTCGCCGCCGTCATCGAGCGGCTGTTCGCCGCGCGGGTACGCCCGGAACCCGCGACCTGACAGCGGGCGCACGCTCCCCGTGAGACGGCGGAAAACGCCCGTGACCGGCACGCAACGACCCGGCAACCTGCGCCCGGCACCATCGGGCCATGACGGAGCCGGCCCCGGAACGTTCCCAGGAGTCCCTGCCCCTCGACAGCACGGCGCAACTGCTGACCCGTATCACCGCACAGCTCGGCACCCAGCTCAGCCTCGTCTCCCTGAAGGGAACCCGACGGCCCATGCACCGCACCCCGCAGCAGCCCCCGCACGGCAACGTGAGCCCCCTGACGCCCGCCGCCCCCGCCCTCGTCGCCGTCGCGCACGGCAGCCGGGACCCACGGGCGCTGCACACGGTGACGGGACTCCTGGACCGGGTCCGGGACCTGCGGCCGGGGCTCGACGTCCGGCTCGGTCACATCGAGCTCAACGCACCCCTCCTGCCGCAGACGCTGGACGCCCTTGGGAGCGGCGAGGCCGTCCTCGTACCGCTGCTGCTGGGCCGCGGCTACCACGTGAAACAGGACATCCCGGAGGCCGTCGCCGGCGCCCCCGCCCTGCGCACCCGCACCGCCGGCCCGCTCGGACCGCACCCGCTGCTGGTCGAGGCGCTCCACGGCCGGCTCACCGAGGCCGGCTGGCTCCCCTCGGACGACGGGAACCGCAACAGCGCCGTGGTCCTGGCCGCCGCCGGTTCGCGGGACCCCCAGTCGGCCGCCGACACCCGCCGCACCGCGCAGCTGCTCAGCGAGCGGCTCGGCGGGGTGCCCGTCGTGCCCGCGTACGCCTCCGCCGCGACGCCCACCGTCCCGGCCGCCCTGCGCGCACTGGCCGCCCGCGGCCGCCGGCGGGTCGCCGTCGCCTCGTACTTCACCGCCCCCGGACGCTTCGCCTCGGCCGCGGCGGCGGAGGCGTCCTGGATCGCCGCCGCCCCGCTCGGCGCCCACCCGGCGATGGCACGCCTGCTGCTCCACCGCTACGACCAGGCACGATCGGGCGGCGCACCGGCACGCGAAACCCTGATGAACACACATTTCCTGGCCACCGCCTGAGCCCACCTGTCGGTGCGGCCGATTACTGTCGTTCCCATGAACGGCACGGACGGCACCGACGGTACGTACGGCACGCAGGACCCCGGCACGGTTCCCTACGGCGCCGCCGACGCCGAGCGCTGGGACACCGAACCGGACAAACGGCCCGGCCGCACCGCCTTCCAGCGCGACCGCGCCCGGGTGCTGCACTCCGCGGCCCTGCGCAGGCTCGCCGGGAAGACCCAGGTCGTCACCCCGGGCACCCGGAGCCACGTCTGGGACGCCAGCCCCCGGACCCGGCTCACGCACTCGCTGGAGTGCGCCCAGGTCGGCCGCGAGCTCGGCGCCGCGCTCGGCTGCGACCCCGACCTCGTCGAGACCGCCTGCCTCTCCCACGACATGGGCCACCCGCCCTTCGGCCACAACGGCGAACAGGCACTCAACGACTTCGCCTCCGACTGCGGCGGCTTCGAAGGCAACGCCCAGTCGCTGCGGCTGCTGACCCGGCTCGAACCCAAGCGCTTCGTGCCCGACACCCGCACCGGCGAACTGGTCAGCGTCGGACTCAACCTCACCCGCGCCGCGCTCGACGCCGCCACCAAGTACCCCTGGCCCCGGGGCGCCCACCCCACCGACCCCGCCTCCCCGAAATTCGGGGTGTACGAGGACGACCTGCCGGTCTTCCACTGGTTCCGCAAGGGCGCCCCGCAGGACCGCAAGTGCTTCGAGGCCCAGGTGATGGACTGGTCCGACGACGTGGCGTACTCGGTCCACGACTTCGAGGACGGGCTGCACGCCGGGCACATCGACCCCAACTGCCTCGACGCCGAGCCGGAGCGCCAGGAGATCTGGGCCGTCGCCGTCGGACGGTACGTCCCCGCGGACACCGACCCCCAGGAGCTGTCCGACGCCCTGGACCGGCTCATCGGCCAGGAGTGGTGGCCGCACGGCTACGACGGATCGGCCGTCGCCCAGGCCCGGCTCAAGGACGCCACGAGCCAGCTGATCGGCCGGTTCTGCCTCGCCGCCGAGAGCGCCACCCGGCAGGCGTACGGCACCGGCCGCCTCGGCAGATACGGCGCCGAGCTCGTCGTCCCCCGCGAGGCGCGCAACGAATGCGCGGTCCTCAAGGCGGTCGCCGACCGGTACGTCATGCAGCGCGCCGAGCAGGAGGTGATCCGCGCCGACCAGAGGGTCGTGATCGCCGAGCTGGCCGCCGCGCTCACCGCCCGCGCACCGGAAGGGCTGGAACCACAGCTGCGGGCGCTGTACGAGGCGGCCCCCGACGACCACGCCCGCAAGCGGGTCCTGATCGACCAGATCGCCGCCCTGACCGACGCCTCGGCCCGCTCCCTGCACCACTCGCTCACCGCACACCGCGGCTGAGCGCACCCCTGCTCCCGGTGTGCGGACCCCGGCCGGCACACCGGCCCATGACCACTGGGCGTGACCTGATCGGGTCACACCCCCTTTCGCCATCACGCTGCGTGCGGGACGCTCGCAGTTGGCGCCGCGCAGCAAGCACCGAGGAGGCATCAAGTGGTCGACGCACATCGGACGTTCGTCATTGTCGGCGGAGGACTGGCCGGAGCGAAGGCAGCGGAGACGCTCCGGGCGGAGGGTTTCAGCGGCCGGGTCATCCTGATCGGCGATGAGCGGGACCACCCGTACGAACGCCCGCCGCTCTCCAAGGGGTACCTGGCCGGGAAGGAGGACCGCGACAGCGTCTTCGTCCACGAGACGGCCTGGTACGCGGGCGCCGACGTCGAGCTCCACCTCGGCCAGCCCGTCACCTCGCTGAACCGCGAAGGCCGCTCCGTGGAGCTCGGCGACGGCACCGTCATCCACTACGACAAGCTGCTCCTGGCCACCGGCGCCGAACCGCGCCGCCTGGACATCCCCGGCACGGACCTGGCCGGCGTCCACCATCTGCGCCGCCTCGCCCACGCCGACCGGCTGCGCAACGTGCTCGCCGCACTCGGCCGCGACAACGGCCATCTGGTGATCGCCGGGGCCGGCTGGATCGGCCTGGAGGTCGCGGCGGCCGCCCGCGGATACGGGGCCGAGGTCACCGTCGTCGAACCGGAGGCGACCCCGTTGCTCAAGGTCATCGGCCCGGAGCTCGGCCAGATCTTCACCGACCTGCACAGCGACCACGGCGTCCGCTTCCACTTCGGCGGCCGTCTCACCGAGATCGTCGGCCAGGACGGCATGGTCCTCGCCGTCCGCACCGACGACGGCGAGGAGCACCCCGCCCACGACGTCCTCGCCGCGATCGGGGCCGCCCCGCGTGCCGCGCTCGCCGAGGCCGCGGGACTCGATATCGCCCCGCGCGCCCAGGGTGGCGGCATCGCCGTGGACGCCTCGCTCCGCACCAGCGACCCGCACATCTTCGCGGCCGGGGACGTGGCCAACGTGGCCCATCCGCTGCTCGGCGCCCGGCTGCGGGTGGAGCACTGGGCCAATGCGCTGAACAGCGGCCCGGCGGCGGCCCGCGCCATGCTCGGCCAGGACGTCGCCTACGACCGGGTGCCGTACTTCTTCTCCGACCAGTACGACCTCGGCCTCGAATACTCGGGCTGGGCACCGCCGGGCAGCTACGACCAGGTCGTGATCCGCGGCGACGCGGGCAAGCGCGAGTTCATCGCGTTCTGGCTGAAGGACCACAAGGTCCTGGCCGGGATGAACGTGAACGTGTGGGATGTCACGGAGACCATCCAGGAACTGATCAAGGCCGGACAGCCGGTCGACCCGGACGCCCTGGCCGACCCGTCGGTGCCCCTGGAATCACTGATCTGACCCTGCCCTTGCCCCGGGCGCGGGTGTTCCCGTGGGGTGCGGGTGCTCCGCGGTGCGGGGTGCGCCCTGCCGGGTGGGTGGGGGGCCGGGGCCCCTCCGGGGCGTCTCCTCAAACGACGAACGTTCGGCCGGTACGCGAGGGACCCGGGTCGGTGTTCGTCGTTCTGCGGGGACTCCCCTGCACGGCCCCGGCCCCGGCCGTCCTTGCGTCTGCGGCAGTCGTATCGACGGCGTGCAGACGCGGGCGATGCAGGGTGGGGGCGTGCAGGGGAGTCCCCGCAGGAAATGGCGTACGCCCCGGGTCCTCCGCGGTCCCGGGTGAACACGCCATTTCTGAGGAGACGCCCCGGAGGGACCCCACCCCCACCCACCCGGCGGTGGCACCCCGCACCCCGGGGAGCGACCCGCACCTCTCAAGCCCGTCCGGCGATTGAGGACGGAACCCCCAGCCTGGGGCGGGACAAGGGCGCGGGGACCCGCCCACCGGACACCACGCACCCCGCTCCGCGGGGACCCGCACCCCTCAAGCCCGTCCGGCGATTGAGGACGGAACCCTCCGCCAGAGGACCGGGTAAGACACAGGACCCGGCCCCGCAGGGGCCCCCGCACCAAGGACGGGGCGTGGGTTGTCGTAGCTCACCCGTAGACTTCACTCGTGGCAGGCAGGATCAATGACGACGACGTGAAGGCGGTCCGGGACGCGGTCCCGATCGACGCCGTCGTTTCCGAGTACCTCCAGCTGCGCAACGCGGGCGGCGGGAATCTCAAGGGCCTGTGCCCCTTCCACGACGAGAAGTCCCCCTCCTTCCAGGTCAGTCCGAGCAAGGGTCTCTTCCACTGCTTCGGCTGCCAGGAGGGCGGCGACACGATCGCCTTCGTGCAGAAGATCGACCACCTGACGTTCGCGGAGGTCGTCGAGCGGCTCGCCGCCAAGGCCGGCATCACCCTGCGGTACGAGGAGGGCGGGTACAACCCCTCCCACCAGCGCGGTGAGCGGATCAGGCTGGTCGAGGCGCACAAGGTGGCCGCGCAGTTCTACGTCGAGCAGCTGGACGGCCCCGAGGCCGAGATCGGCCGCAAGTTCCTCGCCGAGCGCGGCTTCGACCAGGCGGCTGCCGCCCACTTCGGCGTCGGCTACAGCCCCGCGGGCTGGGACCACCTCACGCGCTACCTGCGCGGCAAGGGCTTCAGCGACAAGGAGCTGATCACCTCCGGCCTCTCCCAGGACGGCAGGCGCGGCCCCATCGACCGCTTCCGCGGCCGGCTCATGTGGCCGATCAGCGACACCTCCGGCGACATCGTCGGCTTCGGCGCCCGCAAGCTGCGCGACGACGACAACGGGCCGAAGTACCTGAACACCCCCGAGACGCCGATCTACAAGAAGTCCCAGGTGCTGTACGGCATCGACCTGGCCAAGAAGGACATCGCGAAGTCCAGCCGGGCCGTCGTCGTCGAGGGCTACACGGACGTGATGGCCTGCCATCTCGCCGGGGTCACCACCGCCATCGCGACCTGTGGCACGGCGTTCGGCGGCGACCACATCAAGATCCTCCGCCGCCTCCTGATGGACAACGGCAGCGCCCGGGTGATCTTCACCTTCGACGGTGACGCGGCGGGCCAGAAGGCAGCCCTGCGCGCCTTCGAGGACGACCAGAAGTTCGCCGCCGAGACCTACATCGCGATCGCCCCGGACAACATGGACCCGTGCGACCTGCGCCTGGCCAAGGGCGACGACGCCGTCCGCGACCTGGTCGAACCCCGTACGCCGCTCTTCGAGTTCGCGCTCCGCCAGATCGTCGCCCGCTACGACCTGGAGACCCCGGCGGGCCGCGCCGCCGCGCTCGACGAGGCCGCCCAGGTCGTCGCCAAGATCAAGACGGGCAGTGTGCAGCGCGAGGTCGCCGTCCAGCTGGCCGGCTTCGTCGGCATCCTGGACCAGGAGTACGTCGTGCACCGGGTCAACCAGCTCGCCCAGTGGGCCCGCGGCCGCGGCGGCGACCGTGGACCCGCACCGTCGGGCGGGCGCGGCGGCGCGCGGCGCCAGGAGATCCAGGCGCCCGCCGCCCCCTCGGGCCCTGCGCTCAACCTCCGCAGCCCGGCCCACCGCACCGAGCGCGAGCTCCTCAAGCTGGCCCTGCAGAAGCCCGCCCTGGTCTCCCCGGCCTTCGACGCCTACGGCGTCGACGAGTTCACCGCCCCGCCGTACGCCGCGGTCCGCCAGTGCATCGCGGAGGCGGGCGGCGCCGAGCTGGGCGTCCCCGAGACCCGCGAGTACCTCGTCCAGGTGCTCGACGCGACCCCCAACGACACGGTGCGCAAGCTCGTCACGGAGCTCGCGGTCGAGGTCTTCCACGGCAAGTCCATCGACGAGGCGTACGCAGGCGAGCACCTGGTCAAGGTCCGCCTGCGCGCCGTGGACCGCCGGATCAACGACGTCCAGGGCAGCCTCACCCGCCTCGGCAGCAACGTCGCCCCGGACCACCTGGCCGCCGCGCAGAACGAGGTCTGGGTCCTCCAGCAGTACGCGCAGTCCCTGCGCAACAACGGCGCCGACGCGCTCTGACGCCACCGCACCCGCACGGACACCGCACCGGCACCGCACGGGACCCGGCACCGCACCCGCACCGCACCCGCACCGCACCCGCACCGCACGGGACCCCGCACCGGCATCGCACGGGTAACCGGCCGGTCACGGAACGAACTCAGAAAGTCCCCGCACGCCCCTCGTGGCGGCAGTGTGTCGTACCCCACACTGGGTGACGGTGCTGGACCGGCCGGTCATGGAGGGACGCCGACCCTCGGTGGCCTGTCGGCCTGAGTCATCGGAGCGCGGCCGGCCCACCGCACGGTGGTCCTCCATCCCGCGATCCGGCAGCGATCACCTGGAGGTCGCCCCCGTGCAGACCCGGACCGTGACCGAAACCGAGCGTGTCCCGGCCATTCCCGCGCAGTCCCGGGCCGTGCGTCATCCCGAGGCGGCGGACCCGCCGACACCCCTGCCCGTCGTGCAGAACCCGCCCGAAGCGCCACCGGACCCGCCCGAACCGCCCGAGGCCGTCATGGAGGAGTCGGAGCACCCCGAAGCACCGGGGCCGCGCAGCCGCCCGGACACCGGCGGACCGTCGTCCGACCTCTTCCGGCAGTACCTGCGCGAGATCGGCCGCATCCCGCTGCTCACCGCCGCCGACGAGGTGGAGCTCGCCCGCCGCGTCGAAGCCGGCCTGTTCGCCGAGGAACGCCTGGCCCGCACCCCGGACCCCGACACCCGCCTCGCCGTCGACCTGGACCGGCTCGTGGTCATGGGACGGATGGCCAAGCGCCGTCTCATCGAGGCCAACCTCCGCCTCGTCGTCTCCGTGGCCAAGCGCTACGTCGGCCGCGGGCTGACGATGCTGGACCTGGTCCAGGAGGGAAACCTCGGGCTCATCCGGGCGGTCGAGAAGTTCGACTACGCCCGCGGCTACAAGTTCTCGACCTATGCGACCTGGTGGATCCGGCAGGCCATGTCCCGCGCCCTCGCCGACCAGGCGCGCACCATCCGGGTCCCGGTCCACGTCGTCGAACTGATCAACCGCGTCGTCCGGGTCCAGCGCCGGATGCTCCAGGAACGCGGCTACGAGCCGACGCCCGAGGAGGTCGCCGAGCAGCTCGACCTGACACCCGAGCGGGTCGGCGAGGTGCTGCGCCTCGCCCAGGAACCCGTGTCGCTGCACGCCCCGGTCGGCGAGGAGGACGATGTCTCGCTCGGCGACCTGATCGAGGACGGGGACGCCGCGTCCCCCGTGGAGTCCGCCGCCTTCCTGCTGCTGCGCGAACACCTGGAAGCGGTGCTCTCGACCCTCAACGAGCGCGAGCGCAAAGTGGTCCAGCTGCGCTACGGGCTGGCCGACGGGCGACCCCGCACGCTGGAGGAGATAGGGCGGATCTTCGGCGTGACCCGCGAGCGCATCCGGCAGATCGAGTCCAAGACCCTCAACAAACTGCGGGACCACGCCTTTGCCGACCAGCTCCGCGGCTACCTGGACTGACGCGCGTGCGCGCAGGCCCGGGCAGCCGCGGAGCGGGTGCGGTCAGTCGATCTCGGCGACCGCCTGCGCGAACTGCGCCGCGTACAGGCGGGCGTACGCGCCGTGCGCCTCCAGCAGCTCGTCGTGCGTGCCCTGCTCGACGATCGACCCGTTCTCCATCACCAGGATGACGTCGGCATCGCGGATGGTGGAGAGCCGGTGCGCGATCACGAAGCTCGTACGACCGTGCGCGAGACCGGCCATCGCCTTCTGGATCAGCACCTCGGTACGGGTGTCCACCGAGCTGGTCGCCTCGTCGAGCACCAGTATCACCGGGTCGGACAGGAACGCCCGCGCGATGGTGATCAGCTGCTTCTCGCCCGCACTGACGCCCGAGCCCTCGTCGTCGATCCGTGTGTCGTAGCCCTCGGGCAGGGTGCGGATGAAGCGGTCGGCGTGGGCGGCCCGCGCCGCCTCCTCGATCTGCTCACGGGTGACATCGCCCGAGGCACCGTAGGCGATGTTCTCCGCGATGGTCCCGCCGAACAGCCAGGTGTCCTGGAGGACCATGCCGATCCCCGAGCGCAGGTCGTCGCGCGACATCTTCGCGATGTCGACGCCGTCGAGGGCGATCCGGCCCCCGGTCACCTCGTAGAACCGCATGAGCAGGTTGACCAGCGTCGTCTTGCCGGCGCCGGTCGGGCCGACGATCGCGACCGTGTGGCCCGGCTCGACGCTCAGCGACAGGTCCTCGATGAGCGGCTTCTCCGGGTCGTAGCGGAACGACACGTTCTCCAGGGACACGCTGCCGCGCAGCTCCCCGGGGAACTCGGCCTCGCCCTTCGCCGGGTCGGCGTCCTGCTCCTCCGCGTCCAGCAACTCGAAGATCCGCTCCGCCGAGGCGATCCCGGACTGCACCAGGTTCGCCATCGAGGCGACCTGGGTCAGCGGCATGGAGAACTGCCGCGAGTACTGGATGAAGGCCTGCACATCACCGATCGACAGGGCGCCCGAGGCGACCCGCAGACCGCCGACGACCGCGATCAGCACATAGTTCAGGTTCGACACGAACATCATCAGCGGCTGCATGATCCCGCTGTTGAACTGCGCCTTGAACCCGGCCTCGTACAGCGCGTCGTTCTGCTCGGCGAAGTCCCGCGCCGACTCGTCCTGCCGCCCGAAGACCTTCACCAGGGTGTGCCCGGTGTACATCTCCTCGATGTGGGCGTTGAGCTTTCCCGTCACCTTCCACTGCTGGACGAACTGCGGCTGGGAGCGCTTGCCCACCTTCGCCGCCACGACCACCGACAGCGGGACCGTGACCAGCGCGACCAGCGCCAGCAGGGGCGAGATCCAGAACATCATCACGAGTACGCCGACGATGGTCAGCAGCGAGTTGATCAGCTGTCCCATCGTCTGCTGCATCGTCTGCGAGATGTTGTCGATGTCGTTCGTGGCCCGGCTCAGCACCTCGCCGCGCTTCTGCCGGTCGAAGTACGACAGCGGCAGCCGCGACAGCTTCGTCTGAAGGTCCTCGCGCAGCTGGAACACGACCCGGTTGATCACCCGGATCGACAGCCGCGTCGACACCAGCATCAGCAGCCCCGCACCGACGTACACGGCCAGCGCCACGAGCAGCACCCGGCCGATCGCGTCGAAGTCCATGCCCTGCCCCGGGGTGAAGTCCACCTTGGAGAGCATGTCGGCCAGGCCGCTGTTGCTCCTGCGCAGGCCCTCGACGGCCTGCTCCTTCGTCGTCCCCGCGTCCATCCCGCGGCCCACGACACCGGCGAACACCAGGTCGGTGGCCTTGCCGAGGATCTTCGGGCCGACCACCGAGAGCGCCACGCTGAGGGCGACGGCCACCAGCATCACGTACAGGGTGGCCTTCTCCGCCGCGAAGCGCTTCAACAGCCGCTTCGACGAGCCCTTGAAGTCCATGGACCGCTCGGTCGGCGCCCCGCCCGCCATCATGCGTCCGCCAGGCCCGGCCATTACGCGGCCTCCGCTTCCGTCAGCTGGGAGAGAACGATCTCCCGGTATGTCTCATTGCCTTCCATCAGCTCGTGATGGCTGCCGGAACCGACGACGCGGCCCTCGTCCAGCACCAGGATCCGGTCGGCGTCGCGGATGGTGGACACCCGCTGCGCGACGATCACCACCGTCGCCCCCCGGGTCTCGCGCAGCAGCGCCGCGCGCAGCGCCGCGTCCGTGGCGTAGTCCAGGGCCGAGAAGGAGTCGTCGAAGAGATAGATCTCCGGCTGCTGCACCAGCGTCCGGGCGATCGAGAGCCGCTGCCGCTGTCCGCCGGAGACATTGGTGCCGCCCTGCGCGATCGGTGCGTCGAGCCCGTGCTCCAGGCCCTCGACGAACTCCTTGGCCTGCGCGATCTCCAGCGCGTGCCACAGCTCCTCGTCGGTCGCGTCCGGATTCCCGTACCGCAGATTCGTCGCGACGGTGCCGGAGAAGAGGTACGGCTTCTGAGGGACCAGACTCACGGTCTTCGCCAGCAGGACCGGATCCAGTGTCCGTACGTCCGTCCCGTCGACCAGCACCTGGCCGTCCGTCACATCGAACAGCCGGGGTACGAGACCGAGCAGCGTCGACTTCCCGCTGCCCGTCGACCCGATGATCGCGGTCGTCTCGCCGGCCCGCGCGACCAGGTCCACCGAGCGCAGCACCGACTCCTCGGCGCCCGGGTAGCGGAAGTCCGCACCGCGCACCTCCAGGTGGCCTCGGGCAACGAGCTCCCGCACCGGGCTCACCGGCGGCACCACGCTGGACTCGGTCTCCAGGACCTCCTGGATGCGCTCGGCGCAGACCTCGGCGCGCGGCACCATCATGAACATGAAGGTGGCCATCATCACCGACATGACGATCTGCATCAGATAGGAGAGGAACGCCGTCAGCGCGCCGATCTCCATCCCGCCGCTGTCGATCCGGTGCGCGCCGAACCAGACGACGGCGATCGACGACACGTTCACGACCGTCATCACGGTCGGGAACATCAGTGCCATCAGCCGGCCCGTGGACAGGGCCACGTCCGTCAGCTCGGTGTTGGCGCCCCGGAAGCGCTCCTCCTCGTAGTCGTCGCGCACGAAGGCGCGGATGACCCGGTTGCCGGTGATCTGCTCGCGCAGCACCCGGTTCACCGTGTCGAGCCGCTCCTGCATCGTCCGGAACAGCGGGCGCATCTTCCGCACGATGAGGCTCACCGCGATACCGAGGACCGGCACCACCGCGAGCAGCACCGCGGACAGCGGGACGTCCTGGCCGAGCGCCATGATGATGCCGCCGACGCACATGATCGGCGCCGACACCATCAGTGTGAACGTCATCAGGGCCAGCATCTGGACCTGCTGCACGTCGTTGGTCGTACGGGTGATCAGCGAGGGTGCGCCGAAGCGGCCGACCTCGCGCGCGGAGAACGACTGCACCCGGTCGAAGACCGACGCCCGGACGTCGCGGCCGAGCGCCGACGCGGTGCGGGCACCGATGTACACGGCCCCGATGTTGCAGACCACCTGGGCGATGCTGACGACGATCATCACGCCGCCGTACTGGACGATGTAGCCCGTGTCCCCCTGGACGACACCGTTGTCAATGATGTCCGCGTTCAGGGTGGGAAGATAGAGGGTGGCGCAGGTCTGCAGCAGCTGGAAGACGACCAGCAGCGCGATCGGTTTCTTGTACGGACCGAGATAGGCCCGCAGGAGTTTTATGAGCACGCGTGTCTCTCGGAGTCGGCGAGGTCGGGAGTCGACCCATTTTCGGCCACCGTCCACCGGTACCGCGAACGTTTTTATTCAAGTCCAGGTCAAAAAACAGACCGGGTCCACAATTCCTCGGGTCCGGCCCCTTCCCCGGGGCCCGGACCCGTCACCGAGGGCGCCCGCCTCAGCGCCCGGCGGGGTCGAACGCTCCCGGGTGGATCTGGTCCCGCGTCGCCACGTACTGCTGGCGCACCGCCTGACCGACCGGGAGTTCGTCGCCGGGCTCCAGCACCTGCGCCGCGGCACCCTGCCATGCCGGGGGAGTCCGGGCATCCAGCGACCCCTGGGAGACGCCCAGCGCCCAGGCCGCCTGACGGGCCGCACCCAGCGCCGCGTACTGCGCCGGCTGCGGCACGACCACCTGGGTGCCCAGCAGTGCGGGCGCGAGACCCTGCACCGCCGGCAGCTCGGCGGCGGCGCCCAGCAGGAACACCCGCCGCACCTCCACCCCGCGGCCGCGCAGTACGTCCAGCGCGTCGGCCAGCGAGCAGAGCATCCCCTCGAACGCGGCCCGCGCCAGGTGCTCCGGCTTCATCGACTCGCGCCGCAGCCCGCTCAGCGTGCCGGCGGTGTGCGGCAGATGCGGGGTGCGCTCACCCTCCAGATACGGCAGAAGCACCAGCCCCGAGGAGCCCGGCGTCGACTTCAGCGCCAGCGCCGACAACTCCTCCAGCCCGTCCACGCCCAGCATCTCGGCGGTGCCGCGCAGCGCGCGTACGGCGTTCGACGTGTGGACCACCGGCAGATGCATCCCGGTGGCATCGGCGAAGGAGGTGATCATCCCCGTCGGGTCGGCCAGCGCCTCGTGGTGCACCGCCATCACCGAACCCGAGGCCCCCAGCGACACCACCGCGTCACCGACCGCGACCCCGAGCCCGAACGCCGCCGCCATGGTCTCGCCCGTACCCGCGGAGATCAGCAGCCCCTCGGGCGTCGTGCCCGCCGCGTCGGACGGGCCGAGCACCTCCGGCAGCGCCGCCTGGTGGCCCAGCGCGAGCTCCACCAGGTCCGGCCGGTACGACTCGCTGCCCGCCGACCAGAAACCCGTCCCGGAGGCGGCCCCCCGGTCGGTGGTCCGCCGGGCCGGGCGGCCCAGCAGCTGCCACACCAGCCAGTCGTGCGGCTGGAGCACGGCGGCGACCCGCTCCGCCATGTCCGGCTCGGTCCGCGCCAGCCACCGCAGCTTCGATACGGGCTGCGCGGCCTGCGGCACCGACCCGACCGCCTCCGCCCATGCCTGACGCCCGCCGAGACCGTCGATCAGATCGGCCGCGGCGACCTGCGCCCGCCGGTCGTTGCCGAGCAGCGCAGGGCGCACGAGATTGCCCTGGTGGTCCAGCGGCACGAGCCCGTGCTGCTGGGCCGACACACCGATGGCCTGCACCCCTTCGAGGAGCCCGCCGCCGGCGGCCTCGCCGAGGGAGAGCAGCCACGCCTGAGGGTCGACCTCGGTGGCCTTCGCGTCGACGGGATGTGCGGCGTATCCCTGGCGCAGTACGGCACCCGTGTCCGTATCGCAGACCACGATGTGCGTGAAGGCGGAAGAACTGTCCAAGCCGGCGACTATGCCCATACACAGATTCTGCCGCACCCCCGGAGGTTTCCCGACCGGTGGTGCGGCAGACATGGCGAGGGGACTCAGGTGTTGGTGGTTCCCCAGTCGTCCTCACCGTTCGCCCCGCGCCCGCGCAGCGACCGCACCCGGTCCGCCACCGACGCCGGCACCTTGTCGCCGACCTTCTCCTCGACCGCGTGGTACGCCTTCCCCGCGAACTGGCGACCGCTCTGGGCCGCCGTCTCGCAGGTGTTGCGCACGGCCGGGTTCTGGGCGAACTGGCGTGCGGACTTCTTCAGCTGCTCGTAACGCTCGCGCCCGGCACGCGTGCCGAGCACGTAACCGAGGGCCACTCCGGCGATGAACGTGAGCCGGTACCGCATGGCTGCCACCCTTCCTTCGCTCCGTCTTCGCTCCGTGCGACGTGTGCTGCTCGCCTACCCGCAGGCGCCCGAGATCACCCCGGGCGATACCGATTGGCAAAGCACCCCCCTGCTTGCGCTAATGTATGTGTCGCAGCGAACGCGCGCCGCCCGGCAGTAGCCAGGGAGGTGCGTTCGAGGCAAAACGCAGCAATCCCCTGTAGCTCAATTGGCAGAGCAGCCGGCTGTTAACCGGCAGGTTACTGGTTCGAGTCCAGTCGGGGGAGCGCGATCCCCTGTAGCTCAATTGGCAGAGCATTCGGCTGTTAACCGGAGGGTTACTGGTTCGAGTCCAGTCGGGGGAGCGGAACGGAAGAGGGCCCTGCGGGGCCCTTTTTCGCGTGCCCCGTCCCGGCCCGCAAGGCGTCGGCCGGGGCCCGTATCCGTGGTGCGTGTGAGGCTCACGGGACTCTTTCGCGTCAACTTCGCGTCACCCGGAACCGGGCAGCGAGCAGCGCGGTCTTCATGGTCACGAGTAGCCGGGCACCCGCAGCGAGAGATCGTATGACCGGCTATGCTGCGGCAGACGGCGCGTACACATGTACGCGCCACGCCGAAACGGGGCGGTAGCTCAGCCGGTTAGAGCAGCGGACTCATAATCCGTCGGCCGTGGGTTCGAGTCCCACCCGCCCCACCCAGTATCCCCAGGCAGAATCGTTCTGACCTGGGGAAACGTGTTCTTCGGGGGGCGTTCTCCGTGCGGCGGACGCCGCACGGAGGTGCAGCGAACGCGGCGTCCCGGGGCCGTACCGGAACTCCGCCCTCCTCGGCGCCGCTCACGGCGTTGATCTGTTCGGCACTCGGCGTTCCGGTTCGCCGCCTCTTCACTGCGAGGGGTGAGCGAGGCCGCCCTCGTAGGCGGCGATGACCAGGTGCGCCCTGTCTCTGGCCCCCACCTTCACCATGGCCCGGTTCACATGTGTTTTCGCCGTGAGGACGGAGATGCCGAGGCGGTCCGCGATCTCGTCGTTGGACAGCCCGGTGGCCGCAAGCATCACCACCTGGCGTTCCCGCCCGGTCAGACTCTCCAGCATCGGGGCAGCGTGCCGTACGGGGGGCGCGTCGGCGAGGAAGCGCTGGATCAGTGACCGGGTCGCGGCGGGTGACAGCGACGCGTCACCGGCGGCGATCGTCCTGATCGCGTCGATCAGCTCCTGCGGGTGGATGCCCTTGCCGACGAACCCGCTCGCCCCCGCTCGCAGTGCTTCCGCTACGTGCTCGTCGGTCTCGAACGTGGTCAGGATGAGCACCTTCACCCCGGTGAGAGCCTTGTCACCGGTGATGATCCGGGTGGCTGCGATCCCGTCGAGGACGGGCATGCGGATGTCCATCACCACCACATCCGCCGGCCGGCGGCGCAGGTGTTTCACGGCGTCCGCCCCGTCGCGCGCCTCACCGACGACCTCGATGCCCGGCGTTGCCTCCAGAGCCCGCGCGTTGCGACTCTCGCACCCCGGCGATGAACCCTCTTTGTCTGACAGTTCTCGGCCGGGTAACTCGGCGTTCCTGTGAATGCAAGATTCTTCCTGCGGACTTCTTGTGCCGCCTAGTTGGCGGTGTTAGCTTCGCCGCATCGGTTGTCAGACAATCTTGGCTCCCAGCGAGTGCCGCCGCCGGCTGCATCAGCAGGAGAAGCCGGCAACCCCGATGCCCGTTCGCGTGCGTCGGCCGTACCACCGTCACAGCACCGCCACTCACGAACGCCGCCACACACGCGAGCGCACGGCCCCGCTTCCTCTCTTGCGAGGAGGAGGCCGAGGAGGCAGATATGTCGACCACACAGCGCAACTCCCACTCGGAGGCACTCCGCCTCACGCACGTCACGCTGGAGTTTCCCGGGGCCCACCGGCCGGCGATCGAGGACGTGTCGTTCACCATCGAGCGCGGCAAAGTCGTTGCCGTGATCGGGCCCAGCGGTTGCGGGAAGAGCACCATCCTCAACCTGGCCGCCGGACTGCTCACTCCCACCCAGGGGCAGGTCCACTACGCCGGCGAGCCCGTCACCGGCGTCAACTCCGATGCGGCGTACGTGACTCAGCAGTCCCACCTGCTGCCCTGGCTGAGTGTCCGGGCCAACATCGGCCTGGCACTGAAGTTCCGCAAGGTTCCCAAGGAGGAACGCGAGGAGCGCGTCGCGCGGTGGGTCGAGCTCGTCGGTCTGACGGGTTTCGAGCATCACTTCCCGCGGGAGTTGTCGGGTGGGATGCAGAAACGCTGCGCGATAGCGCGGGCGTTGATCTACAACCCGTCGATCGTGCTGATGGACGAGCCGTTCGGGCCGCTCGACGCCATCACCCGGCTCGAACTCCAGCAGGAACTGCTCAACATCTGGCGTGAGCAGAACGGGACTCTGATCTTCGTCACGCACGATCTCAACGAGGCCATCTACCTGGCCGACGAGGTCATCGTGATGTCGAAGGGGCCGGGCACGATCCGCCGTGTCATCAAGGTCCCGTTCGAGCGTCCGCGCCAGATCGGTTCGCTCGTCGAGTCACCCGAGTTCGCGGAGCTCTACAACGACCTCTGGGGCCTGTTCGCCGCCGAGCGCAAGGCCGCCGCGTAGCGCGGCCGGACCCCGCGGCCGTACCCCGGCCGAACCCCGCAGCCGGACCCCGTGGCGAGGACCTCGGTTCCGACGCCCGGAGACCCCGCACCCCAAGTCACCATGCCGGTTGTGCCGTCATGCCCTTTTCCGGCTGACGTCGCACCCCCGCCGAGTGAGGTTCACAGCTTTGATATCGATCACGGAAGAGATCGCCGTACCGAGTCCGCCCGAACGTGTCTGGGAGGTCATCTCCGATCCCTCGGCCGTCGTGTCCTGCATCGGCGGCGCCGAGCTCGGGCAGTCGCACGACGACGGGTCGTTCGACGGGACCCTGGCCATCAGGTTCGGCGGGCTCCGGGTCAAGTTCGCCGCCCGGATCTCTCTGGACCTGGACGAGTCCGCCCACGAGGGCCGTCTCACGGCCCGCGGCGCGGACGGGCAGGGCGCCACCCGTTTCAGTGCCGGCGCGACCTTCCGGGTGGTGGAGGGGGGTACCCCCGGCACCTCCGAGGTCTTCTGTGACGGAGAGATCAAACTCAACGGCAAGCTCGCCAAGTTGATCGAGTCGGGTGCGGGGATGGTGGTCTCCCGGATGACGGGGGAGTTCACCGAGCAACTGGTCCAGAAGTGTGCCGTGGCCCCTGAGGAGCCGCTCACGGACGTGTCCGCCGGGCCGCCCGCGGTGGCGTCCGACACCGTGCACACGGCTCCGGCCCGCCCGACCGGCCTCTTCGCCCGGCTTCGGGCCTGGTGGGCGGGGCGACGGTCCGGGCGCGCGGCGCAGACGGCGCAGACGACGCCGCGTTCGAAGAGCACGCCCGGTGAAGCACTCGACCAGGGAGGTCGGCGATGACAACATCCAGGCTCAACAAGGTGATCGGCGCCCTGGACGCGGGGCAGCACGTCTTCGCGACGTTCTCCGCGGCCGATCCGGCGTCCGCGGTGGAGCTGAGCAACTCGGACTACGACGCCGTGGTGTTCGAGATGGAACACAAGCCCTGGGACATCAACGCGCTCAAGGACAGTTTCCAGTACCTGCTGAGCCGGCGACGGGTCCATGAGGCGGACAGCCTCGCGCCGGACGTCACCCCGATCGTGCGCATCCCCGCCAACGGCGCGGAGAAGGCGCAGTGGCACGCCAAACAGGCTCTCGACCTGGGGGCGTTCGGCATCATCTGGCCGCACATCTCCACGGTGGAGGAGGCCCGCAACGCCGTCGCCGCCTGCCGTTATCCGCGGCTGCCCGACGCCCCCCGCTACGAGCCCGCCGGCCTGCGCGGGGACGGCCCGCACGCGGCGACTCGCTACTGGGGCATCTCGAACATCGAGTACTACGCCAAGGCCGACGTGTGGCCGCTGGCCCCGGACGGGGAGATCCTGGTCGGCCTCATGATCGAGGACCAGCTCGGCATCAGGAACCTGCCGGACATCCTCGACCGGGTCCCGGGCATCGGGGTGATCCTGATCGGCGAGGGCGACATGAGCCAGGAACTGGGCTTCCCCCGCCAGTACGAGCACCCGCGCGTCCTGGAGTGCAAGCGGCAGATCCTCGACATCTGCAAGGAGCGCGGGGTCGCCGTGGGCCATCCGCACGTCACCGCCGGCAACGTCGAGCAGGTGCTCGACGACGGCTACCGGTTCCTCATGACGGCCCCGGTGCGCACCTACCCCGGCCTGCACAAGGCCCGGGAACTGACCGGTCGCGGCTGACGACGGCCCTCCGGCCCCGCGCGACCACAGCACCGCACCTCATCGCACCTTTCGGAGTAACTCATGATCATCGACAGCCATGGTCACTTCACCACGGCGCCTCCCGCGCTGGGCGAGTGGCGTAAGAAGCAGATCCAGGCATTCGAGGAGTCCGGCGCCCGGGTCTCGCCCGACCAGCTCCACATCACCGACGACGAGATACGCAGCGCCATCGAGAACGGCCAGCTGAAGCTGCAGACCGAGCGCGGAACCGACCTGACGATCTTCTCGCCCGGCGCGGGCAAGATGGCCCACCACTACGGTGACGAGCGGACCAGCCTCGACTGGTCCCGGGTCAGCAACGACCTGATCGCCCGTGTATGCGGGCTCTTCCCCGAGCGCTTCGTGGGCGTGTGCCAGCTCCCGCAGTCCCCGGGCGACGCGCTGCCCGCGTCCGTGAGCAACTCCGTCGGCGAACTGGAACGCTGCGTGGAGGAACTGGGGTTCGTCGGCTGTCTGCTCAACCCGGACCCGTCGGACGGCTACTACCAGGCGCCGCCGCTGACCGACCGGGTGTACTACCCGCTCTACGAGAAGATGGTCGAACTCGACGTCCCCGCGATGGTCCACGTCGCGATGTCGAGGAACCCCGCGATGCAGGGCACCTGCGCCCACTACCTCGCCGGTGACACCGCGGCGTTCATGCAGCTGTGCGAGTCGGACCTGTTCAAGGACTTCCCCGACCTGAAGCTGATCCTGCCGCACGGCGGCGGAGCCGTCCCGTACCACTGGGGGCGCTACCGGGGAATGATGCAGGACCGCGGCCGGCCGCCGCTGGAGGAGTCGGTCCTGCGCAACGTCTACTTCGACACCTGCGTGTACCACAAGGGCGGCATGGAACTGCTGCTGGACATCATCCCCGCGCGGAACGTCCTGTTCGCCTCGGAGATGATCGGCGCCGTCCGCAGCGTGGACCCGGAGACGGGCCGGCGGTTCGACGACACCAAATACACCCTCGACTCTATCGACAGCCTGAGCGATGCCGACCGCCAGGCGGTCTACGGCGGCAACGCCCTGCGGGTCTTCTCCCGGCTCGACGGCGTCCTGAAAGCGCGGACGACGGCCGCGGCGAACACGAAGGAGTCCCAGAAGTGAAGGTCTACGAGGCCCTGGCCGAGGCGTTCGTCAAGGAAGGCACCAGCGACGTCTTCGGCATGATGGGCGACGCCAACATGCACTGGATGGCCGCGCTCGCCGACCGCGGGGTGCGGTTGTACGAGGTGCGGCACGAGGGTTCCGGCCTCGGCATGGCGGACGGCTGGGCCCGCGGCGCGGGACAGCCCGGCGTGGTCACCACGACCAGCGGCCCCGGCGTCTCGCAGCTGGCCACCTCGATGCTCTGCGCCAGCCGTGCGGGCACCCCCCTGGTCGCGTTCTGCGGGGAGACCCCCCTGGGCGACGAAGGTGCCACCCAGTACCTCGACCAGCGGCGCTTCGCCGCCGCGATCGAGTGCGAGTTCATCCAGGTGACCCGTCCCGAGAACGCCCAGGACGCCGTGCGGGACGCCTTCTACCTGGCACGGACCAAGTCCAGGCCGGTCATGATCAGCGCCCCGTTCGACGTCCAGGTCGCCGACATGGACGACTACGACGAGAACTACGTACCCTCCACCGCCCTGCTCAAGAAGCCCCGTCTGCTGCCGGACCCGTCCGGGATCCAGGCCGCCTGCGACCTGATCCAGGACGCCAAGCGCGTGGTGATCATCGCGGGCCGCGGAGCGCGCAGGGCGGAATCGGGCGAGGAGGTCCTCGCCCTCCAGGAGCGGACCGGAGCCCTGCTGGCCACCACCCTCCAGGCGAAGAACTGGCTCTGCGACCGCACCGGCTTCCACGTCGGCCTGTCGGGTCTCTTCGGCGACAAGCTGTCGATGGAACTGCTCCAGGAGGCCGACTGCGTCATCGCGGTGGGCGCCAGCCTGAACCACTACACGATCGAGAGCGGCTACCTCTATCCCGAGGCCGCGTACATCCAGATCGACACCGCCCCGCACCTGGTCATGGGCAACGGCAGGACGGCGGACTGCTACCTGCAGGCCGACGCGGTCACCGCGCTCACCGAACTGACCCGGGTGCTGGAGGAACGGTCCGTCCGGCTGGAGGGCTACCACACCGACCAGGTCCGGCAGCACCTGACGGGCCGGCTCGAGCAGCCGGAGTACGTGCGGGAGCCCGGACGGCTCGACCCGCGTGAGGCGATCTGGATCCTCGACCACGAACTCCCCGGCGAGATGGGGCTGGTGCTGGGCAGCGGGCACCAGACCGACTTCGGCACCATGCTCTTCCAGCGCTCCCGCGACGTGCTCTCCAACTACGGCATGTTCGGCGCCATCGGCCAGGCCCCGCTGATCGCCCTCGGCCAGATGGTCGCGAAGGGCAACAAGCCCGGCTTCGTGGTGGAGGGCGACGCGAGCTTCATCATGCACCTGTCCGAGTTCGAGACGGCGTGCCGCTACGACATCCCCCTGCTCGTCGTCGTGATGAACGACCAGGGCCTCGGCGCCGAATACCACAAGGCGAAGGCGAAGGGACTGGACCCCGAGCTGGCGACCATCTCCACGCCCGAACTGGGCGCGGTCGCCCAGGCGCTCGGCGGCGGGGGAGCCACGGTCCGCACAGCCCAGGAACTGCGCGACGCGCTGGCGGAGTACGTACGCTCCCCCCGGCCCACCGTGATCGACGTCCGTATCACCCGCGAGGTGCTCAGCACCCCGTACCGCCGCATCCAGTACGGCGAGGACGTGTGAGCCGCATGAGAGAGACGCATGCGACGGCACCGCTGTCCGTGCTGCTGGGCGACTACCCGCACACCCGGCCGCTGAAGGACGGGACCGTCCCGGTGGCCGGGGTGGACTGCGCGTTCCCGGAGTCGTCCCCGCTGCCCCCGGCGTTCGCCCGTATGGTCCGCGATCTGGCGTACGACATCTGCGAGATGCCGACGGCCACCTACCTCCAGGCACGCGACGCCGGTGTCCCCGTCACCCTGCTGCCGGTGGTGCTGGTGGGAAGCACCCACCACCGCTCCCTGACCAGGCTGCCCGAGGGGCCGGCACTTGGTCCCCGGGATCTCGTCGGCCGGCGTGTGGGCGTGCGCTCGTACGGCCAGACCACCGGTCTGTGGGTGCGCGGCTGGCTGCGCGAGGAGTACGGCGTCGAGTCCTCGGACGTCACCTGGGTGACCACCGAGGACGTCCATGTCGCCCAGTACGCCAACCCCCCGTACGTCGAGCGGTCGGAGGCCGAGCGGGTCGCGGACCTGCTGCGCTCCCACGACGTCAGCGCGGCCGTACTCGGCCCGAAGGCGATCGGCGGTCAGGGCGCGGGACTGGTCCCGCTCGTCGCGGACGCCGAGAACGCCGGGCTGGCGTGGACCGAGCGCCACGGGACGATCCCGGCGAACCACCTGCTGGTGGTGCGCGACGACGTCCTGAGCACCCGCCCGGACTCCGTGCTCAATCTCTACCGCGCCCTGAGGAAGGCGATCGCGGACACGGCAGCCGAGCGGGACGACTCGCCCGCCGGGCGCGCGGTCGCCGCCGGGTGGAGCGACTCGCTCACCGCCTGTCTGGAGATTGCCGGACGGTACGCCCTGGAGCAGAGCCTCATCGGCGGCCCGGTGGACGTCGCGGCGATCGAGAAGAAGTCGGCCTTCCTCGACAGGTGAGAAGGCGATCGGCACGGGTGCGCCGCCGGACGGCGCACCCGTGGAGGACCACGGAGAGGAGGAGCAGCGATGAGAGAGCCGGTAGGTCTGCGCAAGCGGGGCAACCCGCCCACGCGCAAGCCGGAGATCTGGACGCCCGACCTGTTGGAGAAGGTCGCCTGGCGTGTGAAGGCGGCGGACGAGCCCTTCCGGGGTGTGGCCACGTCGGACGGCATCCGGCCCGGGCTGTTCCCGTTGCGCGACACGGGCGCGGACGTCGGCAAGGTGTACCGCGCGGCGGAGGACTATCTGGCCGGCCTGACGAAGGAGCAGCTCGCCGAGGGCCGGTTCCCGATGGACGACGTGAGCTGGCGCCACTGGAACAACGGCGCCCGGTACTTCCTGCGGCACGGCCTGCTGCTGGAGGACTTCGACGACGCGGGGCGCGAACGGGCGCTGGCGGTCGTAGGGGAGAGCCTCAGCGCGGACGGCTATCGCCAGATGGTCGACCTGATGCGCCTCAATCTCACCATCGGCGAGATGAGCGGTAACACGGACGGGCTCAACGAGTGGCTGTACTGGTTCTCCCTCTACGGGGAGCCGGAGAACGGCGGCCCGTGGGGCTGGCAGCTCGACGGGCACCACGTCAACATCAACTGCGTCTTCGTCGGGGACCGGATGGTCCTCACCCCCTCCTTCCTCGGCGCGGAGCCGGTGATCGCGGGGTCCGGGAAGTACGCCGGGACCGTCGCCTTCCGAGGGGAGGAGGCACTCGGCCACGAGCTGTTCACCCAGCTCGACGGCCGGCAGCGGGAGCGGGCCGTCGTGGCGGACACGATGCCGTCGGAGCTGTTCGCCGGAGCGTTCCGGGACAACTTGGAGCTCGACTACCAGGGGCTGCCCCTGAGCGGGATGTCCGCAGGCCAGCGGGGGACAGCGCTCCGTCTTCTGGGGCTGTACGTGAACCGGGCCGGCGACCACCACGCCCGGGTGCGCATGGAAGAGGTGCGGGCCCACGAGGGGGACACCCACTTCGGCTGGGCCGGAGACCCCGACGGCACGTTCTACTACCGCTTCCACAGCCCGGTGATCCTCGTCGAGTTCGAGCACATGGCCGGTGTGCTGTTCGACAACGACTACCCCTCGCGCCGGCACATTCACACCGTCGTGCGCACCCCCAACGGCAACGACTTCGGGGCCGACCTGCTGCGTCAGCACCACGAGCGGCACCACAAGCCGCCCGCGGGGCACTCCGGACAGCGGCCCTGAACCACCCGTTCGCGTAGACAAGAGGAGAGAGAAATGCAGTTGGTGCTTGGCCGCGACGATCTCGCGGCAGCCGCGCTGTCAGCGGCCCGCGAGGCGGGTGCGGAGCCGGAGAGGGCCGACATCAAGCCGGTGCACAAGGCCTCCCGCGGCTTTGTGAACGCGTCGGACGTGGACCTGTGCGAACTGGCGATCGTGACCGTTCTGCAGGCCCTCGCCCACGGCAAGCCGGTGCTGCTGCTGCCCGTCACCACCCTGGGACGCCATCAGCACCAGACCCTGGTGACCCTCGGCAAGCTGTCGGTCGCCGATGTGGAGGGGCACAGCGTCGGCGTCCGCGCCTGGAGCCAGACCACCGGTGTGTGGATGCGCGGGTTCCTCACCGAGCAGTACGGCGTCGACCTGCGCAAGGCGCACTGGACGACCTATGAGGGCCACCACGTCGAGGGCGCCGAGGACCCGTCCTGGGTGGAGCGGGCCCCGGCGGGGAGCAGACTGCCGGCGGACTTCCTGGAAGGACGGGTCGACTTCGGAGTCATGGGCAACGAACTGCCCGCGGACGACCGCATCCGCACCGCCGTCGTCGACGCCCACGCGGTCGCCGAACAGTGGTCGAGGGAACAGGGATTCATCCCGGTCAACCACGTGGTCGGCGTCTCCGAGGCCGCCGCCGCGGAACAGCCCGGGGCGATCCTCGCCGCGTACGACGCGATGAAGTCGGTGCTCATCGCCAAGGAGGAGGCCGGGCGGCCGTTCCCGCTGCACCCCGTGGGCTTCGAGGGACTGCGCGCGGCCTTCACCAAGGCGGCCGCCTACGCCCTGGAACAGGACGTGATCCCGCGGGCGGTGGACTACGACGAGCTCGTCGAGCGCTCCTGCGCGGCACTGGGCGTCTCACCGGCACGCCTCGGCGGCTGACATCCCCGGTACGGACTGCCGGACCGGAATCAGAAACAGCAAAGGACAAGGAATGGACAAGCTCACGGTCGTTCTCGGCGACTTCCCGCACGCGCGGCCGCTGTTGGACGGGGAGACGGAGATCGACGGGTTCCTGGTCGATCCCGTCGAGGTCAAGCCGGTCATCGGCGCCTACCGGCGGATGATCCGGGACCTGGAGTTCGACGTCTGCGAACTCGCGCCGGTCTCCTATCTGATGGCGCGCCAGGAAGGGATCGCGCTGACGGCGGTGCCGGTGTTCCTCAACCGGCGCTTCCACCACGGCGACGTACAGTGCGCCGCGAACTCCGGCATCCGCGTGCCGCGGGACCTGGAGGGACGCCGCATCGGGGTGCGCGCCTACTCGGTGAGCACCGGAGTGTGGGTGCGTGGCGTGCTGCGCGACCAGTACGGCGTGGACATCGACACGATCACCTGGGTGGTGGACGACGACGACCACATCGAGGGCCGGGTCCCCGCCAACGTCGAGCGCGTCAGCGACGGCCGCTCGCTGGGCGAGCTGCTGCGCGCCGGGGAGATCGACGCCGCGCTGACCGGCAACGCCGGAACCGGCCGGGCGGGCGCTCCGAAGGCCGGCTGGACCGCGGCCACCGAGCCGGAGCCCGCGGGCGACGACGGGCCCTACCCGCTCTTCCCGGAAGCCGGCACCCTCGCCGTGGACCACTACCTGCGCACCGGCGTCTACCCGCTGCACTCGCTGGTCTCGGTCCGCACCGAACTCGTGGAGCGCGACCCCGGCCTGCCGACCAAGCTGTACGCGGCGTTCGCGGAGAGCAAGCGCCGCCACCTCGCCGCTCAGCCCGAGTGGTCGGCCGTGCCCCGGCTGCGGCGCCAGGCACGCGCGATCGGCGCCGACCCGGTTCCGTACGGCATCAAGGCCAACGAGGCCAGCCTGGACGCGATGGTGCGGTTCGCGAAGGACCAGGGCCTGCTCGACGCGGACTTCTCCGACGACCTGCCGTCGCTGTTCGCCGCGGGCGACTACCCGGACGCCTGAGCCGGCCCGTACCGCACACACCGAAGACAAGGGAGCACCCGACGTGGATTTCGTCGACGCACACTGCCACATCATCTCCGAGGACCTGACCGCCTATCCCAAGGCCCCGATCGGCGGCAAGCAGTCGGAGTGGGCCGCGAGCCGCCCCGTGACCGCCGAGGGCATGGTCGCCCGCATGGACGAGAGCGGTATCGGCCAGGCCGTCCTGGTCCAGGCCACCACGAACTACGGCTACGACAACGCGTACGTCCTCGACAGCAGCCGGCGCCGGCCGGAGCGCTTCGTCGCCGTCGGCACCGTCGACCCGCTGCGCCCGGACGCCGCCGCCGGCCTCAGGGCCGCGGTCGGTGAGGGCGGCCTGTCCGGGGTCCGTCTGTTCACCAGCGGCAGCACCGTCCCCACGCAGGGCGAGTGGTTCATCGCCCCGGAGACGTTCCCCTTCTGGGAGGAGGCCGCGAAGCTGGACCTGCCGGTCTGCCTCCAGATGCGCCTCGGGCCCGCCACCAAGCAGCTGGTGGAGCTGCTGGAGCGGTTCCCGGGCGTGAAGGTGCTCCTAGACCACATCGGCTACCCCGACATAGCCTCCTCGCCGGCCCGCGCCGGCGCGGAGGTCGCGGAGCTCGGCGTGCACCAGGGCCTCCACCTCAAGCTCACCCACCGCAACCTCGAACGGCTTCAGGACGCCGGGGAGCGGGCGGGCGACTTCCTCGCCCCGGTCGTCGAGGCGTTCGGCGCCGGGCGGATCGCCTGGGGGTCGAACCTGCCGGCGGCCGAGCAGTCCCTGCCCGAGCTCCGCGCCCTCGCCGAGGAGATCCTGGCGGGGCTGCCGGAGCACGACCGCCGGGAGATCTTCGCGGGTACGGCCCGGCGCCTGTATCCGCTCCTGGGCGCACACGGGAGCTGACCTTCTATGCCGTCGGCTACTGTTCCCGCCTCAGTTCTCATTCTCACGGAAGACAAGGGTGGTCGAGGTGGAGAGCGAAAGCAGCGGTGCGGGGCAGCAGGCGAAGGCGTCCGGTACCCGCTACAGCCACGCCTACGAGGGGCTGCGCTCCCTGCTCCTGTCGGGGAGCATCGAGCCCGGCACGAGGCTGACCGAGGCGGACCTGACGCGCATGTTCGACGTGTCGCGGAGCACGGTGCGCAGCGCGCTGGTGCGGCTGACGCAGGAGGGCTACGTCACGGGCGAGGTCAATCGCGGGGTCCGCACCAGGAGCTTCTCCATCGAGGAGGCGGCGGACATCCTGGAGGCCCGGGAGATCCTGGAGGCCGCGCTGGCCGGCAAGGCGGCGGAGCGGGCCACGGCCGAAGAGGTCGAGAAGCTGCGCAGCACGCTCCAGGAGATGGAGGAGTCGCAGTCCCGCGGCGACGGGGACGCGTACTCGCGTGGCAACCGGAGCTTCCACCAGCAGATCAAGCACGCCTCGCACCAGACGACCCTGGCCCGTGCCTACGACACGCTGCTCTACCCGCTGGTGATGCGGCAGTACCGGAACCTGTCCGCGCAGCACCCGAGGACCGGGTCGCTCGAAGAGCACCAGGCCATCTTCCTCGCCATCGTCACGCGCAACCCCGACGCGGCGAACGCGGCGATGCGCCACCACGTCGGCTCCGCCCGCAGGGCGTTGCTGCTCGACAAGTCCCCACAGCCGCTCATCAGCTGACGAGCGGGTGGGGCGGAAAGGACCGAATGGGCCGCCCCACCGCGGACACCGAAGCGGGACCCGTCGAAGGCATCCTGTGCCGGGACGAGACCGTCAGCGTCTTCCGAGGCATCCCCTACGCCGCCCCGCCCGTCGGCGGCCTGCGCTTCCGGCCCCCGCGGCCTCCCGTGCGCTGGGAGGGGACCCGGCAGGCGGACCGTTTCGGTCCCATGTGCCCACAGGCACCGACCGAGGCGGCCGCGACCGGCGTCGACGTGCCCCTGAGCGAGGACTGCCTGAACCTGAACATCTGGACAGGTTCGGACCACCGCGCGGAGCGGCGCCCGGTCCTCGTCTGGATCTACGGGGGCGGATTCCGCGAAGGTACCGGGGCGAACCCCCGCTACGACGGCGAGAACCTGGCCCGTGACGGCCTCGTCGTCGTCACCTTCAACTACCGCCTGGGCGCCTTCGGCTTTCTGGCCACCCCCGAGCTGAGCGCCGAGTCGGCACACGGGTCCTCGGGAAACTACGGACTGCTCGACTGCGTCGCCGTCCTGCGCTGGGTGCGCGACAACATCGCGCACTTCGGCGGCGACCCGCACCGCGTCACCATCGCGGGCCAGTCCGCAGGCGCCGGCATGGTCAACTTCCTGGCCATGTCCCCGCTCGCCGAGGGGCTGTTCCACCGTGCCATCGCGCAGAGCCACGCGCGGCACGCACGCGACCCCGAACTCCGCTATCTGTCCACCTCCTACCGCATGCCGGCGGACGCCGAGAGCGCCGGCGACCGCTACGCCCGCACCCATGGTGCGAGCACGCTGCACGGACTACGCTCCCTGCACTGGCGGAAACTGATCGACGGCCGCCACCCGGTCGACGCGAGCGTCGACACCGGCAGTCTGACCTCACCTCCCCTTTTCCGTCCCGTGCTGGACGGCTGGGCGCTGCCCGCCGGCTACGACGAGACGTACGCCAAGGGCCTGCAGAACGACGTCGACTACCTCACCGGGAACAACCTCGACGAGAGCGGGGCGGTACCGGAGTCGATGGTGGCCGCCCTGCGCAGCGGGCGCCGGACCGTACGGCCGGGCTCGCCCGCGGTCAACGTGACTCTCGAACACCATGTCGCCGCGGCCCGCAGGAAGTTCGGGGACCTCGCCGACGAGTTCCTGCGGCTGTACCCGGCCGCCACGGACGACGAGGCGGCCCGCGCCAGCAGCCGTGCGGCCCGCGACAACTCCCGTATCTCGACCTGCCTGTGGGGTACGGAATGGACCCGTCACGCCACCGGCAATCTGCACACCTACTTCTGGACCCACCGAACCCCGGCACGGGACGGCGGCCCGCGACGGGCCGACCACGGTTCGGAGATCGACTACGTCTTCCGCAACCCCGTGGGAGGCACCGGTGCGTGGACCGAGGAGGACCGCAGGATCGCGCGGACCGTCTCCGCGTACTGGACCAACTTCGTCTCCACCGGTGACCCCAACGGCAGTGACCTGCCGCACTGGCCCCCCTTCTCGGGCGCCGACACCGTCATGGAGATCGGCGCGGACTTCCGGACGATTCCCGTCTCCGATCCGGCCCGCACCGACTTCTGGATCCGCTTCTTCCGTACTCAGCAAGCCTGGTGAACAAAGGAGTTCCCATGAACTACCGCATGAACCGTACGCACCTGGCACTGACCGTCTCCGTGATGTGCGGTGCCGCGTGTCTCACCGCCTGTGGCGGCGACGGCGCGTCATCGGTCGGCTCCGACGGCAAGACCACCGTCTCGGTGGGCGTGAGCGGCAACGTCTTCGACATGTCCATTCGCCTGGCGGATGAGAACGGCTACTTCGACAAGCAGAACATCAAGATCAAGTACGTGACGCTGACAGCCTCCACCGGCACCGCGGCGCTCCAGTCGAACTCGGTGCAGTTCCTCAACTCCAGCCCGACCAGCTACCTGGCCGGCCTCTCCAAGGGGCTTCCGGAGCTCTCGGTCGCCACGAACGGCGGAGGCAACCCGCTGGGGATCGTCGTCAGCACCGCTTTCGCGAAGAAGCACAGCCTGACCGCCGACACCCCGGCAGCCGAGGTGGCCGAGGCGCTGGCCGACTCGACCGCCGGAGCCAGCTCCGCCAACACCAAGGCCGAGGCCGGCATCTTCCTCAAGGCTCACGGGGTCGACCCCACGAAGCTGAAGTGGGTCTCGCTGCCGAGCCCGGCCGCGGACAAGGCCGCCCTCACCAAGGGCGAGGTCGACTGGTTCATCACCTCCGAGCCGATCCCCCTGCAGGTCCAGCACGAGGGTGACGGCATCGTCGTGGCCGACCCCACCAAGGTCCCCGAGTGGGCCTACGAACAGGCCGGATACGGCCAGGTCGTCGTCGTCAAGAAGGACTACGCCAAGAACAACTCCGCCACGGTCAAGGGGTTCGCCACCGCCGTACAGCAGGCCACCACCTACCTCGACACCCATGAGGCGGACGACAAGGCCGTGCTGGCCGCGGCGCGCGAAAGTCTGCCGGGCGTGCCCGACGA
This sequence comes from Streptomyces sp. NPDC048211, assembly GCF_043202315.1. NCBI lineage: Bacteria > Bacillati > Actinomycetota > Actinomycetes > Kitasatosporales > Streptomycetaceae > Streptomyces > Streptomyces sp. NPDC048211. Next base: position 287,099 of record NZ_JBIDAD010000004.1, read on the forward strand.
CGTGCTGAGCGAAGCCGTCTCCCAGGTGGACTGGCCCGAGACCGCCCGGATGGACGCCGCCGGGTGGAAGAAGACCGTCGCCTTCGTGAAGGACGGCATAGGCGCGGTGCCGGACGCGAGTGTGTCCTCGGACAACTGGACCAACACGTACCTGCCGTGACAGGGCCGAACCGAAAAGGAAAGGAGCGGACCATGGCAACCGTCACCGACAAAGCCGTGACCGAGGCCGAGCCCGAAACCGCGGGACGGCCCGTCAGGAAAGCTCGAGCGGGCCGGCAGAGCGCGGGCACGGTCATCGCGCTGCGCATCCTGGTGATCGCGGCTGCTCTCGTCCTGTGGCAGGTGATGAGCGGTCCTGTCGTACCCGAGTACGCGGTCAGCAAGCCCACCGACGTGTTCGACTCGCTCACCTCGATGCTCGGCTCCGCCTCCGGGTGGACCAACATCAAGGTGACCACCATCGAGGTGCTGGCCGGCTTCGGTCTCGGCGTCGCCACCGGAACGGTGATGGGGCTGGTCCTGGGCTCCTTCCCGCTCCTGGGGAAGGTGCTCGAACCACTCGTGGCAGCCGTCAACGGCATCCCGAAGATCGCACTGGCCCCGCTGTTCCTGCTGTTCTTCGGCATCGGACAGTGGTCGAAGATCACCATCGCCATGACCGGTGTGGCCTTCGTCGTCTTCTACAACATCTATCTGGGACTGCGGCTGCGGGAGCGCGAGCTCGTCGAGGTCGTCCAGGTGATGGGCGGACGCAAACACCACGTCCTGGGCTATGTGACGATCCCGACGCTCGCGGCCCCGTTCTTCGCCGCCCTCAAGACCGGTGGCCCCCTGGCCATCCTCGGCGTCATCGGCGGAGAGTTCATCGCCTCCTCCGAGGGCGTGGGGCACGAGCTGTTCACCGCCGCGCAGAACCTGGACGCGGCCTCCGAGTTCGCCGGCCTGATCGTCCTGGTCGTGCTGACCCTGTCCCTCAACGGCGTACTCAGCGCACTCGACACCTACGCCCTCAAGCGGCTCGGCCTCGCGGCCCGCCGCCGGCCTCAGCCCAAGAAGTGAATTCCACCCGCCCCGTCAGGAGAAAGGCCGGCCCCTCGATGAACGAATCCCCGCACGCCGCCCCGGATGACGCGTCGCCCTCACCCGGGAGGCCCTCCCGCAGGACGGTGCTGGCAGCCCTCACCGCGTCGACCGCGGCAGCGCTGCCCCTGCTCTCCGCCACGTCGGCCGGCGCCGACCCGAATCGGTCCGCCGACCTCCTCTACGTCGGCACCTGGGGTCAGAACCAGGTGCACGCCATACGGTTCGACCCCGCACACGGGACCATGACACCCCTCGGGCCCGTGGCCGAGGTCAGCTCGAACTGGGTCGCGGTGCACCCGACCCGCCCGGTCCTCTATGTCGCGGCCGGCGAGCAGGGCGGCGCCATCCGCGTCTTCCGTATCGACGGCGCGTCCGGAGCCCTCCGGCAGACCGGTGAGGTCCGGGCTCAGGAAGCCCCGGGCGTCCAGGGCGGGCTGTCGTACATCGGGCTGAGCGAGGACGCGGCCACCCTGCTGGTCGCCGACTTCTCGGCGGGATCGGCGGCGACCCTGCCGGTCGACGCACACGGGGGACTCGGAGCGGTTGCCTCCCGAGTGCACGACACGGGGTCCGGCCCCAGCCCCCGCCAGGCCGGACCGCACCCGCACCACGTCGTCATCGCCCCGGGCGGGAGGTTCGCGCTGGTCGCGGACTTCGGAGCCGACCGGGTGTTCGTCTACGACTACGACCGCAAGACCCAGCGGATGTCCGCCGGGACCCCCGACGGTCCCGGCCCGTACGCGACGGCGCCGGGGTCGGGACCCCGGCGCCTGGCCTTCCATCCGGACGGCCGGACGGTCTACCTGCTGAACGAACTGACCGCGGACATCGAGGTCCTGAGGTGGGACGGGAGCAGGGGCACCCTGACGTCCCGCCAGGTCCTCACGACGAACGCACCGGGCCACACGGGCACGACCAGCGCAGCCGAACTGGCCGTCAGCCGGGACGGCCGCCACGTCTACACCTCCAACCGCGGAGACAACGCCCTGGTCGTCCTCTCGGCCGACCCGGGCACCGGCCTGCTCACCGAGGCGCAGCGCCTGCCCTGCGGCGGCGTCACACCGTGGAGCTTCTCCCTGCACCCCGACGGGCGGTGGCTGTTCGTCGCCAACGAGGTCAGCGGCACGGTCAGCCTCTTCCGCGTGGACCCGCGATCCGGGCGCCTCACGGACACCGGCACCTCCGTCGCGGTCCCCAACCCGGACTGCATCGGCATCCACTCCTCGCACGGCCGCTTCTGATCAACGGCGTCGCCGGGCCCGGCCGGTCACCGGCCGCCGGGCCCGGCAACTTCGCGCGCCCTTTCGCGGGACACCGGCAGCCGGAGCACGGCGAGTCCACCGACGTGCGTGCCGTCTTCCCGGGCGGGGCCACTACCTCTCAGGACAGGCGATGGGACATGACCATGAAGCTTCACCGCAGATGCCCCCGGTCCTCCGCGGGCGCCCTGTTATCGGTGATCGCCGGCGGCCGGGCGGTCGTGCTCGCGACGGTGATGGTGACCGGTTCCGCTCTGCTGACGGCGTGCGGGGGATCCGGGGCGGACGGGCCGGACGCGGTGATCACCGTCGGCGTCGCAGGCAACGTCTTCGACGTGCCCCTCCGAGTGGCGGACGCGGAAGGATACTTCGGCAAGCGCGGGATGAAGGTCGACTTCGTCGAGGTCACGGCCGCCACGGGTATGCCCGCCCTGGAATCGGGATCCCTGCAGTTCCTCAACTCCAGCCCCACGAACTTTCTGGGGGGCTTGGCGAGGGGCCTTCCGGTGGTCGCGGTCGGCGTGGACGGGCTCGGGAATCCGCTCGGCCTGGTCGTGGGCGACGAGTTCGCCGAGCGGCACGGCCTGACCGCCGGGTCCCCGCTGGACGAGGTGGCCGAGGAGCTGAGGGGCTCGACCGGTGGCTACAGCTCGGCCAACACCAAGGCCGAGGCGGGGATCTTCCTCAAGGCCTGGGAAGTCGGCCCCGAGGAGGTCCGGTGGGTGTCGCTGCCCAGCCCCAGCGCGGACGAGGCGGCGCTCGACAACGGCCGGATCGACTGGTTCCTCACCTCGGAACCGCTCCCGCTGCAGATCCAGCACTCCGGGGGCGGTGTCGTGGTGGCCGACTCGGGAAAGGTCGTCGAGTGGTCCAGCGGTTACGCCGGCTACGGGCAGGTCGTAGTGGCGGACAAGAGCTACGCCGGTCAACACGCCTCCACAGTACGGAGGTTCATGGCCGCGGTGCAGGACGGAGCGGGCTATCTGGCGGCGCACATGGATGACCCTTCCGTCGTCGCGGTGGCAGGCAAGGCCCTGCCCGGCGTCCCCGCCCCGGTGGTGCGGGCGAGTATCGAGGAAGCCGAGTACCCCATCTTCGCGGACATGAGTGCGCATGACTGGCGGGTGACTCTTCGCTTCGTCGACGACCTGGGCGGTCTTCCCGAGGGTGCCGGAATCACGGCGGACGGCTGGACCAACACGTACCTGCGATGACGCGGCGCGGTGCGCACCGGTGTGCCGGACCGCGCCGGAGCCTCGACGGGGGCAGCGCCCGCAGCCCGGGGTCTCCCCTCCCGTGCTCGCGGACGGCACGCGACGAGTCGCTGGTCGCTGGCGTTCCATTGATGCCCCAGCTCGACATAATTGTCAGACAAAAAATGCGAGCCCTTCATGCATCCTCGCGATGCGGACCTCGTTTTCTGTGCAATCTCTTGCTGAGGCGATTTCCGTGGTGTTACGGTCGCGCCCAGCTTGTTCGACAATCCGTGTGACGGACGCGTGTCGCCAACGAACCGGGCCAACCCTCGGGCGTGTCTCGGCCGTGGCCGTGAGAACCCCCGCAGAGCCCTCCGGCAGCCCGACGATCACGTCGAGCGAGGCGATGTCCCCCGGAGCCGTACGTCCTCCGCCATCGAAAGGACCCAGACAGTGATGTCTTCCGACATGAAGCGTCGAGCGTTCCTCACCGCCGGTGCCGCAGTCGCCGGTGCCGCGTTCCTGCCCCGGCCCTTCGCGGTGGCCGCGGCCGCCTCCGGCAAGAAGGGCGTGATGCTGATGAACCGCATCGGGCCGTCCTCGTCGACCCTGTACATGGCCGACGCCGACGGTTCCAACGAGCGCATGCTGCTGGCCGGCGGGGCGTACGACCGGCACGCCGCCTTCTCGGCCGACGGCAAGAAGGTGTTCTTCACCTCGGAGCGGACCGGGGACGGCAACTCCTGTATCTACTGGGCCAGTCTCAACGGATCGGGCCAAGGCGTGGGCGTCCAGGCCCTGGTGACCGGGCCGGCCATGGACGACGCCGCGGCTCTGTCGCCGGACGGCAACACCCTCGCCTTCGCCTCCACGCGCTCGGCGGACCACCTCTCGCAGATCTGGCTGCTCGACCTGCGGACCAAGAAGCTGACCAACCTGACCGGCACGGCGGCCCTGGCCGGCGATCCCGCGAGCCCCGACGGGCATTTCCGTCCGTCCTGGTCGCCCGACGGCACCTGGATCGCCTTCTCCAGCGACCGCAACACGACCTGGCGCGGGCACAACGACGGCAAGGGCTGGGAACACACCCAGGAACTGAGCATCTACGCCATCAAGCGGGACGGCACCGGGTTCCGCCAGGTGGCCACCAAGCCGGGCTACTGCCTGGGTTCGCCGAAGTGGTCGCCGGACGGCACCAGGATCGTCTACTACGAGATCACCACCGAGGGCACCTGGGGAGCGCACCGCCCGGAAGCCATCGGAATCGTCGAGTCACAGATCGTCTCGGTCGATGCCGCGACCGGCACCGACCGCGTGGAACACACCTCGGGCCCCCACCTGAAGGTGGCCCCCCAGTACGTCAACGCCACCGAGATCGGCTATCTCGTCAAGGGCGGACCCGACGAGGGTCTGGCCTACGCCTCGGGCACGCTGCCGTCCGTCAAGCGGGCGCTGCGCTCGCCGGTCTGGTCGCCGGACGGGCAGTCGGTGATCTACGAGAAGGTCGGCTTCACCACGCGCGCCCTCGACGCGCCCCTCTACAGCTGGGACGCGGACTGGGACTACCGGTTCTGTGACGTGTTCCCCGTCATCTCGTCGCAGGGCAGGCTCGCGCTCACGGAGAAGCAGACCGGTCCCGGCAAGTCCTCGATCGTGACCATGAACCCGGACGGCTCGGACGTCGAGGTCGCCTTCGACACCGCGAACAGCGGACTCGACCCGGTCATGGTCGCCAAGGGGCTGGCCGGCGCCTTCCGCCCGTCCTGGTCCCCGGACGGCCGGTGGATCGCGTTCGGTCTGGGCGGATGGTTCCAGGAGCGCGCGGAGACCACGGCCACGGTGATGAGGGTGCGCAGCGACGGATCGGCGCTGGAAGCGCTCACGGACAGTACGACGAACGCGGGCTTCCCCAGCTACTCGGCCGACGGCAACCGGGTCGTGTACCGGGTATGGGGTGAGGAGAACGGCCTGCGCGTCCTCGATCTCTCCACCGGAGCGACGACCGTCCTGACCACCGAGTCCGACAACCTGCCGGACTGGTCCCCGGACGGCAAGCTGATCCTCTTCACCCGCAGGACGAGTACGACCAACTTCGACGTGTGCACCATCCGCCCCGACGGGACCGGCCTGAAGGTCCTGACCGGCACCGGCGCGAACGACGGCCACGCGGTCTGGAACCACGACGGATGCATTCTGTACAGCAGCGGCATGTACGGCTTCCGGGAGGAGGCCGCGCTCTACGACAACACCTTCCAGCCCTACGGCCAGATCTTCAGCATGAAGGCCGACGGTTCCGGCAGGAAGATGCTGACCGACAGCCAGTGGGAGGACTCCATGCCGCTCTACCTCCCGCAGGAGGTTCTCTGACGGTGACCCGCGGACGCCCCGGCGTGCAGGCGTTTCGCATGCCGGGAACGTCCCGCACCCGGGTGCCACGGACCGGTGGATCCTCGTCCCACGCGCGACCCGGACGCGGGGCCGGCCGACGCGGGCGAGCGGCGAGCGGCGGTGCTCGGGTCCGTTGCGGGCACGTCAAGCGCGTCGGCTAGGGTGCGATGCGCTGCGGACTTCCGGAGCACGGATGCCGCGCGACCGAGTGCGCGCGTGCCGCACCACGATCGAGGAGCACGACGGGCCCTGCCACAGGATCCCGTCGGCCGCCGTCGGTGGTTGCGTCGGATGCGGCCGCGAGCCGCATTGAATGGGGTGGGGAATGTCCAGACATCGGCTGTCCAGAAAAGGCCGCTACATCGCGTGGGCGACAGCGGGGGCCGTCGTCGTCGCAGGTGCCGGGATCGCGGCACAGACGTCCATGGCGGCTACCGCGTGGCCGGCCCAGAAGACCTACACCGGCCGGGCTTTCGACGCCTGCACCGCGCCCTCGCTCAGCGCGATGAAGGCGTGGCACACGGGGTACTACGGCGCCGCCGCCGTCTACATCGGCGGAAAGAACCGCGGCTGCGCCCAGCCCAACCTGACCAAGTCCTGGGTGAAGTCGGTCAGCGCCACCGGATGGAAGCTCATCCCGCTCTACGTCGGCGCGCAGCCGCCGTGCCAGAAGAGCGCGAACCGCGAGAGGTTCACCGCCTCCACGGCCTCCTCCGTCGGCGCGAGCAACGCCAAGGACGCGATCGCCAAGGCATCCGCACTCGGGATGAAGGCCGGCAGCCCCGTCTACCTGGACATGGAGCCGTACAGCATCACCGACACGGCGTGCAACAACGCCGTCCTGACGTACGTGCGGTCCTTCACCAGGACTCTGCGCAACGCCACTTACCGCGGCGGCTTCTACGGCTTCAGCAGTTCCAGCGCCAAGGCCATCGCCACCGCCACGAACAAGACGGACCTGCCGGGCAACCTCTGGTACGCGCTGTGGGACAAGAAGAACACGACGACCACGGACTGGCCGTGGAAGCCGGCCCAGTTCACCGACCACAGCCGCGGCCACCAGTACATGGTCAACAGCAAGGAGACCCGCGGCGGCTACACCATCACCGTCGACCGCGACGCATGGGACGCCCCGGTCGCGATCATCGGCTGAGGGTCCGGCCGGCCTCCGGCTCCGCGCGCGGAGGCCGGGCCGGGGCCCCTGCCGTGAGGCCGCCGGGCCCGGTCCGCCCCCTCGGGGCCGGTCGTTACCATGCTCCGTGACCGAATCCCTGACCGAACCGACGGACGCGGCCGATGCGACGGCTTCGAAATCCCGGATATTCGCCGACCTGACCCCGCTGCGGACCTCCCCCGACTACCGGCGGCTCTGGTTCGGGAACACGGTCTCCTGGATCGGCCAGGGCATGACGGCGCTCGCCGTGTCGCTCCAGGTGTACGACCTCACCGGCTCCGCCTTCTCCGTCGGGCTCATCGGGTTCTGCTCGCTCGTGCCGCTGGCCGTCTTCGGGCTGTACGGCGGAGCCGTCGCCGACACCGTCGACCGGCGCAAGCTGGGACTGGCCAGCGCCTTCGGGTCGTTCCTGCTCTCGGCGGCGCTCGTGGCGGTGACCGTGGCCGGGGTCGAGCAGGTGGGGCTGCTGTACGGGATCGTCGCGCTCCAGGCCGTCTGCTTCGCGCTCAACTCACCCGCCCGCAGCTCGATGATCGCCCGGCTGCTGCCGGCCGAGCAGTTGCCCGCGGCGAACGCGCTGTCCTCGATGACCAGCACCACGGGCGCCCTCGTCGGACCGATGCTCGGCGGGCTCATCGTCGGCTGGTGGGGGTACCGTGCCGCGTACGGCGTCGACGCGATCACGTTCACGGCCTCGCTGTACGCGATGTGGCGGCTGCCCTCGATGCTGCCGGACCGGGGCGCAGGGAAGGCCGCGGACACGAAACGCGCCTCCGTCGTGGACGGGCTGCGGTTCCTCGGGAGCCGGCCCAATCTGCGGATGACCTTCTTCACCGACATGTGCGCCATGGTGCTCGCCCAGCCGCGCGCGCTCTTCCCCGTCGTCGCCGGGCTCTGGTACGGGGGTGACGCGAAGACCACCGGACTGCTGGTCGCCGCCCCGGCCCTGGGGGCGTTGCTGGGCGGGGTGTTCTCCGGCTGGCTCGGGCGGATCCGGCGCCAGGGCCTCACCGTCATGTTCGCCGTCGCGGGCTGGGGGACCGCCATCGCCGTGTTCGGGCTGACCCGTCAGCTCTGGCTCGGGCTGCTCTTCCTGGCCCTCGCGGGGGCCGCCGACACCACGTCCATGGTCTTCCGCAACACCATGCTCCAGGCCGCCGTCCCCGACGACATGCGGGGCCGGCTCCAGGGCGTGTTCATCGTCGTGGTGGCGGGCGGACCGCGACTCGGCGACTTCCTGGCCGGGTCCGTCGCCGACCTGACGTCCCCGGGCCTCGCCGTGACCGGCGGCGGGATCGCGTGTGTGGTCGCGGTGGCGCTGCTGGCACTGCGGTGGCCCGGGTTCGCGCGCTACGACGCGAGCGCACCCGAGGCCTGATCCGACGGGTCCGCACGACCGGTCAGGACACCTTCTCGATCGTGGGCATGTCGCCCCCGGTCGTCGTGCCGTCGATCAGCGAGAACATGGCGCCCTGCGGATCGGTCAGCGCGGCGAACCGGCCGAACGGCATCGTCATCGGGCCGAACCGGATCTCCGCCCCGAGCGACTTCGCCTTCTCCACCGCGGCGTCGCAGTCCGCGACCGTGAAGTACACGTTCAGATGCGGCGGCATCCCGGACGGGAAGTCGTCCGTCATCTTCATCCGGCCCAGGACGGGGTCCGAGCCCAGGTCGTACAGCGTGAAGTCGACCGCGTCGTCGACCATGCGCTTCACTCCGTACCCGAAGACCGCCGGGAAGAAGGCGTCCGCCTTCTCCGGCTCCCGGGTGAAGATCTCGGCCCAGGCGTAGGCGCCCGGCACCGTCCGTGCCTCGAAGCCCTCGTGGGAGCCCGCCTGCCACACTCCGAAGGCCGCCCCGCCCGGGTCGCTCGCCAGCACCATCGTGCCGAACTCACCGACCTGCATCGGCTCGACCACGACCGTGCCGCCGTTCTCGCGGACCTTGGCGGCGGTGGCCGCCGCGTCCGGCGACGCCAGGTACAGACACCAGGTGGCGGGCTCGTCGTGGCCCGGCCTGCGCGGCATCACGGCGGCGACCGCCTTGCCGTCCACGTGGGCCTGCGTGTAGTTGCCGTACTCGGACTGCGTTTCGCCGTACGTCCAGCCCAGCACCTCACCGTAGAAGCGCTTCGCCCCTTCGAGGTCGCCGAACGTCCCGTCGGCCCAGCAGGGTGTGCCCTTCGGCTCTGCGGCCATGACCGGTCATCTCCTCAGGTGTGAATGGCCCCCGTGACACGCTAACCACCTCTCGCCCCTCCTGCGCGCCGGACACGGGTCAGGGCCCCGGCCGGTCCGCCCGGACGACGGAACGGACCACCGAGCGGGCGACGCCGAGGTCCACCAGGTCCTGTGGGCGCAGCCGCAGCTGGTCGGCCGTGGCGTGCACCCGGTCCGGGGTGCGTTTCAGGATCGCCGCGGCGAGCTCCGGGGCGATGACGGAGAAGTAGCTGTCCGCGGTGACATGGGTGTTGTCCGGCGCCGCCAGGGCCAGCGCCCCGCCCGAGCCTCCTTCGCCGATCACCAGGGTGGTGACGGGGACCCCGGCCGCGGCCACCGCCGCGAAGGCGTCGGCGATGGCCGCTCCCGCACCGGCCCGCTCCGCCTCCGCGTCATTGGCCGCGCCCGGGGTGTCGACCAGGGTCAGGACCGGGACCCCGAGCCGGTCGGCCAGCCTGATCACCCGGGCCGCGGTGCGGTAGCCGGCCGGCCGGGTCGCCGTGCCGCACTGCGCCACGTACGCGACCGGCTCACCCTCGTGCAGCCCGAAGCCGCACAGCAGCCCCGGGTCCGTGCCGCCGCAGCGGTCCCCGCTCAGCGGGAGCCGGAGGCCGAAGTAGGCGTTCAGATACGCCTCGGCGTGCGGTCTGTCCGCGGACCGGGCCCGGAGCACGGCGTCCCAGCCGGTCCCGGGGAGCCCCCTCGTGGTGAAGGCGGCCGGGACCGGGGCGGGGGCCGGCGGGGTGTCGCGGTGGGCGAGCAGCCGGAGCCAGTGGCCCACCGTGGCCGCCAGCTCGCCGGGCGGGACGACCGCGTCGATCTGGCCGGCCGTCAGCTGGCCCTCGGCGGTGTAGGCACCGGGGTCCGCGCCGTCCGGCCGTACCCGGGATCCGGCGAACCCGACCTGTGCCCCCGGCAGCGCCAGGATCACATCGGCGCCCGCCCCCAGAGTGGCCCAGCCACCGCCGGTCGTGGGGTCGCGCAGGACCGCGAGCTGGGCCGGGCCGGCCGCGCGCAGCCGGGCCGACGCACGGGCCACCCGGTGCAGCTGGGTGAGGGCGATCATGCCCTCCTGCATCCGGCTGCCGCCCGTCGCGATGAGCGAGACGAGGGGAAGGCGCTTAACCGTGGCCTCCTCGTACGCCGCCTCCAGCCGGTCGCCCGTGCGCTGTCCGAGCGAGCCGCCCAGGAAGCCGAACTCGAAGGAGATCAGCACGCAGGTCCGGCCGCCGACCGTGGCGGTGCCGTGGACGACGGACTCCTGCTCGCCGGTACGGGCGGTGGCCCGGGCCCGGGAGTCGGCGTACCCGGACCAGTCGAGCGGTCCGTCGGCCGCGGGGCCCCGGTCGGGTGCGCCGTGCGGGCCGGGCGTGTGGGTCACGGGAGACGTGGTGGTCCCCGCAGGCGCGGCGGACTCGGCAGATCTGGTGGCCCCCGAAGGCGCGGCGGACTCGGTGAAGTCGGTCGTCAGTGCGGCGATCGCCTCCCGGGCCGTCAGCCGGTCAGCCATGGAGGGACCGCTTCATGATCTTGCCCAGGTCGTTGCGCGGCAGGGCGTCCAGATAGCGGACCGTGCGCGGGCGCTTGTGCGGGGAGAGCTGGGCGGCGACGTGGTCGGCCAGCTCGGCGGCCGAGGGCGGGGCGGCGGGATCGGCCGGTACCACCCAGGCGACGACCCGCTCGCCCAGGTCCGGGTCCGGTTCGCCGGTGACGGCGGCCTCGCGGACGCCCGGGTGCTCCAGGAGCGCGTTCTCGATCTCGCCGGCGCCGATCTTGTAGCCGCCGCTCTTGATCAGGTCGGTGGCCTTGCGGCCGACGATCCGTACGTACCCGTCGGGGTCGAGCGTGGCCATGTCGCCGGTGCGGAACCAGCCGTCGGCGGTGAGGGCCGCGGCCGTGGCGTCGGGGCGGTTCAGATACCCGGTGAACAGGTTCGGGCCGCGGACCTGGATCTCGCCGATGGACGCGGGGTCCGCGAGCGGAGTGCCGTCCTCCTCCACCAGGCGGAGTTCGACGCCGCGCAGCGGGGCGCCGACCGTGCCGGGACGCGGTTCGCCGTCGGCCCGGACGCCCGTGTTCATCAGCGTCTCCGTCATGCCGTACCGCTCGATGACCCGGCGGCCGGTCGCGGCCGCGATCCGTTCGTGGTCGTGGACCGGCAGCGCGGCCGAGCCGGAGACGAGCAGCCGGGCCCCCGCGAGCGCCTTGGCGAGGCCCTCGGACGCCGACGGGTCCGCAAGCGCTTCCGCCAGCCGGTGGTACATCGTCGGGACGCCGAACAGCATCGTGCCGCCGGAGCCCAGTTCCCGGGCCACGCCCTCGGTGGAGAACCGGCCGAGATGGCGCACCGAACCGCCCCGCCGCAGCGGGCCGAGGATGCCGAGGATCAGGCCGTGCACATGGAACAGCGGCAGGGCGTGGACGAGGACGTCGTCCCCGGTCCACTGCCAGGCGTCCTCCAGCGCGTCCAGGGAGGCGGCGATCGCCCGGCGGGGCAGGACGGCCCCCTTGGGCGGGCCGGTGGTGCCGGACGTGTAGACGACCAGGGCGGGGGACTCGGGGGAGGGGTCGGGGAACCGCGAGTCCGTGGGGGGCCGGGCCGTCACGGACACGTCGATCCGTCGCAGCCCGGCCAGTGCGGGCGGCAGTACGTCCTCGGCCGCGGCCAGCACGGCCGAGGGCGCGCTGTCGGCGACGATGTGCGCCAGTTCCCGCTCGCCCGTCTTCGGATTGAGCGGTACGGCGGGCACCCCCGCCCGTAGCGCGGCGACCACCGCGACCACGGTCTCCGGGGCGGGGGTGGCCCAGACAGCGACCCGCCCGGCGCCGGCGACGCGGGCCGCCAGCGCATCCGCCGATGCTGCCAACTGTGCGTAGGTGAGGGTCAGTTCGCCGAAACGGATGGCTTCGCGGGAAGCCGTCGGGCCGGCCGTGTCCTGGAGTGCAGGCAAGAGTGGCATCACGCCGCGAAGCCTAACGACCGGTGCGCGGGAGCGGGCGGGCTCGCGACGCCCCGCGGCTCCGTCTCCGGCGCCGTCGGCGTCCGGTTTCGCGCCCCTCCTCCGGCTTGGACGCGAAGCCGTGTGACGCCGCTCGCCGACCCCTCCCTGTCGCGCTCCGGACCGTCATCCGGTGAAGCGCTTCCGGCCCCGGAGCCTCGCTCGAACCGCGGCGCGGGTGGCTGTACGGGGCACCCGAGAGGGATTTGGTTGTGACCTTGACAAATTAATTTTGCGTTGCCAGCATGCAAAAAGTTCACTCCGTCCGAGCATTCCGGCGTGTCCGGGAAGAAAAAACCTGGTCGCCCCACCTGGTCATGTCTCGTTGCTCGTCCGGCCGCACACGCACGTCGCAAAGCGCGACAGCGCCTTGCCTGACAACCCCACGCACCGTCAGGAAGGAACGCGTTCATGTTCTTGTCTCCCCCACTGTGGTCCAGAGTCGTCACCGCGCTGACTCTGGTGGCCACCGGTGGACTCGCCGCCGGCACCGCGGCCGCCGCACCCCCCGCCCCCACCGCGGTCCACGCCCCGGCCGATATTCCCGCCGCCGACTACCAGCAGGTCCAACTTGCCCTGGGCGCCGACGAACTGGGCGAGGCCATGTCCCTCGCCGTCCTCCCGGACCGCTCGGTCGTCCACACCGCCCGCGACGGCACGGTCCGCCTCACCGACGCCTCCGGGGCGACGAAGACCGCCGCCGAGCTCAAGGTCTACACACACGACGAGGAAGGGCTCCAGGGCGTCGCGGCCGACCCGGACTTCGCGAACAACCGCTACCTCTACCTCTATTACTCGCCCGCCCTGAACACCCCGGCCGGCGACGCCCCCGTCACCGGCTCCGCCGCCGACTTCGAGGCATGGAAGGGGCACCTCAACCTCTCCAGGTTCACGCTGAAGGCCGACGGCACCCTGGACACCGCGAGCGAGAAGGTCCTCCTCGAAGTCGCCAACGACCGCGGCCAGTGCTGCCACGTGGGCGGCGACATCGACTTCGACGCGGCCGGGAACCTCTATCTGACCACCGGCGACGACACCAACCCCTTCGAGTCGAGCGGTTACGCGCCGATCGACGAACGCACCGAACGCAACCCGCAGTTCGACGCCCAGCGCTCCTCGGGCAACACCAACGACCTGCGCGGCAAGCTGTTGCGGATCAAGCCCACCGCCGACGGCGGTTACACGATCCCGGCGGGCAACCTCTTCGCCCCCGGTACCGCCGCGACCCGCCCGGAGATCTACGCGATGGGCTTCCGCAACCCGTTCCGGATGTCCGTCGACAAGCCCACCGGCACCGTCTACATCGGCGACTACGGCCCCGACGCCGGCACCACGGACGCCGGCCGCGGCCCCAGCGGCCAGGTGGAGTTCGACCGGGTCACCGGCCCCGGCAACTTCGGCTGGCCGTACTGCACGGGCACCAACACCGCGTCGGAGACGTACAACGAGTACACCTTCCCGAGCGGCCCGTCCGGCGCGAAGTACGACTGTGCGGGCGGCCCCGCCAACAACTCCTTCCGCAACACCGGTCAGCCGAAGCTCCCCGCCGTGCAGCCCGCCTGGATCAGGTACGCGGGGGACGCGGGCTCCCCGCCGGAGTTCGGCGGCGGCTCCGAATCGCCGATGGCCGGTCCGGTCTACCACTACGACGCGAACCTCCCGTCGTCGGTGAAGTTCCCCGCATCGCTCGACGGCCGCTTCTTCGCCACCGAGTACGGCCGCAAGTGGATCAAGCCGGTCGAGGTGAAAGCCGACGGCTCACCCGGGACGATCGAGACCTTCCCCTGGACCGGGACCCAGGTCATGGACTCCGCGTTCGGCCCGGACGGTGCGCTGTACGTCCTGGACTACGGCACCGGCTCCGGCAACCAGGCGCTCTACCGCGTCGAGTACCTGGCGGGCAGCAACCGTTCGCCGGTCGCCAAGGCCGCGGCGGACCGCACCTCCGGACCCACCCCGCTCGCCGTCGCCTTCTCGGCGGCCGGCAGCGCGGACCCCGAGGGCGGGGCGCTGGGCTACGCCTGGGACTTCGGTGACGGTGCCACCTCCACCGAGGCCGACCCGCACCACACCTACACCACCGCCGGCACCTTCCACCCGACCCTGAAGGTCACCGACCCCGACGGGCTCACGGGCACGGCCAGCCTCGTCGTGACGGCCGGCAACACCGCCCCCACCGTCACGCTGACGGCCCCGGCCGACGGAGCGCTCTTCTCCTTCGGCGACTCCGTGCCCTTCACCGTCACCGTCACCGACCCGGAGGACGGCACGGTCGACTGCGCGAAGGTGAAGGTCACCTATCTGCTCGGCCACGACAGCCACCGCCACCAGATCACCTCGAAGAACGGCTGCTCCGGCACCATCGACGTCCCCGTCGACGGTGAGCACGACAGCGCCGCCAACATCTACGGGGTCTTCGACGCCGAGTACACCGACGCGGGCGGCCTGACCACGCACAGCGACAGCGTCCTGCAGCCGCGCCACCGCCAGGCCGAGCACTTCGCCGCCCAGTCCGGCATCGAGCCCGCCCAGCACGGCGCGGCCGAGGGCGGCGCCACCGTCGGCTTCACCGACGACGGCGACTGGATCTCCTTCGCCCCGTACGCCCTGGGCAACGCCACCGGCATCTCGGCCAGGGTCTCGTCCGCGGGACCCGGCGGCACCATCGAGGTCCGCGCGGGCTCCGCCACGGGCACGCTGCTCTCCACCCTGACCGTCCCTCCCACCGGCGGCTGGGAGACCTTCACGGACGTGTCGGCCGGCCTCGGCAACGTCCCCGCCGGCTCCACCGGACTCTTCCTCGTCTTCAAGGGCCCCACGGGCCAGGGGAATCTGTTCGACATCGACGCCTTCACCTTCGAGACGGAAGGGTGATCCACGGATGAGACGCCAACTGGCCCGGCACGCACGCCATGTCGCGTGCGCCGCCGCACTGGCCCTCGGCGCGGCCTTCCTGGCCCCCGCCCCCGCAGGGGCCGCGGCTGCCGCCGACCCGTACGACGTGCTGGTCTTCTCCAAGACTGCCGGATTCCGACACGACTCCATCCCGGCCGGCATCACCGCCATCCGGGAACTCGGCACGGCGGACGGTTTCACCGTCACGGCCACCGAGGACGCGGGGGCCTTCACCCCGCAGAACCTCGCGGGCTACGAGGCGGTGGTCTTCCTCAGCACCACGGGCGACGTCCTGGACAGCGCGCAGCAGGACGCGCTGTCGGCGTACGTCGACGGGGGCGGCGGATTCGTCGGCGTCCACGCGGCCGCCGACACGGAGTACGACTGGCCCGCGTACGAGCACCTCGTCGGCGCCTGGTTCAAGAGCCATCCGGCGATCCAGCAGGCGAAGGTCGTCACCGAGGACCACGCCCACCCGGCCACCGCGCACCTCGACGACGTGTGGACCCGGTCCGACGAGCTGTACAACTACCGCACCAACCCGCGCGCCGACGTCCACGTGCTCCAGACCCTGGACGAAAGCAGCTACACCGGCGGGGAGATGGGCGACGACCACCCGATCACCTGGTGCCACCCGCAGCAGCAGGGGCGGTCCTTCTACACCGGGCTCGGCCACACCATCGAGTCCTACAGTGATCCGGACTTCCGGCAGCTGCTGCTCGGCGGCATCCAGTACGCGGCCGGCGCGGCGCAGGCCGACTGCGGCTCAGGAAGCACGGACCCGGATGACGACCCCGTGGAGGCGGAGTCGTACACCTCCTCGTCCGGTGTGCAGAGCGCCGCGCACGCCGGGGCCGGCGGCGGGGCCACCCTCGGGTACATCGACAACGGCGACTGGGCGGGCTACGCCTCCGTCGACACGGCCGGGGCGGCCTCCTTCACCGCCAGGGTCTCCTCGGCCGGGGCGGGCGGCACCATCGAGGTCCGCTCCGGATCGGCCACCGGGCCGGTCCTCGGATCGGTGGCCGTCGCCCCGACCGGCGGCTGGGAGACGTTCACGGAGGTCACCGGCACCCTCACGGCCGCCGGTTCGGGACCACTGTTCCTGCGCTTCACCGGGGGAGCGGGGGCACTCTTCGACATCGACAGCTTCACCCTGGCCGAGGGGACACCGGCCGCGGCGTCGGGCTCCTCCGACGTGCACCTCTTCTACTACCCCTGGTACGGCACCCCGGAGACGAACGGCAGCTGGCGGCACTGGGAACAGGGCGGCCACACCCCGCCCGACGACATCGGCGCCGACCTGTACCCGAAGCTCGGCCCGTACGACTCCGGTGACACCGCCGGGGCCGTCGAACAGCACATGAAGTGGATCGAGCGCTCGGGCGCGGGCGTCATCGTCTACAGCTGGTGGGGGCGCGGCGGGTACGAGGACTCCCTCGCCGGCCAGGTCCTGGCCGCCGCCGCCCGGCACGGGATCAAGGTCGCCTGGCACATCGAGCCGTACAGCGGCAGGACCGCGGCGTCCGTGGTCGACGACATCGCCTACCTGAACAGCACGTACGGCGACAGCCCCGCCTACTACCGGGACGCGGAGCACGGCAACCGCCCGGCCTTCTACGTCTTCGAGAGCCTGCGGATCCAGGACTGGTCGGCCCTGGACGCCGTACGGGACAGTGCCATCGTCCTCGCGCAGACCACCGACACCACCAAGGTCGCGCACTTCGGCGGGATCTACACCTACGACGGCATCGCGGGCGCCACCGCCCCCGGCTGGCAGCAGGCAGGGGCGTACGCGCAGGCCAACGGTCTCGTCTGGGCGCCCTCGGTGGCCCCCGGCTACATCGACGACCGTGCCGTACCCGGCAACACCACACCCACCCTGGGCCGGGACGACGGCGCCGCCTACGACCTGGAGTGGAGCAACGCGCTCGACCCCGCCATCGGCGGATCACCCACCTGGGTCTCCGTCACCTCCTTCAACGAATGGCACGAAGGCAGCCCGATCGAACCCGCGTCGAGCACCCCGCCCGCAGGACACGGCTACCTGACCTACGAAGGGGCCTACGGCAAGACCGGGGCGGCCGCCGAGACGGCCTACCTCGACCGGACGGCCTACTGGGCCGAACGGTTCGAGCAGCAGCGCGCGGCGGCCCCCGCCCCGCACTGACCCGGCCCACGACGAACGGCAGCGTCCCGGCGGGGCCGCTGCCGTTCTTTGCTTGCCGCGGGGGCGTCTCAGGCGTCCCGCTGAATGGTCCGCATCCGCCCGTACGCGTACACGCAGCCCGCCAGCGCCAGGTCGGACAGCAGCATGAAGCCGATCGAGTAGGAGCCCTTCGCGCTGTAGATCGCACCCATCACCAGCGGCGGGACGAAGCCGCCGAGGCCGCCCATCGCGCCGACGATGCCGGTGACACTGCCCACCTTCGCCTGCGGGGTCACCTGCGAGACCAGGGCGAAGACGCTGCCGCTCGCGGTGCCGAGCCCGGCCGCCATGACGAGCAGGGCGATCGTGCCGCCGGGCACCAGCTTCGGGTCGAAGGCCTGGACGATGGCCATCAGGGCGGCGACGCCCAGCGCGGCCGAGGAGACCAGGGCCGGGTGCATCCGGTCCGAGAGCCAGCCGCCGATCGGCCGGAAGATGACGGTGACCAGGGCGAAGCCGGCGGCCTTCGTGCCGGCGTCGGTCGGCGAGAGCTCGTACCAGGTCTTCAGGTACGTCGGCAGATAGACGCCGAAGGCGACGATGCCGCCGAAGCCGATCGCGTACAGGGCGGACAGCTCCCAGGTGACGCGCAGCCGCCCCGCCGCTCCCAGCCGATGGGCCAGTGTGTCGGTCGGCACCTGGCGGCCGGGCCGGTCGCTGATCAGCACCGCCGCCAGCGCCGCGAACACCACGAGCGCCGCGGCGACCACGAGGAACGGCAGGTTGTCGCCGTGCTTGGCGATCCGCGGGGTGAAGTAGCCGGACAGGGCGACGCCGCCCATGCCCATGCCGAACACGCCGAGCGCGAGGCCGCGGTCGGCGGGCGGGAACCAGGAGTTGACCAGGGGGATGCCGATCGCGAACGTCGTCCCGCCCAGCCCCAGCAGAAAGCCCACGGCCAGCATCGCGCCGTAGGAGTCCTTCGCCGGGATCAGCAGCAGCACCGGCACGATCGTGAGCGCCGAGACCAGCGGGAACATCAGCCGCGCACCGTACTTGTCGGTGAGCGCGCCCACCGGGATGCGGCCCAGCGAGCCGACGAGCACCGGAACGGCGACCAGCAGGGACTGCTGGAACGAACTCAGACCCAGCCGGTCCTTGTAGTCGGCGGACATGGGCGCGATCAGGTTCCAGGCCCAGAAGGTGAGCGCGAAGCCGATCGTGGCCATCACGAGGTTGCGGTAGGCGGCGCCGGAGGGCTTCTCGGTGGCCGGGGCTGGTGACTGCTTCGCTGCTGTGTCCACACAGTCAGTCAAGTGCGCGGGCGGGCCGTGGGCCCGTCGGGTTACTCCGAACGTGAGGCCCGCGACGGCCGTGTCCCATGGGCGGCCGGCGTCTCCGCAGTCGCGATCGGCCCGGAGCTGGGACAATCGCGGTATGGACCGTCTGGACAGGGAAATCCTCGGCGTTCTCCAGGAGGACGCGCGGATCTCGTACCGCGATCTGGGCACACGGGTCGGGCTCAGCGCCAACGCGGCGGCCGACCGGGTGCGCCGGCTGCGCCGGGACGGTGTCATCCGCGGCTTCACCGTGATCATCGACCCCGCCGCCGACACCAGGACCGGACTCGTCGTCTTCATCGACGTGACCCTGCGGACGGACACCACCAACGAGGTGTTCGAACGGGCGGTGCTGACCCTGCCCGGAATCACCGAAGTGGTCCATGTGACGGGCGGGCACGACTACCTCGTACGGGCCACGGCCGCCGACACCGCGGCCCTGGACGGGCTGCTGCGCAGACTCAAGCGAGAGGCGGGCGTCGCCCACTCCAGCACCAGGATCGCGCTCAGAGCGGCGCCTGCCAGATGACGGTCGGCGCGCGCGAACCGTCGGGTTCGCGCCCGTCGTCGGCGACCGAGAGGCGGACCCCGGCCCGGCCGTCGGGCAGCACGGCCGTCGCGTCCACCTCCACCTCGATCGCCGACACCCCGGCCCGCCGGTGCGCGGCCGCCAGCGCACCGCGCAGCGCGGCGAGCAGCTGTCCGTCCACCGGGTCCCGCACGAGCGCGTCCACCGCACCGGCGAAGTGCACCGAGGGCGGGAACCCGAGGACGGCGGCCGCGCCGCTGGTCTCCCGCAGCACCCGGCCCCGGAAGGTGGCGGGGGCCTCGGCGGGCGGCTGCTGAAGGGCGAAGATGGCCGTCCGCACCTCCTGGATCGTGGAGTCCAGCTCGTCGACGGCCCGGCCGAGCAGCTCGTCCGTGTCCTCGGCACGGGCCCGGCGGCGGGTCGATTCCAGCATCATCTCGGTGGCGAACAGCCGCTGGACGACGAGATCGTGCAGGTCGCGGGCGATCCGGTCCCGGTCCTCGTACACCGCGAGCTGTTCGCGGTCGTGCTGGGAGTCGGCCAGGACCAGGGCGAGCGCGGCCTGCGAGGCGAACTGCGAGGCCAGCAGCCGGTCCACGTCCGTGTACGGACGGGCGCCGCGCCGGCGGGGCAGGGCCAGGGTGCCGATGAGCCGCCCGCCGCTCTGCAGCGGCAGCATCATGCTGGGTCCGAAGCGGGACCGTACCGGGGTGGTCATCCGGGGATCGGTCGCCGAGTCGTCGACGAAGACCGCCTCGCCGCCCAGCAGCTGGACCAGGACGGGGGAGCCGGGGGCGATCGCCGTCCCCACGAGCCCGGCCGGGTCCTCCAGGGTGGACGCGACGACGATCTCCATGCCGCCCTCCTCGTCGGGCTGGAGGATCACCCCGGCCGACGCGTCGCTGAGGACCCTGGCCCGTTCCGCCACGGTCATCAGGGCGTCGGAGGCGTTCTCGCCGGTCAGCAGGGTGTTGGTGACCGCGGCGGCGCCCTCGATCCAGCGCTCCCGCTGCCGGGCGCTCTCGTACAGCCGGGCGTTGCCGATCGCGATGCCGGCCTGCGCGGCGAGGACGCGGAGCAGCGTCATGTCGGTGTCGGTGAAGTGCCCGGTGTCCTTCTCGGCGAGGTAGATGTTCCCGAACACCCTGTGGTGGACGCGGATCGGGGAGCCGAGGAACGAGCGCATCGGGGGGTGCCCGGGCGGTACGCCGCAGGAGCGGGGGTCGGCGGTCAGGTCGTCGGAGCGCAGCGGTTGCGCGTGTTCGATGAGCTCGCCGAGCAGGCCCGTGTGCCCGTCGGGGAGGCCGCCGACGGCTGCCCGTTCGCTCTCGCTCAGCCCGGTGACGAACAGCTCGCTGATCTTTCCGCTCCCGGGGTCCAGCACCCCGAGCGCCCCGTAGCGGGCCCCGGCGAGGGCGGTGGCGGTGTCGATGATCTGCTGCAGGGTGGTCCGCAGTTCGAGGGTGGTGCCGACGCGCAGCACCGCCTCCAGGAGGGCCGGCAGCCGCGGTGACTGCGGGACACCGCGGCCGGGCGTCCGCTCGGGTGGTTCGTCGGTCATCCGCCGGGCCCGTGGGGCTCAGCCGGCGAGCGGATCGAGGACCAGGGGGCTGATCTTGCCCTCCATCATGGCCCCGAGCCCCAGGACGGAGCAGACGTCGGGCCGTTCGGCGATGTGTACCGGCATGCCCGTCGCGTCGCGCAGCATCTGGTCCAGGCCGGGCAGCAGCGCGCTGCCGCCGACCATCATGATCCCGCAGTCGGCGAGGTCGGCCACCAGGTCGGGCGGGCAGTCCCGCAGGATCTTGCCCAGGCCGTCGAGGACCGCGGTCAGCGGCCGGTGGATCGCCTGACGCACCGCGGCGGTGTCGACCTCCACGGAGCGGGCCAGGCCGGTCGCCACGTCCCGGCCGTGGATCTCGGTCACCGAAGGGCCGTGCGGGGTCAGCCCGTTGCCGCTGAGCGCGAGCTGGAGGGGGCGCACGGACTGGCTCGGCAGCATCAGCTCGTGGAACTGGCGCAGGTGCTGGATCACCGCGTGGTCGATCGCGTCGCCGCCGATGGGGATCCGTACCGCGGTCACGATGGAACCGAGCGAGAGCACCGCGATCTGGGTGGTCGCGGCCCCGCACACCATGATCATGGTGGCGGTCGGCTGCTCGACCGGCAGTCCGCAGCCGACGGCCGCCGCGATCAGGGTGTCGACGAGCTCGACCCGGCGGGCCCCGAGGCCGACCAGGGTCTCGACGGCGGCGCGCTGGGCCAGCGGGTCGCTGTCGTGCGGGGTGCAGGCGGCGGCGCGCAGCCGCGGCTTGCGGCGCAGCTGGCGGCGGAGTTTCTCGCCGAGCAGATGGCGCAGCATGCGCTGGGCCATCTCGATGTCGACGACGGTTCCGCCGGAGACCGGGCGGGCCACCCGGATGTAGTCGGGGGTGCGGCCCGTCATCTGTTCGGCGAGCGCGCCGACGGCGATGAGCGAGCCCGTACGGGTGTTCACGGCGGCGACGCTCGGCTCGTCGACGACGAGCCCGAGCCCCTTGACGTACACCCGGGTACGGGCGGCCCCGAGGTCGACGGCGACATGGCAACGGCGCAACTGCTCAAGGCTGACGGTCACGGCAGGTTCTCCCGAGAGCGCTGATGGGGGGACCGACGGGCAGCCGGTTCTCTTCGCATCGTGCGCCGTTCGGGGGCATCGTGCGCGTTGGGATACGCCGGAGGAGGTACGGAGCTGACGGTGTGTCGGCCGTGGCTCAGCCGCCGGGCGGACCGGGGAGCAGCCGCTGGAACAGCCCCCAGGTGAACTCGGCGACGTACGGGGTGCCGGTGGCCGCGTCGGTGATCGCGAGGGCCCAGCGGGTCGGCGCGCTGCCCTCCATCGGACGGGCCGGCGCGAAGGCCCGGGCCACCTCGTTCACGGTGCACGACCAGGGGCGCAGCTCCTCGGCCGGGCCGAGCACGGGGGCGGCCGCGCCCGGGGCCCGGACCAGCCACTCGTTCCACACCGCGCCGCCCGGTGCCACCATCACCTCGAACCGCAGGTCCGGCCAGAGCGGTACCGGCCAGAACAGCGCGTCGCACTCCAGGTCGCCGACCGTGCGCCGCAGGGACGTCTCGGGCTCGCCGAGCACCGAGCGGTAGCGGCGCAGCGCCCCTCGCCCCCGGGGCGCCCGCGTCATGGCCTGCCAGCGCCGGTTGGCCTCGCGCATCTCGGCGAGGCCGGCGCTCAGCTCGTGCCGGGCGTCCTCGACGAGGCCGGGCTGGTGGTCGGCCATCCGGCGCAGCAGGACGAGCTGGAACTCGCGGGGGCCGAAGGGGGCTGCGGTGGTCATGGAATCAACGGTTCCACACAAGACCCTCACCTGAGCGGCTTTCTCCGTTGTCCGCCGGGCATCTAATCTGCGGGCGCCATGGATTACTGCCAGCCCTGTCAGCGACATCTCAACGGCGCCCTGGCCTGCGCCGGATGCGGAACCCCCGCGGAGGCGCTGAGCCCCTACGCCTTGTCGGCGTCCTTCGGCCACGAGCCGGAAGCGCGGGACGAACAGGCGGCGTCGCACCCGTCCGGGGGGCGCCGCCGCCGGGGGCACGACGCTGCCCGGACGCGGGGCGGTACGCACGGCGGACACGGTCCGGGCCGCAGGCGCGCGGAACCGGACGAGCGGCCGCGCCGGGGCCGCCGGGGCCGCAGCCGCCGGGGCCGTTCGGTCCTGCTGGTCCTCCTGGGTGTGGTCCTCGCGGCCGGTGCGCTGAGCCTGGCCGAGCTGGCGGCCGAACCGGACGGCGGTGACGGCGGCTCGGACTACGTACGCGAATCGACGTCCGTCACCACCGCTCCGGCCCCGGAACCGTCGGCGAGCGACACGGCCGAGCCGCCCGGACCGGTGAGGAGGCCCGTGGGCAGTCCCTCGGTCGTCCCGGCCACCGACGCCCACTCCCCGGACGCCGGCCCGACCGGCCGGGCCACGGCCGAGGCGCGCCCCGGCGGTGTCACCTCGGCCCCGGCTTCCGCCCCGGCCTCCGCACCGTCGTCGGCGGCTCCGTCGGTCACCACCGGCGGTCCGTCGGAGCCGGGCGGGCCGGGCGGCACCCCGCCGCCGTCCGAGACCCCGCCGCTGCCCACGCCCACCCCGACACCCGCGCCGACACCGTCGGACGACGCGTGCTGGTGGTTCCCGTGGTTCTGCTGAGGGGCCGGGCGCTCAGGTCCTGAGCGGGCCCTGAGCGAGCGCCGAGCAGGCCGGGGCGCTCAGGCGCTCGGCGCCGGCGGTTCCACGCCCAGCATCCGGCGCAGCAGGTCCCGCAGCACCGCGCGGTCCGTGTCGGAGAGGCCGGCCAGGGGCTCGCGGGCGAAGTCGAGGGAGGCGCGCAGCTCCCGGGCCGTCGTGGCGCCCTTCTCCGTGGGCGCGGCCAGCTTCACCCGCCGGTCGGCCGGGTCGGGTCGCCGTTCCACCAGGCCGCGTGCCTCCAGCCGGTCGACGATGCCGGTCACGTTCGACGGCTCGCACTTCAGCTTCTGGGCGATCCGGCGCATCGGCAGCGGATCCAGGGAGAGCAGCCCGAGGACCCGGGCCTGGGCGCCGGTGAGGCTGTGGGCTGCCGCGGCCTGCTCGTACTCCTCGTAGTAGCGCGCCACGACCGCGCCGATCAGCTCGACGACTTCGAGGGTCAGCGGGTCCGTACGAGGGGTGGCCATGACACCCAGGATAGCGGGTTACTTGACAAGGTGAAATATCCAGGCGCATGGTTGTTTCACATCATGAAGCTTTTCTGCTCCGGCCGAACGGCTTCCCGCACCCCCTAGGCATCGAGGAGACCCCGAGCCCATGTCTGCAACTCTTCCCACGTCCAGCCGTGAATGGCACCTCGTAGCCCGTCCGCACGGCTGGCCGAAGGCCGAGGATTTCGCACTGCGTGAGGCGCCGGTCACCGCTCCCGCCGAGGGCCGGGTCCTCGTCCGCAACCTGCACTTCTCGGTCGACCCGTACATGCGCGGCCGGATGAACGACGTGAAGTCCTACACCCCGCCCTTCAAGCTGGACCACCCCATGGAGGGCGGCGCGGTCGGCGAGGTCGTCGCATCCAACGCCGAGGGCTTCGCGGTCGGCGACCACGTCCTGCACGGTCTCGGCTGGCGCGAGTACGCCGACGTCCCCGCCAAGCACGCGGTGAAGGTCGACGCCTCCCTCGCCCCGCTCTCCGCCTACCTCGGCGTGCTCGGCATGACCGGGCTCACCGCCTACGCGGGCCTGTTCGACGTGGCCTCCTTCAAGGAGGGTGACGCGGTCTTCGTGTCCGGCGCGGCCGGTGCGGTCGGCAGCCAGGTCGGCCAGATGGCGAAGCTCAAGGGCGCCTCGCGCGTCATCGGCTCGGCCGGCTCCGACGAGAAGGTCAAGCTGCTCGTCGAGGAGTACGGCTTCGACGCCGCGTTCAACTACAAGAACGGCCCCGTCGCGCAGCAGCTGCGCGAGGCCGCCCCCGACGGCATCGACGTCTACTTCGACAACGTCGGCGGTGAGCACCTCGAAGCCGCGATCTCCTCGTTCAACGTGCACGGCCGCGCGACCATCTGCGGCATGATCGCCCAGTACAACGCGACCGAGCCGACCCCCGGTCCGCGCAACCTCGCCCTCGTCATCGGCAAGCGGCTGCGCCTGCAGGGCATGCTCGTCGGCGATCACGCCGATCTCCAGGGGCAGTTCGTCCAGGAGGTGGCCGGCTGGCTGGCCTCCGGCGAACTGAAGTACCGCGAGACGGTCGTCGAGGGCATCGAGAACGGCTTCGAGGCCTTCCTCGGTCTGCTCCGCGGCGAGAACACCGGAAAGATGATCGTCTCCCTCGGCTGAACCGCCCGTCGGAGCACCGGCTAGGCTCGCCCCAGGCCGTCGCGATCGTGGGCGCGAGTCGCGGCGCACCAGCAGGAGGAATCCTCAGCATGACCATTCAGGACATAGCCGTCGCGTACACCGCCGTCGCCACCGCTACGAACGGCCGTGACGGCCGCGTCGCCTCGGACGACGGCAAGCTCGACGTCGTCGTCAACCCGCCGAAGGAGATGGGCGGCAGCGGCGCGGGCACCAACCCGGAGCAGCTCTTCGCAGCGGGCTACAGCGCCTGCTTCCAGGGTGCGCTGGGTGTGGTGGCCCGCCAGGAGAAGGCGGACATCTCCGGATCCACGGTCACCGCCGCGGTCTCCATCGGCAAGACCGAGGCCGGTGGCTTCGGTCTGGAGGTCGCGATCACCGCGACCATCCCGAACGTCGACACGGCGACCGCGCAGGCGCTCATCGAGAAGGCCCACCAGGTGTGCCCCTACTCGAACGCCACGCGCGGCAACATCAAGGTGGAGCTCTCGGTCGCCTGACCGCCCGCACCGCCCGTACGCAGCCGAGGGCCGCACCCGTGAGGGTGCGGCCCTCGGCCGTTTCGCCGTCCCCGCCCGGCATCCCCTGTTCGGTACTCCGGACATTGCCCGGAATTCTTGCGCGACCCATTGACGCGCAAGCGCTTCGATTTTACGGTCCGTTCGAAGTTACGGGCAGCATTCGGTATTTCGAACAGTGAGGGCGGGGCATGGGACGACCTGGCCTGAATCGCAGGCAACTGATCACCGGGCTGGGCGGCGCGGCCGTCGCCGGCAGCTTCGGCTTCGCGGCGCTGGGAAGCGGTGCGGACGCCCTCGCGTCGAGTGCCGCCACCCGGGTCCGCTACTGGAACCTCTTCAGCGGCGGCGACGGCTACAACATGATCGCGATGCTGGACTCCTTCCGTAAGGAGAACCCCGGCATCGACGTGAAGGACTCGACCCTCCAGTGGGGCAGCCCCTTCTACACCAAACTCGCCATGGCGGCGGCGGGCAACCGCGCACCGGACCTCGGCGTCATGCACCTGGGCCGGGTCACCGGGTTCTCACCGGGGCGCCTCCTGGACCCCTGGGACGTCGGCCTGCTCGCCAAGTACGGCGTGAAGGAAGCCGACTTCAGCCCCGCGCTGTGGAAGCGCGCCGTCATCGACGGCAAGCTCTACGCCCTCCCGCTCGACAGCCACGTCCAGCTCTGCTTCTACCGCAAGGACGTACTGCGCAACGCCGGCCTGCTCGGTGACGACGGGCGGATCGTGCCGGTCACGTCCACCGACGAGTGGTTCGACGTGCTCAAGAAGGCGAAGAAGGCCACCGGGAAGGGCCTGCAGACGATCGGGATGTGGGCCAGCGACCAGAACTTCCAGTGGTGGTTCTTCGTCGCCTTCTACACCCAGCTCGGCGGCACCTGGTTCGACGCCGCCAACACCGGGACCACCTTCGACACCGGCAAGGCCACCCAGGTCCTGGAGTTCATGCGCCGGCACATCACCGACGGGTACTCCAACCCCGGCTTCGCGGGCGGCGCCGGCGCCGAACAGTTCATCAACGGTTCCCCGTTCTGCTGGGAGGGCAACTGGTCGGTGCCGGTGTTCTCCGGAGCGAAGATCGAATACGGCGCGACCCCGCTGCCGCCCGTCTTCGGCAAGCCCGCCACGCACGCCGAGTCGCACGCCTTCGTGCTGCCCCACCAGTCGGGCCGCGGCGGCGACACCAACGACGGCGCCCACCGGCTCGCCGCCTACGTCGTCCGGCACGCGCAGCAGTGGGCCGCCGGCGGGCACATCCCCGCCTACACGCCGACGCTCTCCACGGCCGCGTACAAAGCGCTCGAACCGCAGAACGAGTACGTCTCCGCCATGGACCACCAGGCGACCGAACCGAAGGTGTGGTTCGCGGGCTCCACCGGCATCCTCGCCCAGCGCGTCGGCCCGATCGTCGTGTCCTCGACGCTGGGCTCCGCGAAACCGGAGGCGGCCGCCCGCCGCATGAAGGGCATGCTCACCGAGCTGCTGGCCTCGAAGAACCCCATGGACGGCCGTACCGCGGCGCAGGGAGGTGCGGTCGCATGACGACGACCAGCCCACAGACCGTCCTCGCGCCCGCCCGCGCGAGGACCACCGCCGACAGCGCCACGATCCGCCGCAAGCAGGGCATCCAGCACGGCGGCTGGTTCGTCGCCCCCTTCCTCGTCCTGTTCGCGCTCTTCGTGATCTGGCCGCTGCTGCGCGGCGTCTACCTCAGCTTCACGGACGCCAACATCTCCGGCGACGGGGCGGGCTTCGTCGGCCTCGACAACTACCGCGAAGCCCTGCACGACCAGCTGATGTGGGACGCGCTCGGCCACAGCGCCTACTTCACGCTGCTCGTCGTGCCGTGCATCACGGTCCTCGCCTTCCTCCTCGCGATGCTCGCCCACCACATCCAGCGCGCCCAGTGGCTGTGGCGCCTGTGCTTCTTCATCCCGTTCCTGCTGCCCTCGACCGTCGCGGGCAACCTGTGGCAGTGGCTGTTCAACCCCGGCACGGGCATGGTCAACTACCTCTTCGGCCTCGATACGCCGTGGCTGACCGACAAGTCGTACGCCATGCTCGCCGTCGTCCTCACCACCCTGTGGTGGACGGTCGGCTTCAGCTTCCTGCTCTACCTCGCCGCGCTCCAGGGCATCCCCGCCCACCTCTACGAGGCCGCGAAGCTCGACGGTGCGAACGCCTGGCACCGCATGGTCCACATCACCCTGCCCCTGCTGCGCAACATCACGGGCCTCGTGATCGCGCTGCAGATCCTCGCCTCGCTCCAGATCTTCGACCAGGCCGTCGTGATGCAGGACTTCGGCCCCGGGCCGGAGGGATCGACCCGCACCTTCGTGCAGTACACGCTCGAAGAGGGCTTCACCAGCTACCGCGTGGGCTACGCCTCCGCCATCTCCATCATCTTCTTTGTGATCATCGCGGCCGTCGCCCTCGCGCGGATGTGGCTGCTGCGCAACCGTGAGGAGGGCAGCCGATGACCACCGACGCCGCACAGACACGGATCAAGTCCCGTACCCGCACGGCCTGGACGCCGAGCCAGATCGTGCTCACCCTCATCGGCGCCGCCGTCTCCGCCGTCTTCCTGGCGCCGCTCGCCTGGGCCCTGTTCACCTCCCTCAAGTCGGAGACCGAGGCCGTCGAGGTGCCGACGCACTGGCTGCCGGAGCACTGGACGGGCCAGGCGTGGAAGGCCCTCTTCGAGACGGGCAACATCACCAACTGGTTCGTGAACTCGCTCGTCGTCTCGGTGTGTGTGACCACGGTGGTGCTGCTCGTGAGCGCACTCGCCGGATACGGCTTCGCCCGCACCGAGTTCAAGGGCAAGACGTTCTGGATGGGTGTGGTGATGGCGGGCCTGATGGTCTCGCCCGCCGTCCTCGGCGTCCCCCTGTTCACCACCGTCCAGCAGATGGGCATGGTCGACACCTACTGGGGCATGATCCTGCCGCAGTGCGCGCCCGCCGCGATGGTCTACATCCTCTACAAGTTCTTCCAGAGCATCCCGAGGGAGCTGGAGGAGGCCGCGTACATCGACGGCGCCGGCCGCTGGCGGGTGTTCTTCACCATCATCGT
The DNA here is from genome assembly GCF_043202315.1 of Streptomyces sp. NPDC048211. NCBI lineage: Bacteria > Bacillati > Actinomycetota > Actinomycetes > Kitasatosporales > Streptomycetaceae > Streptomyces > Streptomyces sp. NPDC048211. Next base: position 315,795 of record NZ_JBIDAD010000004.1, read on the forward strand.
GCCGCTCTCCCGCCCCTCCCTGTCCGCGGTCGGCATCTTCACCTTCATCGCCTCCTGGAACAACTTCCTGTGGCCGTACATGGTGACCAACAACCCCGATCTGATGACCATGCCGAACGGCATCGCGACCGTCATGAACTCCTACGGCATCCAGTGGGCCCAGCTCATGGCCGGCGGGCTGATGGCGGGACTGCCACTGATCATCGTCTTCGTCTTCTTCCAGCGCCAGATCGTCAGCGGCGTGGCCCACACCGGCCTCGCAGGCCAGTGACCCGTACCGAGACACGTACCGACACCACCCCGAAGGAAGTCATGACCCGCACCGCCCGCTTCACCCTCGACCCCGCCTTCACCGTCGGCGAGGTCGACCCCCGCCTCTTCGGCTCGTTCGTGGAACACCTCGGCCGCTGCGTCTACGACGGCATCTACGAGCCCGGCCACCCCTCGGCCGACGAAGCCGGCCTGCGCACCGACGTCCTGGAACTGATCCGCGAACTCGGCGTCACCGCCATCCGCTACCCCGGCGGCAACTTCGTCTCCGGCTACCGCTGGGAGGACAGCGTCGGCCCCGCCGACGAGCGGCCGCGCCGCCTCGACCTCGCCTGGCGCTCCACCGAGACGAACCGCTTCGGGCTCTCCGAGTTCATCGCCTTCTGCAAGAAGATCGGCCCGCAGGCCGAGCCCATGATGGCGGTGAACCTCGGCACCCGGGGCGTCCAGGAGGCCATCGAGCTCCAGGAGTACGCCAACCACCCGGCCGGCACCGAACTCTCCGAGCGCCGCGTCTCCCACGGCGACAAGGACCCCTTCGGCATCAAGCTGTGGTGCCTGGGCAACGAGATGGACGGCCCCTGGCAGACCGGCCACAAGACAGCCGAGGAGTACGGCCGGATCGCCGCCGAGACGGCGCGCGCGATGCGGCAGATCGACCCGTCCGTCGAACTCGTCGCCTGCGGTTCCTCCGGCCGGTCCATGTCCACGTTCGCCGCCTGGGAGGCGACGGTCCTCGCCGAGACCTACGACCTCGTCGACTACGTCTCCCTGCACGCCTACTACGAGGAACTCGGCGGCGACCGCGACTCGTTCCTGGCGTCCGCAGTGGACATGGAGTCCTTCATCGAGGACGTCGTCGCCACCTGCGACCACGTCGGCGCGCGGCTGAAGTCCACGAAGAAGATCAACCTCTCCTTCGACGAGTGGAACGTCTGGTACATGGCCCGCAGCCAGCAGGAGGCGGAGGCGAACCCCCTCGACTGGCCCGAGGCCCCCCGTCTGCTGGAGGACAACTACTCCGTCACCGACGCCGTCGTCTTCGGCACCCTGCTCATCGCCCTGCTGCGCCACGCCGACCGGGTCACCGTGGCCTGCCTGGCCCAGCTGGTCAACGTGATCGCCCCGATCATGACCGAGCCGGGCGGCCCGGCCTGGCGCCAGACCACCTTCTTCCCGTTCGCCCAGGCCGCCCGGCACGGCCGGGGCCAGGTCCTGGACGTGCGGGTGGACTCGCCCACGTACGGGACGGCCAAGTACGGCGAGACGGACCTGCTGCACGCCACCGCCGTCCGCGACCCGGAGACCGGCGCGGTCACCGTCTTCGCGGTCAACCGCGGCCAGGACACGGCCCTGCCGCTCGAAGTCGCCCTGCACGGCTTCGACCTGACGGAGATCGCCGAGCACCAGGTCCTCGCCGACGCCGACCCGGACGCCCGCAACACCCTCACCGAACCGGGCCGGGTCGCCCCGCACCCGGCCGAGGGCACGGTGCTCGAAGGGGGCGTGCTGCGGGCCACCCTGGAGCCGATGTCCTGGAACGTGATCCGCCTCGTCTGAACCGGCCGGGCCGGGGCGACGGGTACCCGCACCCCGGGGCTTCGCGTACGGAGCCCCGGGGCGTCAGCCCGTGCCGCCGGCGGCCTCGCCCGTACCGAAGACGTACACCAGGTAGGCGGGCTCCTTCCCGGGGAGCGGATACTCGCGGAGATAGGTGGCCGCCTGTCCCGACCGGTACAGCGGGCTCTCGACCAGGGCCCCGGCCTTCTCGTACGCCGCGTCGACCCGGGGTGTCATGCCGTCCAGCCAGGCGGCGGCGGCCTTCGGGTCGGCACCGGGGTGGTCGAGCCCGGAGCAGTCGCGCAGGAAGCGGGCGCGCCCGGGTGCCTTCTTCGGGGCGGTGCAGGTCACGGCGTCGAGATCGCCGGAGAGCGTCCAGACGGCCGCGACGGTCAGCGCGGAGCCGCCGGCGGAGGTGCCCGCGGAATGCCAGACCGCAGGCGCCGCGTCGCCCGCCCGCACGTCCACCTTCTCCCGCGGTTTCATGGCGATGTGCCAGGTCTTCGCGAGACGGTCCAGGAACGCCCGGCCGGTGTAGCCCGGGGCCAACGGCACGGCACGTCTGCCCTGGGGGATCTTGTCCCGGGTGGCGGGAGCCGTGGGCCAGTCCCCCAGATCGGCCGAGGTGGTCAGGGGCGAAGGGGCGCTCGGGTGCGCGGACGCCGGGGCGGTGGGTGTGGCCCGGGCCGTCTCGGGGGGCGCGGCCGAGGTGTGCGGGGACGAGCAGGCCGAGAGGAGGGCGGCGGACAGGGCCGCCACCGCGACGGCGTGCGCCGCGCGGGACCGTGACGTGGACAAGGGTGACTCCATTCGATGAGGTGCGGGCCCGGGGTGGTGCCGTCCCCGCGGGGACGGCACCACGGTCACCTCACTCGTCGAAGCAGGTGCCGGTCGAGGCCGCGGAGACCGGGACCAGCTTCACCGCGTCGTAGGCGACGTCGGCGTCGCCGGTGTAGTCCGACCGGCTCGTGTTGTCGGCCTGGATGTTGGCGCCCTGCCAGAGCTTGAGGGTGCCGAGGGGCGCCCACACGTCCTGGCCGTTGCTCTTGGAGGCCTGGTTGACACTGCAGGTGTGACTCGGTTGGGCGCCTACCGTGTTCATGCCGACATTGACGGTGTACGGGACCACGGCCTGCGCGCCGTGGTTCGGCAGGTGCACGTAGATCGCGTACCGGCGGCCGGGCGATTCGGAGAACGGGAGCAGGGAGGCTTCCGGTGTCCAGGTCGCTGTGACCGTGTGCCACAGGTAGTTGGTGTGGGTGGCGTTGTTGGGGTAGGCGTGGGTGAACCAGACGTGGCCGTCGTAGCCCGCGCCCAGCTGGTGCAGGTCGATCGGGGCGATGTCCCCGGTCGCACGCCAGGTGCCGTCGCTGCGGTTCATGGTGAAGTTGTCACCGAGCCGCAGCTTGAACGTGCCCGACATCGTCGACGCGTCCTTGCATCCCTGGGTGTTGTCGGCCGGGACCGGCAGGTCGTCGATGAGGAGGGTGCCGTCGGCCCTCTCGACGTTGTCGCACGGGCCGGCGGCGTACTGCCGGTCCAGTGCGGGCTCGCCGCTGCCGAGCGCGTACACGAGGTTCTCCTTGGAGCCCGTGGTGTCGTCCATGCCGCCGCCCCAGCTGACCGATCCGTCCCACCAGCAGCTGTCGTCCTCGGCCGGGCACGGGTCGCTTCCCGAGGGGGCTCCGGGGTCACAGCTGTTCGTCCCCTGCGTGCAGTAACTGTGGTAGTTGGTGTTGAGGTTGAGCTTTCCGCCGACGCCGACGCCTCCGGTGGGGAAGAGCGGCAGGGCGTAGGAGGGCTCGGTGCCGTACGTGTGCTGCGGGGTCTCCACCCAGCCCATGATCTTCTCCTCGTACGGCCAGTTGGCCGGGTGCGCGGCGTCGTCGTACGAGTCGCGGAGGAAGGGGGCGCGGTCGGCGGGGTAGTTGGGATTGGCGGGGTTGTTGTACCAGCCCAGGCCGGTGTGCCCGCTGTTCTGGGACGAGTCGGTGTAGACGCCGCTGTTGTATCCCCACAGGGCCATGTACCAGTTCTCCACGTAGCTGGAGTTGCCTGTGTTCACGTTCATGCCGAGGGACTTGAGCTGGTTCCACGTCTTGCTGAGGATCTGCACTCCGGCGGCGATGTTGGACGCGTAGTCCGTGGCGATCGCATACGCCTCGGTCGGGCTGTACGGGTCGGGCTTCGCCTCGTTCATGCCCGAGGTGACCTGCGCGATGCCGTAACCGCAGTCGGCCACGGCCCCGTTGGGGTAGTAGTGGATGCTGTCGGTGTTGCCGAAGTAGTCCCCGAGCAGCGGATTGCCGCCGTCGCCCGGGACGGAGTGCCAGGACGCCTGCCGGAAGTTGGACTCCTGCGCGAGGACTCCGAGCATCACCTGGGCGGGGACGGTGCCGCCGCCGGTCAGAGCCACCCGCGGGAAGAGACCGTTGGGGGTGTACGCGACGCTGCCGGTGCCGAGGTAGTTCGCCGGACGGGTGACCGTGAGGTCGCCGTGCACGGCCTGGTCGACGGCCCACTCGACCATGTTGGTGCTGGGCTGCAGGGCCTGAGCGTGCGGATCGTTCCGCTTCACCAGGCAGTTCGAGTAGTGGGAACCGGTGTTGGGCTCGTCGGGAACGAGGCCCGTGTAGGCCAGTTCGTCCTTCTCCAGCTCCAGGTTCGGGCCCGTCTCGCGTTCCACGTCGTCGGCGGCTTGGGTGACGGCCGCCTCGGCCGTGACCACGTCGGTGGAGGCCGGGGTGTCCGTCGCCGTGGCGAGCGCGGCCACGTGGATGCGCCCGGCTCCGGTTCCCGACGGGGAGCCGATGGCCGAAGTGATGCCCTTGAGCTCGTCGGAGGCCACCGACGTGGTGAGCAGATGACCTTGCCGCGAGGCCGCCACGGGCTTGTCGGGGGCGTCCGCCTTGCGGAGTCCGGGCGCCTTGGTGGTGTCGATGCCCGATACGGTGCCCGCGACCAGGTCGCCGTCACCGCGCGGAAAGAGCCCGAGCTTGCCGAGGGGTGCGCTGCCGAGCCGGGTCAGCTTCCCGCTCCGGCCGTCCAGACGGTGCAGCTCGTCCTTGCCGTGCGCGACGAGGGCCAGGTCGATCGCGCCGCCCTCGGAGGGCGCGAGGGCGAAGAGCCGGCCGGGGAGTTCGGCGACGGTGTCGGACGTGCCCTGCGCCTTGCCTTGCGTGGCGAGCCTGACCAGCCTGCCGTCGATGACTCCGAGGTCGTCGCCGTCGGCGGTGGGCATCGGGTTGGTGAACTGGCCCTTGACCGTGGTGGTGCGCAGCGTCCTTCCCGACGCCGCATCGACGTCGAAGACCTTGGTGGTGCCGTCCCGTGAGTCGCCCACCGTGCTCCGGGTGAAGGTCACGGTGTCGTTCTCGCCGCAGCCGGGCGAGAAGTAGGCGAGCTGTACACCGGTGACCGACTGGGTGACCTTGCCGCTGGCCAGGTCGATCACCGCGGCAAAGGCCCCGTGCTGCATCAGCGAGGGCTTGTTCGCGGCCGTCGACGGTGCGTAGACGGCCGCCGCGTAGCGCCCGGAACCGGTGGTGCAGGTGTAGCCGGTCCACGGCCCGATGCCGTTCAGACCGGACTGGGTGAGGTTGGCGATCTCCCGGTAGGCGAACGAATCGGCCTCGTCCGCCACCAGGATGTGGAAACCGGCGGAGTCGCCCGTGCCGGTCACGGCGCGGTCGGTCGAGTCCTGCCAGTTCGTGCCCAGCTGGCTCTCGGGCGAGGCGAACAGGCGCCCCTGGGTCTGAGGCGCCGCCGCGGCCGATGTGCCCGCCATGCCGATCGCTCCGGTGGCGGGAAGCATCCCGGCGGCGAGGGCGGCGCAGGACAGGAAGGCGGTTCTGGCCGTCAGCCGAAGCGCCCGCGGGCGGCGGCCCCCGGCACGCGCGGCAGTGCTCCTTCTTCTCAACGCCATGGTGTGCACGCTCCGTTGGTTCCCTGGGTCCGCGAGCTCTCGGGTGCCGGGTCGTGGTCCTCGGTCAGGTCGCTGAAGCAGCCCTTCGCCGAGTAGCTCGCCGGAACCATGGGGGTGGCCAGGGCGACATTGGTGCTGTCGACGAGTCCGCCCGAGTAGGAGGCCTCGCTGCCGCCGAACTGGGGCACGTAGAAGATCGTCGCGTACTGCTGGTACAGGCTGGTGTTCGTGGGGTCCACGGTCACCTTCGCCCAGGATGCCCCGCAGGTGGCGGAGTGGAAGAGCTTGACGGTGATGGCCACCGTGCCCGACGGCGGGTCGTCCGTCTCGCTCACCAGTTGGGCGTCCGAGTCGCAGCCCATGGCCACGGGGTTCCTGCCCATGCAGCTGATGCCCTGGCAGGAGTCCGCCGCGGCGGGTGTGGCGAGAGACAGGGGAGCGGCGCAGGCCAGGGCAAGCGTCAGGAGCAGGGCTCGGCGGATACGTGCACGTCTTCGTCTGAGCATGAGGTCCTCGGTCCATGGATGATCGATCCATGACAGGGTGTGCGGCCGCTCCTCACGGCGACAACCACGGTTTGCTCAAGGGATTCTCAAGGCTGTTCCGCGCCTCCGACCTGCGAACTCTCAAGTGAATGGCGCGATTTGCAGATACTTCGCAGATTGCGAAAACGGATGCTTGGTCGGTGCATCTATGTCTAAGGCGGGCGACCTCGTCCTCGCGAACGCCGGGGCCCCGGAGGCGGTGGGCCCGCTGCGCGGCTCCCCGTCGTGCCGGCGCCGTGCGCGATCTCGTACGCTGACGCCATGCGTGATCTCGGGGCGGGCCTCGGCTATCTGATCAAGGGGCAGCGCTGGGTCGCCCAGCACGGCAAGTGGTTCGGCATCGGGCTGCTGCCCGGCCTGATCACCCTCGTCCTGTACGCGGGCGCCCTCGTCGGCCTCGGCTACGGGGCCGACGACCTCGCGGACTGGGCGACCCCATTCGCCGACGGCTGGTCATCGCCCTGGCTCGGGCTGCTCCGCACCACCCTGACCGTGCTGGTCTTCGCCTTCGGCCTGTTCCTGGCCGTCATCACCTTCACCGCGGTGACCCTCCTCGTCGGACAGCCCTTCTACGAGTCGCTGTCCGAGGAGGTGGACCGCGCCGAGGGCGGCGAGGTCCCCGAGTCCGGGCTGCCGCTCTGGCGGGAGCTGTGGATCTCCGCCCGCGACAGCGTGCGCATCCTGGTGCGCGTCGCGCTGTACGCGATCCTGCTCTTCGCCCTCGGATTCATCCCGGTCGCCGGCCAGACCGTCGTCCCGTTCCTCGGGTTCTGCGTCACGGGGTACTTCCTCGCCGAGGAACTCACCGCCGTCGCCCTCCAGCGCCGCGGCATGGTGCTGAAGGACCGGCTCGTCCTGCTGCGCGGCCGCCGTCTGCTGATCCTCGGCTTCGGCGTGCCGCTGGGGCTCGCCTTCCTGGTCCCGTTCGTCGCCGTCTTCCTGATGCCGGGCGCCGTCGCGGGGGCGACCCTGCTCGCGCGTGACCTGACGGGAGAGGACGGCGACGAGGAGGAGGACGCCGGGACGGCTCCGCCCCCGCGCCCCTGAGACCCGTCCGGTCAGCTCCCGTGGACCTCCAGCGCGGCGCGTACGGCGGACTCCAGCGCGCCCTCGATCCAGGCGGGCTTGACGGACGTGTGGCAGCCCGCGAAGTGCAGCGGCCCCTCGACCGAGCGCACGTCGGCGAGCAGTTCGGTGTGCTGGCCGGGCAGCAGGACGGACGCCTCGCCGTACGCGTACGGGTCGCGCATCCACGACTGGGTGGCACCGGCGCCCGTGTAGAAGACCTCGACGCGCTGGCCGTACACGTCCTGGACCCCGCCCAGGGCGTGCGGGTAGCGCTCGTCGTCGTCCAGGGAGTCCCACTTCAAGGCGTCGTCGGCCCAGCTGTACGAGGCGAGGAGTACTCCGCCCCTGCTCCCGTCGACCGGGTGGGAGGGCTGGTACATGAAGCGGTTGGCGTTGTCGGTGACCGATCCGCCGCCGATGACGTGGGCCGCCTCGGGCTGGTTGCGGGCGGTCGCGCGGTACGCCGCGTAGTGCACACGCTGGTTGGGCGGAATGTGCCCCGGCGGTACGGAGGGGTGCGCGCCGAGCAGTGAGCCGTCGGCCGGCGCCCTGCCGAGCCGGTAGTCGTCGTACAGGCCGGGCCGGACCCTCTCCAGCTCCGCCTTCCAGTCCTTCTCCTCGAACTCCCACCAGCGGCGGCTGAATTCGAGCAGCACCTTGGTGGCCGAGTCGTAGTGGACCTCGGTGATCGCCCGCCGCTTGCCGTACGAGAGCGGCGGCGTGACCGGGACGTGCCGCAGTCCGGAGAACGGCACGGTGACGATCGCCCGGTCCCCGGTGAAGGTCTCCCGCACGACCTTGCCGTCCCGCCCCTCCGACACCGTCTCGACCCGGACGCCGTCCTGGCCGTGGCTGATCCTGGCGGCCCGGCGATCGAGGCGCACCAGGTCCTTGACCCGTGCGTACATCGCGTCGGCCAGCGTCGCCGTGCCGTCGGGCAGCTCGTAGAACGCCGTGTCCGGGCTGATCAGGGAGGCCCCGATGAAGCTGTGCACGAAGGCGAGCGGCAGCCGCGAGGTGAGGTTCTCGACGGTGCCGATGAGGTCGATGGTGCGCTCGTCGAGCCCGGCCGCCTCGGTCAGGAAGCGGAACATCGACCAGTGGCCGTACTTCTGGATGACCCGGGCCCAGCCCTTGACGAGCTCCGAGCCCTCCTTGCCCTCGAACTCCTCGCGTACGGGGGCGAAGGCCTCCCGCACGATGGCCGAGGCGGTCTTGTCCTCGAACTCCGCGGGGACCCCGAAGGACCGGTTGACCGCCTGCGGCCTCTGCGCGTAGTCCGCCTTGCGGACCCGGATGCCGTTGACGTGGATCCAGGTGTGGTTGACGGGCTTGCCCTCGGCGTCGACGTCGACCAGGTGGAAGCGGCGGCGCTTCAGCTCGAAGCTGTCCATGAGCCCGGTGACGAGCGGATGGCTGTCGGGGATCCGCATGGCCCCGGCCTCGGCGTACTGCTTCGGGTCGGCGAAGGGGGACTTCGCGTTCTCGTGGCCGCCGGTGCGGAAGGTCTTGATCCGGCCGCCGACCCGGTTGCCGTTGGCCTCGATCACTGTGACGGTGTGTCCGGCCTCGCTGAGCAGGCGGGCGGCGGTGAGCCCGGCCGGTCCCGCGCCGATGACCAGCACCTTCTTCGGGCCCTTGCCACTGCGCGGCAGGCCCTTGGTGAGCAGGACGTCCTGGTAGTGCGGCACCAGCGACTCGTCCTGCTCGTCGCGTACGAGGATGGCGCGGGCGACGGTCAGGCAGGCGTTCCAGTCGGAGCCGGGAGCGGCGGCCGGGGCGGCGGCGGGCGCCGCGAGGGACCCGGGCGCGGCCGCGTGCGCCGCGCTCGCGGCGGTCGTGGCCAGGGCGGCGGCACCGGCGGCGGCGCCCGCGATCACGGTGCGCCTGGAGGGCAGGCCGGCAGCGGGCGCGCCGGAGGAGGGCAGAGCGGAAGAGGGCAGGCCGGACGTCGGTTCGGCGGGCTTGGAAGTCATGCGAGCCACCTTGGGGGGCGTGGAACGGGGCGCATTGCGCGAACGCGCGTAGATCGCCCCGAATCACTCCCAGGTACCGCTTAACGATCTTGTATTATCGGCATTGCCGCAGGTCAGATCGGGTCGGATCGCCCGGCTGCGGGATGTGCGCAGCCGGCCGGGAACGGCCCCGCGGGCTCAGCGCGCCGAGAAGCCGTACACCGTCGTCGACCGGTATTCCGCACCCGGCCGCAGCACCGTGCTCGGGAACTCCGGCCGGTTCGGCGAGTCCGGGAAGTGCTGGGTCTCCAGCGCGATCCCGGCGCACGGACCGAACGGCCGCCCGTCGAAGTGGTCCGCGGTGTACAACTGCATGCCCGGCTCCGTCGTCGTGACGGTCAGGACGCGCCCCGACACCTCGTCGTACAGCTCGGCCACCGGTCCGGCCACGCCCTCGTCCAGTACGAAGTTGTGGTCGTACTCCTTGGAGACCGGCTGCGGCTCCCGGAAGTCGAACCGGGTCCCGTCCACCGGCAGGAACTCACCCGTCGGCAGCGACTCCTCGTCGGCCGGGGTGATCCGCCCGGCCGCGATCCGCAGCCGCTGGCCCAGAGCGCTGCCGGAGCCGGCGCCCGCCAGGTTCCAGTACGTGTGGTTCGTCAGGTTCAGCACGGTCGGCGCGTCCGTCGCCGCCCGGTACGCGATCCGCAGCGCCCCGTCCTCGTCCAGCGTGTAGGCCACCGAGACCTCCAGACGCCCCGGGAACCCCTCCTCGCCGTCCGCGGCGACCAGGGACAGCTCCACCCCGTCGGCGATCCCGCGCGCGTCCCACACCCGCTTGTCGAAGCCGACGGCCCCGCCGTGCACGTGGTTGCGGCCCTCGTTGCGCGTGACGTGGTGGGTCGTCCCGTCGAGGACGAACGCCGCACCGCCGATCCGGTTCGCGTACCGCCCGACCAGTGCGCCGAAGTACGGCCCCGTGTACCGGACGTACGAGGCGAGATCGGGCAGTCCGAGCGCCACCCCGGCCGGCACGCCGTCCCGGTCCGGCACCTCGACCGACTGCACGGTGGCGCCGTACGTCAGCACCCGTACGCGCGTACTGCCGCGCTCCAGCGTCCAGCGGTCCACGGCGGTGCCGTCCCCGAGGGTGCCGAAGTGTTCCGTACGCATCACCGTGTTCGAACCCGTCTCCATGATCCAGACCTTAGCCCGGAGGCCGCGCCGCCGTGACGTTGCGGTAGGCGATCTCGGCCAGCCGGGCCTGCCCGTTGCGTCCCGGGTGGAACCAGTCCCACTGGCTGAGCTGCTTGCCCGTGAACCGGTAGTCGAACACCGCCCCGCCGTCGTAGCGGCAGCGCGCGTCCTTCGCGCACACCTCGCGCAGCACCCCGTTGTACGCGACGACGCGGTCCTGCACCGCCGTCCGCCGGGCCACCGCCGAGGCGCCCAGGTTGTCCGCGTCGCCCAGCATCGACCTGCAGATGCCCAGCTTCCAGATCTGCTTGCCCAGCTGGCTGCCCCGGCCCGTCGACCAGAGCCGCTTGAGGTCCGGCACGCTCGACACGTACACCTGCGCCTTCGGCGCCGCGCTGCGCAGCTGACGCATCGACGCCTCGAAGGACGCGCGGAAGTCGGCCACCGGTGTCATGGTCCGCACCGAGTCGCGGCAGGCGTCATTGGCGCCGATCATCACCGTCACCAGATCGGGGTCCTCCTTCGCGGCCAGCGCCATCTGCTCCGGCAGCTGCGCGATCCGGGCGCCCGTCTCGGCGTGGTTCCAGCTGTGGGCCGCCGCGCCCGAGGCGCCGAGAAGCCGCACGGCCAGGCTCCGCACCGAACGGTCCGTACCGGTCGACCAGGAGGCCTCGGGGCAGTCGGCCAGCACCGAACAGGCGTCGAAGCCACGGGTGATGGAGTCGCCGACCGCGGCGACCGACTCCGGACTGCGGTCCCAGACCGGTGCGGCCGCCGGCCGTCTGCCCGCGTCGGAGGCCGCGCCCTTCGTCGTCCGGTCGGACCCGGAGTCACAGCCCGTCAGGACGGCCGTGCCGAGGAGCGACACGGTGGCCAGCGCGGCCAGCGCGGTGCGCGGACGGTGCCGTACGGAGCGATGCGGCATTGCTCTCGTCCCCTCCTGTTCCTGTCCCATGCCTCCGGCACACCTGCGTGGCACCGGTCGGCGGGCCCCCGCGCCCTGCCGGGTGAATGCCGAGCGAATCATGGGCCCAGGACCGACGGTACGTCACACCTCGGACGCCGCCGCACGGTAGCTTTTCCCCGTCGAACCAGTGCCTCTTCCGGCCGCCCGGCTCCACTCGGGTGGCTCTCGAACATCACATCACGTCACATACCCTCCCTTCTCCGGACATTAACTCCCGATACTGTTTACTGATGACAGCCTCGGGAACCGGCCGGTAAGAGGTGGTACGGCGCGAGGCCGCTGGGGAAGGCGAACCTCGTCCCACACTGGAGGTCCCGGTGACGACACGTGGAGTCCTGTACGTCCACTCAGCCCCGCGCGCGCTCTGCCCACACGTCGAATGGGCGGTGGGGGGCGTGCTCGGCGTGCGGGTCCAGCTCGACTGGATCAGACAGCCGGCCGCACCCGGCACCTGGCGTTCCGAATTCTCCTGGCAGGCCAGCCCGGGTACGGCGTCCAAGCTCGCCTCCGCGCTGCGCGGCTGGGATCTGCTGCGTTTCGAGGTGACGGCCGAACCGTCGCCGACCGCGGAGGGCGAGCGCTACAGCTCCACGCCCGAGCTCGGCATCTTCCACGCCGTCACGGGCATGCACGGCGACATCCTGGTGCCCGAGGACCGGCTGCGGGCCGCGCTGGCGCGGTCGCTGAGCGGGGAGAGCGACCTGGAGGCGGAGATCGCCAAGCTCCTGGGCAAGCCGTGGGACGACGAACTGGAGTCCTTCCGCCACGCGGGCGAGGGCGCGCCGGTGCGCTGGCTCCACCAGGTGGTGTGACCGCCCGGAGCCCCGCCCCGCGGCGCACGGACCGTGCCGGCCCCATCGAGCCCCTCCCGCGGCCGGGGAGCGGTTGCGGGGGCGGCGGGCGCCCGCGAAGGGCCCGTGACACGCGGGAAGCCCGCCCCCTGGCCGGGGACGGGCTTCACACGTACAGCCGAAGAGGTCACACGCTGCGGAACGCCAGCACCACGTTGTGCCCGCCGAAGCCGAACGAGTTGTTGATCGCCGCGATCGGCCCTTCCGGCAGCGGCCGCGGCTCGTCGCGCACGATGTCCGCCTCGACCGCCTCGTCGAGGTTGTCGACGTTGATGGTCGGCGGAGCCATCCGGTGGTGCAGCGCCAGGACCGTCGCGACGGTCTCGATGCCGCCGGCGCCGCCGAGGAGGTGACCCGTCATCGACTTCGTCGCGGAGATCGCGACGTGGTCCAGGTCGTCGCCCAGGATCTTGCGCAGCGCCTTCAGCTCCGCGACGTCGCCCTGCGGCGTGGACGTCGCGTGCGCGTTGAGGTGCACGACCTCGGACGGCTTGAGGTCCGTCTGGTCCAGCAGGTTCTGCATCGCCGCGGCGATGCCGCGCCCGGTCGGCTCGGGCTGGGCGATGTGGTGGGCGTCCGCGGACAGCCCCTGGCCCAGCACCTCGCAGTAGACCCGGGCGCCGCGCGCGGCGGCGTGCTCCGCGGACTCCAGGACGACGACGCCGGCGCCCTCACCGAGGACGAAGCCGTCCCGGCCGGTGTCGTACGGACGCGAGGCCTTCTCGGGCTCGTCGTTGCTCTTGGACATCGCCATCATGTTGGCGAACGCGGCGATCGGCAGCGGGTGGATCGCCGCCTCGGTGCCACCGGCGAGGACCACGTCGGCACGGCCGGTGCGGATCATCTCGACGGCGTACCCGATCGCCTCGGCACCCGACGCACAGGCGGAGACCGGGGTGTGGACGCCCGCCCGGGCGTTCACCTCGATACCCACGTTGGCGGCCGGGCCGTTGGGCATGAGCATGGGCACGGTGTGCGGGGAGACGCGGCGTACGCCCTTCTCCTTCAGCACGTCGTACTGGTCGAGCAGGGTGATCACGCCGCCGATGCCGGAGGCGATGACCGAACCCAGCCGCTCGGGCTGGATCTTCTCGTCCTCACCGGCGGGACCGGTGAAGCCCGCGTCCGCCCACGCCTCGCGGGCCGCGATCAGCGCGAACTGCGCCGAGCGGTCCAGCTTGCGGGCGAGCGGGCGGGGCAGGACGTCTCCCGGGTCGACGGCCGCGAGGGCCGCGATCCGGACAGGCAGTTCGGCGAAACGTTCGCCCTCAAGAGGCTTGACGCCGGAACGGCCGGCCATCAGACCTTCCCAGGTCGATGCGGAATCGCCACCCAGCGGAGTGGTTGCGCCGATACCGGTGACGACCACGGTGCGATTGGTCGAGCTCACTGGAAAATCTTCTCCACGTGTAGAGGGTCGTGAATCAGCGGCGCCACCGCCGGGTGGCGACACAGCTGGGCCGGGATCAGCCCTGGTGCTTGAGGATGTACTCGGTGGCGTCGCCGACCGTCTTGAGGTTCTTGACGTCCTCGTCGGGGATCTTGACGTCGAAGCGCTCCTCGGCGGCGACGACGACCTCGACCATGGACAGGGAGTCGACGTCCAGGTCGTCCGTGAAGGACTTCTCCAGCTCGACGTCCTCGGCCGGGATACCGGCGATCTCGTTGACGATCTCGGCGAGACCGTCGAGGATCTCCTTCTGCGTGGCGGCCATGTTGGCGCTCCTTCGGTGTATATCTGCTGGGTTCGGGCGTCCGGGCGAAAAGCCCGGTGTGCCTAGGGGAGGGTAACGACCGTCGCGGCGTAGACGAGACCCGCCCCGAAGCCGATGACGAGCGCGGTGTCGCCGCTCTTCGCCTGACCGGTCGCCAGGAGCCGCTCCATTGCGAGCGGAATCGAGGCGGCGGAGGTGTTGCCGGTGGTCTCCACGTCACGGGCGACCATGACGTGTTCCGGCAGCTTCAGGGTCTTCACCATCGAGTCGATGATCCGCATGTTGGCCTGGTGCGGGATGAAGACGTCCAGGTCTTCCGGGGTGATCCCGGCCGCCTCCAGCGCCTGCTGGGCGACCTTCGCCATCTCGAAGACGGCCCAGCGGAAGACAGCCTGGCCCTCCTGCGTGATGGCGGGGAACTTCTCCGGACGGTCGGCGTGGAAGGTGTCCCACGCCACGGTCTGCTTGATCGTGTCGGACTTGTCGCCCTCGGAGCCCCAGACCGTCGGGCCGATGGCCGGCTCCTTGGAGGGGCCGACGATCACGGCACCGGCTCCGTCGCCGAACAGGAACGCCGTCGCGCGGTCGCTCAGGTCGGTGAGGTCGCTCAGCCGCTCCACGCCGATCACGAGGACGTACTCCGCCGAGCCCTCGACGATCATGCCCTTGGCGAGCGTGAGGCCGTAGCCGAAGCCCGCGCAGCCGGCAGAGATGTCGAAGGCGGCGGGCTTGCCCGCGCCGACCTTGTGGGCGATCTCGGTCGCGATGGCCGGGGTCTGCTTGAAGTGCGAGACGGTGGAGACGATGACCGCGCCGATCTGCTCCGGCGTGATCCCGGCGTCGGCGATGGCCTTGCCGGACGCCTCGACGGACATCGCGGACACGGTCTCCTGGTCGGAGGCCCAGTGGCGGCTGGCGATTCCGGACCGGGAGCGGATCCACTCGTCGGACGAGTCGATGGTCTCGAGGATCACCTCGTTGGGCACGACACGGGTCGGGCGGTAGCCGCCGACACCCATGATCCGTGCGTACGGGGCGCCCTTGCCGGGCTTGATCTTCGACATGCTCTCGGGCTCCTTAGACGCCCGCGTGCTCAGCGATGAGCGCGCGGGCGGCGTCGAGGTCGTCGGGGGTCTTGAGCGCGAGAGTCCGGACGCCGGGCAGTGCCCGCTTCGCCAGACCGGTCAGCGTGCCGCCGGGGCAGGCCTCGATGAGCGCGGTGACGCCCAGCGCCTTGAAGGTCTCCATGCACAGGTCCCAGCGGACCGGGTTGGCGACCTGGCCGACCAGCCGGGAGATGACCTCCGCGCCGGTGGCGACGGTCTGCCCGTCGGCGTTCGAGACATATGTCACGGTCGGGTCGGAGACCTCCAGGGCCGTGGCGGCCTCACGGAGACGCTCGACCGCGGGAGCCATGTGATGCGTGTGGAACGCGCCGGCGACCTTGAGCGGAACGACCCGGCGCACGCCCTCGGGCATGTCCTCGGTGAGCGCGGCGATCTGCGCGGCGGTGCCGGCGGCGACGATCTGGCCGCCCCCGTTGACGTTCGCCGGGGTCAGACCGAGCTTCTCCAGGTGCGGGACGGTGACCTCCGGGTCGCCGCCGAGCAGCGCGGCCATGCCGGTCTCGGTGACCGCCGCGGCCTCGGCCATGCCGAGCCCCCGGGTGCGTACGAAACGCAGCGCCGCGTCATCGCCGATGACTCCGGCGAGAGCGGCCGCGGTGATTTCACCCACGCTGTGACCTGCGACGACACCCGGCGACGCGTCGAGCGCGGCGGCGGAGAGCAGACCGGCGGCGACCAGCAGCGGCTGAGCCACCGCGGTGTCACGGATCTCCTCCGCGTCGGCCTTCGTGCCGAAGTGGGCAAGGTCCAGCTCGATGGCGTCGGACCAGGCCGCGATGCGGTCGGAGGCACCGGGGAGGTCGAGCCAGGGAGTCAGGAAGCCGGGCGTCTGAGCGCCTTGGCCGGGAGCGACGAGTACGAGCACCCTCACACTCTCTCTTGTGAACGGTACGGAACGCCCGTGGGGACAGGGACGAAGAACCGTATGGGGAATTGTTGAAGTCCGACAAAAGTCTAGGACTGGGGATCTCTGTCGGCCAGACGCCCCAGAATCAGGGCGATCCGCAGAGTGAACGCCGAGCGGACGTCGGAAGGCGACCAGCCGGTGACGTCTGTCACACGTCGGAGCCGGTAGCGCACGGTGTTGGGGTGGACGAAGAGCATCCGGGCCGCGCCTTCGAGGCTGCTCGCCTGTTCCAGATACACACTCAGCGTCTCCAGGAGGGCAGAACCTGCTTCTTCGAGCGGTCTGTAGATCTCCTCCACCAACTGATCCCGTGCGGCCGGGTCGCCCGCCATCGCGCGTTCCGGCAGCAGATCGTCCGAGAGGACCGGCCGCGGGGCGTCCTGCCAGGCGCCGCACGCCTTGAGCCCGGCGGCCGCCGCCTGCGCGGACCGGGTGGCCGCCAGCAGGTCCGGCACCACGGGACCGGCGACGACCGGCCCCGCCGCGTACGGGCCGATCAGCGCCTTCGCGACCTGGAGCGGATTGTCGCTGCCGCCCGCGATGACGACCAGGCGGTTGCCCAGCACCCCGGTCAGGACCTGGAGCTTGGCGTGCCGGGCGGCCCGGCGGATCGCCTCCACCGTCAGCTCGCTGTCCCCGTCCGGGGCCGTGCCGAGGAGCACGCACACGTGCTCGGGCGAGTTCCAGCCGAGCGCGGCGGCCCGGGACACGGCCCCCTCGTCGGCTTCCCCGGACAGCACCGCGTTCACCACGAGCGATTCGAGGCGGGCGTCCCAGGCGCCCCGCGCCTCGGCGGCCTGGGCGTACACCTGGGCGGTCGCGAAGGCGATCTCACGGGCGTAGACGAGCAGCGCCTCGCGCAGCACCGACTCGTCGCCGGGCGCGGCGACTTCGTCGATCGCGGCCTCCATGACCTCGATGGTCGTCCGCACCATCTCGACGGTCTGCCGCAGCGTGATCGCCCGGGTCAGCTCGCGCGGGGCCGTACCGAACACGTCGGTCGAGATCGCCTGCGGGGTCTCCGGATGCCGGAACCACTCCGTGAACGCGGCGATACCGGCCTGGGCCACCAGGCCGATCCAGGACCGGTTCTCCGGTGGCATCGCCCGGTACCAGGGCAGCGACTCGTCCATGCGGGCGATCGCGTTCGCGGCCAGCCGGCCGGAGGACTGCTCCAGCCGTTTCAGGGTCGCGGCATGGAGGTGGGCGGCGTTGGCGTCGGGCTGCTCAGGATCGGGTCGGGGCACGGGGACAAGACTGCCCTATCCGGACGGGTGCCCGAAGGGGCGGGGCGGTCAGCGGGTCGAACCGACGGGT
Organism: Streptomyces sp. NPDC048211; assembly: GCF_043202315.1. Lineage (NCBI taxonomy): Bacteria > Bacillati > Actinomycetota > Actinomycetes > Kitasatosporales > Streptomycetaceae > Streptomyces > Streptomyces sp. NPDC048211. Next base: position 333,199 of record NZ_JBIDAD010000004.1, read on the forward strand.
ATCCGGCGGTGCCGGGGGCCCGCCCGGGCTACCGTGGGCGGGTGATTTCCGTACGTCGCTCGGGCGACCGCTTCAGGGGTGGGGACGGGGCGGCCGGCATCGAGTCCCGGCACTCCTTCTCCTTCGGCGCGTTCTACGACCCCGACCACCTCCGCTTCGGCCCGATCCTGGCCTGCAACGAGGAGCGCCTCGCCCCCGGCGCCGGCTTCGAGGAACACCCGCACAGCCACACGGAGATCGTGACCTGGGTGGTCGAGGGCGAGCTGACCCACCGCGACTCGGCCGGTCACGCCACGGTCGTACGGCCCGGGGACGTCCAGCACCTCAGCGCCGCCTCCGGTGTCCGGCACGTCGAACGCAACGACGGGGAAAGCCCGTTGACGTTCCTCCAGATGTGGCTCGCGCCCCGGGAACCGGGCGGCGAACCCTCGTACACGACCGTCCCGGGCATCGCCGACTCCACCCCGTACGCCCTGCCGGAAGCCGGTGCGATGCTCCATGTGCGCCGGCTGACCGAGGGGGAGCGCACGGCGGTGCCGGACGCGCCGAAGGTGTACGTGCACGTGGTGGCCGGCACCGTGCGGATCGGTGACCTTGAGCTGGGGCCGGGCGACGCGGCACGGATCGCCGGCGAGGAAGGCCTCGAACTGGTCGCCGGAGGGGCGTCCGAGGCGCTGATGTGGGAACTGCCGGACTGAGCAGAGCGGGGGGTCGGCGCCGGCACTCCTTCGGCTCCTCCCGTGTCCTCCGCGCCGGATCAACCGGCCCCGGACGAGCCCGGACAGCTGATCACGCGGCCCGGAACTCCGGACGGAACACCGGCTAAGGGCTGCAGTCCAGGGCTGCGGGGAGTTCGGCGAAGGTCTCCTCCACCAGCTTCGTGAGACCGTCGCGGTCGCCGTTGCCGCCACATGCGGTCCAGCGCAGGGAAGCCGTGCGCCAGGCCGCCACGAAGATCTCCACGGTCAGCCGCAGCCGTACCTCGTTGACGCGGTCGCCGGCCCGGCCCTTCACGCCTTCGATCAGAGCCCGGGTCGTGTCCTGGCAGTAGCCCAGGCTGTGCGCCTGCAGTGCGGGAACGGCTTCCGCCAGTTCACGGGTTGCCAGGAAGCGGCGGTCCCAGTCGGGGTCCATGGTGCCCAGGGTGGCGTGAAGCGCCATCCGCAGAGCGTCGAGCAGGGGGCCGTCCATGTCCAGCGTGGCCACGTCGTCCAGATAGGCGGACCACAGGTCGCTGTCCGCGGCGAGCGCGACGTCCTCCTTGGACCGGTAGTTCCGGAAGAAGGTGCGCTTCGACACCTCCACGACATCGCACAGCTCGTCCAGCGTGGTCGCGTCGTATCCGCGTTCGGTGAACAGGCGGAGTGCGGTCTCGGACAGCGCCCGGCGGGTGCGCAGCTTCTTCCGCTCTCGCAGCGGCAGGTCGCGCAGGGCATCACTCACGATCACGAGGCTACCAGAGGCTATTGCCCTTTGACGGTTAATGCCACTCAGTGGCATTCTCGCCCGAGTGGCCAACCTTGGCTGCCGCATGCCCTTCGAAGGAGCCCGACATCGTGACTGCTGTTCCAACGGTCCGCTCCCGCCCGGCGATCACCCTGGCGGTGGTGTTACTCGCCTTTGCCTCCGTGCCGATGTCCATCTCGGGAGCGGCCGTCGCCCTGCCCGGCATCGGAGACGACCTGCACGCCGCCGGCGCGCCGTTGCAATGGGTCATGAACGCCTACAACCTGACGTTCGCCTCGTTCATGCTGGTCGCCGGTTCCGCGGCCGACCGGGTGGGCCGCCGCCGGATCTTCGTGACCGGCGCCGCGGTGTTCGCCGTCGGCTCGATCGCCGCGGCACTCTCCACCGGCATCGAGCTGCTCGGCCTTGCCCGTGCCCTGTCCGGCATCGGCGCGGCAGGCGTGTTCGCCAGCGGCGGCGCGATCCTGGCCACCACCTTCGACGGCGCGCAGCGCACCCGCGCGTTCGCGGCCCTCGGCAGCGCCGCGGGTCTCGGCCTCGCGGTCGGGCCCACTCTGTCCGGCTGGCTGGTCGGCGGGATGGGCTGGCGGGCCACCTTCGGGATGCACGCGGTGCTGGTGCTGGTGGCGTTGGCGGGCGTCGGGTTCGTCGCCGAGTCCCGCGCTCCGCGGCGTCCCCGGCCGAACGCGGTCGGCGCGGTGGTGTTCGTCGCCGGGCTGGGCGCGTTGGTCCTGGGCGCGGTCCAGGGGCCGGAGTGGGGCTGGGCGAGCGCCGGCGTGCTGCTGTTGCTGGCCGCGGGCTTGGCGCTGCTGGTGGCCTTCTCCGTCCTGCAGTCGCGGTCCGCCGACCCGTTGCTGGACCTGACGCTGGTGAGGAACCGCCGTTTCCTGGCCCTGTGCATGGTGCCCGTGGTGACGACGTTCGGCTTCGTGACGCTGCTGACCTACCTGCCCACCTATCTGGTGGGGGCCGGCGGCTTCTCCGCCCAGCGCGCGGGGACGGTGCTGCTGCTGATGACCGGACCGGTACTGCTGGCCCCGCCGTTGGCCGGAGGGCTCGTCAACCGGGGTGTGCCGGCCCGGCTGCTGATCACGGTGTCGCTGGCGCTGTTCGCCGTGGGCAACCTGTGGCTCACCGTCATCGGCCCCTCCACCCCCGTGGCCACCTTCGCGGGACCGCTGCTGCTGGTCGGGCTGGGCGCCGGACTGTCCTTCGGGGTGGGTGACGGACTGGCGATGAGTCTCGTCGAACCCGGGCGGGCCGGAATGGCCACCGGATTCCTCAACACCATGCGCGTCGGCAGCGAGGCCATCGTCATCGCCGTCTTCGGCGCGGTCCTGGTCAGCCTGATCGGCACCCGTGTCGACTCTCCCGAGCTGGCGGCAGAGGTTGCCGCGGGCGACCTGTCCGGCGGTGTCTCCCACGTGCTGGCCGACGGATACACCCACGCCCTGCACCTCGCGCTGTACGGTACGGCCGCCGTCTGCGCGGTCGGTGCGGTGCTCATCGGCCTCGCGCTGGCCCCGGCGCGAGGCAGGGCCACTCCGCCTGCCGCACCACAGCCGTACGAGTCCGCCGCGTCCGGCACCCCGGCGCCGCGTCCGGCATCCGGTGCGTCGAACGCAGCCAACGCAACCAGCGGAAAGGCGCGTTGAGCCTTCACCCGGATGCGCCTCGTCCCGCCGCAGCCGGACGGTGAGCCCGCGCACCCGACCGCCCCCGGTGTCGCCGGGCCAACCGCGCACGCACGGCCGCAGGCAGGTGCGACGCTCCATGGGCCGCCGGCCGGGGGCGGGGGTGCGCACGGGTCATCCGGCAGGCGACGGATCTTCATCTCGCGGCCACGGGCGCGCCAGTGGGCGGGGCCAGGATCGAGGCCGTTCATGACCCTGTGCCAGGAGGCTCCCATGTTCCGCCGGACCCTGTCCGTTCTCGCCACCGTTGTCGCACTCACCGCCGTGGGATCCGCAGGGCAGGCCTCGGCCGCCGACGGCGCGCGGACCGCCTCGCCCGCCGGTGCCCGCGTGCTGAACGTCATGTCGTTCAACATCCACCACGCCCAGGGCACCGACGGCGTGCTCGACCTGCAGCGGATCGCCCGCGTCGTTCGCGAGAGCGGTGCCGACGTGGTGGGCCTGCAGGAGGTGGACAACCACTACTCGGCGCGCAGCGACTGGGCCGACCAGCCGGCGGAACTGGCGGCCCTGCTCGGATACCACGTGGTGTTCGGAGCGAACATCGACGCGGCCCCGCCGGCCGCCGGCGGGCACCGCGTCCAGTACGGCACCGCGATCCTCTCCCGGTACCCGGTCACCGCGTCGGACAACACCTGGCTGTTCAACTCGCCGGGTCAGGAGCAGCGTGGCCTGCTGCACGCCACGCTGGACGTCCGCGGCAGGAAGGTCGAGTTCTACGACACCCATCTGGCCGCCGGTTCGCAGACCGACCGCCTGCGCCAGACCGATCAGATCGTGGACCTGATCGGTACGAAGAAGCCCGCCATCCTCGTGGGCGACTTCAACGCACTGCGCGACGCCCCCGAGTCCCAGCCGCTGCAGAACGCGTACACGGACGCGTGGGCGAGGTCCCCGCACCCGCGCGGCGACGGTGCGACGTACCCCGCGGAGGCCCCCACCGGACGGATCGACGTCATCTACACGACCCGTACGGCGACTCCTCTCGTCACCCGCGTCGTGAAGGGCGATCCGGTGGCGTCGGACCACCTGCCGCTCCTCAGCAAGGTCCTCATCACCTCCTGACCGGCGAAGCCCTCCGCGGCGGCGACGGGACTTCCGCCACACGCCCTACTCGTCCCCGCCCGCCGGGTACGGGCTGATCATGGTGTCGAAGTAGCCGGCAGGGGCTTCTTCGAGGAAGTCCAGCATGTTGTCCAGGAACGCGCGCAGGGGCGGGGTCGCGTTGTGCCGGTCGAGATCCTCCTGGGAGCGCCAGACCTCGTACAGGAAGAGCCGGCCGTCGTCGTGCGCGTGAAGGTGGTATTCGAGGTTGCCCTCCTCCTGCCGGGTGGGCTCCACGAGGGAGGCGAGGAGCTGGCGTACCTCGTGGGCGCGTTCCGGCCGGGGGCGCAGGAAACCGTAGAGGGCGATGGGTGCTTGAGCCGTTGTCATGCCGCCCACGCTAGGATCTGACATCCATGAGAGGTTCAAGGCCGTCGTGCGTGAGGTGGGTCACATGAAGATCGGTGAACTGGCCCGCACGACAGGTGTGAGCGTGCGGTTGCTGCGCTACTACGAGGAGCAGGGACTGCTCACCTCGTACCGGACGGCCGGTGGCCATCGCCACTACACCGCCGATGCCGTGACCGCGGTGACGCGGATCCGCTCCCTGCTGGCCGCCGGCCTCCCCACGAGGACCATCCGGGATCTCATGCCCTGCTTCCTCGGCGACGGCCCTGTCCTCGACGCCTGTGTCCAGGGGCACCTGGAGACGCAACTGCAGGACCTGGACAGCCGTATGGCCGACCTGCGCCATGCTCGCGCATCGCTCAACGGCCTCATCGACGCCTCGACGAGGGCGTCCACGCCCTCGCCCGTCTGAACCGGCCCCGGAGCGCTCGCCTACCGGCGCCCGGTCTCCCGCCGCCACATCGCCCACATCGGCGGCCCCGACCGGAACGCCATCTCCTCGTGCACGGCGAAACCGTGCCGCTCGTAGAACGTCAGATTGCGCCGGTTGCTCGACTCCAGGAAGACCGGCCGCCCGTCCGCGTCGGCCCGCTCCAGCAGCCCGCCCAGGACCCGGGAGCCGCGCCCCGTGCCGCGCGCGTCGGCGTGGGTGCCGATGTACTCGACGTACCAGTGGGCGGGGGCGGCCGGGTGGCGGTGCTCCAGCGCGAGCAACCGTAGTCCAGTTCGGGGGAGTTGGGCCCGCCCGGCCCGCACCAGCGTGCCCGCGTTGCGCAGCAGGTAGCTCACCGGGAGTTTCCACTGCCCGGGCTCCGCCCACACCGCCGCCACGGTGCGGTCCGTGTCGGTCCACACCCGCCCCGCCGGCACCTGCTGGGCGAGGTGGGCGGTGAACAGCAGCCGCAGCCGCCGGTCCCGGTCGTGCGGCATCAGCCAGGACCAGACGGGGTCCTCGGCGTAGGCGCTGGCGAGGACGGCGGCGAGCGCCGGGACGTCGGAGGCGGTGGCGCGGACTGTGTCGGTCATGGCCGGGGAGGGTAGCGGCTCTCCGCGATCTCCGGCCAGCGCGATGGCAAGACCGGCCGACCGGCCAACCGGGAGCGAGTTTCGGCTATCGCAGTGAACCGTCTCGACCCGGCATCGGGCTCCGTGGAAATCTGCCGGTGCCTCAGGAATACGTCCCTGGTTCGCCCGGCGTTCGTCCTGGCGGCCTAGTTTTCGCAGGCATGCGCCGACGTTCGCCCCCCTGAATCACTCTCCCCCAGAGGTCCCCCTGATGACTCCCCGCATCACCGAATCCATGTGCCCCGACGCCGAGAGCACCGTGAGTCCCGCCGGCGAATTCCGGATCACCCGGCGCCGGATGCTCCAGACCGCCGCCGTCTCCCTCGGCGCCCTCGCCGCCGGGCCGGTCGCCGAAGCGGTCGGCGGCGCGCAGGCGAGCGCGGCCGAATACCACCTGCCCAAGGGCTACAAGGGCGACATATCCGATCTGAAGCACGTGGTGATCCTCATGCAGGAGAACCGGTCCTTCGACCACTACCTCGGCCAGCTGCCCGGTGTGCGCGGGCACCACGACAAGCAGGTCCTGAGGTTCCAGGACGGCACCGACGTCTTCCAGCAGCGCGACGCCACCGGCGCCGTCGTGACCCCCGCCGTGTCGACCGCCACCTGGAGCGACAACCACAACTTCTACGGTGCCAACGGCGGGCGCTGGAACACCTGGGTACAGGACAAGGGCGACCACTGCATGTGGTACTACACGCCCGACTACATGCCGTGGATGTACTCGCTCGCCTCCCAGTACACCGTCTGCGACATGAACTTCTGCTCGCTGCACGGGCCCACCATCCCGAACCGCTACTACCTGATGACCGGTTCGGCGGGCGGCGAGGTCACCAACGCCAGGCAGAACGACTACAGCCGCGGCTGGACCACGGTCCCCGAGCAGCTCCAGCAGGCCGGAATCGACTGGCGGGTCTACTCCGACAACAGCGGCAACGGCGTCCGGGGCAGCCTCCAGAGCGGCTACGTCGGCGAGTACGGCTGCAACGTCACCAACAGCTTCGCCTCCTTCGACCCCCGCACGGCCGACCCGGCCGACCTCGCGCCGGGCACCGGCAAGATCTGGAAGGCCAACTCCTTCGTCTACGAGGGCGCCACCACGCCCAACGACGACTCCGAGGCCAACCTCGACGCCGTCCTCCGGGACCTGATCGCGGCCTGCGCGCCCGGCGCCGAGCACCCGCTCCCCGAGGTCTCCTGGGTGGTGATGCCCGCCGCGTGGAGCGAGCACCCGGGCTTCGACACGGTGCACGGCGAGCGGTACATGAACAAGGTGCTCCAGACGCTCCAGAGCAACGAGGACATCTGGAACCACACCCTGGTGATCATCACGTACGACGAGAACGACGGAAAGTTCGACCACGTCCTGCCCCCGCGCCCGGAGGACGGCACACCCGGTGAGTTCTCCGGCACCACTCCGTACGGCTTCGGCCCACGGGTGCCGATGCTGCTGGTCTCGCCGTGGACACGAGGCGGCTACGTCGCCTCGGAGGTGTTCGACCACACCTCGACGGTGAAGTTCCTGGAGACCTGGGCCTCCCATCTGGGCAAGCCGTTCACCTGCCCCAACATCACCGACTGGCGCCGTTCCATCGCCGGCGACCTGACGAGCGCGATCGACTTCGCGCACCCGCGCCCGGGTCCGGTCGTCATCGCCGACCCGGTCACCGGGACCCCGCCGAAGCCGCCGCGTGACCGGATGGAACCGCGCGGCCTCTCCTTCCACCCGCACGCCACCCTCACGGAGGACCGCTCCGCCGGCACGGTGACCGCGTCCATGACCCTGGCCGGTGGCCCAAAGGGCAAGGCGGTGAGCCTCCAGGTCTTCCCCGACCAGTACCTCGCCTTCGCCAACACGCCGTACACGGTGAGCGCGGCCGCCCCACGCTCGTACACCTGGGACACGACGCAGACCGACGGCACGTACGCCTTCTCCGTCTACGGCCCGGACGGCTTCCTGCGCTCGTTCGCCGGACAGGTGATCCCCGAGGGGGAGCACGGGAAGCACGTCGGTATCCCGCGCGTCGGCGCGGAGCTGGCCGGCGGCAGGCGCGCCGAAGTCAGGCTGCGGCTGCACAACGACGGCAAGCACCCCGTCCGTTACACCCTGAAGGCCAACGACTACCGCGGCGGCACCCGGAAGTTCACCGTCCCCGGCGGCCACTCCACCCTCGTGCACTGGCCCACCGAGCACGGCTACTACGACGTGGTGCTCACCGCCGACACCGGCACCGGCTGGACCCAGCGGTACGCGGGGCGGGTCGCGACGGTCTGACGCACCGCCCCCGGGCATGAGGGATTCCCGGCCCCCACGGGGTGGGGCCGGGAATCCCTCATGCCCGGTACGGGCTCGCTACGGCCCCGGGACTCCTGCTAGCGGGCGAACTGCGGGTCCTTCTGCTGGTTGTAGATCTCCTTGCCGGATGCGTCGAAGGCGTGGACGTAGGGGTTCGGCCCCCCCACATCCATCGGGTCGATGTGGGACGCCTCGGTGGCGAGAGCCGCCGCGTAGACGAACGCGCCGCCCGCCATGACCGCCGGGTACTGCTTCGGGTCGTCGCCGTAGCTGATGGTGATCCTGGCGACACCGGACGCGTAGTGCCCGGCGCCCAGCATGGCCAGCTGCTTCTTGCCGACGGGCGAGCCGATGGAGTCGAAGTACGCGATCGTGCGGCCCGTGCCCCACAGACGGTTGTTGATGAACGTGGGCGGGGAGTCCGGGCTGTTGCCCTTGTCGCCCTTCGACTCGCACTGCACGTACTGGCCCGCGGAGTCGACGGCGACGACCACGCCGTCCCAGTCCTTCGAGGCGAGGGGCGTGCGCACGCCGATCACCGCGTGGTAGCGCGACGCGTCCGCACCCAGGCAGGAGGAAAGGATCCTGGTCACGGTTCCCGCGTCGATCGGCGTCGTCTTCCCGCTGGTGACGGTGTACACCGCCGGAGCGGAGGACCCCTGACCCGAGGACGACGTCCCGCCCGTACCACCCGACGTGGAGCCGTGCGCGGCGCCCGCGCTCGGTGACGCGGCGGCACCCGTCGGGTTGCCGGCGGGGGAGGCGAGGACCGGCTGGGCTTCCCCTGCCCCGCTGAAGACGGCCACGGCCCCGATGCTCAGCGTCGCGACGCCGGCGGCGACAGCCACCGGCACACCCCACCTGCTGCGCAGCGAAGGCCGGTTGTCTTCTGCGTCGATCTTCATCAGTAGCTCCTCTCGGGTCCGCCGATGATTCGGCAGATCACGATCGGAAGGAGCCGCAGGAATGCCCTGCATGTCATTCATCGTGCGACCTCTTCCGCGTTGACGGGATTCCTGGAACTGAATGACGCCGCCACCATGGCCCCGTCGACGAGATCGGCCCCCAGCCTCCGCCGTGCCCGGTGCAGCCGGGACTTCACGGTCCCGACGGCCACCTTCAGCGTCGCCGCGGCCGCCTGCTGGTCCAGGCCCGACCACACGCAGAGCTCGACGACCTCGCGTTCGTGGCGCGGCAGCCGGGCCAGCGCCCGGTGGATCTCCGACATGCGACGCTCGTCGTCGACCCGGACGGCGACGCGTTCCGCGTGGTCGCCCACCGGCTCGTCGTGCGAGACGAGCCGGTGCAGCAACGCCTCCGCCCGCCGCAGCCGCCGTCTGGTGTTCGACACCAGGCGGTCGGCGATGCCGAGCAGCCACGGCAGGGCCGAGTCGCGGTCGAGTACGGTCTCCGACCGCCGGCGCCAGGCATGCAGGAATACGGTCGACGTGAGGTCTTCGGCCTCCGACCAGTCGGCCGTCCGCCGGAAAAGATAGTTGTAGACGGTCTTTCCGTGACGGTCGAAGATCCGGCCGAACGCCTCTCGGTCCCCGTCGACGGCCCTCGCCCACAGCGCCCGGTCGGATATCCCTCCGACCGGTGCGGGGGGTCCAGCGTCGTTCAGTTCCATGACCTATACGTGTCCGGCACCAGGCCGAAGGTTCCCGCCGGGCCGAACCCGTTTCGGCGGATGGATCCGAGTGCCCTTGCCCCGGCCCGGGCGGGGGGTTCCGTCCTCAATCGCCGGACGGGCTTGGTTGGCGCGGGTGCCCCGTGGGGTGCGGGTGCTCCGCGGTGGTGCGGTGCGCCTCTGCCGGGTGGGCGGGGGTCCGGGGCCCCTCCGGGGCGTCTCCTCAAACGACGAACGTTCCGCGGGTACGCGATGATCCCGGGTCGGTGTTCGTCGTTCTGCGGGGACTCCCCTGCACGGCCCCGGCCCCGGCCGCCCTGCGTCTGCGGCGGTCGATTCGCCGGTGTGCAGACGCGGGCGATGCCGGGTGGGGGCGTGCAGGGGAGTCCCCGCAGGGAATGGCGTACGACCCGGGTCCTGCGCGTTGCCGGGTGAACACGCCATTTCTGAGGAGACGCCCCGGAGGGACCCCACCCCCACCCCACCCGGCGGTGGCGGGCCGCACCACGCGGAGCACCCGCACCTCTCAAGCCCGTCCGGCGATTGAGGACGGAACCCCGCGCCCAGGGGGTGTCGATCAGAGGCTGTCCACGAAGCCCCGCCAGGCATCGGCCCCGATGACGAGGACGGGGCCGGAGGGGTTCTTGCTGTCGCGGACGGGCACGGAGGCGGCGCAGCCGTCGGCCACCTCGACGCAGTCCCCGCCGGTGTTACCGCTGTACGACGACTTCCGCCAGGCCGCGCCGCCGGTCACGCTGCACTCGACGCACTCGCCGCCGGTGTTTCCGCTGTAGCTGGATTTACGCCACTGCGTGTTCTTCGGGTCGAGGCCGGTCTCCATAACGCTCCTCCATCACGCGGGCGATCAGGGCGGCCGAATCCTCGACGGAGAGGGCGGCAGCCTGCAGGTGAGCGTATCGGAGGGAGCCCTCCCTGACCGTGTCGGGGCTGGCGGTCATATGGCCGGAGATGAGGTCCTCGGTGTAGACGATGTCCGGGTCGTCGTCGAAGCGCATGGTGGTGAACGAGCCTGCCAGGCTTGCATGTTCACCTGCTGCGAAGGGCAGTACCTGGATGCGCATCCACCGGTTGGTGACGAAGTCCAACAGCCGCAGCAGTTGGGCCCGCATGGCCTCGCGGCCGCCGATCGGCCGGTACAGTGCGGCCTCGTCCAGGATGGCCCAGGCCAACGGCGGCCGTTCGCGCTCCAGGATGCGCTGGCGCTCCATCCGGGCGGCGAGCAGGCCCTCCAGATCGTCCGGCATGCCCGTGGCCAGGACCGCCCGCGCGTACTCCTCCGTCTGCAGCAGCCCGTAGACCAACTGCGCCTGGTACGTCGAGATGTACGTCGCACGGGCCTCCATGTCCGCGTACGGCTGGAACCAGGTCGGCAGCTGGCTGCGCAGGACCAGGCCCATCAGGCGGGAGAACGTCCCGCCGGTTCCGAGCGCGGCGTCCACGCGTTCGGAGAAGTCGCGGGTGGGGATCTTCTTCGTCGTCTCGATCTGGCCGACCAGCGATCCCGTACAGAAGATGATCTCGCCCAACTGGCCCTGCTTCAGGCCGTGTGCCTCGCGCAGGCGGCGTAGTTCCCAGCCGTAGTAGTCCAGTGGGGAGGCGCTGGGGTCGAGCGATTGGACGTTGGCCACGGCGGGACCTCCGGTGTGCAACGCCTGGCGGCGTTCGTTTCCGTACGTAGCCGAGCGTAGTCATCCCCTCGCAGGATGGTGACATGAATCACGCAACTGCTCCCGGTGCGGCCGAGTCCGAAGAGGCGGTCTACCGGGCCGACTTCGCCATGGGCGAGCACTCCGCCCGGCACCTGCGCCGCATCCTGCGCCTCTACCTCACCGGGTGGCGCATGACGGAGATCGCCGACGCGGCGGAACTCGCGTTGACCGAGCTGATCGCCAACGTCGTCCGGCATGTCCCCGGGCGCCGCTGCCAGACGTTCATCTTCCGGCTCCCGGGCGGCGAGGGCGTCCGCGTCGAAGTGGCGGACGCCTCGCCGGCCGTGCCCCGCGTGGGCGGGGGCGAGGTGCTCGACGAGGGCGGGCGAGGGCTCGTCCTCGTGGATGCCCTCGCCGACAAGTGGGGTGTCGAGATGCGCGGGGACGGCGGCGGCAAGACGGTCTGGTTCGAGTGCCTGGCCGTCGCCGCGCCGGTTACGCGGCCAGCTCGGCCAGCACCGCGTCCGTGAACGGGGGCCACACCTCGGCCGCCCACGGCCCGAACGCGCGGTCGGTGAGGGCCACGCAGGCCGCGCCCGCGACCGGGTCGATCCACAGGAACGTGCCCGACTGGCCGAAGTGGCCGAACGTCGCGGGGGAGGAGTGCGCGCCCGTCCAGTGCGGGGACTTGTGGTCGCTGATCTCGAAGCCGAGGCCCCAGTCGTTCGGGTTCTGGTGGCCGTAGCCCGGCAGGACGCCCTTCAGTCCGGGGTGGACGACGGTCTGGGCCTCCAGCACGGTGCGCGGGTCCAGGAGCCGGGGCGCCTGGACCTCCGCCGCGAACAGCGCCAGGTCGTCGACGGTCGATACGCCGTCGCGGGCGGGGGAGCCGTCCAGGGTGGTCGAGGTCATGCCCAGGGGCTCCAGGACCGCTTGGCGCAGGTACTCCGGGAACGGGATGTCGGTGGCCTTCGCGATGTGGTCGCCGAGCACCTCGAAGCCCGCGTTCGAGTAGAGCCGGCGGGTGCCGGGCGGGGCCGTCACCCGGTGCTCGTCGAACGCGAGACCGCTGGTGTGGGCGAGCAGGTGGCGGACCGTGGAGCCCTCGGGGCCCGCCGGCTCGTCGAGTTCGACCGCGCCCTCCTCGTACGCCACCAGGGCCGCGTAGGCCGCGAGCGGCTTGGTGACGGAGGCGAGCGGGAAGCGGTGCGCGGTGGGACCGTGCCTGCCGAGGACGGTGCCGTCCGCTCGTACGACGGCTGTCGCCGCGGTGGGGACGGGCCAGTTCTCGATCATCGCCAGGCTCTGCATGCCTACGAGGTTAGTGCCCGTGGCGGAGCGGCCCGTTCGGCGGGCTCACATGGCGCGCAGGCCCCGGTCGGCGAAGGTGATCAGCCACTCGAAGCTCTCGTCGACCTCGGTGCTCCACTGGAAGGCGTTGGCCGACTGGAGCGTGGCGAAGCCGTGGCAGAGGCTGCGGAGCATGCGCAGGGCGTGGTTCACGTCGGACGCGGCGATGTCGTAGCCGCGCAGGACCGCCATGAAGGCGTCGAGCAGGCGGCGGCCCGCGCCGGCCAGCGGATCGTCCGGGCCGGTCGGTTCCACGCCGATCGTCGCGGCGTACCGGCCGGGGTGCTCCAGGACGAAGGTGCGGAAGGCGCGCGCCGCGGCCGCCAGGGCGTCGCGGCCCGCGTACCCCTGCACCGCGGTGCCGACGGCGTCGGCCGTCTCGGCCAGCGCCAGGGCGGCGATGCGGCGGACGAGGTCGTCCTGGCCGCCCACGTGCTTGTACAGGGACGGAGTGCGTACGCCCACCCGCTCGGCCAGCAACGCCATCGTCAGCCGGGGGAGGCCCACCTCGTCGGCGAGGGCGGCGCCCGCGGCGACGACGGCCGCCGGGTCCAGGCCGGCCCTAGGCACGGGCGGCGTCCGAGTGGAGGAAGGCGAGCACGAGGGAAACCACCTGGTCGGGGAACTGGTTGTGCGGGTAGTGCCCGGCGCCCTCGATCATCTCCAGGCGGCCGGTGCCGGGCGGCAGGGCCTCGATGATCGCCGAACCCTCGGCGTGCGGGTCGCCCCAGTCGGGATCGAGCGAGCCCATGACGACCAGGACCGGGCAGTGGACGTTGCCGAGCTGCGCACCGGCGTCGGTCGGGGCGCTGCGGCCCATGCCCTGGAAGGCCTTCATCCGGCCCGGCTCGCGCAGCAGGGAATCGATGCGGCCGAGCCGCTCGGGCCAGTCGGCCGGCTTCACCCCGGGGTAGGCCACGTCGAGGTACGCGCGCCACTGCGGCACACTGCCGAGCACGCCCGCCCCGAGCAGGTGCAGCATGCCCCGCCGGAAGCGCTTCACCCGGAGGTCGCCGAGGTGGATCGACTGCTTGCGGGTGAACGGCGCCAGCTCGACGACCGCGGTGACCAGCGAGGGTTCCCGCGCCGCGGCGATGGTGGCGGCCCCGCCGGAGATCGAGTGCCCGACGAGCACGGCCGGACCGCCCAGGTGGCGGATCACCGCGAGCAGATCACCGGCGATGGCGGTGCGGCTCCAGTCCGGCCAGCCGGCGCTGGACTCGCCGCAGCCGCGCAGGTCGACCGCGGCGACGCGGTAGCCCGCCGCCACGAGCGAAGGGATCATCGCGCGGTACGCGGCGCGGCTGTCGCCCATGCCGTGAGCGAGAACGATCAGCGGGCCGGCCCCCGCCACCTCGTAAGCGATCGTGCCGCCGTCGACGGCAAGGTGTTCGGTCATGACATCCTCCGTGTGGCTAAGGTTGTTAGCTAAAAGCTACTGTCATTAGCCGGAGGAGTCAATGACCGAAACTCGTATCCGGTGGCACTTGCTTAGAGTGCACTCCAGGGTTCTAGCGTGGAGGGCATGACGGTGACGGAGACTGAGATCGCTTCGACAGGGGTGGACACCTGCGCATCGGGCCCCCGGCCCCATCCGCGCCCCGAGGGCCAGGACCGGTACACCATCAGTGAGGTGGCCGCCTTCACGGGGCTGAGCGCCCACACGCTGCGCTGGTACGAGCGGATCGGGCTGATGTCGCACGTCGACCGGTCGCACACGGGACAGCGCCGCTTCACCAACGCCGACCTGGACTGGCTCGGCTTCGTCGGCAAGCTCCGGCTGACCGGAATGCCGGTCGCCGACATGGTCCGCTACGCGGAACTGCTGCGCGAGGGCGACCACACCTTCGAGGAGCGCCAGGAACTGCTGGAGGCGACCCGCCGCGACGTGAGGACGCGGATCGCGGAGCTCCAGGACACCCTCGCCGTCCTCGACTACAAGATCGAGTTCTACGCAGGCGCCCGACGGGCGCCGGAAAGGCCCAGTGCCTGATGACTGACAACAAGATCGCCACCGCGGAGCTCGGCACCGGAGGCCCGCAGGTCGGTGTCCAGGGTCTCGGCTGCATGGGCATGAGCGAGTTCTACGGCGACACCGACGAGGCCGCCGCCCGCGAGACGCTGGAGACGGCCCTCGCCGCCGGTGTCACGCTCTTCGACACCGCCGACGTCTACGGCCTCGGCGCCAACGAGACGTTCATCGCGCCCTTCGTCGCCGCGCACCGCGACGAGATCACCCTCGCCACCAAGTTCGCCATCGAGCGGCGCGGGGACGACCCGCACTACCGGGGCGTGCGCAACGACCCCGCGTACATCCGCGAAGCCGTGGAGAAGAGCCTGCGGCGGCTGAACACCGACGTCATCGACCTCTACTACATGCACCGCCGCGACCCCGCGATCCCGCTGGCCGAGTCCGTCGGTGCGATGGCCGAGCTGGTGCGGCAGGGCAAGGTCAAGCAGCTCGGGCTGAGCGAGGTGACCGGTGCGGAACTGCGCGAGGCGCACGCCGTGCACCCGATCGCCGCCCTCCAGTCAGAGTGGTCGCTCTTCAGCCGGGACGTCGAGCGCAGCGCCGTGCCCGCCGCCGTGGAGCTGGGCGTGGCCTTCGTGCCGTACTCGCCGCTCGGCCGGGGCTTTCTGACCGGGGCGTTCGCGGACGCGGGCAAGGACCTCGGGAAGAACGACTTCCGCCAGTTCCAGCCGCGCTTCACCGGCGACAACGCGAAGACCAACGCCGCGCTCCTGGAGCCGGTCCACAAGATCGCCGCCGCACACGGGGCGACCGCGGCCCAGGTGGCGCTCGCCTGGGTCCAGCAGCGGGCCCAGGTGCACGGGCTGGCCGTGGTGCCGATCCCCGGCACCCGTAAGAGCAGCCGACTGCTGGAGAACGTCGGCGCGACCCGCCTCACGCTGTCGGCCGAGGAGCTGGCGCTGCTGGAGCCGATCGCCGGCCAGGTGGCGGGGGACCGCTACCCGGACATGAGCTCCACGTCCGCGGCCCGCGAGTAGCGGCAGGGGGCTCCGCCTCACGCCAGCCCCAGGGCGAAGACCGCGAACCCCGCCGCGAGCACCGCCGCCACCGCGCGGCGGGCGTTCGCGGCGCGCGTTCCCGCCCTCCACGGCGCCTCGAACCGCCGGGCGTACCGCGCGATCAGCACCAGCAGCCCCGCGAACACCGGCATCCAGGCCAGCCGGGCCAGGATCCAGCCGAGTGTGTCCGGACCGGTCGTCAGTCCGGGCACCGGGCCGGCGAACGACGCCGGTACCGCCGCCGCGAGCATCGCTGTCTGGTGCCAGCACAGGATCGTCATCGCCGACAGGTTGATCACCACGACCGGCGCCCACACCGGCGGCCTGCGCAGCAGCCCGCCGATCCGGTCGCGCAGCAGGATCGCCGCACCGCTCTGCGCGGCGGCCAGCGCCAGGACCAGCAGCGACGGCGGATGTGAGTTGGTGCGGGCCTCGCCCGGCACCCCGACCATCGACGCCGGGTAGTGGAGGAGCAGCAGCAGGGCGGCGAACAGCACGCCACCGCCGACGAGGAGGAACCGGGCACCGCGCTTCCCGATCCGGCCCTCGCCCCAGGAGACGCCGAGCTGGTATGCGAAGAGCCAGCCGGGCACGATGTTCAGCATGCTGAGCCAGGAGGGCATCGCCTCGGCGAGCGGCCCGTAGCGCAGCAGGTCGACAATGGCGACCGCGCCGATCAGCGGGACCGCCGCCCAGCCTCCGAGCCGCCGCGCCATGCGGACGCAGTACGGCGTCAGCGCGGTGACCACCGCGTACACGCCGACGAACCAGAGCGGCTGGATCACCAGCGTCGACCCGGTCCGCAGCGTGTCGCCGGGCACCCCGAGCGCGTGCAGCACCGGGATCATCGCCGCCCACACGGCCGTCACCCCGAGCACCGGCCGGCCGAGCCGGGCCATCCGGCCGCGCAGCCAGGCCCCCGTCGTGCTCTTCCTCCGGCGGTAGGAGAGCACCGAGGCGTACCCGCCGACCAGGAAGAAGACGCCCAGCATCTGGAGCACCCAGCTGAGCGGGGCGAGTGCGCCGAAGGCCGAGAGCGGGCTGGCGTTGTGCAGGGCCCCGCCGTCGTCGAGCCGGAACCCGCCGAGCAGCCAGTGCCCGGTGGGTACGGCGAGCAGCGCGAGCGCGCGCAGACCGTCGAGGGCGCGGTCGCGGTGGGCGGGGGTGCGGGAATCGATGCGGGAGGCGAGGGCGCGCAGGCTCATCGCAGGTCCCCTTCCGTGTACGAGCCCACGGTGTACGTGCCGTCCGCGATCGCGGCGAAGGCGCGGAGGGACTCGGTGCCGGGTGCGAAGTAGCCGGTGTGGCCGTGGGCGTCGGCGGCGGGTACCCGGCGGGCGCCGAACCCCGGGGACGTCGGGTCGGCACCGTGGCCGAGCCCCGCGAACTCGACGTTCGGTACGTTGTCGATCCAGTCGTCCGGGTCCTTGGCGGCCCACACCCGGGCATCGGTGTGCAGGTCGCCGACGTTGTCGGCGCGCATCCCGGGCGAGCCGAGGACGACCAGGTCGCCGGCGTGCAGCCGGGGTGCGGCCAGACCGCAGACGACGGAGCCGTAGCTGTGGCAGAACACGGTGGGCTCGGGCGCGCCGGCGGCCGCGAGTCCGTCCGCGAACCGGGTCAGCCGGTCGGCGCCGGCCTCGGCGAGCGAGCCGGTCGCGGCGTCCACGCCGACGCCGACGGGCGTGGTGTACCCGGCCCACGCGATCACCGCACTGCCCGGACCGGTCTCCGCGTACAGCGACTCGGCCATGCCGGCCGGTGTTCCGTATACATCGTTCGTACGGTCGAAGGTCCCGGCGTCGATGTCCGAACCCGGCACCACGACGGACACCCGGTCCGCCGTGGCCAAATCGCCGAAGACCTCGGCCACTTGGCCGCGGCCGCGCGGGTCGAACGCGAGGATGTGGCGGCGCGGGTCCGCGGCGAGGCTCGCGTAGCGGGGGTCGTGATCCGCCTTCAGGGCCAGGGCGTTGGCCCGGTAGCGCAGTTCGACGGGTGCGCCGTCCAGGTTCCCGACGACGAGCGGATGCCGGGCGATCAGGGACTGCCGGTCCTGCTCGCTCAGACCCCGGAAGAACCGGGCCACGTCGGCCGGCGTGTCCCGCTCCGGATCGGGCAGCTGCCGCCCCAGTACGTGATCCGACCGCCAGGCGGCGGTGCCGGGCGGCGGACCCGTCAGCGCCTGCTGGGAGTTCCCCGACGCCCAGCCGGCGGTCCCCGACACGACGGTGGTCGCCAGGGCGACCGCGACCAAGGTCCTCGCATAGCGGCGCATCCGACCCTCCCTCTCCGGCAGAACCGGCTCCCGCACGCCGTCCGGCGCGTCGGAGAGGAAGGTAGGAAGGCGACGGGTGCGGGGGCGTCACACCGGGGGGCCAAGTGCGGGGTGATACCGGGGTAGGGGGTGTACGGGGTGCGCCGGGCGGACCCTGTACACCGCCGGCACGCCCTCGACCGCCGGGCGGGCTGAAGGAGTCCTCAACCGCCGGTCGGGCCGGACTCGCCCGGCACCACCAGGCCCGCCTCGTACGCGAAGATCACCGCCTGGGCGCGGTCGCGCAGGTCCAGCTTGGCCAGCACCCGCCCGATGTGGGTCTTCACCGTCTGCTCCGCCAGGACCAGGTGCCCCGCGATCTCCTGGTTCGACAGGCCCCGCGCTATCAGCTCCAGGACCTCCGTCTCGCGCGGGGTCAGCCCGTTCAGCCGCAGCGCGGGCCCGTTGCGGGTGGTGCCCGACGGGCGTTGCCGGGCGAAGTCCGCGATCAGGCGCCGCGTCACGGACGGCGCCAGCAGCGCATCGCCGGCGGCCACCACCCGGACCGCCGAGATCAGGTCGGCCGGCGGGGCGTCCTTCAGCAGGAAGCCGGACGCCCCGGCTCGCAGCGCCTCGTACACGTAGTCGTCCACGTCGAAGGTGGTGAGCATCAGCACCTTCGGCACGTGCACCACGCCCACCGGCGGGTTCAGCAGCTCGCGCGCCGCCGCCAGGCCGTCCATCTCGGGCATCCGCACATCCATCAGCACCACGTCCGGATGCGTGTGGCGGCTGACGTCGACGCCCTGGCGGCCGTCCGGCGCCTCACCGACCACGTCGATGTCGGCCTGCGCCGCCAGCAGCGCCGCGAATCCCGCCCGCACCATGGCCTGGTCGTCGACGATGATCACACGGATGGTCACGAGTCCTCCGGTTTCGGGGGCGGGACAGAGGAGGCGGAAGGGGCCGGGGCGGGTGGCAGGGGGAGCCGGGCGGCCACCCGGAAACCGCCGTCCGGCAGCGGGCCGGTGTCGAGGGTGCCGCCGGTCAACCGTACGCGTTCGCGCATGCCGACCAGCCCGTGGCCCGTCCCCGTCGTCTCCACCGGAGTACGCGGGGCGAGCGACGAACCCGTGTGCTCCGGCGGGTCGTTGACGACCAGCACCGTCAGATGCGCGCCGTCGGAGCTGACCGACACGCGGGTCCGGGCACCCGGCGCGTGCCGGACCACATTGGCCAGGGCCTCCTGCACGATCCGGTACGCGGACAGGTCCACCGCCGGAGGGACCTCCTCCAGCCCGGCGGGCAGCGACAGCTCGGCCGGCAGCCCGGCCCGTACCGTCGCCTCCACCAGCTGCTGCACCCGGTCCAGACCGGGCTGCGGCGCCCGCTCGCCCTCCGTGCCCTCGCTGCGCAGCACCGTCAGCAGGCGCCGCATCTCGGTGAGGGACTCCCGCGCGCTCGCGGCGATCGAACCGAACTCCTCGCGCGCCTCGTCCGACAGCTCCCGCAGCCGGTACGGGGCGGAGTCGGCCTGGACCGTGATCACCGACATGTGGTGCGCGACGACGTCGTGGAGCTCGCGGGCGATCCTGGTCCGCTCCTCCAGCAGCGTCCGCTGCGCCCGCTCCGCCTCGCTGATGGTCTCCTGCTCGGCGAGCCGGCGTTGAGCGACGCGCCGTTCCCGTACGGTCGCGCCGATCACCAGCACCACGGCGCCGAGGATGAACACCAGGAGCGAGTTGTCGGTGCTGCGGTGGGTGGAGACCACGAACAGGATGAGCCCCGCGGCGCCGGTCGCCAGCCAGACGCCGACCAGGGTCTGCCGGCGCTCGCGCAGCCCCAGCGCCAGGAGCAGGAAGAGGTAGCCGACGACGCCGGGCGGGGTCCACGGCCAGGCGCCGCTCTGCCCGCCCTCCTGTCCCATGAGCACGACCGCACCCAGGATCTGGGCCGGGAAGATGATCCACCAGGCCTGCAGCGGGCGGTGCGCCAGCATCAGGAGCGGCACGGCCTGCGCGACGGCGAGCGCGCCCGCGATGCCGCCGCTCAGGCCGTACTGGTCGTTCAGGACGGTGATCGTGACCGGGACGAAGACGGCGACGAGAGCCAGGACGGCGACGTACGGAAGCAGCCGCTGCCACGGCTTCGGCGCGTCGGCCAGGAGGGGGGTCGGGGGATGGGACGGATGGGACAGCGCATGGCCGATCTCGCGCAGATTGCGCAGGGCGGCCTTCAGCAGACCGTCCGCCGGAGGGTGCGCGGGAGCGGGCTGCGGCGGCGGGGGCGGGGAGGATGAGGGCATGGCGTGATCAGGGTAGGCAGCGAAGTCCCCCGGGCGCGTCATACCGGGGTCCCGGTCCGCCGCCGCCGCTCCCGTACGGGGGTATGAGTTCTCGTACGGACACGCCCGCTACAGCTCGGCGAGCAGCTGTGCCTTCTTCGCGCGGAACTCGTCGTCCGTCACCAGCCCGGCCTGGTGCAGCTCCCCGAGATGACGGATCCGCTCGGCGATGTCCGCCGGGTCCCGCCGTCCCGCGCCCACCAGCGCGGCCGCGGCCGCGACGGGGGTGGTCTGCTTCCTGCGTACGGACTCCAGCACGGCCGCGGCGAAGGGCAGCGACTCGTGCACCGGGCCGTAGCCGAGGCCGAAGATCACCGCGGCCGGGTCCTGATCCACCCGGGTGGGAGGCGCCGTCATCGACTGCGCACTCGGGGCGGTGCTGGTCAGCAGGCCCGCGCCCGGGCCGGTGGCCCCAGCTCCGGCGCCCGTGCCCGCTGCCGGACCCACGGACTCCAGGCCCCGCGGCACCAGCCGCAGATAGCCCTCGAAGGCCTCGGGCGAACGCCACTCGACCCCGCTCAGCTCCGTCACCGGGAACGTCTGGTCGCCCGCCTTCCACTTCTCCGAGGAGGCACCCGTCCAGAACCACCGGAAGGAGATCCGGTCCCCGTCGAAGCTGGCCCTGCCGTCGTACGCCTTGAAGCGCATCGGCGCCTCGGGGGCCGCGACCAGGAACCTCTCGGCGGGTTCCCCGGCATCGGGCCCCAGCCTCGCGCGGAGCTCGTCCGCGTAGTACTCCGCGAGCGTCTCGCGTTCGGCGGGGAGCACCAGACGATACGGATCGCAGCCGTCCTTCAGCTGCCCGGCCGCCGCCTCCAGCAGCGGATCGGCACCGGGTCTCGGGACCGCACGCAGCACCACCGTGCCCCGCTTGCCCGGGGTCAGCGTCACCGACGACAGCGCCGCATGCGGTACGCGGCGCTCACGGAGGCTCTGGAGGAGCCTCGGCGTGCGGATACCCCGTTCGAAGCGGATGAGCACGGAGTCGGTGTCGAACTCCCAGGTGGCATGAATTCCGGCCAGCACATCACCCATGTGCCTCATCGTATGCGGCACTTGCCCGCGCGTCGCCCCTCGGAGGCCCTCGCAATTCGTGGCCGGTCGCAGTTCTCTACGCGCGTCAGACCCGTTTGCGCGGCTGTTACGCCCGTCAGACCGTCGCGTGGCCGGAAATCTGTTCGTGGCAGCCGTGGTCGGACTGGGCACAGGTCACGGAGGCGTAGGCCCCGGTGCCGATCGCGGCGAAGTTGCCGAGGCTCTCGGTTCCCGGCTCGAAGTAGCCGCTGTGACCGACCGCGTCGCCCGCCGACGCGATGCGCGCACCGAAGTCCGGATCCACCGGGTCGGCCCCGTGGCCGATGCCCCCGACCTCCAGGTTCGGCACGTCCTCGATCCAGTCGTCGTGGTCCCGCATGGCCCACACGTTGGCCCGGGTGTGCAGCTGGCCGGCGTTGTCGACCCGCATGCCGGGGCTGCCCGCGACCGCGATGTCCGTCACCCGGCCGGGCAGTTCGTCCGCGGCGACGCCGCACAGGACGGAGCCGTAGCTGTGGCAGAACAGCGAGACCGGGGCGGTTCCCGGGAGCGCCCCGACGAGTGCGCCGAGCCGGACCGCCCCGCGTTCGGCGAGGTTGCCCGTGGCCGCGTCCATGCCGATGCCGGCGGGTGCGGTGTAGTCGGCCCAGGCGATCACCGCGGTCCGCACGGCGGGATGCGCGGAGTGCTCGGCCGCGTACAGGGACTTGGCCATGCCGACGGGCGCGGCGTTCGTCTTGGTGCCGGTGCGTTCCAGCGTCAGGAGGTTCGTGTCGACGCCCGGGACGATCACCGAGACGCGCTCGGCCCGGTCGAGGTCGCCGAAGACCTCGGCCGCGTGGCCGCGGCCCGTCGGGTCGAACGCGAGGAAGTGGCGGCCGGCGGCGAGCATCGAGCGGAAGCGGTCCGCCCGGTGCTGCGCCTCGGCGCGCCCGTCGGGGGAGAGCCGCTGGTCGTGCACCCGGGCCTGCTCGGTCGTCCGCGCCTGTTGCAGCGCCAGCCGGTTGGCCCGGTAGCGCAGGGTGACCGGGGCGCCGTTCAGATTCCCCACCACGAGCGGGTACTTGCGGGCCAGCCCGGCGCTCTGCGCGTCGGTGAGGGCCGCGAAGAAGTGCGCCAGCTTGTAGGCGGGCGCGTCCGCCGAGGGGAGGGCGTGTCCCGCTATCGACCCCTTGGCCCAGGAAGCGAGTGCGACGGTGCGTGGCGCGTCGGATTGCTGAGGGCGCACGGCGGTCCAGCCGGTGGTCGCCAGCATCACGAACACGACCGCGATGGCGAGAAGAGCGCGCCAGGCGGTGAGCGTGGGGGAGGAGTCGAAGGAAGTCACTTCGGCCCACATTAGGAGACGCGCGTAGGACGCCGTTAAGCGGGTGACGCACATCACTCGACTATGGGGAAGAGAACGCCGTTTCGCTCACGCTGTGTTCGGCCTTGCGGCACGCTCCGACGCGCCGGGCGTCACCGGAGTGCCACATCGGGGCCTCGTGGCCCGCCTGTTGTGAGGTCGGTCATGTGCCGCGGCTGAGGCGTGCGGCACACCGCCTCAGTTGAGGTGCGCCGTCCCCGCCGGATGGGTGCGCCAGTCCCCGGCGAGGGCCGGCCCCAACTGGTCCAGGTAGGTCTCGGTCAGCGTCCGCAGCGAGTCCATGGTGCCGTCGCAGCCCCGCCCCCACAGCTGCCCGGTCACCCGCATCACCCCGCAGAACGCGGCGACGGCGACCCGCGGCCGCGGGTCCCGCGCCATGTCCAGGCCCTCGCGCCCGGCGATGAGCCCGGCGATCTGCTCCTCCACGGTGACACCGCGCCGCATGTGGGCGGCGAGCAGGGAGGGGGTGGACTCGATCATCCGGTACGTCTGCATGTGGAGCTCGACCGGGACGATGGCTTCGATGGCCTCTCCGATACTGTTCCAGGCGCACAGGACCGCGTGACGCATCGCCTCGAAAGGGGTTTCGGCGGTGGGGCGTTGACGCAGTTCGAGGATGAAGCGGGACTCCACCATGTCCTGGACGGCGAAGACGACCGACTCCTTGCCCGCGAAGTAGCGGAAGAAGGTGCGCTGGGAGACGTCGACGGCGTCGGCGATCTCGTCGACGGTGGTCTCCTCGTAACCCTGGGTGGTGAAGAGGTCGAGGGCGGAACGGATCAGTGCGTCCCGGGTGCGTTGCTTCTTGCGTTCGCGCAGCCCGGCCGGAAGGCCTGCGGCTCGCTGCCGGTCGGTCACTGAACTGATCCTCTTTTCCCTGTTTTGTCCAGCTCAGCCTACCTGCGCGCTACGTGTGAGCTACGTGACAGTTACCGACTTGTGAAATGGTTTGTCAACTGTCAGTGACTGACACTACCCTCCGGGTATGACTAGTCAGACCACCGTCGAGAAGGCGTCGCGGGAACCCCAGGACTCGCTCGGCACCCCACCCGCCAAGGGCCTGCGCGGCCACCCCTGGCTGACGCTCTTCTCCGTGGCCATCGGCGTGATGATGGTCGCGCTCGACGGCACGATCGTCGCGATCGCCAACCCCGCGATCCAGAAGGACCTCGGCGCCTCGCTCGCCGACGTCCAGTGGATCACCAACGGCTACATGCTCGCCCTCGCCGTCTCGCTGATCACCGCGGGCAAGCTCGGTGACCGGTTCGGCCACCGTCAGACCTTCCTCATAGGCGTCGTCGGCTTCGCCGCGGCATCGGGCGCCATCGGCTTCTCCAGCAGCGTGGTCCTGGTGATCACGTTCCGGGTGCTGCAGGGCCTCTTCGGCGCTCTGCTGATGCCGGCCGCGCTCGGCCTGCTGCGCGCCACCTTCCCGGCCGAGAAGCTGAACATGGCGATCGGCATCTGGGGCATGGTGATCGGCGCCTCGACCGCGGGCGGTCCGATCCTCGGCGGCGTGCTCGTCGAGCACGTGAGCTGGCAGTCCGTCTTCTTCATCAACGTGCCGGTCGGCGTGATCGCCCTCGTCCTGGGCGTGCTGATCCTCAAGGACCACCGCGCCGAGAACGCGCCGCGCTCCTTCGACATCGCCGGCATCGCGCTGCTGTCCACGGCAATGTTCTGCCTGATCTGGGCGCTCATCAAGGGTGCGGAGTGGGGCTGGGGCGACCCCAAGACGGTCGGCTTCCTGGTGGCCGCCGTGGCCCTGTTCGTCGGCTTCGCCCTCGTCCAGCAGCGCGTCCGGGAACCCCTGATCCCGCTGGCGATGTTCCGGTCCGTCCCGCTCTCCGCGGGTGTGGTCCTGATGGTGCTGATGGCCTTCGCCTTCATGGGCGGACTGTTCTTCGTCACCTTCTACCTGCAGAACGTGCACGGTCTGAGCCCGGTCGACAGCGGTCTGCACCTGCTGCCGCTGACCGGCATGATGATCGTCGCCTCCCCGCTCGCGGGCTTCATGATCACCAAGTTCGGCCCGCGGGTCCCGCTCGTCGGCGGCATGGTGTGCACGGCGATCGCCTGCTTCGGGATGTCCCAGCTGAGCATCGGCACCGGCACCCTGACCATGTCGATCTGGTTCGGTCTGCTCGGCCTCGGCCTCGCCCCGGTGATGGTCGGCGCCACCGAGGTCATCGTCGGCAACGCCCCGATGGAGCTCTCCGGTGTCGCGGGCGGTCTGCAGCAGGCCGCCATGCAGGTCGGCGGCAGCCTCGGCACGGCGGTCCTGGGCGCGATCATGGCGGCCCGGGTCGACTCCGTACTCCCCGGCAACTGGACGGAGGCGAAGCTTCCGCCGCTGTCGTCCGAGCAGCTCGACCAGGCCTCCTCCGCCATCAAGGTCGGCATGCCGCCGGTCGCCGAGGGGACCCCGCCGGACATCGCGGGCAAGATCGTGGGCGTCGCCCACGACACCTTCCTCTCGGGCATGAGCACGGCCTTCATGGTCGCCGGCATCGTCGCGGTGATCGCCGCGCTCGTCGCCACCCTGACCAAGCGCGGCGAGAACGCCGAGGCGGGCGTGGGAGCCGGTCACATCTGACCCGACCCGACCCGACCCGGCCCGGGGCCCGTCGCCCCGGAGCGTCAACACCGTGCGCACGACAGCCCCGCCGGAACGTTCCGGCGGGGCTGTCGCCTATCAGGGTGGTCCCGCCCCCGGGCCCCTTCCCCCGCCGCTGCCGCGCAGCTCAGGGTGGGTTCCGAAGATCCACATCAACACGGGGGTTGATTCCTATGCGTACGACCGTTGTCGCGGCCGCCCTGGCCGCCACCGCCCTCATCCCGCAGGCTCCGGCGCACGCCGCACCCGGCCGGCTCGGGGACTGCGGGAGCGGGCAGCTCTGTCTCTGGGCGAAACCCGACTTCACCGGCGCCCGGCAGGTCCACGAACTCTCCACCGTCGACATCGAGAGCTGCGTCCCGCTGAAGGCGGGCGCCACCGCCCAGGCGCTGGCCAACCGCACCGGCCGACCCGTCACCACCTACCAGTCGGCGGAGTGCGACGAGACCGGCGAGTTCGACACCTACCCGGGAGACGGCACCTGGGTCCCGCACGCCTCGTACCAGGTACGGGCCTTCAAGATCTGGGAGAACTGACCGCACACGGAAAACGCCGCGGGGCGGCGGGAGCCGTCCGGCTCCCGCCGCCCCGCGGCCGTTCGTCCGTCCCGGCTACGCGTCGCCGCCCGCGGCACCGGGGTCTGCCGAGGCCACGTCCAGCAGCTCGTAGCGGTCGACCGCGATCTTCAGCGCCGAACGGTCGACCTTCCCCTCCTTCGCGAGCTCGGTGAGCACCGCGAGGACGATCGACTGCGCGTCGATGTGGAAGAACCGCCGGGCCGCCCCGCGGGTGTCCGCGAAGCCGAACCCGTCCGCGCCCAGCGACTGGTACGCACCGGGCACCCAGCGCGCGATCTGGTCGGGCACGGACCGCATCCAGTCCGACACCGCCACGAACGGCCCCTGCGCCCCGGACAGCTTGCGCGTCACGTACGGCACGCGCTGCTCCTCCTCCGGGTGCAGCAGGTTGTGCCGCTCGACCTCCACGGCCTCGCGCCGCAGCTCGTTCCAGGAGGTGGCCGACCAGACGTCCGCCTTCACGTTCCACTCGTCGGCGAGGATGCGCTGCGCCTCGACCGCCCAGGGGACCGCCACACCGGACGCCATGATCTGGGCCGGGATCTCGCCCTTCTCGCCGCTGCTGTAGCGGTGGACGCCCGCCAGGATGCCCTCGACGTCCACGTCGGCGGGTTCGGCCGGGTGCTGGATCGGCTCGTTGTACACGGTGAGGTAGTAGAAGACGTCCTCACTGTTCTCGCCGTACATCCTGCGCAGACCGTCCTTGACGATGTGCGCGATCTCGAACCCGTACGCCGGGTCGTACGCCACACAGGCCGGGTTGGTCGAGGCGAGCAGCTGCGAGTGGCCGTCCGCGTGCTGGAGGCCCTCGCCCGTCAGCGTCGTCCGGCCGGCGGTCGCACCCAGCACGAAGCCGCGTGCCAGCTGGTCGGCCATCTGCCAGAACTGGTCACCCGTGCGCTGGAAGCCGAACATCGAGTAGAAGACGTACACCGGGATCAGCGGCTCGCCGTGCGTGGCGTACGCCGAACCCGCGGCGATCAGCGAGGCCGTGCAGCCCGCCTCGGAGATGCCGTCGTGCAGCATCTGCCCGGTCGGCGACTCCTTGTACGCGAGCAGCAGATCGCGGTCCACCGACTCGTACTGCTGCCCGAGAGGGTTGTAGATCTTCGCGCTCGGGAAGAACGCGTCCATGCCGAAGGTGCGGTACTCATCGGGCGCGATCAGCACGAAACGCTTGCCGATCTCCTTGTCCCGCATGAGGTCCTTCAGGATGCGGACGAACGCCATGGTGGTGGCGATCGACTGCTGACCCGACCCCTTCTTCGCGGTCGCGTACGTCTTGTCCTCGGGCAGGACCAGCGGCTTCGCCCGCACCACGCGGGTCGGGACGTAACCGCCCAGGCCCTTGCGGCGGTCGTGCATGTACTGGATCTCCTCCGAGTCGCGGCCCGGGTGGTAGTACGGCGGGTTGCCGTCCTCCAGCTGGGAGTCCGCGATCGGGATGTGCAGCCGGTCCCGGAAGCGCTTCAGGTCCTCGGCCGTGAGCTTCTTCATCTGGTGGGTCGCGTTGCGGCCCTCGAAGTTCGGCCCCAGCGTCCAGCCCTTGACCGTCTGCGCCAGGATCACCGTCGGCTGGCCCTTGTGGGCCTTGGCCGCCGCGTACGCCGCGTAGACCTTCTTGTGGTCGTGACCGCCGCGCCCGAGGTGCAGGATCTGCTGATCGGTCATGTCCTTGACCATGTCGCGCAGCCGCGGGTCGTCACCGAAGAAGTGATCACGGATGTACGCGCCCGTCTCGGTGGCGTACGTCTGGAACTGGCCGTCCGGCGTCGTGTTCAGCTTGTTGACGAGGATGCCCGTGCGGTCCTGCGCCAGCAGCGGGTCCCAGGAACGGTCCCAGACCAGCTTGATGACGTTCCATCCGGCGCCGCGGAACTGCGACTCCAGCTCCTGGATGACCTTGCCGTTGCCGCGCACCGGGCCGTCGAGGCGCTGCAGGTTGCAGTTGACGACGAAGGTCAGGTTGTCCAGGCCCTCACGGGCGGCGATGGACAGCTGGCCGAGCGACTCCGGCTCGTCCATCTCGCCGTCGCCGAGATACGCCCAGACGTGCGAATCGGAGGTGTCGGCGATGCCGCGCGCCTCCATGTAGCGGTTCATCCGCGCCTGGTAGATCGCGCCGAGCGGGCCGAGGCCCATCGACACGGTCGGGAACTCCCAGAAGTCCGGCATCAACCGCGGGTGCGGGTAGCTGGACAGGCCGTTCGGCGCCTTCGACTTCTCCTGGCGGAAGGCGTCGAGCTGGGCCTCGCTCAACCGGTCCAGCAGGAAGGCGCGGGCGTAGATCCCGGGGGAGGCGTGCCCCTGGAAGAAGATCTGGTCGCCGCCGCGCCCGTCGTCCTTGCCGCGGAAGAAGTGGTTGAAACCCACGTCGTACAGCGAGGCCGAGGAGGCGAACGTGGCGATGTGGCCGCCCACGCCGATCCCCGGACGCTGGGCGCGCGACACCATCACGGCCGCGTTCCAGCGGGTCGCGTTGAGGACCTTGCGCTCGATCTCCTCGTCGCCGGGGAAGAACGGCTCGTCCTTCGTGGCGATCGTGTTCACGTAGTCCGTACTGCGCATCTCCGGCACGGCGACACGCTTCTCCCGCGCGCGCTCGATGAGCCGGAGCATGAGATAGCGGGCCCGCTCACGGCCTCGCTCGTCGACGGCGGCGTCGAGGGAGTCGAGCCATTCCTGGGTCTCTTCGGGATCAAAATCCGGGACCTGACTCGGAAGGCCGCCAATGATGATCGGGTTGCGATCGGATCCGGAAGCCACGCTGTTCCTTCGCTGTTCGGTGGTGCTCTACGGGGCCTGTGCACGGGGAGCGGTCCCCCCGGTGTGTCTGCTGCGTACGCCAACCCATCGTGTACCGCGAGGGCGCAAACGTCATCTCTACCCAGAGGTAACCGCCGACTTTCGCGACTCCGTGTCCCGGACGGGCGCACGAACCGTGCCGGAACGGGTCTCCGGCCGGGCGGGAACCGCCGGGCAGGGCCATCGGGCGGGAGACATCAACCGGGAGGCATCGGGAAGGAAGCATCGGGCAGGATGAGTCGGGCAGGATGGGTCGGGCCAAACCGCAACCATACGCCCAAGGCGTCCAAGCGTTCCCAAATGCTGCTCGACTCCGTTTGCCGGACCGAAACCGCATAAGCTGTTCAAGGACGTAAAGGGTGTGGACGGCAGCGCCGGCTCCCGCAGGGGACTCGCCGACAGTGCGGTGACGTGGCAGGGAACGTCACCGTTTAGGCGGTCTCGTACGCTGGGTACTTGCGCGATCCGCCGCTCCCGTGTGGACTACGGCCAACGCCCCGCGCACGCGCGTGGCTGAAGCATTTTCCGAAACATGATCAGGAGGCAACCCGTGAGCGCGACCGCGGACCACGCGGAGGAGCGGACCAACCCGGCAGCACGCCTGGGGTTCGAGCCCGGACAGGTGGTCCAGGAGATCGGCTACGACGACGACGTCGAGCTGGAGCTCCGTGAGGGCATTGAGGCCACTACCGGCCAGGATCTCGTCGATGAGGAGTACGACGACGTCGCAGACGTCGTCCTGCTCTGGTTCCGCGACGAGGACGGCGACCTTACGGACGCGCTGGTGGATGCCATTGGTCTGCTCGAGGACGGCGGTACGGTCTGGCTGATGACGCCGAAGACCGGCCGTGACGGATACGTCGAGCCGAGCGATATCAACGAGGCTGCCCAGACAGCCGGTCTCGCCCAGACCAAGAGCATCAGTGCGGGCAAGGACTGGACGGGCAGCCGTCTGGTCACGCCGAAGGCGGCCAAGGCCAAGCGCTGAACCGCACTCGCCCCTGAAGGCCCCCGACGGCATCACGCCGTCCGGGGCCTTCGTACATTCCCCCGCACGTCCGCAGGAACCTTCCACGGGCGCCGCACGGCCGCCCCGCGCCTCTGCGTAGGGTGGGAGCCACCCGGACAGCCCAGCCCGGCGACGTAGCGAAGGGACGCGTTTTCATGGCGATCGAGGTCGGCACCAAGGCCCCGGATTTCGAGCTGAAGGACAACCACGGCCGGACCGTGAAGCTCTCCGACTTCCGTGGTGAGAAGAACGTGGTGCTGCTGTTCTACCCGTTCGCCTTCACCGGCGTCTGCACGGGCGAGCTCTGCGCGCTGCGCGACGAGCTGCCCGCCTTCGAGAACGACGACACGCAGCTGATCGCCGTCTCCAACGACTCCATCCACACCCTGCGCGTCTTCGCCGAGCAGGAGGGTCTCGAGTACCCGCTGGTCTCGGACTTCTGGCCGCACGGCGAGACCTCGCGCGCGTACGGCGTCTTCGACGAGGACAAGGGCTGCGCGGTGCGCGGGACCTTCATCATCGACAAGGAGGGCGTGGTGCGCTGGACGGTCGTCAACGGCCTGCCCGACGCCCGCGACCTGAACGAGTACGTCAAGGCGCTCGGCGCGCTCTGATCCGTGATCCGGTGGATCTCGCTGCGACCCGGGCCAAAAGCCTGTTTTGGCCGGGAACCGGTCACTAGGATCCATTCGTTGATCGGATGCCAACACGACGTGGAGGCGCCGGCACCGGCCGGCCCCCAAAGAAACCAATGGGAGGACTCGTGGGAGTCAGCCTCAGCAAGGGCGGCAACGTCTCGCTGACCAAGGCCGCGCCCAACCTGACCGCGGTCATCGTGGGTCTGGGCTGGGACGCTCGTACCACCACCGGCGGCGACTTCGACCTCGACGCCAGCGCCCTGCTGACGAACGCCGAGGGCAAGGTCGGCAACGACGGCAACTTCGTCTTCTTCAACAACCTCAAGAGCCCCGACGGCTCCGTCGAGCACACCGGTGACAACCTCACCGGTGAGGGCGAGGGCGACGACGAGGTCGTCAAGGTGAACCTGGCCGGCGTTCCGGCCGACGTCGACAAGATCGTCTTCCCGGTCTCGATCTACGAGGCCGAGTCCCGCCAGCAGAGCTTCGGCCAGGTGCGCAACGCGTACATCCGCGTGGTCAACCAGGCCGACAACACCGAGCTCGCGCGCTACGACCTCAGCGAGGACGCGTCGACGGAGACCGCCATGGTCTTCGGCGAGCTGTACCGCAACGGTGCGGAGTGGAAGTTCCGCGCCATCGGTCAGGGCTACGCCTCGGGTCTGCGCGGGATCGCGCAGGACTTCGGCGTCAACGTCTAGACAGCAGTCCGGGGTGCGCGCCCACGCGGGTGCGCACCCCGGTCGGCACCAGCACGTCCCGTCCGGCGCCGCACCCTGTGCGGCGCCGGACGCGCTCGGCAGACGGATTTCACCGGTTCATCACCGGTTCATCGACTCGGGGAGGACACACCATGGGCGTCACGCTCGCCAAGGGAGGCAATGTCTCCCTCTCCAAGGCCGCACCCAATCTCACCCAGGTGCTCATCGGTCTCGGCTGGGACGCACGATCCACGACGGGGGCGGACTTCGACCTCGACGCCAGCGCACTGCTGTGCCAGTCGGGCCGGGTGCTCGGCGACGAATGGTTCGTGTTCTACAACAACCTCACGAGCCCCGACGGCTCCGTCGAGCACACCGGTGACAACCTCACGGGTGAGGGCGAAGGCGACGACGAGTCGGTCATCGTGAATCTCAACGAGGTGCCGGCCCACTGCGACAAGATCGTCTTCCCGGTCTCCATTCACGAGGCCGACAATCGCGGACAGACGTTCGGCCAGGTCAGCAATGCGTTCATCCGCGTGGTCAACCAGGCCGACGGCCAGGAACTCGCGCGTTACGACCTCAGCGAGGACGCTTCCACCGAGACCGCGATGATCTTCGGTGAGCTGTACCGCTACAACGGCGAGTGGAAGTTCCGTGCAGTGGGGCAGGGGTACGCGTCGGGGCTGCGGGGCATCGCTCTAGACTTCGGGGTCAACGTTTCGTAAAGCCGCGCACGGCGCGGGGGAGCCCCGTGCTCTTCGGGGGAGACCCGTTACATACATGATGGGGTAGCCAGTGCTTCTGAAAACCTTCGGCTGGTCGTTCGCGATTACCGCGATCGGCCTGGTCGCAGCGTGGTTCTACGGGGGGTGGGAAGCCTTCGGAGTGGTGGCGATCCTTTCCGTCCTGGAGATCTCGCTGTCCTTCGACAATGCGGTGATCAACGCCGGAATCCTGAAGAAGATGAGTGCCTTCTGGCAGAAGATCTTCCTCACGGTCGGCGTGCTCATCGCGGTCTTCGGCATGCGGCTGGTATTCCCCGTCGTGATCGTGGCCGTCACCGCCAAGCTGGGACCGATCGAGGCAATCGATCTTTCCTTCAACGACCCGGACCGCTACAAGGAACTGGTCACCGACGCCCACCCGGCGATCGCCGCCTTCGGTGGCATGTTCCTGCTCATGATCTTCCTCGACTTCATCTTCGAGGACCGTGACATCCAGTGGCTGCGCTGGATCGAGCGCCCGCTCGCCAAGCTCGGCAAGGTCGACATGCTGTCGGTCTGCATCGCGCTGATCGTCCTGCTGATCTCGGCCCTGACCTTCGCGACGCACGCGCACCAGCACGGCGGCGGACACACCGACAAGGCGGAGACGGTCCTGCTCGCCGGCGTCGCCGGCCTGATCACGTACCTCATCGTCGGCGGTCTCTCCGGCTTCTTCGAGAACAAGCTCGAAGAGGAGGAGGAGCGCGAGCACGAGGCGGAGGAAGAGGCCAAGCGGTCGGGCAAGAAGATCTCCGCGGTCGCTCTCTCCGGCAAGGCCGCGTTCTTCATGTTCCTCTACCTGGAAGTGCTCGACGCGTCCTTCTCGTTCGACGGTGTCATCGGCGCCTTCGCCATCACCAACGAGATCGTGCTGATGGCCCTGGGCCTCGGTATCGGCGCGATGTACGTCCGTTCGCTCACGGTCTACCTGGTCCGCCAGGGCACCCTGGACGACTACGTCTACCTGGAGCACGGCGCCCACTACGCGATCGGCGCCCTGGCCCTCATCCTGCTCGTCACGATCCAGTACGAGATCCACGAGCTCATCACCGGTTCCGTCGGCGTCATCCTGATCGGCTGGTCCTTCTGGTCCTCGGTCCGGCGCAACAAGGCGATCGAGGCCGATGGCGCGGGAGGCAGTACGGAAGTCTCCGCCGGGGTGTGACCCGGCAGGGAATGAGGAACGCTCTCTGCGGGGCGGCTCGTACGGCGACGGCTTCGGGGAACACCCGGATCCGGCCCGGAGCCGCCCCGCAGCGGTGCGTGCGTCGCATGTGCCGCGTGCGACCTGTGGGGCCGACATGTATGGGGGTTGGGGATGGCGTTCTGGAACAGCCTGTGGCCGGGGCGGGAGACACAGTTCGAGTCGGGCAGCGCCGCCACCAACTCCATCGTGCTCTCGCGGCGGCACGCCACGGTCTCACTGACCAAACAGGGCGCGCTGACCGGCAACCTCCGGGTCAACCTCTCCTGGCAGATGCGTACGTCCGACATCGGGGGCCGGTCCCGGGAGAGCGGCCGGCTGCTGCGGCCGCTGAAGCTGTTCCAGCCGGACGTGGTCCAGGCCCACACCCAGGGCGTGGCCAACGTCGACCTGGACCTGGGCTGCATGTACGAGCTGGCGGACGGCACCAAGGGGGTGGTGCAGCCGCTCGGGAATCTGCTCGGTGATCTGAACGGGCCCCCGTACATCAAGCTCAGCGGCGACGACCGTTTCGGTTCGGCGTCCGGGGAGACCGTCTACGTCAACCTCGACCAGCGCTCGCAGATCAAGCGGATGCTGTTCTTCGTCTACATCTACGACCAGACCCCGGCCTTCGACCGTACGCACGCGAAGGTGACGCTCTATCCGGGCAACGGGCCGCGCATCGAGATCGAGCTGGAGGAACGGGCCCCGCAGGCCCGCTCGTGCGCCGTGTTCACGCTGGAGAACGTCAAGGACGAGCTGATCGTGCGGCGCGAGGTGAAGTTCGTGTACGGCTTCCAGTCGGAACTGGACCGGCTGTACGGGTACGGCATGCAGTGGGGGCGCGGCTACAAGACCCGGGCGTAGCGGATGTCGCCGGTCAGGCGGCCCGGCCCCGTGGCCGCTGCCCGTTCGGGGGCGGACAGGGCCCGTGAGCCCGGCGCGGTGGGGGCAGGGCCCCCGTCTGCCCGGCCCGGTGGGGGTCGGGCAGGGTCCCGTGCACGCGGCCCGGTCGCAGGGAGTGGCCCCGGCGGCGAGCCGGTCGGGTCACGGCCGTATGAACTGCGGACCCTGAGGCGGCAGGACGAAATTCGGGTCGGGCGCGTGCGCCGCCGCCGCCGCGGGCTGCGGGTAGCCGTAGGCGGGCTGTGCGGACGTCGGCTGAGGGTAGCCGTAGGCGGGGCCCGGTGCCGGTGCCACAGGGGCCGCAGCGGGCTGCGGGTAGCCGTACGCGGGCTGCTGGTGCTGGATCGTGGCCTGCGCGTCGGGGCCGGGAGCCGGTGCCGGCGGGAACGCGGGAACGGGGGGCGGTGTCGGTCCGGGCTCGGCGGCGGCCTCCGACTCGTCCACCGAGATGCCGAAGGCGGTCGCGAGGCCGATCAGGCCGGTCGGGTACCCCTGCCCCACGGCCCGGAATTTCCAGCCATCGCCGCGCCGGTACAGCTCGCCGCAGATGATCGCGGTTTCCTCGCCCGTCTCCGGCCGTACGTCGAAGACGGCGAGCGGCTCACCGCCCGACGCCGCGGCGTCGTAGAGCAGGATGCGGAGGTCGCGCACATGCTCGAAGGCGGCCCCGTCGGAGGACGCGGCGATGACGACCTGGTCGACCGAGGGGTCGAGTGCGTTCAGATCGGCCTCGACGGTGTCCGTCAGACCCTCGGGCAGGCTGCGCTTCGGCAGCCGTCGTACCAGGCCGGAGGGGTGGCGGGGCTGGTTGTAGAAGACGAAGTCCTCGTCGGAACGCACGCGGCCGCCGGAGCCGAGCAGCAGGGCCGAGGCGTCCACATCGGGAACCCCGGTGCCCGGTGTCCAGCGCAGCACGGCCCGTACGGCCATGGCGTCGAGGGGGACGTTCGAGCCTTTCACCATCGCGTGCGTCATGCCGGTCATCCTGCCTGCTGGCTGCCCGTGCGGACAACGCGGGGGTCGCAAGCCGTGTCGCAGGGGAATGTCGGAACGAGTCCCTCCGCACCCTTTGGAACCATCGCTAAATGGACGAGTTACCCGGAATTCATGTGCGCAGGGAACTGCCGACACCCGTCCGAACGTACTATTACCGGCCACACGTTGTCCGGCCGGCCAGGTAGTACGGGGGGAATCACATGCGTCATTTCGGTCATATCGCAGCTTCGACGAGGGGCGATCTGTTCTTCCGGGAGCCGTGCGCCTTCGACGCCGGTTCACCGGCGCCCGTCCTCGCGGCCGCCCTCGGCGCCACCCTCTACAGCCCCGCCACCCGGCCCCGGCTCGCCGACGACGTCATCAAGCAGGCCCGCCGCGGAGTCGTCTCCATGGTGCTGTGCCTGGAGGATTCGATCGACGACTCCGAAGTGCAGGGCGCCGAGGAGAACCTGGTCAGGCAGTTCGCCGACCTCGCCGCGCGCGACGACGAGCTGCCCCTGCTGTTCATCCGCGTCCGCGAACCGGGTCAGATCGCGGACCTCGCACGGAGGCTCGGCGCATCGGTCCGACTGTTGTCCGGTTTTGTACTTCCCAAGTTCACCCAAGAGCGTGGCGTCCCCTTCATGGAGGCGCTCACCCAGGCCGAGCGCGCCGCCGGGCAGCGGCTCTTCGCCATGCCCGTGCTCGAATCCCCCGAGCTGCTGCACCTGGAGACCCGCCAGGAGTCCCTCCAGAGGATCGCCCGCACCGTCGACACGTACCGCGACCGGGTGCTTGCGCTGCGGCTCGGCGTCACCGACTTCTGCTCGGCGTACGGACTCCGCCGCGCGCCCGACATGACGGCCTACGACGTCCGGATCGTCAGCGACGTCATCGCCGACGTGGTCAACGTGCTGGGCCGGGCGGACGGCACGGGCTTCACCATCACCGGCCCCGTCTGGGAGTACTTCAGGCTCCAGGAGCGCATGTTCAAGCCACAGCTGCGCCGCAGCCCCTTCCTGGAGGGCCGGGCGGAGGAGCTCCGTACGACCCTGATCGAGCACGACCTGGACGGACTGCTGCGGGAGATCGAGCTCGACCGGGCCAACGGCCTGCTCGGCAAGACGTGTATCCACCCGTCGCACGTCGCACCCGTGCACGCGCTGTCCGTGGTCAGTCACGAGGAGTTCAGCGACGCGCAGGACATCCTGCGGCCGGAGCGCGACGGCGGCGGGGTGCTGCGCTCCTCGTACACGAACAAGATGAACGAGGTGAAGCCCCACCGCGCCTGGGCCGAACGCACGCTGCGGCGGGCGGAGGTCTTCGGCGTGGCGAAGGAGGACGTCGGCTTCGTCGAACTGCTGGCGGCGAGCGTCGCGGAATAGCGGAACGAGCGGTGCGCGAGCGGAGCCGGCGGTGCGGGTGCACGCTCGGGCACGTGATGCTTGAGGGACGGGCCCCGGTGAGCGGGCGCGCGTGACAGGCCAACGGAAGGAAACGGCGAACGTGGTGTGGTCGGGTAGCTGGGTCGCGGAGCGGCTGGGCGTCGAGCTGGCGGGCGACGGGGAGCTCCGTGAGCTGCTGGGCCTCGCCCTGCGGCGCAACCCCAAGCGGGCACATCTGCTCGTGTCCAACGTGCTCGGCAAGCACGTGCCGCAACGCCCCTCGGTCGTGTACGGCGCCGGCTTCGAACTCGGCCGCCGGGTGCGCGACCTCCTCGGCGAGGACGGCGCACGGCACGCGGTGGTCCTCGGCTACGCGGAGACGGCCACCGGACTCGGGCACGCCGTCGCCGACGGGCTCGGACCGGCGCCCTACCTCCACTCGACCAGGCGCCCCGTCGAAGGCGTGGCGCGGGCCGGCGGCTTCGAGGAATCGCACTCCCACGCCACCTCGCACCTGCTGCTGCCGGAGGACCCGGACCTGCTGGCGGGCGAACGGGGCGGTGACGCGGGCGCGACCCTCGTCCTCGTCGACGACGAGTTCTCCACCGGCAACACCGTCCTCAACACCATCCGCGCCCTGCACGAGCGCTACCCCCGCAAGCGGTACGTCATCGTGGCCCTGGTCGACATGCGCTCCCCGGCCGACCAGGGGCGGCTCGCCGAGTTCGCCGAGGAGATCGGGGCCCGGGTCGACCTGGTGGCGAGGAACACGGGCACGGTCAGCCTCCCGGAGGGCGTCCTGCAGAAGGGGCAGGCACTGGTCGCCGAGCAGGAAGCGGCCCAGGCGGCGGCGCGGCCCGGGGACACCCACCAGCCGCTGCGCGACGTCCCCCGCCCCGTCACCCGGATCGACCTCCGGTGGCCCGCCGGAGTGCCCGACGGCGGCCGGCACGGCTTCACCCCCGCACACCGCGCCCTCCTGGAACCGGCCCTCCCCGCCATGGCCGACCGCATCGCGCAGGCACTGGGCGCACACCCGCGCCGGGTCCTGGTCCTCGGGTTCGAGGAGCTGATGTACGCGCCCCTGCGCCTGGGCACCGCCCTGGAGGAGCGCACCGGCGCGGAGATCCGCTACTCCACCACCACCCGCTCACCGGTCCTCGCCGTGGACGACCCGGGCTATGCGATACGCACCCGGCTGGTCTTCCCCGCCCACGACGACCCGGCCGACGGACCCGGCGAGCGCTACGCGTACAACGTCGCGGGCGGCGGCTTCGACGCCGTGGTCCTGGTCGTCGACTCCACCGCCGACACCCCCGCACTGCACGGCCCCCGCGGCCTGCTGCACCAGCTCACCCCGCACACCGCCCATGTCCTGCTGGCGGTCGTCCCCTCGTACGTACCGGCGGCGGCCCGTGCCGCCGCGCCGGCCCCGACGTACGCCCCCCAACGGCAGGAAGAGTCCGCCATGCTGCCCGAGCCCCTCCGTGGCCCCGCCTTCTCCTCCTACGCACCCGACGAGGTCGGCTGGCTGCTCCAGGACCTCTCGGACACCGAGCTGGAGGCGCCCACCGAGGAGCGCGAGGAGGCGATACAGAGCGGTGGCGCGCACTACGCCGAGTCGCTGCCCGTCGAGTACCAGCCGTCCGAGCAGTACCAGGACCTCTTCAAGGCGGCCCTGGACCTGTCCGCCGCCCGCATCGCCCGCGCCGTCGGCACGGTCACCGAGACGGTCCTCGCCGAGCGCGGCCCCCGCCCCGTGCTGGTCTCGCTGGCCCGCGCCGGCACCCCCGTCGGCGTCCTGATGCGCCGCTGGGCCCGCCTGCGGAACGGCATCGACCTGCCGCACTACGCCGTCTCGATCGTGCGCGGCCGC
This sequence comes from Streptomyces sp. NPDC048211, assembly GCF_043202315.1. NCBI lineage: Bacteria > Bacillati > Actinomycetota > Actinomycetes > Kitasatosporales > Streptomycetaceae > Streptomyces > Streptomyces sp. NPDC048211. The sequence goes on from NZ_JBIDAD010000004.1 coordinate 371,298, forward strand.
GGCATCGACGCCAACGCCCTGCGCTGGCTGGCCGCCCACCACAACCCGGCCGACGTGGTCTTCGTCGACGGCTGGACCGGCAAGGGCGCCATCACCCGTGAACTGGCCGCGGCGATCGCCGAGTTCGAGGCGTCCGACGGCACCGAGGGCTTCAACCCCGAGATCGCGGTCCTGGCCGACCCGGGCGGCTGCGTCCGCACGTACGGCACCCGCGAGGACTTCCTGATCCCCTCCGCCTGCCTCAACTCCACGGTGTCCGGACTGATCTCCCGTACGGTCCTGCGCTCCGACCTGGTCGGGCCCGACGACTTCCACGGCGCGAAGTTCTACCGGGAACTCGCCGGATCCGATGTCTCCGGACACTTCCTCGACACCGTCACCGACCGGTTCGGCGAGGTCGTCGACGCCGTGGACGCCGAGGTCAAGGAACTGCTCACCGCGGACCGCGCACCCACCTGGGAGGGCTGGGCCGCCGTGGAGCGCATCAGCGAGGAGTACGGCATCCACGACGTGAACCTCGTCAAGCCCGGTGTCGGCGAGACGACCCGCGTCCTGCTGCGCCGCGTCCCGTGGAAGATCCTCGCCAAGCGCGGCGCCGGCGCGGACCTGGAGCACATCAGGCTGCTGGCGCAGCAGCGAGGCGTCCCGGTCGAGGAGGTCGACGCACTCCCGTACACCTGCGTCGGGTTGATCCACCCCAAGTACACGCGCGGAGCGACCGGTGCGGACGGCAAGGCGGTGGAGTCCAAGTGACCTCCCAGGGAGCCCCGCTGTCGCCGTCCGCCGTGACGCTGGTCGCCAGCGACCTCGACCGCACCCTCATCTACTCGGCGGCGGCCCTCCAGCTCCCGATGCCGGACGCCGAGGCACCCCGGCTGCTCTGCGTCGAGGTGTACGGCAAGAAGCCCCTCTCGTACGTCACGGAGACGGCCGCCGGTCTGCTCGCCGAACTGAGCGGCTCCCCGTCCACGGTCTTCGTACCGACCACCACCCGCACCCGCGAGCAGTACCACCGCATCCATCTCCCGGGCCCGCCCGCGGAGTTCGCGATCTGCGCCAACGGCGGACACATCCTGGTGGACGGCGTGTCCGACCGTGACTGGCAGCGGACCGTGACCGGCCGGCTCGCCGAGGAGTGCGCCTCGCTCGACGAGATCCGCGTCCATCTCGTCTCCGCCGCCGACCCCGCCTGGCTGCTCAAGGAGCGGGTCGCCGAGGACCTCTTCGCCTACCTCGTCGTCGACCGGCCCCTCCTGCCCGCCGACTGGACGAAGGAGCTCGCCGCGTGGGCGGAGCCGCGCGGCTGGACCGTCTCGCTGCAGGGCCGCAAGATCTACGTCGTACCGCGCCCGCTCACCAAGAGCGCGGCCATGCGGGAGGTCGCCCGCCGCACCGGCGCCACGTTCACCCTGGCCGCCGGTGACTCCCTCCTCGACGCAGACCTGCTGCTCGCAGCCGACCGGGGCTGGCGCCCCGGCCACGGCGAACTGGCCGACGCAGGCTGGAACGCCCCGCACGTGGAGGCGACCGCGAAGAGCGGTGTGGCCGCGGGCGAGGAAATCCTGCGCCGCTTCCTGGAGGCGACGGGCGCGCGCCGGGCTGCGGCCTGAGGCGGGAGGCCCTCCGGGACGGGCGGTCGTAGGCGCGTGGCCCTCCGGGACGGGCGGTCCTTCGGGGCGGGGCGGTACTCAGCCGCTGGGCGGTCCGGGACCGGCGGTCATGGACGGGGCGTCAACTTTGCGGCGCGCCAGGGGAATCCGCTCGGTCCGCGGAGGTCCGACGGCTAAAGTCACCGCGTTCCCGCCGGTCGGCGGAGCACTCGGCACGAACAGGAGTGGCGCGTTGACCAAGGGCAACCAGACAAAGATCACGGACGAGCTGTACGCGTACATGCTGGAGCACAACCCGCCGCTGGACGCGGTGCAGCGTGAACTCGTCGAAACCACCTACGCCCAGCTGCCCGGCCACGCGGGCATGCAGTCGGCCGAGGAACAGGGCCCGCTGCTCGCCTTCCTCGTACGGCTGACCGGGGCCCGGCACATCGTGGAAGTCGGGACCTTCACCGGTTTCTCCGCCCTGGCGATGGCCCAGGCACTGCCGGACGGCGGGCGGCTGATCGCGTGCGACGTCTCGGAGGAATGGACCGCCTACGGCCGTGAGGCCTGGGCGAAGGCAGGCGTCGCGGACCGGATCGACCTGCGGATCGCCCCGGCCCTCGACACACTGCGGGCCATGCCCGCGGAGCCGCACATCGACTTCGCCTACCTGGACGCGGACAAGGAGAACTACCGCGCGTACTGGGAGGAACTGGTGCCACGGATGCGCCAGGGCGGCCTCATCACCACGGACAACGTGCTCTTCCACGGCGGCGTGACGGACCCGGGGGCGACCGGGGCGACGGCGGCCATCCAGGAGTTCAACGACCACGTGTCCGCCGACCCGCGGATGGACAGCGTGCTGCTCACGGTGGCGGACGGACTGACGCTGTCGCGCAAGCGCTAGACGTATTGCCCTGTGAGGTTGGGGACGCGGTCGGCTCGCGGAGGCTGGTAACGCGGTCGGCTCGCGGGGGGTCGTCGCGCGCCGACTCGGTGCCCCGCGCGGGCCCCGTGTCCGGGTCCCGTGTCCGGGTTCGTGGGGGTCAGCCGCAGCAGCCCCCGCCGCAGCAACCGCCGCCTCCGCCACCGGCCGAGGGCGCGGGAGCGGAACCGGCCGAACCGCCCACGGCGACGGCCGAGAGGAGCTTCACGGTGTCCTCGTGCCCGGCGGGGCAGGAGGCGGGTGCCGAGGACTCGGCCATCGGACGGCTGAGCTCGAAGGTGTCTCCGCAGGAGCGGCAGCGGTACTCGTAACGAGGCATGCCCCCAGGCTATCGGCCGGGACGCGCAACGGACGGCCGGACGGCCCACGCGTTCTACGAACCGCCGGGCGAGGAATCACCGGGGGGCGGACCCGCCGGGCGCGGAACCACCGAGCGCGGAACCACCGGGCCGGACGACGGGCATCTCCTCGACCGACCGCCGCCGTGCGAGCCGCTGCTCACGCGCGGCCTCCTCGGGGTGGCGGGCCCGCCAGTAGGGATTGTCGTGGGGGAGCCCGCCACTGACGCGCCCGTACATCCCGAACATCATCAGCAGCAGCCCGACCACGAAACTGAACAGCACGTTCTGGATCTCGAAGGCGAGGAAGTTGAGCCCGGTGTCCAGCAGGGCGAGATTGACGAAACCGCTGAGGACGAAGGCGATGCCCAGCACCATGTTGAGCGTCGAGGCGAAGTTGCCGCCGATGACCATCCCGATGAACAGCAGTAGCCCGACACAGATCGACAGGACGCTGAGCGCGCCGTTGGTGCTCAGACCCGCGACCGTGTCGCCGCCGGTGTCGAAGAAGCCGACGTGATCGGTCAGCCCGAGGATGCCGAAGGCGAGAAGCACCAGACCCATCAGCCCGGCGCCGATGCGGTAGACGCGGCTGAGCCGGTGGTCCACCGGAAGGTGCTCATCGAGCCGAGTGGCCTTGCGATGGGCAGCCGGCCGCCGGGCGGGACGCAGTACATGGGTGGCCATGGGGCCTCCTTCCAGGTACTACCAGGATCCCGCCGGACCGGGGCCGCCGCACGCGGGCAGCCCCGAGGGCGGTACGTACGCGCCCTCGGTGCGCGGTGCGCGGTGCGCGGTGCCCGGTGGCCGGTGCCCGGGTCAGGCGCCGGCGCCGCGCTCCTCACGGATCTCGGAGACGACGCGCGCGGCGGTCTGCCGTACGCCCTCCGTCACGGTCAGGAAGTGCCAGTAGTCGGGGTGGCGGCCGTCGAGGGCGGTGACGGCCTGGTCCAGCCGGGCCACCGCGTCGTCGAGCGGCTGGGCGTGGCGCGGCTCGGGGGTGTGGCGCCCGGCCATGGCGAGGCGCTGGGCGTCACGGATTGCGAACCGGGTGCGCTGGATCTCCTGCTGCGGGTCCTTGGCGACGGCGTCCAGCCGCTGCAACCGGTCACCGGCCGCCGAGACCGCCTCGTCCGTGGCGTTGAGCAGGGCCCGTACCGTACTCAGCCGCGACGTGGCATCCGCCCAGCGCTGCTCGTCACGCGCCTTCGCGGCCTCCTTGAGCTTCTCCTCGGCCTGGCGCACATTGACGGCCGCCTGCTCGGGAACGGGCTGGAGGTCCTGCCAGCAGGCCGCCGAGAACCGCCGCCGCAGCTCGCTGAGCACGGGCTCGACGGAGGCCGACCGTGTGGTCAGCGCCTGGGCCCGCGTACGCAGCGTCACCAGCCGCTTGTCGATCTCGGCGGCCCGCTCGGGCAACTGCGCCGCCTCGGCGCGTACGGCTTCGGCATCGCGCAGCACCTGATCGGCGCGCTGAAGGGTCTCGGGTACACCGTGCCGGCCGGCTCCCTGGTTGAGCTTGGTCAGCTCGGGGGCGAGAGCGGCCAGCCGCGCGGCGAGATCGTCCGCCCGCAGTCCGGACTCCCGCACCGCGTCGAGAGCATTGCTCGCGGCGAGGAGCGCCTGACGCGCCCGCTCCACCGCGGGGGCGAGCCGGGCGAGCTGCGTCTCGGCCGTCCCCAGCAACGGACCGAGCCCGGCGGCGAACCGGTCGAGCTCGCCCTTGACGCGTACGAGCTCATCCTTGGCGGAGGACAGCTCGGCCCGGGCACGGGAGGCGACCGAGGGTTCGAGATCATCCCGGTCGAGATCGTGCGCGTCGACGGCCGTGATGTAGGCGTGACTGGCCTCGTCGATGCGCCGCCCGAGAGCGGCGAAGCCGTCGACGGCCTTCCGCGCGGCCGGCGAACTGTCCACGGCCGTGATGGTCTCGATGGAGATCTGCAGATCGCGCTGAGCGGTGTCGAGCTCGTAGAAGGCCTCCGCGGCGGCATCCTTCGCCGCCTGGGCCTCGGCCCGCTGCCCCTCCCCGCGCCCGCCGAACCAACGCCGCGTACCGCCCCCGGCGACGGCGGCAGGCAACGCCGAGACGAACAACGGCACGGGCAGCAGCATCAGCAGGAGAGCATCGCGAATGCCCCGACCGAGGCCGTGCCGACCGAGGCGGACGGCGCCGTGCCGACTGACAGGAACATCGCCGTGCCGGCTGACAGGGACATCACTGACGGCGGAACTCCCACCCGCTCTCGCCTGCGGCTTCGCGTGTGTCGCCGTCACATCCCTCTCCCGTGCTGTTTCGCCCTGCCCGGTACATTCTCCCACCAGGTAAGGACGAACACACGGGCCCGTTAGTTCGCGCTTCGTACGGTGACTTCGCCGTTGTCGCTGTGCGCTTTCACCGCGTGCGGACTGTCATCACTGCGAGGCACCTTCACCGAGACGCTTCCGTTGTCGGCCGACGCGGACACGGCGTACCGGTTCTTCCCCGCCGGCAGGTCGATGGTGATACCGCCGTTGTCACTGACGGTGTCCACGAGATTCGGCACACGCGTGAAGTCGAGCCTCACCGAACCATTGTCGGAACGGGCCACCACGGACGCCGCCGAGATCCGCTCCCCACGCACGGAGCCGTTGTCGCTCTTCAGCTCCAGCGGCCCACTGATATCCCGCACGACGACTCCGCCGTTGTCGGAGAAGAGCTTGAGCGGCGTACCGAACCCGGACGCGGTGACCTTCCCGTTGTCGGCATCCACGGTCAGCGCGAGCCCACGAGGCACCTTCACCTGGTGCTGCGCCCCGCAGTCACTGATCATCGCGTCGCACTTCACCCGAAGCGTCAGCGTGTCGCCCTCCAGCTTCCACACGGGATCCGGCCCACTCCCGAACATGACCCACCCGTCCACCTTGCGGGTCACCTCGATCCGCTCCACATCGGCGGGCACGACCTCCACGGTGGAGTCCTCCGCGTCGATGGTCAGCGCTTTCCCCTTGTACGCGAACGACTTGTGCTCGGCGGGGGCACCCTCCACATCGGCGCTGCCGCACCCACTGAGCAGGCCGACGAGCAGAACGGCACCACCGGTGGCCACGAGGACGTGGGTACGGGCACGGGCACGGGTGCGGGTGTGAGTGCGGATGGTCATGGCGATGGAGTCCCCCTGGCTGGTGCTGCCGATGTGATCCCACCGTATGCAGCGGCCGCCCGGGGGACGATCCGGACGGCTACCGTCTTGGGGGTGGGGATATCCCCCGTACCGACTTCGGGGCGGACGCGCCGGGGGCGCCCCGGACCGGCCCCGGACCGGCGCGGCCCGGCCGGGTAACCGATTGTCGACGGGCACCGTGAGGCATGTAATCTGTTGCTTCATCCACGGGTGCGTAGCTCAGGGGTAGAGCGCTGCTCTTACAAAGCAGATGTCGGCGGTTCGAAACCGTCCGCGCCCACCAGTAGGTAGATAGGCAAAGGCCCAGGTCACCGGTACTGAACCGGGAGCCTGGGCCCTTGTCGTTCTTTGGGCGGGAGGCGGGGGAGGGGCGTCGTGCTACTTACGTGCCAGATGCGTCGCCGGATTCGCCCGGCCAGACCTGCCTGTTCCGCTCGTCGACGTGAGCGGCGATGGCGTGGGCACGTCCGTTCACCAGGTGCTGATGGATCAGCGCTGCCCGCGCCGAGGAATGTCCCATCCGCGGCATCAGCTCACGCGTCGTGGCGCCGCCTGCTTCCGGTGCGTCGGGCGCATAAGTCCCCCGGGGCCGAGGGGCTGTATTCAAGGTCCTCAACTGCGCCCGTAGCGCATCGATTTCAGTCCAGCTGATACGAACGACATTCCAGAGAACAGGCATTTTCGCCGCTTCCTCGCCGGCGAGACCGTCGATCACCGCTGCGCCTCGGCTGCGCCCGGCGTCTTGAAGGTGGCTGAGGTCGTCCCGCAGCGTGCTGTCGTGTTCGGTGAGCGGCGCAAGGCCCTCGGCCATGAGGTCAACCGTAAATGATCGCAGCTTCCCAAGTTGAGGGATCCGAAGCTGTCGGCACGGGCCTGCCCTGCGGATTGCTCTGGTCCGCGAGCGCACGTCGCAATTCTCATGCCCATCGAGGCGTTGCACACTAGTCTCCGACTATGGCGAGCACGACATGTGGATGGTGCGGACGGCTGGCTCACATGAGACCGGTCGGCGGGGCCGAAGTGGTCCCCGATCAGGACAGCCGTCTCAACGTGGGATTCGAAGCCTATCGATGTGCCAACTGCCGCCGGCTTGTCCTCGCCTATGGGTGGACCGACTTCAGCCGTACGAATGATTGGGACGACGCACCTTCTGATCTCTGGGACCATCCGCAGGCCCAGCAGGCACGGTGGCTTCCCCCGGCGGAGTCCAACAGGACATTCCCAGACGTCCCCGCAGCGATCGAGTCGCTCGCGGTTGAGGCGCACGACTGTCTGAGTATCAAGGCCGACCGAGCTGCCGTTGTACTTGCTCGTGCGGTGGTCGAAGCGTCCGCGAAGGAAAAGGGTGTCACCAGAGGGAGCCTGATCGCGAAGATCGATGAGCTCCACCAACTAGGTCTGCTTCGGGGGCACATCAAGGAAGCAGCACACGAGGTGCGCTTCGGGGGCAATGAGGTAGCCCATGGCGATCTCGCCCCCGTTGATCACGAGGCGTCCGAAGAGATCTTGACACTCATGGATGAGGTGCTGAACGACCTGTTTCAGTCCCCGGCTCGCGTGGCCCGTGCCCGTCAGCGACGACTGGAGCGGTCCCCAACAGGCCCTGCGTCAGTGAGCACCACCGCGTCAGAAGGACAGCCCAGCATCTGAGCTCCTGACGCAGCACGCACGGCAAGGCTCCACGGACGATCGCAGCCGCACCGTGGTGCATCTCTCCGTGAAGAGGTCGCGTGCCACAACCGTGCAGGACGCAGGGGTCAGCCACGGGTAACACCGGTGCCTCATGGGCGAGTACTCGCCCGTTTCCTGGATCGGTGAAGCCGCAGCTCAGAAGGAAGACAACCCAGCCGCGCTCCTGAAGCGGTGGCCTCAGCCCCAGTGCGCCCCAGTGCTTCCAAGTGCAAGCGGCATGCGCCTACGTGCGCCTTCCGCAGAGTCGGGAGCGTTCGACACACTCGGCTGGTCTGTCGGTCCGACGGCACCAGGGGGAGTAGTGGCTCGAACGCAGTCCAAGTGTGGAGCGCTTACACAGAAGGGGAGCCGGTGTCAGCGCCTCGCCATGATCGGAGCATCCAGGTGCGACCGTCACCGCGGCGAGTGGTCTTCCTACGAGGTTCAGAAACGCAAGGCGAAGAAGAAGCGGAAGTAGCCGGCCGCCGGGCCGTGCCGGGCCCCTGGACGGCGACCAACGGTGACAGGTCACGACGGTTGAGCTACAGGTCAGAGGCCGTCAACCACACGACGGCCCAGGTCGGATCAAGAACCGGCGAGAGAGGGAGCCCTAGATCGGCCCCTGCGGCTGAGGTGGCAAGTTGCGCCACTCGTGACCGCATCCGTCGGCGCACCGCAACTCCCGCCTGCGGGTATCGGCGATGCTGAAAGAGAAGTTCCGGACTCTGGTCCGGGGCTTCGACTTGTCAGCGGTGTGCAGGTGCTAACCGGAGTCCGCCGCAGGCAGTTGAGGGCCCGCGTTTCCTTCTCCGCATGTGGTGGAGTCTGGCGCAGGGAGTGACAGCCGGTGCAGAAAGCGTGCGCCCCGTCCGGCGGAAGCTTCTGGAGGACGGACTTGAGTCTCCTGTAAGGGGAGACGCGAGGGTGGGGGCATGGACGGCGACACGCTATACACGATCGGGGCGTTGGCCCGGCGGACCGGGCTGACGGTGAAGGCCATTCGGTTCTACTCCGACAGCGGAATCGTGCCGTCGACCGACCGCAGCCCAGCCGGCTACCGGCTCTACGACCTCGACGCGCTCGCACGGCTGGACCTGGTGCGGACCTTGCGTGAACTGGGACTCGATCTTGCCGTCATCCGGCAGGTGCTGGACCGGGAGATCTCGGTGCCCGAGGTCGCTGCCGCGCATGCCGACGCCTTGGACGTGCAGATCGGCACCCTGCGCCTGCGGCGCGCGGTGCTGCGCGCGGTGGCCAAGCGGGGCTCCACTCCGGAGGAATTGGATCTCATGCACAAGCTCGCCAGACTGTCCGACGATGAACGCCGGCGCCTCGTCAACGACTTCATCGACGACGCCTTCGGAGGCCTCGACGCCAATCCCGACTTCGTCGAGATGATGCGCTCGGCCATGCCTGAGCTGCCGGAGGACCCCGAACCCGACCAGGTCGACGCCTGGGTGGAGCTCGCCGAACTCACCCAGGACCCGGAATTCCGCGCCGCCGTGCGCCGGATGGCCGAGCACCAGGCAGCGGAACGTGCCCAGGGTGACACCACGGGTCTGCATCACGACCTCACCGAAACGGTCCGCGACCAGGTCGGCTGTGCTCTCGCCGCCGAGATCGACCCCCTTTCCGCGGGTGCGACTCCCGTTGTCGACGCCCTCGCCGCCCGCTACGCCCAGGTCTTCGGCCGCGCCGACGACACCGAACTGCGCCGGTGGCTGCTGGCGCGCCTGGAGGTCGCCAACGACCCTCGCACAGAACGCTATTGGTGCCTCCTGTCCGTCATCAACGGATGGCCCGTTCCGCCGAGCCTGGCGCCGGTCTTCACCTGGTTCATCCAGGCCCTGCGCGCCGGCATCGAGGAGCAGCCGACGCCGCCGGGCTCTCCCGGTCCGACGATCGGGCCGTGAGGTGCTCGGGACGCTCGATGAGTCGCCCTCGTTGGAACCGAGGGCAGCCTGAGCGGCAGTCGGGCGTGGGGGTCGGTGGTGCTGCCGCCGGACGGGTCGTTGCCCACTGCGGCGATGCAGCTCGGCCACAGTGGGGACTGCGAGGTACCGATAGCGGCGGTACGTGCGCGATCCCGGCCGGACTACTTGCCGGCGCGCCGTCGACGGGCGCGTTCGAGTTCGGCGGCATCCGACATCCAGGAGCCGTGCTCCCCGAGGGCTACGCAGCCGCCGCGGACGAAGGCGCTCACCAGGTTCCGGTACCCGCCGATCCCGTCGACCAGGCTGTACTCGACCCGGTACTCCGGATCCGACCCGCCCTCACCCACGGACACGGTCGTGATCCGGGCGATCGAGTCGGCGTAGAAGTGGAGCTGGATCCCTTCGCCCATCTCCTCGTCCTCGATGGTGAACACCTCGTTGTCCCCGGCAGAGCGATCGCCGACGAACTCCCAGAACTCGGCGGTGGCAGTGCGGGGACTGTCCTTGACCCACTTCTTCTCGACGCCCTTGTCGTCGGTGAACGACAGGCTCGTCTTCCTCGCGCTCCCGCCGGATTCCGCGCGGCCGCCGGCCGCCTCCTCGTCGTCCTCCATGGGTGCGTTCCTGGAGCGGTCCGCGGCCTCCGAGCACATCAGGAAGCTCACGGTACGTACCGCGTCGTCGGCGAGCTCGGGGTGGGCGCGACGTACGGCCGTGTCGACCGTCGTAGCCATCCGATCCCACTCGCGCTTGTCCGTGGCGCGCTTTCCCCGTCGCGGATCGCGGCCGATCCGCATCCCGGCGCACGCCTGCTCCGCGACAGCGATCAGGTGCATGACCTCGGGCAGCAGCGCCGGGTCGACGGCGCCGGGTATCCGCTTCGGAACCGTGGCGCCGTGCAGGTACTGGCCCGTGTACTTCAGGATCGCGGTGTCGAGTGGACCGAGTACGGTGCCGCGCTCGGCGCGACGGCGGTTCGCGTGGTGCTCCTGAGCGCGCTTCCCGTCGGACGTCTCCGTCGCCGCGCGCATGGCCGCGCAGACCTGACCGCGTTCGAGCAGATCGATGTCGGCCCCATGGGCGATGAGCCGACTCCTGTCCCACGGGATCCGCCGGAAGAGCGCGTCGACGTCCGCGGGCGCGGAGAGAAGGACCGGGTCCAGGAGCTCTACGGCTGCGTTCTCGTCGAGCCGGCCCCGGGTTCCGGCGGCATCGCACAGCGGAAGGACCGCGCTCCACAGCAGCAGGTGTCGGCCCAGATCCTCGCGTATCACCGCAAGGTGGGCTTCCCGTACCGGGAACGTGAACGTGCGAGGCTCGTGGTTGGCGTCGGCCCCGGCACCGAGCATCAGTTTCAGCTCGCCGTCCTCGCGGATCACGTTCGGGATCCAGCCGCTCATGCGTGTGAAAACGACTTCTCTCATGGACTCAGTCTTCCCCATCGGACGGGACCGGCGTGTTCTGCCTGCACCGTTCCGACCGGCTGCCTCGTGTGCGCCCGCGCCGTCCGGAGCGCGCAGTCGAGCGGTCCCGCTCGTCATGGTCGTCGAGTCAGGCCGTCGCGGGGCGCCGGCTGGACAAGGCCGGGCCTCGGGCCCATGGCCGGCGTCACGCCGGATGCTGCGGCCCCATCCTGAACCATCTGGTCATGGCCGACATCTCCGGTCAGGGCCGAACCATCCGGTCATGACCGATCCCTCCGGTCATGACCGATCCCTCCGGTGATGACCGACCCCTGCGGTCATGACCACCGCTCGAATTCGACGTCGAGGCGCACGTCGGTGCGTACCCAGACTTCGCCTTCGGCGGCCCCGGCCGGGGTGTCGACCCGTTCGATGCCGAGAAATGCGATCAGCTTGAGCAGTTCGGCTCGTTCGGCTCGGTCGTCGTCGGCATCACGCGAGTCGAAGAACACGTAGTACTGGTCGCTCGGGTCCACGTAGCCCGAATCCGCCCAGATCCGGGCGACTTCCCTGATGGCCGCGGATTCGGTCGTGAACGTGGCGGCGCGAGTGGCACCGCGATTCTCCGGCGAGGCGTCGAGGTCGGCGAGGTCCGCGAACCACTGGCCGAATCGGTCGAGGCCGGCGTATCCGTTCTCGAAGAACAGCATCGCGCTCGGCAGGTAGCGATTGACTCGGTCGACCTGGAGGTACTCCGACCGAGGCCGGTCCGCTCCTTGTGTCCGGGCGACCACGCCCTGACCGGGCATGAGCACCAGGCTCTGGCCCGACGGCTCGTCTTCGATGGTGTAGGTCGCGGAGTCCCGATCCCGGAAGAACGCGGAGAACGCTACGTAGGCTTCCTGAGGGTCGTGCACGGAGACCTGCTGGTCGTTGCCGTCGCCGACACCGAAGACGAACTGTTTCGGTCCGGGGGCGTAGGGGCGAGCCATGTGTGTCCTTCGTTCAGACGTGGCGATTTCGCCAGCGTAGTTGCATCGGAGTGGGCAGACTCGTCGTTGGCGACCCGCTCGATCATCACCGACGTGTGGGTGGAGGAACTGGCCGGACGTCTGCTGTCCCCGCCGATGACGGTGGGGTGCAGCCGGTCCGGACTCGGGCCCGGCCCTGAAGTCGTTGCGACCAGCGCCAGGCCATGATCCGGGTTGAGTCGCCCGGTGTGTTCTGGAAGACGCCTGAGATCGTCGCGTGGGCGGCAGGCCGGGCGTTCGCGTGGATCGATGACGAGATCACCCAGGCCGATCACGCCTGGGTGAAGGAGCATCACGACGGTCCCGCCCTGCTGCGCCGGATCGACGCCCGACGCGGCCTGGTTGCCGACGACTTCGCAGCGCTGACCGCATGGGGGACCGCCCGGGCGACCGGTCCGGGCTGATGTAGGCGTTGTCGCGTCGCTGGTCGCCGATGTCTCCGTTCGCTTCAGTGGAGGCGTTGCGGGGCCGGTCGCCCCCGGACGCGAGGGATCCGGGAAGCAGCCCCTATTCGGCGATGACCTGTGAGGCAGAGTGGGGCCATGTCTACGTACGAGACGATGGCGTTCCACCTTGAGACCGAGCGGCTGATCCTGCGGCCGTGGGCCGAATCGGACGCTGTCGAGTTCAGCGCCCTCCTCGCCGAACGAGGCAAGGGGACGCCCACAGTGGAGCGCGCCCGGACGTCCATCGCGACGCTGCTCGCCGGGACGGAGACGACCGGGTTCGCCCTGTTGCCCATCCAGCGCCGCGCCGAAGGCGACTTCATCGGCTATTGCGGGTTGATCATCGGCCGCTCCACCGTGGAGGAGCCCGAGATCGCGTATGAACTGTTCCAGCGTGTGCACGGGCATGGGTACGCCACCGAGGCGGCCCGTGCCGTGCTCGATGCGGCTGCGGCGACCGGGCGGAAGCGGCTCTGGTCGACCGTCGGTGCCTGGAACACGCCGTCGCTCCGCGTCCTGGAGAAGCTCGGGTTCGCGCGCGATCACATGACCACGGACGACAGCGGTGAAGTGGTGTGGCTCACGCGCTCGTTGCCGTGAGGGGGCGGTGCGTCAGCTCCAGGACGCAGCCGGGGCCCTTCATGCTCAGGTTGTCGTGGTCGTGGTCGTGGTCGTGGTCGTAACCGTGAACGTGGTCGAGCGCGCTGCAGAAGCGGGAGCAGGAGCGGCTTGACGGCAGGGTTCGCCGTCAAGCCTCAGGCCTCAGGCGGAGGAAACCGGGCCGGGCGGCAGGTGGACGGTCATGATCAAATGGCAGGCCTCGGTGCCGGCGCCGCGGTAGGCGTGGGGGGCGTCGCCGTCGAAAGCCGCCGTCTGGCCGGCTTCGACGTGGTGCTCGGTGCCGTCCACGACGAGCGTCATGCTGCCGGATGTCACGCTGACCGTTTCCACGACCCCGGCCTGGTGCGGGTGGCTGGGGTACTCCTCGTCCGGTTCCAGGCGCCAGCGCCAGACCTCGACCGGGGCCGCGCCCGAGGTCGTCAGCATGAGCCGGGCCTCGCTGCCCTGCGTCCCGGTCCACAGAGGGGCCACGGCGTCGGCCGTGACGACGCGGACACGGCCTTCCGCCGGCCCTTCCATCAGCGCGGACACCGAGATGCCCAGAGTGTCGGCCAGGCGGACGAGCGTGGCGAAGTTGGGATTGCCCTGAGCCTTCTCCAGGCCCACCAGCGCGCCCTTGCTGACCTGTGCGCGCCGGCCGAGCTCGTCCAGGGACAGGCCCGCGCGGGTGCGGGCCGCTCTGACGTTGTGCGCGAGCGTCCGCAGTGCCGCGTCCGTCTCGGCCATCCGATCACCATCCTTGCGAAGGACCACTGGAATGCACCGTGCGGTCGTTTGGTTGACAGAGGTCGGTCGTTTCGTTGTACCGTTGGGTCGTTCCAGTGAATGGTAAGGGATGTGCCCGTGATTGCTCTGCTACTGGCCCTGGGAAGCTCGCTCGCCTACGGCTGCGCCGATTTCCTGGGCGGCCTCGGGGCCCGCAAGGCTCATGTGCTGCACACCGTGATGATCGCGGCCCCGGCTTCCCTCGCGGTCGAACTGCTGCTGTGGCCGTTCCTCGGAGCGTCGTTCGGCGTCGAGGCCCTGGGCTGGGGTGCCGCGTCCGGTGTCGCGTCGGCCGCCGCGTTCGCCCTGCTCTACCGGACGCTGGCGATCGGCCCGATGAACGTGCTGTCACCCGTGACGGCGCTGGTGTCCGCCATGCTGCCCGTGGGCGTCGGCCTGCTCCAGGGGGAGCGCCTGGGCGTCGCCGGGCTGGTGGGTCTGCCGCTCGCGCTGGCCGCGGTGGTGCTGGTCAGTGCCGGGCACGGTTCGGGGGCTGCGCGGCCCTCGCGTACGGCCATGCTGCTCGCTCTCGGTGCGGGCGCCGCCATCGCCCTCCAGCTGATCTTCCTGCACCAGGCACCGTCCGACAGCGGGGTCGCTCCACTGCTCATCGGCAGGGCGGTGTCCTCGGCCGTCACCCTGGGTGCGGCCGGGCTGATGTTTCGACGGCTGGGATCCGAGCGGCCCGCCTACGCGATGTCCGCCGCCGCCGGCGTGCTGGACTCGGTCGCGAACCTGCTCTTCCTGCTCGCCGCCCGCAGCGGAGACCTCGCCGTGGTCGCCGTCATCACGGCCCTCTACCCGGCCGGCACCGTCCTGCTCGCCCGCATGGTGCTGGCCGAGCGCATCCACCGAGGCCAGCTCGTCGGGCTCGGCACCGCCGCCGCTGCCGTCAGCCTCCTCGCCCTCACTTGAGCCCCTGCCTTCCCCGAGGCCCGAGGCCCGAGGCCCGAGGCCCGAGGCCCGAGGCCTGAAGCCCGAGGCCCCGAACCTGATCGACCCCGCCGCACCACCGCACCCGTGCAAGGAGCCGCATGCTCATCCATCCCTGGGACGCCGCCCTGGACGCCGCCGAATGGCAGACCTGGATCGCCGACGGCCACGACTTCGGACAGCTCAGCGTCAACGGCCTGCCGGGCCGGCCGCCCGCCGTCGTCCCCACCCATTTCACCACCGACGGCAGCGACCTGCTGATCCACCTCGCCCGGCCCAACCCGGTCTGGGAAGCGATCGAGCACGACCCGAACGTCACCTTCACCGTCATCGGCGACTACGCCTTCATCCCCGCACCCTGGCGCGCCAGTCCCGGGACCCCGCCCGCCGACGGCGTGCCGACCAGCTACTACGCGGCCGTGCAGTTCACCTGCCGCGCCACCGTCGTCGACGACCCCGAGGCCAAGGCCGAGCTGCTGCGCCGCCAGCTCGCCCACTTCCAGCCCGACGGCGACCACGCACCCGTCGCCGTCGACCAGCCCCCCTACGGCCGGATGCTGCCCGGCATCCGCGGGCTTCGCCTGGAAGTCACCGAAGTCATGGCCAAGTTCAAGTACGACGACCACAAACCCGTCGAGCACCGTACGGCCGTGGCCGAGAGCCTCACCCGACGGGGGAAGGGTCTCGACGCCCCCGCCGCGGACCAGCAGCGCCGCCGCCTGGACCGCATCGGCCCGTGGAAGGTCTGACTTTCCGCCCTGCCGTACGTACGAAGAAACGGAGCCTTCACTCATGACCGACTTCCGCCTTGCCCCCGCTGTCGCCGACGCCTTCCCCGATACCCTCGTCGCCGTGGTCACCGCCACCGGCCTGCGTGGTCGCGAGGACTGGCCCGGCACGACCGCCGCGCTGGAGGCACTGGAGCAGGAACTCGCGTCCGGTGCCTGGCAGCCCGCCGACGAGGCCGACCCCCGCATCGAGGTGTGGCACGCCGCCTACCGGTCCTTCGGCACGAACCCCCGGCGCATCCGCCCCAGCGTGGACGCACTCGGCAGGCGCCTCGCCAAGAAGGGGGCGCTGCCGCGGATCAATCAGCCGGTCGACTCCTACAACGCCGTCTCCGTGCGTCACGGCCTGCCCGCCGGCGCGTTCGATCTCGGCCGGGTCAGCGGTGACGTCGACATCCGGCACGCGGACGGCAGCGAGGAGTTCACCCCGCTCGGCGAACCCGGCACCGTCGAGAACCCCAAGCCCGGAGAGATCATCTACGCCGACGCCGACGGCGTCCTGACCCGGCACTGGAACCACCGCGACGCTCACCGCACCCGTGTCACCGAGGACTCCACCCAGGTCGCCTTCATCCTCGAAACGCTCCACGCCACCCGCGACGGCCACCTCCTGAAGGCCGCGGCCGAGGAACTGCGGGAGCTCCTCACCCCGCACGCCCAGCAGACAGCCGTGCACCACCTCGGCCCGGCGCAGCCCCGGGTCACCGTGTGAGGGCCGGCGCCGGGCGGCGTCGCCGAGGCGCACCAACGTCGCCCCGAGCATGCGGCATTGCCGCCGAACCTCGGTCTCCCACGCCCCCGGAGGGCACAATCGCGTCATGGAACCCCATGGCAGGGCAAGGGCACTGCGGGGCCCCGACGAGCTGCGGAGACTCTTCTCCCTCGTCCTCGACCGAGTCGATCCCGACACGCGGGGCCTCGCCTATCGGTTGGTCGGGACCGGTGCCGCGCTGGCGCAGGGAGTCTTGCTGCCTGCAGGCGATGTGGACATCCTGGTCGGCGGCCGGGCCGACGTCGACGGATTCGCAGCCGGGCTGTCCGGGTTCCCGTGTCCGGACGCACCGGCCTGGCTGCCCGAAGCGCGGCAGTACTTCGCCCGGTTCAGGGTCGACGGGACGGATGTGGAGATCAGTACGGTCGAGTGGCCGGCCGACACCGATACCTTCGAGTGCACGGGGCGCGGCCCCTGGGAGCACTGTGTACGGGTCGGACTCGGCAGTCATGTCGTTCCCGTCGTCCGCCTGGAGCTGAGGCTGGTCTCCGAGCTTGTCCGCAACCGTCTCGACCGGATTGCGCCCCTGATCGAGCACATGCGGGTACACGGCGCCGATCTTCCCCTCGTGCAGAGGGCGATGAGCGAGCGCGAGGTGGAGCCGCAGCTGCGGGCCCGTGTCGTGGAACAGCTTCGGAAGCGATGAACGGCTTCGGGAGCGATGAACGGCTTCTGGTTTCTCCCGGTGTGTGTGCGGTGATCATCCTCGTCGCCTCCCTTGCCACCGCGTGCGGGCGCGACGGGTACCGGTTGCGTCGGGCGGGCTGAACTCCTCCCTGAGGGGATCCGGAGCCGTACGGGTGCTGTCCGTGTGTTGGCGGCAGGCGTCCAGGGGGCCCGTCGGCCGTTCGTGCGGAAGGTGTCGGCCCAGTCGGGCCAGCGGGGAGAACGCCATGAACAGCGGGGACAGGGAGAGGGCGACGGCGGTCACCAGCAGCGTCGTACGCAGTCCCCAGTGGCCCGCCAGGAAGCCGCCCAGCAGCGAGCCGACCGGGGTCAGCCCCATGCCCGCGAAGTTGATCGTGGCCACGACCCGGCCCTGTATCCGTACGGGAGTGATGGCCTGCCGCACGGCCATCATCGTCACGTTGACCAGCTGACCGAAGGTACCGAAGGCGAAGTTGACGCCGATGAGTACGGGGAGCGTGACGGCGGCCGAACCGTCCAGCGCCGGTACGCACAGCATCACGCCGTCCGCGACCACCGCCGAGGACACGAGCACCTTGCCGTACCCGAACCTTCCCGGCAGCCTCGCCGCCAGCAGCGACCCCGCGACCGCTCCCGGGCCCATCGCGGCGAGGGCCACACCGACGGCCGTGCCCGACAGGTGCAGTCCGCGCGGGAGGTAGAGCAGATAGACGGTCATCAGGGCGGCGAACCAGAACTGGAACAGGGCCGAGGCGATACCCACCGCCCGCAGGGAGGTGCTGCCGGCCACGAAGCGGAGGCCCTCAAGGATCTGCTGCCGTACGCGGGCCGGTCCGTCGCCGCGCGCCGGGACCGGTTCGCGCCTGCGGATCCGCCGGATCGACACGGCCGACCACACGAAGAAGAACGCGCCGGGGACGACGGCGACCGGGCCCGCGAACAACGACACCAGCAGGCCGCCGAGGGCCGGACCGCCGATCTGTGCCGCCGATCTGCTGCCCTCCAGCGCGCTGTTGCCCCGCATCAGCCGGTCGCGCCCCACCAGCCGTACGAGCGAGGCCTGGTACGCCACGTCGAAGAACACACTCAGTACGCCGACGAGCAGCGCGACCACGAGCAGGACGGGCAGCCCGAGCAGGCCCAGCAGGTACGCGGCGGGGAGCACCGCCAGGACGAGCGCCCGTCCGCAGTCCGCCGACACCATCACCGTGCGGGCGCGCCGGCGGTCCACCCACGCGCCGGCGAAGAGCGAGAGCAGCAGGATCGGCAGCTGCTCCACCGCACGCAGGAAACCGAGTTGCCCGGAAGTCGCGTGGAGCGACACCACGGCGAGGAGAGGCAGTACCACCATCGTGGACTGCGCCCCGAACTGCGACGCGGTCTGGCCCACCCACAGCCTGCGGAAGTCGGCGTCCCGCCACAGGCCCGGCGGAGCCCCGTCCCGGCCGCCGGAGGCCGCCTTCATCGTGTGCCCCGGACGCGGCGAACGCGCGGGCCGGCATGGCTGATTCCGGGGAAAGCCGGCGTGGAGAAGGTTCGGTTGTGCGGCAACGGTTGCACGAGGACCCCTTGAGCTGCGGAGGACAACGCTCGCCGGCCGGGGCGCGGAAGAGCGCACCGGCTGTCCGGGCGAGAAAGGCTCGCTGTGCCGCAGACCTGAGGCAGCACGCGATGACGGGTCGATCACGACCTACGACGTCAGCGCGTGCTCGGGCGACCGGGCATGTCGACTCCTGCCTGAGGGATCACGTGAGGGGCGAGTCGAAGGGTAGCCGCCGGACCTCTGGAGAGGGAGCGAATTACCGCCCCGCGGACGCCTCGTGCCCGACGCGAGGGGCCTCCGAGGTGCCTCCAGCGCGTCCCGTTCCCTTCACCCGTTCGGCCGCGTCCGAGTGGCCGAGCCCGAACGTGCCCAGCAGGGTCGGTCTGACGTGCAGTCCCACCGGCCCAGGAGTCCTCATGGCACAGACCGCGCCCACGCCGGGCACTTCTCCCACGCCCCCGTCCCACCCCGGGGGCATCAACCCCTGGGCGGCCGGCGGGATCATGTTCGCCGGTGTTCTGCTGATGGTCGACGGCGTACTGGGGGCGATCAAGGGCATCGCCGGAATCGCCTCCGACGACGTCTACGCGCGGATCAACAACTACGTCTTCGAGTTCGACGTGACCACCTGGGGATGGATCCACCTCGTCCTCGGCGTCATCATCGCCGTCGTCGGCTGGGGCATCCTCAAGGGTTCCGTCTGGGCGCGCGGCGCCGGTGTGGGGCTGGCGGCGCTCAACATGATCGCCAACTTCATGTGGCTGCCCTACCAGCCGGTCTGGGCCGTCGTCTCCCTCGCGATCGACACCTTCGTGATCTGGGCCCTGTGCACCGACCGTTCGAAGGCGGTCATCTGACGGGTGCCGGTGACGGCGTCGGCCCGGCGGTGGCTCCCCACCGCCGGGCCACCGCCGGACCGGCCCTCCACGCGCGGCAGGACCCGTCCGAGGACCCCGCGCGGGCCGCCGGCCGGCTTCCCGCGCCCGACGGGCCCGTCACCCCGCCGTCCGGGTGTACGGGCCCGAACCGTCGGCCCAGGGCCGCGGCCGGTCCAGGCCGACGCCCGCTGCGCGCGATCACCGAACGCGCCGCGCACGATCACTGAAGGGGAGGTTCTCCATGCCTGAGGAGCGCACGAACGAGCTCGTCGAGTCGGCAGCCGAGGCGTACGTCTACGGGTATCCGCTCGTCTTCGACCTGTCGATGGTCGAGACGTGTCTGCACAAGGGGTTCGGCGGCCTGCCGGCCGCGCCCTTCAACCGGTTCGCCCACGCCGACCGGCTCGCCGACGCCGGCACGCACTTCGTGTCCGTCAACAACGACACCGTGTACTCGATCGCCCAGCTCGACCTGTCCGGCGGACCGCTCCGGCTGCACGTCCCGGACACCGGCGGGGCCTACTACGTCCTCCAGTTCGTCGACGCCTGGTCCAACAACTTCGCGTACGTCGGCCGCCGGGCCACCGGGACGGAGGCCGGCGACTGGCTCGTCGTGCCGCCCGGCTGGGCAGGCACCGCACCCGAGGACGTGCGCGGGGTGATCGACGCCCCCACCACCGTCGTCACCATCGTCGGCCGCAACGCCTGTGACGGCCCCGAGGACCTGGAGCAGCGGGTCCGCGCCCTCCAGGAGCAGTTCACCCTCACCCCTCTCGAACCGGGCGAGCGCCGCACCGGTCTGCCCGCCCCCGATGCCGGGGTCCCGGCGGAGCTCCGCTTCTTCGAGCAGCTGAGGGTATGGATGGCCGACTTCCCGCCGTCCGCCGCGGACCGGGCCTACCAGGACCGGTTCCAGCCGCTGGGGCTCCTGGAGGAGGGGCCGTCGCCGTACGTCCCCGCCGGCTCCGCTCTCGTACGCGCCCTGACCGAGGGACTGGCCCTGGGCAAGGAGCGGGTGGAGGCGGCCAGCCGGTCGGGGGCCGGGGGCGGCGGGGGATGGTCGATGGACCCCCACCTCTTCGACTACAACCTGGACCGGTTCGGCGTCGGGACCATCGACGCGCCGGAATGGAAGATCGCGGACCGGGCGGCCTCCTATCCGGCCAGGGCCGTGGCGGCCCGCATCGGACTGTGGGGGAACCACGGCTACGAGGCCGTGTACGCGCAGACCTTCCACGACGCCGACGGTGCGCCGCTCAGCGGTGCGCACCGCTACGAGCTCCGCTTCGAGGAGCCGCCGCCGGTCGACGCCTTCTGGTCCGTGACCATGTACGGCACCCCGGACTACTTCCTCGTCGCCAATCCGGCGGGGCGGTACTCGATCGGGGACCGTACGCCCGGAATCGTGCGCGCCGACGACGGGTCGCTGACCGTCCACATCAGCCGGGAGCGGCCGGCCGACCCGGACGCGGCGGCGAACTGGCTGCCGGCGCCCGAGGGAGAGTTCCGGCCCATGATCAGGCTGTACATGCCGCAGCGGCCGATTCTGGACGGGACGTACGAGATCCCCGCCGTCCGCCGGGTCGGGGAGGCAGCCCGTGGGTGATGCGATCGGGCAGATGCTGGCCTCCGCCGTCGGCATCGCCATCAGCCCGCTGCCGCTGATCGCCGTCATCCTCATGCTCGCCACCCCGCGCGGCCGGTCCAACGGCATCGCCTTCGCTCTGGCCTGGACGGTGTCGCTCGCCGTCCTGGTGACGGTGGTCGTCCTCGCTGGCTCGGGCGCCGACGCATCGGAGGGGGACGACGGCCCCGCCACCTGGACGTTGTGGCTGAAACTGGGGCTGGGCGCGCTGTTCGTGCTGATGGCGGCCAACCAGTGGAGGGGGCGGCCGAGAGAGGGGCAGGACGCCGCGGAACCCCAGTGGATGCGGGCGATCGACGGGTTCGGCCCCGGCAAGTCGGCGGGGCTGGCGGCCGTGCTGGCCGTCGCCAACCCGAAGAACCTGGTGCTGGCGGTCGGCGGAGCGGTCTCCATCGCCTCCAGCACCGCCGACGCGGGCGGGAAGACCGTCGCCGGCGTGCTGATGGTGGTCGTCGCGTCGCTCTGCACCACGCTGCCGCTGGCCGTCTACCTCTTCGGCGGGGAGCGGTCCTCGAAGGTGCTGGGGAACTGGAAGACCTGGATGGGCCGGCACAACGCCGCGATCATGACGACGGTGCTGGTCGTGCTCGGCGCCAAGTACATCGGCGACGCGATCAGCGGGCTGGCCGGCTGACGGGCCGGGTCCGGATCGCAGTCCGGATCAGGGGTGCGTCGCGGCCGGTGGGCCGGGGCGCACCCGCGGCCCGGGACGTTGTCAGTGGCGCGGTCCACACTGGAGACATGTGCCGAAGCATCAAGACCCTTCGTCCGCCGGCCCTCCCCGAAGAGGCCACCGAGGAAGACATCCGCGCCGCCGCCCTGCAGTTCGTCCGCAAGGTGTCCGGGTTCCGTGCCCCGGCCGCGCACAACAGGGAGGTCTTCGACCGGGCAGTCGACGAGATCGCCGAAGCGACGGCCAGGCTGCTGGACGGTCTGGAAGTGCGGGGTGGTGTCAGGACGCCGTAGGGACCGAGACCGGGGCGGAGGCGGCGGCCGCGGCCGCCGCAGGACGCTTCATCAGGAGCGCGGCGAACGCCCCCGCGACGAACAGGGCCAGCACCGAGAGCGCCGTGCCCAGCCAGCTCGCGCCGAGCCAGTGCGCGCCGAAGTAGCCGAGGCCCACGCTGTAGCCCGCCCAGGCCACGCCTGCCACGGCGGACCACGGCAGGAACTCCTTCACGGCGCGGTGCGAGGCGCCCGCGCCCAGGGAGACGACCGAGCGGCCGGCCGGGGCGAAGCGTGCGATGACGACGAGGACTCCGCCGCCGCGGCTCAGGGCGGCGCCGAGACGTTCCTGCGCCGAGGTGAGACGGCGAGAGCGGGCGATGGCGCGGTCCAGGCGCTCGCCGCCGCGCCAGGCCAGCCGGTACGCGACGAGGTCGCCGAGGACGGAGGCGGTGGCCGCGCAGAGGATCAGGGCCAGGACCGAGGGGACCTCGGTCACGTGACGTGCCGCGCCCGCTGCGCCGGCCGCGACACCCGTGGTGCCCGCGGCGGCGGCCGTGGCGGCCGTGATCACGAGGACCCCGCTCGGCAGCACGGGAAGGAAGACGTCGAGCAGCACGGAGACGGCGACCACGGCGTAGATCCATGGGCTGCTGGTCAGCGCACCCACACTCTCGAGCACCTTCTACTCCCCGACTTCGTAACAACGCCGCGACGTCGCAGGGGAGCGGCAGGAGCGGCAGGGCCAGCTGTACAGCGTACGCCTGCCGTTCACCTGGAGATCCATATATATGCGCGATGTTGGGCATCTCACGTGCGTCACAGACGTACCGTGCGCACCGGCACAGCCCCTGCCGGCGCGCTACTTGCCCGCCTCGCGATCGGTACCTCGCGATCCGTACGTCGGGACCGTGCCCCGCGGCCCGTACTTCGCGCCCCGGACCCGCCCGGCGACCGCGGCCCCTCGCTCGCGCCCGTACCCCGCGTCCACCGGGGAGCGGTTCCCGGTGGACGCGGGGTCTCGCTGCGGGCCCGGTCGGCTCGGACCCGTGCGGTGGGTGTGCGGCCGATGTCAGACGGCGACCGGGGAGCTCGGCTCGGGTGCCCGGTCCGGGTCGCTCTTCGCGGTCGCGCGGGAGGTGAACAGCCGGTCCAGGGCCAGTGCGCCGGGGCCGGTGAAGACGAGCAGCAGGAACGCCCAGCAGTAGACGGCCGAGGGCTCGCCACCGTTCTCCAGGGGGAAGAGTGCCTCGGGCTGGTGGACCTTGAAGTACGCGTACGCCATGGAGCCGGACGCGATGAGGGCGGCGATGCGGGTGCCGAGGCCCAGCACCACGAGGCTGCCTCCGACGAGCTGGATGACTGCCGCGTACCAGCCGGGCCAGGTGCCGGCGGGTATGGAGCCGCCGCCCATGGCGCCGCCGAGGATGCCGAAGAGCGAGGCGGCACCGTGGCAGGCGAAGAGCAGGCCTACGACGACGCGGAAGAGCGCGAGGGCGTAGGGCTGGGCTTGATTCAGGCGTGTGTACATGGGGGGAGAGCTCCTTCGGTCTGGTGGGGACGTGAACCGACTGAGCGCCACAGATTAGGTAGGCCTCACCAATACTTGCAAGTTCAACGTTTTGTCGACTGGCTGAAACTCGACGGGGCGTCATCGGTCAGTGAGCGATCGAAGGCCAGCTCCAGCACGGTGCCTGACTTCCTCGACTTGGCCTGAACCAATGACAACGCGGCTTTCCGGCCACTCAAGGTCAGTGTCATCAGCTGATTGCCGAACCACGGTCCGTCCGTCCTGCGCCACCGCACCGAGGGCGTTCCGGTCCGCCCGTGCCGTGCCAGCAGCCGGCCGAGCAGCCGTCCCGCCCGGCTCCAGGCGAAACGGAAGCTGCCCCTGAGCGGTGCGGGGATGGAGTTGTGCACGGGAGAGCAGGTCAGTTGCAGGACGCGGGCCGTCGGTGCGCCGGTGGCGGCCTGAGCGGACGCGGCGGACGGAGCGGGCTCCGCGATGTACGCATGGTGCACATCGCCCGACAGTACGCATACCGTCGCGGGTGCCTCCGGCCCCTGGGCCACCTCCCGGATCAGCTCCGTCAGCCGCCCGAACGACTCGGGGAAGGCCGCCCAATGCTCCAGGTCGGAGCGTTGCCGAAGGAACTCGCCGACGCGCGCCCAGCGGCCGTCGGGCCCGCCCCGCTCGCCCCGGCACAGCGCGGCGCTCCACTGCTCCGCGTCATGGATCAGGGGCGGCAGCAGCCACGGCAGGGAGGTGCCGATCAAGAGGTGGTCGCAGGAGCCGGGGGCGGCGAGCGCCTCCTCGCGCAGCCATGCCTCCTCCTGCGGGTGGAGCATCGCCCGCCGCTGTTCGTCGAGCACCCGGGCCGCGCGGCTGTCGACCATGAGCAGCCGTACTCGGCCGAAAATGCGTCGGTAGCTCCAGCGGGTGCGGGTGGGGTCGTCGGCGGCCGCGGCGGCGAAGCGGCGCACCGCTTCCGTGGCGTCCTCGGTGGCGTGCACCGCCGTGTGCAGGGGGTCGGCGGCGATCTCGGCGGGGGAGAGGTTGCCCAGGTGCTGGTAGACCCAGTAGGACATCAGCCCGCTGACGATCCGCTCGTGCCACCAGGACGTGGCGCGGACGCCGGCCAGCCAGGCGGCGCTGGTGTTCCAGTCGTCGATGACGTCGTGATCGTCGAAGATCATGCTGCTGGGGACCGTCGAGAGCAGCCACCGCACCTCGGGGTCGCGCCACGACTCGTCGTACAGGACGGTGTATTCGTCGTAGTCCGCCACCTCGGCCCCCGGCGGCTCGTTCAGATCGCGCCGGGCGGCCAGCCTGCGACGGGTCGCCTCGGAGGTCTCGTCCGCGTACACCTGGTCGCCCAGGAGCAGCAGGACGTCGGGGCGTACGGCGTCGGGGTCGGCGGCGAGGCGGGCGGCGAGGGTGTCCAGCGCGTCCGGCCCCACGGGGTCGGTCCGGCCCGGCAGATGGCCGTAGGCGGGCGGTGCCGCCCAGCGGCAGGAGCCGAACGCGACCCGGATCGTCGCGGGGCCGGCCCCTTCGGCGCCGTCCGCCGCGGGTATGGGCGGGGTGGTGATCGTGCTCGGCGGGAACCGGTACTCCTCGGGCGGCCACACCGTGCGGTCGTCGAGCAGTACCTCGTACGGGGTGGTGGACCCGGGCGTCAGCCCGGTCACCACCACCAGGGCGTAGTGGTGCCCGGCGACCGCGAAGGTGCGGGACGAGCCCGACGCCCCGTCCGCGCAACGGACTTCGGCCGTGCACGGGCGGTCCGCCTCGACCCAGACGGTGGCGGTGGTGGCGGTCTCCCAGTCGACGTACCGCAGCAGTGGTCCCAGGCGCAGGCCGGCCATGTCGTACTCCTCGCGTCGTTCCGTACGGGACGGTTCCGTACGGCGGATGCGTACGGCGGGTTCGTACCGTACGGAACGACGGGGGAGTTGCGGGAGTGCACCGGTCCCGGCCGCCGGGGGCCGCGGGGCGGCTCCCGGAACCTCATCGGGCCGTCAGCAGCCGTTGAGCACGGACTGCAGGGCACTCTTCTCGGCCGAGTCGACGGTCAGGTCGTAGTAGTGCTTCACGTGCACCCAGGCGCGGACGTACGTGCACTTGTACGCGGTGCGCGAGGGGAGCCACGTGGCGGGGTCCTGGTCGCCCTTGGACTGGTTGACGTTGTCCGTGACGGCGATGAGCTGGGGACGCGTCAGGTCGTTGGCGTACGCCTGGCGTTGGGCCGTGGTCCAGCCGGAGGCGCCCGAACGCCAGGCCTCGGCGAGCGGGACCATGTGGTCGATGTCCAGATCGGATGCGGCTGTCCAGGTGGCACCGTCGTACTCCGAGTACCAACTGCCGCTGACCGCGGCGCAGCTGGAGTCCTGCGAGACGTTGCTCCCGTCGCGCTTGAGGACGACCTCGCGGGTGTTGCAGGCCCCCGACTGGGTGATCCAGTGCGGGAACTTGTCCCGGCTGTAGCCGGTGGACGAGCCCTCCGCCTGCACCGTCAGCTCACTCAGATAGGTGCGGGCGGTGGACGCGGAGACCGGGGTGGGCATGGCCGCCTGGGCGCCGGGGGCGGTGAGCAGCCCGGTGGTTGCGGCGAGCGCGGCGGATGCGGCGAGGACGGCTATGCGACGCGCGTAGACACCTGACATGCGAACTCCCTTGATGTGGGGGGATGTTGGGCGGCCCGTTCGGAACGGCCCGGCCATCGTGGCGGCGCCAGGTTTCCGTGGGGTGGGCGCCAGGTAACAGAGTGGCGACATGGGCACGTCACATCAAGGGGTCTGACAAAGGGGCTCGGGGTGCGGGGGCGTACCCGAGTGCGTGCGCGGGCGTACGGAACTGAGGGGGCGGCAGGTCCGCTGGCTGTGACGCGCCCCGGCCGCAGGGGGAATCGACCTGGTGGCGGGGCGGCCCGCAGAGCTCTCCGGCGATCCCCGTCGGCGCGCACCCACCTCGTGTGGCGGGGGTCCGGCCCGCAGGGTTCTCCCGTGATCCCGGCGGGCGCGCGACGGCGGCTTCGGCACCTCGCCGCGTCGTCGGGGACGCTCGGACGCGTCCCGTACGCGGACGCCGCTCCGCCCTGCGATCCGCCGCATCCGACGCCGTGCGCTGGTCCCTCAGGCATGACGGGGCAGCATTTATGGTGGCCGCGTGCTGCTTCCGGTGAACATCACGCTCGGCGTCGTCCTGGCGCTGCTGCTCGCGGCGGCCGCAGCCGTCGCCCGGTTCGCGTCCCTCGGCCGGTCGCGCGAGATCGTCGTGGCCGGGCTGCGGGCCGCCGTCCAGCTCGCCGTGGTCTCCTCGCTGATCGGCTGGGTGGTCCACGCCCTGGCGCCGATGTTCGCGTTCATCGCGCTGATGTACGCCGTGGCCGTGTGGACCGCGGGTCGGCGCGTCACGGGAAACCGCACGTGGCGGTGGGCGGCCGTGCCGATCGGGGTGGGGGTCGCGCCGGTGGTCGTCGTGCTGCTGCTCACCGGTCTTGTCCCGGTCCGGGGCATCGCGCTGATCCCGGTGACCGGCATCCTCATCGGGGGCGCGCTGACCGCGACGGTGCTCGGGGGCCGGCGGGCGCTCGACGAACTGGCCACGCGGCGGGGGGAGGTGGAGGCGGCGATGGCGCTCGGGTTCCTCGACCGCGACGCGCGGCTGGAGATCGCCCGGCCCGCGGCGTCGGACGCGCTCCTGCCGGGGCTCGATCAGACGCGCACGGTGGGGCTCGTCACGCTGCCCGGGGCCTTCGTGGGCATGCTGCTGGGCGGCGCCTCACCGGTACAGGCGGGCGCCGTACAGCTGTTCGTGCTGGTAGCCCTGATGGCCGTACAGGCGGCGGCCGTCGCGACCGTGCTGGAACTGGTGGCGCGGGGGCGACTGCACCGCGAGCCGGCGGAGGAGCCGGACGCGGCGCGCTGATGCCGGTGCGGCGGTGCGGCGGTGAAGCCGTGCGGTGAGGTCGTCGGGCGGTGAGGCCGTCGGGCCGGTCCGGCAGTGGCCCGCCGGGCCGTGTGCCGGTGCCGGTGCGCCTGCCGGGCTGTGGGCCGGTGTGTGCCGTGGGCGCGGCAGGCGGTGCGGCTATCGCGCGCCTGCGCGGGAAGCCGTGGCCGTCACGCGCTGATGTGCAGCACGACCGAACCGTCCGCCGCCGCTTCCACCCGGATCTGCGACAGGTCGTCGACGTGGGCGTCGGGGGAGAGCGCCGCCGCGCGCGGGCCGACGCCCACGACGCGCATGCCCGCTGCCCGGCCGGCCGCGATTCCCGCTTCGGAGTCCTCGAAGACGATGCAGTCCGCCGGTGCGAAGCCGAGTCCGGCCGCGCCCTTGAGGAAGCCCTCGGGGTCCGGCTTGCTGGCGCCGACGCTCTCGGCGGTCACCCGCAGCTCCGGCATCCGCAGCCCGGCCGCGGTCATCCGGGCCCGGGCCAGAGCCATGTCGGCCGAGGTGACCAGGGCGTGCGGGAGCGCGGCGATCGCGTCCATGAACGCGGCGGCGCCGCCGATCGGGACGACGCCGTCGGTGTCGGCGGTCTCCTCGGCGAGCATCAGCCGGTTGTCCGCGTAGTTCTCCTCCATCGGGCGCTCCGGGAGGAGCACCGCCATGGTGGCGTACCCCTGCCGGCCGTGGACCACCTTGAGCGCTGCCTCCGGGTCCAGGCCCTGGCGCAGCGCCCAGCGCCGCCAGCAGCGCTCCACGACGGCGTCGGAGTTCACCAGCGTTCCGTCCATGTCGAGGAGGAGTGCGTGGGCGGTGAGGACGGTGGCCGGCATGGGCGGGCTCCAGAGCGGGGGGAAGCGAACGCCGCGGAGGGGCGGGCGGCGCGGGAAAGAGAACAAGTGGCCCCCGCTCGCCGGTCAGGGTGTGCGCGCGCAGGCCACTTTGTTCCACGACGATACAAAAACGGGGCCGGGAAAGCGAATCCCGGCCCGGACGTGGCCTCCCGTGCCGGTCAGTGGCGCCCCCGCCCCGTCGTGGCGCCTTCCAGCGCGCGCCGGGTGTTCGTGCCGTAGACCCCGTCCGGGTCGCCCTCGACGTTCCACCAGATCTGGAAGTCGTGCACGGCCTTCTCGACCCGCTCCGAGTAGTCGTCGTCGATGGGCCCCTGGGCGAGTACCCAGACCTCCTGGAGCCGGCGCTGCAGCTCGTCCACCTCCGGGCCGTCGTCGCCGCGCTGCAGCGTCGGGTTGTCCTGCGACTGGGCGGGCGGCGCGATCGCTGCGGGGTCGCTGCTCTCCGCCGTGGCCGTCGGTGACGAGGCCACGGTCGACTGTGACGGGGACGCCGACGCGGAGCGGGACGCCGAGGCGGACGGGGAAGGCGACGTGGACGCGGAGGCGGAGGCCGAGGCCGTGGCGGAGGGCGAGCCGGACGCGGGGCGCGACACCGACGGGGAGGCGGACGCCGAAGCGGAGGCGGACGGCTCGACGCTGTCCTCGGGGAGGCTGGCCACCGTGGAGGGCAGCGCCTGGTCCAGGTCGGCCTCCTGGGTGTCCCCGTGGAACAGCCCGCCCACGAAGGCCGCCGTGCCGACCACCGTGACGACGGCCGCGCCCGCGACCAGCGCCGCGAAGGGCCGCCGGCGGCGCGGCTGCACGGGGTCCGGGCCGACCGTCAGGAGCGCGGTGCCGGTGAGGTCGTCCGCACCGCCCGGGCTCATCCCGTCCGGATGCGGGTCCGCCCCCGCCGGATCCAGGAACAGCGGCATCGTCGTGGCGGCGTCACCCGGCTGCCCGCCCGGTGAGTGCTCCCGGGCGGGCCCGGAGGCGGCCGCCGTCGCGTCCTCGCCGCCCAGTGTCACGTACGGCCGGATGCGCAGCGGGTCGAAGTCCTCCGCCGCCGCCATCTCCGCCGACCGCTCGGCGTGGTGCTGCTCCGTGATGCGCTGCTGCTCGGCGATCCGCCCCCGGTCGTCGAGATGCCCGGCGGCCGGCTCCGTGAAGGCGGCGTCGTGCCCGGCCCGCCCCTGCCCGGTCACGCCGTACTGCCCGGCGTGGTCCCGCGGTCCGGCGTCGCCGTGGGCCGCGCGTGGAGCGCAGGCGCAGTGCGGGCCGGTGCCCGGTCTGTTGTCCGTACCGCACTCCGGGCATATATGTCCGGTCATTGTGGGTCCCCTCCCCTTGAACTGCCTGCGATTATGCAGCCCGCCGCCGGGAAGCCCAATCATGGCGTTCCTCGGCAGGCCATAACGGTGCATAACAGACAGGATGGGGGTGTAGCGGATCCGAGGAGATGTTCTATGGCCCAGCAGTTGAGCCCACCGGCCCCGGCCCCCGGCACCGACCAGTCCAAGCGGTCGGTCCTGGTGGCCATCGGCGCACTGCTTCTCGGCATGCTCCTGGCCGCACTCGACCAGACCATCGTCTCCACCGCGCTGCCGACCATCGTCAGCGATCTCGGTGGTCTGGAGCACCTGTCATGGGTGGTCACGGCCTATCTGCTGGCGTCGACCGCCGCGACTCCGCTCTGGGGCAAGCTCGGCGACCAGTACGGGCGCAAAAGGCTCTTCCAGATCGCCATCGTCATCTTCCTGATCGGCTCGGCCCTCTGCGGCATCGCGCAGAACATGCCGCAGCTGATCGGCTTCCGCGCCCTCCAGGGGCTCGGCGGCGGCGGGCTGATGGTGCTGTCGATGGCGATCGTCGGCGACATCGTCTCCCCGCGTGAACGGGGCAAGTACCAGGGCCTGTTCGGAGCGGTCTTCGGTGCGACGAGCGTCCTCGGTCCCCTTCTCGGCGGTCTCTTCACCGAGCACCTCAGCTGGCGCTGGGTGTTCTACATCAATCTCCCCATCGGGGTCGTCGCCCTGGCCGTGATCGCCGCCGTGCTGCACATCCCGGTCCGCCGGACGAAGCACACCATCGACTACCTCGGCACCTTCCTCATCGCCTCGGTCGCCACCTGCCTGGTCCTCGTCGCCTCGCTCGGCGGCACCACCTGGGCCTGGGGATCGGCGCAGATCATCGGCCTCGCCGTCCTCGCCGTGGTGCTGCTGATCGCCTTCGTGTACGTGGAGCGGCGCGCGGCCGAGCCCGTCCTGCCGCTGAAACTGTTCCGGATCAGGACGTTCAGCCTCGTCGCGGTGATCAGTTTCGTCGTCGGCTTCGCGATGTTCGGCGCGATGACCTATCTGCCGACGTTCCTCCAGGTGGTGCACGGCATCACGCCGACGATGTCCGGCGTCCACATGCTCCCCATGGTGTTCGGTCTGCTCATCACCTCGACCGCGTCCGGCCAGATCGTCAGCCGTACGGGCCGCTGGAAGGTCTTTCCGGTCGTCGGCACCGGTCTCACCGCGATCGGCCTGCTGCTGCTGCACCGGCTGACGGAGACCAGCCCCACCTGGGAGATGAGCATCTACTTCTTCGTCTTCGGTGCGGGGCTCGGACTGGTGATGCAGGTCCTGGTCCTGGTCGTGCAGAACGCCGTCTCGTACCAGGATCTCGGCGTCGCCACCTCGGGCGCGACCTTCTTCCGCTCCATCGGGGCCTCGTTCGGCGTCGCGATCTTCGGCACCATCTTCACCAACCGGCTCACCGACAAGCTCGGCTCCGCCCTCGCCGGCCGGCCGCTGCCGCCCGGGGTCAGCGCCGAGGGACTGGCCGCCGACCCGCGCGCCATCGGCCAGCTGCCGCCCTCGCTCCAGCAGCCCGTGCTCAACGCCTATTCGACGTCGATCACCGATGTGTTCCTGTACGCAGCCCCCGTCGTCCTGATCGCGTTCGTCTTCGCATGGCTGCTCAAGGAGGACAAGCTGCGCGGCTCGGTGACCGCTCCCGATTCCACCGAGACGCTGGCCTCGAACCCGGTCGAGCGGTCCTCGTACGACGAATGCGCACGCGCCCTCTCGGTCCTCGCCACCCGGGAGGGCCGCCGCGAGGTCTACGAGAAGATCACCGAGCGGGCCGGTTACGACCTGCTGCCTGCCGCCGGCTGGATGCTGCTGCGGATCAAACGGCACGGCACCATCGAACCGGCCCGGCTCGCCGACATCGCCCCCGTACCGCTGCGGGTGATCAGCGACGCCGCCCGGCAGCTGGAGGAACGCGGTCTGGCCCGCCGGGTGGGGGTGCAGATGGTGCTCACCGAACCGGGCGCCGAGGCCGTGGTGAAGCTCGCGCATGCCCGTGAGGAGTCCCTGGCCGAGCTGCTGGGCGACTGGTGGGGTCCGGACCGGCCGACCGACCTGGTCGCGCTGGTGTCGGAACTGACGGCGGAGACCAGCGGGTCGAGCAAGGAGCGCCCGCACAGCCCGGAACCCAAGCGGGACCACTCGGCCGGGCACCCGCACCAGCGGCCCACCTGACGGGCCTCGGCCCCTACAGTTCCTTGGCGAACCAGTGCTCCGCGTACTGGCGGTGGTGGAAGGCCGGCACCTCGCGGTAGCCGTGCTTGGCGTACAGTCCGCGCGCCTCGACGAGGTCGTTGCGGGTGTCGAGCCGGATCTGGCGTACGCCCATGGCCCGCGCCAGCCTCTCGACGGTGGCGAGCAGCAGACCGCCGCCGCCCGTGCCGCGCGCCTCGGGGCGTACGTAGACCCGGGTCAGCTCGGCGATGTCCGCGTCGATCACGATCAGCCCGGCACAGGCCGCCGCACCGTCCCCGAAGCGGCCGACGACGAACGCGCCGGTCGGCGGGACGAGCCGTTCGGCGCCGTCGTCGGTGAGCCCCTCGTCGATCTCCTCCACGGTCGCGGGCCGCCCCCAGTAACGGCTGGCCACCTCGTCGTAGTAGTCCCGGCGCAGCAGGGCGGCATCCGGGGAGTCGAAGCGTTCGGGGTTCACGGTCCAGGTCATCGGAACATTCTGATGTGCGTATGGCTGTTGGGGGAAACGATTTGGGGCCGCCGGTGCACCCCTCTGGGCGCGGACGTCGCGAGGAGCGACGTCCCGCGCCTCACCCGGCGTACGCATGTCCAGGCCGCCGACCCGGGGGAGGGCCCGTTCTCACCTCAGTGGCGGCGGCACGGTGACCGGCGCCGGCGGTGTCACCGGACGCCTTCCCCGGGCCCGCACCACCAGCAGCAGGGCCCCGGCCACCAGCACCGCTCCACCGAGCAGCGACAGCAGCCAGGCCGGGATGCCGCCCACGGTCAGCATCCTGTCCCGGTAGTACGTGGTCCGGTACGGGGTGTCCGCGGCGGCCGCCCGCAACTCGTGGTCCCCGTCGATCAGCTCCGGCCGCGGGAACGACTGGTCGATCGCGGTGACGAACACCGGCTTCCCGCCCGTCAGCGCGTCCAGCGCCCCGTACGCGCCCTCCAGCCGGCCGGTGTCCACCCGGCCCGCGTACGTCACCACGGGACGCAGGCCGCCGATGGCGTCCCGCGGCTCCATGCGGTGCGCGGCGAGCACGTACAGGCCCAGGGACTGCGGTGTCGCGGCGAGCCGGGACAGGCGCATCGGGTACACCAGCCGGTCGCTGGCGAAACGCAGCCGCAGCGGGTCGAGCGCGCCGCTCAGCGGACGGCCCGACTCCTGGGGAGCGAGGCGCACGGCCACGTACTCCCACTTCTGCTCGACGTAGGGGCGCAGGGCCGTCGCGAGCCGGTCCGGCAGCTCGAAGCCGTTCCCCTTCAGCCAGCCGTCCAGCGCGGCGGGGTCGGTCGCGGCCAGCCGGGCCACGTCGAACGGCCCGAGCCGCTCCCGGCCCACCACCTCGACCGGTGCGGCGGCCGACGGAGCGGCGGCGCCGTCCCCGGACCTGTTGTCCGAACCACCGAACGGCCAGTCCTTCGCGCGAGGCCAGAAGTAGTGGCGCGTGGTGGTCACGGGGGCGGTGAGGGTCTGGAGCTCGGAGAAGAGCGAGGCGTCACCGAGCCCGACCGTGGCCCGGTGCGGCACGGGCATGATCCAGGCGGCATCGGGGGCGTTCCCGCGCACGGTGAGCCGCATCACGATCTGCTCGGTGCTGCCGTCCCAGCCGACGACGGACGTCTCCCGGTCGACCGACACCCGGGTGTCGCGGTCCACGACCATCGCCCCGCAGCCGCACGCGTACGCCGGTGCGACCAGCGAGCCCAGCTGGGCCGCGAACACGAGCACGACCAGGGACAGCGCACGGGACGCCCACCCGCGCGGCCGAAGCCGCGCCTCTCGATTTCTCCCCGCACACTGCATGTCCCGTGTTCCTCCCCGTGGTCACCGATCACGGGCTCAGACGTGCGGGCGGCCGTGCCGGTTCCGGCCGCTCCGGCCTGTCCGTAGGGCACGGCCGAGCATCCTTTCGGACAAAAGCGGGATGACAGTCAGGTGAAGAGGGGGTGATTGTGTCTACGTCATGGGGCAATGCGAAGGTTTCACAGCATGCCGGACAGAAAACCGGCACCGAACGTTGGGAGGGTCGGCGCAACGTGGCGAACGCGGAGCACAGTGTGCGCACAGACGCGGCGACGGGAGCGAGGACCGGGGCTGCCCGTGCCGTGCTCTGGCTGGTGGTCGCGGCCTTGGCCGTGCGGCAGATGGCGGTGGTGCTGCGGCAGCCGCCCGGCGAACGCCTCACCGACCTGGAGACGTGGATCGGTGAGAACGGTGTGCTTCATGTGACGGGCTCGCTGTACGACACCGACCGGTTCACCGGCACCCCCTTCGCCGGCCTGGTGCTCAAGCCTCTGACCCGCACGGCCGAACAGAGCCTCGGTGTCGCCTGGACCTTCGGTTCACTGCTGCTCGTCGCCGCACTCGGCGTCATCGCGGCGCGCGCCCTGCCCGCCCCGGTCAGCCGCCGCACGGCCCTGCTCGCCGCCCCCGTCACCATCAGCCTGCTGATGCTCTCGCTGCCGGTGCGCAACGCCCTCCACCTGGGCCAGACCAGCATCCTGCCGGTCCTGCTGGTCCTCGTCGGCTGCTTCGTGGTCCGCGGCGAACGCGCCTCCGGCGTACTGATCGGGGTCGCGGCCGCGCTCCAGCCGACCGTGCTGCTCTTCGCCGTCCTGCTCTGGCTGACCGGCAGACGCAGAGCCGCGCTGACCGGCGGCGCGGCCTTCGCCCTCTGCACGGCGCTGGCCTGGGCCGCGATGCCGCACGACTCGTGGACGTACTGGGTGCACCATGTCGCGGGGGCGGGGCTCGGCGACCAGGCCGACAGCCTCGCCAACCAGTCGCTGCACGGGGCGTTGCTCCGCCTGGGCCTGGAGGGCCCGCTGGAGATCGCCCTCTTCGTGGTGCTGGCGGCAGCCGTCTGCTTCCTCGGGCTGCGCCGCGCCGCCCGGTACGCGAGCGACGGACAACTGCTGCTCGCCGTGGCCGTCACCGGCTGTGTCTCCGTCGCCGTGGCGCCCACAGCCTGGCAGCACCAGCTGCTGTGGGTGCTGCTCGCCGTGGTCGGCCGGGTCGGCAAGCGGGCGTCCGACCGGCTGGTGTGGCCGGCCGTCGTGATCCTCGTCGTCACCCTGCCGGGCACGATGCTGCTGCCGAACATCGAGGCGATGTTCCCGGTCCGCGACAACGTGCTGCTGATCGCCGCGCTCGCGGCCGCGTGCGCCGCCCCGTTCCTGCCGCGCACCTCGCCGCACTGGCGGCAGCCGGTCCCCACCGACCACGCGTCCCCGGTCGCCGCCCGCTGGGGCAGGGTGCCGCTGCTGCCGTGGTGGCGGCGAGTGCTCAGCCGGCCGAACCTGCTGCTGGAACTCCTGCTGATCAGGGTCGTCTACTCCGCGTACCAGCAGGTCAGGCTGGCCGCGACCGCGGGCCGTGCCACCGCGGAGCACCACGGGCGGCAGGTCCACTCGATCGAGCAGTGGCTGCACATCGACATCGAGCACTGGGTCAACCACTCGGTCGTCCGGGTCGGCTGGCTGCGGGACTTCTTCGACTACTACTACTCGACGTTCCACTTCATCGTGCCGCTGACCATCCTGGGCGTGCTGTACGTACGCCGCCCCGCCGACTACCGCTGGGTCCGCAGCTCCATCGGCTTCGCCACGCTGCTCGCCCTGGTCGGCTTCTGGCTCTACCCGCTGGCCCCGCCGCGCCTGATGCCCGGGCTCGGCTTCATCGACACGGTCCACGGCGTCCAGGACTTCGCGAAGCCCGACTACGGCACGCTGACCGGGGTGACCAACCAGTACGCGGCGATGCCCTCGCTGCACTTCGGCTGGTCCCTGTGGTGCGGTGTGGTGATCGTGATGCTCGCCCCGAAGGTCTGGATGAAGGCGCTGGGGGTGCTGCACCCGCTCTTCACGGTCGCGACGATCGTCGCGACCGGCAACCACTGGGTGCTCGACGCGGTGGGCGGGGCGGCGGTGGTCGCCCTCGGCTTCGGTCTCACGTACGCGCTCAGCGGACCGCGCAGGCTACGGGCACCGGGGGACGGGCCCCCCGAGGCGGGGGCGGGACCGAGGGACGGCGCGGGGGCGAGGGCGCCGGCGGAACAGGCCGGGCGCGTCACCGAGACCGCCTGACGACAAGCGATGGCCGAAGGGGTGCCGGACGCAAAAACGTCCGGCACCCCTTCGGCATGTGGATCGTCGCTCTCCCAGCATCCGCCCGTCCGGCGGGCCCCGCCACTCCAACGGGTCAGCGGGAGGGGCCCAGGGCCCAGGCGGCGAAGGACAGCGTGAGCATCGACACGATCGTGGAGGCCACGACGGAATTGCGGGCGAGGCCGGTGTCCAGGCCGTACTGGCGGGCGTAGATGTAGGCGTTCTGTGCCGTCGGCAGGGCGGAGCAGAGCACCACGGCCAGCACCTGGTGGTCCGGCAGGTGCAGAACGGGTCCGGCGACGACGAAGGCGACCAGGGGCTGGACCAGGGTCTTGAGCGCGACCGCGACACCGAACTCCGCGCGTCCGGTGACGGGGCCGGTCCCGTCGGTCCCGAGGGCCGGGCCGCCGTGCAGGGACAGGCCCAGCGTGATCAGCGCCGTCGGCACGGCCGCGGCGCCGAGCACGTCGCAGGAGTGGGTGACGGCGGCCGGCAGCCGCAGGCCGGTGGCGGAGACGATCACGCCCAGCAGCGAGGCCATGATGACGGGATTGCGCACCGGCATGGTGAGCATCCGCCGCAGTCCGCCACCGGCGGACCCGCCGCCCCGCGTGCCCGAGTCCAGCAGCGTCAGGACCACGGGTGACACGCACAGCACCTGGAACAGGATGACCTGCGCGACGAACGAGGCGTCGCCGAGCACGTGCACCGCCACCGGGATGCCCAGGTTGGCGGAGTTGACGTAGCCGGACGCCATGCCGCTGATCGACGCCTCGGCCCTTTTACGGCCGAAGTACCGCCGGCCCACCGCGTATCCCAGGGCGGTCACGAGAGCCGTGCCCGCGGCGAACGCCACCATCGAGGCATGGGCGAAGGCGGCCGGCCGCGACCCGGACACCATGGTGAACAGGGCGGCGGGCATGGCCACATGGAAGACGAACCGGCCGAGCACCGACTCCGCCTGCTCTCCGAGGAGTCCGCCCCGGCCGGCCGCGTATCCGACGGCGGTCAGGATCCAGATGGGGGCGAAACCGGAGAGCAGCGATTGCATGGCCGCCATGATCCCCGTACCCCTGTCCGGCATACGGACGGGGGTACGGGGGCGACGCTCAGGCCGACGTGCTCACCTGGAGCTGCTTGATGCCGTTGAGCCAGGCCGACCGCAGCCGCCGCGGGTCGCTGACCAGCCGCAGGTCCGGAAGCACGTCCGCGATCGCGTTGAAGATCAGGTTGATCTCCATCACGGCCAGGGACTTGCCCAGGCAGAAGTGCGGACCGCCGCCGCCGAAGCCGAGATGCGGATTCGGGTCCCGGCAGATGTCGAACCGCTCCGGGTTCTCGAACACCTCGGGGTCGTTGTTGGCGGAGGAGTAGAACAGCCCGACCCGGTCCCCCTTCTTGATCTGCTGCCCGCCCAGTTCGAGGTCCTGGGTGGCGGTCCGCTGGAAGGAGACCACGGGCGTCGCCCAGCGGACGATCTCCTCGGCCGCCGTCTCCGGCCGCTCGCGCTTGTAGAGCTCCCACTGCTCGGGGTGGGTCAGGAAGGCGTGCATGCCGTGGCTGATGGCGTTGCGGGTGGTCTCGTTGCCGGCCACGGCGAGCAGGATCACGAAGAAGCCGAACTCGTCGGAGGAGAGGTTGCCCTCGCCCTCGGCGGCGACCAGCGTCGAGACGATGTCCTTGGCCGGGCACTCCTTGCGCGCCGCCGCGAGGTTCATCGAGTAGGAGACGATCTCCATCGCCGCCTCGGCGCCGATCTCCTCGGTGATCGCGTACTCCGGATCGTCGTACGAGGCCATCTTGTTCGACCAGTCGAAGATCCGGGCCCGGTCCTCCTGCGGTACGCCGATGAGCTCGGCGATGGCCTGGAGCGGCAGTTCCACGGCGATGTTGGTGACGAAGTCGAACGAGCCCTTCTCGTCGGCCCCGGCGAGCGCCGTCTCGACGATGGAGCGCGCCCGGTTGCGCAGCGTCTCCTCCAGGGACCGGATGGCGCGGGGGGTGAAGCCGCGCTGGACGATCTGGCGGACCCGGGTGTGCTCGGGCGGGTCCATGTTCAGCATGATCAGCTTCTGGACGTCGATCTGGTCCCGGCTGATCGACTCGTTGAAGCGGATTACCGCCGTGTTGGTGTTCGACGAGAACAGCTCGGGATGGGTCGAGACGTACTTGACGTCCGCGTGCCGGGTGACGACCCAGTAGCCCGAGTCGTCGAAGCCGGAGATACCGGTGGGCTGGGTGCACCACCAGACCGGCGCCGTCTCCCGCATGAGGGCGAACTCCGGGTGCGGTACCCGGGCGTGGAGCAGGTCGGGATCGGTGAAGTCGAACCCTTCGGGCAGATGGGGGCAGGGCATCGGCAGCTCCAGGTCAAGAACTCCAGGTCGGTCCGAGAGCCGTCCGAACAATGTCTGACGACCCATCAGAAGTTGCCCGCAAGGTAGTAACGAGTTCTACAACTGACAAGAGGCATGGCCGGATCTGTTGCGTGAAGCATCCGTGAACCGGTCGTCCCGCGGTGGGTACCGGCGGTGAAGCCTGGGCAAGGTGCGTGCAAGACCCTTGCGTACCGGGGGTAAGCCTCATAAGACTGCTTGCAGAACTAGAACGCGTACTAGTTCCTTCCGTGGGCGCCGGGACGCCTCTGCGGAAGTGCGAGGAGAGGACGAGCTCATGGCCGCGGAACCCGTCATCGTCGAAGCCGTACGCACCCCCATCGGCAAGCGTGGAGGCGCGCTCGCCAATCTGCACCCCGCCTATCTGCTGGGTGAGACCTACCGTGAACTCCTCGGCCGGACCGGCATCCATGCCGACTGCGTCGAACAGATCGTCGGCGGCACCGTTACCCACGCCGGCGAACAGTCCATGAACCCCGCACGCAACGCCTGGCTCACCGTGGGACTTCCGTACGAGACCGCCGCGACGACCGTGGACTGTCAGTGCGGCTCCTCGCAGCAGGCCTCCCACATGGTCGCCAACATGGTCGCGGCGGGGGTGATCGACGTCGGCATCAGCTGCGGCGTCGAGGCCATGTCGCGCGTACCGCTGGGCAGCGGCTCCAAGCACGGGCCGGGCAAGCCCTGGCCCGACGAGTGGAACGTCGACCTGCCCAACCAGTTCGAGGCCGCCGAGCGCATCGCCCGCAAGCGCGGCCTCACCCGGGAGAACGTGGACTCGCTCGGCCTCATCTCGCAGGAGCGGGCCGCCGCCGCCTGGGCCGAGGAGCGTTTCAAACGGGAGACGTACGCGGTCCAGGTGCCCACCACCGAGGCCGAACAGGCCGCCGGCCAGGGCATGTGGCGGCTCGTCGACCGCGACGAGGGGCTCCGCGACACCACGATGGAGGGGCTCGCCCGGCTCAAGCCCGTGATGCCCACCGCCGTCCACACGGCCGGCAACTCGTCGCAGATATCCGACGGCGCCTGCGCGATCATGTGGGCGTCCAAGCGGATGGCGCGGGCCCTCAAGCTCAAGCCGCGGGCCCGGATCGTCGCCCAGGCGCTGGTCGGCTCCGACCCGCACTTCCACCTCGACGGCCCCGTCGACGCGACCCGTGCGGTGCTCGGCAAGGCCGGGATGTCGCTCAAGGACATCGACCTCGTGGAGATCAACGAGGCCTTCGCGTCCGTGGTGCTGAGCTGGACGCAGGTCTTCGACCAGGATCTGGAGAAGGTCAACGTCAATGGCGGCGCCATCGCGCTCGGCCACCCGGTCGGCGCCACCGGCGCCCGGCTGATCACCACCGCGCTGCACGAACTGGAGCGCAGGGACAAGGAGTTCGCACTGATCACCATGTGCGCGGGCGGCGCGCTGGCGACCGGCACGATCATCCAGCGGTTGTAGCGGAACCACGGCGGGCGAGGGCCCCGGCCGGAGGCGTTCTCGTCCGCACCCATGGCGGGGGCCCACGAGGCATGACGAAGACCCCCGGCCGCGCTGCGGTCGGGGGTCTTCGTCGCTACCGGTTCCGGTCCGGGTGGACTCAGTACCAGCTGTTGGCCTGCCAGAACGACCAGGCGCCACACGGGCTGCCGTAGCGGGAGTTCATGTAGTCCATGCCCCACTTGATCTGGGTGGTGGGGTTGGTCTGCCAGTCGGAGCCGGCGGACGCCATCTTCGAACCGGGCAGGGCCTGGACCAGGCCGTAGGCGCCGGAGGAGGCGTTGGTCGCGCTCGGGTTCCAGCCGCTCTCGTGGCTGACGATGTTGCTGAAGCACTGGAACTGCGCGTCGTCACCGATCATCTGCTTCGCCGTGTCCTGGGCACTCGCGGCAGCGGACGTCGGCGCGGCGGTGGTGGCCGCCATGGCCGGGGAGACGCCCAGGGCCACACCGGAGGCACCCAGCAGCACTGCTGCACCGGCGACGGCGGACTTGCGACGGGCGAGGATGTTACGGGCGAACGACACAGGGAACCTAACGTCGGGTACGGGGGAGTCGCGTGCTCCGGTCCGAATCCTGCGTGAACCGGTGCTCGTTGACCGCGGTCCGTTCCGGTGGACGCTGCGGTGCTCGGCGATGTCTCAAGTCTTAGCGACGGCGTCCGGCGCCCGCAACGACCCCCGGTACGACCCCGCCTCGCACCCGGGGCCGAAGGTCCCGAACCCCCTCATACCGCTCGATAGCAGGCCGGAGGGGGTGGAACAGGGTCCCGCGACCGCCCTCCACGCCTCCTAAGCCGCTTCGTACGGGACCAAGGTCCTGTGGGTGCCCTCACTCCTCCGGGGCGCCGAATGTGACCTGGGCCTCGAAGGCGGCACGGCGCGTGGCCCGGCGCAGCGCCTTCAGCAGCGCGGTTCCGACGGTCAGCGTCAGGACGACGGTGAGCACGGCACGGCCCAGGTCCCAGCCGAGCGACGTGGCCGTGCAGTAGGCGAGGAAGCGCACCAGGTTGTCGGCCACCGCGTCACCGGGATGGAAGGAGATGCCCGAGCCGAGCCCCGGCACGATCGTCCACCCGTAGAGGTTCATGACCGTCCCGTACGCGAACGAGGCCACCGCCCCGTAGGCGGCGAGCATCAGCAGCTCCGCGCGCCCGCGCAGCCGGTCCGGTCCGGGCAGCATCCCGGCACCCATCGCGAACCAGCCCATGGACAGCATCTGGAACGGCATCCACGGGCCCACCCCGCCGGTCAGCAGGGCCGAGGCGAACATCGTCACCGAGCCCAGCACGAAACCGAAGCCCGGCCCGAGCACCCGCCCGCTCAGCACCATCAGGAAGAACATCGGCTCCAGACCGGCCGTACCCGCCCCCAGCGGGCGCAGCGCCGCCCCGACCGCGGCCAGCACCCCCAGCATCGCCACCGCCTTCGCGTCGAGCCCGGAGTCCGCGATCATCGCGACCACCACCCCGACCAGCAGCGGCAGCAGCGCGGCGAACAGCCACGGCGCGTCCTGGGAGTGCGCCAGCCCGGAATCCGGCCCGGCCAGCAGCGGCCAGCCGAAGGCCGCCACCCCGATCGCGCTGATCAGCACCAGCGCGGCGACCGCCCGCGGCCCGAGCCGCACCGGCCGCGTCCCCCGGCCGTTCGTGCCGCTCACGCGCCACCCCCCAGCGCCGCCCGGACCTGGGACACGGTGAGCCACTCCTGCGGAGCGAGGATCTTGGTGATCTGCGGGGCGAAGGCCGGCGAGGACACCACGACCTCCGCGGTCGGCCCGTCCGCGACGACCTCCCCGTCGGCGAGGATCACCACCCGGTGGGCGAGCTCGGCGGCCAGCTCCACATCGTGGGTGGCCAGCACGATCGCATGGCCCCCGGCCGCCAGCGTGCGCAGCACCCCGACGAGCCTGGCCTTCGCCGCGTAGTCCAGACCGCGGGTCGGTTCGTCCAGGAGCAGCAGCGGCGGCCGGGCGGTGAGCACGAGCGCCAGCGCCAGGGCGAGCCGCTGCCCCTCGGACAGATCACGGGGATGGGTCGCGTCCGCCACACCCGGCAGCAGCTCCGAGACCAGCGCCCGGCAGCTGCCCGGCGCTGCGCCCGCATCGGCGTCGGCCGCCGCGCACTCGGCGGCGACGGTGTCCGCGTACAGCAGATCGCGCGGTTCCTGCGGTACGAGACCGACGCGGCGCACCATCTCCTGCGGCGGGGTGCGGTGCGGGACGCGGCCGCCGACGAGCACGCTGCCGGAGGCCGGCTCGACCATGCCGACGAGGGCGGAGAGCAGGGTGGACTTGCCCGCGCCGTTGCGCCCCATCAGGGCGACGGTCTCGCCGGGGGCCACGGTGAGCGTCACCCGGCGCAGCGCCTCGACGCGCCCCCGCCGCACGGCGAGGCGTTCGACGCGGGTGGTGGTGTCGGTGACCGGCCCGGGGGCGGCGGTCTCCTGCGGGGTGCGGCCGAACAGCCTGGCCAGAGCGGAGCGCTGGGGCGCGGGGTGGGAGGACGGAGGCGGGAGAGGCTTTCGGGTTTCCGGGCCGCCGACCGGTCCGGGCGTCACGCCCGCCAGCCGCTCCCGCATGCCCGACGCCCGGCGCCGGGCGTCGCGGACCGAGAGCGGCAGCGGTTCCCAGCCCGCCAGCCGCCCCAGCGCCACCACCGGCGGATGCACCGGAGAGACGGCCATCACCTCGGCGGGCGTGCCCTGGACCGGGGCGGCGCCCGGCGAGGGCAGCAGGACGACCTGGTCCGCGTACTGCACCACGCGCTCCAGCCGGTGCTCCGCCATCAGGACCGTGGTCCCCAGATCGTGGACGAGCCGTTGCAGCACCGCGAGCACCTCCTCGGCCGCCGCCGGGTCCAGCGCGGACGTCGGCTCGTCCAGCACCAGGACCCGGGGGTGCGGAGTGAGGACCGACCCGATCGCGACCCGCTGCTGCTGGCCCCCCGACAGGGTGGCGATCGGCCGGTCGCGCAGCCCGGCGAGCCCCAGCAGGTCAAGGATCTCCTCGACCCGCCGCCGCATCACGTCGGGGGCGAGGCCCAGCGACTCCATGCCGTACGCCAGCTCGTCCTCGACCGTGTCCGTCACGAAGTGGGAGAGCGGGTCCTGGCCCACGGTGCCGACCAGGTCGGCCAGCTCACGGGGCTTGTGGGTGCGGGTGTCACGCCCGCCGACGGTCACCCGGCCGGTCAGCCGGCCGCCGGTGAAGTGCGGTACGAGCCCCGACACCGCACCCAGCAGAGTCGACTTACCGACCCCGGACGGCCCGACGAGGAGCACCAGCTCACCCTCCGGAACGGTCAGGTCGACCCCCGACAGCGTGGGGCTCTCAGCCCCCTCGTACTGCACCGAAACATCGTCGAACCGGATCACACCTGCTCCTCGAAGCCTGTGGGGGAAGGCGGGACGGGCGAGCCTGCGGGGGAGGGCGGGACAGGCGCGACGACCGCCGGCAGCAGGCCGACCAGCACCGCGGCGGCCGGCCACAGCGGCAGCACGGGC
Organism: Streptomyces sp. NPDC048211; assembly: GCF_043202315.1. NCBI lineage: Bacteria > Bacillati > Actinomycetota > Actinomycetes > Kitasatosporales > Streptomycetaceae > Streptomyces > Streptomyces sp. NPDC048211. The sequence continues at coordinate 414,679 of NZ_JBIDAD010000004.1, forward strand.
GCGGCCAGCGGGACGACACCGGGGTGCAGCGCCGCCGGATCCGCGCTGCCCGCCCAGATCATCGCCGCCGCGACCGCCGCACCGGACCCCGCGACCAGCCAGGCCCGCACGCCCCACCGGTCGGGCCGGTAGCGGGTCCGTACCGAGCGGGCGCCGCCGAGCCGCAGCCCGGCCATCGCGGCGACGAGACCGGCGATCAGCAGCGGCAGCCCGTACACCGCACCCTGCGCGGCGAGCAGCCCGTACGTACCGGCACAGACACCGAGCAGCCCGCCGAGCGTGAGGACGTTCGTGGTGTGCCGGACGGCCGCCGGGACCTGGGCGGTACGCCCGTACCCCCGCGCGTCCATCGACGCGGCCACCGCGACGGACCGCTCCAGCGCGCCCTCCAGCACCGGCAGCCCGATCTGGAGCACGGCCCGCACCCCACCGGTCGGCCGGCCGCGCAGCCGCCGGGCGGTACGCAGCCGCACCACGTCGGCCACCATGTTGGGCGCGAACGTCATCGCGACGACGACGGCCACCCCGGCCTCGTACAGCGCACCCGGCAGCGACTTCAGCAGCCGGGCCGGATTGGCGAGCGAGTTCGCCGCGCCGACACAGATCAGCAGCGCCGCCAGCTTCGCCCCGTCGTACAGGGCGAACAACAGCTGCTCGGCGGTGACCCGGCCCCCGATCCGGACGCCCTTCGCCCAGTCGGGCAGCGGCACCTCGGGCAGCTCGAACACGACATGCGTACCCGGGATCGGGGAGCCGAGGAAGGCGGAGAAGAGCAGGCGCACCCCGATGACGAACAGGCCGATCTTGATGAAAGCCCCGTACGACCGGGCCCACGGCGCATCCGTGCGGCGCGCCGCCACCACGTAGCCCGCCACGCCGACCAGCAGGCCGAGCAGCAGCGGATTGGTCGTCCGGGACGCGGCGGTGGCGAGCCCGAGCGCCCACAGCCACCAGGCCCCCGCGGGCAGGGCGTTGCTCCGGGTGGCCGCGGGGGCGCGCCAGGCACGGAACCGGCCCGGCGGGACGTCCGTAGGCGCGGCTGTCGTGCCGGTCATCCGCGGCGGCGGCGGGCCTGCGCGACTGCGGCGATGCCGAGGAGCAGGACGGCGCCCACTCCGGCGAGGACCCCGGCGGACGGCCCGCCGCCGTCCGAACCGCTGTCACCGGCGGCGACACCCGCCGACGTGGGCGCGGAGGCCTCGGCCGTGGCGGTCCTGCCGCCGTTGCCCTCCTCGTTTCCGGACACCTGCTCACCGCAGCCGGAGGCCGGATAGCCGGAGATCGCGCAGAGCAGCGCGTCACTGCCGTAACGCAGCGGCTTGGCCACCGCCGCGAGGGCCTCCGCACTGCTGGCGTCCGGTGCCACCCGCGCACACGCGGTACGCGGCGCGGGCGGCGTCTCCCCGTCGGGGGCGTCGGCGGGCGTACCCGGATCGATCACGAGCGCGACCCGCTTGGTGCCGTCCTCGGCGGGCGTGTCCGCGCAGATCTTCGCGAAGTCGGGGGAGCGGCGCGGCTTGGCCGCGTCCTGGGAGTCCGCACTCACTGCGAACCGGAAGCCCTGCACCGAACCGTCGTCCGGGCGGACCAGCGACGGCCCCTGGGTGGCATACGCCCAGCCTTTGCCGGAGCCCTCCCAGAACGACCAGTAGCGGTAGCCCGCGGCCTGGGCCGTGCCCGTACCGAGCACGGCCAGTACGGCGCCCAGGACCACCAGCAGCGCGGTGGCCCGTCCGGCGCCCCTCACAGCTGCTGGTTCTTGCGGCGGCCGCTGATCAGGAACCCGGCACCCGCGCCGACGGCGAGTCCGATCCCGACGAACCACCAGACACCGCCGATCCCGTCCCCGTCGCCGCTGTCCTTCTTCTCTTCTTCCTGGGTGGCGGCCGCCGTCGGCTTCTTGACGGCGGCGGGCTCGGGCCCGGTCGCGTTCAGCCGGCTGACGAGGTCCGCGCCGCCGAAGTCGTGGACGTCCGCCCCGGTGGCGTGGGCGGCCATGACCAGCTGCGCGTAGGCGGCGGGACCGTTCTCCTTCGCCCATGCCGCGGAGTTCTCCGCCAGCCACTTCGCGGACGCCTCGGCCTTGTCCTTGTGACCGGACGCGGACAGGGCGACGACCGCGTCGGCGGTGTTGCCGAAGTCGGGCTGCGGGGCGCTGTCCTCGGCGCCGGGCATCGGCGGCGAGTCGAGGTGGCCGGTCTTCGCGAGGGCGCCCGCGAGGTAGTAGGCGCCGTTCTGGGCCGCCTGCTCGGGCTTGAGCGCCTTGCCCTTGGTGCAGGTGGGGTCCTTGACCGCGGCGGTGTCCCCGATGACGAAGCCCTTGCCGAGGGAGCCGAGCACGGCGGCGGCGGTGGCGTCGCCGTTGGCGGCGAGCTTGCCGGCCTTGTCGGGCTGGTACGCGAACGCGCCGCCGTCCTTGCCGCCGCAGGGGATGGCGAAGGTGAGCAGGGCGTCGTACGGCGTCCTGCCGCCGTCCGTCGTCACGTCGCCGAGCTTCTGCCCGGCCCGCCCGAGGGTGCCGATGACGATCGAGGTGGAGTTCGCGTCACTGGGGCTGCCGGCGGTGTAACCCCAGCCGCCGTCCTCGTTCTGGACCGACTTCAGCCAGTCGACGCCGGTCGCGACGAGATCCTCGTGGCCGCGGACCTCGTGCAGCGCCTGCACGGCGGCCGCGGTCGCATTGGTGTCGATCATGGTCTTGGCGTCGCAGGGCACGGAGGCGTCGGGGCGGTACGCGGGGAAGGCGCCGCTGTCGCACTGCTGGCCGATCAGCCAGTCGACGGCCTCGGCGGCCGGCGTGACACCCACGGTCCGCTGCGCGATGAACGCCAGCGACTGCCGCCAGACCCCGTCGTACGTCGGGTCCTTCGTGCCGTACAGCCCCGAGGGCAGCGCCACGGACGGGGAGGGGGACGGCGCGGCGACTGCGGCCGGGGCTGCGGCCGCACAGAGCACGGTGGCGGTGGCGGCGAGCGCAGCTGCGCTGCGGCGTACGGTCATGGCGGGCGGGGCCTCTCCTGGGGGAACCGGGCACAGGCACACACAGGCACCAGGCTCCGGCTCCGTATACCTCGACGGTGCCGGCCACCGGGGGTCCGATGGCGCGAGCCGGTCACGACACGGACAGGGCATTCCGGCTTCCGCCACGGCGGCGGTCACGGCTGCGGGTCAGCGCCGGATTCGCACCGGCTTCCCCCTGAACGGGCATGATGACGACCCGCTCACTCTACCGGGAGGCTGCTGAGGGCCCTTGCCCCGGGCGCCGGAGGCCGGGAGGGCGCGGCGACAGGCCTTGCCCGCCCGCAACGCCCGGATAGTCCATGGCCCTTTCGGACGGTGATCGTTAAACTGCAACCCGCTCAGGAATCAGCCGGGTTGAGAGGGTGAACGGGTATGACGACAGGTGCCGGGGGATTCCCCCCGCCCCCTTCCCGGCCGCCCGGCACCCCGCCGCCCCCTCCCCCCGTACCGCCGGCGCCGCCGAGCACGGATCCGCCCCGGTGGGCGTGGTGGGTCGGTGGGATCGCGGTCCCGCTGGTCGGCATCTTGGCCACGGTGATCTTCAACAACGGTTCCGACCGCGATCCCGTCTCGGCACCCGCCCCGGCCCCGGCCCCTGCCTCCAGCAGCCCGCAGTCGGAGCCCTCCGCCCGGTCGAGCCCGGACCACGCTTCGGCGAGGACCGGGTCGCCCCCCGCGACCCCGAAGGTCTCGGCCTCCCCGAGCGCCACGGATCCCTCGGACGTCGACCTCGCGGCGCCGGCCGGGTACGCGGAGGCAGTCAAGACGATGTGGGGGCTGGCACCCGCCCCCTGCAACCAGGACGAACAGCAGCTGGTGGATCTCGACGACGGCATGAGCAAGGTGGAAGCCCTGGTCAAGGGCGACCTGATCGGCGTGGCCAAGGACCCCGGCGGGGCGGAACTCCTGTACTGGCCCGACAGCTGCAACGACAGCAACAACTACAAGCTGCGCGCACTGCCCAACACCCGCGTGGGCCTCCTGCGGGCCGGACTCCCGAAGTCCTTCGAGTCCTGCGAGGCGGCGTCGAGGACCGGCTTCGGCCCCCTGGGGCTGCTCGACAGCTACGAGCGCGAGGGGCGCGGCTTCGCCGAGGGCGCGGCGCTGTGCTCGGTCACGGACCAGGGCGCGGTCTCCATGGCGTTGATCGAGAACATCGACGACTCGTCGGACGAGGCGTCGGTGAGCGGCACGCTGTACGTGTGGCCGAAGAAGTCCTGATCCACGGCTCCGCCCGTGGTGCGGAAAGCCGGCAGGCCGCCCTCTCCGGAGCCTCGTGCCGGAAAAGGAGCTGAAGGGGGAACCCGGCCCGTGGTTGCATGAGCCTCATGGTCTCTGCCGAGCGCTTGCTTGCCTTCGCGGTTATGTCGTTCCTCCTGATTGTGATCCCCGGGCCCAGCGTCCTGTTCGTGATCGGGCGGGCGCTGGCGCAGGGGCGGCGTGCCGCGCTGACCACGGTCGTGGGGAACACCTTGGGTGCCTATGTGCTCATCGTGGCCGTGGCGCTCGGGGTCGGCTCGGTCGTCGAGCGTTCCGTCCTCGTGTTCACGGTGCTGAAACTGGCCGGTGCCGCCTACCTGGTGTACCTGGGCGTCAAGGCGTGGCGCCAACGCGGCTCACTGCAGGCCGCGTTCACCGGTGGCGGGGCCGCGCGCAGCAGTCGGCGCACCTTGTGGGAGGGGTTCGCCGTCGGGGTGGCCAACCCCAAGACCGTCGTGTTCTTCGCTGCCGTGCTGCCGCAGTTCGTCGACCGCGCGCAGGGGCATGTCGTGGTGCAGATGCTGGTGCTCGGACTGGTCTTCAACATGATCGCGGTGACGTCCGACAGCCTGTGGGGGCTGGTCGCGGCGACCGGACGGGACTGGTTCGCCCGATCGCCCCGGCGGCTCTCGATGGTCGGAGGCGTCGGCGGGCTCACGATGGTCGGGCTCGGGCTTTCCATCGCCGTGACGGGGCGCAAGGACTGATCCCGCACCGGAGGCGGGGACAGGGGCGCCTGGCCGAGGCCGCCCCGGGGGTCTCTCGTTGGGCGTTCAGCCCCGTCGGCGGAGATCCAGCATGCAGAAGACCTTGTCGTACCGGGCTTCGCCGACCGCCACGAAATCGGGCAGCCGCCCGTACTCGGTGAAGCCCAGTGACCGGTACAGGCGCAGAGCAGGGGTGTTGTCGCCCCGGGCGTCCAGAGTGAGGACCTCGATGTCCCGCTCCCGGGCGTCGGCGATCAGGGCGGCGGTGAGCGCCCGGCCGACACCGCGACCGTGGGCTGCCCCGTCCACCGCGAGCTTCTCCAGATCCGCGTGCGGCCGATGGGTCGGCCGGCTGTAGCGGAGCCAGTACCCGAACCCGGCGAGAGCCCGGCCCAGGTAGGCCGCCCGCAGGGACGCGTCCCCCGCCCGCACCGCGGACACGACATCGCCGAGCAGTTCCGCCACCTCGTCGCGCGAAGGCGGCTCGACCCAGCCCAGCGCGGCACCACCGGCGACCAGGTCGGCCAGGATCCGGTGGGCCTCCTGCACGAACCGGCCTTCCAGCCGGGGATCGGCCGCCAGTTCCGCGGCGTCCAGGACGACGGGCTCATCGCGGGGCTCTGTGATCATCACGGGGACAACTGTGCCACCGCCCCACGCGAGCCCGGACAGCCGCTCCATGCGAGCTCCGCGTGAGATCCGGCGGCCGCTCCGCGCGGGCTCCGACGGCCGCTCCGCGCGAGCTCCTCGTTCGGGTGAATAGTCGTTCCGGTTTGTCCTCTGTCGTCCGGTACGCATAGATTCCCGTCCATGCTGGCCGCGAACTGTTTTCTCTCAGCTCGCAGTTGAGCGACCACGCGACCCGTCATCATCGGCTGGGAGGGCCCCGCCCTATGTCCGGAACCGTCGACCGGTGGACCACCGCACTGCGCAGAGCCTGGAAGGACGGCACGGCGTGGCCGTGGTGTCTGGCGGTCCTCGCGGCGGCGTGCGGTTACGCCGTGGCCACCGTCTTCCACCCCGGGTACCTCAGCGCGGACAGCAACACCCAGCTGGGCCAGGCACTCGGAGACGAGCCGGTGAACGACTGGCACCCGCCGGTGATGGCGCTCGCCTGGCGGATCCTCATCGCCATCACGGGGGACTTCTCCACCATGGCCGCCCTGCAGGCCGCCGTGCTGTGGGGGACGCTGTGGGTCCTCGCCCGGCTGGTGTGGCGGAGGACCGGCAGCCGCGGGCTCTCCCTCGTGGTGCTGGCGGTCGGCCTCGCGCCGCACATCATGAACCTCACGGGAGTGGTGTGGAAGGACGTGCACCTGGCGTACGCGCTCCTCGCGGTCTTCGCCATCGCGCTGACCGTGCGCGACCTGCCCGAGGGGCGGGTGAGGACCCGCTGGGCCCTGCTCGTGCTGGGCCTGCTGTTCCTCACCTACGCCGCCCTCGTACGCAAGAACGGCATCCCCGCAGCGATCCCGGTCTTCGTCCTGCTGGTCCTCGCCGCGTGGCCCGCCCCCGGCCGGCGTCGCTGGCTGGCCGCCACCGGTGTCTTCGTCGCCGTGGTGACGGGCGGCAGTGCCGCGGTGAACGCGGCCACCGCCCCGTTGGCCACACGCGTGTACGCGGTGATCCCGGTGGACGACCTCGTCCACGTACTCACCCCGGAACAGGTGCGCACCGCCGCCGAACGGGCGGGAGCGGAAACGGACCTGCGGGACCGGATGGTCGCCGCCGCCGTCACCTGCCGGGACCGGAACATCACCTCGGACGGGTACCTCCAGTGCTTCCCGCAGCGCCGGCCGTTCGACGTGACGTATCTGGACCGGCACGCGGACGTCGTCGTGCGGATGTGGACACAGCAGATGCCGAAGCACTGGAAGGGCTACGCCGAGTACCGGGGCCGGGTGTTCACCAAGCTGCTCTTCCGGAGCAACCAGATCTTCTGGAACGGCACCCGCGTCAACGCCGGCGCCCGGCTGCACCCCGAGGTGCGCGCACAGCCGTTGAACGACACCCTGCGGTTCGCGCTGCAGAACTACGTGACCGGATTCGCCCGCGACCTGCCGATGCTCTTCCAGGGCTGGTTCTGGCTGGGCGTCTCCCTGGTGCTGGTGCTGCGACGCCGGTGGGCCGGCCCGTACACCCGGGAGCTCCGGCTCCTCGGGGCGAGCTCCCTCCTCTACGTCCTGGCCTATCTGCCCACGGCGCCGGAGTCCAACTACCGTTACGTGTACTGGCCCGCACTCTCCGGGACCGTCGCGCTCGTCCTCGTCGCGACCGCCTTCGCGGCGCGCCGCCGTACGGCGGCCGCGGGTGCGCCGGACACCCGCCCGGCCGCACTGCCGGCGGGCCGCACCCCCGGGACCGCTCCCGAACCGGCCGCCCCGGCGGGACCGCGCGAGGACACGGGCGCCGCCGTGTGACCGGGGCGGGTGTCCCCGTCACACCGCCACGTACGTCACCGGCTCGCTTCCCGTCACCGCTTCCGCGCGCCCCAGCTTCACCAGGCGGCGCAGGTGCGATTCGGCCTCCGAGACGGCGATGTTCCTCGACCCGTAAGGGATCTGCTCCCAGGGCCGGTTCCACTCCATCCGTTCGGCCAGCTGCCACGGCGTGAGCGGGTCGGCGAGCAGGGAGAGCAGGCCCGTCAGGCGTTCCTCGTGGTGGTCCAGGAGCTCCTGCACGCGGCCTGCCGCGTCCGCGAACGCGTACTGGTGGGCGGGCAGGACCTCGGCGACGCCCAGGCGGCCGATGCGTTCCAGGGAGTCGAGGTAGTCGCCCAGCGGGTCGGTGGCCGTGGCGTCGTCCGGGTCCTCGTACAGGCCGACGTGCGGGCTGATGCCGGGGAGCAGGTGGTCGCCGGAGAAGAGGCGGCCGCGGCCGGGGAGGTTGGCCGGGTGGTCCTCCTCCAGGTGCAGGCAGACGTGGCCCGGGGTGTGGCCGGGGGTCCAGATCGCGCGCAGGGTGCGGCCTGCCAGGTCGAGGAGTTCGCCCGGAACGATCTCGCGGTCCGGGATCGCGGCCCGCAGGCCGGGCAGGGTGCGCATGCGGCCGCCCTTCTCGCGGGCGGCCAGCAGCGGGGCGATGTGGTCGTCGGGTGCGCCGACCGTCGCCAGTTTCGTCGCGAGGTACGTCAGCCAGGTGCCGGGCTCCGACGCGCGGGTGCGGCGGACGATCGCGGTGTCGGCGGCGTGCATCGCGATCCAGGCCCCGGACGCCTCGCGGACCTGCCCGGAAAGGCCGTGGTGGTCGGGGTGGTGGTGGGTGATGACCACGCCGTGGATGTCGGCGATGTCCACGCCGACGGTGGTGAGCCCGGCTGTGAGCGTGTCCCAGGCCTCCGGGTCGTCCCAGCCGGTGTCGATCAGGACCGGTCCCCGGTCCGTGTCGAGGAGGTGGACCAGGGTGTGGCCCAAGGGGTTGTCGGGGATGGGGACTTCGATGCTGTGGACGCCGCCACCGTGGTTGATCACCTGCGTCATGGACTCCCCATCTCCGAGCGGCCTGGGCGGCGTGCGGGGTACGGCCACGACGCGCCGCGTCCACTGTAACGAGAACTTGTTCCAGTGGTAGCCCCGGTCGACCATCCGTATCGGTGGAACGGTCCCGTCATCCGGTCAGGGTGGCCTTCGGCCGCACGACGCAGAACTCGTTCCCCTCCGGGTCCGCGAGCACGGTCCATGACTCGTCCCCGGTCTGGCCGACGTCCGCACGGCGCGCTCCGAGCGCGAGGATGCGCTCGATCTCCGCCTCCCGTTCGTCCGGTCCCGTCGTCAGGTCGAGGTGCAGGCGGTTCTTCGCGGTCTTCGTCCCGGGTGCCGGCATGAAACAGATGCCGACCGGAGAGCCGGCGTCCGGCCCGATCACCACCTCGCGCTCCCGCTCGGACAGGATGCGCCACTTGAGTACCGCGGCCCAGAAGCGGGCCAGTGCCGGCAGGTCGTGGGTGTCGATGACGATGTGGTGCAGGGATGCGGTCATGGGCGCCAGTCTGCAGCGCGAGCCGTGCCGCGGGTGCTGTCCGGGCCGTGGACTCCTGGAACTGGAACTGGTATCAGTTCTGACACGAAGTCAGATGTGAAGCCGGGCAATCGCAGAACAAGTCATCGAGCCAGTCATCGAGCCGGTCATCGGGTCGGTCGGGTCACGTGCCGCGTCGCGGGAGGCAGCAGCCATGAGCGAGCTTGTCGAACACGGAAAACTGTTCATCGGCGGGGAGTTGGTCGATCCGCTCGGGCGGGATGTCATCGAGGTCATCTCCCCGCACACCGAGCAGGTCATCGGCCGTGTGCCGCATGCCGCCGAGGGGGACGTGGACCGGGCCGTCGCCGCAGCCCGGCAGGCGTTCGACCACGGGCCCTGGCCACGGATGCCGCTGGACGAGCGCATCGCCGTCGTCACACGGATCAAGGACGCGTTCGCCGTACGGTACGAGGAGATCGCCCGGGTCATCAGCTCGGAGAACGGCACCCCGTACACCTCCAGCGTCATGGTGCAGGCCCTCGCCGCGATGATGGTGTGGGACGCGGCGATCACCGTCGCCCGCACCTTCCCGTACGAGGAGCGACGCGACGGGGCGCTCGGCCCGCTGCTCGTGCGGCGGGAGCCGGTCGGGGTCGTCGCGGCCGTCGTGCCGTGGAACGTGCCCCAGTTCACCGCCGCCGCCAAGCTCGCGCCCGCGCTGCTCGCCGGGTGCTCGGCCGTCCTCAAGGTGTCGCCCGAATCGCCGCTCGACGCCTACATCCTGGCCGAGATCGCCGCCGAGGCCGGGCTGCCCGAGGGGGTGCTGTCGATCCTGCCCGCCGACCGCGAGGTGAGCGAGTACCTCGTGGGGCACCCGGGCGTCGACAAGGTCTCCTTCACCGGCTCCGTCACCGCGGGACGGCGGGTCATGGAGGTCGCCTCGCGCAACCTCACCCGCGTCACCCTGGAGCTCGGCGGGAAGTCCGCCGCCGTGATCCTCCCCGACGCCGACCTGGACGCCGCCGTCGCCGGCATCGTGCCCTTCGCCTGGATGATCAACGGGCAGGCGTGCGTGGCCCAGACCCGCATCCTGGTCCCGCGTTCCCGGTACGAGGAGACCGCCGAGGCCTTCGCCGCCGCCGCCGGGGCCCTCAAGGTCGGCGACCCGCTCGACCCCGCCACCGAACTCGGACCGCTGGTCGCGCAGCGCCAGCAGCAACGCTCCCTCGACTACATCCGGATCGGGCAGGATGAGGGCGCCAAGGTCCTCACCGGGGGCGGGCGTCCGGCATCCCAGGAGCGCGGCTGGTACGTCGAGCCGACGCTCTTCGGTGACGTCGACAACTCCATGCGCGTCGCCCGCGAGGAGATCTTCGGGCCGGTCATCTGCCTGTTGCCGTACGGGGACGAGGACGAGGCGGTGAAGATCGCCAACGACTCCGAGTACGGACTCAGCGGCAGCGTCTGGACCGGCGACACCGAGCGCGGCATCGACATCGCCCGCCGGGTCAGGACCGGCACGTACAGCGTGAACACCTTCAGCCTCGACATGCTCGGCCCGTTCGGCGGCTACAAGAACTCCGGTCTGGGACGCGAGTTCGGGCCCGAGGGGTACGGCGAGTACTTCGAGCACAAGATGATCCACCTGCCCGCCGGCTACGGGGGCGAGGCCTGATGGGCGACCGCTGGAGCATCGAGGTCGACCGGGCCGTCTGCATCGGGTCCGGGATGTGCGTGAACCACGCGCCGGACGGGTTCCGGCTGGACACGGCCCGGCAGTCCCGCCCCGTCGACCCGGAGACCGACGCCAACGAACGCGTCCTCGCCGCCGCCGAGGGATGCCCGGTCGAGGCCATCACCCTCAAGCTGGCCGACTCGGGCGAGGTGGTGTTCCCACCGGAGGACTGAAGCGCGCGGGCGGCGGACCGCCCGGGGGACGCCGCCGCGTCCCCGCCCCGCTCGTCAGGCGGGCGGGGCCACCAGCGCTGCTGACCGGTGCGAGCGGCGCAGCGCATCGGCCACGAAACCGTCGGCCTTCAGCTCCTCGACCAGGTCCCGCAGGAACCGCACCGTCTCCGGCGTCCGGCTCCGGGTCGTGCCCACCGCCTGCCGGATCTCCATGAACCGGTCCTCGATCAGCCGTACCTCGCCCGGATGTTCCGCGACGAACCCGGTCATCGGCTGCCGGATGCCCGCCGCGGCCTCCAGGCCCTGCTCGCGGAAGACACCGACGCCCTCCGCGCCGCGCACCACGGTCGCGTGCCGGAGGGTGCGGGTCAGGAACAGGTCGTACGCGGAACCCTGCTTCACCCCGATCCGGACGCCTTCCCGGTCGACGTCGGCCACGGAGGTGAGGCCCGAGCCGGCCGGTACGGCGTAGACGCCCTCGATCAGCACATAAGGGGCGGTGAAGGCGACCTCGGCCTCCCGTGCCGGGTCGATCGCCAGGAAGCAGATGTCGGCCATGCCGGAGGCCATCGCCTCGTACGACTTGCGTGCCGCGTCGAAGCACAGGAGCTCCACCGGCACGCCCAGCCGTGCGCCGATCTCCCGCGCGAGGTCGACCGTGACCCCGGCCGGGTCGGCGGATGTGCCCTGCGCCAGGACCGGGTTGCCCAGGTTGACCGAAGCCCTCAGTACGCCGGCCGGAGCCAGGTCCGCGGTGACGGAAGCAGTCGCGATCTTCATGGGGCGGAGTGTAGGACACCGCCCGGGCGGACGGCCCTCAGCGGGTGTCCGCGGGCCGGCTGCCCGACAGCAGATGCAGCCGCAGCGCCAGTTGCAACTCCAGTGCCCGGCCGGGCTCGTTCCAGTCCCGGCCCAGCAGCACCTGGATCCGGTCGAGGCGCTGCACCACCGTGTTCACGTGCACGTGCAGTTCGTCCTTGGCCCGGATCAGACTGCCGCCCGCGCCGAAGTACGCGCTGAGCGTCCGCACCAGGTGGGTGCCGCGCTGTGCGTCGTACTCCAGCAGCGGCCCCAGCGCCGCCGTCACGAAGCCGTCGACGTCCTGGGCATTGCCCAGGACCACGCCCAGGAAGCCGAGTTCCGCCACGCAGGCGCCCTCGCCCGTGCGGCCCAGCACCCGCATCGCCCGCAGACAGCGAGCCGCCTCGCCGTAGGCCGCCGTCAGCTCGCGGGGGCCCCGGGCGGGCCCGGCGGCGGCCACGGTGACGGGGGCCTGCGTCAGCTGGCCCAGCTGGGCTGCCGCCGAACGCGCTGCCGGGCCCGCGGCCGTCTCCTCGCCCTCGATCAACAGCACCACCGCACCCGCGTGTTCGGCACTCACCCCGTGGATGTCCCCGCCGAACAGATAGCGCATGGCGGCCGGGGCCAGCCGCTCCCGCGCCCCGGTCTCCGCCACCAGCAGCAGATGCGGGCGGTCCAGGTCGATGCCCAGGCGGCGGCCCCGTTCGGCCAGTCCCGCCGGATCGCGGCCGCTGTCCGTCAGCAGGTCGGCGATCAGCTCGCCCCGTATCCGGTTCTCCGTCTCGGCCACCGTGCGGCGCAGGAGCAGGAGGAGTCCGGTGACCACGGCCGACCGCTCGAACAGCCGCCGGTCGGAGTCGTCCAGCCCGCGGCTCCGGTGCAGCACGAGACCGGCCAGCAGCTCCTGTCCGGCGAGCACCGCGCAGACCACCCGCCCGTCGCGGTGCACGGCACGCGCCCCCGTACGGGACTCCTCGGCCGCGTCCGCCAGCCACCCGGCATCCATGCTGTCGGCGGCGAAGTCCGTACCGTCCGGACGCACGGCGGCCAGCGGGCGGCCGCCCGGGTCGTGAATGGTCAGCGGGGAGTCGAGCAGCCCGGCGACGGCCGCCGCCACGTCCTTCACGTCCCGGCCCCGCAGCACCAGATCCGTCAGCCGGTCGTGCGACTCCTCGGCCCGCTGCATGGCCGCCGAGTGCGCCCGTACGGAGGCGTTGGCCTCGGCCAGCTCCGCGTTCGCCTCCGCCAGCTCGGCCAGCGCCGCGGTGGTGTCGGCGAGTGCGCGGGCCGTGTCGATGGCGATGGCGGCGTGCGCGGCCAGCGAGCAGAGCAGGGCGACCTCGTCGGGGCTGAAGACCCTGGGGGCCCGGTCGGCCGCGAAGAGGACGCCGATCACCTTCCCCGTACCGCCGCGGCTGGAACCGAGCAGCAGGGGCACGCCCAGGATGGCCACCAGGCCCTCGTCCAGGACGCCGGCGTTGATGTTGCGGGTGTGGCGGAAGCGGTCGTCGGTACGGTAGTCCGGCGTCGCGTACGGGCTCGCCGTCTGCGCCACCAGTCCGCCGAGCCCCTCGCCGAGCTCCAGCCGCAGCCGCTGGAAGAGCACCGACACCGACCCGTCGGTCACCCGCATGTAGGTGTCGCCCGCCTCCTCGTCCGGGAGCGTGAGGTAGGCCGTGTCCGTGCCCAGCAGCATCCTGGCCCGCCGCACGATCGCCTTCAGCACGTCGTCCAGGTCACGGGAGGCGGCCAGGTCGCCCGCCGTGTCGAAGAGCGCCGTGAGCTGGAGCTCCCGGCGCCGGTGCTGCCGCAGGGCACCCCTGATCCGCAGCGCGGTGGCCGTGGCCCGCTCCACCTCGGCGAGCTCCTCGGCGGGCACACCGTCCCCCCGCGCCTGCGAGGAGACCGCCCCCAGCGCCTCGGCGGGCGCGTCGTCGGCCAGCAGGTCGAACAGGCGCCGGAGATGGGAAGCGGCGGAGGGGAGCGGTTCAGGCATGGCGTCCAGCGTTCGTAGGAAGAAGGGGGGCGGGTTCGGTCAGTTCGCGGTCCAGCCGCCGTCCATGGAGAGCGAGGTGCCGGTGATGTGCCCGGTGCGCGGCCCGCACAGCCACAGGACCGCCTCGGCGACGTCCGCGGGCTCGATCAGCCGCTTGATCGCGCTGCGCTCCAGCATCACCCGCCCCACCACGTCCGCCTCCGAGATGCCGTGCGTCCGTGCCTGGTCGGCGATCTGGTTCTCGACCAGGGGCGTGCGTACGTAACCGGGGCTGACGCAGTTGCTCGTCACCCCGTGCTCCGCCGCTTCGAGCGCGACCACCTTGCTCAGCCCCTCCAGTGCGTGCTTGGCCGTCACATAGGCCGACTTGTAGGGACTCGCGCGCAGCCCGTGCACCGACGAGATGTTGACCACGCGCCCCCAGCCGCGTTCGTACATGCCCGGCAGGGTCCGGCGCAAGATGCGGAACGGGGTCTCCACCATGACGCGCTGGATCAGCGCGAAGCGGTCCGGCGGGAACTCGTGGACGGGGGCGACGTGCTGGAGCCCCGCGTTGTTGACCACGACGTCCGCATCGGCCGGCAGCGTGTCGACGACCTCCGGGTCGGACAGGTCCACCACCCAGGCCGTGCCGCCGAGCTCCTCCGCCAGAGCCTTCGCGGCCTCGCCGGACCTGTCCACGACGTGCACATGGGCGCCCGCGGCGGCCAGCGCCTGGGCACAGGCCCGCCCGATGCCGCTCGCCGCACCGGTCACCAGAGCGGTGCGCCCGGCCAGCAGCGGTTCTGCGGGTGCCTGCGGTGAGCCGCCGCCGGGGGAAGAGGCGGCGGGCTCGTGATCCGGTCTGCGGGAAGTCTCCATGGCCGTCACCGTAGGTACGCGGCGGCCCGTGTCACACGGCGCCGGTGCACACACCCTCCCGCCCGGGCATGGTGGCGGCGTACATGGTGCCGCCCGGCGCCGGGACGGCCCGCCGCGGAGCCCCCGGACCGCACAAGGGACCGGCGGCACACACCCGCGACGTGCCGGTGTCCGTCTGCCACATGGGCGCGGGGAGCCCCCGCTCGTAGGTTCCGGCAGCAACCCCATCCCCCCGCACGCACCGACCAGGGAGGCACCCGTGCGCCCACCGATCCTGAGACGTCTGTTCCGCCGCGTCGCGTCCGCGGCCGCCCTCGGCCTGCTCGCGGCCACGCTGAGCACCACCGCCGCCGCGACACCGGCCGCGGCGGCCGGCGGGCTCCAGCAGGTCACCGGCTTCGGCTCCAACCCGGGCAATCTGCAGATGTACGCCTACACACCCGCCGGCCTCCCCGCGAACGCACCCCTGGTCGTCGCCCTGCACGGCTGTACGCAGACGGCCTCCGCCTACTACACCAACTCCGGCTGGCCGAAGTTCGCCGACACCTGGGGCTTCTCCGTCGTCTTCCCGCAGACCACGTCCGCGAACAACTCGCTCTCCTGCTTCGGCTGGTTCGACCCGGCCGAGGACACCCGCGGCAAGGGCGAGGCGGCTTCCATCGTGCAGATGGTCGAGTACGCCAAGCAGCAGTACGGCTCCGACGGCCGCCGGGTGTACGTCACCGGCCTCTCGGCGGGCGGCGGCATGACCGCCGACCTGCTGGCCGCCTACCCGGACGTGTTCGCCGGCGGGTCCGTGGCCTCCGGACTGCCCGCCCAGTGCGCGACGAGCCAGGCGGCCGCTTCGGGCTGCCAGACGGGCCCGCAGAAGCTCAGCCCTGCCCAGTGGGGCGACAAGGTGCGCGCCGCCAACCCCGGCTACTCCGGCCCCTGGCCCCGGGTGGCGATCTGGCAGGGCACCTCGGACTACACGGTGTACCCGGCCAACGCCACGGCCCTGCGCGACCAGTGGACGGACGTATGGGGCATCGGCCAGACACCGTCGTCCACCGACACCCTGCCCGGAAACACCACCCGCAGCGTCTACGACGACGCCTCCGGGAACCCGGCCGTGGAGACGTACTCCGTCTCCGGCATGGGCCACGGCCTGCCCGTCAGCCCCGGAACGGGCGACCAGCAGTGCGGGACGACAGCCGCGTACTTCCTGAGCGTGATCTGCTCGACGTACTACACGGGCGTCTTCTGGGGCCTGGACGGCGGCACTCCCGGGGGCGGGGGCGACCAGCTCCCGGCGCCCGGGGGCGTGCGTGCCACCGGCACGACGGACACCACCGTGTCCCTGTCCTGGAACGCGGTGCAGGGCGCGGCCTCGTACGCGGTCTACCGCAACGGCTCGAAGATCGCCTCGCCCACCGCCACCACGTACACGGACACCGGACTCACCGCCGGGACCGCCTACCGCTACACCGTGGCGGCGGTCGACTCGGCGGGCACGGCCGGCACCGCCTCCACTCAGGTGACGGCGACCACCACCGGCGGCGGCAGCACCCCCGCCACGTGCTACACGGCCACGAACTACGCGCAGGTGACCGCGGGCAGGGCCCACACGTCCGGCGGGTACGTGTACGCCAACGGCTCCAACCAGAACATGGGCCTGTACAACGTCTTCGTCACCCACACCCTGAGGGAGTCCCCCGCGGGCTACTTCGTGATCGCCGACAGCGGCTGCGCCACCGGCTGACGCGTGCGGTGGGCCGGGCCCGGCGGACGGCCGGCCCGGCCCACCGCCGTCGTCCGGGACGGCGGCCCCGGATCCCGGCGCCGGTGAGCCGTCACCAGGGCAGCGGGCCCGCGGCGTCGAAGTAGCCGCCGGTCGGGCTGCCGGGCCCCGACTGCGCCATCCGCACGATGATCTCGGCGCCCTGCTCGACGGTCTGTGTGCCCGCGCGTCCGTTCAGGTCCGTCGCGGTGTAGCCGGGCTCCACGGCGTTGATCCGCATCTTCGGGAACGCCTTGGCGAACTGCACGGTGAGCATGTTGACCGCCGTCTTGGAGGTGGGGTAGGCGACCCCCGGATAGCCCTTGCCTGCCTGGTCCAGCGAGGCGAGGCTGCTGCTGACATTGACCACGACCGGGGAGGAGGAGCGTTCCAGCAGGGGCAGGAAGGCATGGGTCACCCGGACCAGACCGAAGACGTTGGTCTCGAACACCTCCCGCATCACGTCGGCGGTCAGCTCGGCGGCACCGATGATCTCGCCTCCCGGTGACCGGACCTCGATCCCGGCGTTGTTGACCAGGACGTCCAGGCCGCCGTCGGCCTCGACGGCGGCCGCCGCGGCCGCGACGGAGGCATCGTCGGTGACGTCGAGTCGGACGAACCGGGCGCCGAGCGCCGACGCGGCCGCCGCGCCCCGCTCGACGTCGCGCGCTCCGACGTAGACGGTGTGGCCCGCGGCGACGAGGCGGCGGGCGGTCTCGTGGCCGAGGCCCTTGTTGGCCCCGGTGATCAAGGTTGTCGTCATGGGGGCCAGTCTCCCTCCGGGCCGCTGCGATCGACCAGCGGATCGACGACGCGCTGCCGAGGCCCGTCGCGCGGCCGCCCCGCCGGTTTCGGCCGCTCAACACCCGGAGACCGCACCGCCCTTCGGCCGGTCCGCCGGCGGGCGGGCGGAGTGCAGGTCCTCGCCCGGCCGGCTGCCTGCCGCTCACCCACCGACCGCCGGACCGGCACGTCCTGACTCAGTCGCGGACCATTCCGGCGGCGCCGGATCCGCTCCGGTGTTCCTCGTCCCCGGCGGACGCGAGCGCCACCAGCCGCTCGGCGACCTCGCGGCTGCCCCTCTCGCCGGTGAGCACCGTGTAGTGGTTCACGTCCTTCACCGCCACCGGCGCCAACCGGGTCCCGCCCAGGTCCGCCGCCGCGAGCCGGGCCTCGTCGTAGAGGCCCTGCTCCTCGTCCATCAGGCCCCGCGCCGCCCACAGCAGCGTCGCCCCGACGGGCAGCTTCCGTACGGCCGTGAGCACCTCCGCGTCGAACAGCCCGACGCCGTCCGCGCGGATCGCCTCGATCCGGCACGTCGAGTGCAGGGCGGGCTCCTCGCCCGTCAGGTCGCGCTGGATGTACGCGTCCACCTCGTCCGACCAGGCGTCCGCGAACGCCGGGTGCGCCTGCCAGAAGGCGCGGTAGGCGGCCCGGTCCGGGAACGTCATCGACAGCCGGTCCATCGCCGGGCCGATCACCGCCGTCAGCAGCTCGTCGGGCGTCAGATGCGTGGGCGCGGGGAAGCCGACGCCGCCGTCGACGAGCAGCAGCGGGCCGAACCGGTCCGGGTGGCGCACCGCGGTCAGTGCCGCCACGAACGCGCCCATCGAGTGGCCCGCCAGCACCACCCGGTCCAGGCCCAGGGCCTCGGCCAGAGCGGCGATGTCGTCCGCGTGCGCGGCGATGCCGTACGGGCCCGGAAGACCCGAACTCCCCGCCCTGCCCCGCAGATCCGGAGCGATCAGCGTGACACGTCCGGCCAGCTGCCGGGCCACCGTGCCCCAGGAGAGCGCGTTGGCGGTGATGCCGTGCAATGCCAGCACGGCCGGCGCCCGCGGATCGGTGGCCGGCCAGCGCAGTACGGCCAGCTCGCCCCCGTGCACGGGAACGTTGATTTCCTCGCATGCGATCACTGGTCTCCGGTCTCCTTCCGGTACGAGACGGCCCTCAGTCTGGACGGCAGCCGGGCCAGTCCGCCGGGCAGCAGATGTACCACGGCCACGAACAGCACGCCCAGCAGGAACAGCGGCTGGGAGAGCGGGACGCGGAGCACCGCGGGAAGACCGGCGACCGCGCCCGAACCGGCCAGATCGCCGAGCCGGTGGTCGGCCCAGGTGTAGAGGATGCCGCCGACCATCGGACCCCAGCGGGTTCCCGAGCCGCCCAGCACCACCATCACCAGCAGCGACAGGGTGAAGTCGGATGTGGTGGTCTGCGGTGTGGAGCCGCCGGTCAGGAGCAGGTGCACGATGCCGCCGAGTGCGGCGAGCGCGCCCGCGACGACGAAGGCCGTCAGCTTGAATCCGTACGGTTTCAAGCCCAGTACCTCCACCCGGCGCTCGTTCTCCTTGATGCCCTCCCAGACGCGCCCGGTGGGGGAGTGGACCGCCCAGTGGACGACGGCCAGGGTGAGGACGAGGTAGGCGAGGGCGATCCAGTAGAGGTTCGCGGTGTGGTCGATGCCGACGAGCCAGGTGGGGAGCAGGTCGGCCGGGGCCGCCCGGCCCTCCTCGCCGCCCGTGACGCCGCCGGGATTGCGGGACACCAGGATCGAACCCGCCTGGGCGAAGGCCAGGGTCACCATCGAGAAGCCGATACCGGTGACGCGCAGGCTCACCGACCCCAGGACCAGCGCCAGCGCGATCCCGAAGAGCAGACCGAGGACCGCGGCGAGGGCGAAGGGGAGCCCGGCCTCCAGAAGGAACATGTTCGTGGCGTAGCTGCCGGCCGCGAAGTAGAGGGCGTGGCCGAACGAGAGCAGTCCGGTGCGCCCGAGCAGCAGGTCGTAGCCCGTGGCCAGGGCGCCGAACAGCAGGCAGGTGGCCAGGAGTTGAAGGCTGCCCGCGCTGCCGAGCGGACCGTCCAGCAGTCCCGGTACGGGGACGGCGCTGAACGGTGCGACGACCAGGACCAGCAGGATCGCGACGGGCCACCAGCGCAGCGGCCGGGGGGCGCCGGCCCGTGGCGCGGGGGCCACCGGGCCTTCGGTGCGGTCGTGTGTCTCGGTGGCGGTGCTCACGCGAGCCTCCCCGTCAGTCCGCGCGGGCGGATCAGCAGCAGCGCGGCGAGCAGGACGACGACCGCGAGATCGCCGAGGCCCGCCGCGGTGTAGTAGTTGGCGAACTGCTGGACCAGGCCGATGACGACGGACGCCGCGGCGGCGCCGGTCACCGAACCCATGCCGCCGGTGACCACGACGACGAACGCGAAGATCAGCAGTGAGGTGCCCTGCCGGGGGTCGACCGAGCCGAAGTACAGCCCGCCGAGCGCCCCGCCGAGTGCGGCGGCGCAGCCCCCGATGGCGAAGACGAGCGTGAACGCCTTGCGGACGTCGACGCCGAGCGCGGTGACCATCGCCCGGTCCTCGACGCCGGCCCGTACGACGAGACCGTGCCGGGTCCGGCCGAGGAACAGCCGCAGCGCCACCAGCACCACGACCGCCGCCGCGACCAGGACGAGACGGTTGACCGGGACCTGCGCGCCCAGCAGCCCGAAGGTGCCCGACAGCGCCTCGGGCCCCGGGAAGGTCCGGGCGTCCGAGCCCCAGATGCCCGACAGCAGTGCAGGGACGGCGAGCCCGACCCCGACCGTGGCGAGCACCTGCTCGCGCGGCCGGGTGTAGAGCGGGCGGACGACGGCGAGTTCCAGGAGCACGGCGGCCGCGGTGCCCACCGCCGTACCGAACAGGACCGCGAGGACGAAGCCGGCGCCGCCGGGTCCCGCGCCGGGCAGATTCCCGGACGCCGCCCACCAGGTGCCGTAGGCGCCGATGGACAGCAGCGCCCCGTGCGCGAAGTTGAGGACGTCCATCAGGCCGAAGATCAGCGAGAGTCCGGACGCGACGAGGAAGTAGAGGGCTCCCAGACCGAGTCCGGTCATGGTGAGCAGCACGACGGTGGACATCAGGAATCCGCCTCCGCGGTGTGAGGGGTCAGCGGGCCGTGGCCCACACCGAGCAGCCGGCGGGCGGCCTCCGCGTCGCCGAGCAGTCCGGCCGCCGGGCCCCGGTGCGCGGTCCGGCCGTCGGCCAGCACCACGCAGTGCGCGGCCAGGCGGCGTACGACGGCGAGGTTCTGCTCGACGAGCAGCACCGGCACCGCCTCGGCGGCCCGCTCCAGCACCTGGGCGACCTCGGTGACCACCTTCGGTGCGAGGCCCTTGGTGGGTTCGTCCGCGATGATCAGCCGGTTGGTGTTGAGCAGGGTCCGGCCGATGGCGACCATCTGCTGCTGGCCGCCGGAGAGTGTTCCGGCCAACTGTCGCGCCCGTTGTCTGAGTTCGGGAAAGAGTTCATGGACCAGCGCATAGGCGGGCTCGCCCGCCCCGCGCCGTTCGGCCAGCCGCAGGTTCTCCGCGACGGTCAGTCCGGCGAAGATGCCGCGGTCCTCGGGGGCGTAACCGATCCCGCGCCGGACCAGGGCGTGGGTGGGCAGGGCCACGGTCTCCTCGCCGTCGAGGCGGACGCTGCCGCTGCGCGGGACGAGGCCGAGGACGCCGCGTACGGTCGTGGTCTTCCCGGCGCCGTTGCGGCCGAGCAGCGCGGTCACGCCGTGGCCGGCGACGTCCAGGTCGACGCCGTGCAGGATGTGGCGGCCGCCGATCAGGACCCTCAAGTCCCGCACGGAAAGCAGGGGTTGTTCCGTCGTCACAGCCCCTCCCCGAGGTAGGCCTGCTGCACGGTCGGGTCGGCGGTGACGGCCTCGGGGGTGTCCAGGGCGAGCAGCCGGCCGTGGTGCATCACCGCGAGCCGGTCCGCGAGGCCCAGCAGGACGTCCATGTGGTGCTCGACCATGAGGACGGTGCGCCCCTCCTCCCGGTGCAGGGTGCGGATGAGTTCGGTGAGCGCGGGGACCTCCTCGGCGCTCACCCCGGCCATCGGCTCGTCGAGCAGCATCAGCCGGGGCTCGCCCACCAGCAGCACGGCGAGCTCCAGCTTCCGCTTCTCGCCGTGCGACAGCTCGGCGGCCGTGGCCCCGGCCCGGTGGCCGAGACCGGTGCGCTCCAGGACGCCGGCCACCTCGGCGGTGTACGGGTCGGCGCGCCGCCACAGGCGGTACGAACCGCCCCGGGCGGCCTGCGCGGCCAGCCGGACGTGATCGGCCACCGTCATCGCGGGCCAGAGGCTGGACGTCTGGAACGTCCGGCCGATGCCGCGCCGGGCGCGGATGTGCGCGGGCCGGTCCGTCAGGTCCGCGCCGTCCAGCGCGATCGTGCCGGCGGTGGGCAGGGTCAGTCCGCTGATCAGGTTGAACAGGGATGTCTTGCCTGCCCCGTTGGGGCCGATGAAGGCGAGGAACTCGCCCTCGCGGACGCTCAGGGAGATGTCCTGGACGATGGTCGCGCCGCCGACGCTCCAGCCGATCCCGTCCAGCCGGAGCACCGGGGCCGCCGGCTCCGCCGGGCCGCCGTCCCGGCGCCCGAGGGTGTGGGGTGCGGTCACGGTTCAGCCCGCCGAGGGCTTCACGGGCGGTGCCACGGTTTCCATCGCCTCGGCGTCCAGCAGCTCCGGCTCGGCGGCGGCGCCCTTGCCGGTCAGCCGGGCCACGAACATCGGCTGCACCAGCGCGTGGTCCTCGGCCCGGACCTGCTGCTTGCCCTTGGCCCCGTCGAAGGTCCAGCCCTCCAGGGCCTTCACCATCGCGGCCGGGTCGGTGGCGCTGCCCTCGGCGACGGCGTGCACGATCATCTGGGCCGCGGTGAAGCCGTCCGGGGTGAACAGGTCGGGCGTGCCGCCCGCCTTCTTCACCGAGTCGAGCATCGCCTTCTCCACGGTGTTGCCGCCGCCCGCGCCCGGGAAGTAGTGCGCCAGGAACGACACCTTGGACCCGGCGGCACCGAAGACCGGGTACGAGGCGGTCCCGGCGAGCCCGGTGACGACCTTGCCCGCGCCCAGCACACCCTGCTGGTCCAGTGCGGTCCACAGGGCCGGGGCGGTGGACCCGGCCCAGGCGACGAAGACCAGATCGGGCCCGCCGGCCTTGACCTGCCGGGCGAACGGCGTCAGGTCCGTCGCGCTGGGCGGCGCCAGCACGGAGCCGACCTTCGCGCCCTTCCCGCCGAGCACCGCCTGCACCGCGGCGACGTTGGCCTGGCCGAACGTGGAGTCCTGGGCGAGGACCGTGACCTTCTTGCCCTTGGCGTCGCCGAGCATCGCGCCCGCCGTCAGGATGTCCTGGTAGGACTGGCGGCCCGAGCGGAAGGTGTAGTCGTTGATGCCGGTCACCGCGTCGGTGGCCGCCGGGCCGCTGACGTACAGGACCTTGTTCTGGGCGGCGAGCGGGGCCATCTGGAGGGCGACGCCGGAGTCGGTGGTGCCGGCCAGCACCTTGTACCCCTTGCCGATGAGGTTCTTCGCCGCGGAGACCGCCTTGCCGGGGTCGCCCGCGTCGTCCTGCTCGGTGACCTCGATGCGGTGGCCGGCGACCTTGCCGGTGCCCTTCGTCGCGTAGTCCAGGCCCGCCATGAAGCCGTCGCGGTACTGCTTGCCGTAGTCCGCGAGCAGTCCGGTCCGGGAGTAGACGAGGCCGACCTTCACGGTCGCGTCCCCGGCGGACTTCCCGGACCCGTCGGACCCGGAGCCGCCCGCCGTGCCGGCGGCGGTGCACCCGGTCAGCAGCAGACCGGCGGCGGCCAGGACGGCGGCGGCGGTCAGGGACCTGTGCTGGACGGTGCTGCGGATGCCTCTACGGGATCTGCTGGCTCTGCGACGCATGGTGACCGGCTCCTCGGCGTGTTCCTGTGATGTCGCCGAACCGTATGAACACCGTGCCGTCGTCGATATGGTGCAGGGCGCCCCACCTGACCCGGGGGCCATGTGGGCGCGCTCCATAGGCAGGCCGGGAACGGGTGCCCGGAGGAGTCAGCCGACGGGCTTCTCCGCGGTCAGGTCGATCAGCCGGCACACCGTCTCGATGTCGATCTTCACCTGCGCGATCGAGGCCCGGCCCGACAGCCAGGTGATCAGCGCGGAGTGCCAGGTGTGCTCGATCACCCGGACGGCCGAGAGCTGCTCGGGCGTCGGGTGGTCGAGCCCCATCGCGTCCAGGATGATCGCCGTCGTGAGACGCGAGACCGTGTCCACCTCGGGGCTCACGCTGCGGTCGGCGAAGGTCAGGGCGCGCACCATCGCGTCCGCCAGATGCGGCTCGCGCTGCATCGCGCGGAACGCGCGCATGAGGGTGTCGGCGACCCGCTCCGCCGCGTCGTTCCCGGCCGGGGGCCGTTTGCGGAGCGTCCCGTGCATGTGCTGGAGCTGGTCCTGCATGGTGGCGACCAGCAGATGGACCTTGGAGGGGAAGTAGCGGTACAGGGTGCCCAGGGCCACCCCGGCGGCCTCCGCCACCTCGCGCATCTGGACGGCCTCGAAACCGCCCCGGCTGGCGAGCTGGGCGCTGGCGTGCAGGATGCGGCGGCGGCGGGCCTCCTGGCGTTCCGTCAGGGGCGGCGATGCCGGTCTGGCTTCCGCTGTCATGTGTTCCATCCCGAGGCTTCTCTCCGCGACCGCGAGGCTGCGACGGCCGGTCCGGCGGCGCACAGCATGCCAGGGTGCGTGCCGTGGCGCGAATCACCTGATCCGGCCGTTGCACCCTTGCTACCTGCCGGTAGATTCATAGCTCGTCGAACGATCCGGTCCGGGACCGACGCCGCCCTCCGTTCACCGGTCGGTCTGTAACTTGTTCTAGATTAGCGTCAGCGGTTACGCTCCGGCGAACACGCAGTGAGAAGGGGGCCGAGTGTGACCGCTGAGGCCATAGAGTCGGGCCCCCGTGCGGGCGCGGACGCATCGGACACGGGAGACGCCGGCGACCGGCCTCTGCGCATCGCCCTCCTCACCTACAAGGGCAATCCCTACTGCGGCGGCCAGGGCGTCTACGTGCGCCACCTCGCCCGGGAACTCGCCCGCCTCGGCCACAGCGTCGAGGTGATCGGCGCCCAGCCCTACCCCGTGCTCGACGAGGGCGTCCCGCTCACCGAGCTGCCGAGCCTGGACCTGTACCGGCAGCCCGACCCGTTCCGCACCCCGAAGCGCGGCGAGTACCGGGACTGGATCGACGCCGCCGAGGTCGCCACCATGTGGACCGGCGGATTCCCCGAGCCGCTCACCTTCAGCCTCCGCGCCCGGCGCCATCTGGCGGCCCGGCGAGGCGAGTTCGACGTCATCCACGACAACCAGACGCTGGGCTACGGGCTCCTCGCCGACCTCGGCGCCCCGCTCGTCACCACGATCCACCACCCCATCACGGTCGATCGAAAGCTCGACCTGGACGCCGCCCCGACCCGCCGTCGCCGCGCCTCCGTACGCCGCTGGTACGCCTTCACCCGCATGCAGAAGCGGGTCGCGCGCAAGCTGCCGACCGTGCTCACCGTCTCCGGCTCCTCCAAGCAGGAGATCGTCGACCACCTGGGCGTACGACCGAACCGGGTGCGGGTCGTGCACATCGGCGCCGACACGGACCTGTGGTCGCCGGACCCCTCGGTCGCCGAGGTGCCGGGCCGGATCGTCACCACCTCCAGCGCCGACGTCCCGCTCAAGGGCCTCGTCCACCTCGTGGAGGCGCTCGCCAAGCTCCGTACCGGCAACCCCGCCGCCCACCTCGTCGTCGTCGGCAAGCGCGCCGAGGACGGGCCGGTCGCCCGCGCCATCGAGCGGCACGGGCTCGCGGACGCCGTCGAGTTCGTCAAGGGCATCAGCGACACCGAACTCGTCGACCTGGTGCGCGGCGCCCAGATCGCCTGCGTCCCCTCGCTGTACGAGGGTTTCTCGCTGCCCGCCGCCGAGGCCATGGCCACCGGCACCCCGCTCGTCGCCACCACCGGCGGCGCGATCCCCGAGGTCGCGGGCGAGGACGGCGAGACCTGTCTGGCCGTCCCGCCCGCCGACGCCGGGGCGCTGGCCGACGCGCTCGGACGGCTGCTCGGCGACCCGGAACTGCGCGCGCGGCTCGGGGCCGCGGGACGTGAACGAGTCCTCGCCCGGTTCACCTGGAAGCAGGCGGCGATCGGCACCGCCGCGCTCTACCGGGAGGCGATCGCGGCCCGCGCCGCCACCGGCCCCGGCGGCCGACGGTGACCCCCCGCTTCCCGATCCCCTGACCTCCGTACTCCCTGTCCCGAACCCTCGACCGCGAAAGCAGGCATTCGTGCTGACCGTGGACTTCACCCGCTTCCCGCTCGCCGCAGGCGACCGAGTGCTCGACCTCGGCTGCGGCGCCGGACGCCACGCCTTCGAGTGCTACCGGCGCGGCGCCCAGGTCGTGGCTCTCGACCAGAACGGCGAGGAGATCCGCGAGGTCGCGAAGTGGTTCGCCGCGATGAAGGAGGCCGGAGAGGCGCCCGAGGGGGCCACGGCCACCGCGATGGAGGGCGACGCGCTCAATCTGCCGTTCCCCGACGAGTCCTTCGACGTCGTGATCATCTCCGAGGTCATGGAGCACATCCCGGACGACAAGGGCGTGCTCGCCGAGATGGTCCGGGTCCTCAAGCCCGGCGGCCGGATCGCGATCACCGTGCCGCGCTACGGCCCCGAGAAGGTCTGCTGGACGCTCTCCGACGCGTACCACGAGGTCGAGGGCGGCCACATCCGCATCTACAAGGCCGACGAGCTGCTGGGCAAGATCCGCGGCGCCGGCCTCAAGCCGTACGGCAGCCATCACGCGCACGCCCTGCACTCGCCCTACTGGTGGCTCAAGTGTGCTTTCGGGGTGGACAACGACAAGGCGCTGCCGGTGCGGGCGTACCACAAGCTGCTCGTCTGGGACATCATGAAGAAGCCGATGGCCACCCGGGTCGCCGAGCAGCTGCTGAACCCGGTCGTCGGCAAGAGCTTCGTGGCCTACGCGACCAAGCCGCACCTGCCCGCCGTCCGCGCCGCCGAGGCACCCACGCAGGCCGACGACTCCGCCAGGGCCGAGGCGTGAGTCTTCCCGAGCGGACCGAACACCTCGTCCTGCCCGGAGTGCTGACCGCCGGGGAGGCCGCGGAGACCGTCGCCGCCGTGCTCGCCGTGCAGCGCGACGACGGCGCCATCCCGTGGTTCCGCGGCCACCACCTCGACCCGTGGGACCACACCGAGGCCGCCATGGCCCTGGACGCGTCCGGTGAGCACGCCGCCGCGGAACGCGCCTACGAGTGGCTCGCCCGCAACCAGAACGACGACGGCTCCTGGTACGCGGCCTACCACGACGGGGACCCGCAGCAGCCGACCGACCGCGGCCTGGAGACCAACTTCTGCGCCTACGTGGCCGTCGGCGTCTGGCACCACTACCTCGCCACCGGCGACGACGCGTTCGTCGACCGGATGTGGCCGACGGTCTTCGCCGCCGTCGAGTTCGTCCTGCGGCTCCAGCAGCCCGGCGGGCAGATCGGCTGGAAGCAGGAGAGCGACGGCACCCCGGTGGCGGACGCGCTGCTGACCGGCTCCTCCTCCGTCTACCAGGCCCTGCGCTGTGCGCTCGCCCTCGCCGAGAGCCGCGAAGAGCCGCAGCCCGACTGGGAACTGGCGACCGGGGCGCTGGGGCACGCGATCCGCAGCCACCCGGAGCGCTTCCTCGACAAGAGCCACTACTCGATGGACTGGTACTACCCGGTCCTCGGCGGTGCGGTCGGCGGACCGGCCGCCCAGCGCCGGATCGAGGAGGGCTGGGACCGCTTCGTCGTCCCCGGCCTCGGGGTGCGCTGCGTGCTGCCCAACCCGTGGGTGACCGGCGGCGAGAGCTGTGAACTCGCCCTGGCCCTCTGGGTGATGGGCGAGTCCGACCGGGCCCTGGAGATCCTCCAGTCCATCCAGCACCTGCGGGCCGAGGGCGGGATGTACTGGACGGGGTACGTCTTCGAGGGCAACCGGGCGTTCTGGCCCGAGGAGCACACGGCGTGGACCGCCGGATCGCTGCTGCTCGCGGTGGCCGCGCTCGGGGGGGACGAGGCGACCACCGCGGTCTTCGGCGGGGAAAGGCTGCCGAAGGGGCTGGAGCCGGACTGCTGCGGCTGAGACCGCTGGTCCTCCGGCGTCCTCAGTGGCGGATGCGGCCGGCCACCGCGTGGCCGACGAAGAGGTAGACCACGGCTGCCAGGCCGTATCCGCAGACGACCCGGGCCCATGCGGCGTCGAAGGTGAACAGGTCGTACGACCAGCCTGCGAGCCACCGGGCCGTGTGCTGCACGAACTCGACCAGGTCGTTGGCCCGGTTGGCGTCGAGCAGGTACATCAGAATCCACAGGCCGATGATGAAAGCCATGATGTCGGCCACCACGGCTATGACACGTGCTGCGGTGCTGCTTCCCTTGCCTCTGCTGTAGGACATGGAGTGCGGGTTGCCGCTTTCGGGCCGGTGAAACCCGGACGGCGGTCCCGGGGTGGCGGGGCCCGGCCCCCGGAGCCAGCCTGGCGGAGGAGTGCCGGGCCCCGGCACCTACCGTGACGTCCCCGGTCAGGGAGGCCCGCCGTGACCCGTTCCATGCCGCTCCGCCGACTGCTCGTGGCACTGCTGCTGTCCTGCTCCGTGCTGACGGGCGCCACCGCGTGCGGGAGCGACGACGACAGCGGTGCGAGCAGCACGGCCTCGCCCACCGGTACGTCGTCGGCCGAGGCGCAGAAGTTCGCCAAGACACGGTTTGTCGCCAACGCGGGGCTCGCGGCAGGCGCGGCGTACCAGTGGATCGTCAAGCCGTACCGCGCCGGGAAGTTCAAGAAGGGCGCGGACGGGCGGACCTTCACGCTCGTCAAGGCCGGGCTCGCGGGCGGCTTCGCCTACAACCGGCTCAAGGCCGCGTCTGACAACGCCAAGGGCGACCCGTTGCTGTCGAAGGCCGTCGCCCCGCTGACCGCGGGCATCGAGTCGCTCAAGGGCATGGCCACCAAGCTCGGGAAGGGGGAGGCGGGGGCGGGGGACGTCGGTGCGTTCGAGAGCGTCATCAACAGCATCAAGGAAGCGGGGAAGAGCGCGGGCGCCGAGGTCAAGGACAAGGTGCCGTCCACCTCGCAGCTCGGCGGATAACCGCATGTGAGGGGTGCCATGCCCGCACTACAGTGCGGGCATGGCACCCCTCGCGCATGAGCGCTACTGCGACGAAATCGTCCTGCTGACCGAGACGTTGAGGTCGGTGATCAGCGGCGCCGACCTCGACGCGAACGTCCCGACCTGCCCGGAGTGGACGCTGCGCGAGCTCGCCGTCCACGTCGGCGGTGCCCACCGCTGGGCCGGCGAGATCGTCCGCACCCGGGCCACCGAGGAGCTCCCGGAAGAGCGGGTGCCGGCGTTCACGCCCGACGGCGAGGACCCCGCCGTCCTCGACGCCTGGCTGGCCGACGGGGCGGCCCGGACCGCCGGGGCGCTGAGGGAGGCGGGACCCGGGGCGGAGGTCTGGTCCTGGTACCGGGACCGGAGCGCGGGATTCTGGGGGCGGCGCATGGCGATCGAGACGGTCGTCCACCTGGCGGACGCGGCCCTGGCCGCGAAGGTGCCGTACGCGATGTCCCCGGACCTCGCCGCCGACACGATCGACGAGTGGCTGGAGATCGTGTCCTTCGCCCAGGCCGAGGGCGACCCCGAGGCCGCGGAGCTGCGCGGGGAAGGCCGCTCCCTCCACCTGCACGCCACGGACGTGCCGGACGCCGAGTGGCTCATCGAGTTCGGTGAGGACGGCTTCACGTGGCGCCGCGCGCACGGCAGGGCGACCGTGGCGCTGCGCGGGCCGCTCACCGACCTGATGCTGGTCTTCAACCGCCGCCTGGCCCCGGACAGCGACCGCGTCGAGCTGCTGGGCGACGCGGAGCTGCTGGACTTCTGGCTGGCCCGGTCCTCCTTCGGCTGACCGTCGTCGCGGCGCTTCCGGTGTGCGGGCGGGGCGGGCCTGGGCCAAGCTGGACAGGATGCCCGTCCTTTCGCCCCCAGGAGGTGCCGATGGATCCGGTCCGGGCCCTGGAGCGGATCGCCTTCCTGCTGGAGCGCGGCGGCGGCGGGACGTACCGTGTCCAGGCCTTCCGCACCGCCGCCCGCACGGTGGCGGCGATGGCCGACGGCGAGGCCGTGGAACGGGTCACGAACGGCTCCCTGGAACGGGTCAAGGGCATCGGCCCCCGCACCGCCCAGGTGATCCGCGAGGCGGTCGCCGGGCAGACGCCCGCCTACCTGGAGCGGCTGGAGACGGAGACCGCGCAGAGCGGCCCGCTCGCCGAGGGCGGTGAACGGCTGCTCGCTCTGCTGCGCGGCGACTGCCATCTGCACTCCGACTGGTCGGACGGCGGCAGCCCGATCGAGGAGATGGGCCGCACGGCGGCGGAGCTCGGCCACGACTGGGCGGTGCTCACCGACCACTCGCCCCGGCTGACGGTGGCCCACGGACTCTCGCCCGAGCGGCTGCGGCGGCAGCTCGACGTGGTGGCCGGACTCAACGAGCGCTGGGCGCCGTTCCGGCTGCTGACCGGCATCGAGTGCGACATCCACATCGACGGCTCCCTCGACCAGGAGGAGGAGCTGCTGGAACGGCTGGACCTGGTGGTGGTGTCCGTCCACTCCAAACTGCGGATGGACCCCGGTCCGATGACCCGGCGACTGGTCGCCGCCGTACGCCACCCGCAGGCGAACGTCCTCGGCCACTGCACCGGGCGCCTCGTCACCGGCCGGGGCCGCCCGGAGTCGCGGTTCGACGCGGACGAGGTCTTCGCCGCCTGCGCCGAGGCCGGCACGGCGGTGGAGATCAACAGCAGGCCCGAGCGGCTGGACCCGCCCCGGCGGCTGCTGCGCCGGGCCGTGGACGCGGGCACGCTGTTCGCCGTCGACACCGACGCACACGCGCCCGGACAGCTCGACTGGCAGATCCACGGGTGCGCCCGCGCCGAGGAGTGCGGCGTCCCGGCTGAGCGCGTCGTCACGACGTGGACGGCGGACGAGCTTCTCGCCTGGACCCGCGAGGGCCGGCTGCCCGCCTCCGTGTGAACGCGTGGCCCTGGCGGAAGACCGGTGCACGTGATGCGGGGCCGGACACCGCGAGCGCGCACGCTCGGCCCACCGGGGCGGCCCGCGGGCTCAGGCCCGGCTTTGAGCCGCCGGCTGCTGCTGCTCGGACGCCGATGAGACGGAGCGGGAGACCGCCTCGTCCAGCAGACCGTTGAGCCAGGAGAAGCCGCTGAACTCGGTGAGGAGCCGGTCGATCCCCTCCTGGCGGACCAGCAGTTTCTCCTCGTCCAGACGGGAGTTGAACACCCCGCTGTGGGTCATGGCTCTGCTGCCGAGATTCCGCTCCCCCCACAGGCGGACGTCGTCGAGGATGTCCGCGCGTCGCTGCTTGAGCGCCGAGGCGACACGAGCGAGCCGGTCGAAGCTGTCCACCCCGTCGAGTTCCAGCGGCTCGCTCGCCATGGCGATCTCAAGCGGCTTGAACACCGATTTCTCCAGGGCGTCGAGATGGGCTTTCGCCCCGGCGGCCTTGCGGGCCTGCTGAAGCAGACGCGTCAGCCTCTTGAACTGATCGCGGGCGAGGCCGCCGTAGATACGCGCGGTGTAGGCGGGCCCCTGCCCGGGGTCCAGGTGCAGCTCGCGGCTCCGGACTCCGGCGATCTTGGCGTCGCCCATGTCGAAGGCGTTGACGTGCGTCTCCTGACTGAGGACCTGCCAGCCGGCCGGGCTGTTCCACAGCATGTTCGTCGTCTCGAACAGGCCGCTCTGGTGGGCGCTTTCGTACTCCTCGGTGCCGAACCAGTCGGTGGGCGACCGGTCCTGGCGGAACTCCCTGGCGGGGCCGCTGTTGGAGGCGGCGCTGGGGGACTGGTAGTGCCAGGCGGTGAAGTGGTCCTCGTTCACCCCCGTCACGGCGAAGGCGCAGCCGTTCATCGTCGCGGTGAACACGAACTCCGAACCGGGCCCCTGGTTCCCGGCGTCCCGCGGAACACGGGCGTGTCCGACCGATGTGTCGGGGTTCGATGTGATGCCGGTCAGATAGGGGATGTACGAAGACGCCAGATACTGCTGATCCGGCAGGACCGGAAGCAGCGCCGCGTGTCCGACGAGGGGGGCGAGGAGGGGGTCGTCATGGCCGTACGCCGCGACGTACTTCTCGACGGCGGGGGTGAGCAGGTAGGCCGGCATGCCCTCCCGGGAGCGCCTGCTGTCCGGGACCAGGACGAACCAGTGCCGGTCCCATCCGGCTGTGCTCATGCGGTGCACGAACTGTGCCTGATCCAGGGGCAGTTCCGGCATGCGGCTCTTGATGCCCAACGTGAAGTCCAGGGCGAGAGCGGATCGTGAGAGGAAGGCCTGCGGGTCGTCCACGAGTTCGTCCGCGGGGGCCCGCTGCACCACCTGGCCGGGCGCCTGCCCCGACTGCGCCGCTCGCCCGGCGCCGGAGCGCGGGGACTCGGCCCGGCGGAGCATCATCTGGACGACGGCGGCGTTCCCGGCCGTGCTCTGCAGGGAGCGCAGCCTCTGGGGCTCCGCCTCGCGTACGGGCCTGCGTACGGGCGAGGGGCCGGTGGACCGGGCGTCTTCGTGACCGTGCAAGGGGCCTCTTCCGGCGCAGTTTTCCCAACCTGCCCTGTCTACCGAACGGGGGTGGACCGGCGCGAGGTACGCCGGGGCAGGGTGTGCCGTCCGGAAGGGCAGACCCGGCGGCCCTCCGTGCCCGTGAGGAGAGGGCGCCAAGGGCTGCCCCGGCCCTCAGTGGTTGAGGTCCGCCAGCACCCGCAGGGTGTGCGGGTCCGGCGCGGTCACCAGGAGATCGGTCACCGGGCCCTTGCGCCACAACTCCAGGCGTTCCGCGATGCGTTCCCTCGGTCCGACGAGCGAGATCTCGTCGGCGAACGCGTCCGGCACGGCCAGCACCGCCTCTTCCTTGCGCCCCTCCAGGAACAGCTGCTGGATCCGCCGCGCCTCCTCCTCGAACCCCATCCGCGCCATCAGGTCGGCATGGAAGTTGCGGGCCGCGGCACCCATGCCGCCGATGTAGAAACCGAGCATCGCCTTCACCGGCAGCAGCCCCTCCGCGACATCGTCACAGACCTGTGCACGGGCCATCGGCGCGATCATGAACCCCTCGGGGAGGCCGCTCAGCGAGGCCTCGTACACATCGGTGCGCAGCGGCGACCAGTACAGCGGCAGCCAGCCGTCCGCGATCCGGGTGGTCTGGGCGATGTTCTTCGGTCCCTCGGCGCCCAGCAGCAACGGGAGCCCGGCGCGCAGCGGATGGGTGATCGGCTTCAGCGGCTTGCCGAGGCCCGTGGCGTCCGGGCCGTTGTACGGGTGCGCATGGAACCGGCCGTCCAGGGCGACGGGCGCCTCGCGGCGGAGCACCTGGCGCACCACGTCGACGTACTCGCGGGTCGCGGTGAGGGGGCTGCCGGGGAACGGGCGCCCGTACCAGCCCTCCACGACCTGTGGGCCGGAGAGCCCGAGGCCGAGCATCATCCGGCCGCCGGAGAGGTGGTCCAGGGTGAGGGCGTGCATCGCGGTCGCGGTCGGGGTGCGGGCCGCCATCTGCGCGATGGCGGTGCCCAGCCGGATACGGGAGGTGTGGGCGGCGATCCAGGTCAGCGGGGTGAAGGCGTCCGAACCCCAGGCCTCCGCCGTCCACACCGACGCATAGCCCAGCTCTTCCGCCTCGCGGGCGAGGTCCAGATGGGCCGGGTTCGGGCCGCGGCCCCAGTATCCGAGAGCGAGTCCGAGCCGCATTCCGCTGCCTCCCACTATTTCTGACGTTCCATCAGATATAGCCGGAGGGTACGACAGCGGCCCCCCGCCCGGAAGGGGCGGGGGGCCGCTGTCGGTGGTGCGTGCGCCGCTGCGTCAGCCGCGCTGGATGCCCGTGGTGTCCTGGAGCACGCCACGACGGCCGTCCTGCGTCTGGGCGATGAGGCCCTGACCGCTCTGCTCGACCGCGAGGTACCAGGTGCCCGGCGCCAGTTCGGCGATCGGGGACGGCGAGCCGTCCTCGCCGTACAGCGGACGGGCGACCGGCACCGCGAACCAGAACGGGGTGAAGTCACCGGCGGGCGCGGCCTGCTGGGCAGGCGCGGCCTGACCCTGCTGCGGGTCGGGCTGCGGCTGGCCGCCGTAGGACGGCGCCTGGCCCTGGCCCTGGGGCTGACCGGCGTAGGGCGGCTGCTGCTGACCGCCCGGGTACCCGTAGCCCTGGCCCGGCTGGCCACCGTACGGCGACTGCACGGCCTGCGGCTTCGGAGCGCCCGCCAGCGGGGCCTTGAGTGCGGGGAGCATCGGCGAGGCGACCGCACCGGCGGCCAGCGCCAGCGAGGCGATCAGGCCGAGGATCAGGCCGGCACCGGCGTCGATCTGGCCGAGGTCGATGATGGTCCAGAAGAGGTTCCACGCGGTGAACACCGTGGCGGCCACGCCGAATGCGGCGAGGTCGAGGCCGAGGACCTTGCGCGGCTGGGGCTGAGAGCGGGACAGCACGATCAGTGCGGCACCGGCCACGCCGACCATGTAGACACCGATCGCGTTGCCCAGGGAATCCCAGGAGTTCGGCGCGTCGACGCTGGTGCTTCCGTAGTCGAAGTAGTCGAGGAAAGAGGCGATGAACAGCACGACCGCTGCTCCGATCACCACGCCATCGCCTCGAGTGAGGGAGCGGATATTCACGTGAAGGTCCTTAGTCGGTCGTCTCGTCGGGGCGGTCGTCGCTGCCACCGGTACGGCGGGTACGGCGCGAAGCTCGGGAGCGGCCCCCCATCGTACGGATGAATCTATCGTCTGCCCGGGCGGGTTGTGTCCCTGCCCGGTCCTTGGGCAGGCATCCTCCCGAATTCATCGCAGAACCACCTCTTCACTACCCCTTGAGGTAGCTGCTGATGCCGTCCGCGATGCCCTGGGCCGCCTTCTGACGCCAGCCCGCGCTGGTGAGCAGGGCGGCATCCTTGGGATCACGCATATTGCCGCATTCGATGAAGACTTTGGGCACGGTCGACAAATTCAGTCCGCCGAGATCCTTGCGGGTGTCCAGACCGGTATTGCCGCCGATGTAATTGGAAGGCGCACTTCCGGTAGCGCGGACGAAGAGTCCGGCAATCCGGGTACCCAGATCACGCGAAGGACCCACGATCTTCGAGGTGTCCGCGCCGCCGCCGCGCACGGATGCGGGAAGAATCACATGGAAGCCGCGGTTCCCCACCGCCGAACCGTCCGCGTGGACCGAGACGACCGCGTCGGCCCCGGCCCTGTTGCCGATCCGGGCCCGCTCGTCGACGCAGGGCCCGAACGCCCGGTCGCCGTCGTAGGTCAGGATCACCTTCGCGCCCTGCGCCCGGAGCAGCGTCCGCAGCCGGTGCGAGACATCCAGCGTGAACCGGGCTTCCGCGTAACCGGAGTTGGTGGAGGTGCCGGTGGTGTCGCACTCCTTGTGCGTGGTCCCGATGTCCACCTGCCGGTTGATCTCGGCGGTGTGCAGGTGGTTGTCCGGGTTGTGGCCCGGGTCGATGACGACCGTCTTCCCGGACAGCGGCCCGGAGGGGAGGTCCGCTGCGCGCGGCGAGGGCGTGGCGGGCTTCCTCGGCGCCGGGGACGCGCTCGTGCGCACGGGGGACGGCGAGGCGGGAGCGGACGCGGCCGGCGAGGACGGGGCGGCGTCGCCCCCCTTCCCGGGCCGCGCCTGCGCGGCGCCACCGCCACCGCAGCCGGCGACGCCCAGGGACAGCACGGCCAGCGCGGCGGCGGCGGACAGGACGGGGCGGCGGGGGGTGGGGGGAACACTCTCGTCGTGACGCACCCGGCGATGCTATCCGGGAGCCCGCGCGGTGTCCGGAGCGCTCGGATTCCCGCCCCGGTCCGTCCCGCCGGACCCGGTGCACCGCACTGAAGCGGAGTGCCCGGGTCCCGCTCCGGTACGCCGCACCGGCCCGGCGCGGCGGCGGGCCGGAGCGGTCAGATCCCCGTCCCGGTGCGCCGCAGCACGCGCAGCGAATCCGTGACGGAGATCTCGGTGAACGCCCCCGAAGCCAGCGCGCGCAGATACACCCGGTACGGGGCCTGGCCGCCGTGGGCCGGGTCAGGGAACACGTCGTGGATCACGAGCAGCCCGCCCTCCGCGACATGCGGTGCCCAGCCCTCGTAGTCGCCGTTGGCGTGCTCGTCGGTGTGACCGCCGTCGATGAAGACGAGGCCGAGCCGCCCGCCCCAGACGGCGGCCACCTGCGGCGACCGGCCCACGAGCGCCACCACGTGCTCCTCCAGACCGGCGGCGTGCAGCGTCCGGCGGAACGTGGGCAGCGTGTCCATCCGTCCCACCTCGGGGTCCACCACCGTCGGGTCGTGGTACTCCCAGCCGGGCTGCTGCTCCTCGCTGCCCCGGTGGTGGTCGACGGTGAGAGCCGTCACACCGGCCGCGCGCGCCGCGTCGGCGAGCAGGATGGCCGAGCGCCCGCAGTACGTGCCCACCTCCAGCAGCGGCAGCCCGAGCGCGGCCGCCTCGGTGGCGGCGGCGTACAGCGCGAGTCCCTCGGCCACCGGCATGAAGCCCTTGGCGGCCTGGAACGCGGCGAGAATCTCCGGCTTGGGCTCGGCGGCCACGGGTTCCTCCTGGTGGGACGGGATGTACGGCATGCGGTTCGACGGCGCCATCGTGCCGTACGCCCCCGCCGGAAGAACCGGCGGGGGCGTACGGGTGGGGTGAGCCCGGGTCGGGGCGGGCCCCTGGCGGAGTGCTGACGGAGGGATCAGCAGCTCTGCCAGAGTCGGGTCATGACGCGGACGCCGAAACGCAGTCCCTCCAGCGGGACGCGCTCGTCCACGCCGTGGAAGAGCCGGCCGTAGTCCAGGTCGTGCGGGAGCTTCAGGCCCTTGAACCCGAAGCAGCGGATGCCGAGGTGGGTGAAGGCCTTGGCGTCCGTACCGCCGGGGTTGCAGTACGGCACCGGGTGGCCGTCCGGGTCCTCGGCCCGCACCGCTTCGCACATCGCGTCGACGAGCGGGCCGTCGAACGTGGTCTCCATCGCGATGTCGTGGTTGACCCACTCGCGGGTGACCGAGGGCAGCAGCAGCTTGTCGATGGTGTCGATCAGCTCCTGCTCGTGGCCGGGCAGGAAGCGGCCGTCGACACGGGCGGTCGCCTTCCCGGGGATCACGTTGGTCTGGTAGCCGGCGTTGAACATGGTGGGGTTCGCGGAGTTGCGGAGCACCACCTGCATGAAGTCGGAGACCGGGCCGAGCTTCGCGAGGCTGCCCTCGATGTCGTTCTCGTCGAACTCGACACCGTAGAGACCGGCAGCCTCCTCCAGCAGGGCGCGGACCGGTTCGATCAGCCGTATCGGGAAGGTCTCGCGGCCGATCCGGGTCAGCGACTCGGCGAGGTCGGTGACCGCGTTCTCGTCGTTGGGGGAGGAGCCGTGGCCGGCCCGGCCGGTCGCGGTGAGCTCCATCCAGGCCATGCCGCGCTGGGCGTTCTCGATCGGGTAGAGGCGACGGGTGTCGTCGATCGCGAAGGAGAACCCGCCGCCCTCGCCGATCGCCTCGGTGACCCCGGCGAACAGCTCCGGGCGGTGCTCGACCAGCCAGTGGGCGCCGAACTTGCCGCCCGCCTCCTCGTCGGCGAGGAAGGCGAGGACCAGGTCCCGGGAGGGCTGCGTACCGGTGCGGGCGAAGTGCCGGGCGGTGGCCAGCATGACGGCGACCGTGTCCTTCATGTCGATCGCGCCGCGGCCCCACAGGTAGCCGTCCCGGATCTCGCCGGAGAACGGCGGCACCTGCCACTCGGAGGCGTCCGCGGGGACCACGTCCAGGTGGCCGTGGACCATCAGGGCGCCGCGCCCGGGATCGCGGCCCGCGATCCGGGCGATGACGCTGGCCCGGCCCGGGGCGGACTCGATGAGCTCGGAGACGATGCCCACCTCGGCGAGGCGGCCGACGACCCACTCGGCGCTCGCGCGCTCGTTGCTCGTGGGGTTGGAGGTGTCGAACCTGATCAGTTCGGCGCAGAGGTCGACGACTTCGGCCTGGGCCTCGTCGGAGGCCGGGACCAGGGGTGCGTCGGGGGTGGTGCTCATGCTGCTCCCACGGAGGTGGTGGCGGGGGCGGCGGGGGCCGCGTGGTCCGCGGATCCCTCGTCGTCGAGGGCGGAGGTGCCGTACGGCCTCACCCAGCCCAGCAGGCCGAGGACGCTGTACAGGACGAAGGCGGTGGCCAGCGAGTTCAGGGCCGGGATGCCGCCGTCGTAGAACTTGCCGACGCAGAAGGCCGCGATCCAGATGGCGATCGACATCGGGACCCAGGTCGGCGACGACGTCGGCAGCGTCTCGGACTCCCGGGTGTCGTCCAGCGGCTTGCGCATCTTCTTCACGACCCAGTACTCGGCCACGATGATCCCGCCGATCGGCGGGATGGCGACGCCGAGGATCGTGAGGAACTCGGTGAAGTGGGTCATGATCCCGACCGCGGACAGGAGCGTGCCCGCGATGCCGAGGACGATCGTGACCGCGCCGCGGTGGACGCGCTTGCCGAAGACGACCTGGAAGAAGTTGACGACGCCGAGCGAGGAGCCGTACAGGTTCCAGTCGTTGATCTTCGCCGTGGACATCAGGACCACGATCACGCCGAAGGCACCGGACGTGGAGAGCACGATGTGCGAGACCTCGTTGCTCTTCACCAGGTGGCCGAGCAGTACACCGGTCAGTCCGACGATGTACTCGGAAAGGATCATCGACGAGGCGCTCTGCAGGAAGACGTGCGAGCCCCTCTTGTTGTAGCGGGTCATCTCCGGGGAGACGATCGCTCCGGTCATGTAGCCGCCCGCGATGGCGGTGGCGGCAACGGCCAGCGGGATCGTTTCGCCGGGCGGCGGCGAGTGGATCAGGTCGCTGAACGAGTGGTCGTTGAGCGTGGTGATGACGGACCAGGCGACCATCGCGAAGAAGAGCGGGGTGACGATCTTCGCGAAGTTCGCCATGTACTTGAAGCCGAAGATCACCAGGGCGGTGATGGCGATCCCGGCGAACACGCACCACATCCAGGACGGTCCGCCGACCAGCTCCGAGACGCTGTTGCCGAAGATCGTGTTCTGTACGCCGAACCAGCCGACCAGGCTGACCGCGATGACGAAGCTGACCAGCGCGGAGCCGTTGCGGCCGAAGCCCACCCAGCGGGTCAGCATCGGGGTCGCGAGGCCTTCGCGCATGCCGGCCAGGCCGATCGCGAAGATCACGATCTCCAGGATCACCGCGCCGAGCGTGAAGGCGAGGAAGGCGTCGCCGAAGGTCATGCCGACGCCGATGGTGGCGCCCAGCGTGAACTGCGAGATCGAACCGGACTGGGCCAGCCACTGAAGCAGCATGGACCAGAAGCCGAACCGCTTGTCGCGCGGGACGCGCGAGAGCGAGTAGTCGTCGCTGCCGATGCTCTTGGTCTCCTGGACCACGGCGTCGGCCTGCGGGGCGGCTGCCATCAGGACTCCTGGGGTGTACGGCCGAAGGTCTGCAGGTGAGCCAGCGACCCGTAGCGGTTGACGAGGTTGTCGAACTCCACCGCGTCGTGGAAGTCCAGGTGGCCGCCGCCGTAGGCCTTGGCGACCTCCACGGCGTAGCGGGCGGCGGATGCGATGTCGCTCTCGTGACTCGCGCCGGTGCCGCAGCCCGGCACCGCGGCGGCCGAGGTGATGGCCAGACCGATGACGGGGGCGGCCGTCGCGGTGGAGGGCTGGAGGATCGAATTGATGTGGTGTGCCCCATTACCGTACGGGGTGATGTCCTGCGTGGTCACGGGGTACGTGACCAACGGCTCACCGGTCACCACGGCCAGCAGCTCACCGAGCTGCTCGTTGACGCGGAGCACCCAGCCCTCCTTGACGGTGGGCGACAGGGCGAGGCCCTTGTGGTTGATGATCCGGTTGCCCTTGGTGGTGTCGATGGAGAGCACGGCCTCCATCTCGCCGGTCACCTCGTGCCGGTTCATGGTGGCGATGTCCACGGGCGATCCCATGAACGGCACCGGGTCGTGCGGCTCGGTCGGCGCGTTCGGGCAGATGTGGGTGGCGACGATCACATCGCCGGGCAGCACATCGCCGCGGCGGCGCATGTCGAGCAGCTTGGCGGCGGTGGCGACGGCCGAGACCGCTCCGTCGGCGTCGGAGACCATGCCGGTCACCTCGGGCCGGGCCCCGATGCCGCCGAGCCGGCCGACGACGCCCAGGGTGCGGGCCCCGCCTCCGGCCGTACGTCCCCGGGAGCCGGGGATGCGGACCATCACGAAGTCCGTCGAACCCCGCTCACCGGCGACCGTGGTGACCTCCGCGGACGAGCCCTCGGCCCCAGCCACGGAGTCGAGGTACTCGACGACCGTCTTGCCGTTGACCTGGGGGTCGTCGAGGAGATCGACGATGTCCAGTACGTACTTCAACATGGGGGGCCTTTCTCGCGTATCCATCACACCCGTCCGGCGCCCGGCAGGGAGTGGGACGCCGGACGGGGTGCTGAGAGCAGATTCGGGATCGGATAGCGTTGAGCGCAACTGTTTCCCGTTATTTGCAATTCAGGTCTGAATGGCGAGATGGGTGAGATCACGATGGCGGACTTCGATCTGGACCGGCGCACGCCCGCCGGAGCCCTGCAAACCGTCGACCGGGCGCTCCTCGTGCTGCTCGCGTTCGAGCGGACCCGACCCGACTGGGGCGTCACCGAGGTCGCCGAGGAGTTCGGCTGGGACACCTCGGTGGCCCAGCGGCTGCTCGCCACCCTCGCGGGGCGCGGCTTCCTGGTCTCCGACCCGGCCACCCGCCGCTACCGCATCGGTCCCGCCGTGCTGCGCCTGGGCAGGCTCTGGGAGCGCTCCGGTTCACTGGAGCTGCTGGCCGGGCCGGTCCTGGAGGAGCTGCGCCGCGTCACCGGCGACACCGTGCTGTTCTGTTTGCCGGACAGCTTCCACATGCGGTGCGTGGCGGCCGAGGAGGGCGAGGCCGGGCCGCTGCGTTACTACCCGCTGGTCGGTGAGCTCTACCCGGCGCACGCCGGGGCTACAGCCAAGTCGTTCTACGCCTACCTGCCGGACGAGCAGCGCCACCGGCTCTTCCGGGGGCGCCCGATGGCCCGCTTCACCGACCGGACCGTCACCGATCCTGACCTGCTGGAGCAGGAGCTCCTGAAGGTCCGCGCCCAGGGCTACGCCTGGACGGTCGGTGAGTACGACACCGGCATCGCCACCGTCGCCGTGCCGGTCTTCCTGGGGCGTGAACCGTACGGAAGCCTCAGCCTGGGCGGGGCGAAGGAACGGTTCGACGGGGCGCCGGAGAACCGCCTCGACGCGCTGCGGCAGGCCGCCGAACTGCTGGAGAAACGCCTCACCCACCCGCCGCAGCGCCCGAAGCCCAAGGCCCGCAGGACCCGGGCCGCCTGACCCGGGAACACCCGCCCCGCACCCGCACGAACCGACCCGAAGAGAACCTCAAGAGGAATCCCGTGAATCTTCTCCTGCTCTCCAACTCCACCCAGCACGGCTGCGGTTACCTGGAACACGCCCTCGACACGGTGACCGCCTTCCTGCCCTCCGGCGCCCGGCTGGCCTTCGTGCCGTACGCGCTCGCCGACTACGCCACGTACACCACGCGCGTCCGCGACGCCCTGGAGCCGGCCGGCATCAGCGTCCGCGGTGTCCACGAGAACGCCGACCCGGTCGCCGAACTCGCCGCGTCCGACGCCGTGTTCATCGGGGGCGGCAACTCCTTCCGGCTGCTGAGCGCCCTCTACCGGACCGGTCTGCGGGATGCCGTGACCGCGTCGGTGCGCGAGGGCCTCCCCTACATGGGGGCCAGCGCCGGGACCAACATGGCGGCGCCCACCCTCCGTACGACCAACGACATGCCCATCGTGCAGCCGCCCTCCTTCGAGACGCTCGGCCTCGTCCCGTTCCAGATCAACCCGCACTACCTGGACCCGGACCCGGACAGCACCCACAAGGGCGAGACCCGTGAGGAGCGGCTCACCGAGTTTCTGGAGGAGAACGACGTCCCGGTGCTCGGCCTGCGCGAGGGCTCATGGCTCCGGGTCAACGGGCGCCAGGCCCGGGTCCAGGGCGCCCGCCCCGCCCGGCTGTTCACCCGCGGCGCGCAGCCGCAGGAACTCCCGGTGGGGACGGACGTCTCTCACCTGCTCACGACCGCGTCGCGGTTCGACGCTCCGGTGCGCTGACCATCAGCACCAGATCGGTCTCGGACTGCGGTCCGTTCGCCGGGTACGACGCGGGCCGGGCCCGCGGCGCGTATCCGGCGGCCGATCCGGCCAGGACGAAGTTGCCGTCGCCGGGGGCGGCGAGCGCGTAGCGGCCCTCGGCGTCCGTCGTGGTGAGCCCGGCCTGCCGGCCGTGCCGGTCGATGAGGGTGACGTTGGCACCGGCCACCGGTGTCCCGTCCGCCTCCCTCACCCGGCCGTGGAAGCCGGCGGAGCCGGTGAAGGGGTGCGGAACGGCGGGGAGCGGGCGTCCGGCCTCGCGCGCGGCGGTGTCGCCCGCGCTGCTCGCCAGCAGCACCGGCGCGGAGGCCTTCCGCTGCGACGGCAGGAACGCCGCCAGCACGAGGCCGACCAGCACCGCACCCGTCGCGATCATGAACGACGTCCGGAACCCCTCCATGCTGGGCACCGAGACCGGGCCCATCCGCACCGAGGTGTTCGCCAGCACCATGCCGATCACCGCACTCGACACCGAGGTGCCGATCGAGCGCATCAGGGTGTTGAGCCCGTTGGCCGCGCCCGTCTCCGAGGCGTCGACGGCCCCGATGATCAGCGCGGGCAGCGAGGAGTACGCGAGTCCGATGCCGGCCCCGAGCAGCACCGCGATCAGGATGGTCTGCCAGGCGGCGCTCATCAGGCCGAGCCCGGCCCCGTAA
This sequence comes from Streptomyces sp. NPDC048211, assembly GCF_043202315.1. NCBI lineage: Bacteria > Bacillati > Actinomycetota > Actinomycetes > Kitasatosporales > Streptomycetaceae > Streptomyces > Streptomyces sp. NPDC048211. Next base: position 456,761 of record NZ_JBIDAD010000004.1, read on the forward strand.
CCGATCGCGATGACCAGCATGCCGATCATCAGGGTCACCCTGGGGCCGTACCGGGCGGAGATCCGGGCGTACACCGGGGCGACGAACATCATCGTCAGGCCGAGCGGAGCCACGCACAGGCCGGCGACCACCATCGACTGGCCGAGCCCGTACCCCGTGGACGTCGGCAGCTGGAGCAGCTGCGGAAGGACCAGCGAGACGGCGTAGAACGCGACCCCGACCATGATCGAAGCGAGGTTGGTGAGCAGCACCTCGCGCCGGGCCGTGGTGCGCAGATCGACCAGCGGCGCGTCGCTGCGCAGCTCGAACAGGCCCCAGAGGACCAGGACGACCAGGGCGGCGGCGATCAGGCCGAGCGTGGTGCCCGAGGTCCAGCCCCAGTCGCTGCCCTTGGTGATGGGCAGCAGCAGGAGGACCAGGCCGAGTGAGAGGCCGAGCGCGCCCGTGACGTCGAACCGGCCCGGGGCCCTGAGCGAGGTCTCCGGCACCGCCAGCACGGTCAGGCCCATGGCCAGCACGCCGAGGCCGGCCGAGCCGAAGAAGAGGGTGTGCCAGTCGGTGTGCTGGGCGACCAGCGCGGCGGCGGGCAGCGCGAGTCCGCCGCCCACCCCGATCGAGGAACTCATCAGGGCCATCGCCGAGCCGAGCTTCTCGCGCGGGAGCTCGTCACGCATGATCCCGATGCCCAGCGGGATGGCGCCCATGGCGAAGCCCTGGAGCGCACGGCCCACGATCATGATCACCAGGTCGTCGGTGAACGCGCATATCAGCGAGCCGACCACCATCACGGCGAGGCTGGCCAGCAGCATCCTCCTCTTGCCGTTGAGGTCCCCGAGCCGCCCCATGATCGGGGTGGAGACGGCTCCGGCGAGCAGGGTCGCCGTCATCACCCAGGTGGCGTTCGACGGGTCGGTGTGCAGAAGGGCGGGCAGGTCCTTGATGACGGGGACGAGCAGGGTCTGCATCACCGCGACGGTGATGCCCGCGAAGGCGAGCACGGGGACGATCCCGCGGCCCGTCTTCGATGTCCGTGGATCAGGAAGCTCCGCGGCGGGCTGTTCATGCGTCGTTCGTGGCATACGTGCGGCCTCCGGGCAGCGGAAGAGAAGGGGCGGGGGCGGGAGCGCGGTCCCTGCGGCGGGCAGCGGTGACCACCAAGTGCGTGCATGGTGAAACCTTCCGCACGACCGAGGTATTCCGGTGAATTGGGCAAGAACAGGTCAAGGCGGCCCGCCCGGTTCGGCGCCCGCCGCAAGTCGGTGCCCATCTGACCTTCCGTCAGATTGGAACGTGTTCTACTCTTGCGCCGTTCCAGTGGCTGCGACCGGCGAGGATCCGCATGGGCATCGGAATCACCGAAGAACACGGGGCGCTCGCGCAGTCCGTACGGGGATGGCTGGCGCGGGCCGTACCGCCCGGGGAGATCCGCAAACTGCTCGACGCGGACGCCCCGACCGCACCCGGCGCACGCCCCGCGTATTGGGGCGGACTCGCGGAGCAGGGGCTGCTCGGTATCCATCTGCCCGAGGCGTACGGGGGCGGAGGCGGCGATCTCCTCGACCTCGCCGTCGTCCTCGAAGAGGCCGGCCGTGCCGCGCTGCCGGGCCCCTACCTGGCGAACGCCCTCGCCTCCGCCGTCCTGCACGCCTCGGGCGCCGGTGACCTGGTGCGCGAGCTGGCCGCCGGCGCGCGCATCGGGGCCGTCGCGCTGGGCCCGGGCACGCTCACCGCCGTCGAGCACGAGGACGGCCACCTCCTGGACGGTGAGCTGCCGCCGGTGCTCTCCGGCGCCGAGGCCGACCTGCTCCTGCTGCCCGCCGCCTCGGCCACCGGCCCGCGCTGGTTCGCCGTCGACACCGCCGCGCAGGGCCTGACCGTCCGCCCGCACCGCGCCGCCGACCCCACCCGGCCCACCGCGGCCGTCCGCGCCGACGGAGTCCTCGTCCCCGCCGCGCGTGCCCTGCGCACCGACACCTGCCTCGTCCGCGACCTCGCCGCCGTCCTGCTCTCCGCCGAGGCCTGCGGCACCGCGGCCCGCTCGCTGGACACCGCCACCGAACACGCCAAGGTCCGCGAACAGTTCGGCCGCCCCATCGGACGGTTCCAGGGCGTCAAGCACCTGTGCGCCGACATGCTCGTCCGCGTCGAACAGGCCCGCGCCCTGGCCTGGGACGCCGCCCGCGCGGCGGGCGAGCCGGAAGGCGTACGGGGCCTGGGCGCCGCGCTCGCCGCGGGAACCGCCCTGGACGCCGCGTACAGCTGCGCCAAGGACGCCATCCAGATCCTCGGCGGGATCGGCTTCACCTGGGAACACGACGCGCATCTGTATCTGCGCCGCGCCCTGGTGGCGCGGCAGCTGCTGGGCGCCGGGGACGACCACCGGCTGCGAGCCGTCCGCCTGGCCACCGGCGGTGCTCGCCGCGAACTCACCCTGGAACTCCCGGCACGGGCCGCGCCACACCGCGCGGCGGCCCGCGAGGCCCTCGCCGCCGCCCGCGGCCTCGACCCGCGAGCCGCCCGCCGCGCCCTCGCCCCCACCGGCTACGCCGCACCCCACCTGCCCGCTCCCTACGGCCTGGGCGCCGGGCCCGTACAACAGCTGGCCGTGCAGCAGGAGTTGCGCGAACAGGGCGTGAAGCTGAGCGATCTGGGGATCGCCACCTGGGTGGTGCCCTCCCTCATCGCGCACGGGACCGCGCAGCAGCAGGACCGCTACCTCCTGCCCACCCTGCGCGGCGAACTCCTGTGGTGCCAGCTGTTCTCCGAACCCGGCGCCGGCTCCGACCTCGCCTCGCTGACCACCCGGGCCGAACGGACCTCCGAGGGCTGGCGGATCACCGGCCAGAAGGTGTGGACGAGCGCCGCGCAGTGGGCCGACCACGGAATCCTGCTCGCCAGGACCGACCCGGACGCCCCCAAGCACCAGGGGCTCGGCTACTTCCTCGTGGACATGAAGAACACCGAGGGCATCGACATCCGCCCCCTGAAGGAGATCACCGGCGACTCCCTCTTCAACGAGGTGTACTTCGACGACGTCCTGCTGCCCGAGGACGCCCTCGTCGGCGAGGCCGGCGGAGGCTGGAAGGTCGCCCGCAACACCCTGGGCAACGAACGCGTCCACATGGCCGACCAGTTGACCTTCGATACCGGACTGGAAGCCCTGATCGGCCGCGCCGAAGGACTCGACGGCGCCTGCCGGGCCCGGATCGGGGCACTCGCCGCCGAGGCGCACGCACTGGCCTGCATCACCCTGCGCACCACCCTCCAGCAGGTCTCCGGACTGGAACCGGGCGCGGGAGCCTCCGTACGCAAGCTCGTCCAGACCGCCCACCAGCAGAAGGTCGCCGAACTCGCCCTCGAACTCCTCGGTCCGGACGGGGCGGTGTGCGAAGGGGCGGGGGAGCGGGCGGTGCACGGGTTCCTGATGTCCCGCTGCCTCACCATCGCGGGCGGCACCACCCAGGTTCAGCTCAATGTCGTCGCCGAGCGCATCCTCGGCCTCCCGCGGGACTGATGAAAGGGGACACCCCCATGAAGGCGTACATCGTCGGCGTCGGGATGACGAAGTTCGAGAAGCCCGAGACCCGCGACTGGCAGTACTGGGACATGGCCGCGGAGGCCGGCAACGCCGCCCTCACCGATGGATCGGTCACGTACGAGGACATCGGGCAGGCCGTCGTCGGCTACTGCTTCCAGGCCTCCACCGCCGGGCAGCGCGCCGTCTACGGACTCGGACTGACCGGAGTACCCGTCTACAACGTCAACAACAACTGCGCCACCGGCTCCACCGCCCTGATGATGGCCCGCCAGTTCGTCGAGGGCGGCGGCAGCGACTGCGTCCTCGCGCTCGGCTTCGAGAAGATGGCGCGCGGATCACTCGGCGGCGGCGGGTCCGACGGCGGCGCGGGCGACTTCAAGACATCCCCCGTCGCACGGCACTACGGGATCATGGCCGCCGCGCACGGCTTCGAGATGACCCCGCCCACCGCTCAGATCTTCGGCAACGCCGCCCGGGAGCACATGGAGCGGTACGGCACGACGGAGGCGCAGCTCGCCGCCGTCGCCGCCAAGAACCACCGCCACTCGGCGGGCAACCCGTACGCCCAGTTCCAGGACCCGTACACGGTCGACGAGGTCCTCGCCGCCAAGCCCATCCACCGCCCCCTGACCCGGCTCCAGTGCTCCCCGACCTCGGACGGGGCCGCCGCGGCCGTCGTCGTCTCCGAGCGCTTCGTCGAGCGGCACGGCCTCGGCGACCGGGCCGTCGAGATCGCCGCCCAGGCCATGACGACCGATACCGAGGCCTCCTTCGCCTCCGGGACCTGCATCGACGCGGTCGGACTTCCCATGTCGCGCGAGGCGGCACGGCAGGTGTACGAGACGGCGGGCGTCGGCGCCGACGACCTCGACGTCATCGAGCTCCACGACTGCTTCTCCATCAACGAACTCCTCACCTACGAGGCACTCGGGCTGTGCGGCGAGGGCGAGTCCGGGGCGCTCGTCGAGTCGGGCGCCACCACCCACGGCGGCCGCTGGGTGGTCAACCCGTCGGGCGGGCTGATCTCCAAGGGGCATCCCCTCGGCGCCACCGGAATCGCGCAGGCCGCCGAACTCACCTGGCAGCTCAGGGGCGAGGCCGGGGCCCGGCAGGTGCCGGACGCCCGGACCGGGCTCGCCCACAACATCGGGCTCGGCGGAGCGGCGGTGGTGACCCTCCTGCGCCGCTGAGGACCGGGCGGAGCCCCGGGTCCTACGCCGCTGGACCGATACCGGTACGGCCCGGAAACCGATGTACGGGTCGCGGGGCGGCTGGGAGTATGACGTCCATGGTTGATGTCTCGACGCCCACACGCCGCAGCGGCGGCACCCGGACCCGTACCTGGGCGGTCGTGCTCGCCGCCTGCACCGGCCAGTTCCTCGTCGTGCTCGACGTGTCCGTCGTCAACGTGGCCCTCCCGTCCATGCGCACCGACCTGGGGCTGAGCGCCGCGGGGCTCCAGTGGGTGCTCAACGCGTACTCGATCGCGTTCGCCGGATTCATACTGCTGGGCGGGCGGGCCGCAGACCTCTACGGCCGCAAGCGGATGTTCCTCGTCGGCCTCGGCCTGTTCACCGCGGCCTCGCTCGCCGGCGGCCTCGCCCAGGAGGGCTGGCAGCTGCTCGCCGCCCGCGCCGCGCAGGGACTCGGCGCCGCGGTGCTCGCCCCCGCGACGCTCACCCTGCTCACCGCGGCCGTCCCGGAGGGGCAGGCCAGGACCAGGGCCATCGGCACCTGGATGGCCGTCGGCGCGGGCGGCGGCGCGGCCGGTGGGCTGGTCGGCGGGGTGCTCACCGACGCCCTGTCCTGGCGGTGGGTCCTGCTCATCAACGTCCCCATCGGCGCGCTCGTGCTGATCGGCGCCGCACTCAAGCTCGCCGAGGGCCGGGCCGGTGGGCGCAGCCGCATCGACCTCCTGGGCGCGCTGCTCGTCACGGCGGGCCTGGCCTCGGTCGCGTACGGCATCGTGCAGACCGAGGCATCGGGCTGGACCGCGGCCGCGACCCTGCTGCCGCTGCTGGGCGGAGTGGCACTGCTCGCCCTGTTCGTCCTGGTCGAGGCGCGCACCGCGAAGCCGCTGATGCCGTTGCGGGTGCTCGGGGCGAGGGCGGTGGCGGCGGCGAACGTGGCGATGTTCGTGATCGGATCGGCCACGTTCTCGATGTGGTACTTCATGACCGTGTACGCGCAGAACGTGCTGGGCTACTCGGCGCTGGAGGCCGGCCTCGCCCTGATGCCGACCTCGGTGGCCGTCGTGGTCGGCTCCACGTGCGCGCCCCGGCTGATGGTGCGCACCGGAGCGAAGAACCTGGCGCTGGTCGGTACGGCGGTGGCGGCCGCGGGCTTCGGCTGGCAGTCCACGATGACGGCCGACGGCTCGTACCTCACCGCCGTGTGCCTGCCCGGCGTGCTGATGATGGCCGGCACCGGCCTCGCGGCCACCCCGCTCGCGACCCTCGCCACCTCGGGCGCGGCACCCGGCGAGGCGGGCCTGGTCTCGGGCCTCGTCAACACGTCCCGCACGATGGGCGGCGCCCTCGGCCTGGCCGTGCTCTCCACCGTCGCCGCGGCCCGGACGGACGGCTCCTCGGGCGCGGTGGAGCTCACGGCCGGCTACGCGCTGGCCTTCCGGACGGCGGGCGGGGTGCTGCTCGGCGGACTGCTGCTGATGGTCCTCTGGCTGCCGCGCCACGTGTCGGCACGGGACTGAGAGGCGGCGCACCGCACCCTCAGAGCCACCCCTGCTGCCGGGCCGCCCGGACCGCCTCCATCCGGTTGCGCGTGCCCGTCTTCCCGATCGCCGCGGACAGGTAGTTGCGGACGGTCGACTCCGAGAGGTGCAGCTTCAGCGCGATGTCGGAGACCGTCGCCCCGTCCACCGAGGCGACCAGCGCGTCGCGCTCCCGCGCGGTCAGCGGGCTCGGCCCCGCACTCAGTGCGGCGGCGGCCAGCGCGGGGTCGATGACGGTCTCCCCGGTCAGCACCTTGCGGATCGCCACCGCGAGCTCCTCGACCGGGCCGTCCTTCACCAGGAACCCCGCCGCACCGGCCTCCATCGCGCGCCGCAGATAGCCGGGCCGGCCGAAGGTGGTGAGGATCAGCACCCGGCAGTCCGGCACCTCATCCCGCAGGTCGGCGGCCGCGTCCAGGCCGCTGCGGCCCGGGAGCTCGATGTCCAGGAGCGCCACATCGGGCCGCGACGTCAGTGCGGCCGCCACGATCTCGTCGCCCGCGCCCACCTGGGCCACCACCTCGATGTCCGGCTCCAGACCGAGCAGCAGGGCGAGCGCGCCGCGCATCATGCCCTGGTCCTCGGCGAGCAGGACTCTTACGCACCTGGCCGGGCGGTGGTCTTGCGGCATCTCGTCCATGAGGAACAGGTTATGGGCGGTGGCCTGTTGGGGCAGCGCGGCGGACGCCCGGCACGCCCGTGGGTCCCGTCCGCCACGGGGCATACGCGCCGCGGTGGGCGGGTCAGCTCTGTGCGGTGTCGTCGTCCGTCTGCCCGGCGCCGTCAGCCGCGTCCTCGGTCGCCCCGGCGGCCCCGCCGGTCTTCTCGCGCATCTTGCGCACCAGCTCCGCCTTCTGGTCGGCGGCACCCTGGCGGTCACGGTTGCGGTGCGGTCCGTTGTTCTGGCGCTCGGCGCGGGACAGCCTCTTGCGCGGGCCGCCGCCCATGCCCACGGGGTTGTTGATGTTCTTGCTGTCGGTCACGGGTTCTCCCGGCGATGAGGTGAAGTGTCTACGGATCCGTCGGCAGGGGACGGGCGGCGACGCCGGAGGACGTCAGCGGGGGCCCGTCGCGCTCTCACTCGTGGATCGGCGTCTGGAAGAACATGGCAAAGACGTTACCCGGTTCCGTCGGCCCCGCACACCAGCCCGAGGGCTCACCCGCGCTCGACGAGCGGCGCCCGCACGGAACCGGGCCGGTCCGGCAGGGCCGGGGGACCGGCCGGACGCCCGGGCGGGAAAGGCCCGCGAGCCGTCAGCCGTTCAGCCGGCACCGGCCTCGCCGCCCGGTGTGGCGGCCGTGTCCGCCGGCAGCTCCGCCGTGACCACGAAGCCGCCTGCCGGTCCGGGGCCCGCCTCCAGTGAGCCGCCGGCCGTGGCGAGGCGTTCGGTGAGGCCCTTGAGGCCGGTGCCGCCGATGCCCGGTGTCGGCGGGGCCGCCGGGGTCCGGCCGTCGTCGGTGACCGTGAGGCGGACCCGGTCGGGGGTGCCCTGGACCACGAACGCGCAGGTGGTGGCGGTGGAGTGGCGGACGACATTGGTGACGGCCTCGCGGACCACCCAGCCCAGCAGCGCCTCCGTCTGCGGGGCGAGCGGGGGCCCCGAGCGGCGGACCGAGGGTTCGATCCCTGCGGCGGTCAGCGCGGACCTGGCCCGGTCGAGCTCGGTGGCCAGGCTGCCCTCGCGGTAGCCGGTGACCGCCTCGCGGATCTCGGTGAGTGCCTGACGCCCGACCGACTCGATGTCGGCGACCTGCGAGAGGGCCGCGTCCATGTCGCGCGGCGCGAGCCTGCGCGCGGCCTCCGACTTGACGACGATCACCGAGAGCGTGTGGCCCAGCAGGTCGTGCAGGTCGCGGGAGAAGCGGAGCCGCTCCTTCTCGACAGCGGTACGGGCCAGTTCCTGCCGGGTGGCGCGCAGCTCCATCACCGTCTCCGACAGGGTGAGGATCGCCGCCGTCACCGCGCCGGAGATGAAGGTTCCGTACCCCAGCGTCCACGGGGTCGACGCGCTGTCGTCGCGCCACACCGCGATCAGGCAGGCCGCCACGGCGAGACCGAGCAGCCCGACGGCGAGCAGACGGTGGCGCAGGATCGTCCCGCAGGCCAGGGAGAGCAGCGGGAAGAAGAGCAGCCAGCTGCCGCCGTAGCCGATCGCCAGCCCGAAGGTGATGGCGGCCATCGCGGCCAGCAGGACGTACGACACCGGACTTTCGCGCTTCTCCTTGACGAACCCGCGGAACACCACGGAGATGTAGAGGGAGTTGAAGGCGAGCAGTCCGATGCCGCCGATCCAGGGGCTGGGCGTCTCGCCCTGGAAGAGGTTGGAGAAGGAGCCCAGGCCCATCAGTAGCCAGGGCAGCAGGGCGTACGGTCCCGGCGGGCCGGGGCGGCGCCCCTCCTTGCGCAGCCGGCGCCGTTCCTTCCGCGCCTGTCGTGCGTTCGCCGGCGCTTGTCCTGGCATGGTCACTCCCGTCACACGGTCCGTGCGGACCGACGGTACGAGATCACGGCGTACGTGCCGAACAGCAGCAGCCACGAGCAGAGCACGAGGAGGGTCGTGGCGCCGGGTGCGTGGCCCTCGGTGGTCGCCCATCCCAGGTCGGCGAACCGGTTGGCGGGAGTGAACCTGCCGACGGACCGCAGCCACTCGGGCAGGAGCTCCAGCGGGAACCACAGCCCGCCGACGACACCGAAGCCCATCAGGCAGGCGACGTTGACCACTCCGGTGCCCTGCGGGGTGAGCCGGTAGCCGTTGCCCAGGCCGAGCAGGGTGAAGGGCAGCGCGCCGATCCAGAGCAGCAGGACCAGGACGATCCACTGCCAGCCCGCCATCCGTACGCCGTTGAGCAGCCCGCCGGCCAGCAGCACCGTCAGGATCGTCGGCAGCACGGTCACCGAGCCGCTGACCGCCCGGCCCACGACCGCGTGCGTGGGGGAGAGCGGGGTGACCCGCAACTGCTGGAGCCAGCCGAGCGACTTGTCGGAGGCGACCCCCGTACCGATGGCCATGGCCGAGCCGAGCGCGCCGTACGCGGCCATGCCGACCATCGAGCTGACCTTCCAGCCGTCGGATCCGTCGTCGCCGCCGATGTTGGTGAAGATCAGGTACATCATCACGGGCATTCCGGCGCCGAAGACGAGGAAGGTGGCGTCGCGCAGGGTCCGGCGGATTTCGAGCACGATGTAGCGGAACATCAGACGGACTCCTCGGCGGGAAGCGAGGCGCCGGCGGCCGGCGCGGTGAGGGAGAGGAAGGCGGCCTCCAGCGTGGCCAGGGAGACCTGGAGGCCCCGGACCAGACCGAGCCGGGCGAGCTCCACGACGGTGGCGTCGGAATCGTCCGTGTGCAGCACCGCCCGGTCCCCGGTCACCTCGACGGTGACGACACCGGGCAGCAGCTCCAGGCCCGCGGTGGGCCGCCCCGCGAGGTCGAAGGAGACCTGGCTGTGGCCGGCCGCGGCCTTGATGGTCTCGCCGCTGCCGTCCGCGACGATCCGGCCGCGGTCGACCACGACGATGCGGTCGGCGTTCTCGTCGGCCTCCTCCAGGTAGTGCGTGGAGAAGAGCACGGTGTTGCCGCGCCGGGCATAGGCCCGCATGGACTCCCAGAACGCATGCCGCCCCTCCACGTCCAGGGCGGCGGTCGGCTCGTCCAGCACGATCAGCTCCGGACCGCCGGCCAGCGCGACGGCGAACCGGACCCGCTGGATCTGGCCGCCGGAGAGCTTGTCGATCCGCCGGTTCGCGTACTCCGCGACCCCTGCCAGATCCAGCGCCTCGGCGACCGGCAGCGGCTTCGGGTACGTGGAGGCCACGAAGGTGATCAGCTCGCGGACGGTCACCCGCTGGATGGGGCGGCCGTCCTGGAGCATGGCGCCGACCAGGCCGGCCCCCACCGCCCGGTCGGGGGTGCGGCCGAACACCCGCACACGGCCGGCGTCCGGCTCGTTCAGCCCGAGCAGCAGGCTGATCGCCGTGGACTTGCCGGCGCCGTTGCGCCCGAGGAGGGCGACGGTCTCACCCCGCGCCACGGTCAGGTCGATCCCGTCCACGGCCCGCACGCGCTGTCCGGCCCGTCCGAAGGCCTTCACCACCCCGGTGAAGGCCACCGCCGTCCCGTTCCCCGTCGTCTGCTTCATGAGGACCACGCTACGGAGCGTGAGCACGCTCCGGCAGATGCGCATGTACGGACTCGGCGATGACAAATGTCATGGCCCCCGGAGCCCGGTGATCGGGGGCGAACGAGCCTCCCGGCAAGCGATCTGACGAGACGTCAGCAGTCTTCACAAGTGCTGTGCGCTGCGTTATACATAGGGCCAACCGGCTAGAACGCGTTCTAGAACGGGCGTGGTCTCCGGTCCCCGCACGACCTCGGTGCGGCCGACGGTGCGGACGGCCGTGCCGAGGTCTTCCACCGTCGAGGAGCAGCTTCCCCATGCCCATTGATGCCGAAAAGGCTCTCGCTGCCGAACCCAGGACCAGCCGGATCAGCTGGGACCACAAGGACGTCCAGCTCTACCACCTCGGGGTCGGCGCAGGTGTCCGCCCCGACCTCGCCGACCCCGCCGTCGACCCCGGCGAGCTGCGCTACACGCTGGAGTCCCGGCTCCAGGTGCTGCCCTCCTTCGCCACGGTCGCGGGTGCGGGCACCGCCATGGCGGGCGGGCTGTCCGCGCCCGGTGTCGACGTCGACCTCGCGGCCGTCCTGCACGGCGGCCAGAGCGTCAGGGTGCACCGGCCGGTCCCGGTGAAGGGCGGCGCCGTCGTGACCTCGAAGATTGCCGCGGTGTACGACAAGGTCAAGGCGGCCGTGCTGGTGCTGCGGACCGAGGCGGCCGACGACGACGGCCCGCTGTGGACCAGCGACTCCCGGATCTTCGTGCGCGGGGAAGGCGGATTCGGCGGTGAGCGCGGTCCGTCCGAGCGGACGGCCCCGCCCACGTCCGCCCCCGACCGCGTCGTGGAACGGCCGGTCCGCCCCGACCAGGCGCTGCTGTACCGCCTCTCCGGGGACTGGAACCCGCTCCACGCCGACCCGGACTTCGCCGCGAAGGCGGGCTTCGACCGGCCGATCCTGCACGGACTGTGCACCTACGGCATGACGCTCAAGGCCGTCACCGACACCGTCCTCGGCGGCGACGTGACCCGTATCCGCTCCTACCGCACCCGGTTCACCGGGGTCGTCTTCCCCGGCGAGACCCTCCGCATCGAGATGTGGACCGCCGAGAACGAGGTGCGGGTCGAGGTGAAGGCCGTGGAACGGGACAACGCCACGGTCCTCGGCGACACCTTCGTCGAACACTCCTGAACCCGAATCCGAACCCACTCCACAAGCACCGCAGGCCCGTGAGGGGAGCCGCACCATGCGCGCAGCCGTACTGCACGAGATCGGCCAGGACAAACTCGAAGTACTCGACGACGTCGAGGCGGTGGGCTTCGGGCCCGGAAAGGTCAGGCTTCGCGTCCGGGCCACCGGGCTGTGCCACTCCGACATCTCCGCGATGAGCGGGGTGCTGCCGCAGCCCGCCCCCTTCATCCCCGGCCACGAGGGCGCCGGCGAGGTCATCGACGTCGGGGACGGCGTGACCGGGCTGAGCGCGGGGGACCGGGTGCTGGTCTGCTGGCTGCCGGCCTGCGGCACCTGTCAGGCCTGCAAACGCGGCCAGACCCACCTCTGCCTGGCCGGCTTCATGAACGCGGGCACCCCCAACTTCAAGCGCCCCGGCGGGGATGTCTTCGGTTTCGCCGGCACCGGCACCTTCACCGAAGAGGTCGTCGTCGGCGCGGGCTGCGCGGTGCCGATCCCCGACGACGTGCCGTTCGAGATCGCGGCGCTGATCGGCTGCGGGGTCACCACCGGTCTCGGCGCCGCCATCAACACCGCTCAGGTGGAGGCCGGTTCGTCGGTCGCCGTGATCGGCTGCGGCGGTGTGGGCATCTCCACCATCCAGGGCGCCAGGGTGCAGGGCGCCGCCCAGATCGTCGCGGTGGACCCTGTGGCCTCCCGGCGCGAGGCGGCGCTGCGTTTCGGCGCGACGGAGGCGGTCTCGCCCGACGAGTTCGCCGACGCCAAGCAGCGGATCACCGCGGGCGAGGGCTTCGACTACGTCTTCGAGGTCGTCGGCAAGTCCGCCACGGCCCGCACCGCGTACGAGCAGACCCGGCGCGGCGGCACCCTCTGCATCGTCGGCGCGGGGGCCATGGACGACAACTTCCAGGTCAACATGTTCGAGCTCTTCTTCGACGAGAAGCGGATCCTGCCCTCCATGTACGGAGGCGGGGACGTGCTCCGGTCCTACGAGCGGGCCATCGCGCTCTGGCGGGCCGGCCGCATCGACCTGGAGTCGATGATCACCCACCGGGTGCGCCTCGACGGCATCAACGACGCCCTCGACCAGATGCGGACCGGCGAGTCGCTGCGTACCTGCATCGAGCTCTGAACCACAGCCCCCTCCTGAGAGGACCCCGAGAACCGATGTCACTTCCCCTGGACGGACTGTCCGCGATCGTCACCGGAGCCGGCCGCGGCCTCGGCCGGGCCGAGGCGCTGGAACTGGCGCGGCTCGGCGCGGCCGTCGTCGTCAACGACTACGGGCAGCCCGGCCGCGACGGTTCGGGCGAGGCGTCGGCCGCACCCGCCGAGGAGGTCGCCGAGGAGATCCGCTCCGCCGGCGGCCGGGCGGTCGCCCACCTCGGCGACGTCTCCGACCACGAGCAGGCCCGCGCCCTGGTGGCACTGGCCGTCGAGACGTACGGCCGGCTCGACATCCTGGTCAACAACGCGGGCATCCTGCGCGACCGGATGATCTTCTCGATGACCGAGGACGAGTGGGACTCGGTCCTGCGGGTGCACCTCAAGGGCCACTTCAACACCACGCACTTCGCCGCCGCCCACTGGCGGTCCCGCTCCAAGGAGTCCGGCGGCCCGGTCTACGGCCGGATCGTCAACACCTCGTCGGAGGCCTTCCTGGCAGGTTCGGCGGGTCAGCCGAACTACGCGGCGGCCAAGGGCGGCATCGTCGGACTCACCACCTCCACCGCGCTGGCCCTGGCCAAGTACGGCGTCACCGCCAACGCCATCTGCCCGCGCGCCAGGACCCGGATGACGGAGGACGTCTTCGCGGGCTTCGAGGAGCCGCAGGACGGGCGGCTGGACGCACTCGCACCCGAGCACGTCTCGCCCCTCGTCGGCTATCTGGCCTCCCCGGCGGCAGCGAAGGTCAACGGGCAGCTGCTCGTGGTGCACGGCGGGATGGTCGCGATCGTCGAACGGCCCAGGGTGGCGGCGAAGTTCGACGCGGCGAAGGAGGCGTTCTCCTTCGACGAACTGGACGAACTGATCACCCCGTACTACGCGGACCGGCCGCCGAACGAGACCTTCGCGGCGGCGGAGGTGCTCGGCCTCAAGCGCGGCTGAACGGAGGAGGGCCCCCGCAGCCGGCCGGCTGCGGGGGCCCTCCTCTCCCTCGTTCGTTCTCCCTGGGCGGCGGTCAGGCCGCCCTGCTGCCACCTTCGGAGGGGCGGCGGTGGCGGCCCTGCGGTTGCGCCGCAGAGTCGTCCGTCGCCACACCCCCTCGGTGCTTTCCGTAGCCGCCGGCTTCGGCCCGTTGCGCGTCCGCCCCCGGCGGACGCGTCTGGGTCGTGTCGGATCGCGCCTCAGACATCTGGGAAGTCACCCCGTTGTGATCGCTTGCGTGTTGGTCTCCGGGGCCCTCGCACCACCGCCCGGGAACGGTCACCGTCGGCGACCGCGGTGCGCGATTGCGTGAGATCCCCGGCCCAACTCTAGTCAGGTGTCGTACGCCCCACGAGAGGCGCCTGCCCCAGGGGAACGGGTCTGCACACAGGAAGATGCGCCAGGGTGGCGGAGGGTTGCCTACCACTTTCCGCGCAGCCCGCCGCGGCCGTGTGCCAAGCCGGCTCCTCGTCGGAGGGGGCCGTCAGGAGAGCCACCGCGCAGGGCGTGTCCGCGTTCGCGTACGGCAGTCCGAGTACGCCGTCGCGCGACCAGACGCCGCTGCCGGCCAGCCAGCCCTCGGGCGCGGCGAGGTGATGCAGCCGACGTCCCGACGGGCGCCAGATCCCGGCCCAGCTGCCCGCCGCCCCGTCGATCCGCAGGGCCACCGCGCAGCTCTCCGGCATCAGCATCTGCCCCGGCTGGACCGCGAACGGCGTCACGGTGGCATCCGGCAGGCGCAGGCACTCGGGGAAGCGCACCGGCAGACAGCTGCCCAGCACCCCCCAGCCGATCCGCTCGTGCCCCGGCGCGTCGGAGCGGATCAGCAGCAGACCGCTGTCCGGATCGGCGAGCAGCAGCCGGTCGTTGCTGTCCGGTGCGATCTGGAGCAGGGGCGTCATCTCGGCACCGCGCCCCAGGTCCACGGCGACCGCCTTCACCGGGCCGCCGCCCGCGGGCTCCCGGTCCAGGGCCAGCAACCGGCCCGCCCGGTCCAGCCAGACCCCACCGGTACAGCGCCCCGGCAGGTCCGCGATGTGCTCCGGCCCGAACGTGCCGCCCGCCACCAGCCAGAGCCCGGTGGAGTACGCACCGGCGGCCAGGGCGTACACGCTGACGCCGTCCGGTGAGGGCGGCAGCAGGGTCAGTTCGGCGCATTCGACGGCGCCCAAAGGGAGTTCACCGGTGCCGGGCCCGGTCGGGTAGAGCAGCGAGAAGGCGTGGCGGCCGGCGACCCGGCGCCGGATCAGCACGCGGCCGTCGGCGAGCGGCAGCACCTGCGCGTCGGCCTCCTCCGGGTGGTCCACCGGAAGCGGTACGGCATACGGCTCGGGGCCGTCCAGCGTCCAGCGCTCCGCGTACCAGCCCGTCCGGTCTCCCGCCCCCGCTTCGGCGGCGGCGTCACGGGCGACCGTGAGCCGCGCGGCGTAGGCGCCGTCGGCGGTGATCGTGAACGCGGGCAGGACCGTTTCGTCAGGGACCGGCTCCAGCGCTGCCGCCGAAGCGTCCGGGTCCGGCGGTGCCGTCGGCACGTCGGGGTCCGGCGGTGCCGACGGCGAGACCGGTTCCCGTGGTCCCGTCGATGCGGCCGGTTCCCGTGGGGCCGTCGACGAGACCGGGGCCGGTGAACCGGCCGACGCACTCCGCTCCGGCGGCTCCGGCAGAGCCGCGCCGCTCCCGGCCGGGGCCGGGTTCGGGTCCGGTACCTCCTCGGCTTCCGCCGACTCGTCGGACCCCGGCTCCACCGTCTCTCCGGTTCCGGCCGCCTCAGCGGTCCCGTCCTCGATGGCACAGGCAGTCATCGACTCATCACCTCCGGCAACCGAAGCTAGTTTTCGCACTCCCTGCCGAACAACGCGAGCCATGGCACTTCACACATAAGGGTGGCGATGCCCGGATTCGCCTGAGAAGACGGGGGTGGTTGTGCTCACAGAGGTGAGAGGTGTCTAAGGTTAGGCATTCCTAAGAACTACCTGTGTGATCCTCGACTGGAGCAAGTGATGTCCCTTCGTCGCCGCGGCACCGCCGCAGTCGGCCTGGCCGTAGTGGCCGCCCTGTCCCTCTCGGCCTGCGGGAGTGACGACGGCGGCTCCGGTGCCTCCGGCAAGTCCGAGGGCGGCGCCGACAAGAAGGCCGCGGTCGCGACGGGCGGCAAGGACTTCGGTGACGCGGCGAAGAAGACCGCGGCGTACGGCACCGACGCCCCGGCGGGCACGTTCCCCCGTACGCTCACGCACGCCATGGGCAAGACCGAGCTCAAGGCGGCTCCGAAGCGGGTCGTCGTGCTCGACGTTGGCGAGTTCGACAACGTCGTGTCGCTGGGTGTGAAGCCGGTCGGTTACGCCCCCTCCGAGGGCGACGCGGCGATCCCGTCGTACCTGAAGAAGGCCGCGGGCGACCCCAAGAACGTCGGCACGATCAACAACCTCAACCTTGAGGCGATCGCCGCACTCAAGCCCGACCTGATCCTCGGCAGCCAGCTGCGCGCCGCGGACAAGTACGACGAGCTGTCCAAGATCGCGCCGACCGTGTTCTCCATCCGCCCGGGCTTCACCTGGAAGGAGAACTACCTCCTCAACGCCGCGGCGCTGGACAAGACCGCCAAGGCGAAGTCGGCGCTCGGCGCCTACGAGGCGAACGCGAAGAAGCTCGGCGAGGACATCGGTCCGAAGAAGCCGACCATCTCCATGGTCCGCTACCTGCCGGACAAGATCCGCCTCTACGCCAAGGCCTCCTTCATCGGCACCATCCTCGACGACGCCGGCCTGCCGCGGCCCGAGAACCAGCAGATCGACGAGCTGGCCGCGGAGATCAGCCCGGAGAAGATCGACGAGGCGGACGCCGACTGGATCTTCACCGGTGTGTACGGCGACGTGAAGGCCACCAAGCGCGACACCACCCAGGCCAACCCGCTGTGGAAGAACCTGAAGGCCGTCAAGGAGGGCCGGGCGAAGAACGTCTCCGACGAGACCTGGTACCTCGGTCTCGGTGTCACGGCCGCGAACCTGGTCCTCGACGACCTGCGCGCGGACCTCGTCAAGTAACGACGGCCTGCGCGCGCCGGGCTCTCGTGAGGGAGTGGCGGTCCGCGCTCCCGGCCCCGGTCGGGAGGCGCGGCCCGCTCGCCGGACCTGGCCGGGTACGCGCCGGCCCGCGCCGGCCCGCGAGGGCCCGCCCGGGCGCGGTGGTGCCGAGCTGGGTGTGCACGAGTACGCGCCGGCCCGCGAGGGCCCGCCGGCGCCGCGCGGCTGTCCGGCGCGGCGCCCGCGTAACGATTCATGACCGGCCGGCCACCCGATGCCCCGGGTCCGACCGGCCATGGGATGCGGGGCACGGAGGCCAGGTAGCCTTTCCTCTGTGCCCCGTCTGTCTGAAGTCATTGCCGAGCTCGACGCCCTGTGGCCGCCCGAGCGGGCCGAAGGATGGGATGCGGTCGGCACCGTCTGCGGTGATCCGGACGCCGAGGTCCACCGGGTGCTCTTCGCCGTCGACCCGGTCCAGGAGATCGCCGACGAGGCGATGAAGCTCGGCGCCCAGCTGATCGTCACCCACCACCCGCTCTACCTGCGCGGTACGACGACGGTCGCCGCCGGCACCTTCAAGGGCCGGGTCGTGCACACCCTCATCAAGCACGACATCGCGCTGCACGTCGCCCACACCAACGCCGACTCCGCGGACCCCGGCGTGTCCGACGCCCTGGCCGGCGCCCTCGACCTCCGCGTCGAGCGGCCCCTTGTCCCGGACCCCACGGACCGCGCCGGCCGCCGCGGCCTCGGCCGGATCTGCACGCTCGACCACCCCGAGACCCTCGGCGCGTTCGCCGCCCGGGCCGCCGCCCGGCTGCCCGCCACCGCGCAGGGCATCCGCCTCGCGGGCGACCCCGAGGCCCTCGTGCGGACCGTCGCCGTGAGCGGCGGATCGGGCGACAGCCTCTTCGACGAGGTGCGCGCCGCGGGCGTGGACGCCTTCCTCACCGCGGACCTGCGCCACCACCCGGCCTCCGAGGCCGTCCAGCACTCGTCGCTCGGCCTGGTCGATGCCGCACACTGGGCCACCGAGTGGCCGTGGTGCGAGCAGGCCGCGGCACAGCTCGACGCGATTTCCGACCGCCACGGATGGGACCTGCGGGTCCACGTCTCGAAGCAGGTCACCGACCCCTGGACCACCCACCACTCTTCTGGAGCCCCCAACTGAACGCCGCGCCCGCCGACCAGATCCGACTCCTCGACGTCCAGGCCCTCGACCAGCGTCTCTCCCAGCTTGCCCACCGGCGCAACTCCCTGCCCGAGCACGCCGAGATCGAGTCGCTCACGGGCGACCTCGCCCAGCTCCGTGACCTCCTCGTCGCCTCGACGACCGAGGAGAGCGACACCGCCCGCGAGCAGACCAAGGCGGAGCACGACGTCGACCAGGTGCGCCAGCGCGCCGCCCGCGACCAGCAGCGCCTGGACTCGGGCGCGGTCACCTCGCCCAAGGACCTGGAGAGCCTCCAGCGCGAGATCGTCTCCCTCGCCAAGCGCCAGGGCGATCTGGAGGACGTCGTCCTCGAGGTCATGGAGCGCCGCGAGTCCGCCCAGGAGCGGGTCGCCGAGCTGACCGACCGGGTCGCCGCCGTGCAGGCCAAGGTCGACGACGCCACCGCCCGCCGGGACGCCGCGACCCAGGAGATCGACACGGAGACCGCGACGGTCACCAAGGAGCGCGAGGTCGTCGCCGGTTCCGTTCCCGCGGACCTGCTGAAGCTGTACGACAAGCTCCGCGCCCAGCAGGGCGGGGTGGGCGCCGCCCGCCTCTACCAGCGCCGCTGCGAGGGCTGCCGCCTGGAGCTCAACATCACCGAGGTCAACGACGTGAAGGCCGCGTCCCCCGACACGGTGCTGCGCTGCGAGAACTGCCACCGCATCCTCGTCCGCACCTCGGACTCGGGTCTGTAATGATGCAGCCGCGCCAGTTCGTCGTCGAGGCCGACGGCGGCTCCCGGGGCAACCCGGGGCCCGCCGGTTACGGCGCGGTCGTGATCGACCCCGCGACGGGGGAGACCCTGGCCGAGACGGCCGAGTACATCGGCGTCGCGACGAACAACGTCGCCGAGTACAAGGGCCTCATCGCCGGTCTCCGGGCCGCGAAGGCGCTGGTGCCGGACGCCGCGGGCGACGGGCCGCGGGTGCACGTCCGGATGGACTCCAAGCTGGTCGTGGAACAGATGTCGGGCCGCTGGAAGATCAAGCATCCCGACATGAAGCCGCTCGCGGCCGAGGCCGCCCGGATCCTTCCGGCGTCCGCCGTCACCTACGAGTGGATCCCGCGCGAGAAGAACAAGCACGCGGACCGGCTCGCGAACGAGGCGATGGACGCGGGCAGGCGCGGCAAGCAGTGGGAGCCGTCGTCCTCGACGGCGGGCCTCGACACCCCGAGGTCCTCGGTGACCGCCGCACTGCCGCCGGTCTCCGGTCCGCCCGGTGACGCCGCGGCGGGAGCGGCCAGGGCCAGGGCGGCGCTGAGCCGGCCGGCCGCAGAGCCCCGGCAGACCTCGGCCGAGACCACCCCACAGGCCTCCGCGACCGAGGCCCCGCAGGTGTCCGCCGCGACCCCGCAGGCCGGCTGGAGTGCCGCCCCGGACCTCGGCGCACCCGCCACCTTCGTGCTGCTGCGCCACGGCGAGACCCTCCTCACCCCCGAGAAGCGGTTCTCCGGCAGTGGCGGCACCGACCCCGAGCTCTCCGCCGTCGGCCGCGGGCAGGCCGAGCGCGCCGCCGAGGCCTTCGCGGCCCGTGGGACGGTGCAGGAGATCGTCAGCTCCCCGCTGCGCCGCTGCCGCGAGACGGCCGGTGCGGTCGCGGCCCGGCTGGGCCTGGAGGTCCGGATCGAGGAAGGGCTGCGCGAGACGGACTTCGGTGACTGGGAGGGCCTGACGTTCGGCGAGGTCGGGGAGCGGTACCGAGCCGATCTGGACGCCTGGCTCGCCTCCGCGAAGGCGGCCCCCACCGGAGGCGGCGAGAGCTTCGCCGAGGTGGCCCGCCGCGTCGCGGCGACCCGCGACCGCCTCGTCACCCGGTATGCCGGCCGCACGGTCCTCGTGGTCACGCACGTCACGCCCATCAAGACCCTCGTCCGACTGGCCCTGGGCGCCCCGCCGGAGTCGCTGTTCCGGATGGAGCTCTCGGCGGCGTCCGTCTCGGCCGTGGCCTACTACGCGGACGGCAACGCCTCCGTACGGCTGTTCAACGACACGTCCCACCTGCGGTAGAGCCTTCGGCTGTTCACCGACGGGTACCGCCTGCGGGTGGAGCCTTCGGCTGTTCAACGGTAAGTGCCGCCTGCGGTGGAGCCTTCGGCTGTTCACCGACACGTCCCGCCTGCGGGGAGAGCCTTCGGGCCGGTCACCGACGCGTCCCACCGGCGACAGAGCCATCCGGACAGCACTCGGCCCCATCGGCGGGGGGAGGCCGATGGGGCCGAGGCGGTTCCGGGAGGCCGGGGGATTGCCTGCCGGAACCCGGGTCACCCGGAAGCCGGGTCACGTGTCCCTGAAGGTCTCGTGCCCCGGCTGCCGGGGAGCATGCGCGCGAAACCGCGCGAGTTTGCGGGGCTCAGCCGCGCAGCGCCGCCGCCTCGGCGGCCAGCCGCTCCACCCGGTCCCAGTCCCGGGCTGCCACCGCGTCGCCGGGGACCATCCAACTGCCGCCCACGCAGCCGACGTTCGGCAGGGCCAGGTAGGAGGGCGCCGAGGCGAGGGAGATACCGCCGGTCGGGCAGAACCTGGCCTGGGGGAGCGGGGCGGACAGGGCCTTCAGATAGGCCGTGCCGCCCGCCGCCTCGGCCGGGAAGAACTTCATCTCGGTGACCCCGCGCTCCAGCAGCGCGACCACCTCGGACGTCGTGGAGACGCCCGGAAGGAACGGCACCCCCGACGCCTTCATCGCGTCCAGCAGCGCGTCCGTCCAGCCCGGGCTCACCAGGAACCGGGCGCCCGCGGCCACGGTGTCCGAGACGTTCCGCGCCGAGATCACCGTGCCGGCGCCGACCACCGCGTCCGGAACCTCTGCCGCGATCGCTTTGATCGCGTCGAGGGCGGCGGCGGTCCGCAGCGTCACCTCGATCGCCGGAAGCCCGCCCGCGACCAGGGCCCGGGCGAGCGGCACCGCGTCGGCGGCGTCCTCCAGCACGACGACGGGCACGACGGGGGCAAGGTCCAGTACGGAGGAGGTCATGTCCTCATCCTGCCGCGAACACCGCATGATGCGCAACGAGTGTTGCGCATGCTGCAACGCGAACCCGGTGTGTGTCAGTGGATCTCCGTCACCACCACATCGAGCTCCCACGCCCGCCCGGGCCGTGCGGGCGCCTGCGCCTCCACCACGTACCCGAGGTCCCGCAGGGCCGTCACCAGCTCCGCCGGATCCTTCGGCCGGGCCCCCGCCTGCAGCAGATCGCGGACCATCCGCCCCTTCGTCGCCTTGTTGAAGTGGCTGACCACCGACCGCTTCTCCACCCCGTTCACCACCTGGGAGTGCAGCACCCGCACGCTCGCCGTACGCTCCGCCACCGCGCCCTTCGGCTTCCACGCCGCCGTGTACGCGGACGACCGCAGGTCCAGCACCGGACCGTCCCCGGCCGCCTCCGGCATGACCTCCGCCATCGGCGCACGCCAGAACGCCCCGAGAGCACCGAGCCCCGGCAGCTTCACCCCCATCGAGCAGCGGTACGGCGGAATCCGGTCGCCCACCCGCACCGCGCCCCACAGCCCGGAGAAGACCAGCAGCGACTTCCCCGCCCGGCGGCGGGCCGCCGTGTCCAGGGACGCCAGGTCCAGCGCGTCGTACAGCACCCCGGTGTAGAGCTCCCCGGCCGGACGCGCACCCGCCGTCCGCAGCTCGACGTTCTTCGCGACCTCGCCGCGCAGCCCCTCGCTGAGCCCCAGCACCACGCGGGCCTTCTCCTCGTCCGCCGCGCACAGCTCCACCAGCCCCTCCAGCACGGCGGCCCGCGCCCCGGCCAGACCGGGCAACGAGAGCGCCTCGGGCTTCAGAGGTGCTCCGCGCCCCGAGGCGGCCTTTCCTTCGGAGGGCGGCAACAGCACGAGCACGGCGGTTCTCCTTCGTACGTACGGAAAAGGGGTCCTCCGGCCCGCGCGCGGATCTTCCGGCGGCAGCCCGCAACCCCTCGTGCCAGCGTACGGGGAAGCGGCGCCCGGCCGTCCCGCACCCGGGATGCCGCCCGCCCCTCCCCGCCATACGCTCGGTCCATGCCCCGCCGCCATCTCCATATGACCGGCGCAGCCGACACGCCGCTGCGCGTGGCCCTGCGCGCGCTGCGGACCGAACTCGGGCTCCCCGACGGCTTCCCGGCCGCTGTGCTCGCCGAGGCGGCCGAAGCGGTGCGGAACCCGGAACTCTCCGGACACGAGGACGCGACGGACCTGCCGTTCCTCACCATCGACCCGCCCGCCTCCACCGACCTCGACCAGGCCATGCACCTGGAGCGCCGGGCCCACGGCTACCGCGTGCACTACGCCATCGCCGACGTCGCCGCCTTCGTCCGTCCCGGCGGCGCGCTCGACACCGAGGCCCACCGCAGGGTGAACACGCTCTACTTCCCCGACGGCAAGGTCCCGCTCCACCCCGAATCGCTCTCCGAGGGCGCCGCCAGTTTGCTGCCCGGAGAGACCCGCCCCGCCGTGCTCTGGGAGATCGACCTCGACGCCGAGGGCCGCGCCGAAGCCACCCGCGTGCGCCGTGCCCTCGTCCGCAGCCGCGCCAAGCTCGACTACGCGGGCGTGCAGCGGCAGATCGACACGGGCACGGCGGAGGAGCCCCTCGCCCTGCTCAAGGACATCGGCACTCTGCGCGAGGAGCAGGAGATCGCGCGCGGCGGCATCTCCCTGGACGTCCCCGAGCAGGAGATCGTCGAGCGTGGCGGAAGCTACGGGCTCGAATACCGCGCCCCGCTCCCCGCCGACGGCTGGAACGCCCAGATCTCGCTGCTCACCGGCATGGCGGCGGCCCGGCTGATGAAGGAATCCGGTACCGGCATCCTGCGTACGCTCCCCGTCGCCCCCGACGGCGCGGTGGCCAGGCTGCGCCGCTCGGCCGAGGCCCTGCACATCGACTGGCCGCACCACGTCCCGTACGCGCAGGTCGTCCGCTCCCTCGACCCGAAGCGGACCGACCACGCGGCGTTCCTCCAGGAGTGCACCACGCTGCTGCGCGGCGCCGGCTACACCGTGTTCGAGAACGGTGAACTGCCCACCCCCGCCGTGCACGCCGCCGTCGCCGAGCTCTACACCCACTGCACCGCGCCGCTGCGCCGCCTCGTCGACCGGTACGCGGCCGAACTCTGCGTCGCGGCCGCGGCGGACCGCGAACCGCCGGAGTGGACCCTGGCCGCACTGCCCGCCCTGCCCAAGGAGATGGCGGACGGGACCCGGCGTGCCAACACCGTGGAGCGCGAGTGCGTCGACCTCGTCGAGGCGGCGCTGCTCAAGGACCGGGTCGGGGCGGTCTTCGACGCGTACGTGGTGGACGTGAAGGAACGGGAACCGACCATCGGCACCGTCCACATCGAGGACCCGGCGATCGTCGCCCGCATCGAGGGGGGCACCGCCGAACTCCCCCTGGGCGAGCGGCTGAGGGTCCGGCTCACCCAGGCGGATCCCGGGTCGGCGAAGGTGCTGTTCGCGCCCGCGTGAGCGCGGCCACGGCGGCGCGCGGATCATCGGCGTGGAACCGGACCGCGACCGCCTGCCCGCGCCCGCCGAGCGGCCGCACGAAGCCCGTCGCCGCGGTCAGCTCCACTGTCACCGTCGTCTGGCCGCCGACCGAGAGATCGAGCACCCCGTCCGGGTTCAGCCGCACCAGCCTGCCCTCGGGAAAACGTCGTTCGACCCGTGCGGCGGCGATCGAGGCGGCCGGGACCCGCAGATCGAACAGTGCCCCGTAACGAATCCTCAGCGAGCCGTCGGCGCCCACGACGTGCGGCCGCGTCACACAGGCGGCGTGCAGGGCGAGCACCAGCAGCACCCCGTACACATCCAGTACGAGCAGGATCCGGTGCACGGCCGGCCACGGGATCAGCAGCGCCAGCATCACCGTCTCCACCACGGAGACGAAGACCAAGCCGTACATCATCGCGGTCTGCGGCCCGGTGTACGGGGCGGCGAGCGTCCCCTCCGGCACGGCGTGACGCCGCCGCAGCACCCACAGCCCCAGGCTGTGCACGGCCCGCAGCTCGTGCACGACGAGGCGGCGCACCGGCACCGGCACGACGGTCCGCAACGCCGCGACCGTCGCCGCCCGCCTCCCCGCACCCCGCCGGCGCCCCGCGCGCCACAGCCGCCCCAGCACGACGGTCTCCAGGACGAGCGCCGCCAGGACCACCGTCTCCGCGCCGGCCAGCAGGACCCCCGGGACCGGTACGCCGGCCACCAGACACACGCCCACCGCCGACTCGGCGGGCAGCACGGCCGCGGCCACGAACCGCGCCGCCCGCACCCCACGCGTCACCGGGCCCTCCCTCTCAGCCGCTCCGCCAGCGCCACCATCACCCGGCGCACCACCTCGGCCTGCGCGGGCGGGTAGTCCGCCAGCAGGGCCTCGCCGAACCCGGTCATCGGCGGTCCGCCGTCCGGGACCGCCGCCAGCACCTCGTCCGGCACGAGCGCGGCCATCCGGGCGGCCAGCGGCGCGACGCGCGGATCGTCCACGGGTGCCGCGTCGAGCGCGTCCAGCTCCTCGTACAGCGCGAGCACCGCCGGATCGTCCGCCAGCTTCCGCAGCACGGCGTAGACCTCGCTGCCCCCGCCGCCCGCCATGTCCAGCAGCGCCAGATGCTCCCGGTCCCTGGCAGCGGTGGGGGAGTCGGTGGCGGGCCCGGCGGCCAGCAACTCGGCCAGCGCGGGCGACACGGGCCCGACCTCGGTCAGCGGTTCCTCCCCCAACTGCGCGAGCCGCAGCCGCCGCTCCCTGATCTCCCGCTCCTGCCGCGCCAGATCGGCGTCCAGCTCCCGCAGCACGTCCCCGAGCGGGCGACCGGCGTCACCGGCGAGGACCTGCCGGACCTCGTCCAGCCCCAGCCCCAGCTCGGTGAGCCGCCGGATCCGGGCCAGGAGCACGGCGTCGCGCACGCTGTAGGAGCGGTAGCCGTTGGCCCGGCGGGCGGGCTCGGCCAGCAGGCCGATCTGGTGGTAGTGCCGTACGGCCCTGGGGGTCAGCCCGACGAGCGCGGCGATCTCTCCGATGCGCATGGGCCCAGTAGAAACCCTGACGCTGCGGCAAGGTCAAGGCGCCGGGCCACGAGCCCCCCGGTCCTCGCCGCACCGGTCCCCCTCTCGTACGATCGCGCCTTCGGCTCCGCACCCCGGGCCCTGCAGCATGAGGAGGATCGACATGACCGATCTCGCGGCCCGGCCCGCCACCGACCGCGCCCGCCAGATTCTCGCCGCCGCGCGCACCCTGCTGGAGCAGGAGGGCCCGGACGCCCTCACGATGCGCCGCCTCGCCGGGTGCGTGGGCATCACGGCGCCCTCGCTCTACAAGCACTTCCCGGACAAGTCGTCCGTGGTGAACGCCCTGGCCGACGCGATGCTCCGGGAGACCGCCGGGGTGCTCGAAGCGGCCGAGGCCGCGGCCCCGGGTTCCTTTCCCGCCCTGGCCACCGCCTACCGCGCCCACGCCCTGGCCCACCCCCACCTCTACCGCCTCACCACCGGCCACGCCCTCCCGCAGGACCTGGAGGAGCGTGCCGCGTCCCCGCTCTTCCGCGCCCTGGCCGGTGACGAGGGACTGGCCAGAGCGGCCTGGGCCTTCGCCCACGGGATGGTCGCGATGGAGCTCAACGGCCGCTTCCCCACGGACTCCGACGTCGCGGCGGCCTGGACGGCGGGGATCGCGGCCTTCGCCTCGGTCCGCCTCTGACGCCTGCGTTCCCGGCCGAGTGTGACCCGGGCTCACTCCGCTCCCACGGACGGCGGACCAGTGACCCGCAGGGGGACGGCCACCGCCGGCACCGCACCGTCCCGTGCGGCAAGTGCCTCCCGGAGGACTTCGGCAAGCCGGTCCGCCTCCCGGAGCCCTTCGGGATCGAGCCGGCGACCTGCTCCTTCGTCCGGGCGGCCCGCTTACCCTGGCCGGTGGCCTCCGGCCGGGCGGGTAGCATGGGCGCCACGGCAGACGAGCCGGGCGGACGGCCGCGTGAGGATCTTCGGACCCTCCCGAGGAACGTCCGGGCTCCACAGGGCAGGGTGATGGCTAACGGCCACCCGGGGTGACCCGCGGGACAGTGCCACAGAAAACAGACCGCCTGGGACTTCGGTCCCCGGTAAGGGTGAAACGGTGGTGTAAGAGACCACCAGCGCCTGAGGCGACTCAGGCGGCTAGGTAAACCCCACCCGGAGCAAGGTCAAGAGGGGCCGTCGCAAGACGGCTCTGCGCGAACGTTCGAGGGCGGCCCGCCCGAGTTCGCGGGTAGACCGCACGAGACCGGCAGCAATGCCGGTCCTAGATGGATGGCCGTCTCCCCGGCCGCCGCGAGGCGACCGGGCGACAGAACCCGGCGTACAGCCCGACTCGTCTGCCGCCACCAGCGGCATTGCCCGCGAAAGGGCCTCCGACCTGTGTCGGAGGCCCTTTCCGGGTTTGCGGCAGGGCCTACCGGTAGATGTCGATGACCACGCGGTTCGGGGCGGTCAGTGTGAAGACGTTGTAGCGGGAGACCGGGCCGTCGAGCGTGATGCCGAAGGCGGGCTGGGAGTGCTGCTCGTACAGGTACTGGACGCCCTTGACAGTGGGCAGGGCGAACGGCTTCACCAGGGGGTTCGTGTCCGCGTAGTCTCCGGTTCGGGCCGGGTAGAAGTCGGCGAACAGGTACGAACTGCCGGTGATGGCCAGGTTCTTCGTCTGGCCACTCGGCGTTCCGTATCCCGGGCTCGTGCTCTGGGTGACATCGACCTGGGGCAGGGTGCCCGTGCCCAGGTCGAAGACGACGCGGTCGTAGCCGTCGTGGGTGGCCGCGCGTACCCCGTCGACGCATATGTTGTCGCAGATCTCGGCAGCGGTCTCCGCGGGCGTCGCCGAGGCCATGGGGGCGGCGACGAGCGTGGCAAGGAGGGCGGTTGCCGCCGGGGCGACAAAGCGGGCGAGAACACGTCTTGTATTGCGCATGCTTTCCTCAATCCTTCGGGATTCTTTCGGGTCAAAAGCGCCCGGAGTCCAGATCGAATACCTGCGGACAGGCCCGGGAATTTCACACACTGTCAGAAATTCCTGGGGTATCTCAAGGGCCTGCTGAGTACTGAACGGCGGGTGGCCCGTCGGGCAGTTCCGGTAAACGCCCTTTGCTTGCGGGGTGAGGGCCCTGCCATCGTCGCCAGGGCCCCCGCGTTCCCTCGTTCGCCTGCTATGCCGCCGCGCTTCCGAGGATGCGCAGCGAGTACTTCTCGTACGTCCGGTGCAGAACCATCACCACGGGCCCGGAAGTGAACACCCCGCTGACGACGTACTCCTCCTTCATTCCGGTCTCGGCGACCTTCTTCTTGTACAAGGAGTCGGTTTCCTTCTTGGCCTGTCCGAGCCATGAAGACGCCTTGCCGTGGTTGATTCCCGCCACGTCCAGCTGGGTGCAGGCCGCGAGGAAGCCGAAAGCGTCGGACTGTTTCATGCCGGTCCGGCACACAAGAGACGACATGTCCTTGCGGTCGGCGAATCCGGACGAGACCGTCATTCCGCTTCCGCCGCGCCCGTTGATGTACGTGCGCTTCTTCCCGTCGGGCATTTCCTGATCGACGGGCTCGTCCAGCTTCAGCCGCCAGTCCTTCGCGAGCCGGGCGAGGAAGTCCTTCCCGGTGTATCCGGCGGCCATCGTGCCCCCCGCGTCGAGGCTGGGCCGCTCGTCGCCTGCCACCGCGTGCTTCGGCAACTCGGTGGCAGGCGACGCGGTCGGCGTTCCGGACGGCTCGGCCTTGGACTCAGCCTTGGGCGCCGCGGCCTTCGGCTGCTCGGACGCCGTCGCTTCGGGGGTGCTCCGGCCGCAGGAGGCGGCTCCCGCCGCGCCGATGACGACAGCCATCAGCGCGACGGCGACACGGGGGGCGGTGCGCATCACAGGCCGCCGTCGTTGAGACTGCACACGCCGGGGTCGGCGTAGAGGGCCGGAGCGAAGGCGATCGCGTCGAACACCACGTTGTCGTCCCCGGTCGCGCCCTTCTGGATGTTGTCCAGCTCGATCCGGCCGCCCTTCCAGAAGGTGAAGGTGCCCATCTCGAACCAGGTTTCCTGGCCCGCACTGCGTGTTCCCTGGTTGATGCTGCAGTGGTCGCGCTCGGCGCCGGACGAGTTCTCGCCAGGGATGAAGTCGTACCCGACCGATGCCTCGGCGCCATGGCTGGGCAGGTGGACGAAGACCTTGTAGCGGTTGCCGGGCTGGTCCCCGGAAGGAAGCAGCTTCGGGTTGATCTGCCACCGGCCGGTGACCTTGTGGAAGATCTCCCCGTAGCCGTAGCTGTGCGTGAAGTACACGTGGTGGTCGTATCCGGCGCCGAGCTGGTGAAGGTCGATGTTGCCGATGTAGGGGGTTGCGCGGTAGGTGCTGTCTTCTCTTTGCATGGTGAAGTTGTCACCGACCTGAAGGGTGAACTTTCCGTCCCAGGCCCCCTCGAAGTCGCCGCAGCCGTAGGTGTCCTCGTGCTCTGCGAGGTCATCGACGATGATGGCATTGGTATAGGCGCTCGGATGGTCGATGCACGGCCCGTGGTCGTACTTGCTCTGGAGCTCGGGTTCCGACGAGCCGAGCGAGTAGCGGAGATTCTCGGTGCTGGAGTTGCTGGTGCTCTGCGAGCCGATCCATTCCACGCTCTTGCCCCAGTAGCACAGATTGTTCCAGCTCGGGCACGGGTCCGACGCGGCCGGGTCGCACACATTGGACGCGTCGCAGAACAGGCCGTACGGGGGAGTCTTGAGGACGCTCAACGGCATGTCGGGCCTGACGTAGGACTCCTGGTTGTCCCAGGTCCGCTGCGGGTTCTCCGCCCAGCCGAGGATCTTCTCCGAGTAGTTCCACTCGCCGGGGCGGGAGGCGTCGCCGTAGTCGTAACGCAGGAACGCCTCACGGTCCGCCGGGTAGCTCGGGTTGATCGGGTTGTTGAAGAAGCCCAGGCCGGCGTTGGCGCCGACGGTGTAGACGCCGGAGTTGTAGCCCCACAGCGCCATGTACCAGTTCTCGATGTAGGCCGGACTGCCGCTGTTGGCATTCATGCCCAGGTCCTTGAGCTGGTTCCACTTCTCGCCCAGGATGCGCAGACCCGCGGCGATGTTCGCCGCGTAGTCCGTGGTGACGGCGCCCGCGTGCAGGGTGTCCAGCGGATCGGGGTACGCCCCGTCCATTCCGGTCGTGACCTGGGCGATGCCGTAGCCGCAGTCGGCCAGAGTCGCGTCGGGATAGCCGTGGATGCCGTTCAGGTTCCCGAGCCAGCCGGACCTGGTGACGTTGCCCGAGTCACCGTTCATGGAGTGCCAGGACGCCTGCTTGAAGTTGGACTCCTGGGCGAGGATGCCCAGCATGACCTGCGCGGGAATCTCGCCTCCGCCGGTCAGCTGCGGCTTGGGGAACAGACCCTGCGGGGTGTAGGCGCCGAGGCCGGTGTCGTGCCAGTCCGCCGGACGCGAGCTGGTCAGCTGGCCGTGAACAGCCTGATCGACGGCCCACTCGACCTGGTTGGCGCTGGCCTGGAGAGCCTGACGCTTGGGGTCGTTGCGCTTGACGATGCAGGGGGTCTCCATCCTCTCGATCTTGCCGTGGACGGCCGCACCTGTCCCGGACAGGCACTGGGTCTCCGGCCCGCCCTCACCGCAGTTGGAGGGATCGTCGTCATCGGACATGACGAACGCGGTCGGGCCCATCGGCAGCGACGCGTCCGACGTCGGCCGCTTGCGGTCGGCGTCCACGAGCTTGGTGGCCTTCACACCCGTCTTCAGCGCGGTCGCCTTGACGGTCAGCGTTCCGGCGCCCTCGGCCCGGGCCGAGCCGATGCCCTCGGTGATGCCCTTCATCTGCTCGGAGAACACCGAGTGGGTCGCCAGGTGACCGAGACGCGAGATCCCGGCCACACGGCCGTCCACCGCGTGCTTGGCGAGGCCCGGGGCCTTGCCGGTGTCGATCCCCTTCACGTCACCGACGACCGCGTCGCCGCCGGCCACGGGGAGGAGCTTCACCTTGCCCTTCGGAGCCCGGCCCAGCTCGGTGAAGGCCGTGCCGTCGAAGCGGGAGATGACGCTGCTCCCGCCCTCGACGGTGCCGACGTCCACGGCGCCGTTCTCCGAGGCGGCCAGCGCGAACATCGGGCCGGGCACCTTGGAGAGCTTGCGGGCGGACAGCTTCGTCTTCCCGTTGTCCTTCAGGTCGACGAGGTTGCCGGCGAGAACGCCGACGGTGCCCTTCTGCGTGGGCGTGACGTGCGTCAGGTAGCCGTCGACGGTGCGGCGGGAGGACACCGATCCGGTGGCCGCGTCGACCGAGATCACCGTCGTCGAGCCGACCGACGTGTCCGTGGCCGAACTGGAGGTGAACGCCACCTCGTCGCCCGCGCCACAGCCCGGCGCGAAGTAGGCCAGCTGCACCCGGTCGGGAACCTCGGTGACCTTGCCGTCGGAGAGACGGATCACCGCGGCGAAGGCGCCGCTCGCGTAGGCACCGGCCTTGTTGGACCAGACCGACGGTGCGTAGACCGCCGCCGCGTAGTTCCCTGAACCCGTGGTGCAGACGTAGCCCGTCCACGGGCCGACGTCGGACAGTTCCTTACGCTTGAGGCGCGCGATCTCGTAGAAGGAGAACCCGTCGCTCTCCCGCGCCGCGAGGATGTGCAGACCCTCGGCGTCGCCGGTGGCCTGCACGATCTCGTCCGCCGAAGAGGTGTAGTCCGCCCCCAGGTCCTTGCTGGGGGCGGAGAACAGGCGGGATGTGTTCTCCGTGGCGGCAGGGGCCGGTGCGGTGTCCGCGGAGGCCATCGGGACCAGTGCGGCGGATGCCGCCAGCACGCTCATGATGACCAGCGGGTTCATGGACACATGGCGCATGAGGCGTCTCTTTCGCATGATGCTCCTCACATCCACTCCGTGCAGCTGCCGTGAATGGCCGGGAGGCTCGCATCGACCGGCCAGTCGTTGCTCTTACCGGGGTCCTGGATGACGTAGCTCGTCGGCAGGGGGTCGAACGTGGCGTTGACGTCGTTCCAGCACGCCTTCGCCGTCGTCTTCTTCCAGTTCTGCATCTTGGTGTAGGCGCCTGCCACACCGTCGCCGAGGCGGCCCGCGGTGTCGCCGGCCTGGATGCCGCCGTCGGGATCACGTGTCGTCCACAGCGTCAGGTACACGGAGTCGGGCGAGGTGTCGAGATCGCGCGAGACTTTCGCCCACACCCCCTGACACATCGGCGACCACAGAAGCCGCACCGAGACCGACTCGTCCGCCTCCGTCACCTGCTGAAGAATCTCGGCGTCCTCGTCACACCCCATCTCGATGGGGTCTTTTCCCGAACATGTGGCTCGAAAGCAGCCAACATCCGCTGCCGCGGGGGACGCTTGGATTCCCTGAAAGGCCCCGGCCAGCAGCGCCAGTGCCGCCGCCGTCGGCCCCCATCTACGTATGCCATGCACACACATCACCCCAGACGTTCTCTTCTTCGCGTGGAACGATCGCGGCCCGGACGGCCGTTTTCGGTCTTTTGCGTCTGTGTCGCTCCGGGCGTCGCAGAGGCAGGCGCAGCCTATGTGAAGGCGCCTGGGATGTGTGGAGTTATTGTGCCCCTCACCTGCACGGATGCCGAAGTTGGACATGTCGCCGCAGTGCACCTAAAGGGTGGTGTGCGGCCATAAGGAGATGTGCGTCAGAGGGTGTTTACGCGGCGAAATGCGGGGGGTGATCGCTGCCTCTCGGGGCGGCGATTGAGGTGCAGACGTACTACTTGTCAGTTGTGTGTTTATGGCGCCACGAGGGTGCGGAACTCCGGGGAGTCGGATCTCTGGCTCAGAGCTTGTTATGAGATTTGGCCGAAAATGAACGGCGCGCCGACGCCGGTCAATCGGCGGAGAGCGGGAGGGCGCGCACGCGGCGGGGTCCGCGGACTGTCGACTCGACATGCTTTTCCTCATCGGACCGCACCGCGGACATCCGGCCGCGGTGCTCGCCGCGGGGGTGGCCGGTGGCCGGTTCGTGAAGGAGGTCATCCATGGCTCAGGACGGAGTGGACACACCCGCCCCGAGCGGCGACCGCTCAGGACATCGCGGACGCCCCGTCCCGGATCAGCGATGGCTCAGGACGTTGATGACGCGCCCGTTCGGATCGCGTACGAAGAAGCGGCGCACGCCCCACTCCTCGTCGGCCGGGCCGTAGACGATCTCCGCGCCACCGCGCACCACCGCCGCGTGCACCGCGTCCACGTCCGCCACCTCCACGCTCAGATCCGGGGTGACGGGGCCGGTCCGGTCGGCGGTCATGATGCTGATCTGGGCCGTGGGGTGGGAGGGGGAGGCGAGCGTCATGATCCATCCGTGGTTCATGACCTCCTCGAAGCCCAGATGCCCGTAGAACGCGGCATTGGCCCGCATGGCTTCGGGGGCGTCCCCGCCTCCGTCACCCGTGCCGATCGGAATGTTCGGGACGACGCGGCGGACGGACATCGGCGACTCCTGTCGGTGACTGGCGTGAGTCACCGAGCTTACGGAGGGGAGGGCCGGCCGGCCGGGCGAAGGGCCCCGTGCCGCACAGGGATTCCGGCGGGCCGATGCGGACCGTTCGGTCTGGTTCCGGTTGGCAAGAGGCTTGAGCAGCCGGTCAGTTGGGGGCGCCGGCCTGGCTGGGTACGCTTTCGAGGCTGTGGAGCAGACGCTCACCACGATCTTCGGCCATGTCCAGCGTGGCCAGGACGGCCGGTGTCGAGATGCTCGGCAGGACGTAGTGCAGCAGGACCGAGATCCGCCGGCCCAGGTCCTCGCGGTTGGACAGGACCTGGGACATCACCTGGATGCCCGAAAAGGATCCCGCCAGCATCTCGGCCGCTTCGCCCGGATCGACGTGCGGCAGCAGCTCGCCCTGCCCCTTGGCCGCCACCAGGAGGTGTTCGAGCCGGTCTATCCAGCCACGGAACGGCATGCCGCGGTCGAGACCCTCCACGGCCTGGTCCATGGCCAGACCGACGCTGGCACGGACCAGTGGCTCATGGCGCAGACGGTAGGCGAGGAGCATGCCCTGGTCCACCAGCTCCTGGAGTTTCGTCAGCTGGGGCGGCAGCGGATCGCTGTGCAGCTGTATGTCCATCACCCCGAGGGCGAGGTCCTCCTTGGAGGCGAAGTGGAAGTACAGCGCGCCCTTGGTCGCCCCCGCACGCGCCAGGATCTCGCTGATGGTGGCGCTGCTGTAGCCGCGCTCGTCGAACACGTCGGCGGCCGCCACCAGGATCGACCGCCGGGTCTGGATCGCGCGCGCCTGCTGTGCCATCAGCTTCTCTCTAATAGTGGCGTGGGTCGGGCCACAGGGGGTTGGCTGGAAAGGAAAACCGGGCTGTCAGTATCTTACTGCGGGGCGGCTCGGCCCTTTGACTCGGATCCTCCTGGGGGAACTTCATGGTTCAGCTCACCTCACGCAGCGCTTCGATGTCGGTGGAGAGCGTCGAGCACGCCGGGCACTTCGCAGGTGCCGGCCGTGCCGAGGCATCCGCCGGGGTTCCGGTGGAGGCGGCCTCCACCGGTGGGGAGGAGCCCGGCCGCAGAGGGGAGTCACCCGACCGGCTGAGACAGCTGGTCCACCGGACCGACCCCCAGGACGTCTTTCCCACCGGACTCACCCCGCTCACCGACACCCAGTTCTCGGTGTCGGCGCACTGGCCGCGCTCCCACCGCTTCTTCACCCCCGTCGGCGGCCGCCACCAGGACCCCCTGCTCATAGCCGAGACCATGCGGCAGACGACGATGCTCGTCGCCCACGCGCAGTTCGGTGTGCCGGTCGGCGATGCCTTCGTGATGTGGGAGCTGAGATACACCTCCGCGTCCGCACGGCTCGAACTGGGCGACGACCCGTGGGACATCACGGTCGACGTGTCCTGCTCCCGGATCCGCCGTCGCGGCCGGAGCCTCGGCTCCATGCACCTCGAACTGCTCCTGCACCGCCGCGGCACCGTGCTCGCCTCCGGCGGCGGGCGGATCAGCTGCACCTCGGCAGCGGCGTACCAGCGGCTGCGCGGCCACCGCGGCGTCGTGCTCGACACCCCGATACCCCTCCTGCCGGCCGTCGCACCGCGCACGGTCGGCAGGACCTCCGAACAGGACGTCGTCCTCTCGCCCGGCACGAAACCGGGCACCTGGCTGCTGCGCGTCGACACCCGGCACCCCACGCTCTTCGGCCGACCCAACGACCACGTGCCGGGCATTCTGCTCCTGGAGGCGGCCCGGCAGGCCGCGCACGCCGCCACCGGATCGGCCTTCCTGCCGACGGCTCTCGAGGCCGACTTCCTTCAGTACGTGGAGCTCGACCGGCCCTGCCGGATCGAGGTCACACCCCTCCCGGCCGACGCCGTCTCGCCCGCCGGGGTGTTCGTCCGGGCCGTCCAGGACGGCGAACCGGCCTTCACCTGTGCCCTCCGCCCGCCGGCCCCCCACCCGGCCGGGCCCGGCGACGTCCGGAGCGAACTCTCATGACTCCCCGCATCCTCATCACCGGTGCGACCGGCTTCATCGGAAGCCGGGTGACCGCCGCCGCCCGCGCGACGCCCGGGGTCCGGCTGCGCCTGATGACCCACAGGACCGAGCTCGACGCCGCGGCCGGTCCCGGCTTCGAGACGGTGTACGGGGATCTCTCCGACCCCGGATCGCTGCGCGGCAGCTGCGAGGGCGTCGACGCCGTGATCCACTGCGCCTCCCGGGTCGGCTCCGACGAACAGACCGCCCGGACCGTCAACGACCACGGAACCCGTGCGCTGGTCGACGAGGCCGTACGCAGCGGAGTCGGCCGGATCGTCCAGTTGAGCACCGCGTCCGTCTACGGGCGCGGCCCCTTCACCGCGCTGCTCCCGGGTGCGGCCGAACCCGCTCCCGCCTCCGCCACGAGCCTCACCCGGGTCGCCGCCGAACAGCACGTCCTGGCGGCCGGGGGAGCCGTCCTGCGCCCGCACATCGTGTACGGGGCGGGGGACCGGTGGGCGATTCCCGGGCTGGTCGCCCTGCTGCGCTACCTGGAGGCGGCCCCGGCCGGCTGCGACGCCCGCCATTCGATGATCGACGTGGCGGCCCTGGGCCGGGCGCTGCTCGGCGCGGCGCTCGCCCCGAAGCCGCCGTCCGGTGTCTACCACGTCAATCACCCCGAGCCGGTGACCTGCTCGGACCTGCTGTCCACGGTGCTCGGCGAGCTCGGACTGCCCTGGGCGGGTACGGAGATCGCCCTGGACGAGGCGCGCGCCCGGCTGGCCGGTGTCCCGTACGCCACACACCACTTCGGGATGCTCACCGTGGACCACTGGTTCGCCGACGAGCGGGTCCGGCAGGACTTCGGCTGGGCCCCGGGGCCGGACTTCCGGACGTCCTTCGCGAGGCACGCCCCCTGGTACCGGGAGTTCCTCAGACGCTGAGGCCGGCCCTCACGCCTTCGCCGGGTCCGGGATGCGGGTGCCGGTCCCGCTCACCCGTACCCGCGCGTCGCCTGCCCGCAGGGTGACGGTCAGCGTGCCGGGGCGGCCCATGTCCTCCCCTTGGTGCAGGGTCAGTCCGGCGGTCTCCGGGACCAGGGACAGGGTGCGCAGGTACGCGCCGAAGGCGGCCGCCGCCGCGCCGGTCGCCGGGTCCTCGACCACGCCGCCGACCGGGAACGGGTCGCGTACGTGGAAGACGGTCTCCGACGCGCGCCACACCAGCTGGACCGTGGTCAGGTCCAGCCGGTGCATCAGTGCTTCGAGCCGCGCGAAGTCGTAGGAGAGCGCGGCCAGCCGCTCACGGCTCGCGGCGGCCAGCACCAGATGGCGGGCGCCCGCGTAGGCGATCCGGGGCGGCAGGGCCGGGTCGAGATCGGCGGCCGGCCAGTCCAGGGCGGCCAGCGCCTCCGTGACGTCTTCCGGCGCGGCGTCGGTGACGTGCGGCTCCACGCTGGTAAGGGTCGCCCGCAGCTCGGTCCCCTCCCGGACGACGCTGACCGGCACCGGGCCCGCCGCGGTGGCGAACTCCAGGTCCCCGGGGCCGTCCCGCTCGGCGAGGGCCAGGGCCGTCGCCACGGTCGCGTGACCGCAGAACGAGACCTCGGCCTTGGGGCTGAAATAGCGGATCGCGTAACCGCGCGCACCGGGCTCCGACGCCTCGGTCCGGCCGGTCAGGAACGCCGACTCGCTGTAGCCGAGCTCCGCCGCGACGGCGAGCATGCCGGCCTCGTCCAGACCGGAGGCGTCCAGGACCACCCCGGCAGGATTTCCGCCCTCGGGGTCCGTGGAGAAGGCTGTGTAGCGCAGGATCGCGTGCTCGCCAGGATCAGTCATGTGCGGGACAACCGCGCCGGGGGCCGGGGCATTCCCTCCGCGGACCCGTCCGCGCCCCCGCCGGGAGGGCGCCGTCAGCCCCGGCCCACGTACGGCATCGCCGTCGCCATCACCGTCGCGAACTGGACGTTGGCCTCCAGCGGCAGCTCCGCCATGTGGACCACCGTCCGGGCCACGTCGCCGGCCGCCATCACCGGTTCCACGGCCAGTTCGCCGTGGGCCTGGAGGATTCCGGTCTGCATCCGCTCCGTCATCTCGGTCGCGGCGTTGCCGATGTCGATCTGCCCGCAGGCGATCCGGTACGGGCGGCCGTCCAGCGACAGCGACTTCGTGAGGCCGGTCATGGCGTGTTTGGTCGCGGTGTACGCGACCGAGTGCGGGCGCGGCGCGTGTGCGGAGACCGAGCCGTTGTTGATGATCCGTCCGCCCTGCGGGTCCTGCTCCTTCATCTGCCGGTACGCCGCCTGCGCGCACAGGAACGCTCCCGTCAGGTTCACGTCGACCACCGTGCGCCAGTCGTCGTACGAGAGGGCCTCGACCGGCACCGCGCGCGGCCCGAAGGTGCCCGCGTTGTTGAAGAGCAGACCGAGGCGGCCGAAGCACTCCCGTACGGAGGAGAACAGGGCGTCCACGTCGCCCGGGCGCGACACGTCGGCGGGGACGGTGATCACCCGGGCGTCCGGTCCGGCCAGGGCCGCGGTCTCGGCGAGCGGCTCGGGGCGGCGGCCCGCGAGCGCCACCGACCAGCCCGCGCCGGTCAGCGCGAGTGCCACCGCGCGGCCGATTCCGGAGCCCGCGCCCGTGACCACGGCCGTCTTCGCTGCGGGGTTCAACGGTTTGTTGCTCATGGTGCGGCAGCGTACGCCGCCCGTCCCGGAGGACGTGGCCGGGGGTAAATGGTGTGTCGGGGCAGGGTGGTTCGTGTCCCGCGAGTGATTCCCGCGCGCGATCCCGGCGATTCCCCGGACGGCGCACCCGAAGTTGATGATCATGGTTTTCGCCGCATACGCGGAGTTTGCCCCTGGGGATCCATTCCTGCCGCAGTCCTCATCCAGGCGACGCCCGTGCGACGCGAGCACGACAACCGCCCGATGTGACGGCCCGGTGGACTTCCCCCACAACACCAGTCAGGGGAGGGACAGATGACGCACTCATCGCACCAGCAGGAGCTGCGCGACGCGGCCCGGCACACCGGTCGCCGCCGCTTTCTCACCGTCACCGGAGCCGCCGCCGCACTCGCGTTCTCCGTCGGCCTGCCGGCCGCGGGAGCGGCGAGCGCCGCCGAGCTCGACAGCCGGCAGATCGGCGAGGACCCGTTCACCCTCGGCGTCGCCTCCGGTGACCCGCTGCCCGACTCCGTCCTGCTGTGGACGAGACTCGCACCCCGCCCGTTCGAGCCCGACAGCGGACTGCCCGCCGCCCGTGTCGAGGTGCGCTGGGAGCTGGCCCGCGACGAGCGCTTCCGGCACATCGTCCGGCGCGGCACTGCCCTCGCCCACCCGGAGTTCCACCACAGCGTCCACGTGGAGGTCAAGGGCCTCGCCCCCGACCGCGTCCTCTACTACCGCTTCCGCGCCGGACAGTGGACCAGCCCGGCCGGCCGGACCCGCACCGCCCCCGCCCCCGGCGCACACAAGCGCGAACTGAGCCTGGCCGCCGTCTCCTGCCAGGCCTACCACGACGGCTACTTCACCGCGTACAAGCACCTCGCCGAGGAGGACGTCGACGTCGTCTTCCACCTCGGCGACTACCTCTACGAGTACGCCGTCACCGCGACCGGCGGGGCCCGCAACTACACCGACCGCACCCTGCCCGCCCTCTTCAACCGGGAGACGACCACGCTGGAGGACTACCGGCTGCGGTACGCCCTCTACAAGTCCGACCCCGACCTGCGCGCCGCCCACGCCGCGCACCCCTTCGTCGTCACCTGGGACGACCACGAGACCGAGAACGACTACGCGGGCGAGACCCCCGAGAACGACGTGCCGCCCGAGGAGTTCCTGATCCGCCGGGCCGCCGCCTACCGCGCGTACTGGGAGAACCAGCCGCTGCGCACCCCGCAGCGGCCGGACGGCCCGGACATGAAGCTCTACCGCCGCCTGCAGTTCGGCCGGCTCGCCCAGTTCGACATCCTCGACACCCGCCAGTACCGCAGCGACCAGGCGTACGGCGACGGCTGGCAGACCCCCGGCCCCGAGTCCGAGGACCCCTCGCGCACCCTGACCGGCGCCGCCCAGGAGCGCTGGCTGATCGACGGCTGGCGCCATTCGAAGGCCACCTGGAACGTCGTACCGCAGCAGGTCACCTTCGCCCAGCGGCGCGACGTCCCGACCGACGCCTACAAGCTCTCCATGGACTCCTGGGACGGCTACCCGGCGTCCCGGGACCGGATCCTGCGGGGCGCCGAGGCCACCGGAGTGGACAACCTCATGGTCCTCACCGGCGATGTGCACGTCGGATACGCCTTCGACCTGAAGCGGGACTTCGACGACCCCGCCTCCCGCACCGTCGGCACCGAGATCGTCGCCACCTCCATCGCCAGCGGCAAGAACGGCGCGGAGAAGCCGGCCAACTGGACGAGCCAGACGACCGCCAACCCGCACATGAAGTTCTACAACGGGCGCCGCGGCTACGTCCTCGTCTCCCTCCAGGAGCGCCAGGCGCGCGCCGACTACCGCACGGTGTCCGCCGTCACCACGCCCGGCGCCCCGGTGACGACGGCCGCCTCGTTCGTCACGGAGGTGGGCGACCAGGGCCTCAACCCGGCCTGACCGCGTGGGTCGGAGCCCCTACGAAACCGGCACCACGCCGTCCACGGGGTAGCGGACGCCGACGCGCTCACGTACCGCGTCGAGCGTCCGCATCACCGCGAGCGAACCGTCCAGCGGTACCAGCGGGGACTCCGTCTCGCCCGCCCGGACGGCCCGCATCACCTCGGCCGCCTCGAACTGCATCCCGGTCAGGCCCTGCGGCCCCGGACCGGAGGTGATCTCCCGCGCCTCCTCGCCGTCGCGGTGGAGCACGAAGCGCTTCGGGAAGAAGAAGCCCTCAGGGAAGTCGATCCGCCCGGCCGTCCCGATGACCGTGGCGGCCGTCGGGTGGTGCCCGACGAGCGAGCAGGACAGCAGCGCGTTGGCCCCCGAGTCCCAGCTCAGCAGCATGCCGGTGTTCAGGTCGACGCCCTCGGGCGACAGCAGCGCATGGGCCTGCACCCGGTCCGGCTCGCCCAGCAGCAGCTGCGCGAAGGACACCGGATAGACCCCGAGGTCCAGCAGGGCGCCGCCGCCCAGCGCGGGATCGCGCAGCCGGTGCTCGGCGCCGAAGTCACCCGCGAAGCCGAAGTCGGCCTGTACGGTGCGGATCTCGCCGATCGCCCCGTCCCGCACCAGTTCCGTCATCCGCCGGATGACCGGGTTGCAGTACGTCCACATGGCCTCCATCAGGAAGAGGCCGCGGTCCCGGGCGAGCTCCACCAGCTCCCGGGCCTCGCGCTCGTTGATCGTGAACGCCTTCTCGCACAGCACGTGCTTCCCGGCCTCCAGGGCGAGGGCCGTCGCCTCCCGGTGCGCGGAGTGCGGTGTGGCCACGTACACCACGTCGACGTCCTCGTCGGCGACGAGCGCCGCCCAGTTCCCGTACGCCCGCGGTATCCCGAACCGCTCCGCGAACGCCTTCGCCGAGGCGTCCGTACGGGAGGCCACGGCCACCACCTCCGCATCGGGCATCGCCTGCAGGTCCGCGGTGAAAGTCGCCGCGATCCCACCTGTAGCCAGCACGCCCCAACGGACAGTCCTGCTCATGCACGCTCCCACAAAAGGTGTTCGACCATTCCGGCTGAGCTGAGAGCATAGAGGCGGATTCAACAACTATGGAGATGAGAATGCCGGAGAGCGGCGTCAGCCGACCCCAGCAGATACCCACGCCCGTCACCGGGGCCGGAACCGGACTTCCCGGCAGACCCGCCCCCCTTCCCTCCGGCGCCGCCGCCACCGCCCGGCGCACCGGACTCCTCGTCACCCTGGTCCTCGGCGGACTGACCGCGCTGCCGCCGCTGTCCATGGACATGTACCTCCCGGCGCTCCCCGCCGTCACCGACGCGCTGCACGCACCCGCCGCGACGGTCCAGCTCACCTTGACCGCCTGCCTCACCGGCATGGCACTCGGCCAGGTCGTCGTCGGCCCGATGAGCGACCGCTGGGGAAGGCGCCGCCCCCTGCTCCTCGGGATGATCGTCTACGTACTCGCCACCGCGATCTGCGTCTTCGCCCCGACCGCCGAACTCCTCATCGGCTTCCGCCTGCTCCAGGGCCTCGCGGGCGCGGCCGGCATCGTCATCGCCCGGGCCGTCGTGCGCGACATGTACGACGGCGTGGAGATGGCCAGGTTCTTCTCGACGCTGATGCTCATCTCCGGCGTCGCCCCGGTCATCGCCCCCGTCATCGGCGGACAGGTCCTGCGGCTCACGGACTGGCGGGGCATCTTCGCCGTCCTCACCGTCGTCGGCGTCCTGCTCACGCTCGTCGTCTGGAAGTGGCTGCACGAGACCCTGCCGCCCGCCGAGCGCCACACCGGAGGCATCGCGGACGCGCTGCGCACCATGCGCGGGCTGCTCGCCGACCGGGTCTTCAGCGGCTACATGATCGCCGGAAGCCTCGCCTTCGCCGCGCTCTTCGCCTATGTGAGCGCGTCCCCGTTCGTGATCCAGGAGATCTTCGGCGCCTCGCCGCAGACGTTCAGCCTGCTCTTCGGTATCAACTCCATCGGGCTGATCACCGTGGGCCAGATCAACGGCAAGATCCTCGTCGGCCGGGTCAGCCTCGACAAGGTGCTCGGCTTCGGCCTCGGGGTCATCGTGCTGGCCGCGACGGCGCTGCTGCTGATGACGTCCGGGGTCTTCGGGGACGTCGGACTCGTTCCGGTGGCGGCCGGCCTCTTCGTGCTGATGTCGGCGATGGGCCTGGCGATGCCGAACACGAACACCCAGGCCCTGATGCGCACCAAGCACGCCGCCGGTTCCGCCTCGGCGCTTCTCGGCACCTCCCAGTTCCTGATCGGCGCCGTCGCCTCGCCGCTGGTCGGGATCGCCGGGGAGGCCACGGCCGTGCCGATGGCCGTCGTGCAGCTGGTGTGCGCGCTGGGCGCGATGGCGTGCTTCCTGGGCATGTGCCGGCCCCGGCAGCAGCGGGCCGTGCGGCCCTGAGACCGCCGAGGGGGCACCGGGCTGCCCGCGGGCGTCAGTCCGCCTGCGGGTAGCCGATCAGGTGCAGCCGGTCCTTGTCGTCGGTCCAGCGGAACAGCCCGACGCCCTCCGCGGCCTCCGCGCCCGGCACCCGCACGTTCGGCGACAGCATGTCCGTCGTCCCCGCGGAGAGGTCCGCCTCGACCGGGAAGCCGCCGCCGGCCAGCACATCGGCGGCGTTGCGCACGTTCGTCGCCCCGTACGCCGTGCCGCCGTCGGTCACGGACGCCAGTACGAGGGTCTTCGACCCCTCGGTGTCCTCGAAGCAGTAGCCCTTGCCGGCCTGCAGATCGAACGCGAGGTTCCCGGCCACCAGGTAGTCGCCCGACGACGAGACGACTGCCTGGGGGTACTGCCCCGGTGCGATCGCAGGTTTGTGGCACTGCACGGAGGCCAGGGCCTTGCCCGTCTTCGTGTCGTGCACCGTCCACAGCTCGTGGCTGCCGGCGAGCTTCGCGCCCTTCGCGAGCTGCCACCTGGCCAGCACCACGCCGGGGGCCACGGACGTGGGGACACCGCTCTGCTTGTCGGTGCCCTTGGGCGCCACATTCCGGCTGAACCAGCCGCCCTGGACCCAGAACTCCCGCGCCCCGCTCACCAGCAGGCCCTTCGACGTCAGCCCGCGCACCTCGGTGAGCTGTTTGCAGGCCGTGCAGCCCTTCGGATACTTCAGCGCCGTGGCGGGCACCTTGGTGATCCTGCCGGTCGCCGGGTCCACCACCACACTGGTGGCGCGGCCGTCGCCGATCACGATGCCGGGACCGGTGACGCTGATGGTCGGCACCGAGGTCCACGGCACCTCGACCCGCTGCCGGCTGCCGTCCTCCACGGAGTACACGTCGAGGGAGACGATCCGGTCCGCCGGCGCCGGAGCGTCCTCGCCGACCTTCCCGTACGCCCAGGTCACGAAGTACTCCTGGTCGTCCGTGGCCACGGTCAGCAGCTTCGGGAAGTGCAGCGCGGCCGGCGGGCGCCAGGCGTCCCCGCTCCAGCCGGCCCGCCCGGTCTCCGGGTCGATCGTCCGCAGCTGGTACTCGCCCTCGGCCGTCCGCACCAGATAGGCGAGCCGCCCGGTCGTCCGCGAGAGCGCGTAGTCGGGAGACGTCCCGATGAGCTCCCAGCCGCGCCGGGTCGTGTACGCGGACGGGACGGTCAGCTGCGTCGCCGGGCCCGCGCTCTTCTTCACCGGCTTCTTCGGCACGGCGTCGTTCTTCTTGTCGCCGCTGTCACCACCGCCGGCGGACAGCAGGAGCAGCAGCACCAGCACCACCAGCCCACCGACCAGAGCCAGGCGCACGACCCTCTGCCTCGTACTCCCACCGCCGACCGGGGTCAGGCGCCCGAACTTCAGTCTCATGGTCCCCCCGTTGGGCACGACACGACCTAGCGGCGGTCAGCGTAGCAACTGGCGTGTATGCGTTTACAGTTCGGTCCCCGGGCCATTCCGTTTCGGTCCCGCGCGGAGTCCGGGGCCGTTCGCGTCCGCCTACAATTCCTCGGTGAACGACACCCTCCCCACCGCGGAAGCCCTGCGCGCGGCCCTGGCCGGACTCCTCGACGGGCTGCCGCCCAAGCAGGCCGCCCAGGCAGTCGACCGGCTCATCGCCAACTACCGGGGGACCACTCCCACCCACACCCCGCTGCTCCGCGACCGCTCGGACGTCGCCGCGTACGCCGCGTACCGGATGCCCGCGACCTTCGAGGCGGTACGGTCCGCGCTCGACGCCCTGCGCGACGCTGCCCCCGACTGGGTGCCGGCCACGCACACCGATGTCGGCGGCGGCACCGGAGCGGCGAGCTGGGCGGTCGCCGGGGTCTGGGAGGGGCCGCGGACCACCATCCTGGACTGGGCCGAGCCCGCGCTCGCGCTGGGCCGCGAACTGGCCGGGGCCTCCGGCCTCCCGGGGCTGCGCGCCGCCGAGTGGCAGCGGGCCCGGATCGGCGAGGACCTCGACCTCGACGCCACCGACCTGGTGACCGTCTCCTACGTGCTGGGCGAGCTCACACCCCAGGCCCGCACCGCGCTCGTCGACGCCGCGGCCCGTGCGGCGCAGGCCGTCGTGATCGTCGAGCCCGGCACCCCCGACGGCTACACCCGCGTCATCGAGGCCCGGGACCGGCTGACCGCCGCCGGGTTCACGGTCGCCGCACCCTGCCCGCACAGCGACGCCTGCCCCATCGAGCCGGGCACGGACTGGTGCCACTTCTCGGCCCGGGTCAGCCGCTCCTCGCTGCACCGGAAGGTGAAGGGCGGCTCGCTGCCGTACGAGGACGAGAAGTTCAGCTACGTCGTCGCCACCCGCTTCACCCCCCGGCCCGTCGAGGCCCGGATCACGCGCCGGCCGCAGATCCGCAAGGGCCAGGTGCTGCTGGAGCTCTGCACCCGGGACGAGGCCCTGCGACGGGCCACGGTCACCAAGCGGCACGGCACGCTCTACCGCGCCGCCCGGGACATCGACTGGGGCGACGCCTGGCCGCCCCCGCAGGACACGGACGAGGGGCCCGCGGGCCCCTGATCCGCCGGACGGCCAGGCCTCTCGTTCAGAACACGCCCTAAGGGCTGTCCCGCAATTCCTGGGTGCAGCATTTCACGCTGCCGCCGCCCTTGAGCAGCTCGCCGAGAT
Source organism: Streptomyces sp. NPDC048211 (assembly GCF_043202315.1). Lineage (NCBI taxonomy): Bacteria > Bacillati > Actinomycetota > Actinomycetes > Kitasatosporales > Streptomycetaceae > Streptomyces > Streptomyces sp. NPDC048211. The sequence goes on from NZ_JBIDAD010000004.1 coordinate 500,848, forward strand.
CCATCGGCACCGGTTCGAAGCCGCGCCCGCGCAGCGGGTCGAACAGGCCCGTGGCGGCCTGCGGCAGCAGGACGTGCAGCCCGTCACTCACCGCGTTCAGCCCGAGTGCGGCAGCGTCCGGCTCGGCGGCGATCAGCGCGTCCGGGAAGAGCCGCGCCAGCACGGCCCGGCTGCCCGGCGAGAAGGCGCCCGGGTAGTACATGATCTCGTCGGCCGCGTCGTCCAGGACGCTCAGCGCCGTGTCCAGGTGGTAGTAGCGCGGATCGACCAGGTCGAGGCCGATCACCGGCCGTCCGAAGAACTCCTGCGCCTCGTCGTGCGAGAGCGGACTCGACCGGAAGCCGCGCCCCGCCAGGACGTACGAGGACGTCACCGCGAAGTCGCCCTCGCCCTCGTTGACGTGGACGGGCTCATGGATCTCGGTGAAGCCGTGGCCGCGGAACCAGTCGCGGTGGGCGGCCGCCTCCGGGAACCGTTCCTCGTACGCGAAGCGGGCCCCCAGCACCCGGCCGTCGATGACGGTGGCCCCGTTGGCGGCGAAGACCATGTCCGGCAGTTCCGGGTGGGGTGCGAGCAGCTCGACGGTGTGGCCGAGGGCGCGGTAGCGGCCCAGCAGGTCCTCCCACTGGGTCTGGGCCAGCGGGAGGTCGACGGGCTTGGTGGGGTCCATCCACGGGTTGATGGAGTACGTCACCCTGAAGTGCGTCGGGGCGCACATCAGGTAGCGGCGGGGTGTGGCTTCACGAGGCAATGAGGGCTCCTCACGAATCGTCGCTGCGGCATTGGTGGCCGCTGCGGCCGGTGCGTCGCACGGGTGTGTGCGTGAGTTCATGGTGCGCCGTCCGGGCCGTGCGCGCAGTGGACCGATCGGGTGGTTCCGTACAGCTGTGTGACGTGTGACGGCCTCGTCCCCGCGAGAACGGTGGCGACCCCCCTTCAGGGGCTCCGATCACCTGGAATTCATCTGCCATTTCATGACAATAGGTGCGATATCAGTCGCGGGGGGCCATCGGCCGTCGTACCCCGCTTCCGGACTCTGGCCACCCGAAGCGCAGGATGGTGGGACCATGGGCAGGGGCAACGCTTGAGGTAAGGGGATAGATGGGCGCCGATTTCAGCCGCGGTCGCGGCTCAGAGAACAGGTTTTCCCACTGGCTGCGCCGTCGGTCCAAACCGCAGCAGAGCGATGTCGACGGCACCGCACGGGAGGCGCTGCTCCTGGCTGTCGCCGAGGCCGGGATGCCGATCGCGCCCGCCGCCCATCCGGTCGGCTACCGATGTTCGTGCGAACGCGTCGGCTGTCCCACCCCCGCCAGGCATCCCATCTCCTTCGCCTGGCAGACGCAGTCCACGACCGACCGCGCGCAGATCGAGCGCTGGGCCCGCAGCCAGCCGCAGGCCAACTTCATCACCGCGACGGGCATGATCCACGACGTGCTCGACGTCCCGCTGTCGGCGGGCACGCAGGCGCTGGAGCGGCTCCTCGCCGCCGGTATCGACGTGGGCCCGGTGGCCACGTCCGGCGAGGACCGGATGCTCTTCTTCACGGCGACGCGCGGTACGCCGGAGGACGAGGACGAGTGGTGGCCGTGCGAGCTGGACTGCCACCCCGAGACGATGGACGAGCACCCCGGACTGCGGTGGCACTGCCGAGGCAGCTACGTGCTGCTGCCGCCGGCCATGCTCCCGGGTGAGCTGGACGTGCGGTGGGTGCGGGGGCCGGAGAACCCGTTGCCCGACCCGCTGACCCTGCTGGAGACCCTGACGGACGCGTGCGCGCGGTTCGTGGGCTCGGCGGAGCAGAGCGACGTCGACCATGAATCGGTGGCCTGGCCGCTGAGCCGGTAGCCGGGGCGGGAGTGGGGGAGAGGGGTCCGTACCCGGACCCCTTCGCCACGCCGGTCCCGGTACGGCATCCGCCCGGGACCCCTTCGCGGCTGTCAGCCCCGGCAGGAACGACCCGAGCTGTCAGCCCCGGCAGGAACGACCCGATCCGCCTAGGACCCCTTCGCGGCTGTCAGCCCCGGGACGCGGTTCAGCACGATCACCTTGCCCGACCCGGCACCCTTCTTCGGCACGTACACCAACTGGCTGGAGATCCGCTCCTTCGTGAGCGTGCTCTGCACCTCACCGGTCAGCAGCGCGGCGACGTCCTGCGAGACCGTCGGCCGCAGCCCCTTCGCCGCGGTCTGCCGCTCGAAGTGCTTGCTGCTGAAGAAGACCAGCGCGCCCCCGTCGGCCGTCTCCAGGCCGAGCGTCCCGAACGTCCCGCTGTTCAGCGGCTGATCGACGTACTGGTAGGAGAAGCCGGCCCGACGGGTGTTCAGGCGGGCGTCGCGCCATTGCGAGGTGGCCGCTCCGGGGGCGAACACGTCGGGCGTGCCCTTTTGCAGGTATCCCGTGTACTGCGCGCCCAAGTCCGCGGGAGCCGCCGCCAGTTCCGGACTGTCCGCGGCCACCGGTACGGCCCGCCCCTCGCCGTCCTTCGCGAAGTCCGGGAGCTGGGAGGGGGTGACGACCGACAGGTAGGCCGCCTTCCACTGCGCGTCGGGCCCGGACTTGACGAAGACGAACAGCCAGCGGGTGTCGAGCTTCCCGCTGTCCTGGTCGCGGTTGGAGTCCGTGTCCGCGAGGAACCACCGCGGCCAGCCGGCCTTCTTCGGGATGACGTAGTGCGCGTCGGTCAGTTCCAGCGGCCGGTGGTTCGCGTTGCCGTTCGGGAAGTTCTTCTGCCGGGCCCGCAGGCCCGCCTGGTTGACCGCGCCGAGCGGACCGGTGACCCGGTCCGCGTCCAGCGCGGGGTCGTATGCCTTGTCCGCCGCGTTGTACGCGGTGGTGAAGGCCTCCAGTGCCTGCGCGGCCTCAGGCCGTGTCGCCCCCGGGACGACTTCCAGCTCGCCGTGCACCGTCACGCACCCGCTCGCCGTCATGCTCAGCACCGTCGCTGCCGCGAGCCCCGTCGCCAGCCGAACCGGCCTCAGGCTTCTCATCCGTTGCTTTCCGCGCCTTCTGATCCGTCGCACCCGCTGCGGGGCCCTCTGACCGTCCGAACCCTACCGGGGAGAGGAACAGCGCGAGGGTGGGGATCAGATACAGCGCCCACACCGTGATCTGGAGAACGGTCGGATCGGGCTGGAAGTTGAACGTGCCCTTCAGCAGCGTGCCGTACCAGCTGTCCGGCGGAATCGTGGCGCTGATGTCGAACGCCCGGTTCTGCAGACCGCCGAGGAACTCCGCTTCCTGGAGGTCGTGGACGCCGTACGCGAGGACACCCGCCGCGACGACCACCAGCATGCCGCCGGTCCAGGTGAAGAACTTCGCCAGGTTGATCTTCAGCGCACCGCGGTAGAACAGCCAGCCCAGCACGACGGCCGTGGCGATGCCCAGCAGCGCGCCGATCATCGGATGCCAGCCGTCGTCCGCCGCGTGCACCGCACGCCACACGAACAGCGAGGTCTCCAGGCCCTCACGGCCCACCGCGAGCAGTGCCGTGGCGACCAGGGCGCCGGTGCCCATCGCGAGCGCCGCGTCGAGCTTGCCGTGCAGCTCCGCCTTCAGATGCCGTGCGGTGCGGCGCATCCAGAAGACCATCCAGGTGACCAGGCCGACCGAGAGGATGGACAGCGAACCGCCCAGCGCCTCCTGGGCCTTGAACGTCATCTCCTGCGAACCGAATTCGAGACCGGCACCGAAGGCCAGACTGACGACGACCGCGATGGCCACACCGAGCCAGATCGGCAGCAGCTTGTGCCGGTTGCCGGTCTTCACCAGGTACGCGATGAGAATGCAGACGACCAGGCTGGCCTCAAGGCCCTCGCGCAGGCCGATCAGGAAGTTACTGAACACGTTTCGGTTCCCTTTCCGCTTCGAGTCCCGTTACGAGAACAGCGCCCGGCCCCACCAGTCGTCCTTGTCGCGGACGCCCGGCGGGACGGCGAAGTGCGCCGAACCCACGTGCTGGATGTACTCGTTGAGTGCGTCGTGTGCCGCCAGGCGCCGCTGCAGCGGCACGAAAGCCTTGCGGGTGTCGCGCTGGTACGCGAGGAAGAACAGCCCGGCGTCGAGCCGGCCCAGGCCGTCGGTGCCGTCGGTGAAGGAGTAGCCGCGCCGCAGGATCGTCGCCCCGTCGTTCGTGTCGGGGTGTGCGAGGCGTACGTGGGCCGTCGGCAGCATCGCCTTCAGGAACGGCTCGTCGCGCTCCTTCGCCTTGCCGACCGGGGCGCCCTCGCCCTTGTCGCGGCCGAAGACGTCCTCCTGCTCCTGGAGCCCGGTCCGGTCCCAGGTCTCGATGTGCATCCGGATGCGCCGGGCCACCAGGTAGGACCCCCCGGTCATCCAGCCGCTCCCGTCCTTCCCTCCGACCCAGACGTGCTGGTCGAGGGCGGCGGTGTCGGTGCCGGAGATGTTCCGGGTGCCGTCCTTGAACCCCATCATGTTGCGCGGGGTCTGGGCGTCGGGCGTCGTCGAGGACGTCTTGCCGAAGCCCAGCTGGGACCAGCGGATCGCGGTGCGGCCCATGCCGATCCTGGCGAGGTTGCGGATGGCGTGCACCGCGACCTGCGGGTCGTCCGCACACGCCTGGACACAGAGGTCGCCGCCGCTGCGGGCCTTGTCGAGGTTGTCGCCCGGGAACTTCGGCAGGTCGACCAGGGCCTCCGGGCGCCTGTCCTCCAGACCGAACCGTCCCTGGGCGAACAGCGAGGGGCCGAAGCCGATCGTCAGCGTCAGCCGGGACGGCTTGAGTCCCAGGGCCTCGCCCGTATCGTCCGGCGGCGCCTCGGCCAGGCCCCCGTAGGCGCCGTCGCCGACCGCGTGGCCGGCCGTCATCCGCTCGGCCGCCCGGGTCCACTCCTTGAGCAGCGCGACCAGTTCCGCCCGGTCCTTCGTCGTCACGTCGAACGCCGCGAAGTGCAGCCGGTCCTGGACGGCGGTGGCGATGCCGGCCTGGTGCACGCCGTGGAACGGCACCGCCGCGCCGCTGTCCGCGGCCGTCACGGGGGTGTCCCCGGAACCCACCGCGGCCACCGCGCCGCCGGCCGCCACCGCGCCGAGCGCGAGCCCGGCGCCGCCCCAGCCGAGCAGCGCCCGCCGCGACGGGGCGCCCCCCGAGGTCCCGGCGGCACCGTCGGATGTCTGGCGATTCTGCTCGGACATGCCCGGATCCTCTTTCCGGCCGGTTACTTCGTCACCGCGGCAGCGAGCCGCGAGAGGGGCTCGGCCAGCGCGTTGACCGCGTCGGACAGCTCCTTGCGGTCCGCCTTGCCGACCTTCTCGTACGAGGTGAACACGTAGGAGCTCTTGTCCGTGCGGTACTTGTCCAGCAGCGTGTTCAGCGCCGCGAACTGCTTGTCCAGGGTGGCGGTCAGCGCCGCGTCGTTCTTCGTGGCGATCGGCTTCAGCAGCTCGTAGGACTTCTCCGCGCCCTCGACGTTGGCCTTGAAGTCGACCAGGTCGGTGTGGCTGTAGCGCTCCTCCTCACCGGTGACCTTGCCGGTGGCGACCTCGTCGAGGAGCTCCTTGGCGCCGTTGGCCATCGAGGTCGGCGTGATCTCCGCCGTGCCGACCCGCTTCTGCCAGTCGAGCAGGTCCTTGTAGAGGGTCGGCGCGAGGGCCTTCTCCTCGGTGCCCAGCTTCTTGTCCTGCCACAGCGCCTTCTCCAGGCGGTGCCAGCCGGTCCACTTCTGGCCGTCCTCCAGGCCGTCCTCGCGGACGTCGACCTTCGGGTCGATGTCGCCGAAGGACTCCGCGACGGGCTCGGTGCGCTCCCAGCCGATACGGGAGTCGGCGTACGCCTTCTTCGCGGCCTCGACGTCACCGGCGGCGACGGCGTCCGTGAAGACCTTGACCTTCGGCAGCGTCTCGTCGGCCTGCGCCTGGACGTAGGTGCGGTAGGCGGCGACGGCCTTGTCCATCTCCGGGCTGCGCTTGGCCACCTTGCCGCCGCTGACCTCGATCTTCTGCCGGATGCCGTGGCCCTTCATGCCGGGCTTGCAGGCGATCTCGTACGAACCGGCCTTGATCTCGGCGGTGATGGAGGCCTTGGTGCCCGGGCCGATGTTCTCGCGCTCGGCGACGATGCGGTCGTCCGGGAACAGGACGTAGACCTCGGTGACCTTGGAGCCCTTGTTCTGCACGGCCAGCTCGACGTGCCCGGCCGGCAGCTCCGTCTTCGAGACCTCGCAGGAGTCGTCCTTGGCGACGACCTGGACGGCGCCCTCGCCCTTGCCGTCGCTCTTCTCGGCGCAGCCCGTGACAGCGGTCAGAGCGGCCACGGTGGCGGCAGCGGTGACGACGGAGAAACGAACGGCTCGCATGCGGGCTCCACTTGAGAGGTAGGGAGGAAGGGAGAAACGGATCGGACAAAGGTGGGTGAGGCGGACCTAACTTAACCGAGGCTTACCTGACCGGTACCCACCCGTGCAGTGATTCACCTCTCACTGGGGACTCACAGGAACGGAAGGATCACAGCCGACCCATGAGCGAGCCCCCAACGGGTCAAGCAATGGTCAAGAGGGCTCTTTCCGGGACGACGAGAGGCACCCCGGTCCGCGGATGCGGGAACACCTCGACCGGCTGCCGGTAGACCCCGCTGAGCAACGCACTTGTGAACACCTCGCCCGGCGGACCGTCCGCCGCGATCCGCCCGTCGTGCAGCACGGCGGCCCGGTCCGCGTACGCGGCCGCGAGGCCCAGATCGTGCAGGACGACGACGACCGCGTCCCCTGCGGCGGCCCGCTCCCGGCAGATCCGCAGCACCAGTTCCTGATGGCGCAGGTCGAGCGCGGCGGTCGGTTCGTCCAGCAGCAGCAGCGGCGCCCGCTGCGCCAGCACCCGGGCGAGGGCCACCCGGGCCCGCTCGCCGCCGGACAGCGCGGAGAAGGGGCGGGCGGCGAACCCGGTCACCTCGGTGGCCGCCATCGCGGCACGCACCGCCGGATCGTCCTCGTCCGCCCGGTCCGTCCCCGCCCAGGGCGCGCGCCCCATCCGTACGACGTCCTCGACCGGGAACGGGAAGGACAGCGCCGCGGACTGCGGCAGCACGGCCCGGCGCAGCGCCAGTTCGGGTGCGGACCAGTCGGTGACCGGCCGCCCGTCGATCCACACCGCGCCGCTCCCGGCGGGCAGGTCGGCGGCCAGCGCGGCCAGCAGGGTCGACTTGCCCGCCCCGTTCGGGCCGACGAGTGCCAGCACCTCGCCGGCGTGCGCCGTCAGGTCGATGGAGTCGAGCACCTGCCGCCCGCCGAGCCGGACCCGCAGCCCGAGCGCCTCGGCGACCGGATCGCCGGGGGCGACGGGCACGGGCAGCCGCCGGCCCCGTCCCGCGAAGAGGTTCCGCAGTGTCCTCATGCCCAACCACCTTGCTTACGACGGGTCCTGCGCAGCAGCCAGAAGAAGAACGGGCTGCCGAAGAGCGCGGTCAGCACGCCGAGCGGCAGCTCGGCCGGGTCGGCGACGGTCCGCGCCGCGAGATCGCCGGCGACGAGCACCAGCGCACCGCCGAGCGCACTGCCGGGTACGAGGAAGCGGTGCCCCGGGCCGTTCGCCATCCGCAGCAGGTGCGGCACCAGCAGTCCCACGAACGAGATGATCCCGGCCACCGCCACCGCGGCGGCCGTCAGCAGCGCCACGACGAGCACCAGCACGATGCGGAGCCGTTCCACATCGACGCCCAGGTGCCGGGCCGGCCGTTCACCGAGCGCCAGCAGGTCCAGCTTGCGGGCGTAGAACGGCGCGATGGCGAGGCCGAGCACCGCGCACGGCAGCACCGCCAGCACCTTGGGCCAGGTGGCCTGGGCCAGCGAACCGAGCTGCCAGAAGGTGATCTGGGTGATCTGCGCGTTGTCCGCGAAGAAGATGAACAGGCCGATCAGCGCGCCCGCGAAGGCGTTGACGGCGATGCCGGTGAGGATCAGCGTCACCACCTCCGTCCGGCCGCCCGACCGCGAGAGCGCGTACACCAGCAGCACGGTCAGCAGACCGGCGGCGAACGCGCAGACGGTGATCGTCCAGTTGCCGAGGAAGCTCAGCCCCAGCGCGATCGAGGCGACCGCGCCGACCGCCGCCCCCGCGGAGATCCCGATGACGCCCGGCTCGGCGAGCGGATTGCCGAACACGCCCTGCATCAGGGCGCCCGCGCAGCCGAGGGACGCGCCGACCAGCAGCGCGAGGACGACCCTCGGCAGCCGCACGTTCCACAGGACGCTCTCGCCGACCCGGTCCAGGGCGTGACCGCCGAGTCCGGTCCGGTGCTGGACCGAGGCGAGGACGTCGCCGAGCGGGATGCTGTACGCGCCGAGTCCGGCCGACAGCAGGCAGCACAGGAGCAGGGCGGCGAGCAGCCCGGCGGTCAGGGTGACGGCCGTCGAGCGCCGGGCCCGGGGCGGCGCCGGAGCCTGCTCGGCGTCCGTCCGCCCGGTGGGTGCCTCGTAGGCGGTGGTCACTGGGCCGCACCGTCCTCCGGGTAGAGCTGGGCGACCAGTTCACTCAGCACCCGGTCGGTGCGCGGTCCGTAGTTCAGCAGCACCCCGTCGTCGACCGAGACGATCCGCCGGTCCATACCGGCCGGGGTCTCCGCGACGCCCGGGATCTTCACCAGACCGTCGACACCGCCGACCGAGTCGAGGCCCTTCGTCATCACCAGGATCGCGTCCGGAGCCGCCTTGGCCAGGGCCTCGCTGGTGATGGCGGTGAAGTCCTTCTTCAGCCCGGACGCCTTGCCCGCGTCGACGGCGCCCGCCGCCTCCAGCAGCGAACTCGCCCCGGACTCGCGGCCGCCCAGCAGATAGACGGACGCGGAGCCGCGCAGGTAGAGGAAGGCGACCCGCGGCTTCTTCGCCCCGTCGGCCGGTGCGGGGACGGACTCGCGCACGGCGTCGATGCGGTCCCGGGTGCGCTTTTCGAGCGCGTCGCCGGACTCCGGTACGCCGAGGGCGGCGGCCACCGTGTCGATCCGGCGGCCGACATCGGCGAGTTCCTTGGCCGGTTCGACGACCACGAGCGGAATCCCGGCATCGCGGATCTGGCCGATGGCCTCGGCCGGGCCCGTCGTGGTGTCGGCGAGGACGACGGTGGGATGCAGGGACAGGACGCTCTCCGCCGACACGTCGTGGGCCCGGGTCACCACGGGGAGTTCTGCCGCCTGTTCGAAGGTGGCGGTGATGTCGCGGGCCACGACCTGCTTGCCGAGGCCGAGCGTGAAGACGATCTCGCTCAGGCTGCCGGTCAGCGGCACGATCCGGTCCGCCGAGGTGACGGTGGTGCGCTCGCCGTCCGCCGAGGTGACGGTGACGGGCAGCCGCGGTGCCGGCGTCGTTGTCAGTGGCTCGATCCGGTCCGCCGCCGGGGCCGTGGACGCCCCGGCTCCCGCCGTCTTCGCCTCGGGAGCTCCCGTGTCCCCGCACCCGGCCAGCGACAGTGCCGTCGCCAGGAATGCGGCGGCCAGGACGCCGGTGCGCCGGCGCCCGGGTTGCCCGGCGCCCCGGCCCGGCGGGGCGAAGTCCTTCTCGAAGCGCACTGGGGCACCGTCCTGTCGTTCTGCGGTGTGCAGTTGGTAAGGGATTGGCCGTGAATGTGACGGAAAGGGGTACCGGCACAGGATGTACATACCTTAGGTTAGCCTTACCTGACTTTCTAGATCCCGGAGGGGCCCTCATGTCCTCGTATCGACCTGCCCGCGCGCTTGCCGTCGCGCTTCTCGCGGTACTGCCGGCGGCGCTGCTCCCGGCCACCGCCGCGCACGCGGCGACCCGCACGGTGCAGGGCGGACGGCTGGACTGGGGCATCAAGTCCTCCTTCCAGAGTTACGTCACGGGCCCGATCGCCCAGGGAAGTTGGGGCCTGACCGGCGGCGCGGCAACGGTCGGCGGCAGCCAGTTCCGCTTCCACTCCGCTACCGGTTCCTACGATCCGGCCGGCGGCGACTTCCGGGCGGGCTTCTCGGGCGGTGTCCACTTCACCGGCCACAGGAAGACCGACGGCTCCTACGAACTCGACCTCACGATCAGCCGCCCCACGGTCCGGATCGAGGGCGGCGGCGGCACGGTGTACGCGGACATGGTCAGCAAGGACCGGGGGAGCGGCCGCGTCACCTCGACCGCCCAGGTCCCGCTGGCCACCCTGGGCCTCGCCGGGATCGACATGCGGGGCGGTTCCACCCCCGTCGCCCTCAACAACATCCCGGCGACGCTCACTTCACAGGGCGCCGAGGCCTTCGCCGGCTACTACACGGCCGGCACCCCACTGGACCCGGTCAGCCTCTCCGTGGACACCTCGGCCCCGGCCGGGAAGCCCGCGGCGTCGAAGACCCCCCAGAAGCCGGAGAGCAGCGCGAAACCGAAGGCCGCGCCCGGCAGGTTCGAGGACGCCGCCGTCGACTGGGGCGTGCGCCGCACCTTCCGCGAGTACGTCACCGGCTCGATCGGCCAGGGGAAGTGGACCCTGGCCGGGGGCGCCCAGGACGGCGGGGCACTCTTCCGCTTCCCGCGGGGCGAGGGCACGTACGACGCGAAGAAGCAGGCCCTGGAGGCGGAGTTCGCGGGCAGCGTCCGCTTCACCGGGGCGGGCGGTCTCGATCTGAGGCTCTCCCGGTTCGCGGTGACCGTGAAGGCGGGCGCGGGCACGCTCCGCGCCGACGTCCTGAGCGAGGACACCAGCCGCAAAGCCGTCCCCCTGATCACTTTCCCGGCCGGGGGCTTCGCCCCGAAGGACGGCCTCGCGGTCCTCACGGAGGCCCCCGCCACACTGACCGCCGACGGCGCCAGGGCCTTCGGCTCCCTGTACAAGGCGGGCACCGCGATGGACCCGGTCTCGCTCGTCGTGGCCGTCACGGCGACGGCGAAGCTGCCCGCACTCCCCGACCTGGGCAGCGAGCCCACGCCCTCGGCGCAGACCTCCGAGCCGCCCGCCGTGAAGCCCGTCGCGGCCGCCGCCACCGTGGCGGACGACGGCTCCCGGACCGGGCTGTACCTGGCCCTCGGCGGAGCGGGCGTACTCGCCGCGGCCGCGGTCGGCGCACTCGTTCTCGTACGCCGCAAGCGCTCCACGACGGACGCCTCTTCCTGACCCCCCGCACCACCCCGCACCCCCCGCAGATCACTGAACATCCCTGAGGAGACCCCCGACCATGGCAGCCACCCGCCGTCCCATAGCCCTTGCCGCAGCCGTCGCCACCGCTGCCGCCCTCGGCGCCGCCTTCGCCCTTCCGGCGCTCGCGGCCGAACAGTCCGAGCAGAACGCCACCGCGGCCGCCCCGGCCATGGAGCTCAAGGACGGCACGCTGGACTGGGGCTTCAAGGAGTCCTTCCGCAAGTACATCGGCGCCGCCGGAAAGATCACCGTCAAGGACGGTGCCACCCAGGCCGAGGGCAACGGTGTGTTCACCTTTGTCAACGGCAAGGGCTCGTACGACATGACCACGCACGGCACCGACACCGCCTTCGAGGGCGGCGTCAACTTCTCGGCGCACGGCGGCGTCCTGGACATCACGCTCTCGGACGTCAAGCTCTCCACGGCCGGCGCGGGCGGCGCGATCACCGCCGACGTGGCGACCCCGGCCGGTACGGCGAACGACGTGGCGGTCGCCGACCTCGACCTGTCGGCCGTCCGGCCGGGGCAGGGCGCGGGCGGGGCGATGGTCTTCAAGGACATCCCCGCCAAGCTGACGAAGGCCGGCTCGGAGGCCTTCAACGGCCAGTACAAGGAAGGCGAGGTGCTCGACCCCGCCACTCTCACGGTGAAGGCGGTCACGGCCCCGACGGACCCGGCCGAGCCGACCAAGAAGCCGACCGACCCCGCCGAGCCGACCAAGAAGCCGACGGACCCGGCCGAGCCGACCGGGAAGCCCACGGCGAAGCCCACCACGCAGCCGACGGGGTCCACCCCCGAGCCCTCCCCGACCACCACGGTCACCGACAAGCCGGCCGCCGACCCGGGCGCCATCGTCGACGGCACCCTGGACTGGGGCGTCAAGGCCTCCTTCCGTTCGTACGTCACGGGCCCCATCGCCCACGGCAAGGTCGAGACGACCGCCGGTGCGACCGCGACGGGCGACGGCTACCGCTTCCCCGACGCCACCGGCCGCTTCGACGCCGACAAGCAGACCCTGAGTGCCGCGTTCGACGGCAAGGTCCGCTTCCTGGGCCACGAGGAGAACGGCGCCTACACGCTCGACCTGTCGCTGACCAACCTGGAGATCCAGGCGGACGGGACCCGGGGCAAGCTCATCGCCGACGTGTCCACCAAGGACCGTGAGACGAAGAAGACCGCCACCTACACGGGTCTGGCCGTCGCCGACCTCGAACTGCCCGTCGGCGGACTCACCGCCAAGAACGGCGTGGTGACCCTCTCGGCCGTACCGGCCGCCCTCACCGCCGACGGCACCAAGGCCTTCGGCGGGATGTACAGGGCGGGCGACCGGCTCGACGCGCTGACCCTCTCGGTCGCCCTCGACAAGGACGCCGAACTCCCCTCCACCGGCGGCTCGACGGCCGGCTCGTCCACGGGCGGCTCGTCCACCACCGGCGGTACGTCCACCGGCGGCACCGTGGGCGGCGCCGGCACGGTCGGCGGCTCGGGCGCCCTCGCCTCCACCGGCTCCGACCTCCCGGCGGGCACCCTGTTCGCCGCCTCGGGCGTCATCGTGGCAGCCGGCGCCGGAGCGGTCGTCGTGGCCAGGCGTCGCCGTACGGTCTGATCATCGGCGCACACCGCCCGGGTAACGGCCTCTCGCGGGGCGGGTACCCGGGCGGTGCTTGAATGCGCATGTGAATGACTACGACGTACCGGCCGGCATCGACGTCCTGCGCGTGTTCTGCGGCCCCGACGGCCGGCACGGCAACGCGCTCGGGGTCGTACGCGACGGAAGCGACCACCCCGACGAGGCCTCCCGGCAGGCGCTCGCCGGGAAACTCGGCTTCAGCGAGACCGTGTTCGTGGACGACCCCGAGCGCGGCCGTCTGGACATCTACACACCCGGCCTCCGGCTGCCGTTCGCCGGACACCCGTTGGTCGGCGCCGCCTGGCTGCTCGACCTGGAGTTCCTGGAGCTGGAGGTGGGGGAGGTCTTCGCCCGCCAGGACGGGGAGTTCAGCTGGATCACCGCCCGCCCCGAGTGGGCGCCGCCGCGCACGCTGCAGCAGTACGGCTCCGTCGCCGAGGTCGACGCGCTGCCCGCCCCGCCGCCGGGCGAGGGCTGGCTCTACGCCTGGGCGTGGGAGGACGAGGCCGCCGGCCGGGTGCGGGCGCGGGCGTTTCCCCGGCGGGACGACGGGATCGCGGAGGACGAGGCGACGGGGGCGGCGGCGCTGCTGCTCAGCGACCGGCTGGGCCGCGCCCTGAACATCAGGCAGGGCCGCGGCTCCCAGATCCTCACCGCACCCGCGCCGGACGGCTCGGTGGAGATCGGCGGCCGGGTCGTGCTGGTGCAGCAGAGCCCGGCCGGCGGCTGAGGACGGACACGGCGAAGCGGCGGGGCGATCCGGACCACCCGGACCACCCCGCCGCCTGCCGCCAGGGCCTACGCGCTGAGCGGGAACACCTCGCCCAGCTCCCGGAACACCGCGGTGTTCAGCGCGAACGCGCGCTTGCACTCGTCCACGATGCGCTGCTTCTCCAGATCGTCCGCGTTCACCGCGTCCAGCAGCTCCCGGTAACCCCGCTTGAAGGAGGCGGGGTTGGATATCTCCTCGAAGACGTAGAACCGCACGCCGTCACCCTTGTGCGCGAGGCCCCACGTCTTCTCCGCCTTGTCGCGGATGATCTGGCCGCCCGAGAGGTCGCCCAGGTAGCGCGTGTAGTGGTGCGCGATGTAACCGGCGGGCCAGGTGCGGGCGCATTCGGTGACCCGGTCGGCGTACGCGGCCGTGGCCGGGAGCGGCTCCAGGCCCTCGCGCCAGTCCGTACCGCGCAGATGTGCCAGATCCCGCTCCAGCTGGGCGGTGCGCATCAGTTCGGGCTGGATGAACGGCCCGGCGACCGGGTCCGCGGCCAGTGCCAGGGCCCCGTCCTCCAGCGCCCGGTACACGAACCACAGCTGCTCGGTGTAGCGCGTGTACGCGTCCACCCCGAGGCGACCGCCGAGCAGATCGCTCATGAAGGTCGAGGTCTCGGCCTCGGTGTGCTGCTCGTGCGACGCGGTGCGGATCAGCGTCGAGAAGGGCGTGGCGGTGACGGTTGCGTCCAAGGCGGGCCTCCGGGGACCGAGGGGGACGGGAAGTCCAGAAAGAGACGGAAATATCAGCCCGTCGAGGCTGCTCGCCCCGGCGGACGCCGATGCGTCGATCTTCCTACTTAGGCATACCTAAGTCAACTGTTTCCCGACGTCCTGTCGGTAAAAGTGGACGAGGGGACGGGAACGGGAAACGGCCGCCCACGAGGGGCGGCCGTTCGGAGGGGGAGGCGGTCGCGGGGCTACGGGAGCGTCAGGATCTCGGCGCCCGTCTCCGTCACCACCAGCGTGTGCTCGAACTGCGCGGTGCGCTTGCGGTCCTTCGTGACCACGGTCCAGCCGTCGTCCCACATGTCGTAGTCGTGGGACCCGAGCGTCAGCATCGGCTCGATGGTGAACGTCATGCCGGGCTGCATCACGGTGGTGGCGTGCGGGCTGTCGTAGTGCGGGATGATCAGCCCGGAGTGGAACGAGGAATTGATCCCGTGCCCCGTGAAGTCCCGTACCACCCCGTACCCGAAGCGCTTCGCGTACGACTCGATGACCCGGCCGATCACGTTGACCTGGCGGCCCGGCCGCACCGCCTTGATCGCCCGCCTCAGCGACTCCTCGGTGCGCTCCACGAGCAGCCGCGACTCCTCGTCCACGTCGCCGCAGAGGTAGGTGGCGTTGTTGTCGCCGTGCACCCCGTTGATGTACGCCGTCACGTCGAGGTTCACGATGTCGCCGTCACGCAGCACCGTCGAGTCCGGGATGCCGTGGCAGATCACCTCGTTGAGCGAGGTGCAGAGCGACTTGGGGAAGCCCCGGTAGCCCAGCGTCGACGGATACGCGCCGTGGTCGCACATGAACTCGTGCGCGACCCGGTCGAGTTCGTCCGTGGTGACGCCCGGGGCGATGTGCTTCGCGGCCTCGGCCATGGCCCGGGCGGCGATGCGGCCCGCGACGCGCATGCGCTCGACGGTATCGGCGTCCTGGACCTCCGGGCCGCTGTACGGCGTCGGGGCGGGCTTGCCCACATACTCGGGACGCCGGATGTTTCCGGGCACGGAACGGACGGGAGTGAGCTCCCCTGGTACAAGCAGCGACTGGCCAGACATGCCAGCGAGTCTAGAGCCTGTGTCTGGGGCAGCATGGCACCGAGGAAAGGAGCCGTGATGGCCCTGTTCAAGAAGCGCACGGTCGGCAAGCCGGGCGAGTGGTTCTACTGCCTGGAGCACAAGAAGGTCGAGGAGGGCCCCGAGTGCCCGGCCAAGGACCGCTTCGGCCCGTACACCTCCCGTCAGGAGGCGCAGCACGCGATGGAGACCGCGAAGGAGCGCAACCTGGAGTGGGAGACCGACCCCAAGTGGCACGACCGCCCGGACCCGGACGAGAACGCGGGCGGCTGAGGGCGCGACCCGCCGGGGCGGGGGCCTCGGGCCCCCGCCCCGGGCTCAGCCGGCCGGCGCCGCCGCCCGCAGGGCCTCCTCGCTCCGTGCGCGCCGGCGCAGCGCGTCCTCGTCCGTCTCCGCGTCGTAGGTGAGGAGCTTCGGCAGGGCCGCGGCCAGCAGCGCCACCGAGGCCACACAGGCCACGCCCCCGGACCAGACCGCGGTCCTGGTCCCCGTCCATCCGGCCATACCGCCGGCCCGGACCTGGCCCAGCTGCGGGCCGACGCTGTACGAGAGCACCTCGATGCCCGCGAGCCTGCCCCGCAGCTCCTCCGGGATCGTCTGGTTCCAGATGGTCGAACGGCCCAGGCCGCTGAGCATGTCGCCCGCGCCGGCGACCGTCAGGCAGGCCAGCACCAGCCAGACGTCGCCGAACAGGCCGGCCGCCGCGATGGCCAGCCCCCAGACGGCCGCACCGGCCACCACGAACAGTCCGTGCCGCCGCACCCGTGAGGTCCAGCCGCTGGTCAGGCCCAGCACGAGCGAGCCGACCGAGCCCGCCGCGTACATCATTCCCAGCGACCAGTCCGCGTCCAGCTCGTCGGCGAGGAACGGGAAGATCGTGTTCGGGAAGGCGAAGAACATCGCCGCCATGTCGATCGCGTACGTGCCGAGCAGCACCGGCCGGCTCCAGGCGTAGCGCGCACCCTCCGCGATGCCGCGCAGCGACGGCTTCGCCCCCTGCTCCGCGGGCGGCGCGGGCGCGAGCCCGCGGCACAGCACCACAGACACGGCGAACGTGACCACGGTGATCGCGTACGCCGTGGCGTGCCCGGCATAGGCCACCACCAGGCCCGCCAGCGCCGGGCCCAGGATCGCGCCGGCCTGCCAGCGCAGCGAGTTCAGCGCGGCGGCGGCGCCCAGCTGGTCGTGCGGCACGATGCGGGCCATCAGCGAGTCCAGCGCCGGCCGCTGGAGCCCGGCCAGTGCGGAGACACCGCCGGCCACCACGTAGAGCGGCCACAGCATCGGGTCGGGCAGCGCCGCGGTCACCAGCAGGATCAGCGCGAGCAGCCCCAGACCCGCCTCGGTGGCCAGGATGACCTTGCGGCGGTCGGCCGCGTCGGCCAGCGCACCGCCGTAGAGCCCGAACACGACCAGGGGAACCAGCTCGACCGCGCCCATCGCGGCGACCGCGAGCGGGGACCCGGTGAGGTCCTTGATCTGGAGCGGCAGCGCGATCAGGGCCATGAAGCTGCCGAAGTAGGTGACGATCCCCTGCACCCACAGCAGGCGGAAGTCCGCCGAGGAACGCCAGGGGGAGAGGTCGGGAAGCAGTGCTGCCAGCCTGGCGGCGAGGGAGGTGCGAGAGGTCACGAGGAGACATGGTCCGTCCCGGTGCGTGCCCGGTGCAAACAGATATCGGGCAGGGGACGCGTGCGGTGGGTATGCCGGATCACCACCGCGCCGGCGGCGGCGCGGTCAGCTGGTCGGCGAGCCGGGACAGCCGGTCCCGGAACCGCCGCCGGCCGCGCTGCACGGGCGCCCCGTTCTCCCCGGCCGCCGCGCTGACCAGGTGCTGGACCGTGTCCAGGTCCACATCGTCGCCGCCCGTCACGGAGAGCGCCTCGTGGGCGAGCCCCCGCACCTCCGGATCACCGTTGTCCAGCGACAGGACCGTCGCCCCGGCCCGGCGGGCATCGTGCACCCGCTCCAGCAGCCCCTCACCCGGCCGCTCCGGCACCACCACGAGCAGGGTCTCGCCCCGCCCCGCCGCCTCGATCCGGCCGAGCCCCACCGCCAGGTGGGCGGGGTCGCCCGGTTCCACCCGGTGGCGTACCAGGGTGGGCACCAGCTCGGGCAGCCCCGACCAGGTGGACTCATCGACCAGATGGGCCGCCAGGTGCCACGGCTCGTACTCCTCGGTCCCCACCAGCAGCAGCCCGCCGCCGTGCGGCACGACGGACGAACGGAGCGTCCCGGCGAACCGCCGGGACGCCGCCGGCCACTGTGTCTTCGCCAGCACCTCGCGCAGCAGCGCCACCCGTACGGCATCCATGGCCGGGCATCATGCACGAGACCGGGGCTCCGCACCGGAGAACGGCGGCCGAACCATCCGTACGAGTCCGGCGCGACGGTCCGTCCCGCTGGCCGGGGACACCGGGTCCGGCCCCCGTACCTGGCAGTAGTGTCGGGGCCATGACTACGAATGACAGCGGCAGCGCCCCCAAGCCCCCCGCCAAGGACCCCTGGGACCTCCCCGATGTGTCGGGCCTGACCATCGGCGTCCTCGGCGGCACCGGGCCGCAGGGCCGCGGACTCGCGTACCGGTTCGCCCGCGCCGGACACGGCGTGATCATCGGCTCCCGTGCGGCGGACCGCGCGCAGGCCGCAGCCGATGAGCTGGGCCACGGCGTGCGGGGCGCCGACAACGCCGCCTGCGCGCGCGACAGCGACGTCGTGATCGTCGCCGTGCCGTGGGACGGCCACGCCAAGACCCTGGAGTCCCTGCGCGACGAGCTCGTCGGCAAGCTCGTCATCGACTGCGTCAACCCGCTCGGCTTCGACAAGAAGGGCGCCTACGCCCTGAAGCCCGAGGAGGGCAGCGCAGCCGAGCAGGCGGCCGCCCTGCTCCCGGAGTCCCGCGTCACCGCCGCCTTCCACCACCTCTCGGCGGTCCTGCTCCAGGACGAGGCGATCGAGGAGATCGACACCGACGTGCTGGTGCTGGGCGAGGCCCGCGCCGACACCGACACCGTCCAGGCCCTGGCCGGCCGGATCCCGGGCATGCGCGGCATCTTCGCGGGCCGGCTCCGCAACGCCCACCAGGTCGAATCGCTCGTCGCCAACCTGATCTCCGTCAACCGCCGCTACAAGGCACACGCCGGGCTGCGCGCCACCGACGTCTGAGCCGGCGCCGCACCCTGCTCCCGGCGCCCCGGGGCATGGGGGACACTGGAGGGGACCGCGCACCATCCCCCGACAGGAGCCACCCCCATGCCCCGCCTCGCTCTCTACGCCATGGCCGTCTGCGTCCTCGCGGTCGCGGCCGCCGTGATCTCCTTCGTGCAGGGCAGCTGGCTCCTCGGGATCGTCTGGGTGCTGCTGGTCGGGCTCTCGTCCAACATGGCCTGGTACTACGTGCGCCGGCAGCGCGTCGCCCCGCCTGCGCAGGGTGCCTAGCCGTTGATCGCGCACACCGGGTTCGCCGTCTGCCAGAAGCGGTAGGCGTCGAGGCCGCAGTACGTCTCGAACTCGCTGACGCCCAGCGACCGCAGCAGCGCGTCGATCATGTCGAAGAACGCCCCGTTCACCTCGGGGACCCACAGCAGGGCGAACACCGCGATCAGCCCGAACGGCGCGATCGGTTCCACCGCGCGCCGGACCGAGTGCGAGAGCCACGGTTCGATCACCCCGTAGCCGTCCAGCCCCGGCACCGGCACGGAGTTCAGGATCGCCGCCGTCACCTGGAGCAGCGCCAGAAAGGCCAGCGCGTTCCGGAAGGGGCCCGGGACCCCGTCCAGCGCGTCCAGCCAGAACGGCGCGGTGCACACCAGCGCGAACAGGACGTTCGTCAGCGGACCCGCCGCCGAGATCAGGCTGTGCTTCCAGCGGCCCCGGATCCGGCCCCGCTCGATGAAGACCGCGCCACCCGGCAGCCCGATCCCGCCCATGATCACGAACAGCACGGGCAGCACGATGCTCAGCAGCGCGTGCGTGTACTTCAAGGGGTTGAGGGTCAGATAGCCCTTGGCGCCGATGGAGATGTCGCCGCTGTGCAGTGCCGTCCTGGCATGGGCGTACTCGTGCAGACAGAGTGAGACGACCCAGGCCGCGGTCACGAACAGGAACGTGGCGAAGCCCGGCTGCTCGGCGAAGTCCGTCCACACCGCCCAGCCCGAGACGGCCATGACGGCGACGATCCCGAGGAAGACCGGACTGATCCGCCGGTCGCTGCGAGCTGGTGCGGTGGTCATCGGCGGGCTCCTGGTGACTGCGGGCAGGCGGCGAGCCCCGACCGTACAGGCGACACGCGGAAAACGTCTCGCGTCGGGCCGGGGTTCCGTGAAGGGTGGTGACATGACGGTCGGGAACGCGGGCGGGGGCGGCCGGGCGGGTGTGGATGACCCGGTCCCCGTCACGGACAATGGGCGCGTGCGCTACGGCATCCTCGGTACCACCCAGGCACTCCGCGACGACGGCACGGCCGTCTCCATCGGCGGGGCGCGGCTGCGTGCCCTGCTCGCCGTGCTCGCGCTGCGGCCCGGCCGGACGGTGCCCGTCGCGGTGCTCGTCGACGAGGTGTGGGACGGCGATCCGCCCGCCGACGCGCCGGGCGCGCTCCAGGCTCTCGTCGGCCGGCTGCGCCGGATACTCGGCCATGCGTCGGTCGCCTCGGCGGAGAACGGCTACCGGCTGGCGGCCGAACCGGACAGTGTCGATCTCTACCGCTTCGAACGCCTCGCGGGGGAGGGCGCGCGAGCCCTGTCGGCGGGCGATCCGGCGAAGGCCCTGAGCGTCCTCGACGACGCCCTCGGCCTCTGGCGCGGACCGGCGCTGGCCGACCTGCCCGACCGGCACGCCGTCGCGGCCCGCTGGACCGCCCGCCGGCTCGACGCCCGGCGGACCCGGCTCGGCGCGGCGCTCGCGCTCGGCCGGGCCGACGAGGTGCTCCCGGAGCTGGCCGCGCTCTGCGACGAGCACCCCCTCGACGAACCGCTCCAGGCACTGCGGCTGCGGGCCCTGCGCGATGCGGGGCGCACGGCCCAGGCGCTGGCCGCGTACGACGGGGTGCGCACCGTGCTCGCCGACCGGCTCGGCACCGATCCGGGACCCGAGCTGAGCGCGCTGCACGCCGAACTGCTCCGTCAGGAACCCGCCCGCCCCGCCCCGCGGCCGGCCGGCCCCCGCGCCCCCGTGGCGGCGGTACGGCAGGGCAACCTCCGGGCCCGCCTCACCAGCTTCGTCGGGCGCGAGCGCGATATCGGCGACCTGCGCGACGACCTCTCCCGGGCCCGGCTGGTCACCCTGCTCGGGCCCGGCGGAGCGGGCAAGACCCGGCTCTCCCAGGAGACCGCCGAATCCTTCGGTCCCGCGGCCTGGCCGGACGGCGTCTGGCTGGCCGAACTCGCGCCCGTCGACGATCCCGAAGCGGTACCGGAGGCGGTCCTCGGCGCACTGGGTGCCCGCGAGACCGTGCTGCGCGGGGCCGGTGCCGAGGAGCTCCGGGCCGCCGAACGGGGCGCCGGTGAACCCCTCTCCCGCTTGACCGAGCACTGCTCCCGGCGCCGCATGCTGCTGCTCCTGGACAACTGCGAGCATGTGATCGAGGCCGCCGCGGCCCTCGCCGACCACCTGCTGGCCCGCTGCCCGGAGCTCACCGTCCTCGCCACCAGCCGCGAACCCCTCGGCGTACCCGGCGAGTTCGTCCGGCCCGTCGAGCCGCTGCCCGGTCCGACGGCAGTGCGGCTGCTGGCCGAGCGCGGCGCCGCCGCGCTGCCCGGCTTCCGCGTCGACGCAGACGACGCGACCGCGGCGGCCGCCGCCGAGATCTGCCGCCGCCTGGACGGTCTGCCGCTGGCCATCGAACTCGCCGCCGCCCGGCTGCGGATGCTCACCCCGCAGCAGATCGCCGGCCGGCTCGACGACCGGTTCCAGCTGCTGACGAGCGGCAGCCGCACCGTGCTCCCGCGCCAGCAGACCCTGCGGGCCGTCGTCGACTGGTCCTGGGACCTTCTCGCCGAGGACGAACGCAGCACCCTGCGACGGCTGTCCGTCTTCGCCGGCGGCTGCACCCTCGAAGCGGCCGAGGCGGTCTGCGCGGACGGGCCGCGGCAGGCGCGGGAGGTCGCCGGGCTGCTCGGCTCACTCGTCGACAAGTCCCTGGTCGTCGCCGTGCCCGCGGCGGACGGCCGGATGCGCTACCGCCTCCTGGAGACCGTCGGCGAGTACGCGGCGGAGCGCCTCGACGGGACGGGGGAGCGGGAAGCCGTGGAACGCCGGCACCTCGTGTACTTCCGGGAGCTGGCCCGTACCACCGACCCCCTGCTCCGCGGCGCCGGACAGCGTGCCGCGATCGAGGTATTCCAGCGCGAGTACGAGAACCTGCGCACCGCGCTCCGGCACGCCGTCGCCGCGCGCGACGAGCAGGAGTCGCTGTGCCTGGTGATCTCGCTCTCCTGGTACTGGCAGATCCGCAACCTGCGCAGCGACGCCCTGCACTGGGCCGACGCCACCGCGGGGCTCGGTCCCGACCCCTTCGCCCCGCCGGTGCGACCCGCGCCCTCGATCCACGAACGCTGCACCGACGCGCCCCCGCCCATGGGACCCGAACTGCTCCAGGAGGCGCGGCGCCAGGTGGGGCTGATCCAGCTGGTCAGCATGGACCACGCGATGGACGAGTGGACGAACGAGGCCAGCATGGAGCGGCTGCGGACGATCGCCGGCACCTACCGGGCCGGCCAGCCGCAGACCTGCCGGAGCCCCGCATCGCTCTGGTTCTTCGCCGTCATGCTCACCGGAGGCGTCGCGGACCTGCGGCACCTGCTGGACGAAACGGTCCGCGCCGCGCGGGAGTTCGGCTACGAGTGGGAGCTCGCCGCAGCGCTCCAGATGCGCGCCAACGTGCTCGCCAACCGGCCCGACTGGGCGGGCGAGGCCCATGTGGACGCCGACGAGAGCCTGGAGATCTTCAGCCGGCTCGGTGACGACTGGGGGATGGCCGAGGCGCTCTCCTCGCGTGGCGAGGCGTACGAGAAGACCGGCGACTTCACCCGGGCGGCCGAGGACTACCTGGCCGCGGTCGGCTACGCGGCGAAGCTCGGCGCCCTGGCCCAGGTGTCGGTGCTCCGCACCCGCTACGCCTCCGCGCTCACCGAGCTCGACCGCGGTGCGGAGGGCGAGGCGATCCTGCGTGAGATCCTCGCCGACGAACGGCACACGGGGCACGAGGCGAGGCCGGCGGGCCGGCTCTTCCTGGCCCTGTGGCTGGGCCGTTCCGGCCGTACGGACGAGGCCCGTGAGCAGTTCGCCATCCTGCTCGAAGATTTCAAGTCCCAGACCATGGCGATCTTCGAGGGGTTCGTCCTGGGCGGCCTGGCCTGGCTGGACAACCTGGACGGGAACCACGCCGCTGCCCTGGACCACGCCCGGCGGGCGCTGGTGCACCTGGGCGACCCGCTGACGCAGATGGTGGCACCCCAGATGGCGGTGATCCACCTGGTCACCACGGCGTGGGCGCTGGGCGGGCTGGGCGAGGAGCGCGGGGCGCGGACCGGTGCGCGGCTGCTGGCCGCAGGCCGGGAGCTGCTGCCGGAAGGGCACTTCCTGACGTCGATGGAGCGGGAGAACTTCGTCCGGGCCGAGGAGCTGGTCCGCGCCGTGCTCGGGGACGACGCCTACGCGAGCGCGTACGCCGAGGGCGGTGGCCTCTCCCTGGAGGAGGCCACCGCCCTCGTCGACGCGTACCGGGACTGAAGCGGTCCGAACCCTGCGGTCAGGACTTCTTGCGGAACTTGGACACCGCGAGCGGGGCCGTTGCCGCGGTGATGACCACGGTCCAGCCGAGCGTCAGCCAGACCGAGTGGCCGACCGGGGTGCCCATCATCAGGGCGCGGGCCGCGTCGGCCAGGTTGGACAGCGGGTTGTAGTCGGTGAACGACTGGAGCCAGCCGGGCATCGTCGTGGGCGGGGCGAAGATGGAGGAGCCGAACTGGAGCGGCATCATGACGAGCATCCCCATTCCCTGGACGGCCTGAGCCGTCTTCATGGACAGTCCGAGCAGGATGAAGATCCACATGATGGCGGCGCCGAACGCGGCCGCCAGCCCGATCGCCCCGATCAGCCCGAGCACCGAGCCGTGGAGCTCCATGCCGAGCGCGAATCCCATGCCCAGCAGGATCAGCGTGGCGACCATCATCCGGGCGAGCTCGACCACGATCTTGGCGATGAGCACCGAGGAGCGGGCGATCGGCATGGTGCGGAACCGGTCCATGACCCCCTTGCGGAAGTCGTCGTTGACACCGCTGCCGACGGCCATGGCGATGTTCATGCCCATCATCGCCATCAGGCCGGGGATCAGGTAGTTCAGGTACTCCTGCCGGCCGCCGCCCATGCTGCTGCCGACGGAGCCGCCGAAGACGTACACGAACAGCAGCACGAAGATGACCGGCATCAGGAGCGCGTCGAACATCGACTCCGGATCCTTCTTGATCTGGAGCAGATTGCGCCGCACCAGCGCCCCGATGTGGCGCAGGTTGTTCCGCAACCCGATCCGGCCCTCGTCGTGGAGCTTCGCGGCCGGGGCGGCCGCGGCCGTGCCGGTGGGGGTGGGCGTCAAAGTCGTCGTGCTCATGCCGCGACCTCCTCGGGGATCGTGTCGGTGACGGTGGCCTTGCCGCCGGTGACGGCGAGGAAGACCTCGTCGAGGCTGGGCAGCGCGGTGGCGACGTGCGCCAGCGAGAAGCCCCGGGTGCCGAGCAGGCCGATGACGGCGGTGAGCTGCTCGTCGCTGAGGATCGGTACGTACAGCAGCCCCTCGTCCGGAACCGCCTGGGCGCCCGCCACGCCGTCGAGGCCGGCCTCCCTGATGGCCTGCGCCATCGCGGCCAGTTCGGCCGGGTCCGAGGGCTGGATCTGCAGCGTGCGGCCGCCGACCTTGGCCTTCAGCTCGGCGACACCGCCGCGGGCGATGATCCGTCCCTTGTCGATGACGGTGAGCTCGTTGGCGAGCTGTTCCGCCTCTTCCATGTACTGGGTGGTGAGCAGCACGGTCGCCCCCTCCGCGACCATGCGCTGCACCTCGTCCCAGACCTCGTTACGGGTACGGGGGTCGAGCCCCGTCGTCGGCTCGTCCAGATAGAGGACGGCCGGGCTGCCGATCATGGAGGCGGCGAGGTCGAGCCGGCGGCGCATTCCGCCGGAGTACTCCATCGCGGCCTTCTTCGCCGCGTCCGTGAGCGAGAATCGCTCCAGCAGATCGTCGGCGCGCGAACGGGCCTTCTTGCGCGGGAGGTCGAGCAGCCGCCCGATCATGTAGAGGTTCTCCCAGCCGGAGAGCTTCTCGTCGACCGAGGCGTACTGCCCGGTCAGACCGATGGTGCGGCGCAGCGCGCGGGGCTGCTTCACCACGTCGTAGCCCGCCACGACCGCGTGTCCGGCGTCGGGCTGGATCAGGGTGGACAGGACTCGTACGAGGGTGGTCTTGCCGGCGCCGTTGGGGCCGAGCACGCCGAGGACGGTGCCCTCGCGCACATCGAGGTCCACGCCGTCCAGAGCCTTGGTCGAGCCGTAGTGCTTGACCAGCCCCCGCACCTCGACGGCGTTGTTGCCGTTCCTGGGGTTCTTGTCGATTCGCGTCATGTCCACCATCAGACCAGTCGCCACCGACAACCCACCGACAGTCCGCCTACAGCAGGGCGACAGCCCGCCGATGGGGGATGTCGGCGGGCTGTCGGTGGTGCGGCAGTGGTCGTTCGGTCCCAAGGGCTCTCGTCCGGATCAGGCCGGACTCGCGGGGTCCGGGCTGATCCAGACGAAAGACGCTAGTGGAACGTGTGCTCCGGCGCCGGGAAGGTGCCGCCGACGACCTCGTCCGCGTACGCCTTCGCGGCGTCGCCCAGGATCTGGCGCAGGTCGGCGTACTGCTTGGTGAAGCGCGGCACCTTGCCGCCGGTCAGGCCGACCATGTCGGTGTAGACCAGCACCTGCGCGTCGGTGTCGGGACCGGCCCCGATGCCCACGGTCGGGATGTGCAGGGTGCGGGTGACCTCGGCGGCCAGCTCGGACGGTACGAGCTCCAGGACGACGGCGAACGCGCCCGCGTCCTGCACGGCCTTGGCGTCGCGCAGCATCTGCTGGGCGGCCTCCTCGCCGCGGCCCTGCACGCGGTAGCCCATCGCGTTGACGGACTGCGGGGTCAGGCCGATGTGGGCCATGACCGGGATGCCGGCGTCGACCAGGAGCTTGATCTGCTCGTGGCTGCGCTCGCCGCCCTCCAGCTTGACCGCGCCGACGCCCGACTCCTTGATCAGCCGGGTGGCGTTGCGCAGGGCCTGGACGGGGCTCTCCTGGTACGACCCGAAGGGCAGGTCGGCGACGATCAGGGCGCGCCTGGTGCCCCGGACGACGGCGGCGGACAGGATGGCGATCTCGTCCATCGTGACGGGCACGGTGGTCTCGTAGCCGAGGTGACAGTTGCCCATCGAGTCGCCGACGAGCATGACCGGGATGCCGGCCTCGTCGAAGACGGACGCGGTCATCGCGTCGTAGGCGGTGAGCATGGGCCACTTCTCGCCGCGCTCGGTGGCGGCGGCGATGTCGTGGACGGTGACCCGGCGGTTGCTCTTTCCTCCGTACAGCGCCTTGCTGCTGTCGGACGGGGCTCCCGCGGGGGGTGTGGCGGACTGGTGGTGCGCAGCCTGAAGCGACATTGCCAACGGCTCCTTCGTCATCTCGAGGCGCCCTGACGGCGTCCCCGGATCTCTTCCATGGTGGCATCCCGGAGCGGTTCACGGGAAGTGGGCCCGCGCACCTGCCTGGCACCGGGTGCCAGGCAGGTGGTAAAGACTTTCCAATACGAGACGGTCTCGTATCGAAATGGCGTTAAGCTCTGGCCATGTCCATACCGTCCGGCGCTCCCGCCGCCGTGCCCCAGGTCCCCGAGGCGGTCCACCGCCGCCGCTGGGCGATCCTCGCCGTCCTGATGTTCAGCCTGCTCATCGTGGTGCTGGACAACTCGATCCTGAACGTCGCCGTCAAGACGATCGCCTCTCCCTCACCCACCGGTCTGGGCGCCACCCAGAGCGAGCTGGAGTGGGCCATCAACTCCTACACGCTGGTCTTCGCGGGCCTCCTGTTCACCGCGGGCCTGCTCGGCGACCGCATCGGGCGCAAGAAGGTGCTGCTCTTCGGCATCATCCTGTTCGGGGTGGGCTCCGCCTTCGCCGCCATGTCGGGATCGCCCGGCGAACTCGTCACCTGGCGTGCCGTGATGGGCTTCGGCGCCGCCTTCGTCATGCCGGCCACCCTCGCCGTCCTGATGAACGTCTTCGAGCGCGACGAGCAGCCCAAGGCCATCGGCCTCTGGGCCGGCAGCGTCGGCCTCGGCATCGCCATCGGCCCGATCACGGGCGGACTGCTCCTCGAACACTTCTGGTGGGGCTCGGTCTTCCTGGTCAACGTGCCCGTCGTGGTCGTCGCGGTGATCGCCATGGCCGTGCTCGTACCGGACTCCAGGGACCCGAAGCCGGGACGGCTGGACCCGCTCGGCGTGGCGCTCTCCGTCGTCGGCTTGGTGCTGCTGGTGTACGGCATCATCCGGGGCGGCGAGCTCGCCGACTTCACCGACGCCTCCGCGCTCCTGCCGATCATCGGCGGTCTGGCCGTCCTGGTCGTGTTCGTCCTCCACGAGAAGCGCAGCAGCAGCCCGGCCATCGACATCTCGTACTTCAGGAAGCCGGCCTTCTCCGCCGCCGTCGCCGCCATCGCGCTGGTCTTCTTCGCGCTGATGGGCGTGACGTTCTTCTCCGCCTTCTACATGCAGAGCGTGCGCGGCTGGAGCGCCCTGCAGTCCGGGCTGCTGATCCTGCCGCTGGCCGTCGCGCAGATGGTCTTCGCCCCGCGGGCCCGGCTCGTGGTCGACCGCTTCGGCGCCCGTGCCGTCTGCACCGCGGGCATGCTGCTGGTCGCCATCGGGCTGGCGGCGTTCGCCCTGTTCGACGCCACGACCCCGGTCTGGGTCATGTGTCTGGTCTTCTTCGTCCAGGGCACGGGCATGGCCCATGTGATGCCCCCGGTCACCGTCGCCGTGATGCAGGCGCTGCCCCGGGAGAAGGCCGGATCGGGCTCGGCCGTCAACAACGTGTTCCGGCAGGTCGGCGGCGCCCTCGGGATCGCCGTCCTCGGCTCGGTGCTGTCCACGGTCTACCGCGGCGACATCGAGGGGCACCTCGACGCCGTACCGGCCGCGGCCAGGGAGGTGGCGGGCGAGTCGATCGAGGCGACGCTCGGCGTCGCGGAGAAGATGGGCCCGGCGGGCACCCCGCTGGTGTCCGCCGCGCACGACGCGTTCATGGGCGCCATGCACGTCACGGCCATCGGCTCGGCGGCCGTCGCCCTGATCGGGACGATCGTGGTCGCCCTGTTCCTGCCGGGCCGGCGGCGTCCCGAGCCGGCGGTCGCACGGGACGAGCGGACGGTGCCCGCGGACGCCGGGCGCTGAGGCGGTGCGGACGCGCCCGGCCCCGAAGAGGCCGGGCGCCTCCCGCGTCGGCGAGAATCGGGGGCGGTGAAAGGTGGTTCCACGTGCAGGCTCAGGCAGCGGACCGGGACGCCCGGGTCCCCGGGGAGCGCGACCGGCAGGCCCCCGACGACGACCGGGGCCCCGAGCCGCAGGTCCACGACGGCCGAGACCCGGAGCCGGAGGCCCACGGCGGCCAGGACCGGGAGCCCCACCCCGGGGACGATTCCGAGCCCCGCCGCGGCCGCCCCCGCAGCGCCGCCGCCGAGCGGTCCATCCTGGACGCCGTCGTCGAGCTCCTGGAGGCCGGCGAGCCCCTCGCCGGCCTGTCCATCGAACGGATCGCCCGCACGGCCGGCGTGGGCAAGGCCACCATCTACCGGCGCTGGGCCGGCAAGGAAGAACTCTTCGTCGACGTCCTGCGCGACATCGAGCCGCCGGAACCCGACGTCTCCGGCACCGGCGGCCTCGCCGACCTGCGCGTGCTGCTGGAGTCCATGCGCACCAGGGGACTCGCCCAGCGCTCCTCGGTACTGCTGCACAACGTCTTCGCGCAGATGAAGAGCCATCCCAAGCTGTGGACCGAGTACCAGGGCACCGTGATCGCACCCCGCCGGGCCGCGATGCTCGCCGCCGTCGGCCGTGCCGTCGCGGCGGGCGAGCTGCGGGGCGACACGGACGTGGAACTGATGGACGACCTGTTCCTCGGCCCCATGCTCGTACGCACCATCCACCGGCCCGATGCGCCGCTCCCCGAGGACCTCGCCGACCGCATCATCGGCCTGCTGATCGAGGGCCTCGGGCCGCGGGCCGCCGCCGCGGCATCCGGTGAAGACGCAGGTCACAAGCTGACGCACGGCTGACGCGCCCGGGCTCCGGGCCGAGTGTGATCGTTCTGTCACAAGGCACCACGGACGCCCCGCGACCGGAACCTGCCGCACCGCCCGCGGCGTCCTCCCGGCAGTGCGGCCGTCGCCGACGGCCGTAAAGACATCGCGCATCGCCTAGGGTCGTGGGGCGCGGCGATGTGTACGGCAAGGCAGTGAGGACAGCGCAATGGTGCAGGCGTACAGGGCGGACACCGGGAACGGCAGCGCGGAACCGCAGCGCACCGGATCCCGCTTCCGGGACCTGCGCGACAGACTGACCCGGGACCGCGGCATCTGGCGGCGGGGGATCGTCCTGGCCGGCTGCTCCGTCCTGCTGACTCTCGTGATGCTCCTGCACGCCCAGATCCCGAACACCATCGGCAACCTGGGCAGCCTCACCGAGACGTTCCTCCCGTGGTGCGCCGTCTTCGTCCCGCTGCTGCTGATCCTGGGCCTGGTGCGCCGCTCGGCGACCGCGCTGGTCGCCCTGCTGCTGCCGGTCGTGGTCTGGTTCAACCTCTTCGGGGGGCTGCTCACCGACAAGTCGGGCAGCGGCGGCGATCTCACCGTCGCCACCCACAACGTCAACGCGGACAACCCCGACCCCAAGGGCACCGCCCAGCAGGTCGCCGGCTCGGGCGCCGACGTCGTCGCCCTCCAGGAACTCCCCAGCGGCAAGGTCGCGGCGTACGAGTCGGCGCTGGCCGGCCGCTTCCCGTACCACTCGGTGCAGGGGACCGTCGGGCTGTGGAGCAAGTACCCCCTGAGCGACACCCGCCCGGTGGACATCAAGATGGGCTGGGTCCGCGCCATGCGGACCACCGTCACCACCCCCCGGGGCCCGATGGCGTTCTACGTCGCGCACCTTCCCTCGGTACGGGTCAAGCTGCACGCCGGATTCACCGCCAGCCAGCGGGACCAGAGCGCGGACGCCCTCGGCGAGGCCATCTCCCACGAACCGCTGGAACGGGTCGCCCTGCTCGGCGACCTCAACGGGACGATGAACGACCGCTCGCTCCACGCGGTCACCGCCCAGATGCGCTCCACCCAGGGCGCGGCCGGTGACGGGTTCGGATTCAGCTGGCCCGCCTCGTTCCCGATGGCCCGGATCGACCAGATCATGGTGAAGGGCGTCGAGCCGATGTCGTCGTGGACGCTCCCGGCCACGGACAGTGACCATCTTCCGATCGCCGCCCGCGTCAAACTCTGACGAAACGGTCCGTTTACCTCCCGGCACCAAACGTCTGAGAGACTTTGTTCCGAACGGGAACAAGGCCGCCGGCGAGGAAGCCGGTCCGTCACCGTGCGATCCGGCCCCGGCCGGCCCGCGCCGGCGCACGTACGGCCGCGTTCCCTCCTGCCCCCTTCCGCTCCCCGAGGCCCCACCGGGCCCGGCCGGAGCGTACGGGGCCCACTTCGGAAAGGTCTCTCTTCATGCCACTGGCACTGCTCGCACTCGCGGTGAGCGCCTTCGGCATCGGTACTACGGAGTTCGTGATGATGGGCCTGCTGCCCAACGTCGCGGACGATCTGGGCACCTCCGTCCCCACCGCGGGCTACCTCGTGTCGGCGTACGCGATCGGCGTGGTGCTCGGCGCCCCGCTGCTCACCGCCGTCGGCTCGCGCATCCCGCGCAAACGGATGCTCCTGCTCCTGATGGCCCTGTTCACCGTCGGCAACCTCGCCTCCGCGCTGGCTCCGGGCTTCGGCTGGCTGCTCGCCGGGCGGGTGCTGGCCGGGCTGCCGCACGGCGCCTTCTTCGGCGTCGGTGCGGTCGTCGCCGCCCGGCTGGTGGCCGACGGGCGCCAGGCACGGGCCGTGGCGACCATGTTCCTCGGCCTGACCGTCGCCAACATCGTCGGAGTCCCGGCGGCCACCCTGCTGGGCCAGCACCTCGGCTGGCGGGCCACGTTCCTGGTGGTCGCGGTGATCGGGCTGTGCGCG
This sequence comes from Streptomyces sp. NPDC048211, assembly GCF_043202315.1. Classification (NCBI taxonomy): domain Bacteria; kingdom Bacillati; phylum Actinomycetota; class Actinomycetes; order Kitasatosporales; family Streptomycetaceae; genus Streptomyces; species Streptomyces sp. NPDC048211. The sequence goes on from NZ_JBIDAD010000004.1 coordinate 531,436, forward strand.
ATGGCCGCGCTCGCCCGCCTCGTCCCGCAGATCCCGGTCGAGGCGCACCAGAACGTACGCCACGAGCTGCGCGCCCTGGGCAACCGTCAGGTCCTGCTCGGGCTGCTCACCGCCGTCTTCGGCTTCGCCGGGGTCTTCGCCGTGTACTCCTACCTCTCGGCGATGACGACCGAGGCGATGGGCTTCGGCGAGTCCTCGGTGACCCTGGTGCTCGCGCTCTTCGGCATCGGCATGACCCTGGGCGCACTGGCCGCGGGCCCGCTCACGGACCGGGCGCTGCGACCCACGCTGTACGGCTCGCTGGGCGCGCTCGCCGTCGTCCTGGTCGTCTTCCCCTTCGCCGCCCATGTGCAGTGGGCCGCGCTGGTGATGGTCGTGCTGCTGGGCGGGGTCGGCTTCATGACGACGACGCCGTTGCAGATGCTCGTCATGAACAAGGCCAAGGACGCCCCGACCCTGGCGTCCGCCTCCAACCACTCCGCCTTCAACCTGGCCAACGCGGGCGGCGCGTGGCTGGGCGGCGTGGCCATCGCGGCGGGCTGGGGCTGGACCTCCCCGGCCCTGGTCGGCGCGGTGCTGGCCGTCGCGGGCCTCGCGGTGGCGGTCACGGCGGGCGTTCTGGACCGCGACCGGACCCCGTCGAGGGTGGTGGCCCGCGCGACGACGGCCGCCCCGCGGAAGTCCGACGCGGACGTCCACTGATCCCATGCGGGACTGCCGGGCCATGCGGGGCTCCCGGGCGATGTCGGGCTGCCGGGCCCGGGCAATCAAGCCCGTCCGGCGATTGAGGACAGAACCCTCGGCCGGGCGGGCCGGAAACACTCCCACCCGGACGGGCGGGCGGGACCGCCCACCCGTCCGGGCCGGTCACCTCGACCCGCACGGGACGGCCCCGTAACCCCAACCCAGGCGTCAGCCGGACTCGCGCCACCGGTTCGTGATCGGCAGCCGCCGGTCCTTGCCGAAGCCCTTGGGCGAGATCTTCGTGCCCGGCGGATACTGCCGCCGCTTGTACTCCGCGGTGTCCACCATCCGCAGCGTCTTCGCCACCAGCTCCGCGTCGAACCCGGCCGCGACGATCGCGTCGAGGCCCTGGTCCCGGTCGACGTACATCTCCAGGATCCGGTCCAGCACGTCGTAGTCGGGCAGCGAGTCCGTGTCGACCTGGCCGGGACGCAGCTCCGCGCTGGGCGGCTTGGTGATGGACGCCTCCGGGATCGGCGGCGTCTGCCCGCGCTCCTCGGCGGCCCGGTTGCGCCACTTCGCCAGCCGGAAGACCGACGTCTTGTAGACGTCCTTGATCGGCCCGTACGCACCGACGGAGTCGCCGTACAGCGTCGAGTAACCGACCGCCAGCTCCGACTTGTTGCCCGGCGCCAGGACGATCTGGCCCTCCTGGTTGGACACGGCCATCAGCATCGTGCCGCGCAGCCGCGACTGCAGGTTCTCCTCGGCGAGGCCCGTGAGCCCCAGCGAGCCCATGTACGCGTCGAACATCGGCTCGATCGGTACGGTCCGGAAGTTCAGACCGGTACGCCGCGCCAGCTCGGCCGCGTCGCCCTTGGAGTGGTCCGAGGAGTACTTCGACGGCATCGAGATGCCGTACACGTGCTGCGCGCCCAGCGCGTCGCAGGCGATCGCCGCGACCAGCGCCGAGTCGATCCCGCCGGAGAGCCCGACCAGCACACTGCTGAAGCCGTTCTTCGCCGCGTACGCCCGCAGGCCCACGACGAGCGCCGAGTACAGCTCCTCGTCGTCGTCGAGCCGCTCCGCGTACCCACCGGTCAGCTCCGCCCCGTACGCGGGCAGCGGCTCCTCGGAGAGGACCACATGGTCGATCCGCAGGCCGTCGTTCACCACACCGGACGGCGCCTCGGGCGAGGCGGCCGGCAGGTCGAGGTCGAGGATCACGCTGCCCTCGGAGAACTGCGGGGCGCGGGCGATCACTTCGCCGTTCCTGTCGACGACGATCGAGTCGCCGTCGAAGACCAGCTCGTCCTGGCCGCCGATCATCGCGAGGTACGCGGTCGTGCAGCCGGCCTCCTGGGCCCGCTTGCGGACCAGTTCCAGGCGGGTGTCGTCCTTGTCCCGCTCGTACGGCGAGGCGTTGATCGACAGCAGCAGCCCGGCCCCGGCGGCGCGCGCGGCCGGTACGCGGCCGCCGTCCTGCCAGAGGTCCTCGCAGATCGCGAGTGCCACGTCGATGCCGTGCACCCGGACGACGGGCATCGAGTCGCCCGGTACGAAGTACCGGAACTCGTCGAAGACGCCGTAGTTGGGCAGGTGGTGCTTGGCGAAGTTCAGCGCGATCCGCCCGCGGTGCAGGACCGCGGCGGCGTTGCGCGGCGACCCGGCGGGCTGGCCGTAGCGGGGCGCGGCGTGCTCGGAACGGTCGAGGTAGCCGACGACGACCGGGAGTTCCCCGAAGCCCTCCGCGTCCAGGCGCGCGGCGAGCGCACGCAGCGCGTCCCGCGACGCCTCGACGAAGGACGACCGCAGGGCCAGGTCCTCGACGGGGTAACCGGTCAGCACCATCTCGGGGAACGCCACCAGGTGGGCGCCCTGTTCGGCGGAGTGCCGGGTCCAGTGGAGGATCGACTCGGTGTTGCCGGCGAGGTCGCCGACGGTCGAGTCGATCTGATTCAGAGCGAGGCGTAGTTGAGGCACGCCGCCCAGTGTAATCGTCTGACTGACGCAATGTCCTGGCGGGCCGGGAGAAAGGCGCCACGGCCCGCCGGCGAGGCCGTCAGCGGAGGTAGCCGAGGACCGTCATCATGCCCGCCTCCGCGTGGTAGAGGTTGTGGCAGTGGAGCATCCACAGGCCCGGGTTGTCCGCGTCGAAGTCGACGGTCAGCGTCTGCCGGGGAAGCACGATCGCGGTGTCCTTGCGGGCCCCGGACGCATCCCCGGCCAGCGCGAAGGTGTGTCCGTGCAGATGGATCGGGTGCCACATCGCCGTCGGATTGCGGAACTCCATCCGGACCCGCTCCCCGGCCTTCACCGGGTGGCGCTGGTCGGGGGTGTACGGCTTCCTGTCGAAAGCCCAGTCGTACGCCTCCATGGACCCCGTCAGCCTCATCAGCACCGTCCGGTCGGGTGCGCGGGCGGGCAGGGCCACGGAGGCGTCCGGGGAGAGCCGGTCGGCCGTCACCAGCTCGCCGTCCAGCTCCTTCGGCCGCACGGCCGCGCCGGGCGCCGCGCCGCTCCCGGTCCGCAGCAGGGCCATCGCGGAGGCCTTCTTGCCCTCGGCCAGGGCGGTCAGCGGGAACACCCCGTCCCCGGCGGTGACCAGCACGTCGTACCGCTCACCCATCCCGATCAGCAGGGCGTCCGTCGCGGTGTGCCGGACCGGGAAGCCGTCGGTGTGCGTCACCGTCATGCGGTGGCCGCCGAGCGCGACCCGGAAGGCGGTGTCGCCGCCCGCGTTGATGATCCGCAGCCGGATCCGGTCGCCCGGCCGTGCGGTGAAGGCGGACGGATCCTCGGGTACGCGGCCGTTGACCAGGTAGTACGGGTAGGCCACGTCGCCGGCGTCGCCGCCCAGCAGCTCGCTGGTGGCGCCCCTCAGCATCCGTGAGGGCCCGCCGCTCGCGGGCGGGGCGGGGGCCGGCATGGCGTGCCCGCTGTGGCCGCTGCCCCCGGTGAGTTCCTGGAGCACGGCGTCGGGGGTGGAGCCGTCGACGCCGTCGACCCAGTCGTCCAGGACGACGACCCACTCCCTGTCGTAGCCGAGGGGCTCCCTCGGGTCCTCCACGATCAGCGGCGCGTACAGCCCGCGGTCCAGCTGGACGCCCGAGTGCGGGTGGAGCCAGTACGTGCCCGGGTCCGGCACCGCGAACCGGTAGGTGAAGTCCGCCCCCGCCTCGACGGCCCGCTGGGTCAGCCCGGGTACGCCGTCCATGTCGTTGCGCAGGGCGAGTCCGTGCCAGTGCAGCGAGGTGGACTGCGGCAGGTGGTTGGCGAGGGTGAGGGCGAGCGTGTCGCCCGCGGTGACCCGGATCTCCTGTCCGGGGAGCCGGTCCCCGTACGCCCACGAGCTGACGGTGCGCCCGCCGCCCAGGTCGAGCCGGGACGGGGTCGCGGTCAGGGTCGCCCCGCGCTCGGGGCCGGCGCCCCGCCGCTTCTCGGCCGCGGCGACTTCCGGCCCGTCGGGGGAGACGTAGCCCTCCGGGGCGGTGGTGGCGGCCGGGGCCGGGTGGCTCGTGGGGGAGTGGGACGCGGCGGCGCGGTCGGCGAGAACTCCCGTACCGGCAAGGGCGATCGACGCGCCGAGCACGGCACGTCGGGTCAACTGAACGGACATGTCGGACAGATTACCCATGTCGGGCAAGCGGGTGGCGATGGCCCGCCTCCCCCGCGCGGCGCGGGGTGGGAAAGGGGCAGACCGTCTCGGTCTCCGCCTCCCCGCGCGGCGCGGGGAGGCGGGTCGTCCGGTCGTACGGGGCGCGTCAGTTGCGGGAGTAGACCTTCTCCGCCCAGCCGGCGATCTGGTCGTCGGAGAGGTGCTGGGCCAGATCGGCCTCGCTGATCATGCCGATCAGCTTCTTGTTCTCCACGACGGGCAGCCTGCGGATCCGGTGGGTCTGCATCTCCTCCAGCACCGCCTCCACCTGGGCTCCCGCGTCGATCCAGCGCGGCGTGCCCTGGGCGAGCTCGCCGGCGGTCACCTTCGACGGGTCCCGGCCCATCGCCACACAGGCGACCACGATGTCGCGGTCCGTGAGGATGCCGACCATCCGGTCCTGGTCGCCGTTCTCCGAGATGGGCAGCGCGCCGACGTTGTGGTCGCGCATCATCTGGGCGGCCCGGTCGAGGGTCTCGTGCGCGGGGATCCAGGTGGCGCCGGTGTGCATGATGTCCTTGGCGGTGGTCATGGGGGATTCCTCCTGCGTGCCGACGGGCACTTCCGTACGACCCCGAGCGAACCCATCGTCATGGGCACGCCCGGGGCTCGCGACCGCTCTCACCCATTCGGGTGCAGCCGCGAGGGACGGCCCCGGCTGCCGGCCCCCTCAGGACACCTGTCCGGCCCCCTCAGGACGTCTTCCCGGACGTCTTCCCGGGCCGGGGTGCGGCGCCCCGTTCCGCCAGCATCCCGGCCATGGCCTCCAGCTCGGACTGCTGGCCCGCGACCATGCCCCGGGCCAGTCGCTTCTCCGCCTTCACGCTGCACAGGTCCGCGCAGCCGCGGGCCATGTCGATCCCGCCCTTGTGGTGGTCGGTCATCAGCTGGAGGTACAGGATCTCGGCCTGCCTGCCACTGGCCCCGCGGAGCCGGTCGAGCTCGGTACGGGTCGCCATGCCGGGCATCAGGGATCCGTCGTGGGCCTTGTAGCCGCCGTCCGTTTGCGCCATCCCAGGCATCGCAGTCATCCCGGGCATCCCCGCCATGTCGTGGCCCGCGTGCCCTCCGGCCGTCATCCAGGCCATCGGCTCCTGCCCGGCGGCGGCCTTCGGCAGCTCCCACAGGTCCAGCCAGCCGAGCAGCATGCCGCGCTGGTTGGCCTGCGTGTTGGCGATGTCGTACGCCAGACGGCGCACGTCCTCGTCCTGGGTGCGGTCGCGCACGATGAAGGACATCTCCACGGCCTGCTGGTGGTGGACGGCCATGTCGCGGGCGAACCCGGCGTCCGCCGAATCGGTCGCCGGGCTCTGCGTGGCAGGGGCCGCCGTGTGGTGGTCCGCCCCCTCGTCCCGAGCGGCCGCGACGCTCGCCGCCCCCGCGAACAGCAGCGCGATCACGACGGCGGAACCCGCCGCCCACCAGGTGCGCCGGGTGCGCTCCGGCACCGTTGCCGCGTCCGCGTCCGCCTCTTCCGCGGCCTCTGTCGTCTCCGTCACGGAGTCGCCCGCCCGCCGGTGCACGCGGCCCCCGGCTCGGGCGTCTGCGGGCCCTGCACGTACTTGGCGAAGAACTGCGCCACCCGGCGGTCATCGGCACTGTCCACTGTGACCTGCTTGCCCCAGGCGCTCAGCATGATGGCGCCGGCCTGGTCCTTGTACGGGCTCATCAGCGAGTACGGCGTCGTCGAGACCCGCTCGGCGAGCTTGTCCACATCGGCGGCCGAGGCCTTGTCCGTGTAGGTCACCCACACCGATCCGTGCTCCAGCGCGTGCACGGCGTTCATGTCGGGGATCGCCTTTTCGTATACCTCGCCGTCGCAGTTCATCCAGACGGGGCTGTGGTCACCGCCGACCGGCGGCTTCATCGGGTACGTGACGGTCTCGGTGACGTGGTTGCGGGTCAGCTTCTTCGCGTCCCATGTCTTCTCGCCCGAGATCGTCCCCTTGGCCAGCTCCTCCTTCTCCGCCGCGGACTGTTCGGCGTTCTTGGCGTCCGAGGCCTTCCGGTCCGCCGAGGAGTCGGCCCTGTCGACGAGCGTGTAGGCACCGAAGCCGACGAGACCTGCGACGACGACGGCGCTGAGGCTGATGACGAGTACACGGGTGCGGCGGTCACGCGCGCGGTCGGCCTTGCGCATCTGCTCTATGCGGGTCCTGCGGTCGAAGCTCATGTCGTGGATCCTTCTGCGAAGGGGCGATGAGGGGGCGGAACGGGTCGGGAGAGCGGTGCGCGCAGGGCAGTTGCGAGGCCGCCGCACCCCATGCACACCGTGGCCGACGATCGTAGTGGGTGGCCGAGTGCTCCATCTCACGTCGGGTGCGTAATCTGGGTGAAATCCGGGGTCGTGATACTGGACTTTCCCCCTTACCCCGGGCGGTGGTGCACGGACCGTCTGAACTGCAAGGATGTGGCTATGGACAAGCAGCAGGAATTCGTCCTCAGGACACTTGAGGAACGCGACATCCGGTTCGTACGGCTGTGGTTCACCGACGTGCTCGGTTACCTCAAGTCCGTGGCCGTGGCCCCTGCCGAGCTGGAACAGGCGTTTGACGAGGGGATCGGCTTCGACGGCTCGGCCATCGAGGGCTTCGCCCGGGTGTACGAGTCGGACATGATCGCCAAGCCGGACCCGGGCACGTTCCAGATCCTGCCCTGGCGCGCGGAGGCCCCCGGCACGGCCCGGATGTTCTGCGACATCCTGATGCCGGACGGCTCGCCCTCCTTCGCCGACCCGCGGTACGTGCTCAAGCGCATCCTGGCCAAGACCTCCGACCTGGGCTTCACCTTCTACACCCACCCGGAGATCGAGTTCTTCCTGCTGAAGAACAAGCCGGTCGACGGCACCCGCCCCACCCCGGCGGACAGCTCCGGCTACTTCGACCACACGCCGCAGAACGTCGGCATGGACTTCCGCCGCCAGGCGATCACCATGCTCGAATCGATGGGCATCTCGGTCGAGTTCAGCCACCACGAGGGCGCCCCCGGCCAGCAGGAGATCGACCTGCGGTACGCGGACGCGCTCTCCACGGCCGACAACATCATGACCTTCCGCCTGGTCATGAAGCAGGTCGCGCTGGAGCAGGGCGTGCAGGCGACCTTCATGCCGAAGCCGTTCTCGGAGTACCCCGGCTCGGGCATGCACACCCACCTCTCCCTCTTCGAGGGCGACCGCAACGCGTTCTACGAGTCCGGCGCCGAGTACCAGCTTTCGAAGGTGGGCCGCTCCTTCATCGCGGGCCTGCTCAAGCACGCCGCGGAGATCTCCGCCGTCACCAACCAGTGGGTCAACTCCTACAAGCGCATCTGGGGCGGCTCCTCCCGCGCCGCGGGCGCCGGCGGCGAGGCCCCCTCGTACATCTGCTGGGGCCACAACAACCGCTCCGCCCTGATCCGCGTCCCCATGTACAAGCCCGGCAAGACCGGCTCGGCCCGCGTCGAGGTCCGCTCCATCGACTCCGGCGCCAACCCCTACCTGACGTACGCGGTGCTGCTGGCCGCGGGCCTCAAGGGCATCGAGGAGGGCTACGAACTCCCGGCCGGCGCCGACGACGACGTCTGGGCCCTGTCCGACGCCGAGCGCCGCGCGATGGGCATCGAGCCGCTGCCGCAGAACCTGGGCGAGGCGATCGCGCTGATGGAGAAGAGCGAACTGGTCGCCGAGACGCTCGGCGAGCACGTCTTCGACTTCTTCCTGCGCAACAAGAAGCAGGAGTGGGAGGAGTACCGCAGCGAGGTCACCGCCTTCGAGCTGAAGGCCCTGCTGCCGGTGCTGTAGCCGCAGGCCAGCGCCGTTGGAGCGCGAGTACGTGGCTTCGGGCCGACGGTGACGCACCGTCGGCCCGAAGCTGTTCCGGGCGCCGCGGGCCGTCCGCCGTCCCGGGCCCGCGGGAAAAGCACGCGGTGGCGGGAACCCGGACCCCTGTGCCGCCCGTCGGTACCGGAGACACCGTCGTGTACGTCACCGGTGTCGCGGCGCGAGCGGGAGGACTCCTGCCCAAGCGCATCGGTGCAGGCGGAGTTCGCCGCGATCAGCAACCCGCGGTGCCGGGGCCCCTGTGCCGGATGCCGGTCCCCGTCCTAGGGTGACCGGATGCCGGAAACAGAGATGCGGGAGACGCGGGTCGCGCTGCCCGCCCATGCCATCGAGGTCGGGACCGCTCCGCTGGACGGGCCGGCGCGGAACTCCCTCGGCGGCCACCCCTTCCTCGACGCCGGACAGGACTGGCCTACCTGCTTCTGCGGCGAGCGGCTGGCCCTGTTCTTCCAGCTCGATGTGCCCCCCGACATCGCGCACTTCGGCGGGGACCACCTTCTGGTCTTCCACTGCCGCGCGCACAACGAGGCCACCGACGCCACGTACGAGGGCGGAGCCCTCGTACCCCGTTACTGGGAGGCCCCCCAGGATCCGTACCCGGGCCCCTTCTGGCGTGTCCTGCTCCAGCGCGGCGCGGACCGGCCCACCGAGGAGTGCGAGCCCTCCGTACGGGCGAAGCGACTCATGCTCCGCCCGTACGCGGAGACCCCGAGCGCCCGCGGCCTGGGGCGGCAGGACTTCAAGGTCGGCGGCACCCCTTCCTGGGCCCAGGACCCCGAGGGGCACACCTGCGCCTGCGGGGCCGAGCTGGAGTACCTGTGCCAGGTCCCCGAAGACATGGAGTTCGAGGTCCACCCCGGCCTGCCCGAGCAGCCGTACAGCGTCGGGGCCGACACGTACAACATGTTCCTCGGCAACGAGGTCTATCTGCTGGCCTGCCCCGGCCACTGCGACCCGGCGGCGGTCTGGCCGGTGAACCAGAACTGAGACCCGCCGGCATGCGACGGCCCTTCATGCCGCCCGCATGAGGCATGGCGATCCTGGCCGGGGGCCGCCCCGTGACGCCTGTGCGCTCGCCCGGGCCTGCGGGACAGCCCTCAGGACGTCCTGCCGACAACGACGTCGCCGTTGCGCGTGTGGACGTTCACCGCATGATCGCTCGTGTCGTCCTTGGTGACGTCCACGGTGATGTCGCCCTTCTTGGCGGTCGTGTCGACCGCGTACGCCGCATCCGGCAGGTGGAGCGCGATGTCGCCGTCCCGGCTCCGTATGTCGGCGAGGTCGGGTACGGACGCGAGTCCCAGATCGGTGTCGCCGTTCCTCGAGGTGACCGTGACCGACTTCGCGGAGATCCCGTCGCCCTTGATGTCTCCGTCGTGGCTCTCCAGGTCCAGGCGGGCCCCGCTGAGTTCCGACAACCGCACGTCGCTGTCACCGGATCTGGCGGCGAAGTCGGCGGTGAAGCCCGTGGCCTTGATGAGGCCCTTGTCGTTCTCGGCCGTGATCGCGACGTCGCGCGGAACCTTCACCGTGTACGCCGCCTTGCAGTTGACGGAGATTCCCGTGCAGTCCAGCGAGAGGGTGAGCGTGCTCCCTTCGAGCCGCCACTCGGGTGTGATGTCCCCGCCCACCTTCGTGCCGCTGACCTTGCGTTCCACCTGAAGGCCCTGGACGTCGGCGGCCCGGAGTTCGAGGTCGGCGGAATCCGCCTTCACGGTCAGGCTGTCGCCGCTGAAGCCGAACGACTTCGACTCCGTGGTCGTACTGCCCGTGCCGGCATCGGTGGTGCATGCCGTGGCCGCGGCGGCGACGAGTGCGATTCCGCCGAGGGTGAGCAGGGGGGTGCGTGGCCTTTTGTTCATGGTGTTCCTCGATGCTTCGGGCATGCGGCTGCCGCACGCCGTTCGGGGGGATGGTCAGGTTCAGGGGTGCGAGTGCAGGGCTCGGGCGGGGGCCGTACGCGCCACGCGGACAGCCTGGAAGGCCAGAGCGAGGCATGTGGTCACGAGGGTCACGGCGGCGAGTGCGCCGAGGGTCGCCCAGGGGAGGCCGGTCAGGAGGCCGACGGCGCCGGTCCTGGCCCCCGTGGCGATGGCGGCGCTCGTCACCGCGATCGAGAGTGCACCGAAGACGATCGCCGTCCCCGCGTAGATCACTCCCTCATAGATCGTCGACCGTGTGAGCACACCGGGCCGCGCCCCCGCGACCGTCACGACGGCGGCGTCCCGTGAGCGTTCCCGCCCGACCAGGGCGATCACGGCGAGGCCGCCGACCCAGGACACGACGAAGACCCAGCCCAGCACGACCAGGACGTCGTCCAGTCCGGCGGTGCTTTCGGGCATGGCGTTCCCCATCACCATGAAGAGCCCGACGAACGACAGGGAGAGCGCGAACGGCAGGATCGTGGTGACGCTCCGTGCCGCGCGGGCCCGGCACGCATGCACGGCGAGGTGCCAGGCGACGCCGCGCGACGGCACGAGTGCGGTCCAGCACTTCATCAGGGGCGTGAGTACCCACGGACCCATCAGCAGCAGCAGGCAGATGAGGAAGAGACTGCCGGCGAAGGCGAAGGCCGTCCGCTGCTCGACGCCGCCGTCGAGTTCGAGCCCCAGCCCGGGGATCCACATCCCGACCACACCGGCCAGGAGACAGAAGGCCAGGACGGAGCGGGCGGCACCGGGGCGCTCCGGCGCGTCGGAGAGGTCCCGGAAGGCGCGCATCTCCGGTTCCCTGGCGGCACGGCGGGTGACTCCCCAGCCGCCGAGCAGACACGGGGCCACTCCGGCCAGCACGCTCGCGCCGACGTGCCAGAGCCGGAATCCGGCCGTCGCTCCGTGCAGGTCCAGCCCCGTCGCCGTCCACTGCCGGAGGGCGACGCCCGCCACCAGAGGGGCCAGCGGTACCGCCAACGCGCCGGCCAGCGCGCCCAGCACGAACAGTTCCGTACGCAGCACGAGCCTGACCCGGTCGCGCGGGATCCCGAGAATCACCCACAGGGCGTGCTCGCGCCGCTGGGTCACCAGCGTCAGTCCGACCGTGGAGGCGACGATGCCCACGGCGGCCAGCACGGTGAAGAAGACGATGTTGCCGCCGAGCGCCACCGAAGCGGAGACCATCCGCGCGTCACCGGCCGCCCGGGCCGCCGAGACGGCGGCGAACAGGGCGATGACCGAGCCCGCCGAGCACGCTGCGCCGATCGCCGCGCACAGGAGCGTCCACCACCACATGGATGCCCGCGCGCGTACGTCCGCGAGAACGAGTCGCATCACGACGCCTGCTCACCCGCTTCGTCCTCGGCCCGCGCCGTCAGGACGGCGTCGCCCACCGCGTGCGGGTCGCCGCCGGGAAGCACGGCGTGCACCCGCCCGGACCCCATCACCACGACCCGGTCGGCACGGGCGGCCGCATGGGGGTCGTGCGTGACCATGAGGACCGTGGTTCCCTGCGCGGGAAGTGCCTGCAGCCAATCGAGCACCACATGACCCGACTTGAGGTCGAGCGCACCGGTCGGCTCGTCGGCGAAGACGACCCGCGGCTGATTCGCGACGACGCGGGCCACCGCGACGCGCTGGCGTTCTCCGCCGGAGAGCCGGTCGGGCCGCTGCCGCGCGTGCTGGGCGATGCCGAGCCTCGCCATGGCTTCACCGACCCGCGCCTTCGGCACCCGGTGGCCGGCGAGCCGTGCGGGCAGCGCGATGTTGTCCTCGACCGTCAGCGAACTGACGAGGTTGTACTCCTGGAAGATGAAGCCGACGTTCTCGCTGCGGAACGAGGCCCGCTTGCGCGGGCTGAGCGACAGGACGTCCGTTCCGAGGATCTCGATGGAACCCGCCGTCGCCTGCTCCAGACCGGCCGTGCACAGCAGGAGGAGCGACTTTCCCGACCCGGAGGGCCCGACGACGGCGGTCAGCCGCGCTTCGGGAACGTCCAGGTCGATATCGTGCAGGACACGCGTCGTCTCGCGTCGGCGGCCGGGGACCGGGAAGTCCATCCGAAGACCGCGCAAACGAATACTCGGTGCGGAAGAGGTGGCGGGAAAAGGCATGCTTCCAGCTAAACAGTGCGGGACCGGAGCCACACGGGTTCCCGCACTACAGGAAGGTAGACCCAGGTCTACCTTCGGGTGATCCGGCACATGCGAGAATGCCGTCCATGGCACAGCTTCATATGGTCCGGAGGGTGTTGACGGAATCCATCGCAGCCATGGCTTTCCCGGTTCTGCTGATCTCCGTTTTCCTTGCACCGGTCTCGGCCCCGGTGGTGGCGGAGGCGGACCGTTCGAGAGCCCGGTGGTGCGGCGTCGGAACGATGCCCCTGAGGCCGGCCGCTCTCAGCCGGGCACAATGGGCGGCACGCCGGGTCCGCTCGCGGTCACTGTGGCGGACCGACCTTCCGGTCTTGATCTCCGCCGTGATTCTTTCCGCGCTGTCGCTGATCGTGTCCTTCTTCGGATTCATCGGCGCCGCCGCGCTGCTCTTCTCTCCCGTTTTCTGGTTGTTCGACGTTGCCGCGCAGGTCGGGCCGTTCACACCGAAATCCGTGCGGGAATCCCTGCTGGCGATGCCTGCGGGAGTTGCTCTCGGCGTGGTCACCGCAGGTGTGCTGACCGGCGTATCGCTGATTCGGGATTTCGCCCTGCGTGCCTTTTCCGGAAGCCGGAATCCGGATCTGCTCGCGAAACTGGAAGAGCTCCGCAGCAGCCGGGCTTCGCTGACGGCGGCTTTCGAATTCGAACGGCAGCGGATCGAGCGCGATCTGCACGATGGTGCCCAGCAGGAGCTCGTCGCCCTCGTCATGCGTCTGGGCATGCTGGAGGCCGCGGCCACCCCCGGGACGGCGGCCGCCGACCCGGACCGCATCGTGCGGCTGGCGCGTCAGGCCCAGGAGCACGCGGAGCGCGCGCTTGAGCGGCTGCGGGAAACGGTGCGCGAGATCCACCCCCGTGAACTGAGCGACCTCGGCCTCATCGTCGCCGTCCGGGAGCTGGCCGCGCGGTCTGCGCTCCGGGTCGAGCTGACCGGCACCGGTGATGACACGCATCTTTCGCCACCGACCGCGACGGCCGTGTACTTCACGGTGTCCGAGGCCCTGACGAACATCGCGAAGCACGCGGGTGCGGACAGCGCCCGGATCGAGCTGCGATGCGCCGAAGCAGGTGTACGTGTGAGCGTGCGCGACGACGGCGCGGGAGGTGCGCGCTTCGACGCGGGTTCCGGCCTTGCCGGACTGCGTGAACGGATGCGAAGTGTCGGCGGCGATCTGGAAATTCTCAGCCCCGTGGGCGGCGGGACAGAGGTCGTGGCGACCGCCCCCAGTCACCCCGCATGGTGAGAGGGGCGATGGGTACGAGCCGGTAGGCTGAGTCCATGAGAATGGTTCTGGCGGACGACAGCGTGCTGATACGTGCCGGAATCCGGGAAATCCTCACCTCGCACGATCACGAGGTGATCCGCGAGTGCGAAGACGCCAATGAACTGGTCGCCGCCGTCGATGATCTGGTGCGTACAGGCGCCGCCCCGGACATGGTGATCACGGATGTTCGCATGCCCCCCAAGAACACGGACGACGGACTCCGTGCCGCTATCGATCTGCGGTCGCGTCATCGGGATCTGCCCGTTCTGGTGCTTTCCGCCTATGTCACGGGCCCTTATGTGCGGGAACTTCTGAACGGTCCGGGTGCCGACGGAGCCGTCGGATATCTGCTCAAGGAAAAGGTGGGCAGAGTCGCCGACTTCCTGCGTGCTGTCGAGACGGTCTCCGGAGGCGGTGTCGTGATCGACCCCGAGGTGGTGCGCCACGTCACCCGCGCGGAGTCGCCGCAGGGGCCGCTGGCCCGGCTCACCGCTCGGGAACGGGAAGTGCTCGCCCTGATGGCCGAGGGGCGTTCCAACGCGGAAATCGCGGCGGCACTCTTTCTTTCGGGCGCTTCCGTGAGCAAACATGTGGCGAATGTCTTCGTCAAGCTCGGCATGCCCCCGCACGAGGACAATCGGCGCGTGAAGGCCATTCTGACCTGGTTCGAATACAGTTGAGGGCTGTCCCGTAATTCCTTGGTGGGCGCCCTTGTGCCGGGCTCCGTGAGAACGCGTACTGAGGCGTCGTCGCTCCGGTCTTCCGCTGTCACGCCGGAGGCGGGTACGGGCGGATGCCGGACGGGCCGACGGCCGCAGCGTGCGCATGCGTACTGACTATTCGTCATGTCTCTGTCATGCTCCGCGCCATGGTGGACGGACCGGGAAGATCTGGCTCGACGGGACAGGGGCCCCAGGGCGCCCCGGATGTACTGGCACCGGCCCGGCTCGGGCCGCTCAGGCTGCGCAACAGGGTCATCAAGGCCGCGACCTTCGAGGGGGCGACCCCCGACGCACTGGTCACCCAGGAGCTCATCGACTACCACCTGCGCCCTGCCGCGGGCGGGGTCGCCATGACCACCGTCGCCTACTGCGCCGTGGCACCGGAGGGGCGTACCGAGCGGCGGCAGCTGTGGATGCGGCCCGAGGCGCTGCCGGGGCTGCGGAGGCTGACGGAGGCCGTGCACGACACCGGCGCCGCCGTCAGCGCACAGCTGGGCCACGCGGGCCCGGTGGCCGACGGCCGGTCCAACGGGCTGGCCTCCCTCGCCCCGATGGCGGGGTTCAACGCGCTGAGCATGCGGCGCAACAGGGCGGCCACCGCCGAGGACATCGACCGGGTCATCAAGGCCCACGCCGAGGCGGCCCTGCTGGCGGCCGAGGCCGGGTTCGACGCCGTGGAGATCCACCTCGGCCACAACTACCTGGCCAGCGCCTTCCTCAGCCCCCGGCTGAACCGCCGCACCGACGCCTTCGGCGGCTCGCTGCGCGCCCGTGCCGCCGTGGCGCTGGGTGTCACGCGTGCGGTGCGCGAGGCGCTGGGCGACCGGATCGCCATCACCGCCAAGCTCAACATGAAGGACGGTGCGCCCGGCGGACTCACCGTCGACGACAGCCTCCAGGTCGCGCGCTGGCTGGAGGCGGACGGCAGCGTCGACGCGCTCGAACTGACCGCCGGAAGTTCGCTGTTGAACCCGATGTACCTGTTCCGCGGCGACGCCCCCGTCGCGGAGTTCGCGGCGAACTTCCCGCTTCCGCAGCGCCTCGCCATCAGGGCGGTGGGCAGCGCCTTCTTCCGTACGTACCCGTACCAGCCGCTGTATCTGCTGGAGACCGCCCGGCAGTTCCGCGCCGCGCTGGAGCTGCCACTGATCCTGCTCGGCGGGATCACCGACCGGCAGGGCATGGACCGCGCCATGGCGGAGGGCTTCGAGTTCGTCGCGATGGCCCGTGCCCTGCTGCGCGAGCCCGACCTGCTGCACCGCGTCGGGCGCGACACCGCCACCCGCTCGGAGTGCATCCACTGCAATCGCTGCATGCCCACCATCTACACGCGGACCCGCTGCCCGCTGATCGAGGAGGAGGCGCGCTGAGCGGCTCCAGCGGTGCGGTGTTCCGGACACCGCCCGGCCGGTCGCGCGTCCCCGGGCCCTTCGGCTGTTAGCGTCCGCCCTCCACCGGATCGGACGGCCGACCCGGTGATGCCCCGGTGTCACGGAGAAGGAGTGGTGTCCCCATGCGTGTCCTCCTGGTCGGAGCGGGAGGTGTGGGCACGGCGATCACGCGGATCGCGGCCCGCCGGCCGTTCTTCGCGCACATGACGGTCGCCGACTACGACCTCGGACGGGCCGAGAGCGCCGTCGCGGCCCTGGGGGAGCGGCGGGACCGGTTCAGCGCCGTCCGGCTGGACGCCTCGGACCGGGCAGCGGTACGGGAAGCGCTCGGTGAGCACCGCTGCGACGTCCTGCTCAACGCCACCGACCCCCGTTTCGTGCTGCCGCTGTTCGAGGCGGCCCTCGCCCACGGCGCCCACTACCTCGACATGGCCATGTCCCTGTCCCGGCCCCATCCGACCCGTCCGTACGAGGAGTGCGGGGTCAAGCTCGGGGACGCGCAGTTCGAACGCGCCGCGGACTGGGAGGCCGCCGGGCTGCTCGCTCTCGTGGGCATGGGCGTGGAGCCCGGTCTGTCCGATGTGTTCGCCCGGTACGCCTCCGACGAGCTCTTCGACGAGATCGACGAGATCGGGATCCGTGACGGAGCGAACCTGACCGTGGACGGGTATGACTTCGCGCCGTCCTTCAGTATCTGGACGACCATCGAGGAATGCCTGAACCCACCGGTCGTGTACGAGCAGGAGCGGGGCTGGTACACCACGGCCCCCTTCAGCGAGCCGGAGGTCTTCGACTTCCCCGAAGGCATCGGGCCCGTGGAGTGCGTCAACGTGGAGCACGAGGAGGTGCTGCTCGTCCCGCGGTGGCTGAAGGCCCGGAAGGTCACCTTCAAGTACGGGCTCGGCGACGAGTTCATCGGGGTGCTCCGGACGCTCCACATGCTCGGACTCGACCGGACCGAACCCGTGTCCGTGAAGAGCGGCTCGGGGCAGGCCGCGGTCTCGCCCCGCGACGTGGTCGCCGCCTGTCTGCCCGACCCCGCCGGACTCGGCGACCGGATGCACGGCAAGACGTGCGCGGGAACCTGGGTGAAGGGCGTCAAGGACGGCCGGCCCCGGGAGGTGTACCTCTACCACGTCGTCGACAACCAGTGGTCGATGCGGGAGTACGGCTCCCAGGCCGTCGTCTGGCAGACCGCGATCAATCCCGTGGCCGCCCTCGAACTCCTCGCGGGCGGTGTATGGGGCGGCACCGGGGTGCTGGGGCCCGAGGCCCTGCCCCCGCGGCCGTTCCTCGACCTGCTGACCGAGTACGGCGCCCCGTGGGGCATCCGCGAGCAGTGACCCGTGGTGCGTACATCCGCTGGGCCATGTGCGCGCGGCGGATGTGCGTCACCCGAATCGTCTCAATAGCATGCAAAACGGCCCATTTCGCTTCCTTCCCGGGCCCGTGACCGTAGCGAGGGCACATGGCAGAGGACCTTGCCGGACCGGAGCGGCCGGCGACACTGAAGGCCAACGCGATCGGCTTCGTCGACGCGCTCGTCATCGGACTGAACGCCACGTCGCCGGCCTACTCCGTGGCGGCCGTCATCGGGCCCATCGTCGCGCTCGTCGGCATCTACGCACCCGGAGTGCTCTTCGCCTCCTTCGTGCCGATGCTCTTCATCGCCTCGGCCTTCTACTACCTGAACAAGGTCGATCAGGACTGCGGGACGACGTTCTCCTGGGTGACCCGGGCCATGGGGCCGTGGACCGGGTGGCTGGGGGGATGGGCCATCACGATGACCGGCGTGCTCGTCGTGGGCTCCCTCGCCGACGTCGCCGTCAGCTTCGGCCTGATGGCGGTCGGACTCGACAGCTGGGCCGACAACACCTTCGTCCGCCAGCTGCTCACCGTGATCCTGATCCTGGTGATGACGGGCTTGTGCGTCATCGGCACCGAGCTGTCGGCCAAGGTGCAGAACGTGCTGATCCTGGCGCAGGTGGCCTTCCTCATCGTCTTCGTGATCGTCGCGCTGTACCGCGTCTACGCGGGCACGACATCGTTCGACTCCATCCATCCCTCGGCCGCGTGGCTCAACCCCTTCGGGGCGGGCGGCGCGGCCCTCACCAGCGGCCTGCTGCTGGGCGTGTTCATCTACTGGGGCTGGGAATCGGCCGTCAACCTCACCGAGGAGGTCGAGGACTCCGCGACCGCCCCCGGCAAGGCGGGCGTGTGGTCGACCGTCATCCTTCTGGTGACGTACCTGTCCGTCGGCTTCGCCGTCGTCGCGTTCGCCGGAACGGCGTACCTGGCCGAGAACGCCGACGAGGAGGAGTTCATCTTCGCCCTGCTCGCCCGCGAGGTCATGGGCGGCTGGGACTGGGTCGTGCTGCTCGCGGTCTCGACGTCCGCGCTCGCCTCGACCCAGACCACCATCATCCCCGCCTCCCGCACCGCGCTGTCGATGGCTCGCAGGCATGCGCTGCCGGCGCACTTCGCCCGGATCAGTCCGCGGTTCCGGACGCCCGACGTGAGCACGTGGTGGGTGGCCGCCATCGCCATCGCCTGGTACCTCGTCGTCAACCAGATCAGCGAGAACGCCCTGTTCGACTCACTGACGGCGCTTTCCCTGCTCATCGCCTTCTACTACGCGCTGACCGGGGTCGCCTGCGCGGTCTACTACCGCCACCACCTCACCGTGAGCGTACGGAGCTTCCTGCTCATCGGCCTCGGCCCGGTGGTCGGGGCCGGCCTGCTGACCTGGCTGCTCGTACGGTCCGTCATCGACATGTCGGACCCGGCGAACTCCTACAGCGGCACGTCGTGGTTCGGTCTCGGTCCGCCCCTCGTCATCGGCATCTGCATCAGCCTGATCGGTGTGGTGCTCATGGTGGTGTGGCGGTTCCGGTCACCCCGCTTCTGGGCCGAGCGCCGCGGTGTGGTCGACCCCGGCCTCGTGCACGGCAAGGAGTCCTGAGATGTCCGTGGTCCTCGGCTACGACGAGTCACCCGGGGCCGCGCGCGCCCTCCACATCGCCGTCGAGGTGGCCGCCGCGTACGGCGAGCCGCTGGTCCTGGTCTACGGGGCGGCGCCGCCCGGCCCCGTCGGCGAGGAGTACCGGGCCCATTACGAGGCGGTCCGCCAGGCCGGCCGCTCGGGCCTGGAGCGGGCGCTCGCCTCGGCCGAGGAAGCGGGGGTGCCGGCCACCGTCGAGGTGATCGACCGCAGTCCGGCACAGGCCCTGATCGAGGCCGCAGCACGGCACGCGGCCCGGGTCATCGTGGTGGGCAGCTGGGGCGAGAGCCCCATCCGCGGGGCGCTGCTCGGCTCCACCCCGCACAAGCTCCTCCACCTGTCGACCGTGCCGGTGCTCTGCGTGCCGACGGAGGTGGAGGACTGAGGCGGGTGGCCACCCGTCTCAGCCGAAGCCCCGCCCCATCTCGTCCAGGATCTCGTCGATCACCTCGACGGGCTCCCGGGCCAGGTCCTCCTCGATCCACATCCGCATCGCGATCCGCAGCGCGGAGAGGAACGCCGCCGCGAGGACCAGGGGGCGGACCGGGGACCGGCGGGCCGCCACCGCGTCCGCCAAATCCCGCTCCATCGCGGCATGGTTGGCCAACTGGCGCGCCAGGAGGGAGGGATGGCCCATCGCGAGCCGGGTGCGCACCGCCCATTCGCGCTCCGGAGGGGAGACGCGCTCCGCGAACCGGGTCACCGCCGCGCGCAGCGCCGTCCAGGCGCCCTCCTCGGCGGGCCGCTCGCGCACCGCCCGTACCAACTCCCTGATCTGCTGCTCCTCGCCGTGCAGCAGAGCGTCCTCCTTGCCCGCGAAGTAGTTGGAGAACGTTCTGCGGGAGATCCCGGCCGCGTCGGCCACCGCCTCCACCGTCAGCTGGTCGAAGCCGTGCTCGACGGTCAGCCGCAAGGCCGCTTCGTGCACGGCCTGCCGGGTGGCTTCCTTCTTGCGTTCCCGCAGTCCCACAGCGCGCTCCATGCGATCCATTATCCGCGGCCGGAACGCCCGGACGGGGCAGGACCGGCCTGTGCGAGCGCGGTGGATGTTTCCTGACCGGCCGCCGATAATGACCGCACGGCTGCTGGACAGGCAGGCGCCGGCCATTGACGGGGGATGGACGATGACCGAGGTTCTCGTGCTGCTCGGACTGCTGCTCTTCACGATCGTCTTCCTGATCGCGAAGCTGATGCTCAAGGAACGGCGACACCGCACGGAGAACTTCGACGGCCAGCAGATCGAGCGCCACCACAGCGCGGAGATCCGCAACATCCGGGCGGCCAACACCTCGATCGCCGTCCACAACCGCTTCCTGGACGGCGGCAACGACCACCTGCCCCGAAAGCGCTGAGCCCGGGCGGGGCGGGTGCGCAGCCGGGCTGAGGTAGTATTTCGCATCCCCGCACGGGGACGTACCGAAGGAGGTGGGACCCATTACCGCTGTTTCAGGCTGGGTGCTCGCCTCACTTGATCGCGTGGCCGACCGGACGTAACCGGCCGCGGAGCACCCATCGGCGTTTCTCCGAAAGGCTCCGCTCCATGCCGGTCCCACTGTCACCGCTCGCTCTCTCCTCCCTCGTCACCACCCTCCGCTCCGCCGGCTGCGTATTCGCCGAGGACGAGGCGGACCTGATCGCCGCCACCGCGGCCGGGCCCGCCGAACTCACCGCCATGGTGGAACGCCGTGTCACCGGTCACCCGCTGGAACACGTCCTCGGCTGGGCCGAGTTCAGCGGTCTGCGCATCGCCGTGGACCCCGGGGTCTTCGTCCCCCGCCGCCGCACCGAGTTCCTGATCCGCCAGGCCGCGGAACTGGCGCCGGGCCGGGCCGTCGTGGTCGACCTCTGCTGCGGCTCGGGGGCGCTCGGCGCCGCACTCGCCGCCCTGCTGGACGACGTCGAGCTCCACGCCGCCGATGTGGAGCCCGCGGCGGTGCGCTGCGCCCGGCGCAACGTCGGCGGCCTGGGCCGGGTCTACGAGGGCGACCTCTTCGCCCCCCTGCCCGGCTCCCTGCGCGGACGCGTCGACGTACTCCTCGCCAACGTGCCGTACGTACCGACGGGCGATATCGCCCTGCTCCCCGCCGAGGCGCGCGTCCACGAACCGCTCGTCGCCCTCGACGGAGGCGGCGACGGCCTCGATGTGATGCGCCGGGTGGCCACCGAGGCGCCACGGTGGCTCGCCCCGGGCGGCAGCCTGCTGGTCGAGACCAGCGAGCGCCAGGCGGCACGGGCCGAGGAGGCCGTGGGCGGCAGCGGGCTCGTCCCACGGGTCGTCACCTCCGAGGAGCTGTACGCCACCGTCGTCATCGGGACCCTGCCCGCACCCTGAGCATCCCGAACGGGCCCGCGCGCCGGGCCCGTTCGGGGGCGGGCGCTCAGGCGAAGCGCCACCGGGTCTGGGTGAACGGGTCGCCCTTGCCGAAGCCGAAGACCGTCCGCGGGGGCACCGCGAAGACCTCGGCCCGGTTGCCCTGGGCGCCGACGAACGCGCCGTCCGCCACGTCGAAGCGCCAGTCCGTGCCGTACTTCTCCTCCCACGCCTTCGCGAGGCCGGCCAGCCTGTCCGCGTCGGTCACCCGCTCGGCCCGGCCCTCGACCACCACATCGAGCCCCTCGGACCAGGCATTGCTTCCGGTCGTCAGGACCACCTCGTCGTTGGCCGCCAGATTGCGGGCCTTGCGCTCCTCGGAGCCCGTACAGAAGTGCAGCGCGCCCTGCCACCAGACACCGATCAGGGGGGTGACGTGCGGGCGGCCGTCCGGGCGGACGGTGCTCAGCCAGTACAGCTCGGCCTCGGACAGCAGCCGCTGCGCGCCGGCCCAGGGGCTCGGCCCCGCGCCGGGGCTGCTGTAACGCGGGTCCAGCTCGGCGACGGGTTCGGACGGGGACATGGCCGGGCCTTTCGGTCGGGTCTGGAAACGATCCTGCCTACGGAGTACGGACTGCGCACCCGCTCCGAACTCATCGGTGCGGGACCGGAACCGACCGGCACCCGAGGGGCGGACTAAGCTCGTAGAACCGGTGGTGATCGGGCGGCGGGCAGGAGAGCGCGGAATGACGACGTTGCCAGGGCGCAGGAGCAGTACGTTCACCCGGCTGCTGCGGCACGGATTCACCGATCCGTCGGCCGCCGAGCGGCTCCTGGACCTGCCGGAACTGTCCTCCGTACGCACCGACCCCGTCCTCCTCGACGCACTGGGGGCCACCGCCGACCCCGATCTGGCGCTGCGCGGGGTCGTCCGGCTCGTCGAGGCCGAGGAGGCCGACGAACGGCAGATCCTGCTGGACACGCTCGTCACCGCCAAACCCCTGCGGGACCGGCTCCTCGGGGTGCTCGGGGCATCGGAGGCGCTCGGCGACCACCTGGCCCGGCATCCGCGCGACTGGCAGGCCCTCGTCACGTACGAAGCGGCCGACCTGCACCCCGGGGTGCCCGAGTTCGAGAGCGAACTGGCCGGCGCCGCCGATCCTGACTCCCTGCGCGTCGCCTACCGCAGGTGCCTGTTGTCGATAGCGGCACGCGACGTGTGCGGGACGACGGACGTCGCCGAGACCGCCGCCGAGCTGGCCGACCTGGCCACCGCGACGCTCCGGGCCGCGCTCGCCATCGCGCGGACGGCCACGCCCGCCGACGCCGCGCAGTGCCGGCTCGCCGTCGTCGCGATGGGCAAGTGCGGCGGACACGAGCTGAACTACGTCTCCGACGTCGACGTCATCTTCGTGGCGGAGCCCGCCGACCACACCGACGGCGCCGGGGAGAGCGAGGCCATGCGGGCCGCCACCCGGCTGGCCGCGCACATGATGCGGATCTGCTCCGACACGACCGTCGAGGGCACCATCTGGCCCGTCGACGCCAATCTCCGGCCGGAAGGCCGCAACGGGCCCCTCGTGCGCACACTCAGCTCGCACCTCGCCTACTACCAGCGCTGGGCCAAGACCTGGGAGTTCCAGGCACTCCTCAAGGCCCGGCCGGTGGCCGGTGACCCCGAGCTGGGCGCCGAGTACGTGGAGGCCGTCTCGCCGCTCGTCTGGCAGGCCGCCGACCGCGAGAACTTCGTGCCCGACGTGCAGAAGATGCGGCGCCGCGTCGTCGACACCATCCCCGCCGACCGGGTCGACCGCGAGATCAAGCTCGGTCCCGGCGGACTGCGGGACGTCGAGTTCGCCGTCCAGCTGCTCCAGCTCGTCCACGGCCGCAACGACCCCTCCCTGCGCAGCGGATCCACGCTGGAGGCCCTGGGCGCGCTCGCCCGGGGCGGATACGTGGGGCGGGTGGACGCCGCCCAGCTGGACGACGCCTACCGCTTCCTGCGCACCATGGAGCACCGCATCCAGCTCTACCGGCTGCGCCGTACCCACCTGGTCCCGGTGGACGAGCCGGACCTGCGGCGGCTCGGACGCTCCCTCGGCCTGCGTACCGACCCCATCGCCGAGCTGAACCAGGCGTGGA
This sequence comes from Streptomyces sp. NPDC048211, assembly GCF_043202315.1. Taxonomy (NCBI): domain Bacteria; kingdom Bacillati; phylum Actinomycetota; class Actinomycetes; order Kitasatosporales; family Streptomycetaceae; genus Streptomyces; species Streptomyces sp. NPDC048211. Next base: position 554,514 of record NZ_JBIDAD010000004.1, read on the forward strand.
AGCGGCATGCGTCCGTGGTGCGGCGGCTGCACGAGAAGCTGTTCTACCGGCCGCTGCTCGATGCCGTCGCCCAGCTCGCACCCGGCGAGTCCCGCCTCAGCGCCAAGGCCGCCGCGCACCGCCTCGAAGCCCTCGGATACGAGGACCCGGCCGCCGCCCTGCGGCATCTGGAGGCGCTGTCCTCCGGGGTGTCGCGCAAGGCCGCCATCCAGCGCACGCTGCTGCCGGTGCTGCTCGGCTGGTTCGCGGACTCGGCCGACCCGGACGCCGGACTGCTCGGCTTCCGCAAGGTGTCCGACGCGCTCGGCAAGACCCCCTGGTACCTGCGGCTCCTGCGGGACGAGGGCGCGGCGGCCGAGAACCTCGCCCGGGTGCTGTCCGCCGGCCGGCTCGCCCCCGACCTGCTGCTGCGCGCCCCCGAGGCGGTGGCGATCCTCGGTGACCCGCAGGGGCTGAACCCGCGCAGCCGGGACGCTCTGGAGCAGGAGGTGCTGGCTGCGGTGGGGCGGGCCGAGGACGCCGAATCGGCGGTGGCGGTGGTCCGCGGAGTGCGCCGGCGGGAACTGTTCCGTACGACGGCCGCGGACCTCATCGGCTCCTACGGCACCGAGGACAGCCCGGCCGAACCCGACCCCGGGGCGCTCGTCGACCGGGTCGGCAGCGCCGTCACCGATCTGAACGCCGTCACGATCGCCGGCGCGCTGCGCGCCGCCGTCCGCGCGGAGTGGGGCGACACCCTGCCCACCCGGTTCGCGGTGATCGGCATGGGCCGCTTCGGCGGCCACGAGCTCGGCTACGGCTCCGACGCGGACGTCCTGTTCGTGCACGCGCCCCGGGAGGGCGTCGACGAGCAGGAGGCCGGCCGGGCCGCGAACCGGGTCGTCGCCGAGATGCGCAGGCTGCTCCAGCTGCCCACCGCCGATCCGCCCCTGCTCATCGACGCGGACCTGCGCCCCGAGGGCAAGAGCGGCCCGTTGGTGCGCACGCTGAAGTCGTACGAGGCGTACTACCGGCGCTGGTCGCTCGTCTGGGAGAGCCAGGCACTGCTGCGCGCCCAGCCGATGGCGGGCGACAGCGATCTGGGCCGCGACTTCATCGAACTCATCGACCCGCTGAGGTACCCCGTGGAGGGGCTCGGGGAGGACGCGGTCCGGGAGATCCGGCGGCTGAAGGCCCGGATGGAGTCCGAGCGGATGCCGCGCGGCGCGGACGCGACCCTCCACACCAAGCTGGGCCGCGGCGGACTGAGCGATGTGGAGTGGACGGTCCAGCTGATGCAGATGCAGCACGGCTGGGCGGAGCCGGGGCTGCGGACCACCCGTACGAGGGAGGCGCTGGCGGCGGCGTGTGCGGCGGAGCTGATCTCCGGGGAGGACGCGCAGACGCTGGACGAGGCGTGGGTGCTGGCGACACGGGTCCGCAACGCGGTGATGCTGGTGCGCGGCCGGCCGGCCGACACGTTCCCCTCCGGGCCGCGGGAGCTGACCGCGGTGGGACGGTACCTGGGGTACGAGCCGGGGCACGTCGGGGACATGCTCGACGACTATCGGCGGATCACGCGGCGGGCCCGGGCGGTGGTGGAGGAGCGGTTCTACGGGGCGTGAGGGGCCCTGGTGGGGCGTTTCGGGGCGGCCGCCCCGGGCCCCGCTACTCAGTCCGCTCGGTCGCCGGAAGGGCTTGAATCCGGCCCGTACCTCAGTCGCCGGAAGGGCTGGAAGCGGCCGGGTGGCTCTTGAGCCGGCCCGTGCGGCGCCTCGTCACCGCGGCCAGGCGCGGCCGGCGGGTGCGTTTCGGGGGAATCAGCTTCGGCAGGTGGTGCGGCAGCGCCCCGTACCAGGCGTACGACACCGCGTAACCGAAGGCCAGGCACGCCATACCGCCCACCGCGTCCAGCCAGAAGTGGTTCGCGGTCGACACGATCACCATCAGGGTCACCGTCGGGTAGAGCAGGCCCAGGATGCGCGCCCACGGGGCGGAGGCCAGCGCGAAGACGGTCAGGCCGCACCAGAGCGACCAGCCGATGTGCATCGACGGCATCGCCGCGTACTGGTTCGACATCTGTTTGAAGTTGCCCGAAGCCATCGAGCCCCACGTCTGGTGGACCATGACGGTGTCGATGAAGTTGCCGCCGTTCATCAGCCGGGGCGGGGCCAACGGGTACAGGTAGTAGCCGAGCAGGGCCACCGCCGTGGTCGCGAACAGCGCCAGGCGGGCCGGTGCGTAGCGGCCGGGATGGCGGCGGAACAGCCATACGAGCACACCGATGGTGACGACGAAGTGCAAGGTCGCGTAGTAGTAGTTCATCGACACGATCAGCCATGTCACCGAGTTGACCGCGTGATTGACCGACTGCTCCACGGCGATGCCCATGAACCGCTCGACCGACCAGAGCCAGTCGGCGTTGGACAGGGCCGCCGCCTTCTGCTCGGGGACGGCGTTGCGCACCAGGGAGTACAGCCAGTAACTGACCGCGATCAGCAGGATTTCGAACCAGAGGCGTGGTCGCCGGGGCGACCGTGGGGCACGCAGGCCCGCCAGGCCCCGGTCGAGCAGTCTGCCGATCCGGTTCGCTCCGCCGTTCTGCTTCGCATTCGCCTCAGGAGCCGCCTCGTTCACGATGGGTGACGGGGTGGCCGCCGTACGGCCTTCCTGTGGTTTCACGCTCAATTCACCCATAGGCACAGAGTCTGCCAGATTCGCCCCCTCCGCCCGATGATCCTCCGGTGGGGAGCGGGTTGCACGTCCTGCGGCTTACGAACGTGCGTGGGATCCTGGAACAGCCGGGGCGGCGGAGGCCGCGCCGGGACCGGGTCCCGCCGCTGTCGAGCCGCGTACGACCAGTTCCGGCATGAAGACGAACTCGCTGTGCGGGGCGGGGGTGCCGCCGATCTCCTCCAGGAGCGTGCGCACCGCGGCCTGGCCCATCGCCGTCACCGGCTGACGGATCGTGGTCAGCGGCGGGTCGGTGAACGCTATGAGCGGGGAGTCGTCGTAGCCGACCACCGAGAGGTCGCGCGGCACGTCCCGGGAGAGCCGGCGGGCGGCGCGGATCGCGCCGAGCGCCATCATGTCGCTCGCGCACACCACCGCCGTGCAGCCCCGCTCCATCAGCGCCGAGGCGGCCGCCTGGCCGCCCTCCAGCGTGTAGAGGGAGTGCTGGATCAGTTCCTCGACCTCGTCCGCGGTGAGGTTCAACTGCTCCTGCATCGTGGCGTGGAAGCCCTCGATCTTGCGGAGCACGGGGACGAAGCGCTTCGGGCCGACCGCCAGGCCGATCCTGGTGTGGCCCAGCGACACCAGGTGCGTCACGGCGAGCCGCATCGCGGCCCGGTCGTCCGGTGAGATGAACGGCGCCTGCACCTTGGGGGAGAAGCCGTTGACCAGGACGAAGGGGACGCCCTGGGCGCGCAGTTGTTCGTAGCGCTGCATGTCGGCCGAGGTGTCGGCGTGCAGTCCGGAGACGAAGATGATGCCGGAGACGCCCCGGTCGACCAGCATCTCCGTGAGCTCGTCCTCGGTGGAACCGCCGGGTGTCTGGGTCGCCAGCACCGGGGTGTACCCCTGTCGCGTCAGCGCCTGGCCGATGACCTGGGCGAGCGCCGGGAAGATGGGGTTCTCCAGCTCGGGCGTGATCAGACCGACCAGACCCGCGCTGCGGCGGCGCAGTCGTACGGGCCGTTCGTAGCCGAGGACGTCGAGCGCGGCAAGGACGGATTCGCGGGTGGTCGCGGCAACACCGGGCTTGCCGTTCAGTACACGGCTGACCGTCGCTTCGCTGACCCCCGCCTGAGTTGCGATATCGGCAAGCCGTGCGGTCATGGGACTGGACTGTACCGGGCGTGGGTCGGATTGCCCACCATGGCCGGGAATCGGGCGAGAGCGTCCGCGCGGGCCCCTGCGCGCAGGGCTGACGGCCGACGGCTCCCACCCCTCGTAGCAACGTCTTGCAAGGTCTTGCGAGGCCGGATTGCGGGCTGCGGTCAGATCGTCGCACTGCGGAATCGGCCGTGGTGGCCCGCTACTGCCAGGGATCGGGTCCTCCCGTCAAGAGGCTTGACGGCAACCGTGAGGACACGCGAATGTAACGATCGCCGGAGCTTGCAGAAATCTTCCGCAAACTCTTTCGGCCTTCTTTCATCCTTGTTACGTTCACGTCGACCCGGCGCCGCGACGGAGCGGTACGGCAGTTGAAGGAGTTCAGATGCGACGTGGCATAACGGCCACCGCCCTGGTCGCGGCCCTGGCGCTCGCGGCGACCGCCTGCGGCAGCGATGACGACAGTTCCAACGGCACGTCCAAGAGCTCGGGCGAGCTCTCCGGCACCGTGACGTGGTGGGACACCTCCACCGCGGGCAGCGAGGACAAGGTCTTCAGGAAGATCGCCGAGGGCTTCGAGAAGGAGCACCCGAAGGTCGACGTCAAGTACGTCAACGTGCCCTTCGGTGATGCCCAGAACAAGTTCAAGAACGCCGCCCAGTCCGGCTCCGGCGCCCCCGACGTGATCCGCTCCGAGGTCGCCTGGACCCCCGAGTTCGCGGACCTCGGCTACCTCGCCCCGCTGGACGGCACCGCCGCCCTCGTGAAGCAGGACGACTTCCTCAAGCAGGCCGCCGCGTCCACCAAGTACGACGGCAAGACGTACGCGGTGCCGCAGGTCATCGACTCCATGGGCATCTTCTACAACAAGAAGATGTTCAAGGAGGCCGGCGTCGAGGTTCCGAAGTCGATCGACGAGCTGAAGACCGTCTCGAAGAAGATCAAGGAAAAGACCGGCAAGACCGGCTTCTACCTGCGCGGCGACGACGCGTACTGGTTCCTGTCCTTCCTCTACGGCGAGGGCGGCGACATGGTCAACGCCGCCGACAAGTCCGTCACCATCGACGACGCGGCCGGCGTCAAGGCCATGAAGGTCGTCAAGGACCTGGTCGACTCCGGCGCCGCGAAGACCGACGCGACGGACGGCTGGGAGAACATGCAGTCGTCCTTCAAGGACGGCGACGTCGCGATGATGATCAACGGCCCGTGGGCCGTCGCCGACACGTACGCCGGCAAGGAGTTCAAGGACAAGGCGAACCTGGGCGTCGCCCCGGTCCCGGCCGGCTCCGCCGCGCAGGGCGCCCCGCAGGGCGGCCACAACCTGGCTGTCTACGCCGGTTCCAAGAACCTCGACGCCTCCTACGCCTTCGTCGACTACATGACCTCCGTCAAGACGCAGGCCCAGGTCACCAAGGAGCTCAACCTCCTGCCGACCCGCACCTCGGCCTACGCCGAGGAGGCCGTCGTCGACAACGAGATCGTCGGCTTCTTCAAGCCGGTCGTCGAGAGCGCCGTCGAGCGCCCCTGGATCCCCGAGACCGGCAGCCTCTTCGCGCCGCTCGTCACCGAGTACACCAAGGTCCTCACCGGCCAGACCTCCCCGGAGAAGGCCGTCAAGACGACGGGCGACTCCTACCGCAAGCTCCTCAAGGGCTGGAAGTAACTCAGGAAGGCAGGCCGACTGATGGCTGTCCACACCAGCCAGTCGGTGGCGAAGGCCGCGGGCGACGACGTCGCCCGCGGCCGGAGCCGCGGTACTGGTAACCCCCCGCCGCCGAGCAGGCTCCGGCGGGCTCTGTCGACGCACTGGTACGCCTGGACGATGGTGGCCCCGGTCGTCGTCGTGATCGGCGTGATCATCGGGTATCCGCTGGTCCGCGGCATCTACCTGTCGCTGACCGACGCCAACGAGCGCAACGTCGCGCGGTCCATCGGTGTCAACCACATGCCCGCCACGTACGAGTTCGTGGGCCTGGACAACTACGCGGACGCGCTCACCGGCGACCAGTTCCTCGGCACGCTCGGGTGGACCCTGGTGTGGACGGTCTCCTGTGTGGCCATCACCTTCGCCCTCGGTATGGCGCTCGCCAACATCCTCAACCGCAGGATCGCCGGGCGCTCCGCCTACCGGATGGCCCTCATCCTGCCCTGGGCCATCCCCGGCTTCGTCTCCGTCTTCGCCTGGCGCTTCCTCTACAACGAGGACCGCGGCCTGCTCAACAAGATCCTCTCCGGCGGCGGCTTCGACGGCATCGCCTGGCTCGACGACCCCACCTGGGCGAAGGTCTCCGTGATCGCCGTCAACGTGTGGCTCGGCGTGCCGTTCATGATGGTCGCCCTCCTCGGCGGACTGCAGTCCATCCCCACCGAGCACTACGAGGCCGCCGAGATGGACGGCGCCACCGCCTGGCAGCGCTTCCGCCACATCACGCTGCCCGGACTGCGGCCGGTCTCCACGACCGTGATCCTGCTGTCCACCATCTGGACCTTCAACATGTTCCCGGTGATCTTCCTGCTGACCCGCGGCGGACCTGGTGACGCCACCCAGATCCTGGTCACCCAGGCGTACAAGTTCTCCTTCGAGATCAGCCCGCGCGACTTCGCGCAGTCCTCGACGTGGGGCGTGCTGATCCTCGTACTCCTGCTGCTCTTCGCCGCCGTGTACCGGCGAGTCCTCCGCACCCAGGGAGACGACTGGTGACCACCACCGCACCCACCCCCAGCGCGCGGCACTCCGCGCCCAAGGTCCGGCTGCGCGGCGAGCGTTCTCCGCTGGCCTCCACCGCACTGCACCTGACGCTCATCGTCGCGTCCGTGATCGCGGTCTTCCCCGTGCTCTGGGTCCTGCTCACCTCGCTGAAGCCCGCCGAGTTCGCGACCACCACGGACTTCTTCAAAGAGACGACCTTCGAGAACTACACGAACCTGCTCCAGAACACGAAGTTCCTGACCTGGTTCGGCAACTCCGTGGTCGTCGCGGGGCTCACCACGCTCCTCGGAGTGATCGTCTCCGCCTCCACCGGCTACGCGGTCAGCCGCTTCCGCTTCCCCGGCAAGCGCGGACTGATGTGGACGCTGCTGATCACCCAGATGTTCCCGGTCGCCGTCCTCATCGTGCCGATCTACAACATCATGGCCGGGATGGGGCTGCTCAATAAGCCGGCCGGTCTGGTCATCACCTACCTCACCATCTCGGTGCCGTTCTGTGCCTGGATGATGAAGGGCTTCTTCGACACCATCCCGCGCGAGATCGACGAGTCGGGCCAGGTCGACGGCCTCACCCCGTTCGGCACGTTCTGGCGGCTCATCCTGCCGCTGGCCAAGCCGGGCCTCGCCGTCACCGCGTTCTACTCCTTCATCACCGCCTGGGGCGAGGTGGCGTACGCCTCCGCCTTCATGGTCGGCGAGGACAACCTCACGCTCGCGGGCGGACTCCAGCTGTTCGTCAACCAGTACGGGGCCCAGTGGGGTCCGATGACCGCCGCGTCCGTGCTCATCGCGATACCCGCGGCCCTGGTCTTCCTGTTCGCGCAGAAGCACCTCGTCACCGGCATGTCCGCCGGAGCCGTCAAGGGCTGAGGGCCCGTCGCGGCAGCACGACCCGCACGCACCAAGTCACGGTGGCGCCGGCATCCCGACCCGGTCCCGGCGCCGCCCCCCACCCAGACACCCCAGGGACGACATGACCCAGCACCTCGCTGCCCCCTCCACCGGCACGTCCGACGACGCCCCGGGCCACCGCACCGGCTGGTGGCAGGACGCGGTGATCTACCAGGTCTATCCGCGCAGTTTCGCCGACGGCAACGGCGACGGCATGGGCGATCTCGCAGGCGTCACCGCCCGGCTCCCGTACCTCAAGGACCTCGGTGTCGACGCGGTGTGGCTCAGCCCCTTCTACGCCTCCCCGCAGGCCGACGCGGGCTACGACGTCGCCGACTACCGGGCCATCGACCCCATGTTCGGCACGCTGCTGGACGCCGACGCCCTGATCCGGGACGCCCACGACCTGGGCCTGCGGATCATCGTCGACCTGGTGCCCAACCACTCCTCCGACCAGCACGAGTGGTTCAAGCGCGCGCTGGCCGAGGGCCCCGGCTCCGCGCTGCGCGAGCGCTACCACTTCCGCCCCGGCAAGGGTGCGGACGGCGAACTCCCGCCCAACGACTGGGAGTCCATCTTCGGCGGCCCCGCCTGGACCCGCACCACCGACGCCGACGGCACGCCCGGCGAGTGGTACCTCCACCTCTTCGCGCCCGAGCAGCCCGACTTCAACTGGGAACACCCGGCCGTCGCCGACGAGTTCCGCTCGATCCTGCGGTTCTGGCTCGACATGGGCGTCGACGGCTTCCGGGTCGACGTCGCGCACGGTCTCGTCAAGGCCGAGGGGCTGCCCGACCTGGGTGCGCACGACCAGCTGAAGCTGCTCGGAAACGATGTCATGCCGTTCTTCGACCAGGACGGTGTGCACGAGATCTACCGCAGCTGGCGCACCATCCTCGACGAGTACCCCGATGCAATGGGGCCCGAAGGGCCTTCGTCGGAGGGGCGGCGGGCGACGGGCGGGCGTATCGCGGTGGCCGAGGCCTGGACCCCCACCGTCGAGCGCACCGCCAACTACGTGCGCCCCGACGAGATGCACCAGGCCTTCAACTTCCAGTACCTGTCGACCGCCTGGGACGCCGCCGAGCTGCGCGCTGTCATCGACACCTCGCTGAACGCCATGCGCCCGGTCGGCGCCCCCACCACCTGGGTGCTCTCCAACCACGACGTCACCCGGCACGCCACCCGGTTCGCCAACCCGGCCGGCCTCGGCACCCAGATCCGCACCGCGGGCGACCGCGGGCTGGGCCTGCGCCGGGCCCGTGCGGCCAGCCTGCTGATGCTGGCGCTGCCCGGCTCCGCCTACGTCTACCAGGGCGAGGAGCTGGGCCTGCCCGACGTCACGGACCTGCCCGACGAGGCCCGCCAGGACCCGTCGTTCTTCCGGGCCGAGGGCCAGGACGGCTTCCGCGACGGCTGCCGGGTCCCGATCCCGTGGACCCGCGAGGGCAGTTCGTACGGCTTCGGCGACGGCGGCAGCTGGCTGCCGCAGCCCGCCGGCTGGGGCGAGCTGAGCATCGAGGCCCAGACCGGCGCGGCCGGCTCCACCCTGGAGCTGTACCGGGCCGCGATCGCCGCCCGCCGGGTCCACCCCGGACTCGGCGCCGGAACCGAGGTGGAGTGGCTGGACGCCCCCGAGGGCCTGCTGGTCTTCGCCCGCCCCGGCTTCGTCTGCACCGTCAACACGACGGGCGCCCCGGTCCGTATCCCCGTACGCGGCACCGTCCTGCTGTCCAGCACGCCGGTCGCCGCCGACGGCGCCGAGATCGAGCTGCCGGCCGACACCACGGTGTGGTGGACGGTGTGAGTGTTCCCCTGCCGCGAGGCCCCGGGACGGGCGGCGCGCTGAGACTGTCGGACATCGCCGGCCAGGCGTCCGTCAGCGAGGCGACCGTCAGCCGGGTGCTCAACGGCAAGCCGGGCGTCGCGGACACCACGCGTCAGCGGGTGCTCGCGGCGCTCGACATCCTGGGCTACGAACGCCCGGTACGGCTGCGGCAGCGCAGCGCCGGGCTGATCGGACTGGTGACGCCCGAGCTCACCAACCCGATCTTCCCGGCGTTCGCGCAGTCCGTGGAGCAGGTCCTGGCAGGCCACGGCTACACACCGGTGCTCTGCACCCAGCTGCCCGGCGGCGCCACCGAGGACGAGCTCGTCGAGCAGCTCGTCGAACGGGGCGTCGGCGGCATCGTGTTCCTCTCGGGACTGCACGCCGACACCTCGGCCGACCCGGCGCGCTATGCCGCGCTGACCGACCGCGGCGTGCCGTTCGTCCTGATCAACGGCTACAACGAGCGGATCAGTGCCCCGTTCGTCTCGCCCGATGACAACGCTGCCGTACGGATGGCCGTCGGGCACCTCGCCGAACTCGGCCACCGCCGGGTCGGTCTGGCCATCGGGCCGCAGCGCTACGTGCCCTCGCGCCGCAAGCGGGACGGCTTCGTCGACGCCGCGGTCTCGTTGCTGGGCCTGGACCGCGCCGACGCCGAAAGCCTGGTCTGCTCCACGCTGTTCAGCGTCGAGGGCGGCCAGGTGGCGGCCGGTGCGCTGCTGGACCAGGGGTGCACCGGCATCGTCTGCGGCAGCGACCTGATGGCGCTGGGCGTGGTGCGAGCCGCCCGGGACCGCGGGCTCGACGTGCCGCGGGACGTGTCCGTGGTCGGCTTCGACGACTCGCAGCTCATCGCGTTCACCGACCCGCCGCTGACGACGGTGCGCCAGCCCGTGCAGGCGATGGCGGCGGCCGCGGTGGGCGCGCTGCTGGAGGAGATCGGCGGAAGTCCCGTCCAGCGCACGGAGTACGTGTTCCAGCCGGAGCTGGTGGTGCGGGGATCGACCGCGGCGGTACGCGGTATCTGAGCGGGGCGTGAGCGGGGCCGGGTCCGGAGGGGGGACCCGGCCCCGACGCGCGTCCGGGGCGGGCCGGCGTGAACGGCGGCACCGCCCACCGCCGTCCGTACTCCGGTACCGACCGGTCCCGCAGGCACCGAATTTGCGGGAAGAGGTGATCCGGCCGGGCTCCGGAAGCTACTGTCGAAAGAGCCTTTCGGTGGGGAGGGGGAACGATGTCCGAGGCGTCAGCCGAAGCGGTTACGGCAGAGGCAGCCGGTGAACTACCTGATCTGGCAGCCGAGTTCGTGGCCGCGCTCACGCGTGAGCAGGATCTGGCCGAACTGCGTGAGGGCGTGATCGAGCGGCTGCACACAGAATTGGAACAGCTGCGCCGCGGAGAGGTCGAGCACGCCCTCGACGTCGTACGCCGCCCGCTGATCCGCCTGCACGACCAGATCCAGCGGCAGGCCGAGCTCGTCGACGGCCCCCTGAGCGTCGAGGATCTGCGCACCCTGCTTCGCGCGCTCGCCGACGAGGCCGCGGACGCACTGGCCGCCACCGGCGTCGACCGGTACGCGGCCCAGGTGGGCGATCCCTACGACGCGGGGCGGCACCGCCCGGTCGGCCGGATCCCCGCCGCGTCGCCGGAGCAGGACCGCGAGGTCGGCCAAGTCGTCTCGGCGGGCTTCGAGCAGGGCGACCGGGTGGTGCGCAAGTCCGAGGTCATCGTCACTCATTGGGCGCCCTGACGGGCCGGCCTCCGACCTTTCCAGCCGTCCATCCCAGTGAGGATCCCCATATGGCCGTCTACGGAATCGATCTCGGCACGACCTACTCCTGCGTCGCCAGCGTCGACGATGTCGGCCGGCCCACCGTGCTACGAAACCTGGAGGGTTCGGACACCACTCCCTCCGTGGTGTATTTCGAGAACGAGGACCAGACCGTGGTCGGCCAGAGCGCCAAGGACGCCGCGGTGCTGGACCCGGAGCACGTCGTCCGGCTGATCAAGCGGGACATGGGAGAGTCCGTGGTCCGCACCTTCCACGGCAGGCCCTTCACGCCCGAGGAGATCTCCGCGCGTATCGTGCGCAAACTCGCCGACGACGCCCGGGTCAGCGGGGGCTCCGAGGTCCGGGACGTGGTCATCACCGTGCCGGCCTATTTCGGGCTCGCGGAGCGGGATGCCACGCGCAAGGCGGGCGAGATCGCCGGTCTGCGGGTGCTGGACATCGTCGCCGAGCCCATCGCCGCCGCGCTCGACTACGGGGCACTCGACGCCGCCACGGGGGGCGACCGGACCGTCCTCGTCTACGACCTGGGCGGCGGCACCTTCGACACCACCGTGCTGACCCTGCGCGGGACGGACCTGAAGGTCCTGTGCACCGACGGCGCCAAGGAACTCGGCGGATCCGACTTCGACGACCGCGTCGTGCTGCACCTGGTGGAATCCTTCCGGGCCAAGTTTCCCGATGCCGAGGACCCGTTGGCGGACCAGCACTCCGAGACCCAGTTGCGCCGGGACGCCGAGGAGGCGAAGAAGGCCCTCTCCTTCCGCTCGCAGTACACCGTCCGCGTCATGCACCAGGGACTGGTGACCGAGGTCGAGCTGACCCGCGAGCTGCTGGAGGAGCTGACCTCCGACCTGCTCGACCGGACGGTCGAGATCACCCGGCGCACCCTCGCCGTCGCCCGCGAACGAGGGGTCACGCACTTCGACGAGGTGCTGCTGGTCGGCGGAGCGTCCAAGATGCCCGCCGTGACACAGCGGCTGCACGAGGCGTTCGGCTTCGATCCCCAGCTGCACAACCCTGATCTGACGGTGGCGCGCGGCGCCGCCCTGTACGCACTCGATCGTGCCCTTTACGCCATCAGCTCCGGCGAGTTGCGTGCCGCCGACGCCCCCGACGTCCCCGACACCGGCCGGATCACACGGCAGGCGTACCAGGTCTCGACCGTGGCCTCGCGCGGTTACGGCATCCGCGTGCTCGACGTCGAGACCGACCGCTCCTACGTCACGCACCTCGTCCACGCGAACGACAGCCTGCCGGCCGCGGTGAACGAGGACTTCTACACCGTCTCGGACAACCAGCGCCGGGTGCACATCCAGGTGATGGAACAGGCGGGCGCCGTCGAGTCCGAGCAGCTCGAGCACAACACCGTGGTAGCCGAGGGAGATCTGGAGATCCCGCCGGGCAAACCCGCCCGGTGGCCGTTCGCCTGCGAGTTCTCACTCAACAGCTCAGGTCTGCTCGAAGTGGTGGCCACGGAACGTGAGACGGGCAAGCGCCTCCATCTGTCCGTACAGATCGGCGGCATGACCCAGAACGACGTGGACGAGGCCCGCACCGCTCTGGCCCAGGAACGGATCGCCTGACGGCGGCAGGGCGAGGCCGGATCATGGCGTTCGACGAAACGAGCTATCGGCGCGACGTACTCGACGCGGGCCTGCCGGTCCAGGAGGACCTGCGGCACCGCTATCAGCTCCCGAAGGACCTGACGGCCCCGGCAGTCGTCGAGACGGTGCAGGAAGTACGGGCGTGCTGGCGTCGCCAGCGCACCCGGCTGACCTACCGGGCGGTCATCGAGGAGCTGGAGGCGGCCCATCTCGTCCACCAGGCGCTGTTCGAGGCGGCGCAGGGAGGTGATCTGGCTCCCCTGCACGCCGCCCTCGCCGAGCAGGGCGTGCGCGCGGCCGCCGCGAAGGGGCAACTGATCTCGACCCTCACCGAGGCCGCGGAGGGACTCGGGCTGATCACCGACGAGACGCGGCGGCAGGCCGGCGCCGTTCACGGGGCGAACGCCTCACGGGTCGACGCCGCCCTCGCCACCCTGTCCGTCGTCGTGGCCGCCCCCGACAGCCTGCCCCGTGACCTGCCGCATCCCGCCTACACGCGCTGTGCACGGCACCTTGCCGTGCTGCGCCTGCGTCACCTCGCCGACTTCCTCTCCGCGAAAGGACCCGGTGGGCGCCTGACCGAGCCGCTGCGGCCCTTCACCGGGCCCGGTCCCGGGGAGGACGAGCTGGAGGCAGCCGCCCTGCGCTGGGGGCGCCTGCCGCACAGCGCCGCCCACACGGCGGCCCAGGCCGTCGCCGCAGCCGCGCGCAAGGTCCTCGCGGACGCGGGTCCCGAGGGCCTGCGGGCCGTTCTGCTTCACGAGCTGGCCGAGCCGCTGCGGGCGCGGCGGGCCGCCCGTGCGGGGGCGCGCAGCCTGCTCGCGTACGCCACTGACGAGCTCTCGGTGGCGCCGCCGGACGCCCGCAGGCTGGTCTTCGCCGTGCTGCACGAGCAAGCCGCCGATCCGGTCACCACCCGGCTGCGCTCACTCGTCGCCGACGGGCTGCTCTCCGAGGCCGCGGCGGTTCTCGACCGGCTACCACCGGAGGCGCTGCCGCAGGCGGCGGCGGCGCTGGCCACGCAGGTGCGCGACACGCTGGCCGAGGCATGGCAGCTGAGCACCCACGCCTCCATCCGCTCGGTCGACGCGCCCGATCTCGCCTGGACGCTGCTGGACCAGGCCGAGGCCCTGGTCAGGGACCTGCACCGGATCGACGAGGTGCGGCGCTCGCTCACCGTGCGGCCCGTGCCGCGGGTGACGGCGACAGCGGACCCCGAGGGCGTACTGGTTGCCTGGGAGCCCACCCCGTCGACCGCCGGTCAGCCGCAGTACGTGGTCGTGCGCAAGGTGGGAGGCGCGCCGCGATCCGCGAGGGACGGGGTGGCGCTGGCGGTCCCCGCCGAGGGCGGGTGCCGACTGGTGGACACCGACGCCCCGGTCAACGCGCCGGTCCACTACGGTGTCGCGGTCCGGCGCGCGGCCGAGACGGACGGCCCGCTGTCGGACCTCGCCGTCTGCGGCCCGCTGCGGTACCGGCCGGAGGTCCGGGCGGCCGTCGTGGAGGCGGAGGACGGTGTGGTGACGGCCCGTTGGCTGCTGCCGGCCGAAGCCCGGTCCGTGCGTGTCGTCGAACGGTCCGGCCCCGGGCGGAACCGGACCGTAGCAGCCCAGCGGGGCGGCTTCACCGACCGGGAGCTGCCCAACGGCGTCGCCCACCGCTACCTGGTCCAGGTGCTCTACCTCGAGGACGACGGCACGGTGTCGGCGTCCGAGGGCAGCTGGCTGACCGCGACCCCGCTCGGCCCGCCCGAGCCGGTCACCGACCTCGCGATCATTGCCGTACCCGAGGAACGGTCGCTGTTCGAGGCCCGGTTCGAGCCGCCGCAGGGCGAGGTCCGGCTCTACGCCTTCGACGGGCCGCCACCCTGGCCCGTGGGGCAGCGCCTGCGTCCCCCGGAGCTCGATGTCCAGGGCGTCAGGCTCAGGGCCCGTCCCTTCAGCGGCGGCCTGCGCTTTCGGCCGCCGCACCACAGCAGTGTCGTCCTCGCAGCCACCGTCGCGGGCGACCGGGCCGTGGCCGGTGCGCGCGAACTGGTGGTGGCGGTCCCGGAGCTGAGTGAGGTCACGGCGGCCCGGGGCCCGGGCGAGGCCGTGGTCCACTTCGGCTGGCCGCCGGACGGGCCGACCGAGGTGGAGTTCACCTGGACCGCCGCCGACGGCGCACCGCGTCGGCACGTCGTCACCCGACTCGGCTACCTGCACATGGGCGGGGCCCGGCTCCCGGTCCCCGACGGTGCGGCCGTCGAGATCGAAGTGCGCCCGGTCGGCAGGGTGCGTGGCCTGCGCGCGGTGGGCGCACCGCTGCGGCTCGACCTGCCCGCGCGCATCGAGATCGGCTACACGCTCGCCCTCCGGAGGCTGCCGGGACGGTCGTCGGTGCGGGCGGTCTTCACGTCCACCGCCCCCGTGCGGGTGCCAGGACTGCTGCTCGTCGGCTCGCAGGGCCCTTCCTGGCCGCTCGCCGCCGGCGACGGCGAGACCCTGGCCGAACTCGGCGCCGTGGAGCTGGGACCCGGCACGGCGGCCGTACTCACGGCCAGGCTGCCGCGGGGGCACACCTCCTGGCTGCGCTGCTTCGCCGTCGGCGAGGAGCCCGGCGAGGAGGCGGTCCTCGTCGATCCGCCCACGAGCCGGCTACGGATCGCGGCCGGGCGGGCGGAGCGCAACCGATGGCGATCCTGAACCGCGGCGCGGACAGCTGGGTGTGCCCGTCGTGCCTGCGGCGGATCACTCGCGCCGACCTAGGATTCCGGTGCGTCCGCGGTGGCTGCGGCGGCGGCCGGTCCGCTGCCGGTCCGCTCCTGTCGGCGGGGCTCTGCGACACCTGTGGCCGTATGACCTCACGGCCCCACTGCGGGCGGTGCGGAGAGCGGCTGCCCGAGGGCTACCTCCAGGACCGCGCTCGCGTCGTGGTCCTCGCCGGCCCGGCGGGCAGCGGACTCAGTACCTTCACCGCCGTCGCGCTGCACGAGCTGCGCCACCGCCTCGGCGAGGAACTGGGCATGGCGCTGCTGCCCTGCGACGACCGTACGGCCACCGATGTGCGGCGGTACGAGCAGCCGCTCTACGAGGACGCGCACCTGCTTCCCGCAGCCCTCCCGTCCGGGGCGTCACGCCCGCTCGTCCACCGCCTGAGCCGTCGCACCGGCCGGCGCGAGCGGGCTCTGACGTTCGTGCTGCTGGAGACGTCGGAACGGTGGTCCGCGGGCGGCGATCCGGCCGAGGGCGTGCAGCGGAGCCTGGCCGGGGCGGACGCGATCGTGCTGCTGCTCGACCCGCGGGATCTGACCGGCGCCGTGTCCCGGCCGGCCGGACGGCCGCCGACAGCGGACTCCGCACAGGTGGTGGAACGGGTGCTCGACCGGTTGCGGACGGCGGGAGCCGGGCACCCGGACGGCGGGCGGATTGCTATCCCGGTCGCCGTCGCGGTGGCGAAACTTGACCTGGTCGCCCCGCAACTGCCGCCCAACTCGCCTCTGCACCGGCGGCGTTCCCCCGGCCCCGGGTTCGATGGCGTCGACCGTTCGGCGGTGGACACGGAGCTGCGGGCGCTGCTGACACTGTGGCAGAGCGACGGCATCGACCAGCGGTTGCGTGAAGGCTGCGCGGACTACCAGCTCTTCGCCTTCTCGGCGTTGGGCCGCGCGCCCCGCGGCGATGCGGCACCGCCCGGTGGACCGAGGCCGCACCGGGTCGAGGACCCGCTGCTGTGGCTGCTGTACCGGTTCGGCCTGCTCGATCACGCGGGACGCGAACGGTGAGGAGGCCCGAGCTGCCCGAGCGCGTGCGCGGGACGGCGGCGGGGCTGCGTGCCAAGGCCCGGAAGGCGGGTGAGTGGATCGAGACCGCCCTCGGGGTCCTGGTCATGCCTCTCGCCCTCTTCGCGGTCTGCGTCATGATGCTCCTGTTCCCGGCCCTGGGTTTCGCCTTCTACTACGTCTGCGGAGTGCTGCCGCGACTGATCTGGCGTCATTTCCGCTCCGTGTGGAGGCTGTCCGAGGGCGGCCCGCCCGGAGCGGCGGTCACGGGTGGCGAGCCGGCCGGGGTCCCGTACCTGCACCGGGCCGGCCCGCGAGTGTTCCGGGCTCTGTGGCAGGACGCACGGGAGGAGTACGCCAAGGAAGCGGTGAGCGCGCTCAAGCGCGACTACCAGATGTTCACTGCGAAGGACCGCCCTCGCAGACGCCTCGAGGTCTTCGGAGACCAGTGCCTCGGCCTTCTCGGTTGCATTTATCGCGGCTTCTGGACCCTGGTGGTCGTGCTGGTGACGGCCGTTCTCTTCCTGTCTGCGCTGCTGCTCCACCTCCTGGTCTGGGTTGTGCTGACGGCCGGCTTTCGGGCCTTCTGCGGGCTCTGTCTGGCGGCCGACCGGGCCGGCCGACGGCTGACCGGCACCGCCACCGTGTGCCCGCACCCCGAATGCGGGCGGTTCGTGGCCCTGCCCGTGAGGCTCTGCCCCGGCTGCGGCGCGCGGCACCGGCGGCTCGGGCCCGACCGGAACGGCGCCCTGCACCGCACCTGCCGCTGCGGCATGCGGCTGCCCGCGGCCATCGTGTCCGGCGTCCGGCGGCTGGACGCCCGGTGCCCGCACTGCTCTCGTCCGATGCTGCGGGGGGACGGCCGAACCCATCTGGTCCTGATCGCGGGGGCACCCAATTCCGGGCGCAGCGTCCTGGTCCGCAGCGGTCTGGTGCAACTGGCCCGGCGGGTGAGGTCGCTGGGCGGAAGCGTCGGCGGCGGGGTGCCGGGTGCCGCCGCGACCGGCCTGTTCGGGCTGCGCGGCGGACGCCGTTCCCTCGTCCTGCTCGATCCGCCGGGGTCCGCCTTCGCCGAGCAGTCGCAGGTGGATGCCGTGGACGGTCTGCGCCACGCCCATGGCCTGGTGCTGGTGATCGACGGGCCGGCACTCTCCGCCGTACGGCGTGCCTCGACCGGCGAGGACCGGGAGCGGATCTCCTCGGTGCCGAGGGCCGCACAGGAACCGGGCGAGACCGCCGAACGCGTGCTGCGTAACGTCGCTTCCCTTCCCGCGGACCGCCGCCCGCGGCGCATCGCCGTCGTTCTGACGAAGACGGCCGCGCTCCGCCGTACCTCGGCAGGTGCCGGGCTCGCGGACGGCGACGACGCCGTCCGGCAGTGGCTGGTGAACGCGGGGGCCGGGAACCTGGTCCGTCTGGTGGAGGAGTCCGCGGTCCCCGTACGGTTTCTGGCCGACGAAGCGGGAGCGGACGGGGAGACGGATCTCGGCGGACTGCTGCTGTGGACGGCCGGTGTCCCCAAGGGTTCCCGGCGGCGGCGGGTCGTGCCACGGCTGCGCCTGCCGCGGCCGGTTCGCGGGCGCCGCCCCGCCGCGGCCCGGACCGGGCGCGCACGCTACACGCTGCTGCTCTCTCACGTCGCCGGCTTCGTGGCTCTCCCGTTGACGCTTGTCCTGCTGCAGACCGCGGCTCTTCCGGCCACCGCGCTCTTCGGTCTGCCCGCGGCCTACGACCGGTGGGCCGATCCCTTGCCCGGATTCACTCGCGACCATGACCTGACGGAAATTCACCAAGGCGTCAAATGGCCGACGTTCACGGCCAGCTATGCGGCAGAGGGCACCTCGCCGGCCGGACCGCGGACGGGGGTCATCGGACTCTGGTCGACGGTCGGCAGCCTCAATGCCTCGGACTGGCTGGGGGTCGACTTCGGCTTCCCGCTCCCGGTCTCGCGCGTCGAGCTGGTGCTCGGCGGGGTGGACCCCGGCAGACTGGAGATCCAAACGCCGGACGCCGCCGGCAAGTGGGTGGCGCGGACCGTTGAGCACCATGTCACCGAGCTCGTCCCACGTCTGGCCCAGGACGAGATCGAGGTCGGGCTGACCGCGTCGGCGATCAGGATCGTCGTTCCGGAGACCGACGATCCCACAGGGGTGAGCATCAGCACGCTGCGCGTCTGGTCGCCCTCCAGCCGACTGCTCCGGCTGCGGCCCAGCGGGTCCGGCCTGCTGCTCACCAGCACGGTGAACCGGGCGGTGGCCGTCGACGTCCGCCCGCCGGTGCTGCCACCCGGCTGGCGCGCCGCGTCCGCCGGTGCTCCGCCGCGCCGAGTCCCCGCCGGGGCCACCGTCTCCGCCGGCCCGCGCCTGATCGCCGAAGCCGACGCGCGCGCCGGTCCGGTGCGGTACGCGGTGCGCATCACCGAGGACGGGCACACGGCCACGGCCGTCTGCGTGGCGTGGGTGACTCCGGCGGCCTCGGGGCCGAGGGCGGAGCCGATCGTCTGCGACGGCGGCTGACGCCGCCCGATGGGGCGGTCGGCGGGACGAGCACCGGTGACCGGGCCGCCACCGCACACCGGCCCGCTCAGGCGTTCCGGGCGCGCACGACGGCCTCCGTGGTGCTCCCGAGTACGTCACCCGCGTGCCGCAGCCACCGCCAGGAGGCCAGCCAGGCCAGGGCGCCCACGACCGCGGCGGGCCACCAGCACACGCTCAGGGCCAGGTAGGCAAGGCTCCAGACCATCGCCTCGCACGCGCCGTCGTAACCTTCGCGCGCTTCGACGAGGGCGGCGCGGGATGAATCCGACAGGTCCAGCAACAGGTCGACCCACGATGTCTCGACGTCCAGGCCGCGCAGCTCGCGCACCCGGTCCGCGGTGGACCGAAGCCGGTCGCCCGTCCACGTGGGGGTCTTCGGGGCGATCCTCGCGCTCGCCGCCGCGCGCGCCTCCAGCCTGGCGGCCCGCAGGACCTCCCCGCGGCCCCGGCTGCGAAGGGCGTCGTCGCGCAGCTCGTCCGGCGACCGCCAGCGCCGCACGCGCAGTGCCCGGACGCGCTCGCTCAGGGGCGCGAGCCACCACGGCCACGCACCTGCGGCCAGGACGCTCACGACCTGCGCCGCCACGGGGACGGCGAACGCGCCCGCGGCCACCGTGATCGCGTAGAGCAGCAGGGCCGTCGTGGTGTGCGCCGGGGCGCCGCCCTCCGTGCCGAGGTACCGCTCCAGCCTGCGGGCGGCGAGCCCGGCGTCGTACCAACGGGACTGGCCGAGTCCGCCGACGAGATACGCGACCGCGACGAAGAGGGCGGACGGCAGCAGCCGTCTGAGGAACCAGCGGTCCGGGATACGGCTCTGGAGTGCGAGCAGCAGGCCCATGCCGCTCAGTCCGTCACGAAGCGCATCGCCCGTCCCAGCAGAGCGCACTCCGGGGCGGGCGGCTGTTCGCCGCCTCCCTCGAAGCGCTGCACGCGTGAGCAGGAGTGGTCGGGGCACACCCAGCCGGTGACGCGGCGCCCGGTGACCGGCCACTCCTGGGCGCCCATGGGTGTGGTCAGGCCGAGGCCGCCGGGGATGCCCGCTTCCTCGACGGCCTCGTGCAGGAGCCGGACGGCGGCGTACCAGCTCTCCGTGTGCGGTTCACCGGAGGTGACCGACTCGACCGCCCGCGCCCAGTCCGGGCCGCCGAGGTGTTCGTCCAAGGAGGCGAACTCGACGCACAGGTACTCGACCGCGTCCTCGTAGGCCTGGCGCCGCCGGCGCTCCTGTTTGCTCACCTGCCACGCCCCGCCGTGAGCACGCCGTGCCCCCTGATCCCGAACTCCACTGGAAAATCACTCCTCTGAGGAATCGTCAGAATATGATACGTGCCATGTCCGACGACGAGCTGGCCGAGTTGGCAGGTCGGGTGGGCTCCCGGCTCAGCGAGGCCGAGCAGGCACAGGACCTCGGAGTACTGCTGGGTGAAGACGCCGCAACTGATGCGCTGAGACTGCTCGCCGGGGCGGCACCCGCACCTGACGTGGAGGTCCCCTTCGGCCCCCTCCTGCTCGTCTGCTGGACGTACTGGTACCGGGCGAGCGCCGGTGACCGGAATCCGGCGGCGGACGAGGAAGCGGTGTTCGCCCTCGCTCTGCGCAACCTCCTGCGTCCGCTGCTGCCCGATCCGAGTGTGCTGCCGGATCTGCCCCCGGAGATCGCGGAGTCGGAGGCCGACAGGTTCGTACGCCTGTCAGGTTTCGCCTGCATCATGGGCTCCGTCTGCGGCGGCCTGGCCCTGCGGGCGATGGAGGACGGCGGCGCGGCCGCGGCCACCCCGCTGTTCGATCAGGCGCTTGCCTGGCTGTTCGACGCGCTCGTCGTCATGCCCCCTGACCACGAGGGCTTCGGCGACGTCTCCATCACGCTCGTCGTCGTACGCATGCAGCGCTTCGAGGCGCTGGCCGAGCCCGATTCGCTCACGGCCGCTGCACGGACCGCCGCCAAGGCGTGCGTTCTGGTGCCGGCCGGTCATCCCCGCCAGGGCGGCATGCTGCCGCTCATGCTCGATGTGGTCGTCCGGGCCGCGGTACTGCTCGGCGAGCCGTCCCCGGGCCGGGTCGAGGAGCTGTGGCGTACGTGCGGGATCACGCCGACATCCGAAACAGTCGAAAGAATGGAGCAGTTGAGGGAACTGTGGCGCGCCGCCCGGCATGACCCCGCGGAGCTGCACGCCGGGACCGGGCTGCTGCTCAGCGTGGCGGCCACCGAGAGCGGCGAACTGTCCACCCTGGCCTGCGCGGCCGTCCGTGTCCGGGCCGCGCTCGCCACGCTGCCGCCGGACCACTCGTCGCGCGGCGCGTTGGCCGCGACGCTGCACACGGTCCTCGGCCGGCTCGGGCAGGATGCCGAGGGGGCTCCCGGGCCTGCCGCGCAGGTACGGGAGCGGATCGAGTCGGCGATCCTGCGGTACTTCGGCCTGCAGAGCAGGGAGGAAGGTCACCGGGCCGGTGAGATGAACGCGCTGCTCAACCGGATCCTTCCGCTGGCGGAGGAGTTGGCCCTCGACCACGGCCTGCCCGGCCTGCCCGCCGACCTCCACGCTGCCATCGCCTTCGCGGACTGCCTCGGCGACCCGGCCGCCGACGACCCCACGGACCAGCCGCTGGAACGCCTCGGCCGTTACCGCCGCGCATTCGACGCGCTCGCACCGGACGACGCGGCACGCCCCGTGTACGGGGTCGTCCTGGCGGCCGCGGCCCGGGGCTGCGCCGGGACCATGGGGGATGACTCGGCGCAGGAAGCGGCACAGTTGGGTGCGCTGGCCACCGCGGTCACCGCGGAAACGGCGGCCTGCGCACCGGTCGGCTTCGAACCCCTCTCCTGGCTTCGGGCCGGGCAGTTGACCGAGGCGGCGGTGGGCGCGCTGTGCACGCTGACGGAGCCGGTGTGGTCGGCGGAGGCGGAGCACGCGCTGGACCTCATGGGCTGCGAGGCGCTGCGGGGGCTGGCCGATTTGCTCACGCAGGCCGGGGCATGGATCAGGCAGGAGCTGGGGGGCGACCTCGCGGGAATCAGGGCGATGGTCAACCTCGTGGGACCGGAGGGCAGCGAGCAGCCCGGCCTGGACTCGATGGTCCAGGACCTCCGGACCGCGTTCGACCGGCTGGGCGGGGACAAGGACCTGCGCGAGGCGGGGGGCGACCTGCTGAGCGCGACCCTGGGCACGGTCAGCCCGGACGACGTGGACGTGCGGACCCTCACGGAGGCGGTCGGACTGCTGCGGCAGGTCTACGAGCAGTCGGACCGGCCCTCTGCGGCAGTGGCCACCCGGCTGCGCGAACTGCTCACGCTGCTGGGTCTGGTGACCAGCGATCCGGACCTCGTCATGGAAGCGGCGGCCATCCAGGAGGACATGGCGCAGTCCGGACGGGGCAGTGAGCCGGGGAGTGCCGAGGAGACCTTCAGGGCCGCGTATTTCACGGCGCTGAACGGACTCATCGGCTATGTCCTCAGCCATGATCAGGATCAGCTGGAACGTGTCCGGGAGCTGCTTCCGGACCTCATCGAGCTGGGCGAACGGGCGGACGCCTGCCAGGAACCCGGCATGGGCGAGCAGCGTATCCAGGCCGAGAGCCTGAGGGACCTGATCGGACTGGTCGGCCCGGGCGGCGGCCCCGCGACCGGCACCACGGACGAGGAGGTCGAGCAGTGCCGCCGGAGCCTCTCCGCGGCTCCTCCGGGGCAGCGCAGGGGGTTCGCGGGAATGACGCTGGTCAGAGCGCTGATCCAGCGGTCCATGGCCGTGCGTGCCGACGACCCGGACCGTGGCACCCGGCTCGTCGACGAAGCCGACACCGTCATCGGGATGATCACGGGCGAAGTGGAGGCGAACATGATCGCGCTGATGCGCGTGATGATCGCCCTGCAGCGCATCCGGCCCGGCGACCCGATCGACCTCGGTGATCTTCCGCCGGTACCCGATACCGGCCGAGAGCGCTCCGGGACGCTGTCCGACCTGATGGAGGACGTCGTGTCCCCCCTGCTGGGCTCCCTCCGTACCGAGGACCGGCTGGAACGGAACATCGAGACGCTGCGCAGTCCGCTCCAATCGGTCTGGATACGTGCTCACGCCGGCATCGCCGCCGCGGTGAGGTGCGCCGACACGGTCACGTCGGACGTCGATCTCGCTCTGTCGCTGGGGGCGGAGACCGTGGGTCTGCTGGAACGGGTGACCGACCGGGGCGGTCCGCGGCCCGCGGCCGAGCACGGCCTCCTGGGATTCGACGGCGATGTACGCGGACTCACCGCGATGATCGCGGCCAATCTCCTGCACCGCCGCGGCACGGCCCAGCTGGAAGTGCTGCGAAGGCGACTGCGAGAGGCGGCGGAGCGCGCCGGTCGCGGCGGCGCGGACGAGGGCGGGAGCAGGCGTGACGGCGACACCGTGGATGACAGCGGGAGTGGGGACGACGAGGACGCCCTCCTGGCGGGGTTTCCGGCCGGGGGGCTCATCCGTACCGTCCGCGGCCCCCGCATCGACGCGGCCGTCGCGCTGCACGAACGCGGCCGCGGCCTGCTGCTTGCCCGCCGGCTCGAATCCCGTACGGACATCGGCGCACTTGCCGAGGCGCATCCCGCTCTCGCCTCCCGGTTCACCCAGCTGACCGCGCAGTTGGAGGAGGGCGCCCCCAGTGGGGCCGGCCGGGCCCGTCTGGCGGGCCGGCGGGCCTCGGCGGAACTGGACCGGCTCATCGAGCGGATCCGGACGGAACCGGGGTTCGAGGACTTCCTGGGGCCACTCCCGCCGGACCGCCTGCGCGAGCTCACGGCCGAGGGGCCGGTCGTCGTCCTCAACCACGCGCGCGGCCTGTCGTGCATCGCGTTCGTCGTCACTCCCCAAGGGGCGACCGCCCTTCGTCTCGATGCCACGGCGCAGGAGGTCACCGACGCGGCGGAGCAGTTCCGCGCGGCGATCGAGTCGGTCTACGCACGGGGCAGCCGGCGGCTGCCGCCGTCTCAGTTGATCGCGGCCCGGGACACGGTCCACCGCCTCCTCGGATGGATCTGGCACTCCGTGGTGGAACCCGTACTCGACGTCCTGCGCCGCGACAGGGCGGCGGGGCCCGACGAGGCCGGCCCCCCGCGCATCTGGTGGGTGCCGACCGGGCCGTTCACGGCGCTCCCGTTGCATGCGGCACAGTGCCTCTCCGGGGACTGCGAGAAGGGCCGCTGCGGCAGCGCGCTCGACACGGTGGTGTCCTCCTACATCCCGGGATTCCAGACGCTGGCCCACGCCCGTTCCCGGGCCGCCCGGCGCCAGGGCTCGGGGGCGGAGCACGCGCTGATCGTCGCGGAATCGGACGAGGTGCTGCCCGGCTCCGTGGCCGCCGCACGCCTCACGGCGGATGCGCTCGACCGTCCCAACCTGCTCATCGGAGAGGCCGCCACCCGCACCGACGTCCTCGCCGCCCTGGAGAGTGCGCAGTGGGTGCAGTTCGGCTGTCACGCCCACAGCCCTCCCGAGGAACCGACGGGCAGCTGGATCCAGTTGCCGTCGGGGGAGGCATTGTCGGTGGTGGACATCTGCCGTATCCGGCCCGGGTCCACCCGGCTCGCCGTGCTCACCGCCTGCGGCACGGCACGTAGCTCGACCCGGCTCACCGATGAGGCCGTGCAGGTCTCCAGCGCGTTTCTGCTGGCCGGATACCCCGAGGCCGTCGGCACCCTGTGGGAGGTGGAGAGCACTCGGATCGGTGCGTTCCTGAGCGCCTTCTACGGCCGGGCGCCGGCCGGAGGACCGACCGCCGCCCACGCGGTGCACTATGCGGTCAGGGAGCTCCGCGACCTTGCGCCGGACCGGCCGTACGAGTGGGCCGCGTACATCCACGCGGGAGCCTGAGCGCCGAAGCCGCCGGTTGCCCTGTGGGCGGCGAGGCTCTCGTCCCCTGCGGTCCATCGGCGCACGTCGCCGCCCCGGTGTCCACCGGATGCTG
This sequence comes from Streptomyces sp. NPDC048211, assembly GCF_043202315.1. Lineage (NCBI taxonomy): Bacteria > Bacillati > Actinomycetota > Actinomycetes > Kitasatosporales > Streptomycetaceae > Streptomyces > Streptomyces sp. NPDC048211. The sequence goes on from NZ_JBIDAD010000004.1 coordinate 579,388, forward strand.
CAGGAGGGGCACCAGGAGTCGGCCCGGACGGGCCGGCGGGGAGGTGACTCCTGGTGCCCCTCTTGTCGGTGACCGGCCCGGCCGGCCGGGCGCGTGGGGCCCGTGGGTGACGGGACCCCCGGCCGACCGGACCGGAGTCGGGAGAAACGTAACAGCGCTGCAATGTCTTGCGTAAGACCTTGCAGGAAGAAATCTCCAGTATTTCGCGGATGTGAGCAGCTCATGTCCAAAGGGTTGACCGGAACCTGACGGGCTCGTACGGTCTCCCCGCGGCAAGGTTTGCATTCTTGCAGCAAGAACATTCAGGAGCCTTGAGGGCAGGGCGCGTTGCCGTATGAGGCTGCGAGGTTTCGGCTCACCCGGCCGCCCGGCCGGAGGCAGTCCGAGGCCTCGGTACCGTCACCCGCATTTCCCCCACCGCAGGAGGAAACAATGGCCAGCAGACCCCTGTCTGCCGCGCTCGCCCTGATAGCGGGCGCCGCCGCACTCGTGGTCCCCGCCACGGACGCACAGGCCTCCGCCCCGGGCACCAAGGACGTCACCGCCGTTCTCTTCGAGTGGAAGTTCGACTCCGTCGCCAAGGCGTGTACCGACTCCCTCGGCCCGGCCGGCTACGGCTTCGTACAGGTCTCGCCGCCCCAGGAGCACATCCAGGGCGGGCAGTGGTGGACCTCGTACCAGCCGGTCAGCTACAGGATCGCCGGACGGCTCGGCGACCGCACCTCCTTCGCCAACATGGTCAGCACCTGCCACAGCGCGGGCGTCAAGGTCGTGGCGGACTCGGTCATCAACCACATGTCGTCCGGCTCCGGCACGGGGACCGGAGGGTCCTCGTACACCAAGTACGACTACCCCGGCCTGTACTCGGTCAACGACATGAACGACTGCCAGGCGCAGATCAGCAACTACGGCGACCGCGCCAACGTCCAGAACTGCGAGCTCGTGGGCCTCGCCGACCTGGACACCGGTGAGGACTACGTCCGCGGCAAGATCGCCGGCTATCTGAACGACCTGCTCTCGCTCGGCGTCGACGGGTTCCGCATCGACGCGGCCAAGCACATGCCCGCCGCCGACCTCGCCAACATCAAGTCCCGGCTGACCAACTCCGGCGCCTACTGGAAGCAGGAGGCGATCTACGGCGCGGGCGAGGCCGTCTCGCCCGACGAGTACGCCGGCACCGGGGACGTCCAGGAGTTCCGCTACGCCCGCAGCCTCAAGCAGGTCTTCAACAACGAGAACCTCGCCAACCTGAAGAACTTCGGCGAGGGCTGGGGCTTCATGTCCTCCTCGAAGGCCGCCGTCTTCGTCGACAACCACGACACCGAGCGCAACGGCGAGACGCTGAACTACAAGGACGGCGCCAACTACACGCTCGCCAGCGTGTTCATGCTGGCCTGGCCCTACGGCTCGCCCGACGTCCACTCCGGCTACGAGTGGTCCGACAAGGACGCAGGTCCGCCGAACGGCGGCACGGTGAACGCCTGCTACAGCGACGGCTGGAAGTGCCAGCACGCCTGGCGCGAGATCTCCTCCATGGTCGGCTTCCGCAACACCGCGCGCGGTGAGTCCGTCACCAACTGGTGGGACAACGGCGGCGACCAGATCGCCTTCGGCCGCGGTTCCAAGGCCTACGTGGCGATCAACCACGAGGGCTCCTCGCTGACCCGTACGTTCCAGACCTCGCTGCCCGCCGGCGACTACTGCGACATCCAGTCCGGCAACGGCGTCACGGTCAACGGCTCCGGCCAGTTCACCGCCACCCTCGGCGCCAACACCGCCCTCGCCCTCCAGACCGGCGCCCGCACCTGCACCGGCGGCGGCACCGGCCCGACGGACCCGACCGATCCCGGCACGGGCACGTCCGGCGCCTCCTTCGGCGTCAACGCCACCACCGTGCCCGGCCAGAACATCTACGTCACCGGCAACCAGTCCGCCCTCGGCAACTGGGACCCGGCGTCCGCACCGAAGCTCGACCCCGCCACGTACCCCGTCTGGAAGCTCGATGTGAGCCTGCCCGCCGGTACGTCGTTCGAGTACAAGTACGTCCGCAAGGACGCGAGCGGCAACGTCACCTGGGAGAGCGGTGCCAACCGCACGGCCACGGTGCCGTCCTCCGGCAAGGTCGCCCTGACCGCCGACGTCTGGCGCAGCTGACCCCTTCCTCCCGTCCGTGTGCCGCGCCGGAGCTCCCGGCGCGGCACACGGTGCACCCCCGTCCCTCATCCAAGGAGACCCCGCCCGTGTTCCGTTCCACCCTGAGACGGGGAGCCGTCGCCGCGTTGTGCACGGCGCTGCTCCCGCTCGTCCCGGCGGCCTCCGCGTCCGCCGCGCCCAGGCCGCCGAGCCCGCCGTCGGACGCCCAGCTGGCGGCTCAGCCCGCGCGCCAGGACCTGACGCGCGAGCAGTTCTACTTCGTCATGCCCGACCGCTTCGCCAACGGCGACACCGGCAACGACAGGGGCGGGCTGACCGGCTCGCGGCTGGAGACCGGGTACGACCCCACCGACAAGGGGTTCTACCAGGGCGGCGACCTCAAGGGGATGACCAGCCGCCTCGACTACATCAAGGGGCTCGGCACCACCGCCATCTGGCTCGCCCCGATCTTCAAGAACCGGCCCGTCCAAGGCGCCGGCAAGGACGCGTCGGCCGGCTACCACGGCTACTGGATCACCGACTTCACCCAGGTCGACCCGCACTTCGGCACCAACGCCGACCTGACGAAGCTGATCGAACAGGCCCACCGCAAGGGCATGAAGGTCTTCTTCGACGTCATCACCAACCACACCGCCGACACCGTCGACTACGCGGAGAAGACCTACGGCTACAAGCCCAAGGGCGCCTACCCGTACCTCGACCGCAACGGCCGGCCGTTCGACGACGCCGCCGGCATGGCGAAGACGGACGCGGACTCGTTCCCGTACAAGCCGGTCACCACCGGCGGCAAGACGCCGTCCTGGCTCAACGACCCCACGATGTACCACAACCGCGGTGACTCGACCTATGCCGGCGAGTCCACCACGTACGGCGACTTCTCCGGGCTCGACGACCTGTGGACCGAGCGGCCCGAGGTCGTCTCCGGCATGGAGAAGATCTACGAGAAGTGGGTCCGCGACTTCGACATCGACGGCTTCCGGATCGACACCGTCAAACACGTCGACCTGGACTTCTGGACCCAGTGGGCGACCGCGCTCGACGCGTACGCCGCCCGGCACGGCCGCAAGGACTTCTTCATGTTCGGCGAGGTCTACTCCGCCGACACCGCGATCACCTCGCCCTACGTCACCCGGGGCAGGCTGGACGCGACGCTCGACTTCCCCTTCCAGGAGGCGGCCCGCCAGTACGCCTCGCAGGGAGCCCCGGCCTCGAAGCTCGCCGCCGTCTTCGGCGACGACTACCGGTACACCACCGACAAGGCCAACGCCTACGAGCAGGTGACCTTCCTCGGCAACCACGACATGGGCCGCATCGGCACCTTCCTGAAGCAGGACAACCCGAAGGCCGATGACGCCGAGCTGGTCAAGCGCGCCGAGCTCGCCAACGAGCTGATGTTCCTCAGCCGCGGCAACCCCGTCGTCTACTACGGCGACGAGCAGGGCTTCACGGGCGCCGGCGGCGACAAGGACGCCCGGCAGACCATGTTCGCCTCGAAGACCGCGGACTACCTCGACGACGACGAACTGGGCACGGACCGCACGCACGCCTCCGACGCGTACGACACGAGCCACCCGCTCTACCGGTCCATCGCCGCGCTCTCCGAGCTGACGGCGAAGAACCCGGCGCTGCGCGACGGCGTCCAGACCGAGCGCTACGCCGAGGGCTCCGTCTACGCCTTCTCCCGTACGGACCCCGAGCGCGGCAACGAGTACGTCGTCGCCACGAACAACGGCACCGCGGCGAAGACCGTCGAGCTGTCCACCGAGTCCGCCGGCATGGACTTCCGCACGCTGTACGGCGGTTCCGGCACCGTCCGCAGCGGCGCCGACAAGAAGATCACCGTCACCGTCCCGGCGCTGTCCAGCATCGTGCTCCGCGCCGCGAAGACGCTGACCACCCACGCGGCCGAGCCCTCGGTCACGCTGAAGGCTCCGGCCGCCGGCGCCACCGGCACCGTCGAGCTCACCGCCGACGTCGACGGCGGCTCCCTCAACCGGGTCGTCTTCGCCGCCCAGACCGGCAACGGCAGGTGGACCACCCTCGGCACCGCCGACCACGCCCCGTACAAGGTCACCCAGACCATCGCCGACGCGACCGCCGCCGGAACGCCGCTGCGCTACAAGGCCGTCGTCGTCGACCGCACCGGACGCACGGCGAGCACCGTCGCCGCGTCGACCGCCGGCCAGGCACCGGCCCCGGCGAAGCCCGTCGCCGTCGAACGCGACTACGCCGTCATCCACTACAAGCGTGCCGACGGCGACTACGACGGCTGGCAGGCCGGATCCGGCGACACCACCGCCGCCTTCACCGGACGGGACGCCTACGGCGCCTTCGCCTGGATCAAGGTGCCGGAGGGCGCCTCCTCGGTCCCGTACACCGTCGAGAAGTCCGGCACCGCCGACGGGCCCGAGCGCACCGTCGACCTCGCGAAGACCGGACAGGTCTGGATCGAACAGGGCAAGGACGGCCAGGCCGACACCGCCCCCGACGGCGCCTACCCCGCCCCGGACACCACCAAGGCGGTCCTGCACTACTACCGCGCCGACGGCGACTACGACGGCTGGGGCCTGCACACCTGGACCGGCGCCAAGGAGCCGACCGACTGGTCCAAGCCGCTCCAGCCGGTGAAGAAGGACGCCTCCGGCCTCACCTTCGAGGTCCCGCTCGCCGACGGGGCCACCTCGCTCAGCTACATCCTGCACCGCGGCGACGAGAAGGACCTGCCCAGCGACCAGTCGCTCGACATCGCGAGCTACGGCCACGAGGTCTGGATGCTCGGCGGGACGGCCGGCTACCTTCTGCCGCAGACCGGTGGCGTGCCCACTCCCGACCTCACCAAGGCCGAGGCCCAGTGGATCGACTCCGACACCGTCGTCTGGAAGGTGAAGGCCACCGACGCCACCAGCCAGCAGCTCGTCTACGCGGCGAACGGCGGCATCTCCGTCCTCGACGGTGCTCTGAGTGATGAGGGCCAGTGGCTGAGGCTCACCCCGTCCGCGCTGAGCGACGCGCAGAAGGCGAAGTACCCGCACCTCAAGGACTACCCGGCCTTCACCGTCGACGCTCGTGACCGGGACAGGATCCGCGAGGCCCTGCGCGGCCAGCTGATCGCCACCCAGCGCGCCGCCAACGGCGCCCTCCTCTCCGCCACCGGCGTCCAGAGCGCCGGGGTGCTCGACGACCTGTACGGGACCAGGGCGAGCGGCGCCTCGCTCGGCCCGGTCTTCCACCGCGGCACGCCCACCCTCTCGGTCTGGGCGCCCACCGCCCGTACCGTCGCGCTCGAACTCGACGGGAAGACCGTTCCGATGCGGCGCGACGACCGCACCGGCGTCTGGTCCGTCACCGGGAAGCGGAGCTGGAACGGCAAGCCGTACCGCTACGCCGTGAACGTCTGGGCGCCCACCGTCCAGAAGCTCGTCACCAACAAGGTCACCGACCCCTACTCCACCGCCCTGACCGCCGACTCCGCCCGGAGCCTCGTGGTCGACCTCGACGACAGCGGGCTCGCGCCCAAGGGCTGGAGCACCCTGGCCAAGCCCGCCGCCGTGCCGCTGCGCGACGCGCAGATCCAGGAACTCCAGATCCGCGACTTCTCGATCGCGGACCCCACGTCCAGGCACCCCGGCGAGTACCTCGCCTTCACCGACACCCGCTCGGACGGGATGAAGCACCTCAAGGAGCTCGCCGGCTCGGGCACCAACTACGTCCACCTGCTGCCCGCCTTCGACATCGGCACCATCCCCGAGAAGAAGAAGGACCAGCAGAAGCCGGCCTGCGACCTGTCCGTCTACGCCCCCGACTCCGAGGAGCAGCAGGCCTGCGTGGCGAAGGCCGCCGCGAAGGACGCCTTCAACTGGGGCTACGACCCGCTGCACTACACCGTCCCCGAAGGCAGCTACGCCTCAGACCCCGACGGCACGAAGCGCACGGTCGAGTTCCGGCAGATGGTGCAGGGCCTGAACGGGGCCGGACTGCGGACCGTCATGGACGTCGTCTACAACCACACCGTCGCCTCCGGCCAGGACGACAAGTCCGTCCTCGACCGGATCGTGCCCGGCTACTACCAGCGCCTCCTGGAGGACGGCACCGTCGCCACCTCCACCTGCTGCGCCAACACCGCGCCCGAGAACACCATGATGGGCAAGCTCGTCGTGGACTCGATCGTCACCTGGGCCAAGGAGTACAAGGTCGACGGCTTCCGCTTCGACCTGATGGGCCACCACCCCAAGGCCAACATCCTGGCCGTGCGCAAGGCGCTCGACGCGCTGACCGTGGCCAAGGACGGCGTCGACGGGAAGAAGATCATCCTGTACGGGGAGGGCTGGAACTTCGGTGAGATCGCCGACGACGCCCGCTTCGTCCAGGCCACCCAGAAGAACATGGCCGGCACCGGCATCGCCACCTTCTCCGACCGGGCCCGCGACGCCGTGCGCGGCGGCTCCCCGTTCGACGAGGACCCCGGCGTGCAGGGCTTCGCCACCGGCCTCTACACCGACCCCAACACCTCCACCCACAACGGCACCGAGGCCGAGCAGAAGGCACGGCTGCTCCACTACCAGGACCTGATCAAGGTCGGACTCACCGGCAACCTCGCCGACTACACCTTCACCGACACCAACGGCACCACGGTCAAGGGCTCGGGCGTCGACTACAACGGCGCCCCGGCCGGCTACGCCGCCGCCCCCGGTGACGCCCTCGCCTACGCCGACGCCCACGACAACGAGACCCTGTACGACGCGCTCGCCTTCAAGCTCCCGGCGGGCACCTCGGCAGCCGACCGGGCCCGCATGCAGGTCCTGGCCATGGCGACGGCCACCCTCTCCCAGGGCCCTTCGCTCTCCCAGGCCGGCACGGACCTGCTGCGCTCCAAGTCGCTGGACCGCAACTCCTTCGACAGCGGTGACTGGTTCAACGCCCTGCACTGGGACTGCCGCGCGGGCAACGGCTTCGGCCGCGGACTGCCGCCGGCGGCCGACAACGCGGCCAAGTGGTCCTACGCCGGGCCGCTGCTCGCCAACGCGGCGATCAGCCCCGGCTGCGCACAGATCGACGGCGCCTCGGCCGCGTACCAGGACCTGCTCACCATCCGGTCCACGGAGAAGGACTTCGACCTCTCCACCGCCGGACAGGTGCAGTCCACGCTCTCCTTCCCGCTCTCCGGCAAGGACGAGACGCCCGGTGTGATCACCATGCGGCTCGGCAAGCTGGTCGTCGTCCTCAACGCGGCACCCGGCACCACCACCCAGAAGGTCGCGGCCCTGGCCGGAAAGAACTACGCCCTGCACCCCGTGCAGGCGGCGGGCGCGGATTCTACCGTCAAGAAGGCTGCGTACGAGCGGAGTTCGGGCAGCTTCACCGTTCCGGGACGCACGGTGGCGGTGTTCTCGCTGCGCTGACCTACCGTATGGGCAGCCGCCGGGGAGAGCCGCAGCACCACGCTCCCGGGCGCGCCCTTCCACTCCACCCGGCCGGTCCTGGCCCCCTCCCGTACGCATCGGCGTCCTCACCCGCCGGTGCGCACGGGGCCGGGGGCCGGGACCGGCCGCTCCACCTGGTCAGCGACGGTGACGATGGCGAGCAACATTCCCGAGGAGACCACGAGTTTCGTCGGACGCGAGGCGGAACTCGACCGGATCGAACGCTCCCTCGCCACCGGCCGGCTGACCACCCTCACCGGCACCGGCGGAGTCGGCAAGACCCGCCTGGCCCTCCGCGCGGCCGGACGTGCGGAGTCCCGGTACCGCGACGGCGTCCGGTGGGCCGACCTCTCGCCGCTCCAGGGCGACGAACTGCTCCTGGCCACCGTCTCCGACGCGGTCGGGCTGATCTACCACACCCTGCGGATGCCCACCGACGTGCTGTGCGAATGGCTCGCCGACAAAGAGCTCCTGCTCGTCCTGGACTCCTGCGAACACCTGCGCCCCGCCTGCGCGCACCTCCTCGGCGAGATCCTCACCACCTCGCCCGGCCTCACCGTCCTCGCGACCAGCAGACAGCCCCTGAACATCAAGGGCGAGCGGACCGTGGACGTGGAACCGCTGCCCGTCGACGGTACGGCCGACGCCCTCACCCTGTTCCGGGAGCGCGCGGCGGCCGCCGCCCCCGGCACCTGCCTCGACGAGCCCGGCACCGTCGCGGCAGCCGACGAGATCTGCCGGCGCCTCGACGGCATCCCCCTCGCCATCGAACTCGCCGCCGCGGGCATCGGACGCCAGAGCGCCCAGGAGATCGCCGGCCGGCTCGCCTCCCGCCTCGACGCGTTCGCCGACGCCACGCTCAGACCGCAGCGCCACCGCACCCTGCGCACCACCATCGGCTGGTCCCACGAACTGTGCACCCCGCTGGAACGGCTTCTCTGGGCCCGGCTGGCCGTGCTGCGCGGCGACTTCGACGAGGAGACGGCCGTCGCCGTCTGCGCCGGGGGACCGCTCACCGCGGACGCGGTACCGGCCGCCCTGCGCGCCCTCGTCGCCCAGTCCGTCGTCGCCCGCGACGGCGAACGCCACCGCATGCTCGACACCCTGCGCGAGTACGGCCGGATGTGGCTCGCCGAACTCGGCGAGGAGCGCGCCGGCGCCGACCGGCACGCCGCCCGCTTCCTGCAACTGGCCCGCGGCGCCCACGCGGGCTGGACCGGCGACGACCAGATCCTCTGGTACCACCGCATCGCCGAATCGCACGCCGACCTGTGCGCCGCACTCGACCACCTGCTCGCCCACGACCCCGCCGCCGCCCAGGAGATGGCCGGCCGGATCGGCTTCTTCTGGTGCTGCTGCGGCCACCTCCCGCAGAACCGGGGCTATGCCCAGCGGGCCCTGGACGCCGGCCCGGCCACCGGCCCCCATCGCACCCGGGTCCTGTGGGTGCTCGGCATCTGCGTCCTGCTCCAGGGCGACTACGCGGCCGCCGAGCGGATCGGCGAGGAGTGCGTACGGGCGGCGGCGGACGACGGCACCGACGAGGGGATCCTCGCCGCCGCCTATCTGCGCGGCCTCACCCATCTGATGACGGGCGAACCGGAGAAGGGACTGCGCGAGGCGGACCGGGTCCTGCGCACCACCGGAATCGACACTCCGCTGGAAACCGCCTACCGGCTGCGCTGCCACCTGATCACCGTCTTCGCCCTGACCGGCCTCGGCCGTCTGGACGAGGCAGCCGAGGCCGCCGTCGTCCTGCGCGCGGCCTGCCTGGCCAGGGACGAGTGCTGGACCCTGAGCTACGTCGACTACCAACTCGCCCTGATCGCGCTGCTCCAGGGTCGCGCCGAGACCGCCGCCGCGCACGCCCGGTCCATGCTCGCGGGCAAGCACCGCCTCCGTGACAGCTTCGGCATCGCGCTCGGCCTGGACCTCCTGGCCGCCGCGTTCGCCGCCCAGGGCGAGGGCGCCCGCGCCGCCCGGGTGTACGGCACGGGACAGGTCTACTGGCGGATGGTCGGCCACCCCCAGCGCGGCACTCCGGAACTGGGCCCCCTGCGCGAGGCCTGCGAACGCCAGGCCCGCGCGGCCGTGGGCGACGCCGCCTATCTGCGTGCCTTTGAGCGGGGCCGCTCCGACAGCGCGGAGGCGGGTCTGGCCCAGGCGCTCCACGGCGAGTTGCTCAGATAGTGAATCCGGCTTGTGCGGCCTCCCCGGGCCGGGGAAAGCTGGGGGCAGCCCCCCAGGGGTGATCTCTTCCGTATCCCTCGTCCCGCGCCAGCCAGGAGTCCGCCATGCCGCAGATCACCGTCGACTACTCCGCCGAACTCGACGACACCTTCGACCGCACCGGCTTCACGGGGGCACTGCACCCGCTGATCGCCGAGACGGTCAGCACCAAGATCGCCGCCTGCAAGACCCGCTTCCGGCGGATCAGCGAGACCGTGGTGGCCGACGCACCCGGCGGCGACGCGATCGTGCACATCGACATCTCGCTGCTGCGCGGCCGTACCCCCGAGGTCAAGGCCCTGCTCACGGAGTCCGTACTGCAACTGCTGGCCGGCCACGTCCGGCCGGCCGGCGAGCTGACCCTGCACCTCTCGGTCGAGGCGCGCGACCTCGACGGCTCCTACCGGAAGATCTGACGCGGCAGAATCACGCAGGGCCGCAACCTGCCGCGGGGACCGAGGCACTTACCGGGTGAGACCGTCTCCGGAAGGAACCCTGTGCCGAAGTCCAGCCGTCGTCGTTCACTGCTCCGGGCCGCCGTGGCCACGGCTGCCCTGTCCGTGGCCCTGTCCCTCTCCTGGCCGGCGTCCGCGCTGGACGGGACCGCCGGCCCCGCGCGCACCTGGGCGAGCGAGGCGGTGCCGTTCAGCGACGCCAATCTCGTGGACGCCGTGCACATGGGAGGGGGGAGGACCTGGGCAGCGGGATTCGCCCTGCACAGCGAGGGCAAGGTGACCCGCTTCCAGCCCGTCGTCGCCGAGCGCCCCGGGCCCGGCGGGGCGTGGACGCCCGTGACCTCGGCCATGGCTGCCGCCGGAGAGGTGAGCAGCCGGGTCAACGCCGTCGACGCGAACGGCAGCCACGATGTGTGGCTCGTGGGCGACGACGCCTCCGCCCTCGACGGCCGGGTCTACACCCAGCACTTCGACGGCACGCGGTGGCAGGTCGTGCCGGCGGAGCTGCCGGAGAAGGCACAGGCGGCGTCCCTGCTGGACGTGGACGCACGTCCGGGAGGCGCCTGGGCCGTGGGAGCTGCACAGATCGAGGTCTCGCGCACCTGGAACGAGGAGAAGGGGATCTGGGTCATCGAGTCCCGGCAGGCCGGGATCGCCCGGCACTTCGACGGGACCGCGTGGCGTGACGTACCGCTCCCGGAGGTTCCCGGTGACTTCTGGTACCTGAACTCGGTACGCGCCGTCTCCGCCGATGACGTCTGGGCTGCCGGTTTCGACGGCGGCAGCCCGCTGCTGATGCACTACGACGGCTCCTCCTGGAAGCGGGTCGGCGCTCCCGGCGTCACGGACCTGCCCGGACAGGCACAGAAGCTCGCCGTGACCGAGGCGGGCGACGTGTGGGCGGTGGGCGAGGACTGGTCCCCGGAGGACGGGTCCACCCGCGCCCTGGTCGCCCGCCACGACGGCACGGGGTGGCACAGGGGCGCGGTACCGGACGTGCCCGCGCGGCTCTTCGGCCTGACCGTGCGGCCGGGTGGCGGGATCGCCGTCGTGGGCCAGACACTCGGCGCGCGGCGGGACGCGCTGGCCTGGGCGTGGAAGCCGCTGGACCCGGACGCCACCGGTACCGGTGCGGTTCGGGGACGCTGGAAGGACCTGGGGCTCCCGCAGCCCACGCCGGCCGATCCCCCGGTGCCGGTGGAGGGAGCGGCGAGCGGGGTGATCGGCGGCCGCGACGGTCTGACGGTGCTCGGAACCTCGACCGCCGGGGGCGCCGAGCCCCAGCCGTTCGTGTCCGTGCGGACCGGCGGGCACTGAGTCGCGTGGGGTCTCCGGCACATCCGCCGTGCCGGAGACCCGGCGGATCGAGCGCCGCTGCCGCTATCGCAACCGCTGCACGGGCACGGCCGGCACGGCGGGCGCCAGCGAGGAGAGCCGCACCAGCAGTTCCCCGAACGGCCCGTCGGCCGGCTCCTGCGCGAGGACACGCAGCACGACGCCCGCCATCTCCTCGTTGTACGCGGCGCTCACGGCGGCCAGCGCGGCGAAGTCGTGCACCAGTTGCAACTCCAGCTCCGCACGCGGAATCCTCCGGCCGTCCAGCCAGATCAGGGCCGTCGACTCGGCGAGAGAGACCCAGGACCGGACGATCAACTCCAGCCGGGGCGGCGGGTCCTCGACGCCCAGATGGGCCAGGATCTGCGCGCAGGCCTCCTGGCGGACCTCGTCGATCATCGCGTTCGCCGTCGAGGAACCCACCGCCGGGCCGCCCCGCATCAGCGCCGCGAACCCGGGACCGTGGTCGTCGACGAAGTCGAAGAACCGCCCCATCACCCGCAACAGCCGTGCGCCCAGGGGGCCTTCGCGGGGTTCCTGGAACCGGTTCGCCAGCTCGTCGGCCGCCCGCCGCAGCGCCGCCTCGTACAGGCTCTGCTTGCCCGGGAAGTAGTGGTAGACCAGCGGCCGGGAGATCCCGGCGGCTGCGGCGATCTCGTCGATCGACACCTCGTCCGGGGACCGGTGACTGAACAACTCCAGCGCGACACCGATCAACTGCTGTCTGCGCTCCTCGACGCCCATCCTGCGCCGTACCCCGGTCGTCATGGAGGACAGCGTACCGACCGGCGGTTCAGACATGCCGCTACAGGTCCAGCACCAGCCGCCCGCCCCGGCACCGGGAGACGCAGATCAGCATCGAATCGCTCCGCTCCGCGTCCGTCAGCAGGTCGTCCCGGTGCTCGACGTCGCCCTCCAGGACGCGCTGTCGGCATGTCCCGCAGAACCCCTGCTCGCAGGAGTACGTGACGTACGGCAGCTCGGCCCGTACGGCGGCCAGCACCGACTGCCCGGCCGCGACCGGCACGGTGCGGCCCGAGCGGCGCAGCTCCACCTCGAACGGGGCCGACCCGGTGGCGTCCGCGCCCGACGCGGAGAACCGCTCCAGGTGCAGGGCGCAGCCAGCCGGGAGCGCGGCCGCGACCACGTCCATGAGGGGCTCCGGTCCGCAGCAGTAGACCGCGGTGCCCTCGGCCGCGTCCGCGAGAGCCGCGGCGACGTCCGGGTGGCCCGCCTCGTCCTGCGGGACGACGGTGACCCGGTCGCCGTCGGCGCCCAGCTCCTCGACCTCCGCCAGGAACGGCATCGTCGCCCGGCTGCGACCCCCGTACAGCAGGCGCCAGTTCGCTCCGGAAGCGGCGAGCGCACGCAGCATCGGCAGGACCGGCGTGATGCCGATGCCACCCGCCACGAAGACGTACGCGGGGGCGTCGGCCAGCGGAAAACGGTTGCGCGGGCCGCGGATCTCGACCTCCTGGCCCTCGTGGAGCACGGCGTGCACCTCGCGGGAACCGCCGCGCCCGTCCTCGGCCAGCCGGGTCGCCACGGTGTACGCGCCGACCTCGGCCGGGTCGCCGCACAGCGAGTACTGGCGGACCAGCCCGGACGGCAGCACCAGGTCCACATGCGCGCCGGGCTGCCAGGGCGGCAGGTCCGGGCCCTCCAGGCGGAGCTGCACGACACCCTTCGCGGGGGTGGTCCGCTCGGTGATCAGCAGCCGCCTGCCGGTGGTGGAACGGCGCTGCGCACGGCCGGATACCGGCTCCTCCAGCGCGGGCAGCGGCCACAGCGGCGACTTCTCGATGCGGCGGCGCATCGCCCGCCTGGCGAGCACCGCGGCACCGGCCACCACGGCGACGGTACGCAGACGGGGGAGGGGGAGGGGCATCGTCAGCCGGCTTCCGTCGTACGGGCCTCGGCCGCGACCGCGGCGGGCGAGTGGGCGAGATAGTCGACGGCCTGAGCCGTGCTGCCCTCCTGCGAGGGGTGGTACGTACGGCTCAGATAACGCGGGATGGACCGCAGCATCGCGGGGGTGCTGGGCAGCGTGCCGTGCCGGCCGCTGCGGTAGAACTGGCCGAAGGACGCCTTGCCGTGCAGCAGGCTCGGGTCGTTCTCCATGAAGAACCGCGTGCCGCGCTGCCAGAGGAAGAGCAGAGCGGAGAAGGCGGTCGCCCAGGTCCGCACCCGCCGCCGGTAACCGCCGTCGACGTGCATGAACACATCGAAGGCGACCGAGCGGTGCTCGACCTCCTCCGCGCCGTGCCAGCGCAGCAGGTCCAGCATGGTGGGATCGGCGCCGCGCCGGTCCAGCTCGTCGGCGTTCAGGATCCAGTCGCCGAGGAACGCGGTGTAGTGCTCGATCGCCGCGATCGTCGCCACCCGCTCCATCAGCCACCACCTGCGTGCCCGGCCCGGCGGCAGCGTCCGGTCGCCGAGCAACTTCTCGAAGAGCCAGTCGACCTGTGCGGTGTACGGGGTCGGGTCGAGCCCGAGCGCCTTCAGATGCGGGAGCACGTCGTCATGGGCCTGGGAGTGCATCGACTCCTGGCCGATGAACCCGATGACGTCCTGGCGCAGCTGCTCGTCGTGGATGTACGGGAGCACCTGGCGGTACACGTGGATGAACCAGCGCTCCCCGGCCGGGAGCAGCAGATGGAGCACGTTGATGGTGTGCGTGGTGAACGGATCGCCCGGCAACCAGTGCAGGGGCGTTTTGTCCCAGGCGAAGGAGACCCGGCGGGCCTTGAGCGGTATTCGCTCCGACGCGACCGCCGCTGGCTGCGTGTTAGACATGTTGTCAATGTACTGAGGGGTAGGCCCGGGGAACAGAGGCGTGCGGCGAATTCCTGAGCCCGTGCCGGGCCGGGGCCGTGCCGATCCCGTGCCGGGCCGGGCCCCGCCCCGGCCTGCTCAGCGCAGCGACCCGGCCTGGCTGCCGTCCGCCAGCCGTCCGGTCAGCCGCGCCCGGTCGCCCGCCCCGGCCGGTACCGCGAGCAGCCGCCCCCGCGCCTGCCCCGTCACTCCGCCGGACGTGGTCAGCGAGGTGAACTGCGCGCTGCCCGCGGCGAGTACGTACCACCGGCCGCCGCGCGACTTCCACAGCACGCCCGCCAGCACCCGCGGGGAACGCGTCCCGCACTCCGGTGAATCCTCGGCGCGCGCCGCGACCACCCCGGGCGGCCTGCTTCCCGGCGGCCGGCCGGACGGGGCCTGGAACTGGGCGAGGACCCTGCTCCCGGTACCCCGCCAGGTCTCCGCCCGGGTGCACAGCCACTGGGCCCTGCCGTTCCCCTCGGGCAGCGACTGCGTCGCGTACCCCCACGAGTTCACCGCGCGCACCCCGTGCGAGCGCACGGCCGGCAGCAGACAGGCGGTCCGCGCCCAGCTCGCGTACTCCGCGCGCCCCGAGACGTCGCGCGGCCGCCCCGGCGGGCCCGAGGTCAGCCGGGCCGGGGCCAGTTCACCGAGGTCCGTCACCAGCCGGACCGCCGCGTCGTCGGCCAGCTCGACGGCCGGCCAGGACCGGCAGCCGGGTGCGGCCGCCGGCCCGGCCACCGGGTCGGTCACCCCGTCGGCCGAGCGGTGCAGCGCGCGGGGCGCCCGGTCCGGCGCGAGCAGCTCCCGGACCCGCGCCTGCCGTACCCAGGGCGCCGTCAGATAGCGGACCCCGCCCCTCGTCCGTTGCACGACGAGAGCGCCCGCCGACGTCACGTCCGCCCCGTCGACCCGGGCGAAATCGAGCGCCGCGCCCTCGGACGGATCGGCGTCGCGGGGCTCCGCGTACCGCACGACACGCAGTCCGTCGTAGAACAGCACGACCGCGGACGTGCCCACCTCGCCCGCGTACAGCAGCTGCGCCGCCCCCATCGGCGGCCCCTGCGGCGTCCGCGGCGTCGCCGACGTCCGCACGCCGCCGCCCGGCCGTGCCCACACCCGCAGCGCCCGCCGCAGCAGCCGGGTGTCCTCGGTGCGATCGCCGCGGGTGGGCCAGGCCGTGAAGTCGGTACGCGGTGAGCGCTGCCAGAACCTCGCGGGCACCCTCCTCAACGCCCCCGGATCCAGAGCCGCTTCGGCTGCCGGGTTGCGCGCGTACAACGGCGCGGACAGGGTGCCACGCCCCCAGCCCTCGCCCGGCAGGCCCAGCAGAGCCCCGCACACCAGCAGAGCGGCGGTACCCGCCAGCGCCGCCCGGACGTATCTGCGGCGGCGCGGCAGATCGGGCGGCCGGGCCTGGAGGGAGCAGGGGTCGAACCCGGGCGACGCCAGCAGCGCGTGGGGGGCCGACACCCCGTCCGCCTCCATCAGCGCGGCATGCGGATCGGCCACCCCCGCGGCGCACAGCACCCGCCGGACCTCACCGTCCGCCAGCTCCTCCAGACCGCGCAGGACGAACGCGGCCCGCGCCGCGCCGCTCACCCCCGACAGCCTCTCCTCCAGGGCCAGTTCATCGGCGCCGCCCGAGTGCGGAAACAGCCGCAGCCCCCAGGTCAACGGGAGGAGGGGCGGGAACTGGGCGCGGCGCGGCAGGCGCCGCAGACGCAACGGGCTGCCCGCCGCCAGCGCGCCCCGCAGCACCTGCCTGCGGAGGTACGCGTAACCCGGATCGACGGCCTCCGCGCGGTCGGGCCGGCGCGGCGGCGGGACGGCGCCGGCGTCCGGGGGCCCGGCTCCGCGCGCCGCCTGAAGGGCCCGCTGGGTCAGCGCGTGGGCCGTGCGCACCCGCCGGTCACGGCTCAGTGAGTGCGGCAGGACGAGATAGCCGAGCCGGGTCAGCCGCGGGTAGTGCTCGACGAGCGCGGCCTCGGACTGCCCCGCATCGAACCGGGCGGCGGCTGACGGTACCTCTGGCAGTGGGCGCACGTTCAGCAGAACGAGCGAATCGTGCGATGGTCACTCCGGGGAGCGGGCCGCCTGCCCCGGGCGGGAGGAGCGGGGTCACCCCGTTCCGCTCCGGGAGGCGCGGGGCCGCTTGCCCCACTCCGGGAGGAACGGGGCCGTGCCGCTGCGGACCGGTGCGCCCGGCCTTCCTCCGTTCGCCTGCCGCGAGATGCCGCGAACCGGCACCATGGCCGGATGACGAAGCGGCGCATTACGTCAGGGGTGCGGGAGGTGCGGCGCCCGGCCGCCTTCGTGGCCGGCTGCGCGGCGCTGGCCATGCTCGCGGCATGCGGCGGTGGCGGCGACGGGGCCGTGCCGCCGACCGCCACCGGCACGCTGGAGGAGCTCGCCGCCAAGGCGCACTGCGAGCCGAGGATCCAGACCGACGCCCAGGAGCTGCGACAGGCCAACTGCACGACAGAGGACGGGCGTTATGTGCTGGCCACCTTCGCCACCGACCGCGGCCAGCGGGAGTGGATCAACGAGGCGAACGACTACGGCGGCTCGTATCTGGTCGGCCGCAGATGGGTGGCCGTCTCGGACGCCACAGTGATCGCGGCACTGCGCGGCCGGCTCGGGGGGACGGTGGAGACCACCTCGTCGCACCACTCGGGAGGTGGGCGGAGCGAGGCCGGGCACTCCGGTCACCGCACGAGCTGACCGCGCAGGCGGGCGGGGGACGACGGGCCGCGACCGTGGGGCTCAGCGGCACGTGCGCCCGCCGTTGACGCAGCTCACCACCTTCCGCATCAGCTTGGCGTCGAAGACGTTGATGAAGTCGCCGTGGTCGGTCACGGGCTTGTGCAGTTGCTCCGGGAAGGAGTCGACGGCGAACCCGGGCCCCGGCGGCACGTCGTACACGATCCGCTGGACCAGCTGCGGAATGGCCCGGAAGCCGGACGGGCACCTCCCGTCGTCCTGCGTGAAGGCCACATGGGTGCGGTGGTTCGCACTGTCGGTGTTCCGGCCGTCCCAGCAGCTCTGGAAGGCGAAGGAGCGGACGACCTGGCTGCCCTCCGGGCAGATCGGATACGCGTCCCTGAGCTGCCGGTCCTCGAATCCGGTGCAGCTCCAGGAGGCGTTGGCGTTGGCGTCGCCGTTGGTGAACGCCTTGGCGTCACCGGTGATGATGCGCAGGAAGCGCGGCATGGCCGTGACCCTGCCGGTCGGATTCCCGACGAACTTCAGCGTGACCTGGGACGGGGTCTGGATCTCCCCGGTGTTTTGGTCCTTGCCCCCGCCGTCCGCCTCGGCGTCGTTCTCGTCCGCCCCGTTCTGCAGGCGGAGCACCGGCCAGTAGTACGTGGACCGGTCGCCCTGATTGCGGCAGGTGGTGTCGCCGGCCGCGAGGTCGTCGTCGCCGGAGAAGGCGTCCGTGGCCTGGTTTCCGACGTAGTCGTGCATGTGGTGGGCCCCGTTGCTCACACCGGGGGCGGCGATGACGTTGTCCGGATTGAACTTCCCGTTCCGGTTGCGGCCGCACTCGGTGGTGAAGGTGCCGCGCGAGGCGCCCCGGAGCCGGGCCGGCTTCTTGACGTCGGGCCGCACGGACCGGATGTCGACGAAGTCGGAGTCCGCGGGGCCGTTGCCGCTCTGCCCCTGACCTTGCTCCTGGCCCTGGTCCTGCTCCTGGCCGCCTTCGTCGTCGCCGGAACCGTCGCCGGTGGGCTCGTTCGTGGGGGCGTCCGTGGCCTCGTTCGCCGGATCGCCCGCGGGTGCGTTCTCCTCGCCGCCCCCTTCGTCGTCCGCGCGCAGACCGCACGGGGCCAGCGAGCCGAGCCCCTCCGGACGCACCGTCTGCCGCCCGATGGCGGTCGCGATGCGGTCGATGCTGGCGGTGCGCCGGGCCTTCAGCGGGCCGAGCACGGCGTTCTCGGCGAGATCCGGATCCCGGGCCATTCTGTCCCGGAGGTCGGCGAACTCCCGGTAGGCATCGGTGATCTGGGTGTCCATGGCGGCCAGTTCGCGGTCGACCTCGGCCCGGGCCGGACCGGGCACCTCCGGGATCTCGTTGACCACCTCGGGGCAGTCGATGGTCGAGGCCTGGCGGACCGGCTGCCAGTTCCGGCCGTGGGACGGGCCGGACGAGCCCTCGCCCGCAGAGGCGTAGACGTTGACCGCGGCCAGCCCACCCCCGCCCAGGATCAGTGCGGCCGAGGCGATGATCGCCCGGTTGGCCAGGGTGGATCGTTTCTTGCGCGATGTGCGTCCCATGGAACTCCTCGGACTCCTCAGGCTTCGCGGGGGAGAAGCGTGACGTTCCATACGGCGCCGGCGCGCGGCCCGTTCAACGGGCGGAGGGATTCCTGTGGGCCGGATGTCAGGCGAACCGGGCCAGTTGGGGATCGACCGGGGCCGCGGTCATCCGGTTGGCCAGGGTCGACATGGTGTAGGCGCCGATCCCCAGGACCACCTCCAGCGCGTTGCGGGAGGTGTATCCGTGCGACAGGAAGGACTGGAGCGTGTCGTCGTCGACGGCGCCGGACGTCTCGACCGCGGCCAGGGTGAACTGCCGCACCGCCTCCAGCCGTTCGTCCGGCAGGAGGCTGCCGTCCCGCAGTGCCGCGATGACGCCGGCGTCGGCCCCGAGTGCGGTGAGCTTCGCGGTGTGCATGGCCACGCAGAGGTGACAGCCGTTGCGGTCGGCCATCGTCATGATCACGGTCTCCCGGGACAGCGGGTCCAGGGTCGTCGTCTCGAAGAGCGCGCTCATCTTCAGGAAGCCGTTGAGCAGCTCGGGGGACTGGGCGAGCCGGGCGACGGCGGTCGGCAGGTAGCCCTGCTTCTTCGCCACGGCCGCCATGGTGGGGCGGGCCGCGGCGGGGGCGGATTCGAGGGTGTGGTCGGGGAACGCGGACGCGGACATGGGTGACCTCTCGCGGTAAACTCGACAACGTGATTGACGAAAAGGTAAATCAGGTTGTCGAGTTTCGCAATGGCTGAGCGTGCGGGCGGTGCCCCCGCCGGGGACGGGACGGGCTTTGAGCTGCCCGTGCTCCTGTTCGCCGGATTCCGGTCGATCATCGACGAGCTGCATCGTGAACTGGCCGAGCAGGGTCACCCCGAGATGAGGGCCGCGTACGGCTACGCGCTCCAGGCCGTGGGTCGCGACGGGGCGACGGCCAGCGAGATCGGCCGGCGGCTGGGGGTCTCCAAGCAGGCCGCCGGGAAGACCGTCGAGAAGCTGGAAAGCCTCGGTTACGTCGAGCGCGCCGACGATCCGCAGGACGGTCGCCGCAAGCTGGTCCGGCTGGCCCCGCGCGGGATCGACGTCCTCGTGCGGTCCGCCGAGGGCTTCGACCGGGTGCGGGCCGAGTGGGTCCGGATGCTGGGGGCCGAGCGGGTCCGGGCCCTGGAGTCCGATCTGCGCGCCATGGCTCCCGCGGACGCGTTCCGGCTCGACATGGCGGCCTGGTTCAACGGCTGAACGACCGGGTGAGGCTTGGACTTTGCGGACGAGAGATAGGACGTATGTAGCGCGCACCCTTCCCGGGGGTCACTTCTTGCGGCACCATGCACGCGTCGGCACCCGAGAGATCCGACCACTTGTGGTCGCGAATGGGAGGGAACCATGGCACGACGTACCCATGTGCTCAGCGCGCTCGCACTGGCGGCAGCCGCCGCGCTCATCCCCGTACAGGCCACCGCGCAGCAGTCCGTACCCCAGCCTTCCGCCACGCCCGCCGCCCCGTGCGGTACGCCCGTGAGACCCGCGTCGCAGATGACGGTCGAGGCGTGTGACAGCCCCGAGCGGATCATCGAGAAGGCGGCGAACGTGGTCCCCACGGCGGGACAGCTGGCCTGGCAGCAGCGGGAGGTCACCGCCTTCACGCACTTCGGGATGAACACCTTCACCGACCGTGAGTGGGGGTCCGGTACGGAGGACGAGAAGCTCTTCGCGCCGAAGAGCATCGACGCCGACCAGTGGATGCGCGCCTACAAGGCGGCCGGTGTCGAGCAGGTCATGCTCACGGTCAAGCACCACGACGGCTTCGTCCTGTACCCGAGCCGGTACACGGATCACTCGGTCGCCCTCAGCCCCGGCAGCCCCGACGTCGTCGCCGCCTACGTCAAGGCCGCCCGCAAGGCCGGTCTCAAGGTCGGTCTCTACCTCTCGCCCTCCGACGGTGCCGAACTCCCGCATGCCTGGCACGCCGAGTGGGTCGAGCAGATCCGCGCCAAACAGGCCGAGGGCAAACCCCTGAGCCTGCCCGAGCGGATGGCGCTGGAGGACGGCGACCGCGCCCCGGCCGGTCAGGGCCGCTTCGGCAACGGCAGCGCCGTCACCGAGCGCACGATTCCCACCCTCGTCCCCGGCGACGACCGCGCCGCCCGCGTGAAGAGCGGCAAGCTGCCCACCTTCGAGGTGAAGGCCGACGACTACGACGCGTACTACCTCAACCAGCTGTACGAGATCTTCACCCAGTACGGTCCGGTCGAGGAGCTCTGGCTCGACGGCGCCAACCCCTGGTCGGGCTCCGGCATCACGCAGAAGTACGACGTCAAGCAGTGGTTCGACATGGTCAAGGCGCTCTCGCCGAACACCGTCGTCTTCCAGGGCCCGCAGGGCGTCCGCTGGGTCGGCAACGAGTCCGGCACCGCCCGCGAGACCGAGTGGAGCGTCACCCCGCACGCCACCGACCCGTGGACCGGACTCGGCAGCCTCCCCAACGACTCGACCGACCCCGACATCGGCTCCCGCGCGAGGCTCCTCGACCCGGCCGTCAAATACCTCCAGTGGTACCCGGCCGAGGCCGATGTCTCCAACCGGCCAGGATGGTTCTACCACGCGGACGAACAGCCCAAGACCGCCGCGCAGTTGATGAACCTGTACGAGAAGAGCGTGGGCCGCAACGCCTCGCTCCTGCTCAACGTCCCGCCCGCGCCCGACGGCCGGATCGACGAGGCGGACGTCGCGTCACTGACCGCCTTCGGCAACGACGTGCGCCGGATCTACGGTTCCGGCGCACGCACCCGGGGGCCGGGTCCGTACACCTTCGACCGCGTGGCCGTCCGCGAGGACATCCGGCACGGTCAGCGGGTCGAGAAGTTCGCCGTGGAGGCCCGGATCGACGGGGCCTGGCAGCGGATCGCCGAGGGCACCACGATCGGCCACGAGCGCATCCTGCCCCTGGCGGAGGCCGTCACCGCCACCGCGGTCCGCGTCACGGTGCTGGAATCCAGGGCGAAGCCGTACCTGGGCGCCACGACCCTGCACCTGACCACGGCGGCCGCCGGGCACTGACGGCCGACGAGGGTCCTGGGGCCTCTCGTCAGGATCACGCCGTGCTCGTCGGATCCGGCCCGATCCGACGGAAGGCCCC
Source organism: Streptomyces sp. NPDC048211 (assembly GCF_043202315.1). Classification (NCBI taxonomy): domain Bacteria; kingdom Bacillati; phylum Actinomycetota; class Actinomycetes; order Kitasatosporales; family Streptomycetaceae; genus Streptomyces; species Streptomyces sp. NPDC048211. The sequence continues at coordinate 601,186 of NZ_JBIDAD010000004.1, forward strand.
ACGGGAGGACGGGACAGCCCTCAGCCCCGGTCCAGATAGGCGAGCACCGCAAGAACGCGGCGGTTGTCGTCGTCGGAGGGCGGCAGGCCGAGCTTCCCGAAGATGTTCGAGGTGTGCTTGGCCACCGCCCGCTCCGTGATCACCATCTGCGAGGCGATCGCCGCGTTCGAACGGCCCTGGGCCATCAGCTCCATGACCTCCCGCTCCCGCGGCGTCAGCCCGCCGATCGGCTTGTCCTGCGCACGCCGCGACAGCAACTGCGAGATCACCTGAGGGTCCATCGCCGTGCCGCCCGCGGCGACCCGGCGTACCGCGTCGATGAACTGGTCGGCGTCGAACACCCGGTCCTTGAGCAGATAGCCGATGGCCCCGGCGCCGTCCGCCAGCAGCTCGCGCGCGTACAACTGCTCGACGTGCTGGGAGAGGACGAGCACCGGCAGCCCCGGCCTCGCCCGCCGTGCCGCGAGCGCGCACTGCAGCCCCTCGTCCGTGTGGGACGGCGGAAGCCGGACGTCGACGACAGCGACGTCCGGCTCCAACTCGGCTAGGGCCCGCGTGAGTTCGGGCCCGGTCTCGACGGCGGCCGCGATCTCGAAGTCGTACGCCTCCAGCATGCGCACCAGGCCGTCGCGCAACAGGAAGAGATCTTCGGCTAGGACAACTCGCAAGGGATCTCCATGGTCACCATGGTGGGACCGCCCGCGGGGCTGCTGACGGCCATGATGCCGTCGAATGTACCGAGTCGGCGTTCGATGCCGCTCAGGCCGGAGCCCCCCGCGGCCACCGCACCGCCCTTCCCGTTGTCCGTGACCGAGATCCTCAGCATGCCGTCGGCATGGTGCAGGTCCACCCAGATCCGGTCCGCACCCGAGTGCTTCGCCGCGTTCGTCAGAACCTCACTGACCGCGAAGTACGCCGCGGACTCGACCGGCGCCCCGGCCCGGCCCTTCAGCTCCACGTCCACCTCCGACGGGATCGGCAGCCGCAGCGCCAGCGCCCTGACCGCGTCCCCGAGCCCCCGCTCGGCGAGGACCGGCGGGTGGATGCCCCGCACGAGATCGCGCAGCTCCGTGAGCGCCTCGGCCGACGACGCGCGGGCCGTCGCCAGGAGCTGCTTCGCCTGCGCGGGGTCCTTCTCGATCAGCGCCTCGATGGTGCCGAGGTTCATGCCCATGGCGACCAGCCGGGCCTGCGCCCCGTCATGCAGATCCCGCTCGATGCGGCGCAGCTCCGAGGCGGCCGTGTCGACCGCCTCGTGCCGCGTCTCGGTCAGCCGGTCGATGCGCAGGGCCAGTTCCTGCTCGTGGGTGGGGGCCAGCACCGAGCGGGCGATCACGAAGTGGGCGCGCAGCAGCCGCTCGCTCAGCGCCACACCGGTCGCGAACAGCGCCACACCGAGCGCGGCGGCGGCGAAAGCCGTCGCCTGGCTGTCCACGGGCACGAACCCGTACCAGTACCGGTCGTCCGTGAAGACCCGCCACAGCCCCGCCGCCAGGACGAACCCCTCCACCGGGTAGATCATCAGCGCCGCCGCCAGGACCGCCACGACGTAGCCGGCCGTCATGTCGACCAGCATCCACTGGATGTCCCGCCACGTCGCCGGGTCCTTCAGCATCAGCGTGGTCCGCTCCACCTGCCCGGTGAACCCGCTGCGCACGTCCTTCGGCAGCGGCCGGTACGGGACCGGGATACGGACGTCCGACCAGGTGACCGCCAGCAGCCGGCGCTGATTGGCGTGCTTGCGCACCGCCGCCAGCACGTACGGGGTGGTGACGAGGCCGATCCCCAGCGGGATGAAGGCGATCGAGAGCACCGTCAGCACGAACAGCGTGACCGACCCCACGATCGAGGCGAACGACAGCACCAGCCCGCGCCCAGCGGCCAGCAGCGCGGCCCTTGTCCGTCCGGTCGGCCTCTTCATAACGGTCCCTCTTCCCTCGCCGGTCACCCGTGGCAGCCCCGGTTGCGCACCAGTCTGACCTTCCGGCAGCCGGGGCGTCAGCCGTTCCGCCACCCGGTGGGGGTGTACCTACCACCACCCCCGTGACCTCGCCCTACGTCACGCGGAGAGGGGGTCCGGGCGGCTGGGGAGGCGGGAGCTGAATTCCTAGATTCAGAGGTGCCAGGTCCGACACTCACCCCAGGGGGCGAACACGCCATGAGGCTCAATCTCGCGGCACGTATCGGTGTGTGGAGCGCACACCATCGCAAGACTGCCGTTCTCGGCTGGCTTCTCTTCGTCGTCCTGGCCGCGGGCATCGGCGGCGCGTCGGGCATGGTCGAGATGACGAACGCGGAGAACGGCGCCGGCGACTCGGCCCGCGCCGAGCAGATCCTGTCCGACGCCGGCCTCAGCCACCGGGCGGGCGAACTCGTCATGGTGTCCTCGAAGGAGCCCGACGGCTGGCGGACGGCGGCGCGGGAGCTCTCCGCGGCCATCGCCAGGACCGGCGAGGTGACCGACCTCGCACCGCCGGTCGCCTCCGAGGACGGCAGGGACGCACTGATCACCTTCGGGATGAAGGGCGACGCGGCCACCTCCGCCGACCGGGTGCAGCCCGTCCTGGACGCCGTGACCGGGGTCCAGGAGAAGCGGACGGACGTCACGGTCCACCAGTTCGGCGAGGCCAGTGCCGGGAAGTGGCTCGGTGACCTGCTCTCCGAGGACTTCAAGAAGGCCGAGTTCACCGCCGTACCCCTCGCCCTCGGCATCCTGCTGGTCGCCTTCGGGGCCGTCGTCGCGGCCCTGCTGCCCGTAGGACTCGCGCTCACCGCGTGCATGGCGGCCTTCGGACTGCTCTCGCTCGCCAGCCACCAACTGCACCTGTTCCAGACCACGTACTCCGTGATGTTCCTGATGGGCTTCGCCGTCGGCGTCGACTACTGCCTCTTCTACCTGCGCCGCGAACGCGACGAGCGGGCTGCGGGACGCGACGCCGAGACGGCGCTGCGCATCGCCGCGGCGACCAGCGGCCGGTCGGTGCTCGTGTCGGGGCTGACCGTCATGGTCGCGATGGCCGGCATGTTCCTGTCCGGACTCCTGCTGTTCAAGGGTTTCGCCCTCGCCACGATCCTCGTCGTCTTCATCGCCATGATGGGCTCCGTGACGGTCCTGCCCGCGCTGCTGTCCTGGCTGGGCGACCGGATCGACGCCGGACGGGTGCCGCTGCTGAACCGACGCGACAAGAGGGGCAAGAAGGAGAGCGGCAGGATCGCCGGCAAGCTGCTGCGGCCCGTCCTGGCCAAGCCGAAGTTCTTCGCCGCCGCCTCGGTCGTCGTCCTGCTGGTGCTCGCCGCGCCCGCCCTCGGCATGAAGACCGAGTCGCTGGGCCTGGAGAAGCAGTTCGGATCGGACTCCCGGCTTTCGGTCGCCTACCGCCACATCAGCGAGACGTTCCCCGGCGGCCCCGCACCCGCCCAGGTGGTCGTCGAGGCGGACGACATCGAGGCACCGGCCGTGCGCAAGGCGCTCGCCGGCTTCGACAAGGTGACCGTCCACCGGGCGCGGAACGTCGCGGAGATCGAGGTACCGCTGCCCGGCGGCGAGGCCGGCCTGTCCGCACTGAGGGAGGACCGGCTGCCGGCCGCGTTCGACGGCACCGGTGCCCACGCCTACGTCACCGGTGAGGTGGCCGGGTCGGTGGACTTCAACGACCAGCTGAAGCGCGGCATCGCGCCCGTCTTCCTCTTCATCACCGCGGTGACCTTCCTGCTGATGCTGTTCTGCTTCCGCAGTTACGTCATCGCCGTGACGTCGATCCTGCTCAACCTGCTCTCGGTGGCCGCCGCCTACGGTGTGATGACCGCCGTGTTCCAGCACGGCTGGGGCGCCACGCTGATCGGTTCGGAGGGGGTCGGCGCGATCGAGTCCTGGATGCCGCTGTTCGTCCTCGTCGTCCTGTTCGGGCTCTCGATGGACTACCACGTCTTCGTGGTGTCCCGGATCCGCGAGGCCCATGGCCGGGGGCTCTCCACCCGGGCCGCGATCGACGAGGGCATCCGGCGCACGGCCGGTGCGGTGACCGGTGCGGCCGTGATCATGGTGGCGGTGTTCTCGGTCTTCGGGACGCTGTCCATGCAGGACATGCAGCAGATGGGCGTCGGCCTGGCCGTCGCGGTCCTGCTGGACGCCACGATCGTACGGATGGTGCTGCTGCCCTCCGTGATGGCGCTGCTGGGCGAGCGGAACTGGCGCACCCCGCGCGGTCTGCGCCGGCTGCCGAGCCCGGACCACGGCGAGCCGGAGCCGGAGCGTGCACCCGCGGCGGCCCCGGTGACGCACGGCTGATCCCGTACGAACGCACGTGGGCCCCGGCTGCGGTACGTACCGCAGCCGGGGCCCGCTCCGTGTGCGGTCAGGGCGTGTACTTGTAGCCGACGCGCCGCACCGTCTGGATCGACCGGCGGTGTTCGGCGCCCAGCTTGCGGCGCAGCCGGGCGATGTGGACGTCGACGGTGCGGCCGTCGCCCACATGACCGTAACCCCAGACCGTGGTCACCAACTGGTCGCGGGTGTGCACCCGGTGGGGGTGCGCCACCAGATGGGCGAGGAGCTCGAACTCCAGGTAGGTGAGGTCGAGCGTGTTCCCGTTCACCGCGGCGGTGCGCTGGACGGAGTCGATCCGCACCGGCCCGGCTCCCGAGTCCTCCAGGACCTCGGGGACCACGTACTGGGCGGCCGCGGCCGCGATGGCCGGCTGCTGGTCGGCGGGGACGAGCACCAGATATCCGACCATCGGCGGCCGGCCCGGCAGTGCGGGCAGGGTGTGCTGCGGTGCGGGCAGCCAGGTCGCGCCCGGAGTCAGGAACGCGGAGACGTCGGCCGGCCGGACGACCTCGTCCGGAGCGACGGCGCGCAGCCGGTGACGGTTGGGGGAGGGGGGACGGGAAGGGGCGGTCGCAGCGGTCGCCGACGGCGCTGCGGTGGCAGCGAGTGCGGCGGAGAAGGTACGAGTGTTCGCCATGAGGGTCAGCTCTTTCGCGCGAGGGAGTCGTCTGTGGACGGACTTGCTTCGTGCGCGCGGACCGAAGACCGGGGTGAGCGGTGTTAGAGGGCCTGCGCGTTCCACGCGCGGCAACACACCCGGTCGAAGTCGTGATGCTGACGGGAAGGCCAGAACGGCTCGAGGTCGCTGCGACCTGTCGAGGTGTGCTGGATGCTGGCCATACCCCCATTGAACCAGAGAACGGGCCGGGGGAGCAGACCTCTCTCACCCGTCGATACGGACCCTTTGCGTTACCTTCCTCACCCGTGCCGGACGGAAGGCTGGCCGGGGCGGTCCTCAGCCCACCAGCCGCTTGCGCCAGTCCAGTCCGGTCAGTTCGATCGCCCGGTCCGGCGAACCGTCCCACTCCACCGTCAGTCCGGCTTCCCCCAGCACGGCCGCCACCTCCCGGCCCACCGCCGCGGACGTCTCCGCGGACCCGTCGAACCCGCCGTAGTACAGGGTCAGTCCGTGCCCGGCCGTGGCGCTCTCCGTACCCTGCAAGTGGAAGAAGACGAAGCCCCGCGCGTCGCCCCGACCTTCGGCGTGGATCTCCCCGAGTCCGCACGACCGACAGCAGGTGAAGTGCTCCCGAGCGGTGATTCCGCGCCCGTCCAGCACGGCGAAGGCCCGCTCCAGCCGGTCCGGGTCGGTCACGTCCGTCCACCGCTGCTGCTCCTCGACCCGCTCCAGCCACAACCGCTCCACCAACTGGCGTGCCTGCGCGAGGGATACCGGATGCACGCCGTCCTTCACGAGGTAGTCCTCGGCGGACTCGGCGAGGTCCGCCACGGTGCCGTACCCGCAGCGGAGCAACTCCCGTACGCGCGCCTCCAACTGCTCGCGGATGCCGGCCGCGATCTCCGGTACCGGCTCCGGTTCCGGCAGTCCGGCGCTCTCCCAGCCGATCCCCGCGTCCCACCCGGGCTCCCGGCGGGCCCAGCGCGCCATCAGGGCGGCGACCTCCCCGGGTGTCTCGACCAGGGCGCGGACATGAGTGGCGGCGCCGCCGGCGCGGTGCTCCACGTCGTACGCCCCGCCGGCCTCGTGCCACACCTGGATGAACGTGCCCGGGATGTCCGGTATCCGCTGCACGACCAGGAAGCGGTCCCCGGTCATGCCGATCCGGTGCACCAGGTCGCCGAGCTCCTGGTCCGAAAGGCGGGTGTGGTGCTGCTGGTTCTCGGTCGCGACCTTGATGTCGAGCATGCGAGCAGCCTGGCACACGGCACTGACAGTGCCCGGGGTGCGGCAGCGGCAGCGTCGGGGGAGGCGGCATCGAGAGGGGCCGGGGACGCGAAAGGGCGCCCGACGGATGACCGTCGGGCGCCCTTCGTGCGGACCGTTGCCGCGGCGGGACTCAGACCTGGTCGGCCTTCTCCAGCGCGGTGCAGCAGGTGTCGACGATCAGCCGCGTGACGACGTACGGGTCGACGTTCGCGTTCGGACGACGGTCCTCGATGTAGCCCTTCCGGTCCTGCTCGACCTGCCACGGGATACGGACCGAGGCGCCGCGGTTGGAGACGCCGTAGCTGTACTCGTTCCACGGGGCGGTCTCGTGCAGGCCCGTCAGCCGGTCGTCGATGCCCGCGCCGTAGTTCTTGACGTGGTCCATCGGCTTCGAGCCCTCGCCCAGCGACTCGCACGCGGTGATGATCGCGTCGTAACCCTCGCGCATCGCCTTGGTGGAGAAGTTGGTGTGCGCGCCGGCGCCGTTCCAGTCGCCCTTGACCGGCTTCGGGTCGAGGGTCGCGGAGACGTTGAAGTCCTCGGCGGTGCGGTAGAGCAGCCAGCGGGCGATCCACAGGTGGTCGGAGACCTCCAGCGGGGAGACCGGTCCGACCTGGAACTCCCACTGGCCGGGCATGACCTCGGCGTTGATGCCGGAGATGGCCAGGCCGGCCTTCAGGCAGTTGTCGAGGTGCTTCTCGACGATCTCCCGGCCGAAGATCTCGTCCGCGCCGACGCCGCAGTAGTAGCCGCCCTGCGCGGCCGGGAAGCCGCCCTCGGGGAAGCCGAGCGGCCGGTGGCCGTCGAAGAAGGTGTACTCCTGCTCGATGCCGAAGATCGGCTCCTGGCCGGCGAACTGCTCCGCGACCGGCCGCAGTACGGCCCGCGTGTTGGTCTCGTGCGGGGTCATGTCGATGTGGAAGACCTCGCACAGGACCAGGACGTCGTCACCGCCGCGGATCGGGTCGGGGCAGGTGAAGACCGGCTTCAGCACCCGGTCGGAGGCGTGGCCCTCGGCCTGGTTGGTGCTCGACCCGTCGAAGCCCCAGATGGGGAGCTCCGCGACGTCGGACGAGGGGGTACCGGGCATGATCTTGGTCTTGGAACGGAGCTTGGCGGTCGGCTCGGTGCCGTCGATCCAGATGTACTCAGCCTTGAACGTCACGGAAGCCATCCTTTGGGGGTGCTGCGGTCTATGCAGCGCAGCTTCGCAAGGCGCGATTTCCCGACCGTTGCCCTCGTGTGAACCCCGTGTTACCGAGGTTTCCTGCGTAAGACGGGAGCGCCGTGGGGTGCCGTCCGCCGGCCGCGGTGCCCTGGCGGCGAGCGGAAGCCGGCGCCCCGGATTCCGGCTGCCGGTGCGCCCGAGGACAGCCGTCGGAGGCCGGTCCCGGCCCCGTCGTATACAGGTCCCGGGGGGCTCCTCCTCGTCCCGGGAGGGCCGGTTGCCCGGGCCGGCCGGGAGCACCGGCACACTGGTCCCATGACGACACCCGAGACCCCTCTGCGTATCGGCCTGGTCGGTACGGGCCCCTGGGCCCGCATCACCCAGGCCCCCGCCCTCGCCGCCCACCCCGGCGTCGTGCTGAGCGGGGTGTGGGGGCGGCGGGCCGAGGCGGCCGGGGAACTGGCCGGTGCGCACGGCACCACCGCGTACACCGGTGACGCGGGGCTCGACGAGCTCTTCGCCGCGAGTGACGCGATCGCCTTCGCCCTGCCGCCCGATGTCCAGGCCCCGCTGGCGGCCCGCGCCGCGGCGGCCGGCTGCCATCTGCTGATGGACAAGCCGGTGGCCACGACCGTCGAGGGTGCGCGTGAGGTGGCCGAGGCCGCAGAGCAGGCCCGGGTCGCCTCGATCGTCTTCTGCACCCTGCGGTTCGCGCCGGAGACGGCGGCCTGGATCGCCGAACACGGCGCGACGGGCGGCTGGTTCACCGCTCACGCCGAGTGGATCGGAGCCCTGTGGGCACCGGGTGCGGAGAGCGAGTTCGGAGCGTCCCCCTGGCGCCGGGAGAAGGGCGGCCTGTGGGACGTCGGCCCGCACGCGCTCTCGGTCCTCATCCCGGTGCTCGGCGACGTCACCGCCCTGACCGCGGCCCGCGGCCCGGCCGGCACCCACCACCTCGTCCTGAACCATGCCTCCGGTGCCTCCAGCACGGTGACGCTCACGCTGGCGGCGCCGCTGGCGGCGGCCGGGGTGGACATCCAGCTCAGGGGCGAGCACGGCATCGTCGGCCTGCCCCGGTGGGAGGGCGCCGTCGGGGCGTTCGGGGCGGCGGTCGACGCGCTGATCGCATCGGTGCGTACGGGGGAGGCGCACCCCTGCGACGTACGGTTCGGGCTCCGGCTGACGGAGCTGCTGGCGGACGCCGAGGCGCAGGCAGGCGCCTGAGCGGAAGCGGCCGGCCGGGGCCGGCGCGACACCCCTCATGGGCGATCCGCGCCGCCTCTTGGGCCCGGTCGCGCCGACACCGCGGCGTGGAAACCGAGCAGAAACCGCCGTACCGCGGCGACCTCGGCCTCGTCGAACTCCCGCAGCAGCGCCTCGGCGCTCCCGATCATCGGTCCGAACGCCGCCCATCCCAGCTCCACGGCCTGCGGGGTCACGGACAGCAGCACCCGCCGCCGGTCCCGGGCATCGCGGGTGCGCGTCAGATGCCCCAGGCGCTCCAGCCGGTCGATGAGCGAGGTGGTGCCCGCCGAGTTGAGTCCGAGCTCGGCGCCGAGCCGGCCGGCCGTGGCGTCGGTCCCGTTCCGCTCGGCGTCGAGAAGACAGACCAGGGCTCGTACGTCCGTCGGATGCATGCCGTTCCGGGCGGCGAATTCGGCCTGACGCAGTCCGAATTCGACTGTGACCCTACGCAGGAGATGGACGATCTCCCGCTCGGCTCCCTGCTCGCCCATGTGCGGCTCCTCGCTCCATTATCTCGCTCGGCGAGATAATATCCCCGTGACGGAGTCCAGGGAGCAGCCATGACACCCACCACGTCCGCAACCGGCACGGCGGCGTTCCTCGCGGCCTACGACGAGGTTCTGGCTGCCCTGTGGCCCGACGGAACCGCCTCCACGCAGATCCTCACCCCGTACGGCACGACCCACCTCAACAGTTACGGTCCCGAGGACGCCCCGCCCCTGCTCCTGCTGCCCGGCGGCGGCGCGACCTCCACCGTCTGGTACTCCCAGGCGGCCGCACTCGGCCGCACCCACCGGGTCCACGCCGTCGACCTCGTCGGCGAGCCGGGCCGCAGCACGGTGGGGGAGCGCCGGATCCGCACCGTCGAGGATCTGCAGAGCTGGCTCGACGCGGTGCTGGACGCCCTGGGGGCCGGACCGGCCGCGCTCTGCGGTCATTCGTACGGCGGCTGGATCGCCCTCCACTACGCCCTGCGCGCACCCCACCGCGTCCGGAGCCTGACCCTCGTCGACCCGACCGGCTGCTTCGCCGGCTTCCGCCCCGGTTACCTTCTGCGCGTGCTCCCGATGCTGCTGCGCCCCGACGCCGCACGGACGCGCGCCTTCCTCGCCTGGGAGACGGGCCACGCCCCGCTGGACCCCGTCTGGCTGAGGATGAGAGAAGCGGCGGCGGGTCTCCCCTGGGCCCGCCCGGTCACCGGGCCGCGCCCCTCGCCCGAGGCCGTGCACGGACTCGGTGTACCGGCCCTGGTCCTCCTCGCCGGGCAGGGGCGTGCCCAGGACGCGGCGCGGGTGGCCGCTGCCGTCGACCGGCTGCTGCCGCAGGCCGGGACCGCCGTTCTGCGCGGCGCCTCCCACCACGCACTGCCGCTGTACGGGCCGGTGGCGGCCGAACTCAACCACAGGATGGCGGAGTTCCTCGCAGCCGCCCGGTAGTTCCGCCGCCCGGCAGTTCCGGCGCACGCGCTCCGGCGCGCGTTCAGCGACCCAGTGCGTCCCGGACCGCCTCGTCCGTGCGCGCCACCACGGCCGTGCCGTCCTGCGCCGTGATGATCGGCCGCTGGATCAGCTTCGGGTGCTCGGCGAGGGCGGTGATCCAGCGCTCCCGGGTGTCCGCCTCGCGTGGCCACTCCTTGAGACCCAGCTCCTTCGCGTCCGCCTCCTGCGTCCGCGTGATGTCCCACGGCTCCAGCCCCAGGCGGTCCAGCACGGCCCGGATCTCGTCCGGCGACGGCACGTCCTCCAGGTACCGGCGGACGGTGTAGTCGGCACCTTCGGCATCGAGCAGCGTCAGTGCACCGCGGCACTTGGAACAGGCGGGATTGATCCAGATCTCCATGGGGCCAAAGGTACGCGATGGACCCCCGAAAACCCCTCTGGCCAGGGGCGATTGTCAGTGGGGGGCAGTAAAATGGGGGTAGTTCGTGAGGGTTCCACCACCGCTCCAGGAGGTTGCCAATGGCCGTAGCCGCAGTCACGACCAAGCCGCTCCACACACCCCTGAAGAAGAAGTCGCTCCCCGCCGGCCGTCCCCGTGAGTGGTACGTCTCCCACAACCGCCGGCTGAAGGCGATGCGCCTGGCGATCGCCCTGCTCGACACCGGCGTCTACCACCCGTCGAGCGCGAGCAACGCCCGGATACGCACGGCGGCCGAGCGCCTCGCCATCCACCCGCCGTCCGACACCACCTGCCGCATGGTCCGCGCGCTGATCCGCTACGGCCGCTGAGACCGGCCGCCCGCCGAGGAACGCGCCCCCGGGAGCCCGGGGGCGCGTTCGTGTCTCAGAACCCGTTGCACGCGGCGGTGGCGAAGGATCCTGAGGCCCTGGCCGTGCGACGGGTGCCGTCGTCCACCGTCACCGAACAGGCCACGTCGCCGCCCGACTTCCCGAGGGTGACGACGAACGAACCACCGCTCATGAATCCCCTGGTGTCCAGCTCCCCGGCCCAGGGCAGGCTCCGCAGGGTCAGCCGCCCGGTCGACAGCTCATCGCCCTTCCAGGTGCTGTAGGTCAGTGTCACGTCCTCGGCGGCGCCGGTGACCTCGTACCGGATGTGCACGGTGCGCGAGCCCTCCGCCGAGACCTCGCGGGCCAGCACCGCGGAGACGGCGCCGACGCCGAGGGCGAGCAGCACGAGGATCATCAACAGCACCCACGGCCACAGCCGCCGCCGCCGCTGCGGAGGCGGCGGGGCCGGTGCGCCGGGACCGGTCTGCTCGCTCATCCCCCCAGCCTCGGTGGTCCGGGCCCCGTCCGCGACCCCACCGCCCCCGCCGGCTCACCCGTCCGGCCTACACCGCATGCGCCCCCATCTGCCGCCCCCTTGACTTGGGGGCGACGGACGAGTGCTGGGAGGCACGATGACGAGGCGAGGCGTACGGGGTGCGAGTGCGGTCCTGGTGGCGATGACGGTGGCGTTCACGGCATCGGCGTGCTCGGACGACGGGGACAGCGCGTCCAGCACGGTGTCCAAGGCGGCGTCGGCGGCCTCGTCCGTCGCCTCCCAGGGGGCCGACGTGGTCGCCTCGGCGACCGCCGCCGCCGGGGACAAGCTGAACAGCTTCAAGGACGGTGTGAACGCGGGCGGCGACGTGAAGGCGGGCGCACCCGCCACCGACGAGGACGGCCGCGTCACCTCGAAGATCACGGTGAAGAACGGCACCGGCTCGTCACAGTCGTACGCCGTGCAGATCAACTTCAAGGACCCGAGCGGCAATCTGCTCGACACGGTCGTGGTGACGGTCGACGATGTGGCCTCCAAGGGGACCAAGGACGCCACCGCCCGCAGCAACCGCAAGCTCGACGGGGACGTGAAGGTCGAGGTGGGCCAGGCGCTGCGGCACTGAGCCCGGGCGACGGCCGCGGACGGAGCGGCGGCGCCCGCCCCGGCACGCCGCCGTACCCGCACCGACTCACGGGAGAACACCTCATGAGGATCCATCTGACCAGCGTCTTCGTCGACGACCAGGCCAAGGCCCTGCGCTTCTACACGGACGTGCTGGGCTTCGTGAAGAAGGCCGATGTCCCGGTGGGCCGCGACCGCTGGCTGACGGTGGTCTCACCGCAGGCCCCGGACGGGACCGAACTCCTGCTTGAGCCCGACGGCCATCCCGCGGTGAAGCCGTACATGACGGCCCTGGTCAAGGACGGCATCCCGGCCGCTTCCTTCGCCGTGGACGACGTCCCCGCGGAGTTCGCCCGCCTGCGCGGACTGGGGGTGCGCTTCACCCAGGAGCCGCTGGAGATGGGCCCGGTGACGGTCGCGGTGCTGGACGACACCTGCGGCAACCTGATCCAGATCGTGCACAGCGCGTGAGGGCGGGTACGACGCGGTAGTCCCGGACCGGGTCCGGATACGCCGACGAGGGCTCCACCCCGTACTGCGGGGTGGAGCCCTCGTCGTTCTGTCCGCGTCACCTCAGGGCACGGGCCGGGCGGTGCGCACCGGCCGGGCCCCGCCGCCTAGAGGTCGAAGTACAGCTCGAACTCGTGCGGGTGCGGGCGCAGCTGGATCGGGGCGATCTCGTTCGTCCGCTTGAAGTCGATCCACGTCTCGATCAGGTCGGACGTGAAGACGCCGCCCGCCAGCAGGTACTCGTGGTCCGCCTCCAGGGCGTCGAGCACGGCCGGGAGGGAGGTCGGGACCTGCTGGACGTTGGCGTGCTCCTCGGGAGCCAGCTCGTACAGGTCCTTGTCGATCGGCTCCGGCGGCTCGATCTTGTTCTTGACGCCGTCCAGGCCGGCCATCAGGAGCGCCGAGAAGGCGAGGTACGGGTTGGACGACGGGTCCGGGGCGCGGAACTCGACGCGCTTGGCCTTCGGGTTGGAGCCCGTGATCGGGATGCGCATCGCGGCGGAGCGGTTGCGCTGCGAGTACACCATGTTGACCGGGGCCTCGAAGCCGGGGACCAGGCGGTGGTAGGAGTTCACCGTCGGGTTGGTGAAGGCCAGCAGCGACGGGGCGTGCTTCAGGATGCCGCCGATGTAGTAGCGCGCCATGTCCGAGAGGCCCGCGTAGCCCTGCTCGTCGTAGAACAGCGGGTCGCCGCCGGCCCACAGGGACTGGTGGACGTGCATGCCCGAGCCGTTGTCACCGAAGATCGGCTTCGGCATGAAGGTCGCGGTCTTGCCGTTGCGCCAGGCGACGTTCTTCACGATGTACTTGAAGAGCATCAGGTCGTCGGCCGCGGCGAGCAGCGTGTTGAACTTGTAGTTGATCTCAGCCTGGCCGGCGGTGCCGACCTCGTGGTGCTGGCGCTCGACCTGGAGGCCGTTCTTGTCCAGCTCCATGGAGATCTCGGCACGCAGGTCGGCGAAGTGGTCGACCGGCGGGGTCGGGAAGTAGCCGCCCTTGTACCGGACCTTGTAGCCGCGGTTGTTGTCCTCCGAGCCGGTGTTCCAGGCGCCCGCTTCGGAGTCGATGTGGTAGAAGGACTCGTTCGCCGAGGTCTGGAAGCGGACGTTGTCGAACACGTAGAACTCGGCCTCGGGGCCGAAGAACGCGGTGTCGGCAATGCCGGTGGAGGCGAGGTAGGCCTCGGCCTTCTTGGCCACGTTCCGCGGGTCACGGCTGTACTGCTCGCCCGTGATCGGGTCGTGGATGAAGAAGTTGATGTTGACGGTCTTGTCGCGGCGGAACGGGTCGACACGGGCGGTCGACAGGTCTGCGCGCAGCGCCATGTCGGACTCGTGGATGGCCTGGAAGCCGCGGATCGAGGAGCCGTCGAAGGCGAGCTCCTCGTTCGGGTCGAAGACGGCTGCCGGGATGGTGAAGTGCTGCATCACACCGGGCAGGTCGCAGAACCGGACGTCGATGAACTTGACGTCTTCGTCGGCGATGTACTTCTTCACGTCGTCGGCGTTCTGGAACATCCAACTCCTCCTACTCCCGGCCCGGGAGGGACGGGGTTGCAGCTCGTTGTGTGGCCAGTGCGGTGGCACACGCTGGACCCGACCATAGGCAGACCGGATTTCTCAAGCATGACCCATTTGTTTCGCCGAAGTTAACCGGGCCGGGTGTGAGCGGCACCTCGTGTCCGGCGCGACGGCCGGTTCCGGGCGCGTTCCGGGCCGGTTTCGGCGCGATGTCCGGGGCCGTGGCGGCCCCCGCCCGGCAGGGGCCGCGGGCGGGCGCAGTACCGTGGTCGGGTGGACAATAGGCAAGCAATCGGATCGTGGCTCTCCGGGCCGCGCGCGGCCGCCGAGGAGATGGGCGCCGACTTCGGGTACCGGGGCAAGCGGCTCGGGCTTCCCGAACAGGGGCCGGGCGCCGTCGCCCCGCTCGGCCGGCGCTTCGGCGCGGTCTTCGTCGACTGGGCGCTGTGCATGCTGATCGCATACGGGCTGTTCGCTCGCGGTGACCAGCAGGCGGCCGGGAACTGGGCGCTCGGCATCTTCCTCGTACTGAGTGTGCTCACCGTCGGCACCATCGGCTGTACGCCCGGCAAGCGCCTGCTGGGCATCAAGGTCGTCGCCGAGGACGGCGGGCGCCTCGGGCTCGGGCGGGTGCTGGTGCGCAGCGTGCTGCTGTGCCTGGTGATCCCGGCCCTGGTCTGGGACCGCGACGGCCGCGGACTGCACGACCGGCTGGCCCGCGCCGTTCAGATCCGTATCTGAGCGACGGCGAAGGCCGTCCCTCCCCGAGGAAGCGGGTCACCGGGGCCCTTCCCGCGAGGGGGCAGGGTAGCCAGGCCCCTCCACGAGGAACAGGCCACCGAGCCCCTCCCCGACGAGCACAGCACCGACGACAGAGGGCGGGTCGCGAACCCGGTGGTTCGCGACCCGCCCTCTTCGTGCGTTCTCTCAGTCCGCTCAGCGCATCTTTCCGCCGCGCGGCATCCGCATGCCCTTCGGCATGGGGCCCTTCGGCAGCGGCATGTTGCTCATCAGGTCGCCCATCGCGCGCAGCCGGTCGTTGGCGGCCGTCACCTGCGGGCCGGACAGGACGCGCGGCAGCTTCAGCATCTTGGTGCGCACCTTCTTGAGCGGCACCTGGCCCTCGCCGTTGCCGACGATGATGTCGTGCACGGGTACGTCGACCACGATGCGGGCCATCTTCTTCTTCTCGGCCGCCAGCAGGCTCTTCACCCGGTTCGGGTTGCCCTCGGCCACCAGCACGATGCCCGCCTTGCCCACGGCACGGTGGACGACGTCCTGGCTGCGGTTCATCGCGACCGCCGGCGTCGTGGTCCAGCCACGGCCCACCCGGTCCAGCACGGCCGCCGCTGCGCCCGGCTGTCCCTCCATCTGCCCGAAGGCAGCCCGCTCGGCACGCCGCCCGAAGACGATCGCCATCGCGAGGAGGGCGAGCACGAAGCCCAGGATGCCCACGTAGATCGGGTGGTCGATCAAGAAACCGATCGCGAGGAGGACACCGAAGGTGACGATTCCCACACCCGCGACGACAAGACCGATCTTGGAGTCGGTCCGCCTGGTCATCTTGTAGGTCAGGGCGATCTGCTTGAGCCGCCCCGCGTTCTCGGCGCTGTCCGCGCCTTCAGTGGTTTTTGCCTTCCTCGCCATGCAATGAAGTTTACGTGGCCTAGGAACGGTGGTCGGCCACGGCCTCCAGTACGTACTCGGACTCGACCCGGTCCTTGGCCCGGCGGCGGTCCTCCAGGACGGCCGTCCAGGCGTTTCGGCGGGCGGTGCGCTGGCCGCTGCTCAGCAGCAGCGACTCGACGGCGCGGAGGGCATCGGTGACGGACGGAAGGGCGGTGGCGCGTACCGGCACGGCCTGCATCGTGGAAGTCCCCTCGGAACGGATGCCTCACCGGACGGTGCCCGGTGGGCGGAGTGTGCTGCGCGGACTGGATATGGGGCGCAGGGGCGGCAATGGCAGGCGGTGCCTCTCCCGGAAGTCTCCGCCCCCGTCGGGGCGGACGCTGCCGGTCACGGCGCCGGAGCCACTGCGCTGCGTGCATCCAGGGTCACTGCTTGGTGTTACCAGCGCATGACCGGTCGGTCAAACACCAATGAAACCTTGATATGGGCGCCGCGCACGCCGACGCGGCCCATACGCGCCTCCGACCTGCGAGGAGCGCATGGGCCGCGTCGAATCAGCCATTACTTCTCAGTAGCTTCTTGTGCCCGGATTCACACGGACCGCGTTACGCGGACGGCGCCGGGGCCACCGCACCGCGCCGCTCCATCGCCTGCTGGAACAGCCGGCCCGCGCGGTACGAGGAGCGCACCAGCGGACCGGACATCACGCCGGAGTAGCCGATCGCGTCGGCCTCCTCCTTGAGCTCCACGAACTCGTGGGGCTTCACCCAGCGCTCGACCGGGTGGTGGCGCGGGGTCGGCCGCAGGTACTGCGTGATCGTGATGAGCTCGCAACCCGCGTCGTGCAGGTCCCGGAGGGCCTGGCTGACTTCCTCGCGGGTCTCGCCCATGCCGAGGATGAGGTTGGACTTGGTCACCAGGCCGGCCTCGCGGGCGCGGGTGATGACCTCCAGGGAGCGCTCGTAGCGGAAGCCGGGGCGGATCCGCTTGAAGATCCGCGGCACCGTCTCCACGTTGTGGCCCAGCACCTCGGGGCGCGAGGAGAAGACCTCGGCGAGCTGCTCGGGCTCGGCGTTGAAGTCGGGGATCAGCAGCTCCACCTTGGTGTAGCCGCCCTCCCGCTCCGCCGTCTGCGCGTGGATCTGGCGCACGGTCTCGGCGTACAGCCAGGCGCCGCCGTCCTCCAGGTCGTCGCGTGCGACGCCGGTGATGGTGGCGTAGTTCAGGTCCATCGTGACGACCGACTCACCGACACGGCGGGGCTCGTCGCGGTCCAGCTCCTGCGGCTTGCCCGTGTCGATCTGGCAGAAGTCACAGCGCCGGGTGCACTGGTCACCGCCGATGAGGAACGTGGCCTCGCGGTCCTCCCAGCACTCGAAGATGTTGGGGCAGCCGGCCTCCTGGCACACCGTGTGCAGACCCTCGCTCTTCACGAGCTTCTGCAGCTGGTTGTACTCGGGGCCCATCTTCGCCCGGGTTTTGATCCACTCGGGCTTGCGCTCGATGGGGGTCTGGCTGTTCCGGACCTCAAGGCGCAGCATCTTGCGCCCGTCGGGTGCGACAGCGGACACTCCGGCACTCCCCTTTGCTTTCGCTGCATTGGATTCTTCGGCGAACACCAGGGTACGCCCGTAGTTCAAACGGCTTTACGTCTACCCAACCTGTAGCCGGCAGGGCCTATTCCCGGAGGGGTGCTCCGAGAGTCATGCCGTGGCCACGGCATCGTCCTTGCGCTCGACGGTACGCGGGGCGAGGTGGGCGTTCTCCAGGATGTCCCGGAGGTGCTTCTCGGCGACCGGGAGCACGTCGGCGATCGTGATCTCGCGGCCGAGTTCGTAACTGAGCGACGTGACGCCGGCGTCCCTGATGCCGCACGGCACGATCCGGTCGAACCAGGTGGTGTCCGGGTTCACGTTGAACGAGAAGCCGTGCATGGTGACGCCCTTGGCGACCCGGATGCCGATCGCGGCCAGCTTGCGGTCCTCGCGGCGCTGGCCGGCGTTGGAGGGGGCGTACTCGGGGCCGTTCAGCCGGGCGTCGAACTCCTCGTCCTGCAGCCGCGGGTCGAAGTCGAGCGAGAGACCGCCGATCGCCGGACGCTCCTCGACCGGGTCGCCGAGCACCCAGACACCGCTGCGGCCCTCGACCCGGCTGGTCTCCACGCCGAACTCGGCGGCGGTGCGGATCAGCGCGTCCTCCAGGCGGCGGACATGCGCGACGACGTCCACCGGGCGCGGCAGCTTCTGGATCGGGTAGCCGACCAGCTGGCCGGGACCGTGCCAGGTGATCTTGCCGCCGCGGTCCACGTCGATGACGGGGGTGCCGTCCAGGGGACGCTCGTTGTCGGCCGTGCGCCGGCCCGCCGTGTAGACGGGCGGGTGCTCCAGCAGCAGACAGGTGTCGGGGACGGTGTCCTCGAACCGTGCCGCGTGCACCTCGCGCTGCTTCTGCCAGGCCTCCTGGTAGTCGACGGCGTTCTCGCCGAATCCCAGACGGACGAACCGAAGCTCAGTCACGACAGCAGCCTCTCTACTTGCGGTGCCGGGCCCGGGGATGTCCCCGCCGTCACGTCACCATGCACCGAATCGCGCCTCCGGCCACTGTACGACCGGCGTCGGAGCGGGGGCCCGGCAGGTGGTTCCCGTCAGCGCCGCCCTCAATCCTCACACGATCGGATGAATGTGAAGCGAAGGTGGCCGGGGTCGCCCCGGGGGCCGCTAAATTCACGCCGTTCCCCAGGGCCTGCCCAGCACCGCGACGCCGCGGGGAAACGTCAGAGCAGGCCCCAGGGACTGCCCGCCCGGCCCCGAAGGCAGGAGACCGTACAGCTGATGTCGGAACGACCCCCGCAGCGCACCCCCAACCGCCGACTCGCCTCGCTCATCACCGAAGCCGGGTTCTCCAACGCCGGCCTCGCCCGCCGGGTGGACCAGCTCGGTCTCGAACACGGCCTCGACCTGCGGTACGACAAGACCTCCGTGACCCGCTGGCTGCGCGGGCAGCAGCCCCGGGGCACCACCCCCGCGCTGATCGCCGAGGTCTTCACCCGGCGGCTCGGCCGCCGGCTCTCCGCGCAGGACCTGGGCCTGGACGCCTGCGCCCCCGTCTATGCCGGCCTGGAGTTCGCGGCCACCCCGGCCGAGGCGGTCGACATCGTCAGCGGGCTGTGGCGCAAGGACTCCGGCAGCCATGCGGAGCTGCGGAAGATCGCCTTCACCCCGGCGGGGCTGGTCGTCCCCAGCCGGGACTGGCTGATCGGGCGGGCGGACGAGTGGGTGGGCCGGGCGGGCGAGGCCGGCGCGGTGGCGGGCGGTGCCGGGAGGGCGCACGGGAGCGCCCAGCCGCACGCCGGGCCGCGCCCGGCGTCCGGACCGCAAGCGGTGTACGGCAGCGCGGCGAACGGGCAGCACGGCGGCGTGAGCGGCCTCACCGGACCCGGCGGCGGGTTCGTGCCCGGGGTGCCCGAGCAGGGCGGCTCGCCCGGGCACGGCGTCCGGCACGGCCTCCGAGGGCCCGCCCCGTCCCGGCCCGCCGGCCCGCACGCTCCCGGCGGCGCCCCGCCGTCCCCGGGCGCCGGAGGCAGCGGCGTTCCCCGGCAGCGGCAGACCGAGCGGGGCTCCGGACAGCGGGTCGGCAGCGGTGACGTCGCCGCCCTGCGCTCGGTCGCCGAGCTCTTCCGCACCCTGGACAACGCCTACGGCGGCGGCCACGCCAGACAGGCCCTCGTCCGGTACCTGGAGCACGAGGCGGAGCCGATGCTGCGCGGTACATACGGCGAGGTCACCGGGCGGCGGCTCTTCGCGGCCGCCGCCGACCTGACCCGGCTGGCCGGCTGGACCTCGTACGACATCGCGGCCCACGGGCTCGCCCAGCGCTACTTCGTCCAGGCGTTACGGCTGGCCCAGGCCGCGGGCGACCGGGCCTACGGCAGCTTCGTCCTGATCACCATGAGCCGGCAGGCCGTCTACCTGGGCCACGGCCGCGAGGCGGTACAGCTGGCACGGGTGGCCCAGCAGGGCGTCGGCTCCGCCGCGCCCCACGCCGTCCTGGCCCTTCTGCACGCCGTCGAGGCGCGCGGTCACGGCGTTCTCGGCGAGGCCAAGGCGTGCGTGGCCTCGCTCGCGCGGGCGGAACGGGCGCTGGAGGCCTCCCGCCCCGGCGACGAGGTGCCGCACTGGGCGCGCTACTTCGACGAGGCCCAGCTCGCCGACGAGTTCGGGCACTGCCACCGCGACCTCCAGCAGTACCGGGCCGCCGCACAGCACGCCGAACGCTCGCTCCAGCTGCGCGCCCCGGCGTACGCCCGCAGCCGGCTGTTCTGCCGGGTGGTACTGGCCTCCGCCCGGCTCGGGCTCGGCGAGCTCGACCAGGCCTGCCGGCTGGGCGCGGAAGCCGCGCAGCAGGCCGCCGAGATGCGGTCGGTGCGCGCCACGGAGTACGTACGGGACTTCGAGCGGCGCCTCGAACCCTTCCGCGACGCCGCCGCGGTCCGCGGCTACCGCGAGCGGGTGGCCGCGCTGGGATGAGGCCGCGCCCGGCGGGCGCCGCCCCGGCCCGGTCCCGGCAGCGGCTCCGGATCGGGTGTCGAATGTCCCCTCCGGCTCGCGACGCCTGGCGCGGCCCCTCGCCGCGTTGCCGGGGCCGCCCGAGTACGCCCGGTACGCGGGCGGCCCTCCGCCTTGCGATGCACCTCACCGGACGTCGCGAGCCCGCCTCAGGGCGGACGACGCTCCTTCCGGAACACCCCCTACGCCGCCTCGGGGAGCGCCGTGGTGTTCTCTCCGGCGGGGCGCACCCCCAGGTCGGTGAGGATCGCCCCGGCTGCGCGACGACCGGAGGACAGGGCTCCCTGGACCGTGCCGGTGTCGCGGTGGTCGCCGCAGACGTACAGGCCGGCGAGCAGCCGGACCGGGCGCTGCGGGTCGTGCGGGGCCACCATCGCGGGCACCGCCTCCGGATCGTGGTGGGTGGCCAGCAGCTCCCAGTCGTCGGTGGGTGTGCCGTAGAGCGTCGCGAGGTGCGCGCGGACCGTGCGGTCCAGGTCGGCCGGCGGGGTACCGAGCACCGTCGAGCTGATCAGGACCCGGCCGTGCGGGGCGCGCGCCGGATCCACCTCGCTCATCACCGCGGTGTGCGTGACCGGCCCCGAGCGGTCGGCGTCCAGGAGCAGTGAGGCGCCGGTCGGCGGGGGAGCGGGGGCGGTGTGGTGGAGCACCGTCACCGGGTGGAAGGAGGGCACGTGCAGACCGGGCAGCAGTTCGGCCGAGGCGCTCGCACCGGTCGCGAGCAGCAGGGAGCGGCAGCCCAGTTCGCCGTGTTCCTTGGTGCGCACCGAGGTGATGTCCGCCGCAGTGACGTGCACGCCGGTCCGCACGGTGCCGGGCGGCAGCGTGGCCGCGAGCAGTCCGGGCAGCGTGGCCGAACCTCCCGACGGTACGCAGAGCCTGCCGCTCGCGTAGTCGCGCAGCGCGAGATCGGCGCACCGGCTCGACGTGATGAGTGCGGGGTCGCTGAGCAGGGCGGTGAGCAGGGGGCGCACGAAACCGTTGAGCGTTCTTGAGGACAGGCCCCGGCCGGACAGGGCGTCGAGCGCGGCCCGTTCCGGCCGGGCCAGGATGCGGGCCCGGGGGGTGGCCGCGAGCCGGGCCAGCGCCGCGCCGAGCCGGGCCTGGTCGATCGCCCCGCCCATGGCGCCGGTGAGGCTCCCGCCCAGGGGCGCCCGGGGGGCGCTTGCGAGGGCGCGCGCCGCTTTGAGTGCGCCCCGCGCGCTGCGTGCGCCCCGGGGGCCGCGTATCTCCCCGGTCCGGTAACGGCGGCCCTCGCTGTGGGCGAGTACGCCGGGATCGAAGTTCCGCAGGACGAGTCCGCCGAGCCCCGGTGTCGCGTACAGCTCCTGATGTGAGGTGGTGAGAAGCGGCCCGATGTGGTCGAGCCGGAAGCCGTCCACCTCGTCGGTCATCATCCGGCCGCCGACCCGGGGGCCGGCTTCCAGGACGCTGACGCTGACTCCCGCACTGGTCAGTAGGTGGGCCGCTGACAGGCCGGCGATCCCGGCCCCGATGATGACGACGTCCGCGTGCTGTGCCGTGCTGAGCACATGCCCCTCCCCGGGTCGGCGCAACTGGTGGGAGGCTCTTGCCCTCAACAGGCCACCGGAATGCGCGCGTTCGGCATGAGGCTAGGAGGGTGGCCGGATCGCGCGCAGTCGCGCGCGACCCAGGGCACCGGTGCATGGGGTCGCACATCCGTCTGAATTCGGCGACGGGGGGCGGCTCCTGGGGTGCGGGGTCAGCGCAGAGCAGCCCGGATGGCGGCGTCGATCCCGGGGAAGGCGAAGGCGAACCCCGAGTCCAGCAGCCGCCCCGGCAGCACCCGCTGACTGCCCAGCACGTCCTCGGAGAACTCACCCAGGGCGATCCGCAGCGCGGGCGCGGGAGCGGTGAACAGGGTGGGCCGGCGCAGCACCCGGCCCATCGCCGCCGTCACCTCGCCGTTGGTGACCGGGTCCGGACCCGTCAGATTCACGGGTCCGGACAGCTCCGGCGTGTCCAGCACATGCCGCAGCGCCGCGATGTGGTCGTGCAGCGCGATGAAGCTCCAGTACTGCCGTCCGTCGCCGAGCCGGCCGCCGAGACCTGCGCGGAACAGCGGGAAGAGCCGCCCCCAGGCGCCGCCCTCCCGGGCGACGACCAGTCCGGTGCGCGCGTGCACGGTCCGCACACCGGCCTCCTCCGCGGCGGCCGTTGCTTCCTCCCACTCCACGCACACCGACGGCAGGAAACCGTCACCGGGCGGTGCGCCCTCGTCGACCGCACGGTCCCCGGTGTCGCCGTAGAAGCCGATCGCCGACCCGGACAGCAGCACCTTGGGCGGTACGTCCAGCGAGGCCACGGCCTCGGCGATCGCGCCCGTCCCCAGCACCCGGCTGTCCCGGATCTCCCGCTTGTACGCGTCGGTCCAGCGGTGGTCGCCGACCCCGGCCCCGGCGAGATGGACGACTGCGTCGCAGCCCACCAGCCCGGCCACGTCCACGTAACCCCGTCTGGGGTCCCACTCGACCTCGTCGCCGGACCGCGCCGGGTGCCGGACCAGCCGGACCACCTCGTGTCCGTCGGCCCGCAGCGAGCGCACCAGCGCCGCTCCGATGAGTCCGGTCGATCCGGTGACAGCGATACGGGAGTGCGGCATGGAGCCCATCCTGCCCCATGGTTCACGCGACACGGGGCGTGGCACAGTGGCGCCCATGGCTGAGCCCTCCCTCTTCACCGCGTTGCCCGTCCGACACGCCGTTCCCGGGGACGGCCCCGCTCTCGGGGAGCTCGACCGCGGCACCTGGTCGACGCTGCACGAAGTGATGCCCCGTCCTCAGCCGCCGTACCAGCCGTTCTTCGACGACCGGCACCGGCCGCAGGACGTCCTGGTGGCCGAAGCGGTGAACCGGACGGGCGAGACGGTCATCGCCGGCTACGTCCGCGTGGTGCCGCCCACCCCGTTGGTCTGCAACGCGCATGTCCGGCAGATACAGGGACTCGCCGTGGCCGGCTGGGCGCGGGGCCGGGGCGTGGGACGCTCGCTGATACGGGCCGCGTGCGGCCACGCACGCGGCGAAGGAGCGAACAGGATCACCCTGCGGGTGCTGGGGCACAACAGCCCCGCCCGCGCGCTGTACGCCTCCGAGGGCTTCGCCGTCGAGGGCGTGCTGCGCGGCGAGTTCTTCCTGCACGGGCGATACGTGGACGACGTGCTGATGGGCCGCCCGCTCAGCCCGTGACCGGGCCGGAGCCCTCGTGACTCACGCGGCGCCGAACCGCTGCCACAGCGCGGGCAGCCGCGCCGCCAGGGCCGCGTCGTCCTCGAAGCCGAACGGAGTGCCCTCCGGCTCGGCGGCCTGGGGCGGCAGCCCGAGGTCCGGCGCGACCACCCCGGTGAGCTGCTCGTACGCCTCGTCGGCTGCGTAGCCCAGCTCCTCGGCGTCGCCGTCCAGTTCCTCGTCGAAGTCGTCGAGGAGCTCGGCCAGACTGTCCGGATCGTGCACCGCGCCCTCGAAGACCTCCCGGCCCTGGCCGATCAGCCAGCAGCGGAAGTAGTCGAAGGCGTCGTCGCTCGCTCCGCCGAGCAGCACACTGGCGGCGGCCCACAGGTCCCAGCGGTACGCGCGGTTGTAGCGGGCCTCGAAGTGCCGGGCGAAATCCAGCACGGAATCGGGATCGAGCTGCACCAGCCGTTCGACGAGCAGGTCGGCATGGTCCTCGGGGTCGCCGTCGGCGGCCTCGCGGGTGCTGTCGACCATCTCCCAGAATTCCGTCTCGTCCATCACGGGTCCAGCATCTGCCCCGGGGACGGCCGATGCACGCCCAGACGCCGAAATGAAGCCTTACGGCCTCACTCATCGGCCGGGCTCGAAAAGATGTCCTCACGTGCCCGCCGGGGCCGCTGACGGCGGCGGTGGCGAAGTCCGTGCAGCGGTGCGGGGCGAGCCCGCCCGGTGGACGGGGAGGAGCCGCTGCCGGAGCGGGGCACCCGCATGCGAAAGGCGGCGGCAGGGTGTCCCTGCCGCCGCCTTCGGGGCCGTCAGAGCCCGTAACGCTCGCGGGCCTCCTTGACCGCCGACGCGGGCACCTCGCCGCGGCGGGCCAGCTGGGCCAGGGCCGCGACCGCGATCGACTGGGCGTCGACGCCGAAGTGGCGGCGGGCCGCGTCACGGGTGTCGGAGATACCGAAACCGTCCGTGCCGAGCGAGGTCCAGTCCTGCTCCACCCACTGGCTGATCTGGTCCGGCACCTGGCGCATCCAGTCGCTGACCGCGAGGACCGGGCCCGGTGCGCCTTCCAGCGCCTGGGTCACGTACGGCACCCGCAGCTCACCGCGGAGCAGCGCCTCGTCGCACTCCAGCGCGTCCCGGCGCAGCTCGCCCCACGAGGTGGCGGACCAGACGTCGGCCGTGACACCCCAGTCCGCGGCCAGCAGTTCCTGGGCCTCCAGGGCCCAGTGGATCGCCGTACCCGAGGCCATCAGCTGCAGGCGCGGCGCGTCCGCCTTCGCGGGCGTGCCCTCCTTGAAGCGGTAGAGGCCCTTGAGGATGCCCTCCTCGACGCCTTCCGGCATCGCGGGCTGCGGCTTCGGCTCGTTGTAGACCGTCAGGTAGTAGAAGACGTTCTCGGCCTCGGGGCCGTACATCCTCCGCAGACCGTCCTGGACGATGACCGCTATCTCGTACGCGAACGCCGGGTCGTAGTTGAGCGACGCCGGGTTCGTGGACGCGATCAGGTGCGAGTGGCCGTCCGCGTGCTGGAGACCCTCACCGGTCAGCGTCGTACGGCCCGCCGTGGCGCCGACGACGAAGCCGCGGCCGAGCTGGTCGCCGAGCTGCCAGAACTGGTCGCCCGTGCGCTGCCAGCCGAACATCGAGTAGAAGATGTAGAACGGGATCATCGGCTCGCCGTGCGTCGCGTACGACGTGGAGGCGGCGATGAAGTCGGCCATGGCACCGGCCTCGGTGATGCCCTCGTTGAGGACCTGGCCGTCCTTGGCTTCCTTGTAGTACATCAGCTGGTCGCGGTCGACCGGGTCGTACGTCTGACCCAGCGGCGAGTAGATGCCGGCCGACGGGAACAGCGCCTCCATGCCGAAGGTGCGGGCTTCGTCGGGGACGATCGGAACCCAGCGCTTGCCGGTCTCCTTGTCCCGCATCAGGTCCTTGGCCAGACGGACGAAGGCCATCGTGGTGGCCAGTTCCTGCTTGCCGGAACCCTTCTTCAGCGCGGCGAACGCGCGCTCCTCGGGCGCGGGCAGCGCCACGGCGTGCACCCGGCGGGCCGGGGCCGGGCCGCCGAGCGCGGCACGGCGCTCCTGGAGGTAGCGGACCTCGGGGGAGTCGGCGCCCGGGTGGCCGTACGGCACCAGGCCCTCGTCCAGCTTCGAGTCCGGGATCGGCAGGTCCAGCAGGTCGCGCATGGCGCGGAACTGCTTGCCGTCCAGCTTCTTCATCTGGTGGTTGGCGTTGCGCGACTCGAAGCCGGGGCCGAGCGTGTAGCCCTTCACCGTCTGCGCCAGGATCACCGTCGGCGCACCCTTGTGCGCCAGGGCCGCCCGGTACGCCGCGTACACCTTGCGGGCCTCGTGGCCGCCGCGCGAGGTGTGGAAGCACTCGGCGATCTTCGCGTCGGTGAGCAGCTTCGCCAGCTCGGCGAGCGCGGGCTCGGTGCCGAAGAAGTGCTGGCGGATGTAGGCGACGTCGCGGGTGGCGTACGTCTGGAACTGCGCGTCCGGGACCTCACGGAGCCGGCGCACCAGCGCACCCGTGGTGTCGAGCTGGAACAGCTCGTCCCAGGCGGTGCCCCAGAGCGTCTTGACGACGTTCCAGCCGGCGCCGCGGAAGGCGCCCTCCAGCTCCTGGACGACCCGGAAGTTGGCGCGGACCGGACCGTCGAGGCGCTGCAGGTTGCAGTTGATGACGAAGGTCAGGTTGTCGAGCTGCTCCCGCGCCGCGAGGGCGAGGGCGGCGGTCGACTCGGGCTCGTCCATCTCGCCGTCGCCCAGGAAGGCCCAGACGTGCGAGTTCGACGTGTCCTTGATGTTGCGGTTGGCCAGGTAGCGGTTGAAGCGCGCCTGGTAGATCGCCGAGAGCGGGCCGAGACCCATCGACACCGTGGGGAACTCCCACAGCCAGGGCAGCCGCCGCGGGTGCGGGTAGGACGGCAGACCGTCGCCGCCCGCCTCCTGGCGGAAGTTGTCGAGCTGCTGCTCGTTCAGCCGGCCGTCGAGGAAGGCGCGGGCGTAGATGCCGGGGGAGGCGTGGCCCTGGATATAGAGCTGGTCTCCGGAGCCGTCCCCCTCCTTGCCGCGGAAGAAGTGGTTGAAGCCGGTCTCGTACAGCCAGGCCGCCGAGGCGAAGGTGGCGATGTGGCCGCCGACGCCGAAGCGGGAGCCACGGGTGACCATCGCGGCCGCGTTCCAGCGGTTCCACGCGGTGATCTTCGACTCCATCTCCAGGTCACCGTCGAAGGCGGGCTCCGCGGCGGTGGGGATGGAGTTGACGTAATCGGTCTCCAGCAGCTTGGGCAGCGCGAGACCGGCGCCCTCGGCGTGCTGGAGCGAGCGCCGCATCAGGTACGCGGCACGGTGCGGGCCCGCGGCCTTGGTGACGGCATCCAGGGAGGCCGCCCATTCGGCGGTCTCCTCCGGGTCGCGGTCCGGGAGCTGGTCGAGCTCGCTCGGAAGCTTTCCTACGGGGTCGGTCATGATCGCCGCCTTCCGGTGAGGAGGGGGGTGGAGAAGTCCCTGACTGGCAGGACAGGGCGATGGGGCCGGTGGGCCCGCGACTGAACTGTAAGGCTCCGATCGATGATCGATCAAAGGATGAAAGGCAAAACTTCTTGATATGAAGAAAGTGGCATGGGGTGCCGCGAAACGGGGCACGGAGTGACGGGATTTATGGGAGGAAAAGGGGCGCTCGACTTCACGGATGAGCGTCACTCACGACACATGCGCATCTCGGCGCACCTCGGCCCCGGGCGCGCGGCACCTTGGGCCGGGGCACGGTGCGCCCCGGCGTCGGGTGCGCGGCGCCCCGGGTTCGGGTGTGCGGCGCCCCGGGTTCGGGTGTGCGGCGCCCCGGGTTCGGGTGTGCGGCGCCCCGGGTTCGGGTGTGCGGCGCAC
>NZ_JBIDAD010000004.1:628573-763380 GCF_043202315.1 Streptomyces sp. NPDC048211
CGTGCGGCGCCCCGGGTTCGGGTGTGCGGCGCCCCGGGTTCGGGTGTGCGGCGCCCCGGGTTCGGGTGTGCGGCGCCCCGGGTTCGGGTGTGCGGCGCTTCGGGTTCGGGTGTGCGGCGCTTCGGGCTCAGGCGCGCGGCGCGCAGCCGAGCACGTGCGCCTTGACCAGCACCCCGATGTCCGGGTCCTTGCGCAGGAACGCCTCGATGAGTGCCTCGTGCTCCTCCGCGTACGACTTCTGCACCGTGCCCAGCCAGCGGATCGAGAGCGCGGTGAACACCTCGATGCCCAGGCCCTCCCAGGTGTGCAGCAGAACGGCGTTGCCGGCCGCCCTGACCATCTCCCGGTGGAACCCGACCGTGTGGCGGACCTGCGCCTCGCCGTCGGCCAGCCGGTCCGCCTCGTAGAGCGCCGTCACGTGCGGGGCGAGCAGCGAGCAGTCCTCGCCGAGGCCGGGGGCCGCCAGCTCGGCGGCGATCTGCTCCAGGCCGGCCCGTACCGGGTAGCTCTCCTCCAGATCCGCCGCGGTGAGGTTGCGGACCCGGACGCCCTTGTTGGGCGCCGACTCGATCAGCCGGAGCGTCTCCAGCTCCCGCAGCGCCTCGCGCACGGGCGTCTGGCTGACCTCCAGCTCGGTGGCGATGCGTCGTTCGACGATCCGCTCACCCGGCTTCCAGCGCCCGCTGACGATCCCGTCCACGATGTGCTCGCGGATCTGTTCGCGCAGCGAGTGGACGACGGGCGGGGTCATGAGGGGCTCCTTCGGGGCAAACCGGTGCTGCCTGCACCAACTCGGCGGCCGGAGCGACCGGTCGTGTCTAGACAATACGGCGGCGCCCCCGTCCGGGAGTGTTCCGGACGGGGGCGCCGCTGGTGAGGCTGGTTACAACTGCGGTGCTCAGAGGCCGAGCTCGACCTCGAACTCACCGGCCTCCAGGATCGCCTTGACCGCGGTCAGGTAACGGGCGGCGTCCGCGCCGTCCACCAGACGGTGGTCGTAGGAGAGCGAGAGGTACGTCATGTCGCGGACGCCGATGACGGTGCCCTCCTCGGTCTCGATGACCGCGGGACGCTTGACGGTGGCGCCGATGCCCAGGATGGCTGCCTGGTTCGGCGGCACGATGACGGTGTCGAACAGCGCACCGCGCGAGCCGGTGTTGCTGATGGTGAAGGTGGCACCGGACATGTCGTCCGGCGTCAGGCCGCCACCGCGGGCCTTGCCGGCCAGCTCGGCGGTCTTCTTCGAGATACCGGCGATGTTCAGGTCGCCCGCACCCTTGATGACCGGGGTCATCAGACCCTTCTCGGCGTCCACGGCGATGCCGATGTTCTCCGAGTCGAAGTACGTGATCGTGCCTTCGTCCTCGTTGATCCGGGCGTTGATGACCGGGTGGGCCTTCAGCGCCTGGGCGGCGGCCTTGACGTAGAACGGCATCGGGGAGAGCTTGACGCCCTCACGGGCCGCGAAGCCGTCCTTCGCCTTGTTGCGCAGCTTCATCAGCTTGGTGACGTCGACCTCGACGACCGAGGTCAGCTGGGCCTGCGAGTGCAGCGCCTTCATCATGTTCTCGCCGATGACCTTGCGCATGCGGGTCATCTTGACCGTCTGACCGCGCAGCGGGGACACCTCGAGCTTCGGCGCCTTGGAGGCGGCCGGAGCGGCGGCGGCGGGTGCCGGAGCGGCAGCGGCGGCCTTGGCGGCCTCCGCGGCGGCGACGACGTCCTGCTTGCGGATACGGCCACCGACGCCGGTGCCCTTGACCGCGCCCAGGTCGACACCGTTCTCGGCGGCGAGCTTGCGGACCAGCGGCGTGACGTACGCGCCGTCGTCACCGGAGGTCGCGGCCGGAGCGGCGGGGGTGACCGGAGCCGGGGCGGCGGCGACGGGTGCCGGAGCGGCCGGTGCCGGAGCGGCGGCGGGCGCGGCGGGAGCCACCGGTGCCGGTGCCGGAGCCGGGGCGGCCGGTGCGGGGGCGGCCGGGGCCGGAGCCGGGGCGGGGGCCGGGGCAGCGGCCGGAGCCGGGGCGGCAGCAGCCGGAGCAGCGGCCGGGGCGGCACCCGGAGCACCGATGACGGCGAGCTTGGCGCCGACCTCGGCGGTCTCGTCCTCGGCGACGACGATCTCCAGCAGCACGCCGGAAACCGGGGCCGGGATCTCGGTGTCGACCTTGTCCGTGGAGACCTCGAGCAGGGGCTCGTCCTCCGTGACCTCCTCGCCGACCTCCTTCAGCCAGCGGGTGACGGTGCCCTCGGTGACGCTCTCGCCGAGCGCCGGAAGGGTCACGTCGGTGCCGGAGGCGCCACCGGCGGGGGCGGCGGCCGGAGCCTCGGCCGCGGGGGCCGGAGCAGCGGCAGGAGCCTCGGCCGCGGGCGCCGGGGCCGGGGCGGCCTCGGGCTCGGCGGCCGGAGCCGCTGCGGGCGCCGGGGCACCCGTGCCGTCGTCGATGATGGCCAGCTCGGCGCCGACCTCGACGGTCTCGTCCTCGGCGACCTTGATGGAGGCCAGGATGCCGGAGGCGGGGGCCGGGATCTCGGTGTCGACCTTGTCGGTCGACACCTCGAGCAGCGGCTCGTCGGCCTCGACGCGCTCGCCCTCGGCCTTCAGCCAGCGGGTGACAGTGCCCTCGGTGACGCTCTCGCCGAGCGCCGGAAGGGTTACGGAAACCGACATGGTTTCAGTTGCTCCTTACGAAAATGCGGAAGTGGTCGGTCGTCGCGCCCGGTCGACTGAATCAGTCGTGGGAGTGCAGGGGCTTGCCGGCGAGGGCCAGGTGGGCCTCGCCCATCGCCTCGTTCTGCGTCGGGTGGGCGTGGATGAGCTGCGCGACCTCGGCCGGCAGCGCCTCCCAGTTGTAGATCAGCTGGGCTTCGCCGACCTGCTCGCCCATACGGTCACCCACCATGTGGACGCCGACCACGGCACCGTCCTTGACCTGGACGAGCTTGATCTCGCCCGCGGTCTTGAGGATCTTGCTCTTGCCGTTGCCCGCGAGGTTGTACTTCAGCGCGACGACCTTGTCCGCGCCGTAGAGCTCCTTGGCCTTGGCCTCGGTGATGCCCACGGAGGCGACCTCGGGGTGGCAGTACGTCACCTTCGGGACACCGTCGTAGTCGATCGGGACGGTCTTCATGCCGGCCAGCCGCTCCGCGACGAGGATGCCCTCGGCGAAGCCGACGTGCGCCAGCTGAAGGGTCGGGACCAGGTCGCCCACGGCCGAGATCGTCGGAACGTTCGTCTGCATGTACTCGTCGACGAGGACGTAGCCGCGGTCCATCGCGACGCCCGCCTCCTCGTAACCGAGGCCCTGCGAGACCGGGCCGCGCCCGATCGCGACGAGCAGCAGCTCCGCCTCGAAGGTCTTGCCGTCGGCGAGGGTCACCCGGACGCCGTCCTGGGTGTACTCGACACCCTGGAAGAACGTACCGAGGTTGAACTTGATGCCGCGCTTGCGGAAAGCGCGCTCAAGAAGCTTCGAGCTGTTCTCGTCCTCGACCGGGACCAGGTGCTTCAGGCCCTCGACGATGGTGACGTCGGTGCCGAAGGACTTCCACGCCGAGGCGAACTCGACGCCGATGACACCGCCGCCCAGCACGATCGCGGACTTCGGTACGCGGTCCAGCTTCAGCGCGTGGTCCGAGGAGATGACGCGGTTGCCGTCGATCTCCAGGCCCGGGAGCGACTTCGGCACGGAGCCGGTCGCCAGGAGCACGTGGCGGCCCTGGATGCGCTGGCCGTTCACATCCACCGAGGTGGCGGAGGACAGACGTCCCTCACCCTCGATGTAGTGCACCTTGCGGGAGGCGACGAGACCCTGCAGACCCTTGTACAGGCCCGAGATCACGTCGTCCTTGTACTTGTGGACGGCCGCCATGTCGATGCCCTCGAAGGTGGCCTTGACACCGAACTGGTCGGCCTCGCGCGCCTGGTCGGCGATCTCGCCGGCGTGCAGCAGGGCCTTCGTGGGAATGCAGCCGTTGTGCAGGCAGGTGCCGCCGACCTTGCCCTTTTCGATCAGGGCGACGTCCAGGCCCAGCTGCGCTCCGCGCAGGGCCGCGGCATAACCGCCGCTACCACCGCCGAGGATCACTAGGTCGAAAACGGTGCTGGCGTCGTTCGCCACGTCACGTCCTCCATGCATGTGCGCCGGATGCCGGGCCCCGTCATCGGGGTGTGACCGGCCGGTCGGCTGGTGTTCGGCCGCTTTTGTCATTCGGCCCTGTGGTGGGGGCCCTGTCCTGCCGAGAACCCATCTTCGCACTTGTTGACGGTGGGCGGGACGCGGGGC
This sequence comes from Streptomyces sp. NPDC048211, assembly GCF_043202315.1. Taxonomy (NCBI): domain Bacteria; kingdom Bacillati; phylum Actinomycetota; class Actinomycetes; order Kitasatosporales; family Streptomycetaceae; genus Streptomyces; species Streptomyces sp. NPDC048211. The sequence goes on from NZ_JBIDAD010000004.1 coordinate 632,860, forward strand.
CCGTGTCTGAGACGGATGATCGTCCGTCCCAGCGGGTTACCGCTGCGTAGGGGCGTTCGGATTTCGTCGAGAGCGAAACCCGCCCGGGCCCCTGCCGCGGTGACGTGGATGCAACGCGTACGGCCCCGGACGTATGCCCGGGGCCGTACATCATGGGCAGGTCCAGAGGCAGCGGCTCAGCCGAGGTCTCCGGCCGCGGTGCGCTCCGCCAGCTTCACCAGGGTGCGGACCGCGGATCCGGTGCCGCCCTTCGGCGTGTAGCCGTACGGGGCGCCCTCGTGGAAGGCCGGGCCCGCGATGTCCAGGTGCGCCCAGGCGATGCCCTCGCCCACGAACTCCTGCAGGAACAGACCGGCCACCAGGCCGCCGCCCATCCGCTCGCCCATGTTGGCGATGTCGGCGGTCGGGGAGTCCATGCCCTTGCGCAGGTCGGCCGGGAGCGGCATCGGCCAGGAGGCCTCGCCGACCTCTTCGGCGATCTCGTGGACCGAGGTACGGAAGGCGTCGTCGTTCGCCATGATGCCGAAGGTGCGGTTGCCGAGGGCCAGCACCATCGCGCCGGTCAGGGTCGCCACGTCGACGATCGCGTCCGGGTTCTCCTCGGAGGCGCGGGTCAGCGCGTCGGCGAGGACGAGCCGGCCCTCGGCGTCCGTGTTGAGGACCTCGACGGTCTTGCCGCTGTACATGCGGAGCACGTCACCGGGGCGGGTGGCGTTGCCCGACGGCATGTTCTCGGCGAGCGCCAGCCAGCCGGTGACGTTGACCCGCAGGCCCAGACGGGCGGCCGCGACGACGGCGGCGAACACGGCGGCGGCGCCGGCCATGTCGCACTTCATCGTCTCGTTGTGGCCGGCCGGCTTCAGCGAGATGCCGCCCGAGTCGTAGGTGATGCCCTTGCCCACCAGGGCCAGGGTCTTCTCCGCCTTCGGGTGCGTGTAGGCGAGCTTCACCAGGCGCGGGCCGCGGGTCGCGCCCTGGCCGACACCCAGCAGGCCGCCGTAGCCGCCCTTGACGAGGGCCTTCTCGTCCAGCACCTGCACCTTGATGCCGTGCTCCTTGCCCGCGGCGGTGGCCACGGCGGCGAAGGACTCGGGGTACAGGTCGTTCGGCGGGGTGTTGATCAGGTCGCGGGCGCGGTTGATCTCCTCGGCGACCGCGACGGCGCGCTCGGCGGCCGCCTTGAAGGCCTTGTCGCGCGGCTTGGCGCCCAGCAGGGCGACCTCGGCGAGGGGCAGTTTCGGGCCGTTGGCCTTGGCGCCCTTGGGCGCGAGCTTGTTCTCGCCGCCCTGGTAGGCGGTGAAGGCGTACGCGCCCAGCAGCGCGCCCTCCGCGATGGCCTCGGCATCCTCCACGGAGGCGACGGGCAGCGCGAAGCCGGCCTTCTTCGAGCCGGCGAGCGAGCGGGCGGCGGAGCCGGCGGCCCGGCGCAGCGCCTCGGCGTCGTACGAGTCGTCCTTCTCCGGGACCGGGCCGAGTCCGGCCGCGATGACGACCGGGACCTTCAGGCCGTCGGGCGCGGGGAGCTTGGTCAGTTCGCCCTCGGCACCGGAGGCGCCCAGGGCGACCAGGACGGCGGCGAGCTTCCCGCCGAACGCCTTGTCGACGGCCTCGGCGCCCGGTGCGAGGACCAGGTCGCCGGACTTGGAGCCGGTGGCCTTGGCGACGCCGACGACGAGCGCGTCGGCGCGCAGCGTCGCCGCACCGGCAGTGCTGAGAGTGAGAGCAGTCACGGTGGTGAAATCTCGCTTCCGTTGAGTTCTTTTTCGGCCTGTGCCGGTCGAGGGGGTGGCCGACCGGGCCCGGCGCATCGTAGACGCCGCCGCGATGTGCCGGGAATGAGCCTACGCGCGCCTTTGCTGCCCGATTACGGCGGCGGGCCGTCAGCGCACCGGGGCGGCCGTACGGTTGTCACGCCGGGATGATCTTCCCGGCGGAACGGACCGCGACCGCAACGGCGTTGGCGGGCAGACCCTGGGGGAACGATGGACGACCGGATGGCCGCACGAATGACCGGCCGGCCGGCGGTGTTGCGCGTCACCGTACTGATTCTGTTGGCGATGCTGGCCGGCTGCACCTCGGCGCCCGGGTCCGGCCCGTCGCCCGCCCCCTCCGGGCGGTCCGCCGCGGCGCGCTGGCAGCCGGAGCCGGGCACCGACTGGCAGTGGCAGCTCTCCGGCCGGCTGGACCCGACGGTGGACGCCCCGGTGTACGACATCGACGGCTTCGACCACGAGGCGGCCCAGGTGAAGGAGCTGCACCGCAAGGGGCGCAAGGTCATCTGCTACCTGTCCACGGGGGCCTGGGAGGAGTTCCGGCCGGACGCGGCGAGGTTCCCCACGGCGGTCCTCGGCAAGGGCAACGGCTGGAAGGGGGAGCGCTGGCTCGACATCCGGCGCACCGACGTCCTGGAGCCGCTGATGGAGAGCCGGATCTCCATGTGCGCGAAGAAGGGCTTCGACGCGGTCGAGCCCGACAACATGGACGGCTACCGCAACCCGAGCGGCTTCCCGCTGACCGCCGCCGACCAGCTGCGCTACAACCGGCTCATCGCCCGCATCGCCCACCGCCACCACCTCGCCGTCGGCCTGAAGAACGACCTGCCGCAGATCCCCGAGCTGGTGGAGGACTTCGACTTCGCGGTCAACGAGCAGTGCGCGCAGTACGAGGAGTGCGAGGAGCTCACCCCGTTCGTGAAGGCGGGCAAGGCGGTCTTCCACGTGGAGTACGAGCTGCCCGTGACGCGGTTCTGCGCCCAGTCCCGGAAGCTGGGGCTCAGCTCGCTGCTCAAGAAGTACGAGCTCGGCGTCTGGCGTGAGCGGTGCCCGGCGGCCGGGGCCTGACGGAACGCCGGCTGCCCCGGCCGGGCCCGCCGGTCCGGGTGCGGCGGGCTCAGCCCAGCGCCAGCCCCACCAGCGTCACGGTCGCCGCGGTCTCCGCCAGTGCGCCGAACACATCGCCGGTCACGCCGCCGAAGCGCCGCACGCAGTGCCGCAGCAGCACCTGGGCCACCGCCAGCGCGGCCAGGGCGGCGAGGGCGTATCGCAGCGCCCCGTATCCGCCGAGCAGTGCCCCGGCGCCCGCGCAGACCGCCACCGTCAGGGCTGCGGCGCCCACCGCGCCGGCGGCCGGGACCGTGCCCGCGACCGCGGCGCCCAGCCCCTCCGGGCGGGCCGCCGGGACGCCCCGGCGGGAGGCCAGCGTGAGCGCGAGCCGGGCCACGACGGCGGACGCGGCCGCCGCCACCGCACCTTGCGCCCAGCCCTGCGCGTACAGCTGCTGAAGGACCGCCACCTGGGCGAGCAGCACGAACAGCAGGGTGATCACACCGAACGGCCCAATGTCCGACTGCTTCATGATCCGCAGCGCGTCCTCGGCCGGCCTGCCGCTGCCCAGGCCGTCGGCGGTGTCCGCGAGGCCGTCGAGGTGCAGCCCCCGGGTGAGGGCCGCCGGCACCGCGGCGGAGGCGACCGCGGCGAGCAGCGGCCCCGAGCCGAACAGCAGGAACAGGCCGCCGGGCACGGCCGCGAGCACGCCGACGACGAGGCCGGCCAGCGGGGCGCACAGCATTCCGGTCCGGGCGGTCTCGCGGTCCCAGCGGCTGACGCGGACGGGGAGCACGGTAAGGGTGCCGAAGGCGAAACGCAGGCCGTGGCTGTTCAGGAAGGTCACGGCGCGCAGGCTAATCGGTGGGCGGGGCCGCTAGATTGTCCAAAACGGCACAGAGTGGTGCGTCATCGACTTATCGGGAGTGGGTGGGATGGGTCACTGGTTCGACCGGAACATCGTCGAGCCGGGGAAGCTGCCCCTGCTCCTGGCGCTGGCCGCCTTCGTGCTGACCTTCGCCGTCACCCGGGTCATCACCCGCATGATCCGGGCCGGGAAGGGGCCGTTCCGCAACTTCACCCCGGGCGGGGTCCACGTCCACCACGTGGTGCCCGGCGTGGTGCTGAGCGTGGTCGGCGGGTTCGGCGCGGTGGCCAGCGGGAAGCACGGCTTCGCGGCCGGCGCCTGCGCGGTCGTCTTCGGTATCGGCGCCGGGCTGGTGCTGGACGAGTTCGCCCTGATCCTGCACCTGGACGACGTGTACTGGTCGGAGCAGGGCCGCCAGAGCGTGGAGGTCGTGGTCCTCACCGCCGCACTCGTCCTGCTGGTCCTCGGCGGCTTCTCCCCGCTCGGCGTGGACGACCTGAGCGACGATCAGCAGCAGGGCCGGCTCGGTGTCGTCCTCACGCTCGTCGTCAACTTCTGCTTCGTGCTCATCTCGCTGTTCAAGGGCAAGGCGCGGATGGCGGTGGTCGGCACCCTGATCCCGTTCGTCGCCCTGGTCGGAGCGGTCCGGCTGGCCCGGCCGGCCTCGGTGTGGGCCAAGCGGTTCTACCGCAACCGGCACCGGGCCCGCTCCCGGGCGGTGCTGCGCGCGTACCACCACGACGTCCGCTGGGCCGGGCCGCGACGCAGGTTCCAGGACCTGATCGGCGGCGCACCCGACCGGGTCCCGGCACCCTCGCCCAAACCCTGACGGCGCCGCCCGCGCAGGCCCGGGACCGCGCACAGCGCGAGCGTCACCGCGATCGCCGCCAGGTGTTCCCTGCCCGCGAGGTTGTCCTTCACCGCGACCTCCACGACCATCGCCACGATCACCAGCGCCCCGGTGAACCGGGCCCGGTGGGCGCAGCAGACGCAGACCGCCAGGGCGACCACCGCCGCCGACGGGCCGGTGTCCACGATGCGGGCGTCGGAGCCCGGCAGGCCCAGGAACCCGTCGGGGCCCACGGCGACACCGATCCGCGCGTACAGCGTCCCGGCCAGCGTCGCGACGTACGCGATCAGCAGCGTCCGCCCCCGCCCCAGGCAGATCTCGGCGATCCCGAACACCAGCAGTACCTGGGCCAGTGCACCCCAGACCGGCAGGTCGAGTGCGGGGACGAACAGCGACAGCGGGGTACGCAGCAGAGCCGCCCCCAGCGGATCCTCGGCCCGCACCGCCCCGAGCGCCTGCACCGGCCCGAAGCCCCAGGGCCGGTTCTGCACCACCTGGAGCAGCGCCGTCAGGCAGACCGCGGTCAGGGTCAGGGGGACGGCCCGCAGCCGCTCGGCTGCGAGCGCCGTGCGTACCGTCGTCCACAGCGGACCCCACTCCCGGCGGGCCGCCCGGCCGAGCGGGCGCAGCGGGTTCATCCACGCGGCCCGAGCTTCGAGCGGTGCAGCCACTTGGGCAGTCCGGGCGCCTCCAGGAACCCCTCGGCGCGCCCCGCGGCGATCCCGATGCGCGGCAGGTCCGCGCTCTTCTCGAAGAGCAGGTAGCGGGGTTCCCAGATCGGCCGGTACTTGGCGTTGGCGCGGTAGAGCGACTCGATCTGCCACCACCGCGAGAAGAAGCTGAGCAGCGAACGCCACAGCCGGAGCACCGGTCCGGCGCCGAGCCGCGACCCGCGCTCGAAGACGGAGCGGAACATCGCGAAGTTCAGCGACACCTGCGTGACGCCGATCTTCCCGGCCCGTTGCAGGAGTTCGATGACCATGAACTCCATCAGGCCGTTCTCGGCGTCCCGGTCACGGCGCATCAGGTCCAGCGAGAGACCGTTCGGGCCCCAGGGGACGAAGCTCAGTACGGCACGCAGCTCCCCGGGCCCGCCGTCCCCGGCGGGGGCCGTGTTGGTGTCTCGGCATTCGAGCATCACGCACTGTCCGTCGGCCGGGTCGCCGAGCCGTCCGAGCGCCATCGAGAAGCCGCGTTCGGTCGCGCCGTCGCGCCAGTCGTCGGCCCGGCGCACCAGTTCGGCCATCTCCGCCCCGGGGATGTCCGCGTGCCGGCGCACGGTCACCTCGTAACCGGCCCGCGCGACCCGGTTGTACGCCTGGCGGACGGTGCGCATCGCCCGTCCGTCCAGGGTGAATTCGGCGGTCTCCACGATCGCCTCGTCGCCCAGCTCCAGGGCGTCGAGGCCGTGCCGGGCGTAGATCGTGCCGCCCTCCTCGCTCACCCCCATCGCCGCCGGGATCCAGCCGTGCTCGCGGGCCTCGGCCAGCCAGGGCCCGATCGCCCCGGGCCAGGCCTCCGGGTCGCCGATCGGGTCGCCGGAGGCCAGGGAGACCCCGCCGACCACCCGGTAGGCGACGGCCGCCTTCCCGGTGGGCGACCAGGTGACGCTCTTCTCGCGGCGCAGCGCGAAGTAGCCGAGGGAGTCCCGCTCCCCGTGCTTGTCGAGCAGCGCGCGCAGCGCCGCCTCGTCCTCGGGGGTGATCGGGTCGACCGCGCGGCGGGCGCGGAAGGCCGCGTACACGACGGCGATGAGCAGCAGCGTGGACAGGATGTTGATGGCGACGTTCACCCAGCCCGGAGTGGAGATGCCGGGGAACCGGGAGTCGTCGGCGGCGACGGAGACCAGCCGCAGCGCGCCGTAGTGCCAGCGGTCCAGGAACGTCGAACGGTACTCGTCGTGAGCCGTGTTGGTGAGCGTGACCAGGCCGGCGGCGATCAGCGAGGTGACCAGCAGACCGCCGACGGCCGCCAGCGCGGCCAGCTTCGGGTTGGACCGGTCGCCCTTCGCGTAGAACTCGCGCCGGCCGAGCGCGAGCGCGAGGACGAAGGCGGCGGTCAGTGCCAGTGAGATCCAGTTCTGCGGGTACCGGCGGATCTCGGGGAAGCCGATCACCGCGGCGAAGAGCAGCAGCGTGAGCCCGCTCAGCACCATGTTGACGATCCACGCGGCCCTTTTGCGCCGCCGCATCGTGACGGCGAGGAACAGTGCGACGACCCCTGAGGAGAAGCCCGCGGTGAGCAGGTACGGCGTGAAGTAGTTCTCGGTGTTGTGGCGTCGCAGATCCTGACCGAAGGTGACCCAGACGGCGCTCAGGAAGTTGATGAACGACACGACCCGCAGATACCAGATGGCGAAGGCCGCGCCGTGTCGCGACCGGTCGGTGCTCCGCGGCCGCCGGCCGCTCTGCGGGCGTTCGGTGTTCTGCGGCCGGGCGGCAGCCCGCCCGGATTCCTTGCTGGCCAATTGGACCTCTCCCATGAAAGGCGATCATATGGGGCATCGCACTTCATAAGGGGCTGCTCTGCGGCCGGTGTCCGGGCGGCCGCAGTCCGGTGGCTCAGCTGCCGCCCGTCACTCCCCGGCCGGGTCGCCCGAGCCGGTTCCTCCGTCCGCGGAGGCCTCCTCGCCGTCGTCCTTCGTGTCGTCCTCTTCGGGTTCCGGTGCGCGTTCGGGCAGCTCCGCCGCCAGCGCGGCCGCGGCCTGGACGAACGGAAGCGCGAGCAGCGCCCCGCTTCCCTCACCGACGATGACGCCGTGGTCCAGCAGCGGGTTGAGCGCCATCCGGTCGAGCGCCTTCGCCTGCGCCGGCTCACCGCTCAGCTGGCCCGCCAGCCACCAGTCCGGGGCCCGGAACGCGGCCCGCTGGCCCACCAGCGCCGCGGCCGCGCAGACCACGCCGTCCAGGATCACCGGCAGGCGGCGCACCGCGCACTGCAGCAGGAAGCCGGTCATCGCCGCCAGGTCCGCACCGCCCACCGTGGCCAGCAGCTCCAGCTGGTCGCCCAGCACCGGCCGGGCGCGGCGCAGCGCGTCACGGACCGCCGCACACTTGCGCATCCAGGCCAGGTCGTCGATCCCCGCACCGCCGCGCCCGGTGACCACCGAGGCGTCGGTGCCGCAGAGTGCCGCGATCAGGGTGGCCGCAGCCGTCGTACCGCCGACGCTCAGATCGCCGAGCACCACCAGGTCGGTACCCGAGTCGGCCTCCTCGTCGGCGATCGCCATGCCGAGACGCACCGCCTGTTCGGCCTCCTCGGCCGTCATGGCGTTCTCGATGTCGATCCGGCCGCTGCCGCGCCGCACCCGGGTCCGGACGACCGCTTCCGGCAACAGCTCGGGCTCGCAGTCCAGACCGGCGTCGACGATCCGTACCGGTACGGAGAACGTGCGGGCCAGCACGGCGAGCGGCGTCGAGCCGTCCAGCGTGGCGCGCACCAGCCGGTGCGCGCTGCCGGCCGCACGGCCGGACACGTCCAGCTCCGCCACCCCGTGATCACCGGCGAACAGCACCACCCGGGCCTGCGCGACCGGCCTGACCGGCACGGCCTGCTGGGCTGCCGAGAGCCATTCACCCAGCTCGTCGAGGCGTCCGAGGGCACCCGGCGGCACGATGAGCCGCTCCCGGCGTTCCTCGGCATCGCGCCGTACACCCCCGTCGGGGCGTTCGATCAGGTCGGAGAAGTCGTCCAGATTCACGGGGGTCTGCCTCGCGGGTCGATACGTGGTGTGGGCCGGGGAGCCCGGCGGCGGGCCCCTTGCGGAACAGTACCTGCCGCGATTTCCGGCCCTCCTCAGTGCGGCGTCCGGTCCCCGAAACGCAGTTGCGTGATCGCGGGCGTGAGGGTCCGCAGCCCGGGAAGCAGATTCTGGATCCGGACCAGCTCGCCCATCGCCCCGCGCCCGCGCGGCAGATGCAGCGCCCGCACCTCCGTGATCCCCGGATGCGCGCTGCGCAGCTTCCCGCGCTCACCCGGGTCCATCGCCCAGCGCATCGGCGGGATCGTCATGTCGCCGACCTTCGAGGTGCCCGCCACCGTGCCCTTCGCGAGCCACCGGGCCATCGAGTCCAGGACGAGGATCCCGCCCGGCAGCCGTTCGGCGCAGGCCGCCAGGATCGCGCGTACCTCGGCGGGCCGCAGATACATGAGCAGCCCCTGCGTCGTGACGACCACGCCCCGGCCCTCCGGGTCCTCGATCTCGTCCAGCCAGGACAGATCGGTCGCCGATCCGGACAGGGTCCGCAGCCGGTCCGAGGGCGGCAGCAGGGTGCGGCGCAGCAGGGCGACCTCGGGCAGCTCCACACTCAGCCAGTTCAGCCGTCCGTTGTCGACCCGCCAGAAACCGGTCTCCAGCCCGTCGCCGAGCGCCACCACGGTGGCGTCCGGGCGGTCGCCGAGATACTCCTGCACGGCCAGGTCGAAGCAGCGCGAGCGCAGCCCCTGCGCCTGCGAGTGGAACGGACCGGGGATCCCGAACCGCTCCTCGAACGGATAGTCCAGATCCGCCAGCAGCTGGAGCGCCATCGGGTCGTCCAGCACCGGATAGGGCCGGCCCGCCTCGTACGCCCGGTTGTACAACGTCCACAACAGGGTCTCCGGCACCCCGTCCAGCATCGGCCGCACACGCGCCATGTCCGCTCCTCCTGTTCCGTTCCCGGCCGCCGGTCCGTCAGCCACGCAGCGTCAGCACCTGCCCGGCCACCACCAGCAGCACCTGCTCGCACTCGTCGGCCACCGCGGCGTTCAGCCGGCCCAGCTCGTCGCGGAACCGCCGCCCGGCGGCGGTCGCGGGCACCACGCCCGAGCCGGTCTCATTGGTCACCGCGACGACGGTGCGCCGCGTCCCGCGGACCGCGGCCACGAGCTCGGCGGTCCGTTCCCGCAGTGCGTTCTCCCCGCCTCCTGCCCACGCCGCGTCGTCCCAGGCGTCCACCCGGTCCATCGCGTCCGTGAGCCAGAGCGACAGGCAGTCGATCAGCAGCGGCGGCCCGTCCGAGGCCAGCAGTTCCGCCAGCTCGCAGGTCTCCTCGGTGCGCCAGGCCGCCGGTCTGCGGTCCCGGTGCAGCCCGATCCGGGCCGCCCACTCCCGGTCGCCCTCCCGGCGGCCCCCGGTCGCCACGTACACGACCTCGGGGTACGTCTCCAGACGGCGTTCGGCCTCGACCGACTTCCCGGACCGTGCGCCGCCGGTGACCAGGGTGCGCCGGGGGACGTCCGGTTCGGCGTGGTACGCCCCCACCGTCAGCGTCGTGCCGTCCGGCACGGCCCGGGCCCCGGCCGCAGCGAGCCGGCGGCCGAGCTCGGGGCCGGGAGGTGCGTCATGGTCCAGATGGACGGCGATCACCTCGGTGGCCGGCCCGATCGCCTCGACGGCCCGCAGCCGGGCCACCGCGTCGGGCCGTCCCACGACGTCACCGACGACCATGTCGTACGGCTCCGCCATCCGGTCGGCGAGGCCGGCCGGCGCGGCGCCGGGCGGCAGGTAGAGCAGCCGCTCGCCGTCCGGCGCCGTGACCTCGTACCCGGTGCCGGGCGCGTCCATCGGCACCGCCCGGACCCGGTGCCCGCTGATCAGCGTCAGCACCCGCCCGTCCGGCACCCGGCCCGCGGAGGGCAGGCCGGCGGGCAGTTCGACGGCGGGGCCGTCGTGCGGATGGGTGAGCAGCACCTGCCGGACGCCGGTGAGCGAATGCCCCGCGCGGGCGGCCGCGAACACCGCCCCCGGGGTGAGATCGAGCAGCAGCGCGTCGTCGATCAGCAGAGCGGTCGCGGCCCGTGCCCGGGCCCCGCGGGCGGTGGCGCAGGCGGCGCAGGGGCAGTCGGGCCGCGGCAGCCCGTCGGGGGCTCCGGTGCCGAGCAGAGTCAGTTCCACGCTCCGATCCTCCCGCGTCCCCGCACCGGGTGCGCGACGTGGGGGTGGACGGGCGCGCGCGGGCCTCTTCCGTCACTGGTCGTAAGCACTAGGCTGCGGACGGAACAAAGTGACCCAGGAGGCGGACATGGCGTGGACGTGGCGGTTCGAGAAGTCCGACGGTACGGAGACGGAGCCGGCCCTGCAGCCGGAGGAGTTCACGACACAGGGCGACGCGGAGTCCTGGATCGGTGAGTACTGGAAGGAACTCCTCGACGGCGGGGCGGACCAGGTGACGCTCTTCGACGACACGACGAAGATCTACGGCCCGATGAGCCTCCGCGCCGAGCAGAGCGAGCCGGCCGCCGAAGAGGCCTGAACCGCGACGACCGCCGGGCGGACCCGTGAGGGCCCGCCCGGCGGACTGTTGCCGCGGTGGACGGGACCACCTGCGGCACCGGCGGCTCAGATCTCGCCGAGCGTGACCTCCGCCGTCTTCTCCGCACCGCTGCGCAGATACGTCACGGTGACCTTGTCGCCCGGCTTGTCCGAGGCCAGCGCCTCCGACAGGGACGTGATCGTGGTGACGGACGCGTCGCCCACCTTGGTGATGACGTCGCCGACCCGCAGCCCCGCCTTCTCGGCCGCGCCGTCCTTCGTCACGCTGACGATCGCGACGCCCGCCGGCTTGTAGCTGTCGTTGACGACCGTGCGGCCGGTGATGTCCAGGGCCGCCCGGCCGGAGTCGGTGACCTTGCCGCTCTTGATGATCTGGTCGGCGACCGTCTTCACCATGGAGACGGGGATCGCGAAGCCGATGCCGGGCGCCGCGCTGTCACCCATCTGGGGGTCCGTCGCCGCCAGTGTCGGAATGCCGATGACCTCGCTGTCGAGGTTCACCAGCGCGCCCCCGCTGTTGCCCGGGTTGATCGCCGCCGAGGTCTGCACCATGTTGGCGATGGTCGCGCCCGTGCCGCCGCCCGCGCGGCTCTCGCTCACGGTGCGGCCGAGCGCCGAGACGATGCCCTGGGTGACGCTGCTGGAGAGGCCGAGCGGCGAGCCCATCGCCAGCACGATCTGGCCCACCGCGACCTTCTCCGAGTCCCCGAACTTCGCGGGCTTCAGCCCGTCCGGGACGTCGTCGAGCTTGATGACGGCCAGATCCTGATCGGGATAGGTGGCGACCAGCGAGGCGCTGATCACCTTCCCGCCGTTGGCCACGGTGACCTTGAACGTCTTCTCCTCGCCGACGACGTGGGCGTTGGTGACGATGTGGCCCTTGGCGTCGTAGACGATGCCCGAGCCCAGGCTGTCGGACGCGTCGATCTGCACCACCGACGGAAGCACGGTGCTGATGACGGACTGGTAGTCGGCCTGCAGATCGCCGGTGGCCTTGGAGGCCGAGCCCTGCTGGACCGATCCGGACTTCGTCGCGGCGGCGTTCGAGGTGGGGGAATCCGAGTCGGAGCAACCGCTCACCAGCGCGATCGCACAGACCCCTGCGGACAGAGGCATCAGCAGCCGGCGCACACGGCTGCGGGGGTGAAAGGCATCCATGTCCGGATTATTACCTTTAACCCCATTGGCGGCCCGTCGGGCGGGCCCGCCCGGGTCCAGCCGCCCTGTTCGGGCCCGATCCGGACGGAAGGTCCTGGATGGTCTAGCCCCGCACCCCGCACAGGTGCAGCAGCGCGGCCACCCCGCGGTACGGATCCGTCCGCCCCGCCCGGTCCTCCGCGGCCAGCACCCGCTCCAGCTCCGCCGCGGACGGCAGTTCCACGTCGTTGCCCACGTTGTCCGTGAAGATCCGCACCCCGTACCAGGCGTGCAGCGGCGCCGCGATGCCCGCGAGCGTGGCGGTGAGGGCGTCGAGCCGGTCCGCGCGCACGGAGAGCCCGAGGCGGTTGGTGTACCGGTCCGTGTCGAACGCGGCCAGTGCCGCGTCCCAGTCCCCGGCGAGCCCGGGCCGCATCGCCAGCGCGTCGGCGTTCCGCACGAGCAGCGACAGCAGGCCGCCCGGTGCCAGCATCCTGGCCAGACCGGCCACCATGGCGTCGGGTTCCTGGACATACATCAGCACGCCGTGGCAGAGCACCACGTCGAAGCTGCCGGGCAGGAAGTGGACGCCGGTGTCCTGGCCGTTGCCCTCGATGAAGCGCACGCGCTCCCGGATGCCCGCCGGTTCCCCGCCGAGCGCGTCACGGGCGACCCGCAGCATCTCGGCGTCCGATTCGAGACCGGTGACGGTGTGGCCGGCCCGGGCGAGACGCAGGGCCTGAGTCCCCTGGCCCATACCGACATCGAGGATGCGCAGCCGCTGCCCCACCGGGAAACGGCTCGCGATCTGTTCGTCCAGCTGGCGGGCGACGAGCTCCTGGCGCACGGTGTTGCGCAGTCCGCCGAGCCCCTTCAGCCACACCGACGAGGCCCCCGTGAAACCGGAGACCGCACCACCCGGCCGGCCCGCGGACGCGCCGCCGGCCGAACCGGGAAGATCCGTACTCAGGGCCGCTCTCCGCGCTTGACCTGCGGCTTCGGCAGCCTGAGCCGACGCATCTGGAGCGTACGCATCAGCCCGTAGGCCACTGCGCCCCGCTTGGGCGTATCGGGGAAGCGCTCGTTCAGCTGCTTGCGCAGGCGGAACGTGAGCCCGATCGAGTCGATGACGATCAGCACGATCACGCCGAGCCAGAGCAGCAGCGAGATGTTCTGGATGCCCTGCACCTGGATCACGCTGAGGATCAGGATGACCACGGCGAGCGGCAGGAAGTACTCCGCGATGCAGAAGCGCGAGTCCACGAAGTCGCGGACGAAGCGCCGCACGGGGCCCTTGTCGCGGGCCGGCAGATAGCGCTCGTCACCACTGGCGAGTGCCTCACGCTGCTTGGCCATGTCGACGCGGCGCGCCTCGCGCTGGCGCTTCATGGCCTCCTTGCGGTCGGCCGGCGCACCACTGGAGGCACGGCGGCGCTGCGACTGGGCGTCGCTGCGCTTGGGGGTGGGGCGACCCTTGGGAGCCTGCGGGTCGCGGGACGTCTTGGAGAGGTCCGCCGTCACCTTGTCGGTGGGGGCCTTCTCTTCCTTGGAGCGGCTACGGAACACAAGGCCCAAGGGTACGGGGTCGATCGCCGGGACACCGGGCCGGCCGGGAACGATCCGGCAACGGCCTGCGTCCTTGCTGGTGTCCGGGCGGGACGATACGGACGTCGGCACCGGTTTCCCCGACCTTCACCTACTCCCTGGGCGGGAGCGGTCACCGGGTGCAGTCGTCCTTGGGGAGGACCCCATCGTCGCTCGAACAGTGCGGTAATAGAGGCAGGGCCCGTACTGTGGGTTCTGTCGGAGTGCTGGTGACCGGTTGAGTCAGAAGGGGGCGCGCGAAGCCCATGAGCGGTGTCATGAAGCGTATGGGGATGATCTTCCGCGCGAAGGCAAACAAGGCCCTTGACCGGGCCGAGGATCCGCGCGAGACCCTCGATTACTCGTACCAGAAGCAGCTGGAGCTGCTTCAGAAGGTGCGCCGCGGTGTCGCCGATGTGGCGACCTCGCGCAAGCGCCTGGAACTGCAGCTGAACCAGCTGCAGGGCCAGACGTCCAAGCTGGAGGACCAGGGCCGCAAGGCGCTCGCGCTCGGCCGCGAGGACCTGGCCCGCGAGGCGTTGTCGCGCCGCGCGGCCCTCCAGCAGCAGGTCACCGACCTGGAGACGCAGCACACCACGCTGCAGGGCGAGGAGGAGAAGCTCACTCTGGCGGCCCAGCGGCTGCAGGCCAAGGTCGACGCCTTCCGTACGAAGAAGGAGACGATCAAGGCCACCTACACGGCGGCCCAGGCGCAGACCAGGATCGGCGAGGCGTTCTCCGGCATTTCCGAGGAGATGGGCGATGTCGGCCTGGCCATCCAGCGGGCCGAGGACAAGACCCAGCAGATGCAGGCGCGCGCCGGCGCGATCGACGAGCTGCTCGCCTCCGGTGCCCTCGACGACCCCACCGGCACGGCGAAGGACGACCTCACCGCCGAGCTGGACCGGATCTCCGGTGGTACGGATGTGGAGCTGGAGCTGCAGCGCATGAAGGCCGAACTGGCCGGCGGCTCCACCTCGAAGCAGGCCATCGAGGGCGGCCCGCAGGATGCCGCGCAGCAGCAGCAGTCCCAGTCCCCGCACAAGTTCGACAAGAATTAAGGCAGCGTCATGATCGTACGGATCATGGGGGAGGGCCAGGCAGTCCTGGCCGACAGCCATCTCGCCGAGCTCAACAAGCTCGACGACGAACTGCTCGCCGAAATGGAGAGGGGCGACGGTCCGGGTTTCCGCGCCACTCTCCACGCGCTCCTCGCGAGGGTGCGCGAACTCGGCACGCCCTTGCCGGACGACTCCCTGGAGCCGTCCGAGCTGATCCTGCCGTCGCCCGACGCGACCCTCGACGAGGTCCGCGCCATGCTCAGCGGCGACGGCCTGATCCCCGGCTGACAACCGGCAGCTCCAGCACCCGCACACCACCGTGCCCCGTGAACGGCCCCGGCCGGTCACGGGGCACCGCTGTGTGCGGTCTCCACCGGTTCTCCGGCCGCGCGGCCGGATCCGCTCGCGACACGCCGTAACGTAGCTTGACGTGACCACCCTCGGAACCGGGGTCCTGCGCGTCCGGAACTGGCCGCGCGACCATCCCCTCGCGCTGGACGGCGCGCTCGCCCTGGCCGTGTTCGTGGCCATGTTCATCGGATCTTTCGCCGATCCGAACGCGCACCACGGGCCCACCTTCGGCACGCGCACACCCGCCGCGGGCAGCGTGTTCCTGATGGCGCTGGGCGCCCTCGCCCTGGTCTGGCGCCGCCGCCGGCCGATGGCCGTGCTCGCCGCCACCGGTGCGCTGGCCGTGGTGGAACTGCTGGCGGCGGATCCGCCGGCCCCCGTGGTCATGAGCACCGTCATCGCCCTCTACACCGTCGCCGCCCGCACCGACCGGCCGACGACCTGGCGGGTCGGGCTGCTCACCATGGCCGTGCTCACCGCGGCCGCGATGCTCTTCGGCTCGGCCCCCTGGTACAGCCAGGAGAACCTCGGGATCTTCGCGTGGACCGGGATGGCGGGCGCGGCAGGGGACGCGGTCCGCTCCCGGCGCGCGTTCGTCGACGCGATCAGGGAGCGCGCCGAACGGGCCGAACGGACCCGCGAGGAGGAGGCCCGGCGCCGGGTGGCCGAGGAACGGCTGCGGATCGCCCGCGACCTGCACGATGTCGTCGCCCACCACATCGCCCTGGTCAACGTGCAGGCCGGAGTGGCCGCCCATGTCATGGACCGGCGCCCCGACCAGGCCAAGGAGGCCCTCGCCCACGTCCGGGAGGCGAGCCGCTCCGCGCTCAACGAGCTGCGGGCCACCGTCGGACTGCTGCGCCAGTCCGGCGATCCGACGGCGCCGACCGAACCCGCCCCGGGCCTCGCCGTCCTCGACGAGCTCGTGAAGACCGTGCGGCAGGCCGGGCTGCCCGTCGAGGTGGCCTGCGCGGCGAAGGAGGGCCCGCCGCTGCCCGCAGCCGTGGACCTGGCCGCGTACCGGGTGATCCAGGAGGCGCTGACCAATGTCCGCAAGCACGCGGGCCCCGGAGCGAAGGCCGAGGTCAGCGTCGTACGGGTCGGGGCCACGGCCGAGGTCATGGTGCTGGACAACGGGCGCGGAACGGCCGGCCGCACCGGCGGTGACGTCGTCGGCGGCGGTCACGGCCTCCTCGGCATGCGGGAACGGGTCACCGCGCTGGGCGGCACCCTCACCGCCGGACCCCGTTACGGCGGCGGCTTCAGGGTTCATGCGATCCTGCCCGTCAAAACCCGTGCGCAGGAGCCGGAACATCCGGGCGCGGCGGGCCGGACGGGGGAGAACGCATGACAGCGGCCATCAAGGTCCTGCTCGTCGACGACCAGGCGCTGCTGCGCAGCGCGTTCCGGGTCCTGGTCGACTCGGAGCCCGACATGCAGGTGGTCGGCGAGGCCGCGGACGGGGCGCAGGCCGTGGAGCTGGCCCGCTCGACCCGCGCGGACGTGGTGCTGATGGACATCCGGATGCCCGGCACGGACGGGCTCACCGCGACCCGGATGATCAGCGCCGACCCGGAGCTCGCGGACGTACGCGTGGTCATGCTCACCACGTTCGAGGTGGACGAGTACGTGGTGCAGTCGCTGCGGGCGGGGGCCTCGGGCTTCCTCGGAAAAGGGGCGGAACCGGAGGAACTCCTCAACGCCATCCGGATCGCCGCGGGCGGTGAGGCGCTCCTGTCGCCCGCCGCGACCAAGGGGCTGATCGCCACGTTCCTCGCACAGGGCGGCAGTTCGGACGACGGGGGACCGGGAGCCGCCGAGTACTCCGCGCGGCTGGAGGCCCTGACCACGCGGGAGCGGGAGGTGCTGGTCCTTGTCGCGGGCGGACTGTCCAACGACGAGATCGCCGAGCGCCTCGTGGTCAGCCCCCTCACCGTCAAGACCCATGTGAACCGGGCGATGGCGAAGCTGGGGGCGCGGGACCGGGCCCAACTGGTCGTAATTGCGTATGAATCGGGCCTGGTGCGTCCCCGGGTGGAGTGAGGGTGCAGGTGCGGCGTACTCCACCTGCGGTATGCGCGGCATAAGAAAGCGACCTGGGGCCGACGATTTCCGTCCCGGGGATGGGCGATCGTATAAGGGCCGACCGTCACCTGGGGGCGGCGTCGCGGGGCTGGGCACGCATATCTGCGGCGTTGTCGTCCATCACCATGGCTCCGCCATGGCTCAATCCTCCGCCTTGCAACCGTACGCACCCAGCCCCGCTCCTCCTTACCTCCTCCCGGTGTCGGCCGGCCCGGGCCGGGTCTGTCCCCGAGTCACCCGCCCACCTGCCGCGTAAGCCACAGAAGAGAGACCTCACCCATGTCCTGGCTGTCCAGATTCAGCCTCGCGCAAAGGGCCCTGATCGGGCTGATCTCGATCGTCGCGCTCGTATTCGGAGCCATCGCGATCCCGCAGCTCAAGCAGCAACTCCTGCCCACCATCGAACTCCCGATGGTGTCGGTGCTCGCTCCCTACCAGGGCGCGTCCCCCGATGTGGTCGAGAAGCAGGTCGTCGAACCGCTCGAGAATTCGATCAAGGCCGTCGACGGAGTCACCGGACTCACCTCGACCGCCAGCGAGGGCAACGCCGTCATCATGGCGACGTTCGACTTCGGCGACGAGGGCACCAAGCAGCTCGTCGCGGACATCCAGCAGGCGGTGAACCGCGCCCGCATCCAGCTGCCCGACGATGTGGACCCGCAGGTCATCGCCGGCTCGACCGACGACATCCCGACCGTCGTCCTCGCCGTCACCTCCGACAAGGACCAGCAGGCCCTCGCGGACCAGCTGGACCGCACCGTCGTCCCCGCGCTTGAGGACATCGACGGCGTCGGCCAGGTCACCGTCGACGGTGTGCAGGACCTCCAGGTCTCCATCACCCCCGACGACAAGAAGCTCGCGGCGGCCGGACTGAACGCGACCTCGCTCGCCCAGGCGCTCCAGGCCGGCGGCGCGACCGTCCCGGCCGGATCCTTCTCGGAGGCCGGCAAGAGCCGCACCGTCCAGGTCGGCGGGACGTTCACCACCCTGCAGCAGTTCAAGGACCTGCGGGTCACCGGGCAGAACCCGGCCACGGGCAAGCCCACGAAGCCGGTCCGCGTCGGCGACATCGCCACGGTGAAGCAGGAGCCCTCCACCGCGGTCTCCATCACGCGTACGAACGGCAAGCCGAGCCTCGCCGTCGCGGCGACGATGGACAAGGACGGCAGCGCCGTCGCCATCTCGGACGCCGTCAAGGACAAGCTCCCGGACCTGCGCAAGGACCTCGGCTCCGGCGCCGAGCTGACCGTGGTCTCCGACCAGGGCCCGGCGGTCTCCAAGGCGATCTCGGGTCTGACCACCGAGGGCGCGCTCGGCCTGCTCTTCGCGGTCATCGTGATCCTGGTCTTCCTGGCCTCGCTCCGTTCGACCCTGGTCACCGCGGTCTCCATCCCGCTCTCCGTGGTCCTCGCGCTGATCGTGCTCTGGACCCGTGACCTGTCGCTCAACATGCTCACCCTGGGCGCGCTGACCATCGCGATCGGCCGGGTCGTCGACGACTCGATCGTCGTCCTGGAGAACATCAAGCGCCACCTCGGTTACGGCGAGGAGCGCCACTCGGCGATCACCAGCGCGGTGAAGGAAGTCGCCGGCGCGGTCACCGCGTCGACCCTCACCACGGTCGCCGTCTTCCTGCCGATCGGCCTCGTCGGCGGCATGGTCGGCCAGCTCTTCGGTTCGTTCTCACTGACCGTCACCGCGGCCCTGCTGGCCTCCCTGCTGGTCTCGCTGACCGTCGTCCCGGTCCTGTCGTACTGGTTCCTGCGCGCGCCCAAGGGCAGCGCCGAGGACCCGGACAAGGCACGCCGCGAGGCCGAGGAGAAGGAAGCCCGCAGCCGCCTCCAGCGGATCTACGTCCCGGTGCTGCGCTTCGCCACCCGTCGCCGCATCACCAGCGTCGTCATCGCCGTGGCCGTGCTGTTCGGCACCTTCGGCATGGTCCCGCTGCTGAAGACCAACTTCTTCGACCAGGGCGAGCAGGAAGTCCTGTCCGTCAAGCAGGAGCTCACCCCGGGCACCAGCCTGGCGGCCGCCGACGAGGCGGCCAAGAAGGTCGAGAAGGTCCTCGCCGACGACGAGGGCGTCAAGGACTACCAGGTCACCGTCGGATCGTCCGGCTTCATGGCGGCCTTCGGCGGCGGCACGGGAGCCAACCAGGCCTCCTACCAGGTCACCCTGAAGGACTCCGCCGACTACGACGCCACCCAGGACCGTATCGACGAGGCCCTGGGCAAGCTCGACGGCATCGGGGACACCACCATCACCGCGGGTGACGGTTTCGGCAGCCAGGACCTGAGCGTCGTCGTCAAGTCCGCCGACGCCGACACCCTGAAGAAGGCCTCCGAAGAGGTACGGGCCGAGGTGGCCAAGCTCAAGGACGTCACCGATGTCCAGAGCGACCTGGCGCAGAGCGTTCCGCGCATCTCGGTCAAGGCCAACGCCAAGGCCGCCGACGCCGGCTACAGCCAGGCCACGCTCGGCGCGGCCGTCGCCAGTGCGGTGCAGGGCACTCCGTCCGGCAAGGCGATCATGGACGACACCGAGCGGGACGTCGTCATCAAGTCGGCCCACCCGGCCACCACCATGGAAGAGCTGAAGAACCTTCCGATGGGAGCGGTCAAGCTCGGCTCGATCGCCGAAGTGAAGCTGGTCCCCGGACCGGTCTCCATGACGCGGATCGACGGCCAGCGGGCCGCGACGATCACGGCCAAGCCCACCGGTGACAACACCGGCGCGGTCAGCGCCTCGCTCCAGACGAAGATCGACGCCCTGGACCTCCCGGACGGCGCCACCGCCACCATCGGCGGTGTCTCCCAGGACCAGGACGACGCGTTCATGAAGCTGGGCCTGGCCATGCTGGCGGCCATCGCGATCGTCTTCATGCTGCTGGTCGCCACCTTCCGGTCGCTCATCCAGCCGCTGATCCTGCTGGTCTCCATCCCGTTCGCGGCGACCGGCGCCATCGGCCTGCTCATCGTCACCGGCACCCCGATGGGCGTTCCGGCGATGATCGGCATGCTGATGCTGATCGGCATCGTGGTGACCAACGCGATCGTGCTGATCGACCTGATCAACCAGTACCGCGCCCAGGGCCTGGGCGTCGTCGAGGCCATCGTCGAGGGCGGCCGGCACCGGCTCCGCCCGATCCTGATGACGGCCCTGGCGACGATCTTCGCCCTCCTCCCGATGGCGCTCGGCGTCACCGGCGAGGGCGGCTTCATCTCGCAGCCCCTGGCCGTCGTGGTCATCGGCGGTCTGGTCAGCTCGACACTGCTGACGCTGCTTCTGGTGCCGACGCTGTACGCGATGGTGGAGCTCTTCAAGGAGCGCCGCGCGAAGAAGAAGTCCGCGAAGCGCGCGAAGAAGGCCGGCGTCCCGGCCCCGGCCGCCTCGGAGGAGACCACCTCCTCCGACGAGCCGGAGCCCGCGAAGGCCTGACCCGCCCGGTACGAGGAACGGCCTGTCCCGCGCTCACGCGTGGGGCAGGCCGTTCTGCTGTTTCCGCACCCTGCCGGAGGGAGTCACGAAGGCCGTCAGGCCGGCGACGCCAGTACCTGGATGATCCGCGCCCAGTGCGCCGCGTGCCGGGGCGCGTGCGTCCCGCTGAGCGCGGCGGTCTCGGAGATGAGCCGGTTCCGGACGTCGGCCGGCGCGTCGGCGACGAGAGCGGCGAGGCTCGCGGAATCGGCTCCCTCGATGTCGTCCGCCAGCACCAGGGCGGCCTGGTGATGCGTGCGGGCGGACAGCAGGTCCCCGTAGACCTCCTGTTCGATGGCCGCCGCATGGCGAAGAGCGTCGGCGTCGCCGGCGGTGAGAGCGCGTTCCACGTGGCCCTGCAGCGCGCTGCGCTCGTGGAGGAGGGCGTAGGCGGCTGCGATGCCCTGAGTGCGGGCGGCGTGCAGGAGTGCGGCGTGGACGGGCGGGACGGAGGCGGGTGGTTCGGCGTCGAGCAGACCGGGGTGCGCGCGCAGGTGCTGCTCCGACTCCTCCCAGGTGTCGCACTCCGTCCATGCGGCGAGCCGCTCGCCGAGGATCAGGGGGCGGAACGCGTCCGTCACGCCGTGGGTGAGGATCAGCCGCCGAAGCGCTTCGTACACCATGGCCGAGGGCGAGACGAATACGTGCTCAGCGAGGGCCACCGCCGCTGCGGGGCTGCCCAGGACCTCGGAGTGCTCCGACCAGTAGGCCCGCGACTGCGTCCAGGTGGGACTGCCCATCCATGTGCCGACCGTGTCCAGGAGGTCAGGGGAGAGCGTCAGCCAGGCGCCGGGCCGGGCGGAGGTCTCCTCCTGCCAGATGGCGGCCACCTCCTCGTAGCGTTCAGTGCTCTCCCGTGCCCGTGTGCGGAGGGCGTCCCGGGCCTGCAGTGTCACCTGGCCCGCGCGTTCCGCGGCCGGGTGGCTGACCAGTCCGACGAGGCCCCTGAGACCTGCCGCCGTCGAACACTCCGGCCTGTGGATCAGGAAGAGATCACGTTCGAGGACGAGAGCCGGGACGGCCGTCGGCTGCTTGGCGGCCAGAGCGTCGATGGCGCTCTCGTACGCCTGGATCGCGACGGCGACGTCCCCGGTCTCGGCGAGATGACCAGCGAGGTTGTTGAGGGCGGTGGCGAGGTCGGGGAGGAAGGCGGCGGGGTGTTGTTCGGCGAGGGTGCGGCGGATGCGCACGGCTTCGTGGGCGGGGCCGAGTGCGCCCTGTCTGTCCCCGGTCCCGGCGAGGTGCGTGGCGAGGTTCCCGACGGCGGTGGCGAGGTCGGGGAGGAAGGCGGCGGGGTGTTGTTCGGCGAGGGTGCGGCGGATGCGCACGGCTTCGCGGGCCGGGTCGAGCGCGCCCTGCCGGTCCCCGGTCTCGGCGAGCCGGACGGCGAGGTTGTTGAGGGCGGTGGCCAGGTCGGGGAGGAACGCGGCCGGGTGTGGTCCGGCCAGAGTCCGGTAGATGTGTACGGCTTCGTGGGCCGGGTCGAGTGCGCCCTGCTGGTCCCCGGTGCCGGCGAGGTGGTTGGCGAGGTTGACGAGGGAGGAGGCGAGGTCGGGGAGGAAGGCGGCGGGCTGCTGCCCGGCGAGGGTGCGGTGGATGTCTGCGGCTTCGTGG
This sequence comes from Streptomyces sp. NPDC048211, assembly GCF_043202315.1. NCBI lineage: Bacteria > Bacillati > Actinomycetota > Actinomycetes > Kitasatosporales > Streptomycetaceae > Streptomyces > Streptomyces sp. NPDC048211. Next base: position 654,962 of record NZ_JBIDAD010000004.1, read on the forward strand.
GCGGGGTCGAGCGCGCCCTGCCGGTCCCCGGTCTCGGCGAGCCGGACCGCGAGGTTGCTGAGGGAGGCGGCGAGGTCGGGGAGGAACGCGGCGGGGTGTTGTCCGGCCAGGGTGCGGCGGATGCGCACGGCTTCGTGGGCGGGGTCGAGTGCGCCCTGCCGGTCCCCGGTGCCGGCAAGGCGTACGGCGAGGTTGCTGAGGGAGGTGGCCAGGTCGGGGAGGAACGCGGCCGGGTGTGGTCCGGCCAGGTCGCGGTAGAGCGCGGTGGCTTCGCGGGAAGGGGCGAGTGCGCCGTGCCGGTCCCCGGTGCCGGCGAGGTGGTTGGCGAGGTTGCTGAGGGAGGCGGCGAGGTTGGGGAGGAACGCCGTGGGGTGTTGCCCGGCGAGGGTGCGGTAGAGGCCGACGGCTTCGTGGGCCGGGGCGAGTGCGCCCTGCCGGTCCCCCGTGCCCGCGAGCCGGAGGGCGAGGGTGTTGAGAGAGCCTGCGAGGCCGGGGAGGAAGGCCGTGGGGTGTTGTCCGGCGAGGGTGCGGCGGATGTGTACGGCTTCGTGGGCGGGGTCGAGTGCGCCCTGCCGGTCCCCGGTCTCGGCGAGGTGGTTGGCGAGGTTGCTGAGGGAGGCGGCGAGGTGGGGGAGGAAGGCCGTGGGGTGTCGTCCGGCGAGGGTGCGGTAGAGGCCGACGGCTTCGTGGGCGGGGTCGAGTGCGCCCTGCCGGTCTCCGGTCTCGGCGAGGTGGTTGGCGAGGTTGTTGAGGGAGTCGGCGAGGTCGGGGAGGAAGGTTTCGCGGTGCTGCTCGGCGAGGGCGCGATAGAGGTGGACGGCTTCGTGGGCGGGGGCGAATGCGCCCTGCCGGTCCCCGGCCCGGGCGAGGTGGTTGGCGAGGATGCTGAGGGAGTCGGCGAGAAAGGGAAGGAAGACGGTGGGGTGCTGTCCGGCGAGGGTGCGGTAGTGGCCGGTGGCTTCGTGGGCGGGGGCGAGTGCGCCCTGTCGGTCCCCGGTCCCGGCCAGCCGGAGGGCGAGGTTGTTGAGGGAGTCGGCGAGGTGGACGAGATGCTCTGCGGGGCGGAACCCCTGGAGCACCTCGTAGAGACCGACCGCCTCGCGGGCCCGGACCAGTGCGTCCTCGTGCATTCCCGACTTCGCCAGCACCACGGAGAGAGCCTGAACGGCCTCCGCCAGGTAGGGCAGTCCGCTCTCCTCGTCCCACACCACGAGTTCACGCAGCATCTCGATCCCGGCATCTCCGACGCCCACGGCGTGCGCGGCCAGTCCGCGTGCGAGATAGGGGTCGATCCCGGCCCAGTCGCCCACCCGGGCCTGCTGCCTGACCAGGTCGACCATCACGCGCGACACCACCCGGTCCGCGTCCGCGCCGCCCCGGCCGCTCCTGCCCCTGAGGTGGGACACGAACTCCCGGTGGTACAGGCGGTACACGGCCTGCGCGTCCTCGGCGTCCTCGACTATGTAGCGGCCGTAGGCGGACAGCACCCAGTCCACGTCGCTCCCGTCGTAGACCACGCCGCCGCCCAGGGCTCCGGCCACCGCCTCCCACACGCCACCGGCCGGCATGCCTCGGCCCACGGTCCAGGCGAGTGCGGCGAGCAGATCCCCGGCCGCGGAAGGAAGCCGGGTGCCGTCCTCCCGGACCCGCACGGGACCCGCCCGCAGTTCCTTTTCGAACGCGGCTCCGACGGAGTCGGGCAGACCTGTCAGCAGGCCGTCCTCCCCGGAGCGGTCCGGCGAGTGGAACCGCGTGAGGACCGTGCTGGTCACCAGCCGGGCGAAGAGGAAGCCGCCCCCGACGGCTGTCGCCCGCTCCGAGATCGCCGCGCTCATCTCGCGCGCGGGCGCGTCCGCGACCCCGCCCGCCGTGCATCTGCGGAAGACGTACGCCCGGATGTTCTCCTGCGTGCAGCGCTCCCGCTCGAGGTCGACGGTCGTCACGCCCGCCCCGATGAGCCGGGTCAGGGCCTGCACCAGCGTCTCGTTCCCTTCGAGCCGGCTGCGGAACGGACGTGCGCGGGAGCCGAGCAGTACGGGTGTCGTACGGCTCAGGGGGAAGACCAGTTCCTCGATCATGCTCTGGGTGTGTCCGGCGGCCACTTCGTCGAGGCCGTCGAGGATCAGTAAGGGCTGTGGCGACAACTGCCGCAGCTCGCCCCGGAAGTCGTCCGGATTGCGGGGCGCGGGCAGCTTCAGGTTCCGGGCCAGCTCCGTCGCCGCCTGCAGCGGGGTGAGGCCGCGCAGATGCACCGTCGCGACGGTCCGGCCGGCCAGGACGCCCGGATCGGGGTCGCCGTCGCGCAGGGCGCCGTGTTCGACGGCCTCCCGGCGCTGTACCGGGTCCGTGAGCGTGGCGACGCGCCCCAGCACCGCGGATTTCCCGCAGCCCGCCGGCCCTGTGACCAGGAAGAGTCCGGGCTCGTCCAAGGCCATCCACGCCACGATGGCGCCGAGCACTTCGGTGCGGCCGGTGAAGAACCACCCCTCCTCGCGGTGACCGACCCCGCGCGCCGCCAGCACCAGGTGTTCCACCAGCCGGGCCGGGGCTCCGGGCCTGTGGAGCGGATTGGGAAAGGCGGGCCGCCCCGTGCCGATGGTCGCCGGCACGAGGGTCTGCCCCTCGCCCTCCCACCGGGCGGCGAGCGCCTTCAGCAGGTCCGGGCCGCTGATGAGCGCGTTGTGGGGACTCCACGCGGTGCGGTACTCCGTGTCCGCAGGGCCCGTCCTCAGCACCTCCGCCAAGGCCGCGAGGAGGGGCCCGCTGCCGTCCGAGGTCTCGTGACTCTGACAACTCGCCACGATGCCCAGCCATTTGGTGTGCCCCGGCGGTGCGGACTCCTCCTCCCAGCGCCTGAGGGCGGTCCCCAGCCCCGGGACCACACCGCCGCCCGCGTAACAGGCGTCGATGATCACCAGCACCTGGTCGGCTCCGGAGGCGGTGGCGTCGCTGACCAGAAGGTCGGCCGTGACGCCGTGCCGCAGCAGGCGCGCCTTCCGCTGCCCCGGATCGCCGGCCGGTCTCAGGTCCGGGAGCACGAGCCGCAACTGGTCGTCGGCGCGCACCCCGTGCCCCGACCAGACGACCAGGGCCGGTCCGGACGCGCCCGTGGCGAGCCAGCCCTCCGACCACGCCTCGCTCTCCGCGGTGAACGTGTTCCAGGACGGGTTCCCGCCGCCCACCGTCCGGGTGGCGTACCCCAGACCCTCCAGCAGCCCCGTGATCTCGTCCATCTGGGCCACCGCCCCCGTCAGCCGGGGGAACCGCTCGTCGGCGTACTCCTCGCACACCACGCACAGTGCCGTGCCCGCCGGTACCGGCCGGTCGCCGTCGCCGCCCCCGCCGTCGTCCTCACGCGCCATCGTCGCCGCTCCGTTCCAGGACCAGCACCAGGGCCGTCATCACCGCATGGGCCGAACCCCGACTGCCGACCCGCACCCGGTGCGCGCCCGCGGGCAGTCCGGTGATCCGTGCCGTGTACTGCCCGCCGCCCCGATTGGTCATCGTGCGCACCAGGCCGTCCGCCACGCCCACGAAGAGGGCGACCCGGTCATGACCCGGAACGTCCGGCGGGACGGTGGCCCGGATCTCGTAGACGTCGCCCTCGGTGAGCAGCTCGGGGGCGTCCACCGCCAGCGGTACGTCCTCGCCGCGCGGGTCCCGGTGCACCGGCAGCTCGGCAGTGAGCCAGCCGTACAGGGCCTGGCGCACCGCCCGGTTGTTCTGGAGCGAACCGTGCTTCTCCCACGGGGTGAACGCGTGCCGCCCCGCACCGACGGGGGCGCTGGACAGCCGGGGCACCCGCCCGTCGCCGCCCTCGTCGGCCCCGCCGATGGTGAGCACCGCGCGCAGGACGTCGCCGCCGGTCTCGGCCGTCGTCGGCGTCGGCTGGAGGACTCCGCCGACCGGGACGTACTCCACCTTGTGCCGCGCACCCGCCTGCGAGGCCCGCAGTTCCGCGTGGAACTGCCCGGAGTCCCGCAGCAGCGCCTCGTCCACCCCGGGCAGCCCCGCGACCTCGCGCGCGTACCGCAACGGCGTACCGCCGGCCGTCGTCAGGCAGGCGTAGTCCGGCGTGAGCTGGTGCAGGGAGGGCAGGCTGCGGGCGAACGCGGTGAGGTCGAGGCCCACCGGGCCGATCCCGTACCGCAGTCCGTCGACCAGGTGGACCAGTGCGTCCAGGGACCCGCGATACGGCGTCCCGAGGGTGATCACGCGCCGGGTGACCTCCGCGCCGCCGCACTGTTCGACGTAGCTCCGGGCGACGAGGCCGCCCATGGAGTGGCAGAGGAAGATGACCTTGGCGTCGTGCCGGCCGGCCCGGGACGCCCGCCAGCGTTCCAGCTCCTCGGCCACCCGCTCGGCCAGCCGGGCGGCGTTGTAACGGCAGGAGAGCCGCCAGTCGTACGCGAAGCCGATGAGGTTGGCCGGGGCGGCGGCCCCCTCGGCGCCCGGCACCCGGCGCCGGAGCGTGAAGTTCCGCTCCAGCCAGTCCAGCAGCCCGCTGTAACCGTCCACCGGCATCCACACACCGGGCAGGGCGTGCAGGTCGCGCATCAGTCCCACGGGGCTCACGCCGTCGCCGGGGTGCGCGTCACCCAGGTCACGGCCGAGACGCAGTCCCCTGACGGAGCCGCCGAAGGTCCGCAGGCCCCGCAGCAGCGCCTTCCCGGAGAGACCCCAGACCTCGTGCCCGTCCGCGTCCGCCAGCCGGCTGCCGAGAATGCCCGGCACGACGACCACCAGATCGTCGACCCTGCCGCGTTGTGTCATCAGGCCCGTCCCCCGTACCTACGCCGCTGTCCTCGACAGCAGCGTAGGTACGGGAGGGGCGCCCCGGTGCCGGGCCGGACACATTCGGCCATGTCCGGTCGAGTCCGTGGGCGGGGTCCCTACGGCAGCGCCAGCATCCGCTCCAGCGCCAGCTTGGCGTACTTCTCCGTCTCCGGGTCGACCTCGATCCGGTTGACCAGGTTCCCCTCGGCCAGCGACTCCAGTGTCCACACCAGGTGCGGCAGGTCGATCCGGTTCATCGTCGAGCAGAAGCAGACCGTCTTGTCGAGGAAGACGATCTCCTTGTCCTCCGCGGCGAAACGGTTGGCCAGGCGGCGCACCAGGTTGAGCTCGGTGCCGATCGCCCACTTCGAGCCGGCCGGGGCCGCCTCCAGCGCCTTGATGATGTACTCCGTCGAGCCGACGTAGTCCGCGGCGGCGACGACCTCGTGCTTGCACTCCGGGTGCACGAGCACGTTGACGCCGGGTATGCGCGCCCGCACGTCGTTGACGGACTCGACCGAGAAGCGCCCGTGCACCGAGCAGTGCCCGCGCCACAGGATCATCTTCGCGTTGCGCAGCTCCTCGGCGGTCAGGCCGCCGTTGGGCTTGTGCGGGTTGTAGAGGACGCAGTCCTCCAGGGTCATCCCCATGTCCCGCACGGCAGTGTTGCGGCCCAGGTGCTGGTCGGGGAGGAACAGCACCTTCTCCCCCTGCTCGAAGGCCCACTCCAGGGCCCGCTTCGCGTTCGACGAGGTGCAGATCGTGCCGCCGTGGCGGCCGGTGAAGGCCTTGATGTCCGCGGAGGAGTTCATGTACGAGACGGGCACGACCTGCTCGGCGACGCCGGCCTCGGTCAGCACGTCCCAGCACTCGGCGACCTGCTCGGCGGTGGCCATGTCGGCCATCGAACAGCCCGCCGCGAGGTCCGGCAGTACGACCTTCTGGTCGTCGGTGGTCAGGATGTCCGCGGACTCCGCCATGAAGTGCACGCCGCAGAAGACGATGTACTCGGCCTCCGGACGCGCCGCCGCGTCCCGGGCGAGCTTGAACGAGTCGCCGGTCACATCCGCGAACTGGATGACCTCGTCGCGCTGGTAGTGGTGCCCGAGGACGAAGACCTTCTCGCCCAGCTTCTCCTTGGCCGCGCGGGCGCGCTCCACCAGGTCCGGGTCGGAAGGGGAGGGCAGGTCGCCGGGGCATTCGACGCCGCGCTCGCTCTTGGGGTCGGCGTCGCGGCCGAGCAGGAGCAGGGCGAGGGGCGACGGCTGGACGTCGAGATCCTGGACGGGGTGGGCCGTGGTCACGTCACGCACCCTTTCTTCTCTGCGGGAGAGCCTTTTCGTCTAATTGACGCTATCTATCATATCCGGTTCACGTCACTTTGACGACGTCGATAGCGTCGATGTGACGCATCCGCCTGCTGGGGCGGTGTGCGAGCATGAATGGAACAGGCAAACGCCCGGCCCGGAATGAATCCGCGGCCTCGACGGTTGCAACGTCGGCAAGCAGTCTCCGTACAACCCGGGAGAGAAGCAGATGTCCGTATCGGACGAGACCACCACCGTGAGCGACGGCATCCTCCTGTCCGACGCCGCCGCAGCCAAGGTCAAGGGCCTGCTGGAGCAGGAAGGCCGCGACGACCTGGCGCTGCGCGTCGCCGTCCAGCCCGGCGGCTGCTCCGGCCTGCGTTACCAGCTCTTCTTCGATGAGCGTTCGCTGGACGGCGATGTCGTGAAGGACTTCGACGGCGTCAAGGTCGTCACCGACCGGATGAGCGCCCCGTACCTGGGTGGCGCCTCCGTCGACTTCGTCGACACCATCGAGAAGCAGGGCTTCACCATCGACAACCCGAACGCCACGGGTTCCTGCGCCTGCGGTGACTCCTTCAGCTAAGCGCGAAGCCGCCGGCCGCGAGGCGACGGCGGCGACAGTACGGCGGCGGCCCCGGAATCGAAGATTCCGGGGCCGCCGCCGTACGCGTGCGCGGGTCGGTCAGCCGCGCGGCACCGAGGTGCCCGACGCCGCGTCGACGACGTGCCGCTCGCCCAGCGGCCGGTCCAGCGTGACCGTACGGGTCAGTTCCTTGGCGATCATGATGCAGACCTTCCCCTTCTCCGGCTTCGACTCCGTCAGGGACACCCGCACCGCGGAGCCGTCCTCGCTCGCACTCGCCGCGTACTTGCTGCAGACGCCGCCCCAGAACGTCACCGAGAGCGTCCGCCCGTCGGTGCTGTAGGAAAGGATCGTGCGTCCGGCCTCCGTCGTTCCGTCGCCGTCCGGCGTCTTCCCCGCCGGGGCGTCCTTCGTCAGGTACGCCGGATCCACGGCGACCTGGGCGACGGTGTCACCCGTACCGCCCGCGCCCTGGCGGAGTGTGAAGATCCAGGAGGGTACGAGCAGCTGCTTCCCGTCCACGTACCGGGCGGCGAGGCCGAAGGCCGCCTTGTCGACCGTCACCGTCGTCGTGGACGGCTCCGCCCCGGTCCGGGTGCCGCAGCTCATGGCGGACGGCTTCTCGCCGTTCTCCAGGGGAGCGGGGGTGGCGCAGTCGCCGGTCTTCCGTCCGCCCGTCGGCTGCGCGGCGTTCAGCTCCTTCAGCGCATCGTCCGCGCCGATCACCGGGTAGTCGGCACCCTTCTCCAGGCCCTTCAACTGCCCGCTGCCACCCGTCACCTCGCCGTCGGGCCCGACCTGGATCCCGGTCGCCCAGCCGTACGTCGGCAGTCCGTCCACCACCGGGTCGGCGTTCACGACCCGGACCGAGCCCATCAACTGGCGGGCGTCGAGGGCGGCGTCGTCCTGGCCGACGGCCTTCAGCACCGGCGCGGCGGCCGCCTTCGCGGCCTTCTCGCTCACGGGCGCCCCCGAGCCGCCCGGCGCCACGTCCTTGCTCGAACAGACCGTCGTGCTCTCGCAGTTGTCCGTGCCCCCGGAGCCGTACCGGGCGAACGTCCAGGTGCCGGGCGCCTGCTTGGTCACCCGCAGTACCGGTCCCGAGCCGTCCCCGTCGGAGCCCACCTTCCAGGACGTGCCCTCGGCCCGCGGGGTGCCCCGCACGCCCAGCGCCTCGGCGAGCCGGGCCACCTCGGACGACGCCACGGTCCCGGTGGGGCGTTGGACGGCCGCCTTGTCCGGACCCTCCGGCAGGGCGCCGGACGCGCGGTAGACGACCCGGCCGCCGTGCGGATCGGGCTCACCCGGCGCGATGCCCGGGGGCGGAGCCGAGGGGCGGGGGGAGGGCGTGGCCGGCCCGTCCGCGCGCTCGTCCAGGGAGAGGAGCGGGGGAGTCGGGCCGGAGCCGTCCGCGGCGCTGTACTCGCCGCCGCCACCGCCTTCCGCCGCGGTCGCGGCCCAGTAGGCGCCGCCGCCGGCCAGGAGTACGGCCGCCGCCACCGAGGCCACGGCGAGGGGAGACCGCCGCCGCGGGCGGGTCGCATCGTTGTCGGGTCGCTCGGTACTCACCGGTTCGCTCCTTCGCCTCGTGCGTCAGGGCCCGGTACGGGCCCGTCCCGCTGGTGCGGACACCGTTGGGACGGGGTGCGGGCGCACACGGTTCCCTCCCGGGGCGGCCGTTGTGACGAGGAGCCCGGCGGTCTCAGTCGCCGTACTCCGCCGTCGCGTCGATCAGCCGGGCCGAAGCGGGCGGCACGGTCACGCCGTGAATGAGGGAAGGCGCCACAGGGGTGGAGACGGTCCTTGTGGGTACCACCCAGTGCGGAGCCATCCGTGCGCAGTCTCCGCGCAGCTCGGCCAGAGTGGTCTCGGACTCTCGCGAGGCGATGTTGTTCGGCATATCGGCACCGTAGGCACCCCCGGGCCCCGGAAGAAAGCCCTACTATCGGGTAGTTTTTCCGCTTCGCCTGATTGCCGGAACCGGTAGCGTTAACTGTCACGCCGACCCGGGAACGTGGACACCGTTCCCTCGACCTCCGCAGGAGCAGTCTCCCCGTGCGTATCGCAGTCACCGGCTCCATCGCCACTGACCACCTCATGACCTTCCCCGGCCGATTCGCCGACCAGCTGGTCGCCGATCAGCTGCACACGGTCTCGCTCTCCTTCCTGGTCGACAACCTGGACGTCCGCCGGGGAGGTGTCGCCGCCAACATCTGCTTCGGCATGGGGCTGCTCGGCACCCGTCCGCTCCTGGTCGGCGCCGCGGGCTCCGACTTCGACGAGTACCGGGCCTGGCTCGACCGCCACGGCGTCGACACCGGGTCGGTGCGGATCTCCGAGGTCCTGCACACCGCCCGCTTCGTCTGCACGACGGACGCCGACCACAACCAGATCGGCTCCTTCTACACGGGAGCCATGAGCGAGGCCCGGCTGATCGAGCTGAAGGCCGTCGCCGACCGCGTGGGCGGCCTCGACCTCGTCTCCATCGGCGCCGACGACCCCGAGGGGATGCTCCGCCACACCGAGGAGTGCCGCTCCCGCGGGATCCCGTTCGCCGCCGACTTCTCGCAGCAGATCGCGCGGATGGACGGTGACGAGATCCGCATCCTGCTCGACGGCGCCACGTACCTCTTCTCCAACGAGTACGAGAAGGGGCTCATCGAGTCCAAGACCGGCTGGACCGACGCCGAGATCCTCGCCAGGGTCGGCCACCGGGTCACCACCCTCGGCGCACGGGGCGTGCGGATCGAGCGCGTCGGCGAGGAGCCGATCGAGGTCGGCTGCCCGGAGGAGAACGTCAAGGCCGACCCGACCGGCGTCGGCGACGCGTTCCGTGCCGGATTCCTCTCCGGTCTCGCCTGGGGCGTCGGCCTGGAGCGGGCCGCCCAGGTCGGCTGCATGCTCGCCACCCTGGTCATCGAGACGGTCGGCACCCAGGAGTACACCCTGCACCGCAACCACTTCATGGACCGCTTCACCAAGGCGTACGGACACGAGGCCGCGGCCGAGGTGCGCACGCACCTCGCGTAGGAGGCGTTCAGGAGAGCCGGCGGACCACATAGGCCGAGCCCCGGTCCGCCGGCTCCTCACCCACGTACTCCTGCTCACGCATCGCACACCAGGCCGGGATGTCGAGGCGCGCAGCCTCGTCGTCGGACAGGACCGTCACCGTCCCGCCCACCGGTACCTCTCCGATCACCTTTGCGAGCTCGATCACCGGAATCGGGCAGCGCCGCCCGAGTGCGTCGACGACCAGCGAGGGCGCCGCGGCGGGGGAGGGGGCGGCCGCGGCGGGGGCGCCCAGCTTCTCCCGCACGCGTGCCACCGCCGGAGGCAGCACCTCCAGGAAGCGGTCGACGTCCTCCTCGGACGTGCCCGACGGCAGCGACACGCGGACATTGCCCTCCGAGAGCACCCCCATCGCCTTGAGTACATGGCTGGGCGTCAGGGTGCTGCTCGTGCAGGACGAACCGGACGACACGGAGAAGCCGGCCCGGTCCAGCTCATGGAGCAGGGTCTCCCCATCGACATAGAGACAGGAGAAGGTGACGAGATGCGGCAGCCGCCGCACCGGATCGCCGACCACCTCCACATCGGGCACCAGCTCCGGCACCCGGGCCCGGATCCGGTCGACCAGGGCCCGCAGCCGCAGCGCCTCGGCGGCGGCCTCGGCCCGCACCGCCCGCAGCGACGCCGCCGCGGCCACGATCGCCGGGATGTCCTCGAATCCGGCGGCCCGTCCCGACTCCCGTTCGTCCGTGGGCCCTTGGGCCGCGAACCGCACGCCCTTGCGGACCGCGAGGAGTCCGACCCCGGCCGGGCCGCCCCACTTGTGGGCGCTCGCCGTCAGCAGCGACCAGCCGGCCGGCACCGGTCCCCACCCGAGGGACTGCGCGGCGTCCACCAGCAGCGGCACCCCCGCGGCCCGGCAGAACTCCGCCACCTCGGCCACCGGCTGCCCGGTGCCCACCTCGTGGTTGGCCGACTGCAGGCAGGCCAGCGCGGTGTCCTCGCGCAGCGCGTCCGCGTAGGCCTGCGCGCTCACCGCGCCCGTACCGTCCACCGCCACCTCGGTGAAGGTTCCGCCGCCGCTCTCGTGGGTGGCGGCCGAATGGAGCACCGACGAGTGTTCGACCGCCGACACCACCAGATGGCGGCCGACACGCCGACGCCCCGCGAGCGCTCCGGAAATTCCGGAATGGACCGCCCGCGTGCCCGACGAGGTGAAAGTCAGCTCGTCGGGACGGCAGCCGACGGCCTCCGCGGCCGCCTCCCGGGCCGCGTCCAGCAGCAGCCGGGCACGCCGTCCCTCCCGGTGGAGACGGGCCGGGTCGGCCCAGCCCTCGTCCAGCGCGGCAAGCAGCGCCTGGCGGGCGACGGGATGGAGGGGGGCTGCGGACGCGGCGTCGAAGTAGGGCACCCGGCCACGCTAGCCCGGCCCCGGCCGAGGCCCGTGACCCGGCCGCCCGGACGGCCGGGAGAGAGGGCGTCAGATGGCGGCCGGAGCCCCGGATTCCACCCCTTCGGGGAGTCGGGCGGCGCGTTGGGCACCCTCCCCGCGCGACCCCAAATAGCGTCCAGTAGGGTTTGGTCCGCATAAACATCCAAACCCCTGCCCGCGTCAGGGCCGGCGACCGACCAGCGAGACGGGCGCGCCGACCGTGCGGGCGAGACTCTCGGGAAGGCGCTACGTGAGTCCCAACGGCTCCGACCGCTTGTCGCGGCGCCCGATGCGGCGGAAGCTGCCGCAGGTGCTGACTGCGGGCCTGGTCCTGGCGACGGCCTCCGGTTGTTCCTACAACTGGCAGGATTTCCCCCGCCTCGGTATGCCCACCCCGGTAACGGAAGAGGCTCCTCGGATCCTTTCCCTCTGGCAGGGCTCGTGGGCGGCAGCGCTCGCCACGGGTGTCCTTGTCTGGGGACTGATCATCTGGAGCGTCATCTTCCACCGGCGTAGCCGCACCAAGGTGGAGGTACCTCCGCAGACCCGGTACAACATGCCCATCGAGGCCCTGTACACCGTGGTCCCTCTGATCATCGTCTCGGTGTTGTTCTACTTCACCGCGCGCGACGAGACGAAGCTCCTCACGCTCTCCCCGAAGCCCGCCCACACCGTCAACGTGGTCGGCTTCCAGTGGAGCTGGGGCTTCAACTACATCGAGAACGTGGACGGCTCCGCCGCCACGGGCAACGAGGTCCCCAAGGAGCTCGACGCCATCCCGGACAGGTTCCGCAAGGACTTCCCCAAGGGTGCGGACGGCGTCTACGACGTCGGCATCCCGGGGACCAGGAACCCGCAGACCGGCAACCCCGGCCCCACCCTGTGGCTGCCCAAGGGCGAGAAGGTCCGTTTCATCCTGACTTCGCGTGACGTCATCCACTCCTTCTGGGTGGTGCCGTTCCTCATGAAGCAGGACGTCATCCCGGGCCACACCAACGCCTTCGAGGTGACTCCCAACCAGGAGGGCACCTTCATGGGCAAGTGCGCCGAGCTCTGCGGCGCCGACCACTCCCGGATGCTCTTCAACGTCAAGGTCGTCTCCCCGGAGCGCTATCAGGCGCACCTCAAGGAGCTGGCGAAGAAGGGCCAGACGGGCTACGTGCCGGCCGGCATCGAGCAGACTGACCCGGCCAGGAATGCGGAGACGAACAAACTGTGAGCATCCTCAACGAACCTCAGGGTGCCGCGGCAGCAGACGACTCGTACGAGGATGAGCTGCCGGTCCGGCCCAAGCAGCCGGGAAACGTCGTCATCAAGTGGCTGACCACCACTGACCACAAGACGATCGGCACGATGTACCTGGTCACCTCGTTCGCGTTCTTCTGCATCGGCGGACTGATGGCGCTCTTCATGCGCGCCGAGCTGGCCCGTCCGGGCACGCAGATCATGTCGAACGAGCAGTTCAACCAGGCGTTCACGATGCACGGCACGATCATGCTGCTGATGTTCGCGACGCCGCTGTTCGCCGGATTCGCGAACTGGATCATGCCGCTGCAGATCGGCGCGCCCGACGTGGCGTTCCCGCGGCTGAACATGTTCGCGTACTGGCTGTACCTCTTCGGCTCGATCCTCGCGGTGGCCGGCTTCCTCACCCCGCAGGGTGCCGCCGACTTCGGCTGGTTCGCCTACTCCCCGCTGTCGGACGCGGTCCGTTCGCCGGGCGTCGGTGCCGACATGTGGATCATGGGTCTGGCCTTCTCCGGCTTCGGTACGATCCTCGGCTCGGTCAACTTCATCACCACGATCATCTGCATGCGCGCCCCCGGCATGACGATGTTCCGCATGCCGATCTTCGTCTGGAACGTCCTGCTGACCGGTGTGCTGGTCCTGCTGGCCTTCCCGGTGCTCGCCGCGGCGCTCTTCGCGCTGGAGGCGGACCGTAAATTCGGTGCGCATGTCTTCGACGCGTCCAACGGCGGCGCATTGCTCTGGCAACACCTCTTCTGGTTCTTCGGCCATCCAGAGGTGTACATCATCGCCTTGCCCTTCTTCGGGATCATTTCAGAAGTGATCCCGGTGTTCAGTCGCAAGCCGATGTTCGGATACATCGGCCTGGTGGCCGCGACGATTTCCATCGCCGGTCTCTCCGTGACCGTGTGGGCGCACCACATGTACGTCACCGGCGGTGTACTCCTGCCGTTCTTCTCCTTCATGACGTTCCTCATCGCGGTGCCCACCGGGGTGAAGTTCTTCAACTGGATCGGCACGATGTGGAAGGGCTCGCTGTCCTTCGAGACGCCGATGCTCTGGGCGATCGGCTTCCTGATCACCTTCACCTTCGGTGGTCTGACCGGTGTCATCCTGGCCTCGCCGCCGATGGACTTCCACGTCTCGGACTCGTACTTCGTGGTCGCGCACTTCCACTACGTCGTCTTCGGCACCGTGGTGTTCGCGATGTTCTCCGGATTCCACTTCTGGTGGCCGAAGTTCACCGGCAAGATGCTGGACGAGCGGCTCGGCAAGATCACCTTCTGGACGCTGTTCATCGGCTTCCACGGCACGTTCCTGGTGCAGCACTGGCTGGGCGCCGAGGGTATGCCGCGTCGTTACGCGGACTACCTGGCCGCGGACGGTTTCACCGCGCTGAACACGATCTCGACGATCTCCTCGTTCCTGCTCGGCCTGTCGATCCTGCCGTTCTTCTACAACGTCTGGAAGACCGCCAAGTACGGCAAGAAGATCGAGGTCGACGACCCGTGGGGCTACGGCCGTTCGCTGGAGTGGGCGACTTCCTGCCCGCCGCCGCGGCACAACTTCCTCACGCTGCCCCGGATCCGTTCCGAATCCCCGGCGTTCGACCTGCACCACCCCGAGATCACTGCCCTCGAGCAGCTGGATCACCTCTCCGAGGGTGACAAGGCCCTCGCCGGTGGCAAGGAGGCGGGCAAGTGAAGGTCCAGGGCAAGATGTTCCTCGGTCTGGCGCTGTTCATCCTCGTCATGGCCATCACGTACGGCGTGTGGTCCAAGGAGCCGGTCGGCACCACCGCGCTCGTCCTGGCCTTCGGCCTGAGCGTCATGATCGGCTTCTACCTGGCCTTCACGGCCCGGCGGGTCGACGCGCTGGCGCAGGACAACAAGGAAGCCGACGTGGCGGACGAGGCCGGCGAGGTGGGGTTCTTCTCCCCGCACAGCTGGCAGCCGCTCTCGCTGGCGGTCGGCGGCATCCTCGCCTTCATGGGAGTCGTCTTCGGCTGGTGGCTGCTCTTCTTCTCCCTCCCGATCATCCTGATCGGTCTGTTCGGCTGGGTCTTCGAGTACTACCGCGGTGAGAACCGCACCCAGTGACACCGCTCCACCCGTGACACCGCTCCACCTGACGGGGGGCCCGCACTTCCACGAGAAGTGCGGGCCCCCCGTTTGCAGTCATCCGGCGCGCTGAAACGGATGAATCTTCTTAGCGTGGGTTCATGAACCACACGCCGCGTACCCGTCCCGTCATGAGCTGCGCTCTGCTGGCCGCGACCCTGGTCGCAGGGGCGGCAGCCTGTGGGCAGTCCGACGACCATCCGCTCTCGGCGCAGCCGTTCGACGCGGCCGACGAGATCTCCTCCAACACCCCCGACGGGAGCGAGAAGGTCGATCCGGACAAGCCCCTCGAAGTCAGCGTCGACGAAGACGACGGCCGGATCACCGATGTGACGGCCGTGGACACCGAAGGACGCCATCTGGCGGGCGAACTCGAAGCCGACGGGCACCGCTGGCACTCCACGGCCCCGCTCGCCGCAGGAACCCGCTACACGGTCAAGGTCGGCATGGAGGACGACGACGGCGCTCCAGGCAGCCGTACGCTCTCCTTCGAGACCGCCGCGGCCAAGAAGTTCCTGAACGTCACCTTCGGCCCGCAGGCGGGCACCTACGGCGTCGGACAGCCCGTCACAGCGGTACTCAGCGCTCCGGTTGCCGACAGAGCCGCCCGCGCCACCGTGGAACGCGCCCTGAGGGTGCGCTCCACGCCCGCCGTGACCGGTTCCTGGTACTGGGTCGACGACAAGACGCTGCACTACCGGCCGCAGGACTACTGGCCGGCGAAGGCCACCATCGAGGTCAGCAGCAGCCTGACCGGCATCAAGGTGACCAACGCGCTGTACGGCGCCCCCACGAAGACGCTGAAGATCACCACCGGGGACCGCATCGAGGCCATCACCGACGCCTCGGAGCACTCCATGACGGTCAAGCGCAACGGGGAAGTGATCAACACCATTCCGGTGACCACGGGCAAGCCGGGCTTCTCCACGCGCAACGGCGTCAAGGTCGTGCTGGGGAAGGAACAATACGTACGTATGCGCGGGGAATCGATCGGCATCGCGGAGGGCTCGGAGGACTCGTACGACCTGCCGGTCTACTGGGCGACGCGGGTCACCTGGAGCGGCGAGTACGTGCACGCGGCCCCGTGGTCCACCGGATCGCAGGGGTCCGCGAACGTCAGCCACGGCTGCACCGGCATGAGCACCAGCGAGGCCGAGTGGTTCTTCAACACCGTCCGCGAGGGCGACATCGTCACGGTCGTCGGCAGTGAGGGCGAGACCATGACGCCGTTCGACAACGGCTACGGCGACTGGAACCTGTCCTGGGCCAAGTGGCAGAAGGGCAGCGCGCTGAACAACGACGCCACGCCGGACCGTGTCGACACGGTCCGGGCGGCGCGGTTGCGCCCCCAGGTCTGACGGCCCGGGGTGCGCCGCGCCTCGGAGAGCCGGGAAGGCGGGGCCTCAGGCCCCTACGGAGAGCCTGCTGCGCAGCAGGGCGGCCAGGGCGTCCGCGAACTCGACCGGTTCGACCGGAAGGGTCACCGCGGCGTCCGCGCGGCTCCAGGTGGCCAGCCAGGCGTCCTGGGGGCGGCCGATCAGCAGCAGCACCGGCGGGCAGCGGAAGATCTCGTCCTTGATCTGCCGGCAGACGCCCATGCCGCCCGCGGGGGCCGTCTCGCCGTCCAACACGCAGACGTCGACGCCTCCGTGGTCCAGCGCGTCCAGGACGGCGGGCAGGGTGGCGCACTCCAGGAACTCGACCTGCGGTACGTCCGCAGCAGGCCTGCGCCCGGCCGCCAGCCTCACCTGCTCACGGGTGTGTGCGTTGTCGCTGTAGACCAGGACCGTGGCGGTCGGCTGCATTGTTCCTCCGTGACATCCGTGTCTTCGGGGCCGTCGGGGCCCCCGGTGCGTGAGGGCGGTCCGATGCGCGGATCGTACTCCGCCCGACTGCCTGTCAGCATCGCTTCGGACAGGGGTTCCATGGGCCGTTCGGGGAGGACACACCCCTCTGACACACCGAACGGCACCCCCCGGAGTGAGGGCGGGATAAGCGACCGACATAATGTCGGTCGTGGCGACAGCAACGACAGTAGAAACCGGGCACGCGCACCCGTCGGTCAATCGGCCGAACCTCACCAGCGTCGGAACCATCATCTGGTTGAGTTCCGAGCTGATGTTCTTCGCGGCCCTCTTCGCGATGTACTTCACCCTGCGATCGGTGACCGGACCGGATCACTGGAAGGAAATGGCGTCAGCCCTGAACTTCCCGTTCTCGGCGACGAACACCACGATCCTGGTGCTCTCCTCACTCACCTGCCAGCTCGGCGTCTTCGCCGCGGAGCGGGGCGACGTGAAGAAGCTCCGTACCTGGTTCGTGATCACTTTCGTGATGGGTTCGATCTTCATCGGAGGCCAGGTCTTCGAGTACACGGAGCTGGTGAAGAAGGACGGCCTCTCGCTGTCCTCGGATCCGTACGGCTCGGTGTTCTACCTGACCACCGGCTTCCACGGTCTGCACGTGACAGGCGGCCTCATCGCCTTCCTGCTCGTTCTGGGCAGGACATACGCAGCCAAGAGGTTCACCCATGAGCAGGCGACCGCAGCCATCGTCGTGTCCTATTACTGGCACTTCGTCGATGTCGTGTGGATCGGCCTGTTCGCCACGATCTACATGATCAAGTAACCGGGCTCGTACCCGAACCATCATCGACGCAGAAGATCCTGACACCGGGGTAATCCGTGAAAAAGCTCTCCGCACGACGACGCCATCCGTTGGCGGCGGTCGTCGTACTACTCCTCGCGCTTGCGGCTACTGGGGGGCTGTACGCCGCGTTTGCGCCCGCGAGTAAGGCGCAGGCCGACGACACCGCCCAGTCCCTCGCCATCGACGAGGGCAAGAAGCTGTACTCCGTCGGTTGCGCCAGCTGCCACGGAACCGGCGGTCAGGGCACCACCGACGGGCCCCAGCTTGTCGGCGTGGGCTCCGCCGCCGTTGACTTCCAGGTCGGTACGGGCCGTATGCCGGCACAGCAGCCGGGCGCCCAGGTACCGAAGAAGAAGGTCATCTACACCCAGGCCGAGATCGACCAGCTCGCGGCGTACGTCGCGTCGCTCGGCGCCGGCCCGATCGTCCCGACCAAGAGCCAGGTCAGCCCCGAGGGGGCGGACGTCGCCAAGGGTGGCGACCTGTTCCGTACCAACTGCGCCCAGTGCCACAACTTCACCGGTGAGGGCGGCGCGCTGACAAACGGCAAGTACGCCCCGAACCTCGAAGGCGTGGACCCGAAGCACATCTACGAGGCCATGCAGACCGGCCCGCAGAGCATGCCGTCCTTCCCCGACTCGACGATGCCCGAGCAGCAGAAGCGGGACATCATCGCGTACGTCCAGACCGTGAACAGTTCGCAGGCCGAGAGCCCGGGTGGCCTCAAGCTGGGCGGCCTCGGTCCGGTCAGCGAGGGTCTCTTCGGCTGGATCTTCGGGCTCGGCGCACTGATCGCAGTTGCCGTCTGGGTCGCGGCCCACACCGCTAAGGCCAAGAAGTCATGAGTAGCCAAGAGATTCCAGAAGAGAACCTGCCCGAAGCGCAGGACGCCGCGCACGGCGCGGTAGAGGGTGCCGGCGATCCGTTCGCCGACCCGGGGCTGCCGGCCCACAGGCCGCGCATCCAGGACATCGACGAACGGGCCGCCAAGCGGTCCGAGCGCGCGGTCGCGTTCATGTTCACGCTGTCCATGCTGGCGACGGTCGGCTTCATCGCCTCCTACGTCATCTTCCCGGTCGACAAGATCGTCTACATCTTCCCGTTCGGCCATGTGAGCGCGCTCAACTTCTCCCTGGGGCTGACCCTGGGCGTGGCGCTCTTCGCGATCGGTGCCGGTGCCGTCCACTGGGCGCGCACCCTGATGTCGGACGTGGAGGTCGCGGACGAGCGTCACGCGATCGCTGCCGAGCCCGAGGTCAAGGCGAAGGTTCTCGCCGACTTCGCGGCGGGTGCCGAGGAGTCCGCGTTCGGCCGGCGCAAGCTGATCCGCAACACGATGTTCGGCGCGCTGGCCCTGGTGCCGCTCGCCGGCGTGGTGCTGCTGCGCGACCTCGGTCCGCTGCCGGAGAAGAAGCTCCGCTCGACCATGTGGGCCAAGGGCAAGCAGCTCGTCAACATGAACACGATGGAGCCGCTGCGTCCCGAGGACGTCGTCGTCGGTTCGCTGACCTTCGCCATGCCCGAGGGCCTGGAGGAGGACGCGCACGACTTCCAGAAGCAGATCGCCAAGGCCGCCCTGATGATCGTCCGCATCGAGCCGGACAACATCAAGGACAAGCGCGAGCGCGAGTGGGCCCACGAGGGAATCGTGGCCTTCTCCAAGATCTGCACCCACGTGGGCTGCCCGATCAGCCTGTACGAGCAGCAGACGCACCACGTGCTCTGCCCGTGCCACCAGTCCACCTTCGACCTCTCCGACGGCGCCCGCGTCATCTTCGGTCCGGCCGGTCACGCTCTTCCGCAGCTGCGGATCGGCGTGAACAGCGAGGGCAACCTCGAGGCGCTCGGTGACTTCGAAGAGCCCGTCGGTCCTGCATTCTGGGAGCGCGGATGAGTACTGCGACCGATACGAAGCGCAAGGCGCCCGCCGGTGAGAAGGTTGCCGACTGGGCGGACGGCCGGCTCGGGATCTACTCCCTGGCCAAGGCCAACATGCGCAAGATCTTCCCGGACCACTGGTCCTTCATGCTCGGTGAGATCTGCCTCTACAGCTTCATCATCATCATCCTCACGGGTGTGTACCTGACGCTGTTCTTCCACCCGAGCATGAACGAGGTCGTGTACCACGGCCCGTACGAGCCCATGCAGGGCATCCGGATGTCCGAGGCCTACGCCTCGACGGTGAACATCAGCTTCGACGTCCGCGGAGGTCTGCTGGTCCGGCAGATCCACCACTGGGCCGCGCTGATCTTCCTGGCCGGCATGTTCGTGCACATGATGCGCGTCTTCTTCACGGGTGCGTTCCGCAAGCCCCGTGAGATCAACTGGCTGTTCGGCTTCCTGCTGTTCGTCCTGGGCATGTTCACCGGTTTCACCGGTTACTCGCTCCCGGACGACCTGCTCTCCGGCACCGGTGTCCGCTTCATGGAGGGCGCGATCCTGTCCGTACCGATCGTCGGTACGTACCTGTCGATGTTCCTCTTCGGCGGAGAGTTCCCGGGCGGCGACTTCGTCGCCAGGTTCTACTCGGTGCACATCCTGCTGCTGCCGGGCATCATGATGGGCCTGCTGGTGGCCCACCTGATCCTGGTCTTCTACCACAAGCACACGCAGTTCGCGGGTCCCGGACGGACCAACAAGAACGTCGTCGGCATGCCGCTGCTGCCCATCTACATGGCGAAGGCCGGAGGCTTCTTCTTCCTGGTCTTCGGTGTCATCGCCGCCATCGCGGGCATCGCCACGATCAACCCGATCTGGGCCATCGGCCCGTACCGGCCGGACCAGGTGTCCACCGGTGCCCAGCCCGACTGGTACATGGGCTTCTCCGAGGGCCTGATCCGCGTCATGCCGGGCTGGGAGATCAACCTGTGGGGCCACACCCTGGTCCTGGGTGTGTTCATTCCGCTGGTGATCTTCCCGCTGGTCCTGGCCGCGATCGCGGTCTACCCGTTCATCGAGTCCTGGGTCACCGGGGACAAGCGCGAGCACCACATCCTGGACCGCCCGCGCAACGTTCCGACCCGTACCGCCTTCGGTGTCGCCTGGATCACCTGGTACATGGTGCTGCTCGTGGGTGGTGGCAACGACCTGTGGGCCACGCACTTCCACCTGTCGATCAACTCCATCACCTGGTTCGTGCGGATCGCGTTCTTCGTCGCTCCGGTCCTCGCGTTCATCGCGACGAAGCGGATCTGCCTCGGCCTTCAGCGCCGGGACAAGGAGAAGGTGCTGCACGGGCGCGAGTCCGGTCTCATCAAGCGCCTGCCGCACGGTGAGTTCGTCGAGGTGCACGAGCCGCTGGCACCCGCGCAGCTGCACACGCTCACCGCGCACGAGCAGTACAAGCCGGTCGAGATCGGCCCGACGGTCGACGAGAACGGTGTCGAGCGCAAGGTGTCCCCGGTGACGAAGCTGCGGGCCAAGCTCAGCAAGGGCTTCTACGGCGAGAACAGCCAGATCGAGAAGCCCACCGCCGAGGAGTACAAGGAGATCACCAGCGGCCACGGCCACCACTGATCACCTGAACTGATCGCCACAGCAGGAGCCCCGTCCATCGCATGGACGGGGCTCTTCGCTGTCCCCGGGGCTCGATAGGGTGGTCACGTTCGTTTTATCGGCTGTGGACCCAGGAGTGGACCATGAACGTTGTGACCCCGGTCGGCGGCGACAGCGTGGCGGCCCGTTCCTGGCCCGGCGTGCTGACCCCCCTGCTGCGCGGCCAGGACCTGACCGCCGACGACACCGCCTGGGCGATGGACCGCATCATGAGCGGCGAGGCGACCGATGTGCAGATCGCCGGCTTCGCGGTGGCGCTGCGCGCCAAGGGCGAGACCGTCACGGAGGTCTCCGGACTGGTCCGTGCGATGTACGAGCACGCCACGACCATCCACGTGCCCGGCCGTACGGTCGACATCGTGGGCACCGGCGGGGACATGGCCAAGACGGTCAACATCTCCACCATGTCGGCGATCGTCGTCGCCGGGACCGGCGCCAAGGTCGTCAAGCACGGCAACCGCGCCTCGTCGTCGGCCAGCGGTTCCTCCGACGTCCTGGGCAAGCTCGGCGTCAACCTGGAACTGCCCCCGCAGCGGGTGGTGGAGGTGGCCGAGGAAGCGGGCATCACCTTCTGCTTCGCCGTGAAGTTCCACCCCGCCCTGCGGTACGCGGCGAAGGCCCGGTCCGAGCTCGGCGCGCCGACCACGTTCAACATCCTCGGGCCGCTCACCAACCCGGCCAAGGTGCGCTCGCAGGCGATCGGCGTCGCCGACCTGCGGATGGCGCCCATCGTCGCGGGCGTCCTCGCCGAGCGCGGCAACTCCTCCCTGGTCTTCCGGGGCGACGACGGCCTGGACGAGCTGACCACCACCGCGACCTCCCGCGTCTGGGTCGCCAGGGACGGCGTGGTGCGCGAGGAGGCCTTCGACCCGCGCGACGTCGGCATCGACCTGGTGCCGGTCGAGGCGCTGCGGGGCGCCGACGCCTCGTACAACGCCGATGTGGCCCGCCGGCTGCTCGCCGGCGAGACGGGCCCCGTACGGGACGCGGTGCTGCTCAACTCGGCGGCGGCGCTCGTCGCCCTGGACCCGGGGGAGGGCACGCTCGTCGAGCAGCTCACCGCGGGGATGGCCAAGGCCGCCGAGTCCATCGACTCGGGCGCGGCAGGCCGGGCGCTGGAGAGATGGGTCGTGGCCAGCAACGCCTGAGGGGCCGGCGTACGGAATGTGAGGCAGGGCGCAGTCCAGATCATGGACTGCGCCTTGCGCGTTCCGCTCCGTATGGCAAGATGCTGCGCAGGTCATGAGTGACAGCGACTACGGCCCCGGCCCGCTGTCCGGCAACCCTCCGTCCGTGGCGGGGTGCCCCGGGTGAAGACCAGGCCGCAGGCAGCGAGGTCTGCGGCAAGCGCGGACCCCTCGACATCGTGAGATGTCCACCCGTGGGGTCCTGGTCCTCAGGGAGCCTCTTGTGAGCACGCGAATGCGATAGGGCTTTTCGGCCCTACTCCGCACACCCTCTTTCTTCCCTCCGTGCTGCCGCGTACCCGCAGGCACGCGGAATTCGCCTGCCTGTTACGGGAGTTCGTCATGTCTGTCTTCACCGCTGCCGCCGACCAGTCCCTTTGTGCCCCTCTGCCCGTTCTGGGCAAGGATGTGACGGTTCCGCTGGTCACCGGCGGTGAGGTCACCTACGCCGCGCTGGACTACGCCGCCAGCGCTCCGGCCCTGCAGCGGGTGTGGGACGACGTGGCCGCGTACGCGCCGTACTACGGCAGCGTCCACCGCGGCGCCGGCTACCTCTCGCAGCTCTCCACGGACCTCTTCGAGGCCAGCCGCGTGACCGTCGCGGAGTTCCTCGGCTGCCGCGCCGAGGACCAGGTGATCTTCACCCGGTCCACCACCGACTCGCTCAACCTGCTCGCCGCCGCGCTGCCCGCCGACTGCCAGGTGTTCGTCTTCGAGACCGAGCACCACGCCTCGCTGCTGCCCTGGCGCGACGCCCGCGTGACCTACCTGAACGCCCCCCGCACCCCGGACGAGGCCGTGGCGACGCTGGAGCGGGCCCTCGCCGGCCGCGACCCCTACGGCCCCGCGCTGGTCTGCGTCACCGGCGCCTCCAACGTCACCGGCGAACTGTGGCCGGTCAAGGAGCTCGCCGCCGCCGCGCACGCCCACGGCGCCCGGATCGTGCTGGACGCCGCCCAGCTCGCCCCGCACCACCCCGTCGACATCGCCGAGCTGGACGTCGACTGGGTCGCCTTCTCCGGCCACAAGCTGTACGCGCCGTTCGGCTCGGGCGTCCTCGCCGGCCGCTCCGACTGGCTGCGCGACGCCGAGCCCTACCTGGCCGGGGGCGGTGCCTCCCGTACAGTCGCCCGGCGCGCCGACGGCGGAGTGGATGTCGCGTGGCACACCACCGCGGCCCGCCACGAGGCCGGTTCCCCCAACGTCATCGGCGTATACTCCATCGCCTCCGCCTGCAAGGCGCTCACCGAGGCCGGATTCGACAGCCTGGTGGCCCGGGAGCAGCAGCTCGTCACCGCGGTCCGCGCGGGACTCGCCGAGGTCCCCCAGGTCAAGGTGCTCTCGCTGTTCGGCGACGACGCCCCGCGCGTCGGCGTGATCTCCTTCGTGGTGGAGGGCTGGAACAGCTCGCACTTCGCCGCGGCGCTCTCCGCCGAGTACGGCATCGGCGTGCGCGACGGACTCTTCTGCGCCCACCCCCTCGTGCGCACCCTGCTCGGCAGCGACCCGCAGGACGTCGGGGAGTGCGGCGCGCCGGAGGCGGAGCCGGGCCAGAAGTCCCTCAACGCGATCCGGGTCAGCTTCGGCGCCGGTACGCCGGACGAGCACATCGAGCGCTTCCTGCGGGCGGTCAGGGAACTCGTGAGCGAGGGCGCCCAGTGGAAGTACCGCACCGAGGACGGCCGTTGCGTCCCGGACCGGGGTACCGCCACCCAGGTCTGAGGTCCCTCAGCGGATGAGGCCGGGTACGGACAGCTGTCCGTACCCGGCCTCATCCGCTGACGTGGCTACGCGTCCAGGCCGATCGCGAAGGCCGCCTCCAGGTCGTGCTGCGAGTACGTACGGAACGCCACGTGGGTGTCGGTTCCCTCGACGCCGGGGATCTTGCTGATCCGGCCGGGGATGACATCGGCGAGGTCGTCGTGCCTGGACACCCGGACCATGGCGATCAGGTCGTAGGTACCGGTGACCGAGAAGACCTCGCTGACGCTGTCCAGCGCGGCGATGGCCTCGGCGATCTCGGGAATCCGGTCCACGCTGGTTTTGATGAGCACGATCGCGGTGATCACGGCTGGCTTTCTCCCTCGGTGGCCGTGGCTGGAGACTTCACTCTAGAGCCTCGCGTCGGGATCCTGCCGGGCCCGGGCCCGGGGCGCGGCTCCGGCGCCACGCCGGTACCGCCCCCAGGCATAGAGGAACCCGGTGGCGAAGCCGACCACATGGGCGAGGTAGGCCACCCCGGGCCCGCTGCCCGCGCCCTCGGCGGCCAGCCACTGCAGGACGAACCAGAAGACCAGCACGATCCACGCGGGGAAGCGCAGCGGCAGGAACAGCAGGAAGGGGAAGAGACTGGTGACCCGGGCCCTGGGGAAGAGGTAGAGGAAGGCGCCCAGGACCGCGGAGATCGCCCCCGACGCGCCGACGAGCGTCTGGTCGGACGTGGAGTGGGCGGCCGCGTAGGCGAGCAGGGCGAGGTAGCCGGAGCCGAGGTAGAAGAGTGCGAATTCGGTGTGGCCCATGCGCTCCTCGGCCATCGCTCCGAACACGTACAGGAACAGCATGTTGCCGAGCAGGTGCAGCCAGCTGCCGTGGACGAACAGTGCGGTGAGCGGAGTGAGGGCGGCGTGCGCCGAGCCGTCCCACAGTTCGCTCGGGATCACGCCCCAGCGCTCGAAGTACCCGGCCTGGGCGGCGAGCAGGGCGTCCGCGGTGCCGTAGACCGGGTTGAACCCCGAGAGCGGGCTGATCACGAAGACCACGCAGCACAGGGCGATGAGGGCGTACGTCACCGGCGGCCCGCCCGAGGTGGCCGCCCGCAGGAGTCTGCCGGCCGCAGCCCGCCGATCGATCATGAACAGAGCATGACGCAAGCGGAGGGAACGGGACAGAGCGCCTCGCCGTGCCGCGGGGAAGCGCCGAGGCCGTAGGGTTGCAAGAGGACATCCGCAGTTCGACGGCGCACCGCGAGATCCTTGTCCGGCAGCTCACGGCTCGACGAAAGAGGACGCAACGATGACGACGGTTCCCCAGCCGACCGACGGGACCCGCTGGCGCTGCACGCTCTGCGGAAACCTGACGAGGTTCGACGTGACACGTTCGTCCAAGGTCGTCGAATACGTGCACCTCGACCTGGCCGGTGAGTCCAGCGTCGAAGAACGCGAGGTCGTCAGTGAGACCATCGAGTCGGTGCGCTGTCGTTGGTGCAACGCGGTGGACCAGATCGAACTAGTCGACAGGCCGGGTGCCGACTCCTGACGGGGCCGCGCGGACACAAAAAATGAGGTGACGGATGGTGGAGCAGCCCGCTGGCGGCGCCACGTCGGCCGACGCGGCCGACGACGCCGTGGAGGCGCTCGACCGCCCGCTGCCCGAAGGTGTGCGGCGGCGGGTCGTCGCGCTGGTCGCGGACGCGTTCGGCGGTCTCACGGTCACCGAACTCCCGCCCCAGCTCCGACAGTACGCCCGCTTCACGCCGACCCGGCGTGCCAAGTTCGCGGGGAACGCGATGGCGGCCGCGCTGGAGGGCGACCCGGCCTTCCGCCGGCGCATCGGTGAACGGCTGAAGGAGACCCAGCCGGAACTGGCCGCCGCGCTGGTGGCCGGCTCGCCGCCCGCCGCCGCGGATCCCGTCGACGTGGCCGCCGCGGCCTATGTGCTGCGGCCGGCCGGCTGGGTCAAGCTGGTCGCCGCCGCCGGCGAGGAGGCCGAACGGGCCGACGCCGAGCGCGCCGACGAGGAGGTCCGGCTCGAACTGGACCGGCTGCGCGAGGAACTCGCCCGGGCCCGTGCCCAGACGAAGAGCGAGACCGAACGGCTCCGCGTCGAGCTGGACGCCGCCCGCAAGGAGGCCGACGCGCTCCAGCGCAAGCTCCGCAGCGCGGTCAACGAGGTGAAGCGCGGCGAGGCGGCGCTGCGCCGGGGAAAGGCCGAGAGCGACGCGCTGCGGGCCGAGACGGCCGCCCAGGTGTCCGCGGCCGAGAGCGAGACCCGTCGGCTGCGGACGCGGCTCGGCGAGGCGGAGGCGTCCGTCGAGGCGGGCCGCAGGGCCGCCAGGGAAGGGCGCTCGGTCGAGGACATGCGGCTGCGGCTGCTGCTCGACACGGTGCTCGAAGCGGCCGGCGGGCTGCGGCGGGAGCTGGCGCTGCCGCCCTCCTCCATGCGTCCCGCCGACAGCGTGGACGCGGTGGAGCCGGGACGGATGTCACCCAAGGACATTGCCGCCAGGGCCCTTTCGGAGACCGATCCGGCGCTGCTCGACCAACTGCTCGCGCTGCCGCAGGCCCATCTGATCGTGGACGGCTACAACGTCACCAAGACCGGCTATCCGCAGATGCCGCTGGAGAAGCAGCGGCTGCGGCTGCTGGGCGGCCTTTCGGTGCTCGCGGCCCAGACGGGCGCCGAGATGACCTGTGTCTTCGACGGGGCCGAACTCGCCGCTCCGGTGCTGCTCGCGCCGCCGCGCGGGGTGCGGGTGCTGTTCAGCAAGCCGGGTGTCACGGCGGACGAGGTCATCCGTCAACTGGCGCGTGCCGAACCGCCGGGGCGGCCCGTCGTGGTGGTCTCGACCGACCGCGAAGTGGCCGACGGGGTGGCGAAGGCGGGGGCCAGGCCCGTTGCGTCCCTCTTGCTCCTGAAGCGGCTTTCGCGCGTCTAGCGCGCCTTGCGGTGACTTGCCGGAAATCGCGGAACGGACCGTCAAGTCGCCGCTACACCCTGTGTGATGTGAGTAAAGAAGTACCTCCTGTGACGAGATTTTTTCTGTGAGGATTTGAACTGATCACAAGATGGTCACTAAGGTCGGGCCTCGAACCTTCGCACGGTTGATCACCCATCCGGGGTGGCAGTGAAGGAACCGCCGAGGCCGTGACGTGCACGGAGCTGGGGGGGCATCTCCCCCGTAGCCCGGTAGGCGGCTCAAGGAAGAAGGAGCTCGCCTTCGTGGGGTCCCACCGTCGTCCCAAGCAACCGAGCCGCACGCGCGTGACCGTGCTCGGCGTGACTGCCGCCGCGGCCGTGGCCCTGACCTCCCAGGCGGCGCACGCCGACCCGAAGCCGACCAAGAGCGAGGTCAAGGAGAAGGTCGACAAGCTCTACGAAGAGGCGGAGAAGGCCACCGAGCAGCACAGCCTGGCCAAGGAGAAGCAGGACAAGCTCCAGAAGCAGATCGACGCGATCCAGGACAAGGTGGCCCGCGGTCAGCAGGAGCTCAACAACCTCCGCGCCGGGCTCGGTTCCCTCGCCGCCGCGCAGTACCGCTCCGGCGGCATCGACCCCTCCGTCCAGCTCTTCCTCGCCTCGGACCCGGACACCTTCCTGGACCAGGCCTCCGCGCTCGACCAGTTGACGGCCAAGCAGGCCGAGTCGCTGTCGAAGATCCAGGAGAAGCAGCGGTCCCTCGCGCAGGAGCGCAAGGAGGCCCAGGACAAGCTGAGCGACCTCGCGGACGTCCGCAAGACGCTCGGTGAGAAGAAGAAGAAGCAGCAGGCCAAGCTCGCCGAGGCGCGTCAGCTGCTCAACACCCTCACCCAGGCCGAGCGCGACAAGATGCGTGCGGACGACCAGCGCGCCAGCCGTGCCGCCAGCGACCGGATCGACCTCGGCAACGAGGCCCCCGCGTCGGGCCTGGGTGCCGCCGCGCTCCAGGCGGCCGCCACCCAGCTCAACAAGCCGTATTCGCCCGGCCAGGCCGGCCCCAGCTCCTACGACTGCTCGGGCCTGACCATGTGGGCCTACGCCCAGGCCGGCGCCAACATCACCCGCACCACGTACACCCAGATCAACCAGGGCACGCGGATCGGGATGAGCCAGCTGAAGCCGGGCGACCTGGTCTTCTTCAACGGCAACCAGCACGTGGGCCTCTACGCGGGCAACGGAACCGTGCTGCACGCCCCGCGCTCGGGCACGTTCGTCCGTTACGAGTCGATGAGCACCATCGGCAGCTTCTACGGCGCGGTGCGCATCTGACCACGCCCGAACGGGCGAATTCCCGCGCCCCGTACTGACAGTCGCCCCGCCGGAGACCACAGGTCACCTGCGGGGCGTCACTGTGTGTGCCCCCTTCCGACCGGCGCGGCCTTTGGCCGCTCCGTGATCACGCGACTACTGTCTGCCTGCTGTGCGACTCCCGTGCGTCGGTCCGCCCGCCCCGGGTGGCAGGGGCCGCACACGTCTGCGTACAGCGGAAGGGAGTGCGGCGTCCTGTGGTGTCCCATCGCCGTTCCACACAGCCCGGCATGAGCCGGAGCGTCCGGGTGACCGTGATGTCGGCCGCGGCGGCGACCGCCGCGGCGACGCTCGGCGCGGCCACCGCGAACGCCGAGCCGCAGGACACACCGCGGAGCGCGGGCGCCCGGGTCGACCGCCTCTTCGCCGAGGCCGAACAGGCGACCGAGCACTACAACGCGGCCGGCGAGAACGTCGGCCGGCTGCGCGGCGAGGTGCGCCGGGCCCAGGACCGCGCTGCCCGGGGCCAGGAGCGCATCAACCGGATGCGTACGGAGATCGGTTCGGCCGCCCGGGAGCAGTACCGGGCCGGCGGCATCGACCCCTCGCTCGCGCTGCTGCTCTCCTCCGACCCCGACAGCTATCTCGACCGGGCCGCCACCCTGGACCGGGCGGACGAGCGGCGCGCCACGACCCTGGCCGGTCTGCGCAAGGCCGAGCAGACGCTCGCCCAGACCCGTAAGGAGGCCGCCCGCGCGCTCGCCGGCCTGGAGCGCAACCGCGCGGCCGTCAGCCGCCACAAACGCACGGTGGAGCGCAAGCTCCGTCAGGCCAGGGCGCTGCTCGATGAGTTGCCCGGAGCGGATCGGGCCGCCTTCGACCGGGCCTCGCGCACCGGCCGCGACGACGGGGCCGCCGGGCCCATGGCCGGTCTGCCCGCGGGTTCGGCCCGGGCGGCTGCCGCGGTCACGGCCGTCCGGCGGGCGCTGGGCCTCCCGTACGTCTGGGGTGCGAACGGACCGTCCGGGTTCGACTGTTCGGGGCTGATGCAGTGGGCGTACGCCCAGGCCGGGGTGAGCCTGCCGCGGACCTCGCAGGCCCAGCGGTACGCCGGGCGCATGGTGCCGCTCGCGGACGCCCGCCCCGGCGATCTCGTCACCTACCGCGCGGACGCCAGCCACATCGGGATGTACGTGGGCAACGGCCAGGTGATCCACGCCCCGTATCCCGGCGCCCCGGTCCGCTACGACCCCGTCGGCATGATGCCCGTCTCCTCGGTCACCCGGGTCTGACCTCCCCGACAGCCCTTACCCTCGGTCATGTGGCTGATCAGGGGCGTACCGCAGGGCGGGCATGCGGCACAGGACGGCGCGCGGCGGGTGCCGTGCTCGCCGCGCTGCTGTGCGCGGCCGGCTGCGCGGCCCCGGCCGACAAGGCCCCCGACACCGCCGCCCGCGACGTCCGCGCCACGCTGGACCGCCGTGCCGCCGCCGTGCTGCACCACGACGAGGACGCCTACGTCGCCGTCGTGGACCCGGACGCCACCGCGCTGAGGAGCTCTCAGCGCAAGGAGTTCGGCCACCTCGCGGACGTACCGCTCGCCTCCTGGACCTACCGGGTGACGGACCTCGCCGCGCACGGGACCGACCGGGCCACCGCCGATGTGCGGCTCGGGTACCGGATCGAGGGCTACGACAGCGCACCGGTCTCCGTCGACCGGGTGCTCGACCTGGAGCGGGACCCGGCCGACGGCCGCTGGTACCTCACCGCCGACCGGGCCGCCGAGGACGGCGGCGGACAGCTCTGGGAGCAGGGCGACGTCGAGGTGGTGCGCGGCGCGTACAGCCTGGTGCTGGGGGTCGGCCGGACCCGGGACGAGCTGAAGGGGATCGCCGCCACCGCCGACCGGGCGGTGCCCGACGTCTCCGCCGCCTGGCCGGAGCACTGGGCGGGGCGCGTGGTGGTGCTGGTGCCCGGCACCGTGACGGACATGGCGGAGCTGCTCGGCTCGCCCGCCTCGAACTACCGGGGCATAGCGGCCGTGACGACCGGCGAGACAGGTGGCGCGGGGAAGGCGCCCGCCGACCGGGTGATCGTCAACCCGGAGGCGTACGCCATGCTCGGCGCCTTCGGGCAGCGCGTGGTCCTCACCCACGAGACCACCCATGTGGCCACCCGCACCGCCACCTCCTCCGCCACCCCGGCCTGGCTCTCCGAGGGCTTCGCGGACTGGGCCGCCTACCGGACCCAGGACCGCACCGCCGCCGAGATCGCCCCCGAACTCGCCGACACCGTCCGCGGCGGCGACGTGCCCGCCGCGCTGCCCACGGACGAGGACTTCGGTTTCGCCGGTGACGCGGACCGGCTGGCGAGGGCGTACGAGGGCGGCTGGCTGGCCTGCGAGCTCATCGCCGGCCACTGGGGCGAGGAGAAGCTGTTCGCCTTCTACCGGGCCGTCGGGGGCCACTCAGGGCGGGACGGGGCGGTGGAGCAGGCCCTGCACGAGGTGCTCGGCACGACTCCGCAGGACTTCACGGTGCGCTGGCGGGAGTATCTGGAGAGCCGGCTCGGCTGAGCGGGGGCGCGCCGAGTGGCGGGTCCGCGGCCGGAACGGCGTCGGCGGGCACCGTGTCCGCCGGGGCGGCGTGCCCCGGGCCGCGCACGGTGTCCCGCCACAGCCGCGCGCACGCGAGCAGGGACGCGGCGACCAGCAGTCCGTTGCGGACGAACATCAGCGTCACGCCCGTCGCGTCGCTGGTCACCACGTGGATGAAGCCGAGCGGGAACTCCAGCTGGGTGACGCCGGTCGCCACCAGCACCAGTGCCGCCGGCCAGCCCATCCGGCTCTCCCGGAAGACCAGGCACACCGCCGCCAGACCGACCAGCCACAGCATGTACTGGGGACTGATCACCCGGCTCGTGGTGGTGAACAGCAGCACCGCGGTGAACGCCGCGTCCGCCGTCGTGCTCACCCCGAACGTGCGGGCGCGCAGCCGCCACACCAGCAGCCAGCCGAACGCGACGACGCTCAGCCCCAGGGAGAGGGTGCTCACCAGCGGCACGTGCGGCCCCAGGAACTCCAGTGAGCCGTAGTGCAGCTCCACCCGGCCCTGCCAGCCGAACTGCCGCGCCACATGGAAGACCAGTGCCCCCAGCGACTCGACCTCGGTGCCCCGGTCCCGCTGGAACCCTAGGAACGCCAGCGCCCCGGGCGCCGCCGCGGTGCACAGCACCAGCAGCCCGGCCGCCGCCCCGGCCGCCGTGGTCCACGCCAGACGGGTCCTGCGGCCACGTGCCGTACCGGCGAGCACCAGCGCCGGCCACACCTTCAGCAGCGCCCCGAAGGCCGCCAGTGCCCCCAGCACGCGCGGATGCCGGACCCCCGTGAGCAGGGCCGCCACCGCGACGGCCGTCACCATCACGTCGTACCGGGCGTACGCGGTCGTCCCGAGCAGCGGCACCCCCGCCACCCACACCCACACACCGGCCGTGCGCCGGGCGGCGCCCCGGCCCGCGTACAGCAGCAGGCCCAGCACCAGCGCGTCGCACAGGAAGGCCAGCACGAAGAAGGCCGAGGCGTAGTCCAGGAAGGGCAGCAGGGCGGGGGAGAGGATCGCGAGCGCCGCGACCGGCGGATACTGCCAGGTCACGTCGGACTGCGGATAGCTGCCCGACCTCAGCACGTCGTACCAGCCGTGGTAGATCACCGACACATCGCTCGTCACGTCCGGGCCCGGCAGAGTGATCACCTTGATGACGCAGAGCAGCAACAGGGATCTCGTGAGCGCCCACACCGCGAAAGCTGCCGGCCGTGTGCCGCTCGAACCCGTCATGACCCGCCCTCACCCGTTCCGTCCGTCGTACGAGGTGCCATGATGCCCGCCCCCGCTGTGCGGGAGCCACAGGACCGGGCCCGGGATCCCTCGTGGCGTAGCCGGGCATCCCGGACCGGCCCCGGGCGGGCCACCGGTACCGCCGACGGCGGGGGAACGCGGCCGCCCGGTACTGTCGGCGGCGATGGACAAGACCTTGATCGTGACCAATGACTTCCCGCCCCGCCCCGGTGGCATCCAGGCGTTCCTGCACAACATGGCGCTCCGCCTGGACCCGGAACAGGTCGTCGTCTACGCCTCCACCTGGAAGCGCGGCGCCGAGGGCGCGGCGGCCACCGCCGCCTTCGACGCAGAGCAGCCCTTCACCGTGGTCCGCGATCGAACGACCATGCTGCTGCCGACCCCGAGGGTGACCCGGCGCGCCGCGCAGCTGCTGCGGACCCACGGCTGTTCGTCCGTCTGGTTCGGCGCCGCCGCCCCGCTCGGGCTGATGGCGCCGGCGCTGCGCCGGGCCGGAGCGCGCAGGCTCGTCGCCACCACCCACGGGCACGAGGCCGGATGGGCCCAGCTGCCCGCCTCCCGGCAGCTGCTGCGGCGGATCGGCGAGGGCACGGACACGATCACCTACCTGGGCGAGTACACCCGCTCCCGTATCGCCGCGGCGCTCACCCCGGCGGCCGCGGGCCGCATGGTCCAGCTCCCGCCCGGCGTCGACGAGAAGACCTTCCACCCGGATTCCGGCGGCGCCCGCGTCAGGGCCCGGCTCGGGCTCACCGACCGGCCCGTCGTCGTCTGCGTGTCCCGGCTGGTGCCCCGCAAGGGCCAGGACACCCTGATCCTCGCGATGCCGGCGATCCTGGCCGAGGTGCCCGACGCGGTCCTGCTGATCGTCGGCGGCGGACCGTACGCCGGGGAACTGGAGAAGCTGGCCGCGCAGACCGGGGTGCGGGACTCGGTGCGGTTCACCGGCCCGGTGCCCTGGGAGGAGCTGCCCGCGCACTACGGGGCCGGCGACGTCTTCGCCATGCCCTGCCGCACCCGGCGCGGCGGCCTCGACGTCGAGGGCCTCGGCATCGTCTACCTGGAGGCGTCGGCGACCGGGCTGCCGGTGGTGGCGGGCGACTCGGGCGGAGCCCCCGACGCGGTACTCGACGGCGAGACCGGGTGGGTGGTGCGCGGCGGCTCGGCCGAGGAATCGGCGGAGCGGATCGTCGCACTGCTCGGCGACGCGGAACTGAGGCAGCGGATGGGGGAGCGGGGCCGGGCCTGGGTCGAGGAGAAGTGGCGCTGGGACCTGCTCGCGGAGCGGCTCAGGGAACTGCTCTGAGCGACCGGGCACGCGGAAGGGGCCCGCAGGACGGGCCCCTTCCGGTCGCGCGGCGTCAGGCGCGGTAGATCGACTCCACCTCGTCGGCGAAGTCCTTGGCCACCACGTTCCGCTTCAGCTTCAGCGACGGCGTGATGTGGCCCGCCTCCTCGGTGAACTGGGCGGCCAGGATGCGGAACCTGCGTACGGACTCGGCCTTGGACACCGCGGCGTTGCCGTCGTCGATCGCGCGCTGCACCTCGGCCAGCAGCTCCGGGTCCTCGCGCAGCGACAGGGCGGCCGAGCCGACGGGCTTGCCGTGCTCTTCGGCCCAGTGGCCCAGGAACTCCTCGTCCAGCGTCACCAGCGCGCCCACGAACGGACGGCCGTCGCCGACGACCATGCACTCCGCCACCAGGGCGTGCCCGCGGATGCGGTCCTCGATGACGGCGGGAGCGACGTTCTTGCCGCCCGCCGTGACGATGATCTCCTTCTTGCGACCGGTGATCGCGAGGTAGCCGTCCTCGTCGAGGGTGCCGATGTCACCGGTGTGGAACCAGCCGTCGGCCAGTGCCTCGGCCGTCGCCGTCTCGTTGTTCCAGTAGCCGGAGAACAGGTGCTCGCCGTGCAGCAGCACCTCGCCGTCGTCGGCGATCCGCACGACGGAGCCGGGCAGCGGCTGGCCGACCGTACCGATCTTCTGGCGGTCCCACGGGTTGAAGGCGGTGGCCGCGCAGGACTCCGTCAGGCCGTAGCCCTCCAGGACGGTGAAGCCGATGCCCCGGTAGAAGTGGCCGAGCCGCTCGCCCAGCGGTGCGCCGCCGGAGATCGCGTACTCGCCGCGTCCGCCGAGCACGGCCCGCAGCTTGCTGTAGACCAGCCGGTCGAAGACCCTGTGCTTGAACTTCAGGCCCACGGACGGACCCTGCGGCGTGCTCAGCGCGCGGCTGTAGGCGATCGCCGTGTTCGCGGCCTTGTCGAAGATCTTGCCCTTGCCGTCGGCCTGGGCCTTGGCGCGGGCCGAGTTGTAGACCTTCTCGAAGACCCGCGGCACCCCGAGGATCAGGGTCGGCCGGAACGCGGCCAGCTCATCGGTGAGGTTCTTGATGTCCGGTACGCAGCCGAGTTTGATCGGCGCCATCACGGAGGCGACCTCGACCAGCCGGCCGAAGACGTGCGCGGCGGGCAGGAAGAGCAGCACGGAGCACTCGCCGGTACGGAACAGCGGCCGCAGCCGCTCCACCACGTTGCCGCACTCCGCGAAGAAGCTGCGGTGGGTCAGCACACAGCCCTTGGGGCGGCCGGTGGTGCCCGAGGTGTAGACGATGGTGGCCGGGTCGTCGGCCTTGGCGCTCACGCTGCGCAGGTCCACGGTCTCCTCGGAGACCTCCGCGCCCGACGCCGTCAGCGTGTCGACCGCGCCCTTGTCGATCTGCCACACGTGGCGCAGCGCCGGCAGCCGGTCGCGCACCGAGGCCACGGCCTGCGCGTGGGCGTCGCTCTCCACCAGGACCGCGACCGCGCCCGAGTCGCCGAGGATCCACTGGACCTGCTCGGCGGAGCTCGTCTCGTACACCGGCACCGTGACGGCGCCCGCGCTCCAGATCGCGAAGTCCAGCTGCACCCACTCGTAGCGGGTGCGGGACATCAGGGCGACCCGGTCGCCGGGCTCGACACCGGCGGCGATCAGCCCTTTGGCCGCCGCTCTGACCTCGGCCAGGAACTGGGTGGCCGTCACGTCCGTCCAGACGCCGGCCACCTTGCGGCTCATCACCGCGACGTCGGCGTGCTGAGCGGCATTGCGGCGGATGAGATCCGTCAGGTTGCCGTCCGAGGGGACCTCGTACAGGGCCGGAAGGCTGAACTCGCGCAAGACTGCTGCTCCTCATCGGGCTCCGGTGCCACGGCTCTGTGTGACGCACCGGCTGCGGTCCAAGATCGGGGGTGCTCAGTGGGGTGAGCACGACTGGACTGCCCGGACGTTACCCACCGGTACTCGGTTCCGGATAGGGGGTTCGGACCAGATGTCTTATGCGTCACACATATCGGTGGTCCTCATCCGCACAGTAGTGCACCTCGTTCAACACCCGGAGGTAACCGCAGGTCCGGCCGCCTCTACCCACGTGGCCGCCGGAGTCCTAGGGTGATCGTCATGCGAGCAGGACCGAACACCCGGGACGCCTCCGAAGGACGGCGCACCCGCGTCCACGTGGTCAGTGACGTGCACGGCAACACCGAGGCGCTGGCCCGTGCCGGGGACGGCGCCGACGCCCTCATCTGCCTGGGTGACCTGGTGCTCTTCCTCGACTACGCGGATCACTCGCGCGGAATCTTCCCCGACCTCTTCGGCGTCGAGAACGCCGACCGGATCGTCGCCCTGCGCACCGAGCGCCGGTTCGAGGAGGCCCGGGACTTCGGCCGGGAGCTGTGGGCGGGCCTGGACCGCAACGCGGCGATCCTCTCCGCCGTCCGCAAGCAGTACGCCGAGATGTTCGCCGCGCTGCCCACCCCGACGTACGCCACCTACGGCAATGTCGACATCCCGGACCTGTGGCCCGAGTACGCGGGCCCCGGCACCACCGTCCTGGACGGCGACCGCGTCGAGATCGGCGGCCGCGTCTTCGGCTTCATCGGCGGCGGCCTGCAGACCCCGATGCGCACCCCGTACGAGATCAGCGACGAGGAGTACGCCGCCAAGATCGAGGCGATCGGTCAGGTCGACGTGCTCTGCACGCACATCCCGCCCGAGGTTCCGGAGCTGACGTACGACACCGTGGCGCGCCGGTTCGAGCGCGGCAGCCGGGCCCTGCTCGACGCCATCCGCCGCACCCGCCCCCGCTATGCCCTGTTCGGCCACGTCCACCAGCCGCTGGCCCGCCGGATGCGGATCGGCGACACCGAGTGCGTGAACGTCGGCCACTTCGCCTCGACCGGCCGGCCCTGGGCCCTGGAGTGGTGACCGCGCCCCCGCACCGCCGGGCCCTGGGCCGAGGCGCGGCGCTCACGCGATAGCCTTCTGGCGGCAGGCCTCTGCCGACCGACCGGTACACCGCACTGGAGGGCCACAGCGATGGCTGAACACACCAGCTCGAGCATCACGATCGAGGCGGCACCGGCCGACGTCATGGGTGTGATCGCCGACTTCGACCGCTATCCGGAATGGACCGGTGAGGTCAAGGAGGCCGAGGTGCTCGGCACCGACGACCGCGGCCGCGCCGAGAAGGTCCGCCTCGTCCTGGACGCCGGCGCGATCAAGGACGACCACACCCTCGCGTACACCTGGATCGGCGACTACGAGGTCAGCTGGACCCTGGTCAAGTCCCAGATGCTGCGCGCCATCGACGGCTCGTACGCGCTCGCGCCGCTCGGCGACGGCGACCGCACCGAGGTCACCTACCGGCTGACGGTCGACGTCAAGATCCCGATGCTCGGCATGATCAAGCGCAAGGCCGAGAAGGTCATCATCGACCGCGCCCTGGCCGGTCTCAAGAAGCGTGTCGAGTCCGTCCCGAAGGCCTGACCCGGTGCGTACGGTCCTGGTCACCGGCCTCGGCGGCGCCGGCCGTACCACCGTGGCCGCGGCCACCGCACTGGCCGGCGCCCGCGGCGGACAGCGCACCCTGCTGATCTCCGCCGACGTCATACCCGGCTTCCCGTCGGCCACGCGGCCCACCGCCGTCACGGACGGACTGTGGTCCGTCCGGATCGACTCCGGCGCGCACTTCCGCAGCGAACTCCTCACCCTTCAGGAGCAGTTGTCGAGCGTGCTCGACCTGCTCGGCGGCAACCGCATGGACGGTGAGGAACTCACCGAGCTCCCCGGCAGCGCCGAACTCGCCCTGCTGCACTCCCTGCGCCGCGCCGCACACGGTGACTGGTCCCGCGACGGCTACGACCTCGTCGTCGTCGACCTGCCGCCGCTGCGCGAAGCCCTCGCCGTGCTGGCCCTGCCCGAGCAACTGCGCCGCTACCTGCGCCGGCTGCTGCCCCAAGAACGCCAGGCCGCCCGCGCCCTGCGCCCGATGCTCGCGCAGCTCGCGGGTGTGCCCATGCCCGCCCAGTGGCTGTACGAGGCCGCCGCCCGGCGCGACGCCGAACTGGCCGAGGTCCAGGCGCTGATCGAGGACCGGGCGACCACGCTCCGGCTGGTCGCCGAACCGGGCCCGGCCGCCGAGGACGCCCTGCGCACCGCCCGCACCGGGCTCGCCCTGCACGGGCTGCGGGTCGACGCCCTGGTGGCCAGCAAGGTGCTGCCCCGGCACTCGCCCGACCCCTGGTTCGCCGCGCTCGCCGCACAACAGGAGAAGTGCCTCGACCACTGGCGCGAGGAGCGGCCCGCCGAGGCCCCGCCGCTCCAGGTGCCCCACCTCGGCCGCGACCCGCAGGGCCCCGGTGACCTCACCGGCCTCGCGGACGACGTGCCGGCCCTGGCCCCGGACGCCCGGGAGGGCGGCCGCGCCGAGGACCCCTGGTGGACCGAGGAGGCCGGAGCCCCGGAAGGGCAGGACGGCGCCGACGGGATACTCGTCTGGTGCCTGCGCCTTCCCGGCGCCGTCAAGAAGGACCTCCATCTGGTCCGGCGCGGCAGCGAACTGCTTCTCACCGTCGGCCCCTTCCACCGCATCGTGCCCCTGGAGTCCGCGCTGCGCCGCTGCACCGTCTCCGGCGCGGCCCTCACCGACGGGGTGCTGCGGGTCCGCTTCACGCCGGACCCCGCACTGTGGCCGAGGACGAGCTGAACGGCCCACCACCGTTCGGGTACCGTCGTTGGTAGGGGTCCCGGCCGCCGGGACGCCGTTCCGCCACGTCGCAGGAGTCCGCCATGAGCGAAGCCACCGATCGTCCCACCGACGACGACGCGTGGGCGCAGGCCTGCGCCGAGGACCTCGCCGCCGAGAAGGCCCGCCGCCGCGCGGAGTACGGCCCGCCCCCCGGCTCCGCCGCCGAGGAGCTGCGCAAGCTGGTCGACGCCGTGACCGACAAGCTCGGAACCCTCTCGACGCCGCTGCTCGGCGCGGGGGCCCAGAGCGCCGTCCAGCAGGTCATCAAGCAGGCGAAGTCCGCCGTCGAGCCCGTCATCGAGCGCAATCCGGACGTTTTCGATCACATCGCCGCAGCCGGCAGCGAACTGCTCGCCGCATACCGCTCTGCGGTCGAGGGCCAGGAACGCCGCTGGACCCAGGGCGCGGGGGACCCCGCAGGCACGGAAAAGAAGGCGGAAGACCCCACCGACCCCCGTAACGAGGGGCCAGGCGCCGGCGAACACATCGACCTGGACTGACCGGCACCGACAGGGCGGGGTCCGGCCTCGGGTACGGTTGCCTCAGCGGGGCTCGACCGAAACTGAGGGATTCATGGGACTCACCATCGGCGTCGATATCGGCGGCACGAAGATCGCAGCTGGAGTGGTCGACGAAGAGGGCCACATCCTCTCGACCTTCAAGGTGCCGACCCCGCCGACGGCCGAAGGCATCGTGGACGCCATCGCGGCGGCGGTGTCCGGCGCGAGCGAGGGACACCCGGTCGAGGCCGTCGGCATCGGCGCGGCCGGATACGTCGACGACAAGCGGGCCACGGTGCTGTTCGCGCCGAACATCAACTGGCGGCACGAGCCGCTGAAGGACAAGGTCGAGCAGCGCGTCGGCCTTCCGGTGGTCGTGGAGAACGACGCCAACGCGGCCGCCTGGGGCGAATACCGCTTCGGCGCCGGCCAGGGCCACGAGGACGTCATCTGCATCACGCTCGGCACCGGGCTGGGCGGCGGCATCATCATCGGCAACAAGCTGCGCCGCGGACGCTTCGGCGTGGCCGCCGAGTTCGGCCACATCCGGGTCGTCCCGGACGGGCTGCTCTGCGGTTGCGGCAGCCAGGGCTGCTGGGAGCAGTACGCCTCGGGGCGCGCGCTCGTGCGGTACGCGAAGCAGCGCGCCAACGCCACGCCCGAGAACGCCACGATCCTGCTGGCGCTCGGTGACGGCACGGTCGAGGGCATCGAGGGCAAGCACATCAGCGAGGCCGCCCGGCAGGGCTGCCCGGTGGCCGTCGACTCGTTCCGCGAGCTGGCCCGCTGGGCCGGCGCCGGACTGGCCGACCTCGCCTCGCTCTTCGACCCGTCCGCCTTCATCGTCGGCGGCGGCGTCTCGGACGAGGGTGAGCTGGTCCTCGACCCGATCCGCAAGTCGTTCCGGCGCTGGCTGATCGGCGGCGAGTGGCGTCCGCACGCCCAGGTGCTCGCGGCCCAACTGGGCGGCAAGGCCGGTCTGGTGGGCGCGGCGGACCTGGCCCGCCAGGGCTGACCCGAGCTGGACACGGACACACCGGACGCCCGTCGCGCCCCCTCGGGAGCGGCGGGCGTCCGCCGTATCGTGAACCGCATGGCCATGATGTCGCTGCCAGAATCCCGTACCGAGCAGGACGGCTCGGCCGTCATCAGGGTGCTCAGCTACAACGTCCGGTCGATGCGCGACGACTGCGCGGCGCTGGCCCGCGTCATCCAGGCCTGCGCACCCGACCTGGTGCTCGTCCAGGAGGCGCCCCGCTTCTTCCGCTGGCGCAAAGCAGCCGCCCGGCTCGCCGCCCGCAGCGACCTGGTGATCCTCGGAGGCGGTGCCACCGCGGCGGGACCCCTGCTGCTCTGCTCGCTCCGCGCCACGGTGGAGCGCACCGAGGACGTCCTGCTGCCGCTCACCCCTGGACTGCACCGCAGAGGTTTCGCCACCGCCGTGGTCCGGATCGCCGGCACCCGGATCGGCGTGCTGAGCTGCCATCTGAGCCTGGAACGCCGTGAACGCCTCGCCCAGGCGAAACGGCTGCTGGAGACGGTGGACGCGATGGGCGTGGACCATGTGGTCGTGGCCGGCGACCTCAACGACGTACCGAGCGGGCGGGCGTTCCGGCTGCTCGCCGGGCGGCTCCAGGACTGCTGGGCGGTACGGCCCCGGGGCGGCGAACACACCTTCCCGCCGCACGACCCGCACAAGCGGCTCGACGCCGTCTTCGCGACCGACGGCATCGAGGTGCTCGGCTGCGGGGTCCCGACGGGACTGCCCGGGGTCTCCGAGGCCGACGTTCTGGCAGCGACCGACCACCTGCCGGTGCTGGCCGCGCTGCGGGTGCCGGTGTCCGGGGTGCGGGGTGCGGGTGCTGCGCGGGGCGGCGGGGTTCCGTCCTCAAGCGCCGGACAGGCTTGAGGCGTACGGGTCGCTCCGCGGGGCGGAGGGTTCCGTCCTCAATCGCCGGACGGGCTTGAGGGGTGCGGGTCGCTCCGCGGGGTGCGGGGTGCGCCTTTGCCCGGTGGGTGGGGGTGGGGGCCCTCCGGGGCGTCTCCTCAGAAATGGCGTGTTCACCCGGCAACGCGCAGGACCCGGGTCGTACGCCATTTCCTGCGGGGACTCCCCTGCACGCCCCCACCCGGTATCGCCTGCGTCTGTACACCGGCCCGGCGTCTGTCGCAGACGCAGGGCGGTCGGGGCCGGGGCCGTGCAGGGGAGTCCCCGCAGGACGACGAACATCGACCCGGGTTCCTCGCGTACCCGCGGAACGTTCGTCGTTTGAGGAGACGCCCCGGAGGGGCCCCGGACCCCACCCACCGGGGAACGGCGCACCGCACCACCGCGGAAGCACCCGCACCCCACGGGAACACCCGCACCACCAAGCCCGTCCGGCGATTGAGGACGGAACCCCCAGCCCGGGGACCGGGCAGGGCCACCCCCCCTCAGACCACCGCGCCGCGGCCGGGGTCGTCCCCGTCCTCGTCGTCGTGTTCCATCCGCGCCACCAGCGTCACGAAGCCGCCCAGGAAGCCGCCCACGCCGACCGTGGTGAGCCACCAGGTCATCTCCCACTGGAGCAGCACCGCCAGCAGCAGGAGGACGGGACCGCCGACCACCGCGAGCCAGGCGAACTTCGCCGTGACGTCGGCCTCCGGCAGCGGCGGCGGCTCCGGCGGTACGAAGTGCCCCTCGGCGCTGTCGTCGTCGATGTCGCCCTCGACGGGTTCCGCAGGTTCGAAGTCACGCGGACCGCCGACGCCCGGGGCGAAGACGACCGAACTGCCGAGCGGCTTCTCCGGCGGCTTGGGCCGGCTCTTCCCGAGGCCCTTGTCCGGGTCCGGCGCGACGGAGTCCTCCTCCGGAAGGGCGAGGTCCTCGATGGACCGGAAGGGCCTGGCACCCGGCGGGTCCGGCGGCTCCTCCCCGTATCCCTCGACGATCGCCTTCCAGACGGCGTCCTCGTCCACCGGGCGCTCGCCGTCCGCGCCCGTGGGCGGCGCGGGCGGGACCTCCGGCGCCGGGGCGCCGCCGTCCTCGTCGGGCACGGCCGTCCCCCCGGCGGGGAGCGGCTCGCGCTCCTCCTCGCTGCCTGTGCGCTCCGCGTCCTGCTCAGCCACCGGACCTGCTCCCCTTCTTCCCGACGCTCGGAGCGAGGCGGCCGATGAACGAGTAGCTCTCGTCGAAGATCCGCTCCGCATCGTGGTCCAACGTCGCGACGTGGTAGCTCTGTTCCAACAGGATCTCCTCGACATCCGTCGAGGAGATCCGGCTCAGGATCCGCGCGGTGTCGGCGGGCGGCACCACATGGTCCTGCGGGCTGTGCAGCAGCAGGACCGGCTGGGTCACCTGGGGAAGCTCGGCGTCGACCAGCCGGAAGAACTTCCGCACCGAGTGCGCCGCGTGCAGCGGCACCCGGTCGTAGCCCACCTCGTGGGAACCCTCCAGCGCGATGTCGCTCGCCAGTCCCTTCGTCGTCCGGACCAGATGACGGGCGACCGGCAGGGCGTACGCCGACAGGCCGTGCACCTTGTTGGCCGGATTGACCAGCACGAGGCCCCGGACGGCGTCGCCGTGCTTGGCCGCGAGCCGCAGGGACAGCGCGCCACCCATCGAGAGGCCGAACACGAAGACCTGCTCGCACCGCTCCAGCAGCTCCCGCAGCGCCCGGTCCACCTCCGCGTACCAGTCCTGCCAGCCGGTCACCTGCATGTCTTCCCAGCGGGTGCCGTGCCCGGGCAGCAGCGGCAGCGAGACCGTGAGCCCGCGCTCCGCCAGATAGTCGGCCCAGGGGCGCAGCGACTGCGGGGAGCCGGTGAATCCGTGACAGAGGAGGACGCCGACCTCTCCGCCCTCGTGGCGGAACGGCTCGGCTCCAGGAAGGACCGGCACCGGGGTCTCCTGTTCGTGAGGCTCGAAGGGGAGCGAAAGGGGGGAGTGCAGAAGGATTACTTCACCGTACGCGACCGGGCCGACACCGACCAGGGCCGTCACCGGCCGGGGCTGCGGACACCCCGCCCGTGCCGGGCAGGAGCGCCGGACGCGGCACGGGTTAAGGTCTGTCGGACAGCACACAGGAGGCACCCGAGTTGATCTACGGCGCTATGAAGTTCTCCATCGGCGGCTCTCTGAAGCTCGCCTTCAGGCCGTGGGTGGAGGGCCTGGAGAACATCCCCGCGCACGGCCCCGCGATCCTCGCCAGCAACCATCTGTCGTTCTCCGACTCCTTCTTCCTCCCCGCCGTCCTGGACCGCAAGGTCACCTTCATCGCCAAGGCCGAGTACTTCACCGCGCCCGGGGTCAAGGGAAAGCTCACCGCCGCCTTCTTCAAGGGTGTGGGACAGCTCCCGGTCGACCGCTCGGGCGCCCGCGGGGCCGGCGAGGCGGCGATCAAGGCCGGCATCGAGGTCATCGAGAGCGGCGGCCTGTTCGGCATCTACCCGGAGGGCACCCGGTCGCCCGACGGCCGTCTCTACCGGGGCAAGCCCGGCGGCCTCGCCCGGGTGGCGCTCGCCACCGGTGCGCCAGTCATTCCCGTCGCGATGATCGACACGGAGAAGATCCAGCCGCCCGGCCAGGTGATGCCCAAGCTGATGCGCCCGGGGATCAGGATCGGCAAGCCGCTCGACTTCAGCCGCTACCACGGCATGGACGGCGACCGCTTCATCCTGCGCTCGGTCACCGACGAGGTCATGTACGAGATCATGAAGCTCTCCGGCCAGGAGTACGTCGACATCTACGCGACCGCCGCCAAGCGGCAGCTCGCCGACGAGGCGAAGCAGCGGGCGGAAGCCGCCGGGAAGACCGCGTCCGGCGGCCGGGACGAGCAGGAAACGGACCGCGGGAGCGCCTGAGCCCGCGTGCGCGAAGGGGGTCCGTCCGGGCGTGGGTCCGTCCGGGCCCGGGGGAGAGGAAGCGGGCGTGGGGGAGAAGATGATGGCCAGACGTGTGCGGGTCGTGAGGATGTCGGTCGAGCAGCCGCTGTGGCGTGCCCTGACCGCGTACCGCCTCCTGACGATGCTCTACGCGATCCTGCTCGCCGTCTTCGGACGCGAGAAGTACGACCGGCCGTGGGTGGCCGTCGCCTTCCTGGCGGTCATGACCGTGTGGACGCTCGCCACCCTGCCGAAGGTCGCCGGCGCCGCGGCCTGCACCAAGCGCTTCCTGGGCGCGGACCTCACGCTCGCGCTCATCGGCATCCTCGTCACCCCGCTCGCCGACTTCCAGGCCCAGCACGTCGACGGTCCGACCCTGCCGTCCATCTGGACGGCCGGTTCCGTCCTGGCCTTCGCGATCAAGGGCGGCTGGCGGTGGGCGGCCTTCGCCTCCACCTTCGTCGCCGTCGCCAACCTGATCGAGCGCGCCGAACCCAGCCGCGACACCCTGCACAACGTCCTGCTGGTCTGGGTCGCCTCCATCGCCATCGGGTACGTCGTCGAGGTCGCCCGCGCCAGTGAGCGCACCCTCGCCCGCGCCCTGGAGATCGAGGCCGCCACCCGGGAGCGGGAACGCCTGGCCCGGGACATCCACGACAGCGTGCTCCAGGTCCTCGCCATGGTGCAGCGCCGGGGCACGGCGCTCGGGGGCGAGGCCGCCGAACTGGGCCGGATGGCCGGGGAGCAGGAGGTCGCCCTGCGCTCGCTGGTCTCCAGCGGTCTGGTGCCTCCCACCCGGGTGTCCGAGGACGCGGCCGAGGGGGCCGTGGTGCGCACCGTCGAGGTGGACGACGACGAGCCGGACGCGCCGGGCGACACCGATCTGCGGGGCCTGCTCGCCCCGCACGCCGGATCGCGGGTGACCTTCGCGGAGCCCGGCGCACCGGTGCTGCTCCCGCCCGCGGCGGCCGGGGAGCTGGCGGCGGCCGTCGGCGCGGCCCTGGACAATGTCCGGGTGCACGCGGGGGAGAGCGCGCGGGCGTGGATCCTGGTCGAGGACTGGCCGGACGAGGTGATCGTCACCGTCCGGGACGACGGACCCGGCATCCCGGAGGGCCGGCTCGCCCAGGCCGAGGGGGAGGGGCGCCTCGGCGTCGCCCTGTCGATCCGCGGGCGGCTGCGCGACCTGGGCGGTACGGCAGAGTTGATCTCGGTCCCCGGACAGGGCACCGAGGTCGAATTGAAGGTTCCGAAGATGACACGGGGGAAGGCGGGTTCAGTCCGATGAGCGCAGCAACCGAAGAGGGCGACGGGCGGCAGCGGCCCATCAGGGTGATGGTGGTCGACGACCATCCGATGTGGCGCGACGCCGTCGCCCGCGATCTCGCCGAGGCCGGCTTCGATGTGGTGGCGACCGCGGGCGACGGCCCGCAGGCGGTCCGCCGGGCCGGGGCGGTCACCCCGGACGTCCTGGTCCTCGACCTCAACCTGCCCGGGATGCCGGGCGTCCAGGTCTGCAAGGAGCTCGTCGGCTCGCAGCCCGGGCTGCGGGTCCTGGTGCTCTCCGCGAGCGGTGAGCACGCCGACGTACTGGAGGCGGTCAAGTCCGGAGCCACCGGCTATCTGC
This sequence comes from Streptomyces sp. NPDC048211, assembly GCF_043202315.1. Taxonomy (NCBI): domain Bacteria; kingdom Bacillati; phylum Actinomycetota; class Actinomycetes; order Kitasatosporales; family Streptomycetaceae; genus Streptomyces; species Streptomyces sp. NPDC048211. Next base: position 699,684 of record NZ_JBIDAD010000004.1, read on the forward strand.
TGAAGTCGGCGAGCACCCAGGAGCTGACCGAGGCGGTCCGCAGCACCGCCGTCGGCGACCCGGTCTTCACCCCCGGCCTCGCCGGACTCGTGCTCGGCGAGTACCGGAGGCTGGCCTCCGAACCCGCACCCGTCGCGTCGAACGAGCCGAAGGCCCCGGAGCTCACCGACCGGGAGACCGAGGTGCTGCGGCTGGTGGCCAAGGGGCTCTCGTACAAACAGATCGCCGAACGGCTGGTCATCTCGCACCGCACCGTCCAGAACCACGTCCAGAACACCCTGGGCAAGCTCCAGCTGCACAACAGGGTGGAGCTCGTGCGGTACGCGATCGAGCGCGGCCTCGACGACGCCTGAGATCAATTCCCGTGCATTGCACGGGAATTGACCGTACGACCCATCCCGGAGTGACCTGGGTCACCCTTAGCGTGGAGCCGAGTGGGCTCACTTCGGCGAAGGGATGCTTCCATGCGGGTCGGAGTACTGACCGGGGGCGGCGACTGCCCCGGGCTCAACGCGGTCATCCGCGCCATCGTCCGCAAGGGCGTGCAGGAGTACGACTACGGCTTCATCGGTTTCCGGGACGGCTGGCGCGGAGCGCTGGAGGGCGTGACGGTTCCGCTCTCCATCCCGGCGGTGCGCGGCATCCTACCGCGCGGCGGCACCATCCTCGGGTCCTCGCGCACCAATCCGCTCAACGCCGAGCACGGCGTCCGCCGGATCAGGGACAACCTCGCCACGTACGAGGTCGACGCCCTCGTCGCGATCGGCGGCGAGGACACCCTCGGCGTGGCGGCCACCCTGTCCGACACGTACGGCGTCCCCTGCGTCGGTGTCCCGAAGACCATCGACAACGATCTGTCCGCCACCGACTACACCTTCGGCTTCGACACCGCCGTCAACATCGCGACCGAGGCCATCGACCGGCTGCACACCACGGCCGAATCCCATATGCGGGTCCTCGTCGTCGAGGTGATGGGCCGCCACGCCGGCTGGATCGCGCTCCACTCGGGGCTGGCGGGCGGCGCCAACGTCATCCTCATCCCGGAACAGCGCTTCGACACCGACCAGGTCTGCGCCTGGGTGACCTCACGGTTCCGGGCGAGCTACGCGCCGATCGTGGTGGTCGCCGAAGGGGCCGTGCCCGCGCAGGGCGAGATGGTCCTCAAGGACGGGTCGCACGACTCCTTCGGTCATGTCCGCCTCTCCGGCGTCGGCGAATGGCTCGCCAAGGAGATCGAGAGCCGCACCGGCAAGGAGGCCAGGACCACGGTGCTCGGCCACATCCAGCGCGGCGGCACCCCCAGCGCCTTCGACCGCTGGCTGGCCACCCGCTTCGGGCTGCACGCCATCGAGGCCGTACGCGAAGGCGACTTCGGGAAGATGGTCGCGCTGCGGGGCACGGACATCGTGCGGGTACCCATGGCGGAGGCGACCGCCCGGCTCAAGACGGTCGATCCGGCGCTCTACGCGGAGGCGGGGGTCTTCTTCGGCTGAGCGGCGGGCCGGGGGAGCGGGTCGTATATTCGCGATGACCGGCCCCGCGGGGCCCGCTCCCCGAGCGGCCCCGCACCTCGCCCGCATCAGTCACAGGAGACGTCGTGGAAATCCTGGCATTCGGTGTGCAGTCCGACGAGAAGCCCCTGATCGAGAAGGCCTTCGCCGGGAAGCACGAGGTCCGGTGTCTGGACGTCTTCCTCACCCCGGACACCGCACCCATCGCGGCGGGCTACGAGATCGTCTCCACCAGTGTCAACGCCGACCTGGGCAGCCGCGTCCTGCAGACCCTCGCGGCCGGCGGCACGCAGATGATCGCCCAGCGTTCCACCGGCTTCAACAACATCGATCTGGACGTGGCCGAGCGCCTGGCCCTGCGGGTCGCCCGGGTCTCCTGGTACTCGCCCTACTCCGTCGCCGAATTCGCCTGGGCCCTCGCCATGGCGGCCAACCGCCGCATCGTGCGCGCCACGACCCGCACCCGGGACTTCGACTTCCGCCTCGACGGCCTCCTCGGCCGGGACATGCACGGCCGCACGGCCGGCATCATCGGCACGGGCAAGATCGGCGAGGCCTTCACCCGTATCGCCCATGGCTTCGGCATGAATCTGCTCGGCTGGGACGTCGCCGAGAACCCGGCCTGCGTGGAGCTCGGCATGCGCTACGTCGACAAGGAACAGCTCCTCGCCGAGTCCGACCTGATCAGCCTCCATGTCCCGCTGCTGCCCTCGACCCACCACATCATCGGCAAGGACGCCCTGGCCCACATGAAGGACGACGCGATCCTGATCAACTCCAGCCGCGGCGGACTGATCGACACCTCGGCGCTGGTCGGGGAGTTGCGGGCGGGCCGCTTCCTGGGGGTCGGACTCGACGTGTACGAGGCGGAGGCCGGGCTCTTCTTCCTCGACAAGTCCCTGGAAGGCGTCGACGACGACACCCTGGCCCGGCTCGTCACCTTCCCGAACGTCCTCGTCACCTCGCACCAGGCGTACTACACCGAGGACGCCCTGGGCCAGATCATCGCCGCCACGGTCCAGAACGTCGACGACTACCTGGCCGGACGCCGCAGCGAGAACGTACTGGTCCCGGCGCCGCCCGGACCCTGAGAACCTCCCCGGGGCCCGGGCGTCCGCGATGTCAGCCGCGCACCGGAAGTCCTGCCAGCAGTTCGCCCACGATCGTCGCGCCGCGCAGCGTCAGCACCGACTCCGGATGGAACTGCACCGAGGCGAAGCCGTCCCCGCGCAGCGCGTGCAGTTCCCCGGTCGCCGGGTCCAGACTCGCCTCGATGCCGTGTGCCGCCAGCTCGGTGGCCGCCGCGTCGTCGCAGCGCGCCGTGAAGCTGTTGTAGAAGCCGACGATCTCCGGGCGGCCGAACAGCTCGATCCGGGTCTGCGCGCCCTGGTACGGGACGGTCTTGCGGACGATGTCCAGCCCCAGCTCCGCCGCGATCAGTTCATGGCCCAGGCAGACTCCGAGCAGCCCGTGCCGGTGATCCCGTACGAGCTCCGCGGTCAGCGCCCGCAGCAGCCGCATCTTCGGATCGGCCGCGTCCCCCGGGTCCCCCGGCCCGGGGCCCAGCACGACGGGCCCCTCGTGCGCCCGTACCGCCTCGCGCAGCCCCGGCTCGTCGTAGCGGCGCACCGACACATCGAGGCCCGATGCGCGCAGCAGGTGCCCCAGCATCGAGGTGAACGTGTCCTCGCCGTCGACCACCAGCGCATGGCCGGACAGCGCGTCGGTGCGCTCCTGCATCCGCAGCCAGAAGGGCGCCAGCCCGTCCCGCCGGGCATCAAGCGCCGCCCGCACCCGCGGGTCGTCGGCCAGCCGCGGCCGCTCCTCCTCGGCGTGCGGCCGGCCCGGCCGCACGCCGAGGGCGGCCAGCACTCCGGCGGCCTTCGCATGGGTCTCGGCGACCTCGCTCTCCGGGTCGGAGTGGCGCACCAGCGTCGCCCCGACCGGTACCCGCAGCTCGCCCCCCGCCGAGATGTCGGCGGTCCGGATGAGGATCGGCGAGTCCAGCGTCTGCGCCCCGTCGGGCCCCTGCCGCAACAGGGCCAGCGCGCCCGCGTAGTAGCCGCGGCCGCCGGACTCGTACCGCTCGATGACGCGGCAGGCGTTCTGCACGGGGGAGCCGGTGACCGTCGCCGCGAACATGGTCTCCTTCAGCACCTCGCGCACATCCAGCGAGGAGCGGCCGCGCAACTCGTACTCCGTGTGCGCGAGATGGGCCATCTCCTTGAGCCGCGGCCCGATCACCACCCCGCCCATGTCGCCGACCGTGCACATCATCTTGAGTTCCTCGTCGACCACCATGGAGAGCTCCTCGGTCTCCTTGCGGTCGCCGAGGAAGGCCAGCAGGCTCTCGGCGGTCGGGCCCTCGGCGGGGTAGCGGTAGGTGCCGCTGATGGGATTCATCACGACGGTCCCGCCGGACATCCGCACATGCACCTCGGGGCTGGCACCGACCAGCGTCCTGTCCCCGGTATGGACGACGAACGTCCAGTACGCGCCCCGCTCGCCGGCCAGCAGCCGCCGGAACAGGGCCAGCGCGTCCGCCCGGCCGAAGGCCGGGATCTCGCCGCGGAAGGTCCGCCGGATGACGAAGTTCGCACCCTCGCCCCGGCCGATCTCGTCCTCGATGACCCGCCGTACCGTCCCCGCGTACTCCGTGTCGGACACGTCGAACGCTCCGTCCTCGACCCGCACCGCGTGGGCGGGCAGCGCGTCCAGCGTCGCGTCGAGCGGCAGTGCGTACGTCTCGTCCGCGACCAGCACGGCCAGGGGTGTGCCGTCGTCGCGGACGTCGAAGCCGCGCTCGGCGATCTGCCGGAACGGCACGAGGGCGAGGACGGGCTGTTCGCCGACGGGGATGTCCGCGAGCCTGTCGGCCTCCCGCACGCGGCCGATCAGCACCTCGACGGTGTCGTGGTCGTGGCCGGGCGTGCGCCTGCGCAGCAGGGCGAAGGGCGGGCAGTCGTCGCCGAGGAGTCTCTGGACGATCGGGTGCGGGGCGGTGTGCGGTGCCATCTGCGGTGTTCCTTCCACTGGTGTCAGCTGGGAGGAACGGCCCCGGACATGAGAAAGGCCGCCCCTCGGGCGGCCTCTGCGTCGGTGTGTACGCGCGATCAGTGGGCCGCTGGATGAGCGGTCCACCACCAGTTACGGGTCGAGTGCGCGAACATGCCCGTACCCTAACCCATGACCGGGGCACAGGAGGGCCCGTTGCGGGCGACCGGACGCCGTGCGGGGCGTCTCATCCGTTGAGCACCCGGAAAAGCACTGGACGCGACCCCGTAATGTGGGAGCCGTGACCGTGAACGCCAATACCTCCGTCGCCGGTGGCAACACCTGGCGAGACCTTCCCGCGGCGCAGCAGCCCGAGTACCCCGACTCCGAGGCCCTGCGCGATGTACTCGCGGACCTCGCGTCGTATCCGCCGCTCGTCTTCGCCGGCGAGTGCGACCAGCTGCGCGCCCGCATGGGAGCCGTCGCCAAGGGCGAGGCGTTCCTGCTGCAGGGTGGCGACTGCGCCGAGGCCTTCGACGCCGTGTCCGCCGAGCACATCCGCGCCAAGCTGAAGACGCTGCTCCAGATGAGCGCCGTCCTCACCTACGCGGCCTCCGTGCCCGTCGTCAAGGTGGGCCGGATCGCCGGTCAGTACTCCAAGCCGCGCTCCAAGCCGACCGAGACCCGCGACGGCGTGACGCTGCCGACCTACCGCGGCGACTCCGTCAACGGCTTCGCCTTCACCGAGGCCGAACGCATCCCGGACCCGGAGCGGCTGAAGCGGATGTACCACGCATCCGCCTCCACGCTGAACCTCGTCCGCGCCTTCACCACCGGCGGCTACGCCGACCTGCGCCAGGTGCACGCCTGGAACCAGGACTTCGTGAAGTCGTCCCCGTCCGGCCAGCGCTACGAGGCCCTGGCCCGCGAGATCGACAACGCGCTGAACTTCATGAAGGCGTGCGGGACGGACCCGGCCGAGTTCAAGGCCGTCGAGTTCTACGCCTCGCACGAGGCCCTGCTGCTGGACTACGAGTCGTCGCTGACCCGCGTCGACTCGCGGACCGGCCGGCTGTACGACACCTCGGCCCACATGGTGTGGATCGGTGAGCGCACCCGCCAGATGGACGGCGCGCACATCGAGTTCGCCTCGAAGATCCGTAACCCCATCGGCATCAAGCTCGGCCCGACGTCCACCGTCGACGAGGCCCTCGGCTACATCGAGCGCCTCGACCCCGAGCGCGAGCCCGGCCGGCTCACCTTCGTCGTCCGGATGGGCGCCGACAAGGTCCGCGACAAGCTCCCCGAGCTGGTCGAGAAGGTCACCGCCTCCGGCGCGACCGTGGCCTGGGTGACCGACCCGATGCACGGCAACACCTTCGAGGCCGCGTCCGGCCACAAGACCCGCCGCTTCGACGACGTCCTGGACGAGGTCAAGGGCTTCTTCGAGGTGCACAAGGGCCTCGGCACGCACCCGGGCGGCATCCACGTCGAGCTCACCGGTGATGACGTCACCGAGTGCGTCGGCGGCGGCCACGAGATCTTCGTGGACGACCTCCACCAGCGTTACGAGACGGCCTGCGACCCGCGGCTCAACCGCAGCCAGTCGCTGGACCTCGCGTTCCTGGTCGCCGAGATGTACCGGGACCAGTAGGCGTCACCGCGTGCAGCGCACGCATGACTGTGGGGCACGGATCGATGTGATCCGTGCCCCACAGGGCGTTCCGGGGCTTTTACGGGGCTTGAGCGGCGGGTAAGGTTAGGTTAGCCTCACCGATTATCGGGGCGGCAGCCACGACCCATCCCGTCGGGAGGTGAACCGCATGTACGTCTGCTCGTGCTTCGGCGTTACGGAGCAGCAGGTCAAGAAGCATGCGGAAGCGGGCGCCTGCACACCCCGCCAGATAGCCTCGGCCTGCAAGGCGGGGACCGACTGCGGCGGCTGTGTCCGTACCATCCAGGCGATGCTCGGCCGCGGCGCCTGTCCGCGGCGCGAGCTGCTGGACCAGAAGCGGACGCCGGGCACCGCTGACCGTCTCACGGCCGGCGCCGCTCCCGATGCCGATCAGGGCATCGCCCCCGGCACCGGCCCCGTTCCCGAACCGCTGCCGCTGCCCGACGCCGCCTGACCCCTGGCGGCCCGGTGCCGGTCAGCTCTCCGGCTGCTCGATCAGCTGCGCGATGTAGAGCGGCTCGCCGAGCTTCTCGACCAGTTCCAGCTGGGTGTCGAGATAGTCGATGTGGTGTTCTTCGTCGGCCAGGATCGACTCAAAGATGTTTGCGGACGTGATGTCGCCCTTGGCGCGCATCAGCTCGATGCCGCGCTTGAGGCGGTCGATCGCCTCCACCTCGACCTGGCGGTCGGCCTGGAACATCTCGGTGACCGTCTGGCCCACCCGTACATGGAAAAGCCGCTGGTAGTTCGGCAGCCCATCGAGGAAGAGGATGCGGTCGGTCAGGATCTCGGCGTGCTTCATCTCGTCGAAGGACTCGGAGCGCGTGTACTTCGCGAGCTTGGTCCAGCCGAAGTTGTCCTGCATCTTTGCATGCAGGAAGTACTGGTTGATAGCAGTCAATTCGGCGGTCAGCTGTTCGTTCAGGAACTCGAGGACCTCGGGGTCGCCCTGCATCGCAGAGGCTCCTTCCAACCGGTGAACTGGGTAAGTTGGCCGCATCCTCGCATCGCACCCGGTGGTCGTCCAGTAAGTGCACGCTTAGTACGAGTTGCCCGAAACGCCTCTGCCCTGGTCATGACCACCCCTGCCTGTCTGTCACCATGGAGACATGGGTCAGCCGGAAAGCCGGGAACACCGCGCAGCAGAGCAGTCCGAGCTTCCGCCGGGACAGCGTCTGCAGCGTGGCTGGCCGGTTACCCACTACGGGCCGGTGCCCAAGTTCAAGCCCGACCGCTGGGAGTTCCGGGTCTTCGGGGCCACGGCCGACGGCGAGAAGCACTGCTGGAACCATCAGGAGTTCTCCGCGCTGCCGTTCTCCTCGGTCGTCGCCGATCTGCACTGCGTGACCAAGTTCAGCATGCTCGGCGCCGAGTGGGGCGGAGTGCTCGCCCGTGACGTCGTGGCGCTCGCACCACCCGCGCCGCAGGTCACCCATGTGATGGTCTGGGCCGAGTACGGCTTCAGTTCGAACCTCCGGCTCGACGACTTCACCTCGGAGCGGGCCCTGTTCGCCACCCACAAGGGCGGCGAACTGCTCACCGCCGAACACGGTTTCCCGCTCCGGCTCGTCGTGCCGCACCTGTACGCCTGGAAGGGCCCCAAGTGGGTCCGGGGCATCGAGTACATGAGCGCCGACCGCCGTGGCTTCTGGGAGGAGCGCGGTTACCACAACATCGGCGATCCCTGGAAGGAACAGCGCTACTCCTACCAGGAAGAGCCCGGGGACGGCCCCGAGCTCTGATCCCGGCCGCGCCTTCCGCGCCGGCTCAGTGGTGGTACCGGTGCACGACCGCGTGCCCCTTGCCGCGCCCGATCATCCACTTGTTCACCGGTGTGGTGACGACGAAGGCGACGGCGAGCGAGATCGCCAGCGCTCCCCAGAACAGGACGTCGGAGAGCATCGCGTCCATCGCGCCCGGCCACAGGACGATCACCCCGTTGTCGATCAGCTCCATCACCGCGATCGAGAGCGTGTCGGCCGCGAGGGCGACCCGGAACGCCGTTCGGAAGTCGACGCCCGCCCTGAGGACGGACCGCAGCGTCAGCGTGTAGCCGAAGAAGAACGCCAGGACGATCGCGAGGATCATCGTGGGCACGTTGCCCCAGTCGAACGCGGTGCCGATCACCATGCCGAGGATCTCGCCGATGGCGCATCCGGTGAGGCAGTGGAGGGTCGCCCGGGCCGCCATCGCCCAGCTGACGCCGCCGGAACCGTGGTCGCTGTGACCGGTGGCCCGGTCGGGGTGGCCCGCATGGTGTATGTGCTGCGCGTGGTCCTGCATCGTGTTCCCCCAATGCCGAGGAGCGGTTCCTGCCGACAACACGAACCGTATACCCCCCAGGGGTATTCCTCAACGGGTGTCCGCCCGGTCAGCTCCCGCCGCGCAGCTCCTTCAACCGGGCCACGTCCGCGGCATGGCCCTCCTTGCCGCCCGGTGTCTCGATGATCAGGGGCACGCCCGCGGTGGCCGGATGGGAGAACAGCTCCCGGAACGGTTCCCGGCCGATGTGACCCGACCCGATGTTCTCGTGCCGGTCCTTGTGCGCCCCGGCCACGTCCTTGGAGTCATTGGCGTGGATCAGCTTCAGCCGGCCCTCGCCGACCGTCTCCACCAGCAGGTCCAGCGTCTGCTTCATGCCCGCCGGACCGGCCAGGTCGTGTCCCGCCGCGAAGATGTGGCAGGTGTCGAGGCAGACACCGAGCTTCGGATGGGCGTCGAGCGCGTCGAAGTACGGGCCGAAGTCCCAGGTCCGAGAACAGAGCGAATACCCCTGTCCGGCGGTCGACTCCAACAGCAGGAACGGGTCGTCGTCGTGGGTCAGCTCGTCCAGCAGCGGCCGCATGTGGGTACGCACCTGCGCCAGCGCCTCCTCGCGCGGCCGGCCGTTGGTCGCCGAGCCGGTGTGCACCACGACGCCCAGGGCCCCGATCCGGCGGGCCCGGCGCAGAGAGTGGCGCAGGGACTCCACGGACCTCTCGACGGTCGCCGGAGTGTGCGAGCCGAAGTTGATCAGATACGGGGCATGGACGTACGCCGGTATGGACTCGGCGGCGCACTCGGTGCGGAACAGCTCGTCCTGCGCCGGATTCCCGGGAGGGGTCGCCCAGCCGCGCGGATTGGCGACGAAGACCTGGACGGCCTCCGCGCCCATCTCGCGGGCGTAGGCCAGACCGACCTTGGCGAGGCCGCCGGCCACCGGAACGTGGCCGCCGACTGGGTTGCGCATACGGATCTACAGTCCCTTGGTCTTGATGGTGATGGTGCTGCCCTCGGGGGCCCGGTCGCCGCCGTCGACGGACTGGCTCGCGACGGTGTCGCTGAAGGAGAGGAACGGCCGGTCGACCTTGACCTCGAAGCCCGCGTCCTCCAGTTCGCTGCGGGCGTCGTCGACGTCCTTGCCGGTGACGTCCGGGACGTCGATCATCTGCGGGCCCTTGGAGACGGTCAGCGTGATGGTGTCGCCCTCGGCGGCCTCCTCGCCCTCGCCCGGTGACTGCTCGGCGATGTCGCCGGCGTCCTCGGGGGAGTTCACCCGGTCCGGCAGCACCTTGGCCTTCAGCCCCTCGTCGTCCAGCGCGGCGGTGGCGTCCTCGACGGAGAGACCGGTGACATCGGGGACGTCGACCGGGCTGCCCTGGGAGACCACGATCGCGACCGCGGAGTCCGGGTGGCGCTCGGCGCCCGCCTCGGGGTCCGTACGCACCACCTCACCGGCGGCCACGTCGTCACTGAACTCCTTGGTGGTCATGCCGGGCACGAGGCCCTTCTTCTCCAGCTGTCGCCTGGCCTCGGACAGCTTGAGGCCCTGGACATCGGGCACGGTCACGATCTCGGGACCGCGCGAGACGACCAGCGCCACGGAGTCGTTGCCCCGGATCCGCGCGCCCGACTTCGGGTCGCTGCTGATCACCGTGCCGCGGTCGACGGTGTCGCTGTAGGCCCGCCGCACGCCCTTGAGTTCGAGACCGGCCTTCGAGAGCCGCTCCTTGGCCGCCTTCTCGCTCTGGCCCAGCAGCGAGGGGACGTGGGTGAACTGCCCGGAGTTGATGTACCAGACGCCACCGCCGACCCCCAGGACCAGCAGCACGGCGAGGACCACCGCGATGAGACCGCGCCGCGGCGTCCCGCGGACCCCCGCGCGACGGCCCGGCGGCTGAGGGGGCGGCGGCGGGGGCATCTCCAGCCGACTGGTGTGGTGGGCGGTGCCCTGGTCCGGCGGCAGTACCCGGGGGATCACGCTCGTGCGGTCCTCGGCTTCGTCGCGCACCTCGGCAAGGGCCTGCGGCGGCACGGCGTCCAGCTGCGCGTCGGTCAGACCGGACCGGGCCTGCCGGGACTCGGCGAGCAGCGCCACCGCGTCGAACGGACGGACCTCCGGATTGCGGGCCGTGGCGCTCGCCACCAGTGCGTCGAGCTCGGTCGCGAGACCCGGGACCACGGCGGAGGGGGCGGGGACGTCCTCGTTGAGGTGCTGGTAGATGACCTGGGCGGGGGACTCGCCGGTGTGCGGCTTGGTGCCGGTCAGCATCTCGTACAGCACGACACCGCACGCGTACACGTCGGCGCGGGTGTCCGCGGTGCCGTGCTCGATCTGCTCGGGGGCGAGGTAGGAGACGGTGCCCAGGATGGACGTGGTGTTCGTGACCGAGCCCACGGCCCGGACCAGGCCGAAGTCGGCGACCTTGACCCGGCCGTCGTCGCCTATCAGCACGTTCTCCGGCTTCATGTCCCGGTGGACGAAGCCCGCCCGGTGCGCGGCGCCCAGGGCGGCGAGCACCGGCTCCAGGATGTCCAGCGCGGCCCGCGGCTGCAGGGCGCCCCGCTCGCGCAGCACATCGCGCAGCGTGCACCCCGCGACGTACTCCATCGCGAGGTAGACGTACTGCCCCTGGGCGCCCTGGTCGAAGACCGCGACCACATTGGGGTGCGCGAGCCGGGCCACCGACTTGGCCTCGCGGATGAAGCGCTCGACGAACGAGGCGTCGGTCGCGAGCGCCGGATGCATCACCTTGAGGGCGAGCACCCGGTCGAGCCGGGTGTCCATGGCCCGGTAGACCGTGGCCATGCCGCCCACGGCGATGCGGGCATCGACGCGGTAGCGGCCGTCGAGCAGCTGCCCGACGAGAGGGTCCTGGAGGGTCGTATCCACGGAGCCGAGTCTACGAGCCGCCGCGGACACGGCCGACTGGCGGAGCGGTCCCGGCTCCGTACTGCAGCCGAGCCGTGACAGGGACATGCGATTTCCTGGCACGGATCGGTCGGGGCACAGGGATCGGGGCGTGCCGCGTCAGGGACATGAGATCCACCACACGGACCGTCCGGGCCCGGGACTCAGAACGCCGGGCGCTCCGGATCCAGCACCGCCCGCCCCGCCGTCGGTGACGACGCCTCGGCGAAGTGGCGGCGGGGGATCCGCCCCGCGCGGTACGCGAGCCGTCCGCCCGCCACCGCGTGCCGCATCGCGCCGGCCATGAGCTCGGGTTCCTGGGCCCTGGTCACCGCCGACGCCAGCATCACGGCCGCGCACCCCAGCTCCATGGCGAGGGCCGCGTCCGACGCCGTGCCGGCGCCCGCGTCCAGGATCACGGGTACCCGCGCCTGCTCGACGATCAGCTGGAAGTTGTGCGGATTGCGGATGCCCAGACCCGAGCCGATGGGGGAGCCGAGCGGCATGATCGCCGCACACCCCACGTCCTCCAGCTTGCGGGCCAGCACCGGGTCGTCGTTCGTGTACGGGAGCACGGTGAATCCGTCGTCCACCAGCGTCTCCGCGGCGTCCAGCAGCTCGATGGGGTCCGGCAGCAGGGTGCGCTCGTCCGCCACCACCTCCAGCTTGACCCAGTCGGTGCCGAGCGCCTCGCGGGCGAGCCGGGCGGTGAGGACGGCCTCGCCCGCCGTGAAGCAGCCGGCCGTGTTCGGGAGCACGCGGATGGAGAGCCGCTCCAGGACGGAGAGCACGGAGCCCTGCACGGTCGGGTCGAGGCGGCGCATCGCCACGGTCGTCAGCTCGGTGCCGGAGGCGGTCAGGGACCGTTCCAGTACGTCCAGGCTGGGAGCCCCGCCCGTCCCCATGATCAGCCGGGAGCCGAAGACGGTGCCGCCGAGCGAGAAGAGGTCGTCGGACATGGGTCAGCCCCCCTGGACCGCGGTGAGGACCTCGACCCGGTCGCCGTCGCTGAGTGCGGCGGCGGGCCACTGGCCGCGCGGTACGACGGTCTCGTTCAGGGCGGCCGCGACGCCCGAGGGAGCACTGGTCAGCGAGGCGACCAGGACGTCCAGGGTGGTGCCCGGCGCGACGGCGAGGGCCTCGCCGTTCACGGAGACGGAAAGGGGGACGGGGAGCGGGACGGACACGGGGGTGGGCTCGGTCATGCGGGCTGCTCCTGAGGTACGGGGGCGGCGGCGGGTGAGAAGCGGCCGGGGGAGAAGGGGCGGGCCACCTCGGGCAGCTCGCCGCCCGCCAGCAGCTGCGCCATGGCGTCCCCGGTGACGGGGGTGAGCAGCACCCCGTTGCGGTGGTGGCCGGTGGCGAGGTGGAGGCCGCGCAGCGCGGTGGGCCCGAGGAGCGGGGCGTTGTCGGGGGAGGCGGGGCGCAGACCGGCGCGCGTCTCGGTGAGCGGCAGCTCGGTGATGCCTGGCACCAGTTCGTGCGCGTCGCGCAGCAGCTCGTACACACCGCCCGCCGTGACGGTGGTGTCCCAGCCCATCTCCTCGCTGGTGGCGCCGATGACCAGTTCGCCGTTCTCGCGCGGTACGAGATAGACATGGCTGCCCCGGACCACCGCCCGCACGGTGCGGGAGAGGAAGGGGGCGTACGTGGTGGGCACGGTCAGCCGCAGCACCTGGCCCTTCACCGGGCGGACCGGGGGCAGGACGTGCGCCGGCATCCCCGGGAGCCGGCCGCTCAGGCTGCCCGCGGCGAGTACGACCTGATCGGCACCGGCCCGCGTCCCGTCGGCCAGAACCGCTCCGACGGCCCGGTCACCCGTGACCGAGAGCCGCTCGGCCCGTTGGCGGTGGAGGACGACCCCGGCCCGTTCGCACGCAGTCAGCAGCGCGGCGGCCAGCCGTCGCGGGTCGACCTGGTGGTCGCCGTCGACCCGCAGTCCGCCGCGTATGCACGGCGCGAGCATCGGCTCCAGGCGACGGCACTCCCGGCCGGTGAGCCACTCCGACTCCAGGCCGGAGCGGCGTTGCAGGGCGTGGAGTTCCCGCAGATGGGCGCGGTCGTCGGCATCGAGCGCGACGGCCAGGGTCCCGCACGCGCGAAAGCCGATGTCCCGTCCGCTCGCCTCCTCCAGCTCGGCCGCGAACGCCGGATAGCGCGCGGCGGAGGCGACGTTGAGACCGAGCAGCATCTCCTCGCCGTAGTGGAGTTCGGTGACGGCGGCCAGCATTCCGGCAGCGACCTGGGCCGCGCCGCCGCCCGGTTCGGGATCGACGACCGCGGTGGCCAGGCCGCGCTGTGCGGCCCGCCAGGCGATCACCAGGCCGATGATGCCGCCCCCGATGACGAGGACGTCGGACCCGTTCGTACGGTGCGTGCCCATGGGCGTCCAGCCCCTCCCTTCGCCGGCATGACCCGGATCAGGTTCGTACGGTCGGAGGCCGCCCAGCCTCCCTCTCAGCCCGGTACGCCCGGGCTCCCGCGAGTGATGTGCACGGCCACCCTAAACCTCCGGCCCCCGCCGCCTGCAAGGGAGTGGATGCCTGAGCGGGGAAGGCGATCAGGTGGGCGCATCATGGGAACCAGCTTCCTGACGGGTCGTCAGGTGTTTAAGGTGGACGGGTGGACGAGCAGACCGGACCAGAGCAGACAGAGCCGCGGCAGCGCCGCCGCGTCGTGATCGCCGGAGCGGGCATGGCGGGCGTGCAGACCGCGGTGGCGCTGCGCGAACAGGGCTTCACCGGCCCCGTCACGCTGATCGGCGCCGAACCGCACCAGCCCTACGACCGGCCCCCGCTGTCCAAGGCGGTCCTCCTCGGCAAGGCCGAGGGCTCGGCCTTCGACATCGACTTCGAGGCGCTGGACATCACCCTGCGGCTCGGCCTCGACGTGACCGCGGTGCGCGCCGCCGACCACGAGCTGGACACCCCGGACGGGCCCGTGCCCTACGACGTCCTGGTCGTCGCCACCGGCGCCGAGCCCCTGGTGCTGCCCGGCACCGAGGGCATCCCGGGCGTCCACCTCCTGCGCACGCTGGACGACGCCGCCCGGCTGCGGCCGGTGCTCGAACGGCAGCACGACGTCGTGGTCGTCGGCGCGGGCTGGATCGGCGCCGAGTTCGCCACCGCGGCGCGTGCGGCCGGCTGCGCCGTCACCGTCGTCGAAGCGGCCGAACGCCCGCTCGCCGGCGCTCTGCCCGCCGAGGTCGCCGCGCCCATGGCCGGCTGGTACGCCGAGATCGGCGCCGGACTCCTGACCGGTGCCCGGGTCGACCGGGTCGAATCGGGCCGCGTGGTGCTGGCGGACGGCCGCGCGATCCCGGCGGACGCGGTCGTGGTCGGCATCGGTGCCCGGCCCGCGACCGGCTGGCTGGCCGGATCGGGGATCGAGCTCGGCCCGGACGGATCGGTGACCGCCGACGCGTCGCTGCGCACCTCGCTGCCCGATGTGTACGCGGTCGGGGACTGCGCCTCGTTCCCCTCGGCCCGGTACGGCGAGCGGCTGCTCGTGCACCACTGGGACAACGCCCTCCAGGGGCCCCGGACCGTCGCGGCCGCCGTCATCGCTCCCGGGGGCGACGGACCGCCTCCGGCCTACGACCCCGTGCCCTACTTCTGGTCCGAGCAGTTCGGCCGCTTCGTGCAGTACGCGGGCCATCACACGGGCGCCGACACCCTGGTGTGGCGCGGCGACCCGGCCGAACCGGCGTGGACGGTGTGCTGGCTGCGTGCCGGAGCGCTCGTCGCCGTACTGGCGGTCGGCCGTCCGCGCGATCTGGCGCAGGGGCGCCGACTCGTCGAATCGGGCGTGCAGCTCGCCCCCGAGCGGGTCGCCGACCCCTCCGTGCCCCTGAAATCGGCCACGCTCTGATGGCGTATCCGGCCCCCGTACGGTCGGCCCGGGTACCGACTGTCGGTCCGGGATGGCACGCTTGTCCCCGTGACCGAGATTGACGCAAAGATCGATGCTCTCGTCCCCGACTGGCTCCACCTTCCCGACATCGCCGAAATGCTCGATGTCGAGGTGACGCGTGTGCGCCAGCTGGTCAAGGAGGGCCAGCTCATCGCCGTACGACGTGGTGAGAACAGGGCGCTCCAGGTGCCTGCCGCCTTCATCGACGGCGACAAGGTGGTCAAGGGCCTTTCGGGGACCCTGACGCTCCTGAGGGACGACGGCTACTCCGACACGGAGATGCTGGAATGGCTCTTCACGCCCGACCCGAGCCTGCCGGGCACGCCCGCGCAGGCGCTGAGTGAGAATCGCGGCACGGAGGTGAAGCGCCGGGCCCAGGCGCTCGCCGTCTGACCGACAGCCGCACCGCGGATGCGGGCCGCACATCGCGGCCCGCACTCCGCGCGGCACCACCGACCCACCGCCATCGCCTTCCCCGGGGGGAACCGCACCATGTCCACGCCTCGCGCGCTGCTGTCCGACGCCCGGCTCTACCTGTGCACGGACGCCCGCCGGCGCCAGGGTGACCTTCCCGCATTCCTCGACGCGGTCCTCTCCAGCGGTGTGGACATCATCCAGCTGCGCGACAAGGGCATGGAGGCGGCCGAGGAGCTCGAACACCTGGCGCTCTTCGCCGACGCCTGCAAGCGCCACGGCAAGCTCCTCGCGGTCAACGACCGGGCCGATGTCGCCCACGCCATCGGTTCCGACGTGCTGCACCTGGGCCAGGGCGACCTGCCCGTCCGGGCCGCCCGCGCGATCATCGGCCGTGACGTGGTCATCGGCCGCTCCACCCATGCCGAGTCCGAGGTCGACGCGGCCGTCACCGAGCCGGGCGTGGACTACTTCTGCACCGGGCCCTGCTGGCCCACCCCCACCAAGCCGGGCCGGCACGCGCCCGGCCTGGACCTCGTGCGTTACGCCGCCTCGCTCGCCCCCGCCCGTCCGTGGTTCGCCATCGGCGGGATCGACGCGGGCAACCTCGACCAGGTCCTGGACGCCGGAGCACGCCGGGTCGTCGTCGTGCGGGCCGTCACCGAGGCGTCCGATCCGGCCGCCGCCGCCGCCGGGCTGGCGGGAAGGATCAGGGACCGCGCCGGGGCGTGAACCGGAGGCGCGAGCGGGGTCCCGTTCGGGACAGGAGTGTCCGAAGCGTGGACAATCATCGGGCAATCAAGCCAAATCGCCCCAGTTCGGTTGGGTGCCCGCCGCGCCCTGGTTAACCTGCCGGTATGGCCCTTGGCACACCCTCCACCAGGACAGATCACGCGCGCACCGTGCGTGAGATGCTCGACACCGGCAAGACCTCGTACTCCTTCGAGTTCTGGGCGCCCAAGACCGAGAAGGGCGAGCGGAACCTCTGGAACGCGCTGCGCCGGGTCGAGGCGGTGGGACCGAGCTTCGTCTCCGTGACGTACGGGGCCGGCGGATCCACCCGGGCCGGGACGGTGAAGGCGACCCAGGACATCGCCGCCGAGTCCACGCTCACCCCGGTCGCGCACCTCACGGCGGTCAACCACTCCATCGCCGAGCTGCGCAACATGGTCGGCCAGTACGCGGACGCCGGAATCCGGAACATCCTCGCCGTGCGCGGAGACCCGCCGGGCGACCCGATGGGCCCGTGGGTCGAGCACCCGCAGGGTGTGCGGTACGCGGCGGACCTGGTCCGGCTGATCAAGGAATCCGGCGATTTCTGTGTCGGTGTCGCGGCATTCCCGGAGATGCATCCGCGGTCCGCCGACTGGGACACCGACATTCGGCATTTCGTGGACAAGTGCCGCGCCGGTGCGGACTATGCGATCACGCAGATGTTCTTCGATCCCGAGGATTATCTGCGTATGCGTGACCGGGTGGTCGCTGCGGGTTGCCACACCCCGATCATTCCTGAGGTGATGCCCGTGACGAGCGTCCGGCAATTGGAGAGATTCGCCCAGCTCAGCAACGCGACGCTGCCCGCGGACCTGAAAGAACGCATCCTCGCCGCCACGGACGATCCCGCCGCTGTACGCTCCATTGGCATCGACTTCGCAACGCGGTTCTGCGCGAAGCTGCTCTCCGAAGGTGTGCCCGGACTGCACTTCATCACGTTGAACAACTCGACGGCGACGCTCGAAATCTACGAAAATCTCGGACTGCACAAGCAGTCGTGACCGGCCGTACCCGCCACGCTCCGGGGCGGCGGCCGTAGAAGGGGGCGGGCATGGGCTGGACGGTCCTCTACATCGCGTTCGGCATCGTTGCGCTCTGGCTGCTCGGCGAGGTGCTGCTGCAGTACAAGGCACGTCTGCGCTGGCGTCTGCTCGCCTTCACCGGCTTCGTCGGTGTCGTCATCGGTGTCCTGATGCCCTCCGTGTTCGTCATCGCCATCGGGGCGATCGCCTTCGCGACGGGCCAGACATACGTCACGCTCTCCTTCCGACGCGGCTTCTCGACCGGCTGGGCCATAGGGGGCAGCCCCGGGGAGAGCCGACGCCGCCGCGGCGGCGGCGGTGACCGCGAGCCCACACTCCAGGTCTCGGAGCTGGAGATGGAGTACGACCCCGAGACGTCGGCCCTGCCGGAGGCCGCACCGCAGCCCGCGGCGGCCGAGGTCTACGCGCCGGAGCCGCTGCCCGACGACACCGGGCAGTACGGCGTCTACACCGATCACCGGCCGCAGCAGGAGCACCAGCAACACCAGCAACACCAGCAGGAACAGCATCAGCAGCCGCAGTACGACGCGTACCCCGACTACTCCGCGTACCCGGCCCAGGGCGAGGAATCCCCCTACGCGGGAGCGGGCCAGGACACCTATGCGGGAGCCGGCCAGTACGACTACGGCACGGACCAGCAGCAGTACGCCGCGTACTCCGACCCGTACATCGGCACCACCGCGAGCACTCCGCAGTACGGCGCGTACGGGAACTACGGGAACGAGGCGGGCTACGACAGCTACGGCGGCAACCAGCAGTTCGCCGATCCGTACGCCCAGCCCCAGCCCCAGTCGTACGCCCCCGAGACCCCGCCGGGGGGCGTCTGGGTGCCGCAGCAGCGCGAGGGCGAGCAGTACCCGCCGGAGCAGCCCGCCCAGCCGGCGCCGTATCCGAACGGCTACGACACGGGCTACAACGAGCAGTACCGCTACTGAGCCTGATCGGCCGGCCGTTCGGGCCTGCCGATCGCGTCCTCGCCCGCGGCACTCACTGCGAGCCGCGGAACCCGTCCCCCTCGACGACGATCCCCGCGACCAGCGCCCCCGACATGCCCGCGTGTGCGGGACCGCCGCCCGGATGCGACCAGCCGCCCGCCAGGAGCAGTCCCGGCAGCCGGGTGCGGTTGGCCGCGTGGAGGTAACCGCCCCCGGCACCCGCCAGCGCGGGGGCCGGAACCGCGCCGCCCTCCGCGCCGGTCCCGGTCTCGGTCTCCGCGGGCGTCCGCACCTCCATGCGGAGCACCCGGTCCCGCAGGCCCGGCACGGCCGCGCTCGCGGTGTCGATCAGGGTGTCCGCGTACCGCGCCCGCACCGCCCCGTCCGTCCAGTCCACCGGGCCGTGCGGGGCGACCGTCGCCATCAGCGTCACGGCCTCGTGGGCCTCGTCTGGGCGGGTGGCGGGATCATCGGGGCGCAGCACCGTCACCGTGGGGTGCGCGGCGAGCCGCCCGCCGAACACCGCCTCGCGCTCGGCCGCCCCGTCGGCCGGATGCACCAGCGTCCGGTGCGCGGTGTCCGCGGGCCGGGCGCCGCGCAAGGACAGCAGGACCAGGAACCGGCCCGTCGGGCCGGATCCCTCCGGGCGGGGCTGCACCGTCACATCGCCGTCCTGCCAGAGCTCCTGAACGGGCATCAGGCCGGGGTGCGGCCGGGCTCCCAGCACCACGTGAGCCGCCTCCGCGACCGTGCCGTCCGCCAGCTCCACGCCCGCCGCCCGGCCGTCCTTCTCCAGGACCCGGGCCACCTCGGCGCCGAAGACGAACTCCACCTTCCGGGCCAGGCACCGCTCGTACACCGCCTGCGCCAGCGCCCGCATGCCTCCGGAGACGTACCAACTGCCGAACGTCTCCTCCATGTACGGCAGCAGGGCCGTGCTCGCCGGGGCGTGCAGCGGATCGAGGCCGTACGACAGCGCGTACCCGTCCAGCAGGGCGGCCAGCCGGGGATCCGCCAGCTCCCATGAGCCGACCTCCGCCACCGTGCCGGCCCGGCGAGCCGAGCGCAGCAGCCGCCGCCGGACCGCCGCCGGATACGGATCGCGGGCCAGCGCCTGCCAGTCGGGGCGCAGGGGCTCCTCCAGCAGGGGCCGCCGGGACCGGTCCCACGCGTCCCGGGCCCGGTCGAGGAACGCGCTCCAGCTCCCGCCCGCGCCGCCGCCGAGTGCGGCGTCCAGGGCCGCGACGGTGCCGGCCCGCGAGGCGTTCGGCAGGGACACGTCGGTGCCGTCCGCGAAGACATGGCGGCTCGCCGGATCGACCTGGGTCAGGGTGACGCACCGCTCCAGCGGCTCCTTGCCGGTCTTCACGAACAGGTCGCGGTAGACGGCGGGCAGATGGAGCAGGCCGGGGCCCGTGTCGAACGTGAAGCCGTCCAGGACATGGCGGCCCACCGAGCCGCCGAACGTCTCCGAACGCTCGTACACCGTCACACGGTGGCCGGCCACGGCCAGCCGGGCCGCCGCCGACATCGCGCCCAACCCGGCGCCGATCACCGCAATACGTGCCATGGCTGCGACTTTAGAGCATCCGGAAATCGGGGGCGGAGCCGCTGGAGCGGCCACGCGCACCTGCGGTGTCGTCGTCCCTCACCGGGGTTCTGCCAGGGCTCCGGCAGGGTTCGGTTCTCCGCCCCGAGGCTGCACGCACCCGGTGCCGCTCCTCACCCGCGCCCGGTCCCGGACGCCCTCGACGCCTGCTGCCGACAGCTCAGCCGTCGGGCCGGTGGAAGGCGGATCAGCCGTCGGGCCAGTGGGACGCGGAGCCGGCCAGCCGCTTCTCCTCGCGTCGTTGCGCTCTGCGGCGCAGGAACCGACGGATCCGGGAGGCCAGGAAGACCAGTATCACCAGGCCGAGCACCAGCAGCACCGCAGCGATGGAGGCCGCGATCCACGGATGGAATATGGCGAAGGTGACGACTCCGGCGACGCCCAGGTCCTCGGCCGTGCTCACGGCGATATTGCTGAACGGCTCGGGGGAGGTGTTGACCGCCATCCTGGTGCCCGCCTTCACCAGATGGCTCATCAGCGCGGTGGAACCACCGATGGCTCCCGCGGCGAGCTCCGGCAGCGAACCGCTGTCGCCCGCGAGCAGCGCCGCGACGACCGCCCCGGCGACCGGCCTGATGACGGTGTGCGCCGTGTCCCAGACCGAGTCCACGTACGGGATCTTGTCCGCCACCACCTCGCACAGGAAGAGCACACCGGCCACGATCAGGACGTCGGTGCGCTGCAGCGAGGCCGGCACCTCGTCGGTCACTCCGGTCGCGCCGAAGATGCCGAGCAGGAGGACCACCGCGTAGGCGTTGATCCCGCTCGCCCAGCCACTTGTGAACACCAGAGGGAGTACGGACACGGGGGCGATCGTAGCCAGGGGGCGTACGGGAGCGGGAGGGCGCGGGTGCGCACGTCTGAGTACCCGTACCTAGGAGGTGAGATGAGTAGGGACGCGGATGGGCCGCGACCTGCGGGAACGGCAGAGTGGGGACCACGGAAGGGGCGCTGCGCCGGTACCGCCGGCACGGGGCGGCGGAGCGGGCGCGGCACTCCTTCCGAACGGGGGTGCGCGGCGGAGGACTCGGGACCACGGGGGAACACGGGGGTCACGGGGGAAGGTCCTCCGGCAGCACGCAAGCGCCGGTCGGGCGAGGCTCGGGGGGATCGAGCCCCGTCGGACCGGCGTCTTCGGCTGTCCCGGGCCGCCGGGTACCGGGCGGATCCGTGCTCAGCGCCCGCTGACCCGCCCGTGCAGCAGCAGCGACAGCGCGGAGTGCACGTCGTCGATCGACCGCTCCGGCTGGAACGCCTGCCAGTCCAGCGCCGCCACCAGCACCATGCCGACCAGCGCGGCGGCCGTCAGCGGGATGTCGATCTCCTCGCTCAGCTCGCCGCCCGCGACGCCCTCCCTGAGCACGCCCTCGACCACGGCGACGGCCTCCTGACGGACCACCAGCAAGGTGGCCTGCCAGGCGCGGTTGGTGCGCCACAGCTCGGCCACGTACAGCTGGGTGAAGGCCGGGTAGCGGTCGATGAAGACCAGACCGGCCCGGATCATGGCGTCCAGCGCCTCGACCCGGCTGCCACCGCGCGCGTCGGTCTCCTCCGCCGCCGTACGCAGCGAGGAGGTGAGCAGCCCCACGCCGTGGCGCAACAGCTCCTCGAAGAGCTCGGTCTTGCTCTTGAAGTTGTAGTACACCGTGCCCTTGGCGACCCCGGCACGCTCGGCGATCTCGTCCACCGTGGTCGCCGAGAAACCCTTCTCGGCGATGAGGGTCACGGCCGCTTCGTAGAGCTTCTGCCGGGTGGCCTGGCGGCGTGTGGCGCTACTGCTTTCCATGCTCCTGATTCTCACAGGTCCCGGAGCGCTCACAGACTCAGCTCCGGATGCAGCCGGTCCAGGGTCCACATCTGCTTGCGGCGCGCGGAGACGGCGGTCAGCGCGAGGGCCCCCGCGGTGAAGGCCACCAGGACCGCGCAGCCCTGCCAGACCGGGCCGAGTCCACCGCCGGTGATCAGCCTGCGCAGGCCCTCGACGATGTAGCTCATCGGCAGGTAGGGATGGATCGCGTTGAAGAAGCCGGGACTCGTCTGCACGGGGTACGTACCGCCGGCCGAGGTCAGCTGAAGCATCAGCACGGCGAGGACGAGGATGCGGCCCGCCGCCCCGAACCGGGCGTTCAGCCACTGCACGATCGCGCCGAAGCAGCAGGTGACCAGGGCCAGGAAGCCGATCGTTCCGGCGGCGTGGGCCATCTGCAGACCGAGCCCCCAGTGCAGTACGGACATCAGCGCGGCCACCTGGAGCAGACCGATCGCCGCCACCGGCAGCCAGCCCGCGAAGGCGATCCGCCAGGCCGGTGCCCCGGCGGCCAGGGCACGCCGGTTGAGCGGCTGGATCAGCATGTACGCCACCATCGCGCCGACCCAGAGGGAGAGCGGGATGAAGTAGGGGGCGAAACCGGTGCCGTAGTTCGGGGCCGCGTGCAGCGACTGGGAGGCCAGCTGTACGGGGTCGGCCATGACTCCCGTACGCGCGTCGCGGTCCTTCTTGTCGTAGTCGGGGATCTTGTCCACGCCGTCGGTGAGCCCCTGGGCGAGCGTCGCCGAACCGTCACCGAGCCGGATCATGCCGCTGTCCAGGCTCGTCGCCCCCTTCTTGAGGTCGCCGACCCCGGTGTTCAGCTCGGCGGAGCCCGTTCTGGCGGTGGCCAGCCCGGTGTGCAGCCGGTCAGCGCCCTTGGCGACCTTGTGGGCGCCGGTGTTGAGCGCGTTGACCTTCTTGACGGCGCTCTCCAGGTCCTCGTCCAGGTGCGGCGAGCGCTCGGCGAGGGCGTCGGCCTGTTTCTGCAGGGTCGTCAGCTGGGAGCGCAGCTCCTTCAGGTCCCCGTTCTGGTTCTTGACCAGCACGTTCACGTCGTCGGCCACGGCGGCGACATCGGCCGCCGCCGTCACGGCCCGCTTCAGCGGAGCGCAGACCGCGGGATCGGGGAGCGGCTGCTCCACGCACCGGGTGCGGTGGACTTCGGTGAGGTCGTCGGAGGCCGTGTGCGCGGCGGTGGCGGCGGTGGGCGCCGCCTTCACGAGCAGGTCGAGGTTGTCCCGTACGGTCTGCGAGGAGTCGGCGACGAGCCGGGCCGTGTCACCGATCGTCTTGCCGTTGTCCTTCAGGAAGGGGCGGACGTCCGCGGCCACCCCGTTGACCTTGTCGGCGAGCAGCTGGGTGCCGTCGGCGACCTGGCGCGAGCCGGTCTCCAGGTCGCCCGCGCCCTTGTTCAGCTGGACGATGCCGGTGGCCAGCCGGCTGCTGCCGGCCTTCGCGTCCTTCAGCCCGTCCGCGAGGTCCTTCGAGCCCTTCTTGGCCTTGCCGATCCCGCCCTTGAGGTCAAAGGCGCCCTTGGCCGCCTTCGCCGTCGCGTCGTGGAGATCGGAGAAGTTGATGAAGATCCGGTCGAGGAAGCTCCGGGAGGCGTTGGTCGACGCGGCGGTGCGGACCTCGGAGAAGACCGTCCGGGAGATCTGGCCGACGATGTAGTTGTTCGCGTCGTTGGTGCGCACCTGGAGCGCACCCGTCTCGGGGGAGTCGCCGGCGCTGGAGGCGATGCGCTTGCTGAAGTCCGAAGGCATCGTCAGCGAGAGGTAGTACGTACCGTCCTCGACACCCTTGTGCGCCTCGGCGGCGCTCACCTCGTGCCAGTCGAAGACCTCGGAGTCGAGCAGCTTGCCGGTGATCTCGTCCCCGGCGGCGAGACGCCTGCCTTCGGCCGTGGCGCCCTTGTCGTCATTGACGAGCGCGACGGGGATGCGGTCGAGGCGGCCGTACGGGTCCCAGAAGGACCACAGGTACAGCGCGCCGTAGAGCAGCGGCAGCAGCAGGAGCGCGGCCAGTGCGGCGCGCGGCAGCTTCCCCCTGCCGAAGCGCCTGAGCTCAAGCGTGGCCAGTCCCGGCGAACGCATCGGCCGTCCCTTCCTCGTGTACCGGGGCGGCCGGCGGCGCGGGCTCCCCGTCGATGTCTGTCGGGTCCGCCGCTCCGGTGGAGCCGGTACGCACGGTGACCGCGTCCTCGGGAGCCTGGCTGCACACGGCCAGCACGGTCGTGCCGTCGGCGGCGAGCGAGCGCAGCAGCTCCCAGGCCGTCGCACGTTCCGCGTCGGAGAGTTTGAGGTCGGTGTCGTCCACCGCGAGGAGGCGCGGCCGGCCGGTCAGCGCGAGGGCGACGGAGAGCCGCAGCGCCTCCAGGCGCTCCAGATCCCGTACGGAGGTCCGCTCCGCCTTGGGCAGGGCGGAGAGGTCGAGCCCGGCTGCCTCCAGGGCGCCGTCGATGAGGGTCCGGGCTGTGGCGGCCCGCTCGCGGCGCGGCCGCAGCAGGGTGCGCAGCGAGCCGTCGAAGCGGCGCTGCAGCAGCGCGCGTTCACGCAGGTGCTCGGCGACGGTCAAGGCCGGGTCGAGCTCGCTGACCCCGGGCACCGGCCCCAGGCCCGCGATACGGCGTACGGCGGCGGCCCGGCGCGGCAGGCGCAGGCCGCCGGCCGAGGCCTCGCCCTCGGTGGGGCGCATCCGGCCGGTGAGGGCGAGCAGCAGGCAGGTGCGGCCGGAACCGGAAGGCCCCTCGATCGCGGTCAGGGACCCGGGGGCGGCGCTGAACGTCACGTCCCTGAAGGCCCATCCGCGCGGCCCCTCCAGGCCGAGACCGTCGGCGGTGACAGCTGCCCCGCGCGGGCTGTCCGGACTGTCCGGGCTGTCCACTGGCCCTCCCCATCGTCTTCGTGCCGGGTCTTGGTGCCGGGTTTGGTGCGGGGCTTGGTGCGGGGTCTTCGCCCCGAGCCTTGTGCCCATAGCTTTTGCACTGACCGGTCAGTTCAAAAAGGTAGCCCGAACTTGCGGTCGTGGCAAAAGACCAGGTCGGAGCGGGATTCGGGTCGATTGTCAGTGGGGGCCGTCACGATGGATACAGACGGCCACGAAGCCGTTACGAGACAGGAGGTTCTGTCATGGCCCACTCGTCCGCAGCAGCCGCTCCGCGACGCCGCGCAGACGGCCCTGCCCCCTCACCGACCGGTCCGGCACACGACGTCCACCCCGTACTCCGGCGCACCACGGCGCCGCCCGCCGCTCTCGATCTCCTCGCCCAGGCCCACGCCGGCCTCGAAGAGGCAGCTGTTCTCGACGTACCGAACGAGCGCTACGCCACCGCCCACCTCGCGGCGCTGCGCACGGCCGCCGCGGTGCTCGCCGTCCGGGGGCGCCCCGAGACCTCCCGCCGGCGCCGGGAGAGGATCCGCAGCGCCTGGGAGGTCCTGCCGGAAATCGCCCCCGAGCTCACCGAGTGGAGCGCCCTGTTCGCCTCCGGCGCCCGTCGCCGGGCGCGGGCGGAAGCGGGCATACCCGGTGCGGCCGGCCGGCGGGACGCGGACGATCTGCTGCGCGACGCGGCGATGTTCCTTCGCCTGGTGGAGCGGCTGCTGGTGCTCCAGCCGGTCCTTCCGCAACCCCGGGGAGAGCGCTCCGACGCGGGATGACGGTGGCGGCGGTGCGAGGCAATAGGGTGGACGCGACCTATCGCCCGCCGTTCACGCTCCGCCGTCAGCGACGGCACCGTGCCGAGGAGACAACTGCCGTGTCGGACCAGCTGCGCCCCCGTGCCTCCCTTCGTACCGCCGTGGTCTGGGAGGTCCTCAAGGACGCTCTCGACCGCCAGGTCAAGGCGACCGGCAGGGACGTCCTGGACGTGCTGGACACGGGTGGCGGTACGGGCAACTTCGCCGTGCCCGTCGCGCGGCTGGGCCACCGGGTCACCGTCGTCGATCCCAGCCCCAACGCGTTGTTCGCGCTGGAGCGCCGCGCGGCTGAGGCCGGGGTCGCCGACCGGGTCAGCGGGGTCCAGGGCGACATCCTCGGCCTGTTCGACGTGGTCGGGCGCGGTGGCTACGACGCGGTGCTCTGCCACGGGGTCCTGGAGTACGTGGACGACCCCGCCGAGGGCGTGCGGCACGCGGTGGAGGCGCTCCGTCCGTCCGGCGCGCTCAGCCTGCTCGCGGCCGGGCTCGGCGGCGCGGTCCTGGCCCGGGCGCTCGCCGGTCACTTCACCGAGGCCCGGCACGCGCTGAGCGACCCGGCCGGCCGCTGGGGCGAGGGCGACCCGGTGCCGCGTCGGTACACGGCGGATCAGCTCACCGAGCTCGTCGAGGGCGCGGACGTCGAGGTCGGCGCCGTCCACGGGGTACGCGTCTTCGCCGACCTGGTGCCGGGCGTCCTGGTGGACACCGAGCCCGGCGCGATGGAAGCCCTGCTCAAGCTGGAGACGGCGGCTGCCGAGCTGCCGGCGTTCCACTCGGTGGCGACCCAGCTGCACGTCCTGGGCACCAGGCGGGCCTGAGAGGCCGCCCGATCGCGACCGCAGCGCGGCTGATCAGCAACGCAGCTGCAGACGGAGTACGCCCCAGCAGCCCCGATCAGGGCCTCGGCCCCGTATGATCGGGGGACACCATCCGGCATGACGGATCGGAGGTTGGGGAATCAACGCCTCAGCAGCTGAGCCGTCGTGGCGGCCCGGACTGGCTGATTGGCAATGAGGGCGGGTTTCACGGGGACGATTCCCTGCCTATCCTGGAAGGGCCGCATACCGGCCGCCCCCCGGCGGCCGACGACGAGGAGGACTCCGTGCCGCTCTCGGAGCACGAGCAGCGAATGCTCGAGCAAATGGAGCGAGCGCTGTACGCCGAAGATCCCAAGTTCGCGACAGCGCTCGAGGGAAGTGGGCTGCGTACATATACCCGGCGACGGGTCTACCAGGCAGTTGCTGGCTTCCTGGTGGGAATCGCGCTCCTCATGGCCGGAATGGTCGCCCAGCAGATCTGGATCAGCGTGGTGGGGTTCCTCGTCATGCTGGGCTGCGCGGTGCTCGCGGTCACCGGTTGGCGCAAGGCGCCGAAGCCGGGTGAGCAACAGGCAGTCCGCGCGGGTGGTGCGGGTGAACGTCGGCCCAAACAGCGCCGGTCCGTGATGAACCGGATCGAACAGCGGTGGCAGCGTCGCCGCGACGAGCAGGGCCAGTAGGCGCTCAGAAACACTTATGGGTGAGGGGCGGTCGCATTTCTGCGACCGCCCCTCACGCGTGCGCCCGGAGGAAGGAGCGTCTGCCCGGCCGGTCGTACGGGGTGGGGCGTGCGGGATGGGGGCGCCGGTAGGGCTCGCCGTGCGACGGCCGGGCCGTGGGCCGGGGCCGGCCTGAGGGGCGGGCCTGTGTGGTGCGGGGCCGGGGGTGGACCCGAGGGGCGGGCCTGTGTGAGGTGCCGGGGGGCCTGTGCGGTGTGCGGGGCCGACCCGAGGGCCGGGCCCTGTTAGGTGTGCGGTGAACCGAACGGACCTGAGGGCGGACCTACCCGACGCGTGCCCCGGACTGACCTACCGACGCGGCCCGCTCCTCGGGCGGGCCCGAGGAGCGGGCCCGCCCGAGGCGTCGGTGTCAGCCCTGCTGGCGGGACGGGCGCCGCAGCCACGCGGGCCGCTGTGGTGCCCGCCACCGGCCGGTCAGTGCCGCCCGGCGCTCCGACACCGCCCACATCACCCGTACGGCCGATCGCGGTGCCACGACCGCACGGAACCGGGCGAACCGGTCCGCCGAGCCCCGGAGGCCCGCCCGTACCTTCTGGGCGTCGTCCGCGAGCCCCGACACCGGCTGCGGCTCCGGTGCGTAGAGCACCTGCTCCACCGCGCTCGCCACCCGGTGCACCGCCTCGGCCGCCTCCGTGTCCAGCCGGCCCATCCGTACCACCCGGTCCGCGGCCTTGCGCGGCGTCCGGGACTCGTCCGGTTCGATGCCGTGGTCCCACGCGGTGTCGGTGATCTCCTGCCAGACCGCCAGCGTTCTCGCGGTCGCGTCCGCCGGGGTGCGCCCGGTGGAGGAACCCAGCCGCCGGGCCCGTACCCGAGTCCGCCAGAACATGGGAAGCAAGGGGATCAGCAGGACGAGCACGGCCGCCAGGACCACCGCGAGCACCGTGCCCGCGGGTGTCCCCGTGTCCGTGGGCGTCACTGCCCCCGGGAGCGCCGAGCTGCCGCACTCGCCCTGCCGGCGCATCTGGGCCGGGCAGCTGTCCGAGGCGGACGGCGTGGCCGGCGCCGCTGCCGAGGCGTCCGTCTCGGGCTGGGCCGGATCGGCGGCGCTGTCGGAGGGTGCGTCCGGCACGGTGTACGACGGAGTGGAGCCGCGCGTCGGCGTGGGCTCGAAACGGGTCCATCCGACGCCCTCGAAGTACAGCTCCGGCCAGGCGTGCGCATCGCGCAGGCCGACCGACATCGAGCCGTCCGACTGTGCGGTGCCGGGCGTGAAGCCCACGGCGACCCGGGCCGGGATTCCCAGCGTCCGCGCCATCGCGGCCATGGTGAACGAGAAGTGGACGCAGAAGCCCCGCTTGTCCCTCAGAAAGCGGCCGATCGCTGCGCTGCCGGTACCCGAGTTCACCGAGGTGTCGTACGTGAAGCCGCCCTCGGAGGCGAAGTAGTTCTGGAGCTTCACGGCCTGCTCGTAGGCGTTGGTGGTCCCCTTCGTCACCTCGTCGGCCGTCTTCCTGACCACCTCGGGCAGGGAGTCGGGCACCCGGGTGTATTCGCGGAGCAGGGCTGCGGGGGCCGTACCCGCGCCCGCGAGCTGGCCGGCGGTCGGCTGCACGACCAGGCTGGAGACCTCGTACTGCGCCCCGCCGGTGGTCTCCCCGTCGTCACCGACGAGCGTGCGCCCCTCGGGCTCGTACCGCCAGCGCCCGCCCACCCGCACCTCGGTCGCCGGGTAGGGGAGCGGCAGGTAGGTCTGCTGGTAGGAACCGGATGCGGAGATGTTCGTGCTGATCTCCGTCACCGCGACGTCCGGCGAGAGGCCCGCCGGGTTGGGGAGCCGCTTCGGTACGTCCCTCAGACGCCGGGTGGAGGCCCGCCACTCGTTTCCGTTGAACTGGTCCAGGGCCAGGATGCGGAGGTAGAAGTCCTGCACACCGGACGCGTTGGTGCGGTACGACATCACCTCCCGGTTCTCCGGCTGGTTGAGGTTGTTCTGCAGCGAGACCAGCGGGTTGACCGCGGAGATGGTGCCGCCGCCACCGCCCTTGCCGTTTCCGCCCCCCGTGCCGGCCAGCAGTCCGCTGTCGAGCGCGGGCAGGGCTGCGGGCACGACCAGTGCGATTCCCAGCGCGAGCGCGCCGATGCGCCGCCCGGTGCGCACCGGGGCGAGGGCCCCGCCGCCCGAGGCGCCGATGCCGGAGGCGGAGCCGCCCCCGGACCTGGCCGCTCCGGCGAAGACCCGTCCCCACTGGGAGAGCCGGTCACGACCTTCGGCCAGCAGGAGGAGCAGATAGCCGCAGGCGGCCAGCAGGAACCACAGCCAGTCCGCGCTTCCGTCGGAGAGACCCGCCGCGACGGAGTAGAGGGCCAGCAGGGGCAGCCCCGCCGGAGCGGCGCTGCGGAACGTCACCGCCAGCGCGTCCACCGCGAGCCCGATCAGCAGCACACCGCCCACCAGCATCAGCCGGATGCCGGGCGTGTCCGGTGCCGGGATCGCGTACCGCCCGACGTCGTCGGCGCCCACCGTCAGCAGGTTCACGAGCCGCTGCACGGACTGCGGGCCGGGCAGGAATCCCGCCAGCGCCTCCTCCCGGGCGAACACCACGGTCAGCAGCATCACCAGGACGATCGCCTGCACGCCGACGGTCAGCAGCCGCGGAAGCGGCACCCGTCGGCCGAGGGCCCCCACACCGCACTGGATGGCCAGCAGGAACGCGGCCTGCAGGAACCAGGTGACCGGGTCGACGAGCGGCAGCATCGAACCAGCCGCCATCAGCGTCGCCGCAAAGGCGCACAGCGCCAGCCGACCACGACCGCTCATGACCGTCCCCTCATGACCAACCACCGGAGAAACCTGTCGTACCGCCCGTCGCTCCGCCCACCGCGGCGGACTGGCTCGGCGAACCGTGGCGGCTCGCCTGCAGCCACAGCGGGGCGAGATCCGTGCCGGGCCGTACCGGAACCGCCGTCCACCCCGACTCGCGCAGCAGCCGGAGCCGCTGTTCACAGGCCGCATCGGAGGCCGGCGACTCGCCGTGCACCCAGGCGGCGCTGTCCAGGACGAACGCGACGCCCCCGCCGCTGCGCCGGCGCATCCGGGCCGCGACGGCGGCCTGCTCCTCGTCCAGCTCGCCGAAGAAGGCGATCAGCAGGCCCTCGTCGCCACCGCGCAGTACGTCGTACGCACGCGAGAGACCTCCCCCGTCGGAGTGGTCGACCACCGCGAGGGCGTCCATCATCAGCCCGGCCGATTCCGCCGAGTCCTGGGCGAAGCCGCTCTCACCCTCGCCCGGCACCGCCGTACCGTCGTCCGTCAGCAGCCGGACCGCGAAGCCCCGCTCCAGCATGTGCACCAGCGTGGAGGCGGCTCCGGAGACGGCCCACTCGAACGCCGAGTCGGGCCCCGTCCCCTGGTAGGCGGTCCGGCGGGTGTCCAGCAGCACCGTGCACCTGGCCCGCTGCGGCTGCTCCTCGCGACGCACCATCAGCTCGCCGTAGCGTGCGGTGGAGCGCCAGTGGACGCGGCGCAGGTCGTCGCCGTGCCGGTATCCGCGCGGAATGACGTCGTCCTCGCCCGCCAGCGCGAGCGACCGCTGCCGTCCCTCGCCGTAACCGGCGGCCTCGCCCGCCAGCCGCACGGGGGGCAGCGGCTCGGTCCGGGGGATGACGACGAGCGTGTCGTACGCGTGGAACGAGCGGGTCAGCTCGCACATCCCGAACGGATCACTCAGCCGCAGTTGCAGGGGACCGAGCGGGTAGCACCCCCGCAGGTCCGACCGTACGCGGTAGGACACCTCGCGCCGCCCGCCCGCCTCCACCCGGTCCAGGACGAACCGGGGCCGGGGGCCGAGCACATAGGGCACCCGGTCCTGGAGCATGAGCAGACCGGTGGGCAGCCGTGAGATGTTGTCCATCCGCAGATGGACCCGTGCCTCGGAGCCCGCGGGCACCCTGGACGGCGAGAGCCGACGGGTGCCGGCGACCCGGTAGCGGGTCCGGAAGAGCACCGTCACACAGACCAGCGGCAGCACGGCGAGCAGCAGGCCGACCCGCAGCAGATCTCCCTGGCCCAGCACATAGGCGCAGACCGCGGCGGCGATCCCGGCCGCCAGGAAGGACCGTCCGCGCGTGGTCAGGCCGCCCAGGGCGGCCCGCAGACCGCCCTTGTCGTCGCTGTCGTCCATCGCGGTCGGCCCCCCGGCGGCCATCAGAGCCGCCGTGTGCCGGGCTGCTGCCGGCCGCCGTACACCGCGCCCGGCTGGTGCGGAGGCACCGGGGCGGCCGCGCCGCCCGACGCCGTCGGCACGGGCGTCTGCTGAAGGATCTCCAGCACCACCTGTTCGGCTGTGCGGCGGTTCAGCTGGGCCTGCGCCGTGGGCAGCAGCCGGTGGGCCAGCACGGCGGCGGCGAGGGACTGCACATCGTCCGGCAGGCAGTAGTCGCGGCCGTTCAGCGCGGCGGAGGCCTTGGCGGCACGCAGCAGGTGCAGGGTGGCACGCGGTGAGGCGCCGAGCCGGAGATCGGGGTGGCTGCGCGTGGCACCGACGAGCTGCACCGCGTACCGCCGGACGGCCTCGGCGACGTGGACCGTGCGCACCGCCTCGATCAGCTTCACGATGTCGTGGGCGTGCGCCACCGGCTGGAGGTCGTCCAGCGGTGAGACGCCGCCGTGCACGTCGAGCATCTGCAGCTCGGCCTCGGCGCTGGGATAGCCGATCGACACCCTGGCCATGAACCGGTCGCGCTGGGCCTCGGGCAGGGGATACGTGCCCTCCATCTCGACCGGGTTCTGCGTGGCCACGACCATGAACGGGTCGGGCAGCTCGTAGGTGTGGCCGTCGATGGTGACCTGACGCTCCTCCATCGACTCCAGGAGCGCGGACTGGGTCTTGGGCGAAGCGCGGTTGATCTCGTCGCCGATCACGATCTGGGCGAAGATCGCGCCCGGTTTGAACTCGAAGTCGCGGCGCTGCTGATCGAAGATGGACACACCGGTGATGTCCGAGGGCAGCAGATCCGGTGTGAACTGGATGCGCCGCACCGAGCAGTCGATCGACCGGGCCAGCGCCTTGGCCAGCATGGTCTTGCCCACCCCGGGCACGTCCTCGATCAGCAGATGGCCCTCCGCGAGCAGCACGGTCAGCGAGAGGCGTACGACCTCGGGCTTGCCCTCGATCACACTCTCCACCGACCTGCGCACCCGCTCCACTGTGGTGGTCAGATCTGTGAGGCTCGCTCGATCGTCATAGGTCGTCACCCGGCCCTCCTCGGCCCTGCCCCACGCTCGCCAGGAGCAGCGGGATTCCCCAGTCACGGACCGGTGCCCTTGTGCGGCCCGGCCCACCCCGAAACACGGATACCGCGCCGGACGCGGGGTCCGACGGGGTGTCACACCCGCATTCTTGTTGCCGTTACCGCTTCGTGTCACTCGCCTGTGGATAACTGGAGCCGATATGTCGGGTTAGGAGGGATTTTCGCTGCCGGAATGTGCCCGTCCGGCATCCCCGTGCGAGGAAACCGGAAGGATCTCCACCCCTGATGTCAGGAAGCCGGAAGGGTCTCCGCCCCTGCCGTCAGGAAACCGGAAGGATCTCGCGCAGCCGACCGGTGGTCACGTCGAAGACGAAACCGCGCACGTCGTCGGTGTGCAGCAGGAACGGCGAGGTGCGGACCCGCTGCATCGACTGGCGCACGTCCTGGTCCGCGTCGCTGTAGGCCTCCACCGCCCAGGCCGGCCGCTGGCCGACCTCCATCTCCAGTTCCTGACGGAACTCCTCGGTGATCGACTCCATGCCGCAGTTCGTGTGGTGGATCAGTATCACGCTGCGCGTGCCGAGGGCCCGCTGGCTGATCGAGAGCGAGCGGATCACGTCGTCGGTGACCACGCCGCCCGCGTTGCGGATGGTGTGGCAGTCGCCGAGGGCGAGGCCGAGCGCCTTGTGGAGGTCGAGCCGGGCGTCCATGCAGGCGACGACGGCGACGCGCAGCACCGGCTTCGCGTCCATGCCGGGATCGCTGAACGCGGACGCGTACTGGGCGTTCGCCTCGACCAGGTCGTCGGTGACGGTGCCACCGGTGCGGGCCCGGTCGGCGGCGGGGGCGGAGGGCTCGGCGGAGGAGTGCGTGGAAGTCGACATGAACAAGACGTTAGCTCCCACCGGCCGCGGCGGCGTGGTGTGGATGCGGACAAAGAACGTCAACGTCGCTTGTTGTGAGGTACCCCACAAGCCTCACACTCGGTCACCCGGTCGGGTGAACAACGCGAGGGCCGACGCGCTGTCGGGTTGATTGATCGGGAATCGATCGAATGGCAGGGTGGACTAAAGTGACGGGAAGTTACCGACACCCTGCACATTCCGATGTATTCCCCGTGTGCGCGGCGTACGTACGGCCCGGCCCTCTCCCGCTCGCCGGTCGGCTGACGCCCCTTCCCCGGCGCCGGCGGACCTCCCCTTCGCGAGCGGGCGGGGACCAGGCCGTACGTCCGCGCCCCGGGACCTGAGCCTGAGAGGGCGCATGAGCCAGACCCGACACGTCCCGGTGATGCTCCAGCGGTGCCTGGACCTGTTGGCCCCGGCTCTGGAGGCACCGGGCCCCCAGCCGCCCGTGGTCGTCGACTGCACTCTGGGCCTCGGCGGACACAGCGAGGCGCTGCTCTCCGCCTTCCCCACCGCCCGGCTGATCGCGCTCGACCGGGACAAGGAGGCGCTGCGCCTCTCGGGTGAGCGGCTCGCCCCGTACGGCGACCGGGCCACGCTCGTGCACGCCGTCTACGACGAACTGCCCGAGGTGCTCGACCGGCTCGGCGTCCCCAAGGCCCAGGGCGTTCTGTTCGACCTCGGCGTCTCCTCCATGCAACTGGACGAGGCCGACCGCGGATTCGCGTACGCCCAGGACGCCCCGCTCGACATGCGCATGGACCAGACGACCGGCATCGGCGCGGCCGAGGTGCTCAACACCTACCCGCCGGGCGAGCTGGTCCGGATCCTGCGTGCGTACGGCGAGGAGAAGCAGGCCAAACGGATCGTCTCCGCCGTCGTGCGCGAACGCGAGAAGGAACCCTTCAGCAACAGCGCCCGGCTCGTCGAGCTGATCCGTGACTCGCTGCCGCAGGCCGCCAAGCGCACCGGGGGCAACCCGGCCAAGCGCACCTTCCAGGCGCTGCGCATCGAGGTCAACGGCGAGCTCACCGTGCTGGAGCGGGCGATCCCGGCCGCGGTGGCGAGTCTCGCCGTCGGCGGGCGCATCGCCGTCCTGTCGTACCACTCGCTGGAGGACCGCCTGGTCAAGCAGGTGTTGGCGGCGGGTGCCGCCAACACCGCACCGCCCGGTCTGCCGGTCGTCCCCGAGCGCTACCAGCCCCGGCTCAAGCTGCTGACCCGTGGTGCCGAGCTGCCCACCGAGGAGGAGGTCGCCGAGAACCGGCGCGCCGCCCCCGCCCGGCTGCGCGGGGCCCAGCGGATCCGCGAGGAGGAGCGATGAGCAGGGGACGCCCGGAGACCTCGCGGACCCGGCCCGGAGAAGGAGTGGCGCGGTGAGCGGACCGGCCGGCCAGCTCAAAGGGCGCGCCGCGCGGCTCAGCCGGCTGATGCCGTCCGGGCCGAGCAACGCGGCCCGGACCCCCTTCGTCCTGCTGGTCGTGCTGCTCCTGGGCGGCGGCCTGATCACCCTGCTGCTGCTCAACTCCGCGCTCAACGAAGGATCGTTCCGGCTGAGCGAGCTGAAGAAGCGCACCACCGGTCTCACCGACGATCAGCAGGCGCTCCAGCGCGACGTCGACAACGCCTCCGAACCCGACGCCCTGGCGCGGCGGGCACGGGAACTGGGCATGGTCCCCGGCGGCAGCCCCGCCTTCCTCGACGCGAACGGCAAGGTCCGCGGCGTGCCCTCCGCCGCCGGCCCCGCGCCGTCCACCGCGGCGCCGAAGCCCGACACCCCCGAGCCGCCCCCCGTCGCCCCGCAGGCCGCGGCCTCTTCCCGCTCCACCCCTTCGCCCGCCGCGTCGGGCACCACGGCGGCCGGGCCGAGCACGCCCGCGGCCGAGCCCGGCGCGTCCGCGACCGGTGCCGCCCCGGCGGGGCCGAGCGCCTCCGCGAACGCGCGAACCCCGGCAGCACAGCCCTCCACGAGCCCCGGCAGGTGATGTAGTGCCCTCCCAGGAACCACCGCGCCGCCGGGTACCCGGCCCCGCCCGCCCGCGAAGCGGCGCGGCCCGGTCCTCCGGCCGCCCCCGGCCATCGGCCCGCCCCGAGCCGCGGCGGCGGCCCTCGTCCGCTGCGCCGCGCGGACGGACCCCGCGCGGCCGCTCCGGCCGTCCGCTGCGCCTCGGCAGCCCACGGCCGCGCCTGCGGCTGGTCAGCCTGGCCCTGTCCCTCGTCATGATCGCGTTCGTCGTGCGGCTCCTCCAGGTCCAGGCCGTCGACGCCAACGCGTACGCGGCCAAGGCCGAGAAGAACCGCTACCTCAGCTACACCGTCGCCGCCGAACGCGGCGAGATCACCGACCGCGGCGGCATCGCGCTGGCCACCAGCGTCGACGCGTACGACATCACCGCCGACCCCAAGATGTTCACCCCGGCCGACAGCAAGGCGCCCGACGCTCCGCAGCAGGCCGCCGCGCTCCTCGCGCCCATCCTCGGCGTCGAGGCGTCCGAACTGACGAAGAAGCTGTCGAAGCCCAAGAGCCGCTACACGGTCCTGGCCCGCAGGCAGACCCCGCAGGTCTGGACGCAGATCAAGGACCTCAAGTCCGTCTTCGCCGAGAAGGCCGCGAAGGACAAGGCGGCAGGCGGCAGCGGGGCCAACGTGCTGGCCGGCGTCTTCCAGGAGTCGACCACCAAGCGCGTCTACCCCAACGGCGGTCTCGCCGCCGGGATACTGGGTTACGTCAACGCAGAGGGCAAGGGCGCGGGCGGCCTCGAATCGCAGCTGGACAAGGAGCTCGCGGGCGAGGACGGCACGATCAAGTACGCCCAGTCCGGCGGCCGCCGGGTGCCCACGGCGGGCACCAAGGAGGTCCCCGCCGTCGCCGGTTCCGACATCGAACTGACCATCGACCGCGACATCCAGTGGGCGGCCCAGAAGGCCATCTCCGACCAGGTGGAGAAGTCGAAGGCCGACCGCGGCTACGTCGTCGTGCAGAACACCCGGACCGGCGAGGTCCTCGCCATGGCGAACGCCCCGGGCTTCGACCCCAACGACCTCTCGCAGGCCGACGCCGCCTCCCTGGGCAACGCCGCACTCCAGGACGTGTACGAGCCCGGTTCCACCAGCAAGGTCATGTCGATGGCCGCCGTGCTGGAGGAGGGCGTCGCCACGCCCGGCACCCATGTCACGGTCCCCAACCGGCTGCACCGGGGCGACCGGCTCTTCAAGGACGACATCGACCACGAGACCTGGTACCTCACGCTCAACGGCGTACTCGCCAAGTCCAGCAACATCGGCACCATCCTGGCCACCGGGCAACTGGGCAAGACGCAGGCCGAGTCGAACAAGGTGCTCTACTCCTACCTGCGCAAGTTCGGCATCGGCTCGCCGACCGGACTCGGCTACCCGGGTGAGACCGCCGGAATCCTCGCCAAGCCGCAGGACTGGTCGACCTCGCAGCAGTACACGATTCCGTTCGGCCAGGGCCTCTCGCTCAACGCCATGCAGGCCGCATCGATCTACTCCACGATCGCCAACGGCGGTGTCCGGATCGAACCGACCCTCGTCCGCGGTACCAAGGGAGCCGACGGCCGCTTCACCGCCGCCGAGGCCCCCGAGCAGAGGCGGGTGGTCAGCACCAAGACCGCCAAGACGCTCGCGAGCATGCTGGAGTCGGTCGTCGGCGACGAGGAGGGCACCGGAACGAAGGCCAAGATCCCCGGCTACCGGGTCGCGGGCAAGACCGGTACGGCCAACCGAGTCGATCCGGTCCGCGGCGGCTACCACGGCTACACCGCCTCCTTCGCCGGTTTCGCACCCGCCGACAACCCTCAGATCACCGTCTACTGCGCCATCCAGAACCCCACCAAAGGCAGCTACTTCGGCGGCCAGATCTGCGGCCCCATCTACAAGCAGGTCATGGAATTCGCACTGAAGACGCTGCAGACCGCCCCCTCCGGCGACGAGCCGGCCCGGCTGCCGGTGTCCTTCAAACCCGGCGAGTGAACTCGGGGAGACCCTCAGTGACAACCATCACCCCCGATCCAGGGAACCGGAACGGGAACCACCGCACCCCCGCCCCCTCACTTCGCGAGAGGCCGGGTGTGCCCGGTACGCTCACCGCCGTGCCCCACGCTGAACAGTCCCGAACCACCCAGAAGGACGCCCCTGTGAACTACCCGGGAGCGCCCCGCCCGGATCGGCTGCGGCCGACTTCCCTGGTGACGCTGGCAGCCCGGCTGGGAGTCGAACCGCCGGGCCATGGCGAAGTCACCGGCATCACCCACGACTCCCGGGCCGTACGCCCCGGGGACGTGTACGCGGCGATGCCGGGTGCCCGTCTGCACGGTGCCGACTTCACCGCCCAGGCCGCCGGTCTCGGCGCCGCCGCGATCCTCACCGACCCGGCGGGCGCCGAACGCGCCGCGGCCACCGGACTCCCGGTGCTGGTCACCGAGGACCCGCGCGGCCGGATGGGCGAACTCGCCGCCGAGATCTACGGACACCCCGGCGCCGACCTGCTCCAGATCGGCATCACCGGAACCTCCGGCAAGACCACGACCGCCTACCTCATCGAGGGCGGCTTCCGCGGCGCCGGGCGCGACACCGGTCTCATCGGCACCGTGGAGATGCGGATCGGCGACGAACGCATCAAGTCCGAGCGCACCACCCCCGAAGCGACCGATCTGCAGGCCCTGTTCGCCGTGATGCGCGAACGCGGCGTGGACGCGGTGACGATGGAGGTCTCCAGCCACGCCCTGGTGCTCGGCCGGGTCGACGGCTGCGTCTTCGATGTCGCGGTCTTCAACAACCTCAGCCCGGAGCACATGGAGTTCCACTCCGGCATGGAGGACTACTTCCAGGCGAAGGCCCGGCTGTTCACCCCGCAGCGCAGCAGGCAGGGCGTCGTCAACTACGACGACGAGTACGGCCGCAGGCTGATCACCGAGGCGTCCGTCCCCATCACCACGTTCTCCGCCGAGGGCCACCCGGACGCCGACTGGCGCGCCGAGGACGTCGAGGTGGGCCAGCTCGGCTCCACCTTCACCGTCGTCGGGCCCAAGGGCGAGCGGGCCGCGGCCGAGGCCCCGCTGCCCGGTCCGTTCAACGTGGCCAACACCCTTGCCGCGATCGTCACCCTCGCCGTCGCCGGCATCGACCCGCAGACCGCGGCCGACGGCGTCGCCGCGGTGCCCGGAGTGCCCGGCCGGCTGGAGCGGGTCGACGCCGGACAGCCGTACCTCGCACTCGTCGACTACGCGCACAAGACCGACGCCGTCGAGTCTGTACTGCGCTCCCTGCAGAAGGTCACCGAGGGCAAGGTGCACATCGTCCTCGGCTGCGGCGGCGACCGCGACACCACCAAACGCGGCCCGATGGGCGCGGCGGCGGCCCGGCTCGCCGACACCGCCGTACTGACCTCCGACAACCCCCGCTCCGAGGACCCCCTCGGCATCCTCGCCGCCATGCTCGCGGGCGCCGCCGAGGTGCCCGTCCACGAACGCGGTGACGTCCTGGTCGACGCCGACCGGGCCGCTGCCATCGCGGCCGCCGTCGGCCGCGCCGCACCCGGTGACACCGTGCTGATCGCAGGCAAGGGCCACGAGCAGGGCCAGGACGTCCACGGAGTGGTGCGCCCCTTCGACGACCGGGTGGTCCTGCGCACGGCCATCGAGCGGTCCCTGGGACACGAGAACACCACCCACCGTGCCCCCACCCACGAGAACAACAGTCAGGGATGACCAAGTGATCGCCCTTTCCCTCGCCGAGATCGCCGAAATCGTCGGCGGGCAGTCGTACGACATACCGGATCCGGCAGTAACCGTCAGCGGGCCCGTCGTCATCGACTCCCGGGAGGTGAAGCAAGGCAGCCTCTTCGCCGCTTTCGCCGGCGAACGTGTCGACGGCCACGACTACGCGCAGCGCGCCGTCGAGGCCGGCGCGGCAGTCGTCCTGGCCGCCCGCCCCGTCGGCGTTCCCGCGATCGTCGTCGACGACGTGGTGGCGGCGCTCGGCGCGCTCGCCCGCACGGTCGTCGGACGTCTCGGCACCACCGTCGTCGCCCTCACCGGGTCCGCCGGCAAGACCTCCACCAAGGACCTGATCGCCCAGCTCCTGGAGCGCAAGGGACCCACGGTCTACCCGGCGGGCAACCTCAACAACGAGATCGGGCTGCCGCTCACGGCGCTGCGCGCCACCGAGGAGACCCAGCACCTGGTCCTCGAAATGGGTGCGCGCTACATCGGCGACATCTGTTACCTCACCGGACTCGTCCCGCCGCGCATCGGCCTCGTCCTCAACGTCGGCAGCGCCCACATCGGCGAGTTCGGCGGCAAGGAACAGATCGCCCAGGCCAAGGGCGAGATGGTCGAGTCGCTCCCCGAGGACGGTCTCGCCGTACTCAACGCCGACGACCCGCTCGTCCGTGCCATGACCTCCCGGACCAAGGCACGGGTTCTGCTCTTCGGCGAAGCCGCG
Organism: Streptomyces sp. NPDC048211; assembly: GCF_043202315.1. Classification (NCBI taxonomy): domain Bacteria; kingdom Bacillati; phylum Actinomycetota; class Actinomycetes; order Kitasatosporales; family Streptomycetaceae; genus Streptomyces; species Streptomyces sp. NPDC048211. Next base: position 739,347 of record NZ_JBIDAD010000004.1, read on the forward strand.
GATGCGGACGTACGGGGCGAGAACGTCCGGCTCACCGCTGACGGCCGCCCCGCGTTCAGGCTCCACACACCCACCGGGTGCAGCGATGTGACCATGCGCCTGTACGGTGAGCACCACGTGTCGAACGCGCTCGCCGCGGCCGCCGTCGCCCATGAGCTGGGCCTGTCCGCAGACGAGATCGCCGTGGCGCTCTCCGAGGCGGGCACCCTCTCCCGCTGGCGCATGGAGGTCACCGAGCGTCCGGACGGCGTGACGTTCGTCAATGACGCCTACAACGCCAACCCCGAATCCATGAAGGCCGCGCTGCGCGCGCTGGCCGCCATGGGGAAGGGGCGTCGTACGTGGGCGGTGCTCGGCCAGATGGCCGAGCTCGGCGACGCCTCGCTCACCGAGCACGACGCGGTCGGACGGCTCGCCGTCCGGCTCAACGTCAGCAAGCTCGTCGCGGTCGGGGGCAGAGAAGCCTCCTGGCTGCAACTGGGCGCATACAACGAGGGTTCGTGGGGTGAGGAGTCGGTGCATGTGTCCGACGCACAGGCTGCCGTCGACCTGTTGCGCAGTGAACTGCGCCCGGGAGACGTCGTGCTGGTGAAGGCGTCCCGGTCGGTCGGCCTGGAGCAGGTCGTTACGGCACTGCTGGAGAACGCGACCGAGGGCGAGGTCGCCGGCCGATGAGGCAGATCCTCTTCGCGGGGGCCATAGGGCTCTTCCTGACCCTGGTCGGTACCCCGCTGCTGATCAAGCTGCTGGCCCGCAAGGGATACGGGCAGTTCATCCGGGACGACGGCCCGCGCAGCCACGGATCGAAGAAGGGCACGCCCACCATGGGCGGCATCGCCTTCATCCTGGCGACGATCATCGCGTACGTCCTGGCCAAGGTGATCACCGGCGAGGAGATGCGCTTCTCCGGTGTGCTGGTCCTCTTCCTGATGGCCGGCATGGGGCTCGTCGGCTTCCTCGACGACTACATCAAGATCGTCAAGCAGCGTTCACTGGGCCTGCGGGCCAAGGCCAAGATGGCCGGCCAGCTGATCGTCGGCATCGCCTTCGCGGTGCTCTCGCTCCAGTTCGCCGACGCCCGCGGGAACACCCCCGCCTCCGACAAGCTCTCGTTCGTCGAGGACTTCGGCTGGTCGATCGGCCCGGTGCTCTTCGTGCTCTGGGCGCTCTTCATGATTCTCGCCATGTCCAACGGCGTGAACCTGACGGACGGTCTGGACGGCCTGGCCACCGGCGCGTCGGTGATGGTCTTCGGCGCGTACACCTTCATCGGGCTCTGGCAGTTCCAGGAGTCCTGCGCCAACGCGGCCACCCTCACCAACCCGAGCGCCTGCTTCGAGGTACGGGATCCGCTCGACCTCGCGGTCGTGGCGTCCGCACTCATGGGTTCCTGCTTCGGCTTCCTGTGGTGGAACACCTCGCCCGCCAAGATCTTCATGGGTGACACCGGTTCGCTGGCCCTCGGCGGCGCGCTCGCCGGTCTGGCGATCTGCTCCCGCACCGAGTTCCTGATGGCGGTGCTCGGCGGCCTGTTCGTGATGATCACGATGTCCGTCGTCATCCAGGTCGGCTCGTTCAAGATGACCGGCAAGCGCGTCTTCCGGATGGCACCGCTGCAGCACCACTTCGAACTCAAGGGGTGGTCCGAAGTCCTTGTCGTGGTCCGCTTCTGGATCATCCAGGGCATGTGCGTGATCGTCGGCCTCGGCCTCTTCTACGCAGGATGGGCAGCCAAGAAGTGAGCAACGTGGACTGGCAGGGCAAGCACGTCACGGTTGCCGGGCTCGGGGTCTCCGGGATTCCGGCGGCCCGGGTGCTGCACGGCCTCGGCGCCGTCGTCACCGTGGTCAACGACGGTGACGACGAGCGCTCCCGCGGCCAGGCCGCGGAACTGGAGGCGCAGGGCATCACCGTGCGCCTCGGCGACGGGGCCACCCTGCCGAAGTCCACCGAGCTCATCGTCACCACCCCCGGCTGGAAGCCCGACAAGCCGCTCTTCACCGCGGCCGCCGAGGCGGGCGTCCCCATCTGGGGGGACGTCGAACTCGCCTGGCGGCTGCGCGGCCGGGACGGCCGGAAGCCGGCCCCCTGGCTCGCCGTCACCGGAACCAACGGCAAGACCACGACCGTACGGATGCTCGCCTCGATCCTGGAGGCGGCGGGGCTGCGTACCGCCGCCGTCGGCAACATCGGGGTCTCGCTCCTGGACGCGGTCCTCGGCGAGGAGACGTATGACGTCCTGGCCGTCGAGCTCTCCAGCTACCAGCTCCACTGGTCGCCCTCGCTGCGCGCCCACTCCGCCGCCGTGCTCAACCTGGCCCCCGACCACCTCGACTGGCACGGCTCCATGGAGGCGTACGTCGCCGACAAGGGCCGGATCTACGAGGGCAACACCGTCGCCTGTGTCTACAACGTGGCGGACCCCGCCACCGAGGAACTGGTGCGCGGGGCGGACGTCGAGGAGGGGTGCCGGGCGATCGGCTTCACCCTCGGCACTCCCGGGCCCTCCCAGCTGGGGGTCGTCGACGGCATCCTCGTCGACCGCGCCTTCGTGACGAACCGGCAGAAGCAGGCGCAGGAGCTCGCCGAGGTCGCGGACGTCAACCCGCCCGCCCCGCACAACATCGCCAACGCGCTGGCCGCCGCGGCACTGGCCCGGGCCTACGGCGTGGAGCCCGCCGCCGTGCGCGACGGGCTGCGGTCCTTCCGCCCCGACCCGCACCGCATCGAGCACGTCGCGGACGTCGCCGGGGTCACGTACATCGACGACTCCAAGGCCACCAACACCCACGCCGCCGAAGCCTCCCTGGCGTCTTACGACCCGATCGTCTGGATCGCCGGAGGGCTCGCCAAGGGCGCCACGTTCGACGAGCTGGTGACGGGGTGCGCGAAGCGTCTGCGGGGCGTCGTGCTGATGGGCGCGGACCGGGCCCTGATCCGCGAAGCCCTGGCGCGACACGCGCCCGAGGTCCCGGTGACCGACCTCGACCGGACCGACACTGGGGCGATGTCCGAGGCGGTCCGCGAGGCGGCACGGCTCGCCCGGCCGGGAGACACCGTACTGATGGCCCCGGCCTGCGCCTCGATGGACATGTTCGTCAATTACAACAAGCGGGGCGAGGCCTTCGCGGACGCCGTCCGCGCACTCGCCGCCGAGAACGCCTGACGGGCCAGGCCGCCGCGCCGTACGGTCCCGGAGCACCCGGGTACGTACAAGCCGTGCCGGGGCCCGGGCCGCGGCGCCGAAGCCCCGGGCACGAGCAGTGGAGGGGACAGGGACCATGCCGGCCGAAGAGAGCTCTGCCGCACGCGGCAGGGACCGCTCACGGGCGACCTCGGCGATCAGCCGGGCGCTCGGTCCGCCCCTCCTTCCGGCCGGGGGCGCACCGCTCCCCGCCGGACTCGCCCTGCGCGTCCGCCCCGCCGCCGGCCCCCGGCGGCCCCCGGCGGCGCGCTCCAGGACCTCCGGCAGCCCCCGTTCCCCCCGGGGCGGGGGAGCGCGGCGGCTGTACGAACAGGCGCGCCGGGCCTGGGACCGCCCTCTGACCGCTTACTACCTGATCCTGGGGGCCGGGCTGCTCATCACCGTGCTCGGCCTGGTGATGGTCTACTCCGCCTCGATGATCAAGGCGCTGGAGCTCGGCAAGCCGGGCACGTACTTCTTCCGCAAGCAGTTCCTCGCCGCCGTCATCGGGGCCGGGCTGATGGCGGCCGCGGCCCGGATGCCCGTCAAACTGCACCGCGCCCTGGCCTACCCCCTGCTGATGGGCGCCGTCTTCCTGATGGTGCTGGTCCAGGTGCCGGGGATAGGGATGTCCGTCAACGGCAACCGGAACTGGCTCTACCTGGGCGGCCCCTTCCAGCTCCAGCCCAGTGAGTTCGGCAAGCTGGCCCTCGTCCTGTGGGGCGCCGACCTGCTCGCCCGCAAGCAGGACAAACGGCTGCTGAACCAGTGGAAGCACATGCTCGTGCCACTGGTCCCGGTCGCCTTCATGCTGCTCGGGCTGATCATGCTCGGCGGTGACATGGGCACTGCGATCATTCTCACTGCCATCCTGTTCGGACTGCTCTGGCTGGCCGGGGCGCCCACCCGGCTGTTCGCCGGAGTGCTCGGCTCCGCCGGCCTGATCGCCTTTCTGCTGATCAAGACCAGTCCCAACCGGATGTCCCGGCTCGACTGCATGGGGGCCAGCGAACCCGGCCCCGGCGGCTCGTGCTGGCAGGCGGTGCACGGCATCTACGCTCTGGCGTCCGGCGGATGGTTCGGATCGGGGCTCGGTGCAAGTGTGGAAAAATGGGGCCAACTGCCCGAACCGCACACCGACTTCATCTTCGCCATCACCGGGGAGGAACTGGGGTTGGCGGGGACACTGTCGGTACTCGCCCTCTTCGCGGCTCTAGGCTATGCGGGTATCCGCGTGGCCGGACGCACGGAGGACCCCTTCGTGAGGTACGCAGCGGGAGGTGTGACCACCTGGATCACGGCGCAGGCCGTGATCAACATCGGTGCGGTGCTCGGCCTGCTGCCGATCGCCGGTGTCCCGCTCCCGCTGTTCTCCTACGGGGGGTCGGCCCTGCTGCCGACCATGTTCGCTGTCGGGCTGCTGATCGCGTTCGCGCGAGCGGATCCCGCAGCGAAGGCGGCCCTGGCCATGCGGAGGCCCGGGGTGAGATGGAAGACGATGAGACGGCGCGTCAAGAAGCGTCCGTCCGGAGAGCGGTGAATTTCGGTGCATGTCGTACTCGCCGGTGGGGGGACCGCCGGCCACATCGAGCCCGCGCTTGCCCTCGCCGACGCACTGCGGAGGCAGGACCCGAGCGTGGGAATCACCGCTCTCGGCACGGAGCGCGGACTCGAGACCAGGCTCGTACCCGAGCGGGGGTACGAACTCGCCCTGATCCCGGCCGTACCGCTGCCGCGCAAGCCCACCCCTGAACTCATCACTGTCCCGGGCCGGCTGCGCGGCACGATCAAGGCCGCCGAGCAGATCCTGGAGCGCACCAAGGCGGACTGCGTGGTCGGCTTCGGCGGCTACGTGGCGCTGCCCGGCTACCTCGCGGCCAAGCGCGCCGGAGTACCGATCGTGGTCCACGAGGCCAACGCCCGGCCGGGCCTGGCCAACAAGATCGGTTCGCGGTACGCGCACGGCGTCGCCGTCTCCACCCCCGACAGCAAGCTGCGCGGTGCCCGCTACATCGGCATCCCGCTGCGCCGCACCATCGCCACCCTGGACCGGGCCCGGGTCCGCCCCGAGGCGCGTGCCGCCTTCGGGCTCGACCCCAACCTGCCGACGCTGCTGGTCTCCGGCGGCTCGCAGGGCGCCCGCCACCTCAACGAGGTGGTCCAGCGGGTCGCGCCGCTGCTCCAGCGCTCCGGGATCCAGATCCTGCACGTGGTCGGCCCGAAGAACGAAATGCCGCGCGTCGACAACATGCCCGGGATGCCGCCCTACATCCCGGTACCGTACGTGGACCGGATGGACCTCGCGTACGCCGCGGCCGACATGATGCTCTGCCGCGCGGGCGCGATGACCGTCGCCGAACTCTCCGCCGTCGGGCTGCCCGCCGCCTACGTCCCGTTGCCGATCGGCAACGGCGAACAGCGGCTCAACGCCCAGCCGGTGGTCAACGCCGGCGGCGGACTTTTGGTGGACGACGCGGCGCTCACCCCCGAGTGGGTGCAGGGCAACGTCCTGCCGGTGCTGTCGGATCCGCACCGGCTGTACGAAATGTCCCGCGCCGCCGCCGAGTTCGGCCGCCGGGACGCCGACGATCTGCTGGTCGGCATGGTGTACGAGGCGATCGCCGCACGCCGCGGCGCGTGAGGCGGACGGGTCCGGGGGCGGCGCCCCCGGACCCGGCATAAGGAGCGAGCGTGGCCGGACCGACGACCGCCGAGCGCGGTGCAGGGCAGCAGAAGGACACCCGGGACCGTCCGCCGCGCGCGCCCGCGCAGGGGCGCCGGATGTCCCGGCGCACGCTGGTGATCGTGATCGCCGCGGCCGTGCTGCTGCTCGGCTCAGGCGCCGTCTGGGTGCTCTACGGCTCCTCCTGGCTCCGCGCCGAAGAGGTCCGGATCACCGGTGTCGACGTGCTGACACCGGCCGAGGTGGAGGCCGCGGCGTCGGTGCCGATGGGTGCCCCGCTGATCTCCGTCGACACGGATGCCGTCGCCGAGCGGTTGCGCCAGAAGTTGCCTCGTATCGACTCGGTGGATGTCGTACGGTCATGGCCGCACGACATCGGACTTAAGGTGACCGAACGACAGCCGGTCCTGTTGGTGAAAAAGGGCGCGAAGTTCATCGAAGTGGACGCCGAAGGCGTGCGCTTCGCCACGGTGGACAAGGCTCCCGGGCGCGTGCCTCTGCTGGAACTGACCCCTGGTCAGTCCGCGAGCCTGCGCCGATTCGGCAGTGACCGGCTGGTGCGGGAAGCAGTCCGGGTCGCGGGCGATCTTCCGGAGAAGGTCTCCAGGGAAACGCAGGTCGTGCGGGTTGTCTCGTACGATTCGGTCTCCCTGGGGCTCACCGGGGACCGCACGGTGATCTGGGGGAGCAGCGAAGAGGGTGTGGTGAAGGCGAAAGTCCTCACCGCTCTCATGAAAGCCGCTCCCAAAGCGGGACACTTCGACGTGAGTGCACCCACCGCTCCGGCGGTGTCGGGTAGTTGACGCACATTTGGCCTGGCCAGCACCCTGGTTGGTCAGCGCTACGGGTGATCACATAGGGTGAAAAGAAAAACGGGAGGTTCGGCGTGTTCGTTGAACGTGCGCCACTTGTCGACTTAGTGTCCTGTTCGGAAGAGTCCATGAAGCAGACACACTGGTAACCCTAAACTTCAACGTTAGGGTTTGGGTCGGCGTTCGGACCGTCCCAATCGGCATCCGTCGTCGCGGCGGGACTACCGCCACGCGACGACACGTAACTCGAGGCGAGAGGCCTTCGACGTGGCAGCACCGCAGAACTACCTCGCAGTCATCAAGGTCATCGGTGTCGGCGGCGGTGGTGTCAATGCCATCAACCGAATGATCGAGGTCGGTCTCAAGGGCGTCGAGTTCATCGCGATCAACACGGATGCGCAAGCCCTGTTGATGAGCGACGCCGACGTCAAGCTCGACGTCGGCCGTGAACTCACCCGCGGCCTCGGCGCCGGGGCGAACCCGGCCGTCGGTCGTAAGGCGGCAGAGGACCACCGTGAGGAGATCGAGGAGGTCCTCAAGGGGGCCGACATGGTCTTCGTCACCGCAGGAGAAGGCGGCGGCACCGGCACCGGTGGCGCACCCGTCGTCGCCAACATCGCGCGCTCGCTCGGCGCCCTGACGATCGGCGTGGTCACCCGCCCGTTCACGTTCGAGGGCCGGCGTCGCGCGAACCAGGCGGAGGACGGCATCGCCGAACTCCGCGAAGAGGTCGACACCCTCATCGTCATTCCCAACGACCGACTGCTGTCCATCTCGGACCGCCAGGTCAGCGTGCTCGACGCGTTCAAGTCGGCCGACCAGGTGCTGCTTTCGGGCGTCCAGGGCATCACCGACCTCATCACCACCCCGGGTCTGATCAACCTCGACTTCGCCGACGTCAAGTCGGTCATGTCCGAGGCCGGATCGGCACTCATGGGCATCGGCTCGGCCCGCGGCGACGACCGCGCGGTGGCCGCGGCGGAGATGGCGATCTCCTCGCCGCTCCTGGAGGCGTCCATCGACGGCGCCCGCGGTGTCCTGCTCTCCATCTCCGGCGGCAGCGACCTCGGTCTCTTCGAGATCAACGAGGCCGCGCAGCTGGTGAGCGAGGCGGCGCACCCCGAGGCCAACATCATCTTCGGTGCGGTCATCGATGACGCGCTGGGTGACGAGGTGCGGGTCACCGTGATCGCGGCGGGCTTCGACGGCGGACAGCCGCCCGCCCGACGGGAGAACGTCCTGGGCGCGAGCTCGGCCAAGCGCGAGGAGCCGGCGCCGCCGGTCCGGGCCGCCGAGCCCGTGCGCCAGAGCGGACTGGGTTCCGTGCCTCCGCGCGAGGAGCCCCCGGTCCAGGCCGAGCCGGTTCCGGCGGCCCATGAGAGCCACCTGCCGCCGGTCGCGCCGCCGCACGTCCCGCCGGCCCGTCCCTACCAGGACTCCCAGGCCGAAGAGCTGGACGTTCCGGACTTCTTGAAGTGATAGGACCGCACCACTCGGTGAACCACGAGGATTCTGTTTCTTCGGACGGCGGCGCTCACTTCTCCTTCACCGACAGGTGGGGCGGGGTGAGCGCCGCTCCGTACGCGGAGCTCAACCTCGGCGGCGCGGTCGGTGACGACCCCGCCGCCGTGCTCGCCAACCGGGAGCGGGCGGCGCGGGCCCGCGGACTCGATCCGGCGCGGGTCGTCTGGATGAACCAGGTGCACGGGCGGGAGGTCGCCGTGGTCGACGGGCCCTGGGGCGAGGCCCGCGGGATTCCCGCCGTGGACGCGCTGGTGACCGTGCGCCGCGGACTCCCGCTCGCCGTCCTCACCGCGGACTGCACCCCCGTACTGCTCGCCGACCCGGTCGCCGGGATCGTCGCAGCAGCACACGCGGGCCGTCCCGGACTGGTCGCCGGAGTCGTCCCCGCCGCCGTCGGCGCGATGGTCGAACTCGGCGCGGATCCCTCCCGGATCACCGCCCGCACCGGCCCGGCCGTCTGCGGCCGGTGCTACGAGGTGCCGGCCGGAATGCGCGACGAGGTCGCGGCGGTCGTACCCGCCTCGTGGTCCGAGACCAGCTGGGGCACCCCGGCGGTGGACGTCACCGCCGGAGTTCACGCGCAGCTGGCCGGCCTCGGGGTCACCGACCGGCAGATGTCGCCCGTCTGCACCCTCGAATCGGGCGATCACTTCTCGTACCGACGCGACCGCACCACCGGGCGGCTCGCCGGATATGTCTGGTTGGACTGATAGGGCATGACGGATCGTAAGACACAACTCACCGCAAACCTGGCACAGGTGGAGGAACGCATTGCTTCCGCCTGCGCCGCCGCCGGTCGCAAAAGGGAAGAGGTGACCCTCATCGTGGTCACCAAGACCTACCCCGCGAGCGATGTGCGGATCCTGCATGAACTCGGTGTGCGTCATGTCGCAGAGAATCGTGACCAGGATGCGGCTCCGAAAGCCACCGAATGTGCGGATCTGTCCCTCGCGTGGCATTTTGTCGGTCAATTGCAGACGAACAAGGTCCGTTCCGTGGCAAGTTATGCCGATGTCGTGCAGTCGGTGGACCGTACGAAGCTGGTGACCGCCCTCTCGGCCGCGGCCGTCCGCGGCGGACGCGAACTCGGGTGCCTGCTCCAGGTCGCGCTCGACGCGGAGAGCGGTGAGCGCGGTGAGCGCGGCGGCGTCGCACCCGACGGGATCGAGGAGTTGGCCGACGCGGTCGCGTCCGCGCCCGGGCTGCGGCTGGAAGGTCTGATGACCGTCGCGCCGCTGGCCGGCCCGTTCGCCGGCCGGCAACGTGCCGCGTTCGACCGGCTGATGGAATTCTCATCCCGGCTGCGCGGGAACCATCCGGCTGCGAACATGGTCTCTGCAGGGATGAGTGCGGACCTCGAGGACGCGGTTGCGGCCGGAGCGACACATGTGCGCGTCGGTACTGCGGTACTCGGTGTCCGACCCGGGCTCGGGTAACGTCGCCAAGCAAGTCGGACCACAGCAGAAAATATGGTCATTACCGCCTATGGCGGGCAGGCCACAGTGGATCGCGGGCACTTGGTGACAGATGCCGATCCACCACAGAGCGGAGGACTCAGAGCATGGCCGGCGCGATGCGCAAGATGGCGGTCTACCTCGGCCTCGTGGAGGACGATGGGTACGACGGTCCGGGGTTCGACCCCGACGACGAATTCGAACCCGAGCCGGAGCCCGAGCGCGACCGGCGCCGGCATCAGCCCGCGCATCAGGTGGAGCGGGAGCGGGACGAACCGGTACGAGTGGTGCAGCCTCCGGCTCAGCGCGAGCCGGTTCAGATTCCGGCGGAGCGAGAGCGACCCGCCCGGATCGCCCCCGTGGCATCCATCACACCTGAACGCCCGAACATGGAGAAGAACGCACCGGTGATCATGCCCAAGGTCGTGTCCGAGCGGGAGCCGTACCGCATCACCACGTTGCACCCCAGGACCTACAACGAGGCCCGTACCATCGGGGAACACTTCCGTGAGGGCACTCCGGTGATCATGAATCTCACGGAGATGGACGATACGGACGCGAAGCGACTTGTCGACTTTGCCGCGGGACTCGTCTTCGGTCTCCATGGCAGCATTGAACGAGTGACGCAGAAGGTGTTCCTGTTGTCGCCTGCTAACGTCGATGTCACGGCGGAGGACAAGGCCCGCATCGCAGAGGGCGGATTCTTCAACCAGAGCTGAGAACACGACACCGGGAACGACCCGGCCGCGAGGCCGGAGCTACGAGAGCCAGGGGAGAGGGAAGCGCGAGGATGGGCGTCGCACAAAGTGTTGTCTACATCGCGTTGATGTGTTTCCTCATCGTGCTGATTTTCCGGCTGGTCATGGACTACGTCTTCCAGTTCGCACGTTCATGGCAGCCGGGCAAGCCGATGGTGGTCGTCCTTGAGGCCACTTACACGGTCACCGATCCACCGCTGAAGCTCCTGCGGCGGTTCATCCCGCCGCTGCGTCTCGGGGGCGTGGCACTCGACCTGTCCTTCTTCGTTCTGATGATCATCGTTTCCATCCTGATCAGCATCGTGACCAGGCTGTGAGCGATACGGTCCTGCCGACTGCCGACGACTACGTAGAGGTGAAGAAGAGATGCCGCTGACCCCCGAGGACGTGCGGAACAAGCAGTTCACGACGGTCCGCCTCCGAGAAGGCTATGACGAGGACGAGGTCGATGCCTTCCTCGACGAGGTCGAGTCCGAGCTGACCCGCCTGCTCCGTGAGAACGAGGACCTGCGCGCCAAGCTGGCCGCCGCCACGCGTGCCGCCGCGCAGAACCAGCAGCAGCAAGGTATGCGCAAGCCGGAGCCGCAGGACCGTCCCGGTGCACCGGTGCCCGCCGCCATATCTGGTCCGCCGGTCCAGCAGCAGCAGCCCCCGCAGATGGGTCCGCCCCAGCTGCCCGGTGGTGCTCCTCAGCTGCCGGCCGGTCCCAGCGGCCACGGCCCCCAGGGTCCGCACGGCCCCGGTCCGCAGGGCCCCCACGGCCCCGGCCCGATGCAGGGCGGTCCCATGGGTGGACCGATGGGTGGCCCCATGGGTGGCCACAACCCGCAGCAGCAGATGCAGCAGATGCAGCAGCAGCCGCCGCAGATGCAGCAGCAGGGCCCCGGTGGCGACAGCGCCGCCCGTGTCCTCTCCCTGGCGCAGCAGACCGCCGACCAGGCGATCGCGGAGGCCCGTTCCGAGGCCAACAAGATCGTCGGCGAGGCGCGCAGCCGTGCCGAGGGCCTGGAGCGCGACGCGCGTGCCAAGGCGGACGCGCTGGAGCGGGACGCGCAGGAGAAGCACCGCGTGGCGATGGGCTCGCTGGAGTCGGCCCGCGCGACGCTGGAGCGCAAGGTCGAGGACCTGCGTGGCTTCGAGCGCGAGTACCGGACCCGTCTGAAGTCCTACCTGGAGAGCCAGCTGCGTCAGCTGGAGACCCAGGCCGACGACTCGCTGGCTCCGCCGCGGACGCCGGCTGCCGCTTCCCTGCCGCCGTCGCCCTCGCTGGCTCCGGCCGGTGCGGGTGCCATGGGTCACACCATGGGCGGCAACCACGGCGGTCACGGCAACCAGCAGATGGGCGGCAACCCGTCCATGGGCGGTGGCCCCTCGTACGGCGGCCAGCAGCAGATGTCGCCGGCGATGACGCAGCCGATGGCACCGGTGCGGCCGCAGGCGCCGCAGCCGATGCAGCAGGCTCCTTCGCCGATGCGCGGGTTCCTGATCGACGAGGACGACAACTGAGCGGGTCGCGCTCGCTGAGCGCGTAGCCGTCGGCAGGCTGAGGGCCGGGCCCCGGGGTTTCCCCGGGGCCCGGCCCTTTGTCGTGCTCGGGTGCGATCGGGGCCGCGGAGCCGCTGTGCAGGGCTTGTCCTCTGCTCCCTTCCCGTGACCGGGCTCCGCCCCGGACCCCGCGCTTCATGCGCCGGCGAGACTGGAGGCCGGGGGCGGCCCCGGACGGGACCGGGGGAGGCCGGGGCTTCATGTCGCCGGATACGGGAAGGGCCCGGCCGGAACGTGTCCGGCCGGGCCCTCGTGCGGTGCCGGCTACCGCTCCGTCTTGCGGAGGCGGAAGGTCAGCGACAGGCCCTCGTCCTCGAAGGGCTCGCCGTACGTCGCGTCCGCCTCGCCCTCGGCGTAGTCCAGGGCCAGGACCTCGTCCGCGATGAGCGGCGTGTGCTCGGTCAGGGCCTCGGCCGTCGCGGGCGACGTGGACTTCCAGCGGACGGCGATGCGGTCCGCCACGTCCAGGCCGCTGTTCTTGCGCGCCTCCTGGATCAGCCGGATCGCGTCACGGGCCAGGCCCGCACGCCGCAGCTCCGGGGTGATCTCCAGGTCCAGGGCGACCGTGGCGCCCGAGTCCGAGGCGACCGACCAGCCCTCGCGCGGGGTCTCCGTGATGATGACCTCGTCGGGGGCCAGGGTGATCTGCTCCCCGTCGACCTCGACCGACGCCGTGCCCTCGCGCAGGGCCAGCGAGAGCGCCGCCGCGTCCGCGTTCGCGACGGCCTTCGCCACCGCCTGGACGCCCTTGCCGAACCGCTTGCCCAGGGCCCGGAAGTTCGCCTTCGCCGTCGTGTCGACCAGCGAGCCGCCGACCTCGGACAGGGAGGCCAGGGAGGAGACGTTCAGCTCCTCCGTGATCTGGGCGTGCAGCTCCGGGGAGAGGGTCTCGAAGCCCGAGGCCGCGACCAGGGCGCGGGACAGCGGCTGGCGGGTCTTGACGCCCGACTCGGCACGCGTGGCGCGTCCCAGCTCGACCAGGCGGCGTACCAGGGCCATCTGGGTGGACAGGCCCGGGTCGATCGCCGACAGGTCCGCCTTCGGCCAGGTGGAGAGGTGCACCGAGGCGGGGGCGTCCGGGGTGACCGGCGCGACGAGGTCCTGCCAGACCCGCTCGGTGATGAACGGGGTCAGCGGGGCCATCAGCCGGGTGACCGTCTCGACGACGTCGTGGAGGGTGCGCAGAGCAGCCTTGTCGCCCTGCCAGAAGCGTCGGCGGGAGCGGCGTACGTACCAGTTGGACAGGTCGTCGACGAACGCCGACAGCAGCTTGCCGGCGCGCTGGGTGTCGTACCCCTCCAGCGCCTGGGTGACCTGGTCAACCAGGGCGTTCAGCTCGCTGAGGAGCCAGCGGTCCAGGACCGTGCGGTCGGCCGGTGCCGGGTCGGCGGCCGAGGGCGCCCAGTCGGACGTCCGGGCGTACAGCGCCTGGAAGGCGACCGTGTTCCAGTACGTGAGGAGCGTCTTGCGGACGACCTCCTGGATCGTGCCGTGACCGACCCGCCGCGCCGCCCAGGGGGAGCCGCCTGCGGCCATGAACCAGCGGACGGCGTCGGCGCCGTGCTGGTCCATGAGCGGGATCGGCTGGAGGATGTTGCCCAGGTGCTTGGACATCTTCCGGCCGTCCTCGGCGAGGATGTGGCCCAGGCAGACCACGTTCTCGTACGACGACTTGTCGAAGACGAGCGTGCCGATCGCCATCAGCGTGTAGAACCACCCGCGCGTCTGGTCGATGGCCTCCGAGATGAACTGCGCCGGGTAGCGGCTCTCGAAGATCTCCTTGTTCTTGTACGGGTAGCCCCACTGCGCGAACGGCATCGAACCCGAGTCGTACCAGGCGTCGATGACCTCCGGGACGCGGTACGCCTCCAGTTGGCAGTTCTCGTGCGTGCAGGTGAACGTGATCTCGTCGATGAACGGCCGGTGCGGGTCCAGGCCGGACAGGTCGGTGCCGGTGAGCTCGGTCAGCTCGGCGCGCGAGCCGACGCACGTGAGGTGGTCGTCCTCGCAGCGCCAGATCGGCAGCGGCGTGCCCCAGTAGCGGTTGCGGGACAGGGCCCAGTCGACGTTGTTGTTCAGCCAGTCGCCGAAGCGGCCGTTCTTGACCGACTCGGGGAACCAGTTGGTCTTCTCGTTCTCTTCGAGGAGCCGGTCCTTGACCGCGGTCGTGCGGATGTACCAGGACGGCTGTGCGTAGTAGAGCAGCGCGGTGTGGCAGCGCCAGCAGTGCGGGTAGCTGTGCTCGTACGGGACGTGGCGGAAGAGCAGCCCGCGGGCGGCCAGGTCCTCGGTGAGCGTCTCGTCGGCCTTCTTGAAGAAGACGCCGCCGACCAGTGGCACGTCCTGTTCGAAGGTGCCGTCGGGGCGGACCGGGTTGACCACCGGGAGGCCGTACGCCTTGCAGACCAGGAGGTCGTCGGCGCCGAAGGCGGGGGACTGGTGGACCAGACCCGTACCGTCCTCGGTCGTCACGTACTCGGCGTTCACGACGTAGTGCGCGGGCGCGGGGAAGTCCACCAGGGCGAACGGACGCTCGTACGTCCAGCGCTCCATCTCGCGCCCGGTGAAGGACTGACCGGTGAGCTCCCAGCCCTCGCCCAGCGCCTTCTCGACGAGCGGCCGGGCGACGACCAGCTTCTCCTCGCCGTTGGCCGCGACGACGTACTCGACCTCGGGGTGCGCGGCGACGGCCGTGTTGGAGACCAGGGTCCAGGGGGTCGTCGTCCAGACCAGGAGGGCCGCGTCGCCGGCCAGCGGGCCGGACGTCAGGGGGAAGCGGACGAAGACCGAGGGGTCCACGACCGTCTCGTAGCCCTGGGCCAGCTCGTGGTCGGAGAGGCCGGTGCCGCAGCGGGGGCACCACGGGGCGACGCGGTGGTCCTGGGTGAGCAGGCCCTTGTTGAAGATCTCCTTCAGCGACCACCACACGGACTCGACGTACTCGGGGTCCATCGTGCGGTACGCGTCGTCGAGGTCGACCCAGTAGCCCATCCGGGTCGTGAGCTCGGTGAACGCGTCGGTGTGCCGGGTGACGGACTCGCGGCACTTGGCGTTGAACTCGGCGATGCCGAACGCCTCGATGTCCTTCTTGCCGTTGAAGCCCAGCTCCTTCTCGACCGCGAGCTCGACCGGCAGCCCGTGACAGTCCCAGCCGGCCTTACGGCCGACGTGGTAGCCCTGCATGGTGCGGAAGCGCGGGAAGACGTCCTTGAAGACGCGGGCCTCGATGTGGTGGGCGCCGGGCATGCCGTTGGCGGTCGGCGGGCCCTCGTAGAAGACCCACTCGGGGCGGCCCTCGGACTGTTCGAGGCTCTGGCTGAAGACCTTGTTCTCGCGCCAGAAGTCGAGCACGGCGTGCTCCAGCGCGGGCAGGTCGACCTGGGCGGGTACCTGGCGGTACTGCGGGGATGTCATGTGCGGCTTCCTCCGGCGGACGTTTTCCACTTCCGTCGGAGGGACGAGAACCGGTGCCCGGATCCCGCGGTACCACCCTCCTTGGCCCCGGGCGTACGCCCGCGGCCCCCTCATTGGGGTGCGATGCCGGTTCTACTGGCCCTGGATCCGTGGGCGGGGCCCACTGTTCCGAGCTTTCTTCCGGCGGCTCCGGGGTGATCTTCGCGGCGCGCTCGCCCCCGGGCTTCCACCGTCCCCGGGTCGCTCTGGGCTGCGTACGGCGCTACTCGTCCCATCCATGCCTCTCGCTGAGGCCAGTGTACGGGCCCCCGGGTGCGGCGGCCGACCGGTTTTCCGTCAGCCCCGGCGTGACCCGAATGGCCAGACGTGCGCAACGGGTCCGGGAGCCCCTCCGGTGGGCGGCCGGAAGGCGGATTACCGGGCGGGGAGCTGGGCACAACGGTTTCAGGCGGGCGCCGATCCGGACTCGGGGAGGGACGATACGGCGGCGTGCCCCGTTGCCGCGGGCCTGGGGTCGACTTATCGTCCCAGCACGACTCGCGAGCAAGATCACAATGCGTGAAGGGGCCGCGGCCATGGTGGCGAAGAAGACCGCCGCAGAGAAGACGGCGTCAGCGAGATCCACGGGCGCGGCAGCCGGGGAGACGACAGGAGAGACAGGCCGGGAGAGCGCTCGGGACGCGCATCCGCGCGGCGCGACCCAGACCGGTCCGGAGCCGGAGCGGGCGGCCGGTACGAGCACGAAGAAGGCCGCCAAGAAGGCCGTCAAAAAGGCGGCCAAGAAGACGACGGCCAAGAAGACGACGAAGAAAGCCGCGGCGAAGAAGACCGTGGCGAAGAAGAGCGCGGCCGGGAAGACCACGGCCGAGAAGGCTTCGAAGAAGGCCGCAGACGCGGCCACGGGGGCGGCCGAGGCCGCCGAGCAGACGGGAGTCCACACGGTGGTAGCCAAGAAGAGCGCGGCCAGGACCCGGACGGCCGGCCGGAGCGCGGCACCCGTGCCCCCGGCGCGGGCTGCGGCGACGGCCCCGGGCGAGCTGGCCGTACGGCCGGGAGAAGACCCCTGGACGCCGGAGGAGGTCTCGGCCGCCCGCACCGAGCTGACCGGCGAGATCACCCGGCTGCGCAACGAGCTGGAGGCCTCGGGCCTGGCCCTGGCCGGGCTGATGCGGGACTCCGGAGACGGGGCGGGTGACGACGAGGCGGACACCGGCACGAAGAACATCACCCGCGAGCACGAGATGTCGCTCGCCGCCAACGCCCAGGAGATGCTGGAGCAGACCGAGCGGGCACTGGCCCGGCTCGACGCGGGCACGTACGGGCTCTGCGAGATCTGCGGCAATCCGATCGGCAAGGCGCGGATGCAGGCGTTCCCCCGGGCCACCCTCTGCGTCGAGGACAAACAGAAGCAGGAGCGACGCGGCTGATCCCCACCGGTGTGTCGTACCCTCGTCCCCAGAGGCTGTCGGGTGATCTGCGATCGGGCGGCCGAGCCCGGCACGCACGTCTCCCGCGTCGCCGAAATGGCCTGGTAGCTCCGCTACGGGGCCGTTTCGGCGCTCCGGAGCCGTGTGCACCGGACCGGGTCCGCCTTCCGGCCGCAGATCACCCGACAGCCTCTCCGTCGGAACTAGGTTGAGGGACTCACGTGGCAGAGGCGGAGCGCATCATCGGTACGCCGGACATCCCCGAGGCTGAGGGACACGAAGGAGCCGAGCCGGAGCAGGCCGGCGCGAGCGGGTCCCCGGACGCCGTCGAGCCGGACGGGCAGGACGCCGGTCCGGCGGCCGAGGACGGGTCGACCACGGTCGACCGCTCGCCCGCCACCCGCCGGCGCCGCATCGTCCTGCTCTTCTGCGTCGCCGTCCTCGCCTACCTGCTCGACCTGGGCAGCAAGATGCTCGTGGTGGCGAAGCTGGAGCACCAGGAGCCGATCGAGATCTTCGGCGACTGGCTCAGGCTCGACGCGATCCGCAACGCGGGCGCCGCGTTCGGTCTCGGTGAGGCCTTCACGATCATCTTCACCATCATCGCCGCGACCGTCATCGTGGTGATCGCGCGGCTCGCGCGCAAGCTCTACAGCCTGCCGTGGGCCATCGCGCTCGGCCTCCTGCTCGGCGGGGCGCTCGGCAACCTCACCGACCGCATCTTCCGCGCGCCCGGCGTCTTCGAGGGGGCCGTGGTGGACTTCATCGCGCCCGCCCACTTCGCCGTCTTCAATCTGGCGGACTCCGCGATCGTCTGCGGAGGCATCCTGATCGTGCTTCTCTCCTTCAAGGGCCTGGACCCCGACGGCACCGTGCACAAGGACTAGGCCATGCAAGGCATACTCGACAGGTGAGTACGCAACCCGAGGTCCGCACCCTGCCCGTACCCGATGGCCTGGAAGGCGAGCGGGTCGACGCCGCCATTTCCCGCATGTTCGGCTTCTCCCGCACCAAGGCCGCAGAGCTGGCCGCCGCCGGGAAGGTACAGGTGGACGGTTCGGTGGTCGGGAAGTCCGAACGGGTGCGGGGCGGTGCCTGGCTGGAAGTGGAGATGCCGCAGGCGGCCGCTCCGGTGCAGATCGTCGCCGAGCCCGTCGAGGGCATGGAGATCGTCCACGACGACGACGACATCGTCGTGATCATGAAGCCGGTGGGCGTAGCCGCGCACCCGAGCCCCGGCTGGACCGGCACCACCGTCATCGGCGGTCTCGCCGCAGCCGGATACCGGATCTCGACCTCCGGCGCCGCCGAGCGTCAGGGCATCGTCCACCGGCTCGACGTCGGCACTTCCGGGCTGATGGTCGTCGCCAAGTCCGAGCGCGCCTACACCCTGCTGAAGGCCCAGTTCCGCGACCGGGTCGTCGAGAAGAAGTACCACGCGCTGGTCCAGGGCCACCCGGACCCGATGAGCGGCACCATCGACGCCCCCATCGGCCGCCACCCCACCCACGACTACAAGTGGGCCGTCGTCGCCGAGGGCAAGCCGTCGGTGACGCACTACGACCTGATCGAGGCGTACCGCGCCGCCAGCCTCCTGGACATCAAGCTGGAGACGGGCCGTACGCACCAGATCCGGGTGCACATGTCCGCCCACCGCCACCCCTGCGTCGGCGACCTGACCTACGGTGCCGACCCGACCATGGCCAAGCGGCTGGGGCTGACCCGGCAGTGGCTGCACGCGGTGCGGCTCGGCTTCGAGCACCCCGCGGACGGCAGCTGGGTGGAGTTCTCCAGCACCTACCCGGACGACCTCCAGCAGGCCCTCGACAGGATCGCGGCAGAGAGCGAATGACCTCCTTCACCACCCGCACGGTCACCGGCGAGCAGGACCGCGCCGCGTGCTTCCAGATCCGCAAGGACGTCTTCGTCGGCGAGCAGAACGTGCCCGAGGAGATCGAGTACGACGCCTACGACGCGGACGCGGTGCACGTCATCGCCGTCGCCTCGGACGGCACGCCGCTCGGCACCGGACGGCTGCTGCACGGCCCCGGCACGGAGGCGAAGACCGGCGGGGACCTCACGGTCGGATCGCTCGGCCGGCTCGCGGTGACCGGTGAGGCACGCGGCCTCGGGGTCGGCGCGGCACTGGTGCGCGCCATCGAGGCCGCCGCCCGCGAGCTCGGCCTGGCCGCCGTCGACCTGCACGCCCAGACGCATGCGCTCGGCTTCTACGAACGGCTCGGGTACGTGGCCTACGGCCCCGAGTTCCCGGACGCGGGCATTCCGCACCGGGCGATGCGCCGGACGGTCTGACACCCCCGGCGCACCCCCTGGCCCCGGAGTACCGGGGGTGCATGGCAGGCTGAGGGCCTTGGCCGTGCCGAGACCGGGCCCGGCCGGAGAGCTCCGGAAGGCACCTCGTGGACCAAGTGACACTGCTGCTCCTGCTGCTGCTGGGAGCCGTGGTCACCGTGCCGCTCGGCGAGCGGCTCGGCCTCCCCGCACCGGTTCTGATGACACTCGCGGGTGTCGTGATGGCCTTCCTCAGCTTCGTGCCGAACGTCGACATCCCGCCGGAGATCATTCTTCCCGCGCTGCTGCCTCCGCTGCTCTACGCCTCCGTGCAGCGCACCTCCTGGCGGCAGTTCGCCGCCAACAAGCGGCCGATCTTCCTGCTGGCCGTGGCGCTGGTCTTCCTGACGACGGCTGCCGTGGCCACGGTGGCCAACGCGATCGTTCCCGGTCTGCCCCTTGCCGCCGCCGTCGCGCTCGGCGCCCTCGTGGCACCGCCCGACCCGGTCGCGGCCACCGCCGTCGCGGGATCGGTCGGACTGCCCCGCCGGCTCGTCTCCATCCTGGAGGGCGAGGGCCTGTTCAACGACGTCACCGCGATCGTGCTCTACCACGTGGCCATCGCCGCGGCGGTGAGCGGTACGTTCTCGCTGCCCGAGGCGTTCGGACTGCTGTTCCTGTCCGCCGTCGTCGCCGTGGCGGTCGGCGTCGCGCTCGGCTGGCTCACCATCAAACTCATGGGCCTGCTCGGCGATGCCACCCTCCAGGTCGGACTGTCGCTGCTGGTGCCGTTCGTCAGTTACGTCCTCGCCGAGGAGCTGATGGGCTCCGGCGTGCTCGCCGTCCTGACCACCGCGCTCTTCCTCGCCGAGCACACCGCCGACGCCGACGACGTCCTCGGCCGGCTCACCGGCCGCACCTTCTGGGAGATCGTCGACACCCTCGTCACCGGTGTCGCCTTCGGACTGATCGGCCTGGAGCTGCACAACGTCTTCGGGACGGCCGACGGCCACCGGCTGGAGATGGCGGGCTGGGCCCTGGCCATCGTCGCCGTCGTCGTCGGCGTCCGGCTGCTCTATCTGCTCCCGGCGACCTGGCTGGCCAAACGGCTGCACACCCGCCGCGACGTCAGCGAGGACATCCCCACCGGCTGGCGGGAGACCGTGATCATGTGGTGGGCCGGGATGCGCGGCGTGGCCTCGGTGGCCCTCGCGCTCGCGATCCCGCTGGAGACGGACGACGGGAAGCCGTTCCCCGGCCGCGACGAGATCGTCTTCATCGCCTTCGCCGTGATCATGGTCACCCTGGTCTTCCAGGGCCTCACGCTCCCCTGGCTGGTGCGCAAACTGCGCGTCAAGGCGGACACCGACGCAGAGGAGGCGCTGGAGAAGGACCTCGCGATCCGCGCCGCCAAGGCGGCCAGGCAGCGGCTCAAGGAGATCCAGGAGGTCGAGGAGTTCCCCGAGGACCTCGTGGAACGCCTCCAGCGGCTGGCCTACGACGTGGGCGCGCGCATCAGCCCCGACATGGTCGACGACGAGCGGCGCGAGGCGTACGCCCAGCGCGCCGAGCGGTTCAAGGCGGTCAGCCGCGTCCAGCGCGAGATGATGTCGGCCGCCCGCCACGCGGTGCTCGCCGCGCGCAGCGAGGCCGGTGCGGATCCCGAGGTGGTCGACCGGGTCCTGCGGCAGCTGGACGTACGCAGCCTGCGCTGACCCCCACGGGGAACCGTCAGCCACGCCCCGTGCGCGGCGCCCTGCCCCAGCCCGCCGGCTTCTCGTCCGGACCGGCGCCGTTCACCGTCGGCCACACGTCACCGGGCGGCAGAGCCGCGGGGGCCGTGGCGATCCGCGGCAGCGCGTACGGATGGTGGTCGCGCAGCCAGCCGATCAGCTGCTCCCGGACCGCACAGCGCACCGTCCAGATGTCGTCCGCGTCCTTCGCGGTGACCACCGCCCGCACCTGGATGGTGGAGGGGGTGGTGTCGGTGACCGCCAGCGACCAGTCCCGGCCGTCCCATGCGGCGCACTCGCCCAGGATGTCCCGCAGCTGCTCGCGCATCGCGGAGACCGGCGCCGCGTGGTCGAGATGGAAGAAGACCGAACCGGTCATCTGGACCCCGCCGCGCGACCAGTTCTCGAAGGGCTTGCTGGTGAAGTAGGAGACCGGCATCGTGATCCGCCGCTCGTCCCAGGTCCGGACCGCGAGGAAGGTCAGGGTGATCTCCTCGATCGTGCCCCACTCGCCGTCCACGACCACCGTGTCGCCGATCCGCACCATGTCGCCGAAGGCGATCTGCAGTCCCGCGAAGAGATTGCCGAGTGTGGACTGGGCGGCGACACCCGCGACGATGCCGAGGACACCGGCCGAGGCCAGCATCGAGGTGCCGACCGTCTGCATGGCGGGGAACGTCAGCAGCATCGCGGCGACGGCCACGGTCGTCACGATCGCGATGACCACCCGCTGGATCAGCGTCACCTGAGTCCGGACCCGCCGCACCCGCGCCGGATCGCGGGTGTTCGCCGCGTAGCGCGCGTACACCGAGTCCACGATCGCGACGGCGATCCGCACCACCAGCCAGGCCGACGCGCCGATCAGCACCAGCGTCAGCACCTGCCCGATACCCGTCCGGTGGTCCCGGACCACGTCGAGCCGGGTGTGAGGGTACGTGGCCCGCAGCAGCGCCGCGCCCAGCGTCAGCTGGAACGGGATCCGGCAGCGCCGCAGCAGACCCCACAGCGGTGTCTCGTGGTGCCGGCCGTCGGCGCGTCTGAGCAGCAGGTCGAGGAGCCAGCCCGCCACCAGCGTGATCAGGGCCGTACCGCCCAGGACGATCAGCGGTCGCAGTACGTTCTCCATGCTGTCGCTCTCCATACCGTCGCTCTCCAGGCTCTCGACCGTAACTGGCACCATGGACCTCATGAACATCATGCTTTTCCACTCGACGTACGGCCTGCGCCCGGCGGTGCACGCGGCCGCCGACCGGCTGCGCGCCGCCGGGCATGAGGTGCACGTGCCCGATCTCTTCGGGGGACACACCTTCGAATCCGTCGAGGAAGGACTGGCCTTCAAGGAGGAGACGGGCAAGGAGGAGCTGCTCAAGCGGGCCGTGCTCGCCGCCGCGCCCTACTCCGACCGCGGGCTGGTCTACGTGGGCTTCTCGCTCGGCGCGTCCGTCGCCCAGACGCTGGCACTCGGGGACGCGAAGGCGCGCGGGCTGCTGCTCTTCCACGGCACGTCGGACATCGCCGAGAACGCGTCGGTGGACGACCTGCCCGTACAGCTGCACGTCGCCGACCCGGACCCGTTCGAGACGCACGACTGGCTGAACTCCTGGTATCTGCAGATGCAGCGGACCGGCGCCGATGTCGAGGTCTACCGGTACCCCGGCGCGGGGCACGTGTTCACCGACGCGGAACTGCCGGACTTCGACCAGGCGTCGGCCGAGCTGGCCTGGAAGGTCGCGATCGGCTTCCTCGCCACGCTGTGAGCACACGAGGGGCCCCGCGCCACGGAACGGCGCGGGGCCCCTCGGGCATGAGGGAACGGATCAGCCGCGGTACGCGGTCCAGCTGTCGCTCATCCGCTGCACCTGGCCCGCGGTGAACTGGTACATGCAGGAGTCGTACGTGTAGTCCATGAAGTTGTGGATCGGGTCGACGCCCGTCTTGTTGGTGCAGGTGTCGCGCCCGGTCGGGCACTCGAAGGCGGCGCTCTTCTCCGCGGGGGTGTCGGAGACGTAGTCGCCGTTGCCGCTGCAGCCGCCCTGGAACGTGTGGTAGAGCCCCATCCAGTGGCCGACCTCGTGCGTCGCGGTGTCGCCCTGGTCGTAGTTGGTGGCGGAGCCTCCCGGCAGTGAGGCGTCCAGGATCACCACGCCGTCCATGGACGGGCTGGAGCTGTAGGAGCTCGGGAACGTCGCCCAGCCGAGCAGCCCGCCGCCGAGGTTGGCGGTGTAGACGTTGAGCGCGTTCTTGCCGCCCTTGCGCAGAGCGGTCTTCATGGCCTTCTCGGCCGACGAGCCCGAGGAGAGGTTGTACCAGGAGGCGTTGTCCGTGTAGTCGGTGCCCGCCAGGGAGAACTGGAAGCCGGTGGGGGTGTTGCCGGTGCCCTGGCCGCTGTACGCCGCGTTCAGCACGCTCATCTGGCTGCTGATGTCACCTGCGGTGAGCTTGCCCGTGGTGCCGGAGTGGATGACGTGGAAGTACACGGGGACGGTCGCGCCGGCGGCGAGCGCGGAGCCGGTGACCCGGCGCTCGGCGACTCTCTTCTTCAGCTGCTTGTCGATGGCCGCGGCCTGGGCGGTGGTGAGCTCGTTGGGATCAGCGGCGTGCTGCGGGCCCGTGGGGCGGGACTGGCGGGCGGCGGCCGGGGCGTCGGCGCAGGCTTCGGCCGACGCGGCGGCCTTGCCGGAAACGGCGGTGGCGCCGGAGGAGACGGAGAGGGGTGCCAGGGCCAGGGTTCCGGCCAGGACGGCGGTGCCGATCGCACGGTGACGCATACGCGGTGATATACGAGCAAGAGTGCGCACAGGGACTCCTCGCGGATGTGTGGGGGAGGGATTTCCTCACCCGCCGCCGGGGAGATTACGTGGGCATGTCATATGTAAGGGAGAATCGATCCGGCCCAATCATTCAGGGTGCGAACCGGTGCAACGGGAAGAAAATCTTCTGCCCGCCGCGAAGTTTGAGACACGAACGTCATCTACCGGGGCGTGCTCATGGCCGGTGTGTCCGCATTGGATCCATGGAGGAAGCGGCCCGGCACGGCGTCGTCATCTGCCGTCAACACGTGCCGCGGTGGCCGGATTACGGCGGTCCGCGCACGGCGGACGCGGGCGGGGGGGGGGACGCCGTACACGGGGCCGGGGAGGGCGGGTTTTATTAGCCCCCCCCCAAAAGGGCGGGGGTTTTTTTAGAGGGGGGGGGAGCCCAGACCATA
>NZ_JBIDAD010000005.1:0-609160 GCF_043202315.1 Streptomyces sp. NPDC048211
AGCGGTTGAATGTGAGTCACGCGTTCCACTCCGTGCTGATGGAGCCGATGCTGGCGGAGTTCCAAAAGGTCGTGGAGGGCCTCTCGTTCACGGCACCGCGGCTGCCGTTCGTGTCGTCGGTGACCGGTGCTTTGGTCGGTGCGGAGATTGCGACGGCCGACTACTGGGTTCGCCACGTCCGTGACGCCGTACGTTTCGCCGACGCCGTGTCGGCACTCCATGCCGAGGGTGCCCGGGTGTTTGTCGAGGTGGGTCCGGATGCGGTCCTGTCCGGCCTGGTCGGGCAGAGCATTCCCGACGCCTTCACGGTTCCGGTGTTGCGCCGCGACCGGGATGAGACACGCACTGCCATGACAGCAGTCGGACGCCTGCACACGGCCGGCGTCCCGCTCGACTGGGCGGCACTGCTGCCCGGAGCCCGCCACACCGACCTGCCCACCTACGCCTTCCAACACGAACGCTACTGGCTGGATCCCGAGGAGCTGTCCGCGGAGCAGAGCGCCGAGGCCGGCGAGAGCTCGGGAACTCCGCAGGACGCCGGCAGCAGCTTCTGGCAGGCGGTCGCCAGCGAGGACACGACGGCGCTGGCGAGGCTCCTGGATCTCGACGTACCGGAGGAGCAGGCGGCCATCGGCGCGGCGCTGCCGGTACTGGCCTCGTGGCTCGGGCGACGGCGAGCTGCCGCACCCCCGCCCCACTACCGCATCGGATGGACCGCCGCAGGCCCCGCCGACGATGCGCCTCAACGACTTGAGGGCACCTGGCTCCTCGCGGTCCCGGAAGACCTCATCGACGGCGGCGACCACCACGACCACCACGGCGACCACGACAACGACCACCACCACGGTGCCCGTGCGGTCGCACGCCTTCGCGGCGTCCTTCGCGCCGCCGGAGCGGACGTACGCATCCTGATCACCGGTACGGGGGACGAGAGCTCCCCGGCCCCGAGCACGTACGACAGCCTCCTGCCGCAACTGCGGTCGCTGCTCGTGTCCGGGCCCGACCCGCTCGTCCCAGCCGGAGTCCTGTCCCTGCTCCCGCTGGCCTCCGCCGGTGTGTCGCAGGCCGACCCCGGGCGGGCGGCGGAGAGCACGCTGGCCCTGGTCCACGCCCTGGCGGAGTGCGGTTCGACCGCGCCCCTGTGGTCCCTGACGTCGGGCGCGGTCGCGAGCAGCGCCGTCGACGGGATCACCGCACCGGAGCAGGCCGTGGTGTGGGGGCTGGGCCGAGTACTCGCCGACCGGCCGGTCGGCAACTGGGGAGGTGTGATCGATCTGGAGGCCGGCTGGAGCGGCCGGGCGCTGTCGAGGCTTCCGGGAGTGCTGGTCCAACCCGCGAAGGGCGCCGAGACCGAGCTGGCGATCCGCACGTCCGGTGTCTTCGCCCGCCGCCTCCTGCCGGCCGAAGCCCCTACGGCATCCGCTGAGACCGCCCGTTCCGGCGACGCGCTTCCCGCGGCCCTGCGCGGCGGGGTTCTGGTCAGCGGCGGGGACAAGGAGTGGCGCGAGCAGGTCGCAGACCGGCTGTTCGGCGCAGGGGTCGTGCACGTCCGTACGACCGCTGACCTGGCCGACATCGCCCCGCTCCCGACCGGTGTCTCCCTCACCTCTGTCATCCACATGCCGCGGGCCGAGAAGTCCGAAGGGCTCCTGGAACCGACCTCGGCCAAGGCCCTGGACGAGGTGCTGGGCGCCGAACAGTCCGTGGTCAGCACGCTCGTGGCGCTCGCAGACGGGCCCGACCCGGTCACTGTCTTCCTCGTCATGCCGTTCACCAGCCTTCTCGGAGACTGCGGTGAAGCCGGGGGCAGCAGGGAGAGCAGCCGCATCGGCGAGGCGGGCGGAACCGGTGCTGCTGCCGGCGAAGGCACTGTTCGGGCGGCCGGCCCTGTCCTGGCCGCATGGTTCGAGAGCATGGCCCGGCAGCGAGCGGCGGCCGGCGCCGCCCTGCGGCTGGTGGCCGTCGACCGGCCCGACGCCCTGGTCCCCACGATCCTGGGCCGGGCCGCCGACCGTACCGACGGACTGTTCGCCGTCTCCACCACCGACTGGGGACGGCACATCGCGGTACGGCCCGAAGCGCGGAGCCACCGCTTGCTCCTGCGGATCCCGCAGGCCCGTGCGGCGCTGGCGGCGGCTGAGACGGCCGGCGGAGAGGCGAACGGGCCCCTCGCCGGAGTGGACGGCCCTGATTCACTGCGCCGGGTGCTCGCGTCGCAGGACGCGCGGCAGCGCACCGAGACGCTGCTCGAGCTGGTGCGCGGACAGGCTGCCGTCGTCCTCGGACATTCGTCCACCGAAGTGGTCAGCGCTGAGGGAGACTTCATGGATCTCGGCTTCGCGTCCCTGACCGCGGTCGAGTTCAGTCACCGCCTCGCCGCCATCACCGGACTCCAACTGCCCGCAGAACTGATCTATGACCACTACAGTCCGGCCGAACTGGCCGGATATCTCGGCGGGGAGCTCGTGTCCGAACTCCCCGCCGGCTGAACGGCCGTCGATCCGGATCCGTCCCCGGGGCGGCACGACGCCCCGGGGACGGTCACCCGCCGACCGGGCGGGTACGACGGTCCACATCCCGAACAGGAAGTGAGAACACCATGACCTCCGCGGTCGACACCGGCGTATGGATACGCCGCTACCAGCCGGCGCCCGACGCCGCCGTCCGGCTGCTCTGCCTGCCGCACGCGGGCGGCGCCGCCAGCTACTACCTTCCGGTGGCCCGCGCACTCGGGACGGCGGCCGACGTCCTTGCGGCGCAGTACCCCGGCCGGCAGGACCGCCGCGCGGAACCTCCGCTCGGCAGCATCCGGGAACTGGCCGACAGGATCACCGAGGCGGTGACGGACGGAGACGAACGCCCGCTGGCCGTGTTCGGGCACAGCATGGGCGCGCTCGTCGGCTACGAGGTGGCGATGCGGCTGGAGAAGGCGGGCCGCGCCCCGGTGCGGCTGTTCGTGTCCGGGCGGCGCGCGCCCTCCGCGGTGCGGCCCAGCGAGAACCTGCACCGGGCCGGTGACGCGGAACTGATCCACGCCGTACGCGGGCTGAGCGGCACCGACGACCAGGTCTTCGAGAACGAGGAGCTGCGGAGCATGGTCCTGCCCGCCATCCGCGGCGACTACAAGGCGGTCGAGACGTACGAGCCGCGCCCCGACGACCGGCTGGGCTGTCCCCTCACGGTGCTCACGGGCGACGACGACAGTACGACCACGGTGGCGGAGGCCCGTGCCTGGGCCGCCCACACCGACGGTCCCAGTGACGCGCATGTCTTTCCCGGCGGCCACTTCTACCTCAACGACCAGGCCGGCCAGGTCCTCGACGTCATACGGCGGCACCTGCGGCTGTGACGGCGACTGTCCGTGAACGGAAGGCGGGGCGCCGGACGAATGCCGTCCGGCGCCCCGCCGTGTCGCGTCCCGGTGAGGGCGGTCCCGGTGCCGCTTTCGTATCAGTCGCCCTGCCGTGCCACGTCCCCATCAGCCGCTCGATGCGGCCCGCTCCCGGACGTCCGCCAGCAGCCGGGCCAGCTCGACCGCCCACACGGCGCCCTCCCGGGCAGCTCCGTCCCCGGTGTCGCCGCCGCCCGTCGCCGCCGCCGCGAACGCTCGTACCGTGGCGGCGACCTGGTCCTGTGGCGCCAGGCGCAGCAACTGTTCCCGCTCCGTGCGCACCCGCACCACCGGGACATGGTCGGCGGGCGGAGTGAACGCCCGCTCGACCCGGATGCTGCCGCGGGTGCCCCACAGCTCGTACGACGAGTCGTAGGCGTGGTGCATACCGAAGACGAGATGCGCGGTCACGGGTGCCGGACCGGGGGAGCGCAGCAGTACGGCTCCGCCCATGTCGACCCCGTACCGGTCCTCGGTGACCAGCGTCGCGCCCGCCACCTCCAGCCCCGTACCGAGGAAGTGGCCGGCGGCGCGCAAGGGGTACACGCCCACGTCGTCGAGAGCGCCGCCGCCCAGTTCCGGCTGGTGCCGGATGTCGTCGGCGGGCAGAGCCGGGATGGTGAACGTGGCCTGGAAGTGGCGCAGTTCGCCGATCATGCCGGCCCTCACCAGTTCGCGTACCTCTTCGTGGGCCCCGTGATGGACGAACATCACGTTCTCCATCAGGACGAGGGAGCGGGAGGCGGCGAGCCCGGTGAGCCGCTTCGCCTCCGCCGGGTCGCCGGTCAGCGGCTTCTCGACCAGGACGTGCTTGCCGGCCGACAGTGCCTCATGGGTCCAGTGCGCGTGCAGTGCGGAGGGCACCGGAATGTACACGGCGTCGACGTCGCCGCGGGCGAGCAGAGCCTCGTACCCGGTGACGGCGGCGCAATCGTGGGCGGCGGCCAGGTCGTCGGCGCGGCCCGGCTCACGGGTGGCGATCGCGGTGATCCGGGTCCCGGCCGCGGCGGCGAACGCCGGGAGCATCCTGCGCCGGGCGATCGAGGCCGCGCCGAGCACCCCTATCCGCAGCGGGGCGCCCGTCTGCGGCGGGGTGTCTCTCCGCGACCAGGCGTTTCCCCGAGGCGGGGCGTCCCTCCGCAGCGAGGCGTCGATGGTGTGCGCGTCCGTCGCGGAATGCCGGGGGTCCGCGTTCGTCGCGGTAGGCAGGGGGTCTGCGCCCGCCGCGGCATGCCGTGAGCCGGCATCCGTCACGGTGCGTCCGGGAGGGACCGCAGGCACGTCAGCAGCGTGCGTGCCTGCACGTTGACGGTCAGTCCGGCGCCGGTCATCCGTTCCAGCTGGCCGACGCTGAGCCAGGCGTAGTCCGGCGGCGGCTGCTCGGTGGCCAACGCGTGTTCGGCCTCCACCAGGACATAGCGGCTCGTGGCGTTCAGGAACCGGCCGCCCTCCTCCGAATGCACGGCCGAGTACCGGATGCGGGTCGACGGTGCCGACCGCATGCGGTCGGTGTAGCGCGGCAGCACATCGTCCGAGTAGTTCTCCGGCACGCACTGCACGGTCGGTGCGATCTCCACGACACCGGGCAGCCCACCCTCCATCCGGGCATGCGCGAGGACATGGGGCACACCGTCGAAGTCGTGCACGAAGAACCCCGTGAGCCCTTCGCCGTGCGGCTCGATCAGGGGCTGGGTCCAGCTCGTCACCTCGCGGTTGCCGGCCTTGACGGCGACCGCGACGACATCGAAGTAGCGCCGGTCCTCGCGGGTGATCTCCCGGTCGGTCCGCCGCCAGTCGGGGAGACCCAGCATCGGCACCGTCTCGATGGTCCACTCGTGGGTGGAGCGGTGCTCGGTCAGCCAGCTCAGCAGGTCGACGTCCGGGTGCAGGGCGAGCCGGCCCGCCGGGTCCTGGGTGCGGGGCGGCAGGCTCGACAGCACGGTGCGGGCGTCCATGTTGACGGTGTTGTCCTGACCGAGCAGCACGTTCAGCTGCCCCAGCGTCAGCCAGCAGAAGTCGGGATGCGGCGGCACCTCGTCGTCGGTGACGACGACCATGTTGCGGTTCTTCTTACGGAAGAACCATGAGCCGTGCTCGGACTGGAGCACATCGGCGAGAACCGCGCCCCGCTGCGGACCGGTGAAGTACTCCACATAGCGGACGGGCGAGCCGCGGTGCACGCGCGTGTAGTTGCTGCGCGTGGCCTGCACGGTGGGCGACAGCTGGAGCAGGTTCGGATTCCCCGGCTCCATCTTCGCCTGCATCAGGAAATGCAGGACGCCGTCGAACTCTTTCGCCAGAATTCCCAGGATGCCCACCTCGGGCTGCCTGATGATCGGCTGGTGCCATTCAGGGAAAAGTCCGGTCGTGGTACGGACATGAAGCCCCTCGACCGTGAAGAAGCGCCCCGAACTGTGCACCAGATTTCCGGTACGAGGGGCGAGGTGCCAGCCCTTGAGGTCCGCGAAAGGGATCTTGTCCACGGTGAATGTGTGCTCCCGGTGCCGCCCGGCGAGCCACTCCGTGAAATCGGCCGTCGCCATGTCGACGCCCCTGCCGCGTACTTCGGCCGACCGCGCCAGAAGAGCCGTGGTCCGACGGTCCCAGCGGGGGCCCGGCCGGCTCGCGCCGTCACTCGTCCCCCGGCCGCGCAGCCGCGCGCCCATTGTCACTGCAGGTGTGGTCACCCTGCGGAGGCTACGGAGTTCACCCACCCCTATTCGCCCCCTAATTACCCCTGGAATGAAAGGGGTAACCGCCCGGGTGAAACAGAGGGTCGGGGATATTGTTCCGGCGTCTTCAGGGACTGCCATATTCTTGCTATTTTCCTTTACGGCAGTAGGTGATGTGACCGGTAATCAGTCTTCAGACAGGGAATCCGATTCGTGGAAGAGGAACAGGACACGCATGCCGCCGCCGGCCTTCTCGCCAAGGTCTTCCGGATCGGCCTCGCGCCGGAGCGGTGGGGGGCGCTCGAACAGCGCCGAGGACGTCTCCTCGGTTGCGGCAAGACTCTGGACGCGGTGGACCTGGACGCGGAGCGGCTCCGCCCAGGGTTCCACATCGAATGGAAGTGAGCACGATGGCAGCCACCGAGCCCCTCACCGATCCGGCCAACGGGCCCGTCGACGATGCGGCGGTCGGGACCGCCGCCGGTCCGGCCACCCATCCGGCCACCGGGCCCGTCGCCGATCCGGCCACCCCGCCGCACGAACTGACCGCCGCCGAGGCGGCTGCGCGGATCGCCGAAGGCAGCCTCGACCCCGTCGACCTGGTCGCCGGGATCCTGGCACGCATACGGCAGACCGACCCGGCCATCGGCGCCTACACCCTGGTCCTGGAGGAGTCGGCGCTGGAAGAGGCCGAGCGTGCCGCCAAGCGCATCGCCCTGAACGGCCCTTCGGGTCCCCTGGACGGTGTGCCGGTCTCCGTCAAGGACCTCTTCGACGTGGCCGGCACGCCGACCTGGGCCGGCTGCGAGGCGCTGCGCGAGGCCGGCGGCGCACCGGTCGCTCAGGACGCGGCCGTCGTGGCGAGGTTGCGGGCGGCCGGAGCCCTCGTGCTGGGCAAGACCCGGATGGACGAGTTCGCCTTCGGGACCGTCACCCCGGGCACCCGCAACCCCCGATGCCCCGAGCGCTCCGCCGGAGGATCCAGTGGAGGCGCGGCCGCGGCCGTCGCCGCGGGGCTCGGGCCCCTTGCGCTGGGCACCGACACCGGGGGATCGGTCCGTATCCCCGCCGCGATGTGCGGTGTGGTCGGCCTCAAGCCCACGTACGGACTGCTTCCCTCCGACGGGACGACGGCACTGTCCTGGTCGCTCGACACCCCGGGCGTGCTGGCGCGCACCGTGGACGATGCCGCGCTGGCCTTCTCCGCGCTCGGCGGACCCGGCACCACGGACGCGGGCTGCCCGGATTCGGCTGCGGGCCTGACCCTCGCCGTGCCCGACGACGCGCTGTTCGCGCGGTGCTCCTCAGAGGTGGCCGAGCGTGTCGCCGAGGCCGTGGAACAGCTCGCCGAACACGGGGCGCGGATCGTTCGCGTCCCGCTGCCGATGGTCGACATGGTGTCGCCGGCCGTGTCCCTGATCATGGCGGCCGAGGCGAGCACCGGCCACCGAGGCACCCTCGAAAGCGGCATCGAGCTGCACCCCACGACGCGTGACCGGCTGGAGGAAGGCGCGCTGGTGCCGGCCCGCGACTACATCGACGCGCTGCGGGTGCGTCAGCTGGTGCACCGGCAGTGGCGTGCGGCGTTCGAGGGCGTCGACGCGTTCGTGCTGCCCACGGTCGCCATCACCCCCGTCGAGCACGGCGAGTTCTTCCTGTCGCTGCCCGACGGCGGCATGGACGTGGTGCCGGTGGCCAGCACCCGCTTCGCCCATCCCGCCAGCCTGGCCGGGCTGCCGGCGCTGTCCGTGCCGTGCGGCCGGCCCGAGAGGGGCCTGCCGGTGGGGCTGCAGTTCATGGGCCGCCCCCACGGCGAGGCCACACTGCTCGGCCTGGGCCGGCTGTACGAGAAGCTGAACGGCGGGCCGTGGCCCACGGCCCGTCCGGCCGCCGCCTGACCGCGGCCCGACGCGGGACCGCCCGGCACCCCGCAAGGGGGCCGGGCCGTCGCGTGCGACCTCCGCCTGACATCTCACGAGGCGCTGGGGGCCGACGCGTGCGACTCCGCCTGTCACCTCACGAGGTGCCGGGAGCAGTCGTACGCGGGACCGCCCCGCTCTCCATGAGGTGCCGGGAGCAGTCGTACGCGGGACCGCCCCGCTCTCCATGAGGTGCCGGGAGCAGTCGTACGCGGGACCGCCCCGCTCCCCATGAGGTGCCGGGAGCAGTCGTACGTGAGACCGCCCGGCACTCCACGAAGGGCCGGGCGGTCTCACGTACGACGGCAGGCTCGCTCAGGCGATGTCGACGAGATCGGCGAGCGCCTTGGGCGTGCGGTGCTCGAACACATCCTGCAGTCGCAGCGCCATTCCCTGCGCACGCAGCGCGGCGATCAGCCGGATCGCGCCCATACTGTCCCCGCCGCTGTGGAAGAAGTCGTCCTCCGGCCCCACGTCCCCGCCACCGAGAACGTCCGAGAAGTGCCGGCACAACAGCCGTTCCGCCGGAGTCCGCTGGGCCGGTACCGAGTGGGCGCGTCCGGCGCTGAGCCGTTGCACGCCGGCCCGTTGCGTGCCGGCACGCTCCGGGCGCGGCAGAGCGGACCGGTCCAGCTTCCCGTTCGGCGTCAGGGGGAGCTCCGCCAGCGACACCACCTCGGACGGCACCATGTAGGCGGGCAGCGACTCGGCCGCGTGGGCCATGAGTTCGTCCGGGGCGCACCTCGCTCCGGCCGCGGGCACCACGTACCCCACCAGACGCTGCGCCCCCGGTGCGTCCTCACGCAGCACCACGGCGGCCTGCGCCACGCTCCGGTGTCGCACCAGCACGGTCTCCACCTCGCCGGTCTCCAGCCGCTGGCCGTGCAGTTTCACCTGGCCGTCGGCCCGGCCGACGAAGACGACGCCGTGCGGCAGGATCCGCACCAGGTCGCCCGTGCGGTACAGCCGTCCTCCCGGGAGCCAGGGATCGTCCCGGAACCGCTCGGCGGTCAGATCGGGACGGCCGAGATAGCCGCGGGCGACACCGGCACCCCCCAGATGGAGCTCGCCGATCTCCCCGGCGGCGCACGGCTTCCCTGCCTCGTCGAGGACGTACGCCACCGTGTTGGCCACCGGCAGAGGCCCGATCGTGGGCGACGGGGAGTCGGACAGCGGCGCGACGAACGCGTCGACGGTGCACTCGCTCGGCCCGTAGAGGTTCAGCGCGAGCAGATGCGGCAGCCCGCGCAGCCTCGTCCACTGGCCGCTGCCGATCGGCTCGCCACCGAGGGCCAGTACGCCCAGCCGATGACGTCCGGTGGCGGTGAACAGGCCGCAGTGCTCCAGCTGTTCGGCGATGGTGGGGGTCGTCTCGACGACGTCGATGCCCCGGTCGGCGATGTAGGCGACCAGCAGCGCGGGATCGCGCCGGGTCGTGTCATCGATCAGGTGCAGCTCGTGACCTTCGAAGAGCCACAGCACCGGATCCCATGCGGCGTCGAAGGACAGAGCGGCGGTGTGCGCCACCCGCAGCCGCGACCGTCCGAGGTGGGCGGCGGCCCGCCCGAAGAACGCCTCACGGTGCGAGACCAGCAGATTCAGCAGTGACCGGTGCTCGACGACCACACCCTTCGGCCGGCCCGTGGAACCCGAGGTGAACAGCACGTAGGCGGCGCTCCGCGGCGACAGCGGACGCACCCGGTCCCGGTCGGTGAGGGCGCTCGTGGGCCGCGCGGCGATGTCCGCCGCCACCTCGGGGGCGTCCAGGAGCAACGCCGGAATGTCCGGGGCCCGCTCCGCGGCGAGTGCGCGGGTGGAGATCAACAGGTGCGGTCCGGTGTCGGCGAGCATGGCGGCGATCCGGTTCGGCGGATAGCCGCTGTCCACCGGTACATAGGTGGCACCCGCCGCCAGCACCGCGAGCAGCGCCGTGAGCGAGGCGGCGCCGCGGGGCAGCAGCACGGCGACGAGCACCTCGTCGTCGGGGGCGCCGGCCGTGCGCTCGGCGATGAGCCGGGCCAACTGCTGTACGTGCGCGTGGAGCCGGGCGTACGTGTAGGTGGCGTCCGGGGCGACGAGTGCCGTCGCCTCCGGCCGGGCGGCGGCGATCGTGTCGAGGAGCTCCGGTAACAGGGGCCCGGCCAGCGGGCGCTGCGGACCGGTCAGCGCGGCCGGGGCGGCGGTGAGTCCTGCGGCGTCGGGAGCCATGTCAGTCGGCGAGGAGGTTCGCGACGGCGGCGGCCACCTTCTCGTGCCCCAGCAGGTCGGCGTGGGCCACGTCGGGGAAGGCGACCTGCTCGCCCACGAGCCGCGCCGCCTCACCACTGCCCGCGGAGGTCACCGCGGTCGCCTTCGACCAGACGCGTACCAGCGCGTCGGGGTCGTCGGTCGCGACCTGACTGGAGCCGCACACGAACGAGATGTACGTGGTGAAGCCGGCCAGGTACTCCTTGGTGCGCTCCGCGTCGAGGCCGGCGCGACGGCAGGCCGGAGCACCGTACTCACGGAACAGCGCGATGAGTTCCGTGCCCAGCGCGGTCACGTCGGTGGCCGTCTCCCGGGCGCGCTCGCCGCGTTCGCGCGCCGCGGACTTCTCCTCGGGGGTCAGCTCGGTGAGGAACCGCTCCGTGATCATCTGGTACTGCCAGTGCAGGAAGAACTCCTGCGGGATGTCAGGGTCGAAGAAGATCGTGCGCGGGACCGTGTCCTGGAACTGCGCCACCCTGTCCGAGAGGATGGCGGCGTAGGGGCTGGAGGCACAGAACGCCATGACGGCGCGCACCGGCCTACCGCTCTCGCGCACGTCCTCCAGCCAGCGGTCGATCCACTCGGCTCCGCTGAGCGCCACACCCGACGCCAGCGGCGGAGGCAGCGTCTCCCACAGGGCGTAGGGGCTGTCCCACTTCGAGGCGAGCTCCGTGAAGCCGGCCTCCGGCCTGCCCGTGCCGGGGAAGTCGACGGCCAGGACGATGCCGTCCGCCGTTCCCCGGGACCGGACCGCCCACGATTCGCTCTCCGTCATGATGCCCTCCCACCCTTCGTCAGGCCGCCGAAGGATCACCCACCCGGCCCGGAACGCCGACCTTAGGCGTCGTCCCCGCCCCCGCAAACCCCAGTCGCACCCCTAACGGCCCCAGTGCCGAGCCCGGTCCGCCCGGCACGAAGGGCTGTCCCGCAATCCCTGGTGGGCACACGACGGCAGCTACGGCACCTCTCCCCGTAGCCTCAACGGCACGGGGTGCCCCTCCGTTGCCGGAACGTCCGCATGCATCGAGTACGCGGACGTTCCTCCGTCTTGCGATGCACCGCATCCGACGCCGGGCGCTGATCCACCAGGTTGCGGGACAGCCCTCAGGTCCGGAAGAGGGCGGAGAGACGCGGCTCACGCAACGGCCCGTGACCCGGCGGCCTGGCACCCCTGCCGGCCGGTGGGCTACGTTATGACGCGATGACCACCGGGACGGCCTCGCGCCACACACGAATCGGCGACCCGGCACTCCCCTGAGCGCCGTACGGGCCGGTACCGGCCCGCTGCCGGACCGGGGATCCGGCGCTGCTGCGCGGGCCCCGCCTCCTGCCGTGTTGATGACAGCTCGACACGTCAACCACGACAGGAGAACTCATGACCGTCAAGACGCTGCACATTCCCACCGCGGACGGCAGGGCCGACGCCTTCGCCGCCTTTCCCGACCGCGGCGAGCGATGCCCGGGTGTGCTGATGTACCCGGACGGCTTCGGCATCCGGCCCGTGCTGCGGGAGATGGCCCGCGAACTCGCCGGGCACGGTTACTACGTGCTCGTCCCCAACCTCTTCTACCGCCACGGCCCGGCGCCGGTGATCGATCTTCCCGAGCACATCGGGGAAGGAACCCGGGCGAAGGTGTTCGAGCAGTTGATGCCCCTGATCGAGGCGCACACCGTCGAACGTGCCCTGAGCGACGCCGACGCCTACCTCCGGTTCCTCACCGCCCAGCCCGAGGTCGTCGACGGACCGGTCGCGGTGACCGGGTACTGCTTCGGCGGTCTCCTGGCGGTGCGCACCGCCGCGGCCCACCCCGGCCAGGTGGCCGCCGTCGCCGGATTCCACGGTCCCGTGGGCGCCGACGGGCCCGACACCCTGAACCGTCTCACCGCCGAGGTCTACTTCGCCCACGCCGAGACGGACATGACCCCCGAGTCGCTCGGCGCGCTCGATCAGGCACTGGACGCCGCCGGTGTCACCCACACCTCGGAGATCCTTCCGGGGACCGCCCACGGCTTCACCATGTCCGACACCGACGCCTTCGATGCCGCCGCGCTGCAACGCCATTGGGACCGCCTGCTGCCCCTGCTCGGCCGCACCCTGGCCGGCGGCTGAGCCTCCGGCCCGCCCTCAGGACACGGGTCCGACGGCTGCGGAGCCCGCCCTGTGCCGCAGTGCCATGCGGTCAGGGCCGGTTGCGCAGCCGTAGCGGTGTGTAGACCGCCAGGGCCACGAGGAACGCGACACCGTACGCGAGGTCCGCTCCGTGCAGCGCCTTCGCGACCGGGCCCACGTACAGACTGGTGTTCATGAACGGCGTCGCCGCTGCGAAGCCGAGCGCGAAGGCGGCCGGCGCCGGCCACCAGGGCTGCGGGCGGGCGCTCTCGGCGGCCAGATCGACGGGTGCGCCGTCGCGTGCCCTGGCCCTGACGAACCAGTCGACGGCGACGATCGCGACGAATGCGGGGATCCAGTAGCCGACGAGCAGCAGGACGTTCTGGAAGCGTGTCGTGGTGTCCGCCGCGTGCATCCACAGCACGAGCGGGAAGCCGAGGGCCGCGGCGAGTGCGGCGGCGACGGGGCGCGGCAGGCGGACCCCCATGGTCTGCAACGCCAGCGATCCGCTGTAGTCGTTCATGGCGTTGCTGCACAGTGCGGCGAGGGCCACGGAGAGCAGCCCGAAGGCGCCGAGGGCGCCCCCGCCGAGCAGCGTGTCGATGCCGTGCGCGGTCTGGTCGGTGAAGACGGCCGCACCCCACAGGCCGAGGGTCTGGACCGCGACGAAGGAGACGCTGATGCCGAGCAGCGTGCACCAGAACATGCGCGGCGTGGACGCGGTGCGCGGCAGGTAGCGGCTGAAGTCACTGGCGTACGGCGCCCAGGACAGCGCCAGACTGAGCGCGATGGTGCACGTCAGGACGAACGCGCCCGCCCGGTCGGCGCCGTGCACGGTGCCGGTGGCGGCGGGGTGGACCCCGTCCAGGAGTTTCGTGGCGAGCACGACGAACGCGGCGGCCAGAGCGAACGTCATCACGGTCTGGAGCCGGTGGATCACCTCGTACCCCAGGACGCCGAGCGCGCCCTGCGCGGCCATCATGACCAGTACCCCCAGCCAGAACGGCCAGCCGCACAACTGGGCCAGCGCATCCCCGCCGAACAGGCCGATCAGCGCGTCCCAGGCGATGGACGACAGCCACTGCAGCGCGCCGGGCAGGACGACACCGCGGCCGAACGCGAGGCGTGCGAGCGGGAGCTGCCCGGCACCGGTCCGGCTGCCCCAGGTGCCCAGGTACGCGGTGGGCACGGCTCCCACGAGCGTGCCGAGCACGACGGCGGCGAGCGCCGTGGCGAAGTCCAGGCCCAGCGCGATGCCGACCGTGCCGGTGAAGACCCCGGTCATGGTCAGATTGGGGGCGAACCAGACGGTGAACAGCCGGCCGGGGCTGCCGTAGCGGCGGTCCTCGGGCACGGGGGCTATGCCGTGTGCCTCGATGCGCAGATCGCCGGGGGCGTTGGGCATGCGCCCGCCGAACGCGGGTCGCGGTTCCAGGGCGGCGCGCTCGTCCTGGGCATACGGCAATGACATGAGACATCCCTCCGCCAGTGCTAACTGGTTCAGGTTCGACGGGTGTGTTCTCAGCCCCTCGTGGGGCACCCCGTGTCCGGTGCGGCGGCCAGGATAGCCGGATGTGCGCGGCTCGCGACGCGGGGGGTCAGAGGGTGAGCGCGCAGCGGAAACCGCCGTGCCCCGTCGTACTGTCGGGGGTGTTGGAGGTGCGGGCGGCGACACGGTAGCGATTGCAGTACGAGCGGTGGCACAGGTACGAGCCGCCGCGCAGCACCCGGCTCCCGCCGTGCGGTGGACCGACGGGGTCGCGGCGGGTCTCGGGCCGGGCTTCGGCGTGCCAGTCGGCACTGAACCGGTCGGCGCACCACTCCCACACGTTGCCCGAGGTGTTGTGGAGCCCGTAGCCGTTGGGGGCGTACGCCTTGACGGGCGCGGTGCCCGTGAAGCCGTCCTCGCGGGTGTTGCGTACGGGGAAGTCGCCCTGCCAGATGTTGCAGCGGTGCCGGCCGTTCGGGGTGAGCTCGTCGCCCCAGGGGAAGCGGGCCCGGACGAGTCCGCCGCGGGCCGCCTTCTCCCACTCGGCCTCGGTGGGCAGCCGCTTGCCGGCCCAGCGGGCATAGGCCGTCGCGTCGTGCCACGACATGTGGACCACCGGGTGGTCGCGGCGGTCGCCGATCGAGGTGCCCGGTCCTTCGGGTGCCCGCCAGTACGCCCCGGCCACCGCCCGCCACCAGGGGGCGCCGGGCACCGTGCCCGCCAGCACGGCGTGCCGGGCGTGCGGGGGGACGAAGGAGCCGAAGACGTAGGACCAGCCGATGAGTTCGGCCTCGGTGCGGTACCCCGTGGCCTTGACGAAGACGGCGAAGCGGGCGTTGGTGACGGCGGTCGCGTCGATGTGGAACGGGGCGACGGTCACCTCGCGCACCGGCCCCTCGCCGTCGGCCGGGAACGCGTCCTCGTCCTCACCACCCATCAGGAACGGGCCACCGGGCACCGCCACCATGGCGCGCAGCAGTTCGGCGGGACGGCGCACGGGGACGGCGAAGTCCGCCGGGGGAGTGGCAGCGGCAGGCGCCGTGTGTGCGCGGGCGGGCCCGCAGCAGGCGTTCACGGTGAGCTCTCCTCGTCGCGCGGCCGGTCGTCCCCGGCATCCGGACCGGAAGCCGGCCGGTCGAGCAGCTCCGCCAGGTCCTGGCCGGTGGTGCGCAGCAGCAGCGCCACGCCGCCGAGCGCGGCCGCCTCGCCGCCGAGTGCGGATCCGCGTACCTCGATGGTGCGCGGCGCGGACGGCAGGGAGAGCGCGGCGAGCTGTTCACGGATCGGCGTGAGGACGAGCGCGTCGAGGGACGCCGGTTCGCCGTAGACGACGATGCATTCGGGGTCGACCTGAGCGGCGAGGGCCGCGAGCACCCGACCCGCGACGACGGCCGCGTCCCGGATCACCTCGGCCGTGTCCGGCTGGCCCGCGGCCGCGAGCGCGATCAGTTCGGCGGCGTCAGCGGCCCGCACGCCGCGATCGGCGCAGGCGGCCAGCAGGGCGGGGACGGAGATGAGGCCTTCCAGGCAGCCCCGTCCACCGCAGTGGCAGGGCTTTCCCTCGGGGTCGCAGCTGGTGTGGCCGATCTCGCCGGCGGTGCCATGGGCGCCGTGGACCAGTGAGCCGTTGACGACCAGTCCGCCACCGACCCCTTCCGACCAGCGCAGATAGACCGCGTTGTCGATCCCGCGCGCCGCTCCCCAGGTCACCTCGGCGAGGGCCGCGAGCCGCGAGTTGTTGTCGGTGAGCACGGGGGCGTCGAAGTGCCGGCCCAGTTCCGCGGCGACACGGCCGGCGAACGGGGTCATCGTGCGCGGGTCACCGGAAGCCGGGTTCTGTACGAAGCCGGGAAGGCCGAGGCCGATCCCGGCGATGGGGGCGAGGCTGATGTTCTCGCGCCGCACCAGGTCCTCGACGGTGCGGATCGCCTGCGCGGCACGTTCGGCCGCGCCGCTGTCCGCCGGGACGGGGGCGCTGTGGCGGCCGACGATCTCATGGGCGCAGTTCGCCACCACCACATGGATGTGGTGGCGCTGGAGATCGATGCCGATCAGTTCGGCGCCGCGGGAGTTGAGCGAGATCTCCAGGGCAGGCCTGCCGCGGCCGCGCGGCTGCTCGGGATCGGGGGCCTGCTGCTCGACGACGGCCTTGCGTTCCAGCAGATCGGACACGATCGCGAACAGGGTGGTGCGGGAGAGACCGACCCGCGCCTTCAGCTCGCCGCGGCTCAGCGCGCCCGACCTGCGGAGTTCACCGAGTACGGCGGCTTCGTTGGCCCTGCGCAGGCGCTGGAGTGCATCGGTGCGTTCCGTCATTCACGCATGGTCGATCGGTCAAGGGGTTTCTGTCAACGCCCGGGACGAATTCACACAATGTTTATTCCCAAGGGTTGACGTAAAAAAGCCGCCGTCCCTACAGTTCCGGTCAATTGCCGACACCGGCACACGTCCAGACCTCATCCGACGGTGTGCCGGCCGGCTCCCCGGCAGCACTGTGAGCGACCACCGAAAGGGCGGCCCGAGTGGCTCCGCGCAACGTCCTGTTCCTGATGACCGACCAGCACCGGGTGGACACCCTGGGCTGTTACGGCAACCCACTCGTCGAGACCCCGGCCCTGGACGCCCTCGCGGCCGAAGGGACCCGTTTCGACCGCTTCTACACCCCGACCGCGATCTGCACCCCGGCCCGCGCCTCGCTGGCCACCGGCCTGCACCCCTTCCGCCACGGGATGCTGAACAACCCCGAACGCAACGGGGGGAGCAAGGACGAGCTCTCCGACGAGGACCCCACGCTCTGGGGCCGGTTGAAGGACCGGGGCTACTCGGTGGGCCATGTCGGCAAGTGGCACATCGGCCGCGAGCGCGGCCCCGAGTTCTACGGCCTGGACGGTGAGCACCTGCCCGGCGCCCTCAACCCCGTCCACCACCCCTCGTACGAGAAGTGGCTGGAGGAGAACGGCTTCCCGCCCTTCTCGGTACGCGAACCCGTCTTCGGGACCGCGGCCAACGGCACCGGCCGTGGCCACCTCATCGCGGGCCGCCTCCAGCAGCCCGCCGAAGCCACCATCGAGGCCTTCCTGACCGACCGCACGCTCGCCCTGCTCGACCGCTACGCAGCCGACTGGAAGGCGGCCGGCACGCCGTTCATGCTGTCCTGCCACTGGTACGGCCCGCATCTGCCCTACCTGATCCCCGACAGCTACTACGACCTGTACGACCCCGACGACGTACCCCTGCCGGCCTCGATGGCCGAGACCTTCGCGGGGAAGCCCGAAGTACAGCGCCAGTACAGCGCCTACTGGTCGTCGGACGACTTCGACGCCGCGGCCTGGCGCAAGCTCATCGCCGTCTACTGGGGCTACGTCACGATGATCGACCGCCAGGCCGGCCGGCTCATCGAGGCCCTGAAGGGGCACGGCATGTGGGACGACACGGCGGTCTTCTTCACCGCCGACCACGGCGAGTTCACCGGCGCCCACCGGCTCAACGACAAGGGCCCGGCCATGTACGAGGACATCTACAACATCCCCGGCATCGCCCGGATCCCCGGCGCCCCCGCCCAGGTCAGCGACGACTTCGCCTCCCTCATCGACCTCAACCCGACCATTCTCGAACTGGCCGGGGCCCCCGTGCCCGAACCGTGCGACGGCACCAGCCTGCTGCCCCTGCTGCACGGGGCCGATGCCGGGGACACCCGCGAAGAGATCGTCGCCGAGTTCCACGGTCACCACTTCCCGTACTCCCAGCGCATGCTCCGGGACCGGCGCCACAAGCTCGTGCACAACCCGGAGAGCGTGCACGAGCTGTACGACCTGGAGACCGACCCGCACGAGCTGCACAACGTGTACGACGCGCCCGCCTACGCGGAGGTCCGGCGCGACCTGACCGTCCGGCTCTACCGCGAACTGCTGCGCCGCGGCGACCCGGCCTACACCTGGATGAGCTACATGGCGGACATCGGCGGCGACCGGGCCGCGGACGTCGACGGCGTCGCGGAGGAAGTGGCATGAAGGCACCGACCGAAGCCGTCGAGGAACAACCGACGGGCCCGCCCGGCTCGCCGGCCTCGAAGACCCCGCGCCCGAAGGATCCGCGCGGCACCAGGAAGAAGCGGGGAACCGGCCGGATCACCAACACCCTGCTGGGCCTCGCCTCCGCCGCACTGGGGCTGCTCGTCTGGGTGGTACTCGCCGGCAGCGGTATCGAGGGCTTCCCCGGCCCCGTCTCCGTAGCCCGCCGGGCGGGTGAACTCATCGCCGACGGCACGCTCTTCGAAGACGCGGGCGCCAGCCTGAAACGCGTCCTCACCGGCTATGCCCTCGGTGTCCTCCTGGCGGTGCCGGTCGGCTTCCTCATGGGCTGGTACCC
Organism: Streptomyces sp. NPDC048211; assembly: GCF_043202315.1. Lineage (NCBI taxonomy): Bacteria > Bacillati > Actinomycetota > Actinomycetes > Kitasatosporales > Streptomycetaceae > Streptomyces > Streptomyces sp. NPDC048211. The sequence goes on from NZ_JBIDAD010000005.1 coordinate 18,197, forward strand.
GGTCGTCCGCCGGCTGATCGAACCGTGGCTGCAGTTCTTCCGCATGGTGCCGCCGCTCGCGATCATTCCGCTCGCCATCGTCCTCATGGGCATCGACGAGACCCCGAAGATCTTCGTGATCTTCCTGGCCTCGTTCCTGTCCTGTGTCGTCTCCACCTTCCAGGGCGTCGTCTCCGTCGACGTCACCCTCGTCAACGCGGCCCGGGTGCTCGGCGCCCGCGACCCGCAGGTGTTCCTCGGCGTCGTCGTGCCCGCCTCCACCCCGTTCATCCTGGTCGGCATGCGGATCGGCCTCGGCGCGTCCTGGGCGACCGTCGTTGCCGCGGAACTCATCGCGGCCCAGGGCGGACTGGGCCACCGGATGCAGCAGGCGCAGGTCTACTACGACCTGCCGACCATCTTCGTCCAGCTCATCGCGATCGGCGCGATCGGCCTCGCCATGGACCGGCTGCTCCTCCTCGCCGAGCGCCGGCTCACCCACTGGCAGGAACGGCGGTAACCCATGCCCACCATCCGATTCCATGACGTGACACGGGACTTCGCGGTCAGGAACGGCGACTTCCTCGCCCTGGACCGGGTCAGCCTCGACATCGAGGACGGCGAGTTCGTCACCGTCGTCGGCCCCTCCGGCTGCGGCAAGAGCACCCTGATGAACATCGCCGCAGGTCTCCTCGACGCCACCGACGGCGACGTCACCGTCGACGGCACACCCGTGCGAGGACCCGCACCCGAACGCGGCGTCATCTTCCAGCAGTACGCGCTCTTTCCCTGGATGACCGTCACCGCCAACGTCGAGTACGGACTCAAGGTGGCGGGCGTCAAGAAGGCGGAGCGCCGGCGCCGGGCCCGCGAGGTCATCGAGCTCGTCGGCCTCACCGACTTCGCCGACGCCCTGCCCAAGACCCTCTCCGGCGGCATGAAACAGCGCTGCGCCATCGCCCGCGCCTACGCCGTGGACCCGAAGGTCCTGCTCATGGACGAACCCTTCGGCGCACTCGACTCCCTCACCCGGGTCCGGATGCAGGAATCGCTCCTCGACACCTGGGGCCGCGACCGGCGCACCGTCATGTTCATCACCCACGACGTCGACGAGGCGGTCTTCCTCGCCAGCCGCGTCGTCGTCATGGCGGCCCGCCCCGGCCGTATCCACACCGTCATCCCGGTCACGCTGCCCTACCCCCGTACCGAGGAACAGCGCCTGTCGCCAGAGTTCGCCGAACTGCGGGCCCAGGTGTGGCACGCCGTCCACCACCAGCCCGCCCCGCTCGAAGGAATGGTGTCATGAAGTCGATCCCTGCCGTCCGCCGCCGAACCGCCGGACTTCTCCTGGCCCTGGCGCTCGTCTCCACCGCCACCTCCTGCGGTGACGATTCCTCGGACGCCGCCGGCGGAGCGCAGAAGGTGAAGTTCGGTTACATCGCCGACTACAGCGGCTCCGTCGCGCTGGCCGTCGCCCAGAAGCAGGGGCTGTGGAAGAAGGCGGGCGTCAGCCCCGAACTGAAGGTCTTCACCAACGGACCGCTCCAGGTCACGGCCCTCGGATCCGGCAGCCTGGACTTCGGCTACCTCGGCCCCGGCGCGCTGTGGCTCCCCGCCTCCGGCCGCGCCTCCATCGTCTCCGTCAACATGCTGGGTCTCGCCGACCGGGTCATCGCCCGGCCCGGTTCCGGCATCGAGAAGCCGGCCGACCTCAAGGGCAAGAAAGTGGCCGTCGCCGAAGGAACCTCCGGCGACATGATCCTCGACCTGGCGCTGAACGAGGCGGGCCTGAAGCCGGACGACGTCACGAAGGTCGCCATGGACGCGTCGACCGTCGTCACGGCGTTCTCCTCCGGCCAGGTCGACGCGGCGGCCACCTGGTACCCACTGATCGACACGATGAAGAAGAACGTCCCCGATCTCAAGGAGATCAGCCGGACGCAGGACTACTACCCCAAGCTGACCTTCCCCAATGTCTTCGTCACCCAGCCGAAGCTGGCCTCCGGGAACCCGGAACTCGTCAAGAAGGTGACCGGGGTGCTCAAGGAGGCCGGTGACTGGATCGCGGCGCACCCCCAGGAGTCGGAGACGGTGACCGCCGACTTCCTGAAACTGCCGGCCGGTCAGCTCAAGGGCTCCACCGAGTACGTGAAGATCCTGCCCTCGGCCGAGCTGACCGAGCTCACCCAGGACGGCACCGTCGACGGCTGGTTCGACGAACTGGCCGCCGTCTTCGGCCGGATGGGCAAGCTGCCCAAGGCCGGCAAGGCCTCGGACTACTACCTCGGCGACCTGTACGCCGCAGCCGGAAAGGCGGACCGCTCATGAACGACGCCTCGCACGAAGACCGCACCCTCACACCGGGTGCCGTGAGACGGCGCGGATTGCTCGTGGGAGCCGCCGGCCTGGCAGGCGCCGCCCTCCTGCAGGGGACCACGGCCAACCGGGCCGAGGCCGCCACCGCTCAGCCGGCCGGTACTCCGCTCCGGGTGGCCTCCGGTGGCAGGGCCCGCGCCTCGGTGCTCTGGTGGGGCGGCGGCAGCGCCGAGTTCGCCGCCGCCGAACTGCGCGACTACCTCCACCGGATCACCGGTGTCCGGCTGCCGCTGCATGCTCTCCCGGCGCCCGGCGGTGACGTCCAGGGCGTCACCGGCCTGGTTGCCCTGCACGCCGGCACCGGCGGACGGGACGGTATACCCGCGGCGTCGCTCGCGGACGCCGGCCATGAACTCGCGGGCGCCCCCGAGGACTCCTTCACCCTCCTCGGCGACGACACCTGCCTCCTGCTGACGGGGAACGGAGACCGGGCCGCGCTGTACGCCGTCTACGCGCTCCTGGAGCGGACCGGCGTACGCTTCTTCGCCCCCGCCTTCCCCGCGTACGAGGGCCACCACGAGTACGTACCGAAGATCCGCACCCTCACCCTCCCGGCCGTACGCGTCACCGACCGCCCGGGTTCGCCGCTGCGGCGGCAGTACGCCGAGGAAGGCTTCAGCCACACCGCGGCGAGCCTGCCGCCGCTGCTCGACTGGATGGCGAAGAACCGGCTCAACACCTTCGTCTACCCGACCGACTACCTGGGCCTCGGCGTCACGACGTACGACGGGGTGCGCGACGTGCTGGTCCGGGAGGCGGGCAAGCGCGCGCTGCGCATCGAGACCGGTGGCCACGGCTATGACAGCTTCCTGCCGAAGGCCGACCATCCGCAGTTCTACGCGTCCGGCGGACCGCTCTTCGACATCTACAACCCCGAGGCCCTGGCCGCGTACGTGGCGAAGGTCCTCGCCTTCCTCCGGGGGCGGCCGGAGATAGCGGTCTTCGACTGCTGGCCGCCGGACGTCGGCGCCTTCCAGAAGCCGATCCTGGACCGCTACGGCAGCCCCGCCAACGCCGAGTCGGTGGTGGTCAACGAACTCGTCCGGGTACTGCGGGAGGAACTGCCGGGGATCCGGGTCGAACGGATCGCGTACGCCTCCACGGTGCGCCCGCCCGACCCGGAGTACGCGAGCGACCCCGAGGTCATCGTGGACTTCGCCCCGTACTCCCGGAACTACGACGGCCACCTCGGTGACCCCTCGACGGGGGCGAACGTGCCGTTCGCGAACGCGTTGCGCGCCTGGCGCACCACGCACCGGGGCCCGCTCGCGATGTACGAGTACTACCGGCGCTACCGCTGGCGCAGTCTGCCGGTGCACCCGCTCGCCACCATCGCGGGCGACGTCGGCTTCGAGTCCGGGCTCGGGATCGACGGCTACGGGATGTACAGCGAGCCGGGCGACTGGATCACGTACGAGCACGTCCAGGCCCTGTTCGCCGCCCTCGCCTGGGACGGCACCCTGGACGCGGACGCCTTTCTCGACGGGTACCTCCGGGCCCGCTTCGGCGACGGGGCGGCAGAGGCGCTGCGCCGCTACTACGATCTGACGCGTTTCGACCCGGACACCCACGGCCCCGCCGTACTCACCACGCACTACACCCAGGCCCGTGCCGCTCTCCAGGAGGCCACCGGGCAGGCGACGGGTGCCGGGCCCCGCACCCTGCTCGACCGGCTGACCCGCAACCTCGACATCGCCCTGGCCGACATGAGGATCGGTCTGGCACCGGCGGGCAGCGCCGAACTCGACACGGCCCGCCGGGAGTACCGGGCGCTCGTGCACCGCAACCGGTTCAACGGCGTCTGCCTGCCCAATATGCAGGCGTGGTGGCGGTGGAACGGCCCGCAGGGCCAGGCCCCGTACGACGACGCGCGGATCCGCCAGGGTGTCGTCGACACCTACGCGAGCCCGGCGGCGGGCTTCGGCAACCCGGGGATCCTGGTGCTCGAACCGGGCGGTGACTCCGTGGCGCTCGATGTCGAGGCCCAGGACGTCGATTTCACCGGCCACAGCGTCCACTGGTCCGCCACCGCGCCCGACGGGATCCTTCTGGAGCCGGCGAGCGGCACGCTGAGGGTGCGCGGGACGAGGGGCGCTGCCCAGAGGGTGGCCGTGCGCGCCACCGCGGACGCGGCGCCGGGCACGCAGCGGATCACGCTGGACTTCCGGCTGGCCGACGGGACGCCGTTGGTCCCCGCGGAGGTGGTGGTCGGTATCCGCTGACCTGCGAGGCCCCCGGACGGTTCCGCGGCCCGGGCAGGCGGAGCCGGAGCGGGGTCGGAGCCGACCCGGTCGCTCCGGTGCACCGGGGCGCCGTGCGGGGGATGCGCGGGCAAGCAGAACGCGGCTCGACCGCGCGGGGTGCCCGCGAGGGTGCGGCGCGGCAACCGGTCCGTGTACAGGCCCGTGCCCGCCCCGACCGCAGGACCGGGGGCGGGCACGCTCCTCGGCCGGGCGGCGCCCGCCCGGCCGAAGAGAGCCTGGCTCGGCGGTGCCCGCCCGGCTCAGCCGAAGAGCTTGGCGACGAACGCGGCGAGGTTGCCCGTCGTGCGGGCGATCTGCTCCTCCAAGGTGAGCGACTCCTTGAAACGGGCGCCCGAGGCGACGGCCTTCTTCCCCCGCACATAGAGCGAGCAGGCCAGGTCGGTGCACATGTACAGCCCGACCGAATTGCCCTCGCGCCCCGCCGGGCCGGCCTTGCGGGCGGTCATCAGCGAGACTCCGCTGCCCGGGTGGGTGGTCAGACAGAGCGAGCACATGCTCCGGTGCAGGAATCCGCGCTGCTGGGAGGGGAAGCGCAGCGAGATCCCGGTCAGCCCGCCCCCGCGCTCGGTGACGATGTAGCTCCGCCCCGGGGCGGAGAGGTCACGCCAGCCCAAGAAGTCGAGGTCGTCCCACGGCAGCTCGTCGAGATCGCGGGGCAGCGGCAGCCGCCCGGCTTCTCCCTTGGAGCAGTTGACGAACGATGTGCGGATGTCCTGCTCGGTCACGGGCTTCATGCCCACGACGCTAACTCTGCCTATGGAGCCTAGGCAAATGATTAATTGGTGTAGGTCTCAGCCTGTGTTCCCTCGGTCACGATGTCCAGCCGGTGTACGGGCGGGTGCGTGATGCCGAGATCGGGGCGCCAGGCCGCGAGGATCTGAGCCGAGGGGTCGAAGAGCGGTGCCGGGAGTTCCTCGGGCCGGGTCCACTGCCAGGTGCTGATCAGATGGGGTTCGGTCACCTGTGCCCCGCCGCCCCCGACGGTTACCCGCGCGGCCATCGTCACGCGGTTGATGCCGTGAATCACGTCGTGCAGCATCGCGAAGACGCGCACCTCGCTCTCGTCGGCCTCCAGCCCCGTCTCCTCCCGGAGCTCACGCACCGCCGCCGCCGCGACCGACTCGTGCGTCGGATCGACCTTGCCTCCGGGCAGTTCCCAGGTCCCGCTGTGGTGGCGGCCGAGCAGGATCCGCCCCTGCCCGTCCTGTACGAGCACGCCGACCCCCAGCGCCGCCTGTGCCAAGGGCGGACGAGAGTTGCGGGCGGGGACCGGGGGCGTTTCGGTGCTGTCCATGGTGGCTCCTCCTGGGGTCGGTGACCGGCGGGGCACCGAGCCTACGGGCGGGGCGGTGTCCCCCGCCGTCGCGGTCAGCCGGCCAGCCGCAGTGAGGTGGCGGAGATGCCGAGCCGGACGGTCTGGCCCCATGTCAGCTCCACGGCGTCGGCTTCCATGCCGTCGCCGAAGACCACGACGCGGTCGGACTCGACGGTCAGCCGAAGCCCCTGTCCGCGGCCCAGTTCTCCCGAGACCAGCGAGGTGCCCGTGACGGGTGAGGGCCAGGCCTCGCGTACGAACCAGAGCAGCCGGGGATCGGTGGGGGCGGGCAGGGCGAGCGGGCTGCGGCGCTCCTGCCACAGGGAGCGCAGCCACCCGGTGGCGCCGGTGCCCGTGCCGACCAGGACACCGGACGAGGCCTGCGGCTCGGCGGGGGAGCCCGCGGCGTCGGGACCGAGCCGGTAGCGCGCCGTCTGGTGTCCGGCCGGGCCGAGGTAGATCTCGTTGAGGGCCAGAAGCCGTTGGGTGTCGTCGGCCACCGCCTCGACCATGGTGAGCTCGTCCGCCAGGCCGCCCGGCGCCACGGCGGTCCGCAGAAGGGCGGCCGCGTCGGCGGGCCGGTGGCGCACCAGAACGCCGGGATTGCGGCCGGGATCGGTGTCGATGCCCACAACCGGCTGGCCGGAGAGGTACTTGGCGGCGTTCGCGACCAGCCCGTCCTGCCCGACGACCACCACCACGTCCTCCGGCCCGAACAGGAACCGGTCGAGATCCGCGCGCTCCACCCGGGACCGGCGCCACTGCAACGGGACAGCCGCCGCCACGTCGGCGAGCGCCTGCCGGGCCCGCTCGTGCCGGCGGGCGACCTCGTCGATGGACCGGCCCCGGCTGGAGAGGAAGAACGCCGCCTGGCCGTGCGTACCGTGCCGGGCCAGCAACTCCTCGTACTCGGTGGTGCGGTGGACCAGTACCGCCCGCGGCGCCAGGCTCACGCCCGCGTCTCCGGGGCGGGGCGTCCCAGCTTGGTGAGCAGGCCGGTGAGGACGTCGGGGGAGAGGGTGAGGCTGTCGATGCGCGGCAGGTTCTCGGCGAGCCGGGTCGCGGCCAGTGCGTGCAGGGTCGCGGCCTCCACCTCGCCGTGCACCCGCAGCCAGGCCGCCTGCGACTCGGCGCGGGCCGCCCCGACCTCACGGGCCGCCTCGGCCTCGGCGCGGGCGAGGCGCACCGTGCGTGCCGCCTCCGCCTCCGCGCGCACTCCGTCGGCCGCCGCGTGCTCCTCCGCCTCGCGGCGGGTGTTGGTGCCGCGCTGTTCGACGAGCTGTTCCTCACGCCGGGCGAGCTCGATCTGACTGGCCAGCTCGTTCTCGGCGATCGCCCGCTCGCGCTCGACGGCCACGGCACGGCGCTCATAGGTGGCCCGGTCCGCCTCCTGCTGGATCTGCTCGCGGGCGGGGGTGCGCAGGGCCCGTTCCACCTCGGCCTCGGGGCGGATGGCGACGACCCGCACGGCGACCACGTCGATGCCGGTGGCGGGCAGCCTGGGCTCGTCGGCGAGCCCGGACGCCACGCGTGCGCGCACGGCGGCGACACCGTCCACGAGCGCGGCGGCCAGCGGGGTGCGGGCCAGGGCGTCCAGGGTGTGCTGCTGGGCCGTCTCGGTCAGCAGCGTGGCGATCTGCTCCAGCGGGGCGCCGCGCCAGGCGCCGGTGTCGGGATCGACGGAGAAGTCGAGGCGCGCGGCCGCCTCGGCCGGGTCGCTGATCCGGTACGTGACGGTGGCCTGCACGGTGACGTCCTGGAAGTCGGCCGTGCGGGCGTGGAACGCCATGGCCAGCTCCCGGTCGTCGACCGGCACCTCGGAGAGCGCGGCGCTCAGCGACCGGTACCAGAAGCTCAGCCCCGCCCCGTCGTGGGCGAGCCGGCCGCGCTTGTGGTGGCGGATGTGGGCGGTGGGCGCGGAGCGCAGATGGCGCCAGCCGAAGCGCCGGGTGATGTCGGCCATGATCGGACCCCCTCGTTCTCGTCATGGAGACGATAATGGAGACGGCTTTATATCGTCAAGAGGACGAGAAGGGGTGGAATGCGCTGCCCGCTGCCCGCTGCCCGCTGCCCGCTGCCTGATGCTCGTTGCTCGTTTCCCGCTGCCAGGACCCCCGGGTCCGGGTGCACGGACCCGGGTACGGACACGCGGGCGGCCGGCGACTTCCGCAGAAGTCACCGGCCGTCCGGGTGGTGCGCCGCCCCCGTCCCCACGGTGCGGCGCGGGCGGGCCGTCGTCATCCGCTGGGGCGACGGCCCACGTCTGTCAGGCCCCGGACGCGTGCGCGTCCAGGCCGAGTGCGGGGAAGACCGCGCCCTCCACGAAGCGGACGAGGAACGTCTCGTCCGCGTAGGCGCAGTCCAGCAGCGGGCGGGCGCGCATCACGCCCAGCAACTGCGCGGAGACGAACTCCGCGGCCGGGTTGTCCGCGGCCACCTCGCCGCGCTCCACGCCGCGCGCCACCATGGCGTCGATCGCCGCCAGCTCGGGCAGGATCAGCGACTCGCGCAGCGCACACAGCAGTTCGGGGCTCTGTAGCGCGGCATGGCTCAGGGCCAGCATCAGCGGCGTGTCGCGCCCCGAGCCCTCGCCGATGGCGCGCGCAGCTTCGCGCAGGTCACCGGCCAGTGTGCCCGTGTCGATGCGCCCGAGCAGCCCGCGCCGGGTCCCGTGCAGCGCGGCGACGACCAGTTCGGGCTTCGAGCCCCACTGGCGGTAGAGCGTGGACTTGCCGCAGCGGGACCGGTGGGCGACGCCCTCCATGGTGAGTGACTCGTAGCCGCCCTCCCTCAGCATGTCGAGCACGGCGGTGTAGAGCTCCTGGGCCCGCTCCGGCGTGATCTTCGAGCGGCGCGACGCGGTGGCCTGTTCCGGCGCCCATTGCTGCGACGACATGCGCTTTCCCTCTCTGCGACTCTGCGACGAGGTCCATCGATACGCCAGTGTACCGATACGCCGGTGTTCCGATACGCCTCCGTATCGGTACACTGGCGTATCGATACGGCTCGGACTCGTCCCTGCCACCGAAACAGCGCTTCGTCAGCAAAGGGGCACCGGGTGATGTTCGCCGGTAGCAGGCCCGCCGATCGGGAGCCGGACAGTTCTGCCCGACCACCCCTCGTCCGCGAGCTTCTTCTCGTCGTAGGACTCTTCGTGATCTACAAGTTCGGCCGCCAGGCGGCCAACGGTCACGTCGACGAGGCGTACCACAACGCCGGGCGCGTCTGGGACTTCGAACGCGCCGTGCACCTGCCCGGCGAGGGTGTTGTGCAGGCGCTGCTGCTCCACAACGAGACGCTGATCCACCTCGCGAACACCTACTACGCGACCGTGCACTTCCCGGCCACCCTGCTCTTCCTCGCCTGGCTGTACTGGCGCCGCCCGCGCCACTACGTCTGGTCCCGCCGCATCCTCGCCGTGCTCACCGGTGCCGCGCTGGCCCTGCACCTGCTGTTCCCGCTCGCCCCGCCGCGGTTGCTCGCCGCCACCGGACTGATCGACACCGGCCAGGTCTACGGACCGACGGTGTACGGGTCCACACCCGCCACCGACTCGATGGCGAACCAGTTCGCCGCCATGCCCTCGCTGCACTTCGGCTGGGCGGTCATGGTCGGCGTCGGCCTCGTCGTCGCCACCCGCTCGCGGTGGCGCTGGCTGTGGCTGCTGCACCCGGCGATCACGCTGCTCGTCATAGTCGGCACCGCCAACCACTACTGGCTGGACTCGATCGTCGTGGCCGCGCTGCTCTCGGTGGCGTTCGCGGCGCTGCGGCTGCCGCGCACGGAGCCGGTGAAGGCGCACCTGCCGTGGCCGTCCGCGTCCGGCGTGCCGGCCCACGCGGTCACCGCCCCGTACGGCTCCGGCCCCGCCTCCTCCTACGCCTCCTCCGGGACCGGTCGATGAACGCCACCCTGGTCGCCGTCGCCCTGTCGCTCGTCTCCGCGGCCGCCTACGCCTCGGCCGCGGTGGCGCAGGCGCGGCTCGCGGGACGTACCGCGCCCGGCACCGGAACGCTCCGGCTGCTCGGCAGCGGCGCCTGGTGGTCGGCCGTCGGGCTGAACGCCGGTGGCGCCCTGCTGCACGTCGCCGCGCTGAAGTACGGTCCGCTGACCCTCGTCCAGCCGCTCGGCGCGCTCACCCTGGTCGCCGCCGTACCGCTGGGGGCGCGGGCGGCCGGCCGCAGGGTCACGACGACCGAGTGGCGCGGCACGCTCCTGACCCTGCTGGGCCTCGGCGCCCTGCTGATGACCGCGGGCGGTTCCGCCCCGCACGAGACGCTGAGCATGGTCGAGGCGCTGGCCGTCGGCGCGGGGACCATGGCCGTCGTCGCCGGGCTCAGCCGTCCGGGCGCGCGTCCGGGGCTGCGGCACGCGGCGGCCTCCGGCATCACCTCGGGCGTCGCCTCCGCGCTGACCCAGACGCTGACCGTCGCCGTCACCGACCACACCGCGGGCCCCCTGTTCAGCTGGCGCCTGGTGGTCGTCGCGGTGCTCGTCTCGGCCTTCGCGATGGGCGGGCTGCTGCTTTCCCAGACCGCCTACCGGGGCGGCCTCGGCGCACCGCTCGCCGTGGTCACCCTGGCCAACCCGGTCGCCGCGGCGGCGATCGGCCTGGCCCTGCTGGGAGAGCGGCTCCAGGGCGGGACGATCAGCCTGGTTCCCGCGCTGCTGGGCACGGCGGCGGCCGTACGAGGCGTCATCCTGCTCAGCCGCGCCCAGGCGCAGACCGTGCCCGCCGCAGAGGCGGCCGTGGCCGGGCCGGCCCCGAGCGCCCCGTCGAGGGTGGTCATCAAGAGCCCGCGGGCCGCACTGCACCACGAGCACGGACACCTGCGGCGTATCCGGGCCGGCCGGTCGTAGCGACGCTGCCCGCGCCCGGTTGCACCTACGCGAGGTCGGCCGCCGCGGCGCCGGCGTTCTCGTCCAGCGCCCGGGTGAGCCAGCCGATCCAGAAGTTCTCCAGGTCGATACCGCCGCGCAGGACGAGGTGGTGCAGCCGGTCCTTCGACGCGTCGCGCCCGGGCGGGAAGTCCCGCTCCTCGATCTCCAGATACTCCGCGAGCCGGTCCCGGTGCAGCGCGAGATGGCGGCGCAGCTCCGCGTCGAGGCCGGGCGCACCGACGACCGCCGCCGCCCGCATCCGCAGCAGCAGCGGATCGCGGATCTGCTTGGGGTCCTCCGGGCGGGCCACCCAGACGGACAGCGCCTCGCGGCCCGCGGGCAGTACCTCGTACTCCTTCTTCTGCCCCCGGGCCGGCTGGGCGGGGGCCAGCGCCCTGATCTGTCCGGCCTGCTCCAGCTTTCCCAGCTCGCGGTAGATCTGCTGGTGCGTGGCCGACCAGAAGTAGCCGATCGACCGGTCGAACCTGCGGGTCAGCTCCAGCCCCGACGAGGGCTTTTCGAGCAGAGCGGTGAGGATCGCGTGCGGGAGTGACATGGGGTGCATCCTAAGGACGGCCGGGAGGCCGGACCGGCGGTCCGGCCCTCCGGGGCCCCGGTCAGAGCGAGGCGGCCAGTTCCGTGCCCTGGCGGATCGCCCGCTTGGCGTCCAGTTCGGCCGCGACGTCGGCGCCGCCGATCAGGTGCGCGGGACGGCCCGCGGCGAGCAGCTCCTCGTACAGGTCCCGGCGGGGTTCCTGGCCCGCGCAGAGCACGATCGTGTCGACCGGCAGCAGATGCTGTTCGCCGTCGACCGTGACGTGGAGTCCCTCGTCGTCGATCCGGTCGTAGCCGACTCCCGCGATCATGGTGACGCCGCGGTGCCGAAGCTCGGTGCGGTGGATCCAGCCCGTCGTCTTGCCGAGACCGGCGCCCACCTTGCTCGCCTTGCGCTGGAGCAGATGGACGGTGCGCGACGACTTCGGGCGCTCGGCGGTGCCGAGTCCGCCCCGCTCGCGGTACTCGGTGTCGACGCCCCACTGCCGGAAGAACGCCTCCGGGTCCAGGCTCGCCGCATCTCCGCCGTCGGTCAGGAACTCGGCCACGTCGAAGCCGATCCCGCCCGCGCCGACGAGGGCCACCCGGTCGCCCACCGGCGCCCCGTGCCGCAGCACGTCGAGGTAGCTGACCACACTCGGGTGGTCCACGCCCGGGATCGCCGGCGTACGCGGGGTGACCCCGGTCGCCAGGACCACCTCGTCGAAGCCGTCGAGCTCCCCGGCACCGACCGCGGCGCCCAGCCGGAGCTCGACCTTCTCCTCCGCGAGCCGGGTGCGGAAGTAGCGCAGCGTCTCGTTGAACTCCTCCTTGCCGGGCACCCTGCGGGCCACGTTGAGCTGGCCGCCGATCTCCTCCGCCGCGTCGAAGAGCGTCACCCCGTGACCGCGCTCGGCGGCCGTCACGGCGCAGGCGAGTCCGGCCGGACCGGCACCGACGACCGCGACGCGCTTGCGGGTGCGGGTCGGCGACAGGATGAGTTCCGTCTCGTGGCAGGCGCGAGGGTTGACCAGGCAGGAGGTGACCTTGCCGCTGAAGATGTGGTCCAGGCAGGCCTGGTTGCAGCCGATGCAGGTGTTGATCGCGTCCGCCCGGCCCTCGCCCGCCTTCGCGACGAAGTCCGGGTCCGCGAGGAACGGCCGGGCCATCGACACCATGTCCGCGCGCCCCGCCGCCAGGATCTGCTCGGCGACCTCGGGGGTGTTGATGCGGTTGCTCGTCACCAGCGGTACGGACACGGCGCCGCGCACCTTCTCGGTGACCCAGGTGAAGGCGCCGCGCGGCACCGACGTCGCGATCGTGGGGATGCGGGCCTCGTGCCAGCCGATACCGGTGTTGATGATCGTCGCCCCGGCCGCCTCGATCTCCCGGGCGAGCTGCACGACCTCCTCCAGCGACGATCCGCCGGGCACCAGGTCCAGCATCGAGAGCCGGTAGATCAGGATGAAGTCGGTGCCGACCCGCTCACGGACCCGGCGCACGATCTCGACGGGGAAGCGGATGCGGTTCTCGTACGAGCCGCCCCAGCGGTCCTCGCGGTGGTTGGTCGCCGAGGCGATGAACTCGTTGATCAGATAGCCCTCGGAGCCCATGATCTCGACGCCGTCGTACCCCGCGCTCTGCGCGAGCGCCGCGGCCGTGACGAAGTCCTCGATGGTCGACTCGACCTCGTCGTCGGTCAGGGCATGGGGGACGAACCCGCTGATCGGCGCCTGGATCGCGCTCGGCGCCACCAGGCCGGGGTGGTGCGCGTAGCGCCCGAAGTGCAGGATCTGCATGGCGATCCGGCCGCCCGCCGCGTGGACGGCCGACGTCACCACGGCATGCTGGGCGGCTTCCGCCTCGGTGGTCATCTTGGCACCGCCGGGCAGCGAGCAGGCCCGTTCGTTCGGCGCGATGCCGCCGGTCACCATGAGACCGACCCCGCCGCGGGCGCGGGCGGCGTAGAAGGCGGCCATGCGCTCGAAGCCGTTCTCGACCTCCTCCAGGCCGATGTGCATCGACCCCATCAGCACCCGGTTGGGAAGGGTGGTGAACCCGAGGTCGAGGGGGTTCAGCAGATGCGGGTACGGGCTCATGCGTTGGCTCCTCGGGCGGTGTGATTACGCCAGTTCTAGACCACCGAATCGCTGTTGTGCAACAAGTTGCACAATGACGTACGTCGCACTGTGTCACGGGTCACGTGCCGTCCCGGCGCGCCCGGACGGCGTAACAACGCACCCCGTCGGGACGCCGGTGCACGGAGAGTGGACTGCGTACCGCACCGGGCCCCTTCTTCCGGCCGGGCCCCCGAACCCTCCCGGAGATCCTCATGGGCAGCGTCAACCGTCGTGACCTCGGCCTGCTTGTCCTTCGTGTCGGCACCGGCGCGGTGCTGGCCGCGCACGGCACCCAGAAACTCCTCGGCTGGTTCGGCGGCGGGGGCATCGAAGGCACCACGGCCGCGATGGAGGCCATGGGTTTCCACCCGCCCAAGCACAGCGCCGTCGCGGCCGGCCTCGGCGAGGCGGGCGGCGGTGTCCTGCTGGCCCTGGGCCTGGCCACCCCGGCGGCCGGAGCGGCCGCCGCGGGTGCCATGGCGGGGGCCGTGGCCGTCCACGCCCCGGCAGGATTCTTCGCACAGGGCGGTGGCTACGAATACCCCGCGTTCCTCGGCTTCACCGCGGCCGCGATCGGCCTCACCGGCCCCGGCCGCTACTCCGTGGACCACGCCACCCGGCATGCGTTCAACCAGCCCTGGATGGTCGCCCTGGCCTTCGTGGGCAGCGCCGCGGCCGCGGCAGCCGTCGTCGGCAAGCGGGCCAAGGGGCAGATCGCGGAGCCGGAGGAGTTCTGAGCGGGACCCGTCCCGAGGTGTACCCCGTACGCACGACGACCGCCGGCCCCGGAATCCGGAGGCCGGCGGTCGTCGTCCCGGGTGCGTACGCCGGAGGCGGCGCACCCGCCCGCGGCGCCCGGTTCAGCGCGGAGACCGCAGGCGGCCACCCTTCGACGCGGCGATCAACGCGGGGACCGTGGCGAACTTGATCCGCGGGCGGCCCTGTTCGCGGCCGCGGGCCTGCTCGGCGCGGTCGATGGCGGCCAGCCCCCGGGCATCGACCACCTGGCGGCCGCGTCCGCGGGCCAGACGCCCGAACGCCTTGGCCGGGTACGCGGGCGCGGGCAGGGCCCCCGCGACGGCGTCCGCCAGCAGGGTGCTCACGGTCTCGGCGGCGCAGGTGCGGTTGGCCCCGATGCCGCCCGACGGACCGCGCTTGATCCAGCCGACGACGTAGCTGCCGGGCAGGCCCGCCACCCGGCCTCCTTCGTGGGGCACGGTGCCGGCCGTCTCGTCGAAGGGCAGACCCGGGACCGGGAGACCCCGGTAGCCGATCGCCCGCAGGAACAGCCCCGCGGGCATCGACCGAGCGCCGGCGGCGGCCGTCACACGCACCGCCTCGGCACGGTCCCGGCCGAGCACCTCCACAGGTGCCGAGTGGAAGCGGAAGACGATACGACGCCCCGGCGGCGGGGGCTTCGACCAGTCGACCGCCTCACGGGGCAACTCCCGCAGCAGGTAAGCCTTGTCGCCTGCCGCCGCCGCGTCGATCGCCGCACCGGTACGCGGATCGTCCGCGTCCACCACCAGGTCCACGCCCGGCAGATGTCTGAGCGCGAGCAGTTCGGACGCGGTGCAGGCCGTGTCGTCGGGGCCGCGCCGGCCCAGCAGGACGACTTCGCGCACTGCGGAGTCCCGCAGGGCCGCCAGCGCGTGGCCGGCGATGTCGGTGCCGGCCAGCGCGGCGGGGTCGGTGACGAGGATGCGCGCCACGTCCAGCGCGACGTTGCCGTTGCCCGCGACGACCACCCGCTCCGCGGACAGGCCGACCGTCTCGGGCGGGACCTCCGGGTGGGCGTTGTACCAGGACACGAACGACGTGGCCGGGATGCTGCCGGGCAGATCCTCGCCCGGAATGCCGAGCCGGCGGGAGGCGGAGGCGCCGACCGCGTAGATCACCGCGTCGTGATGGGCGGCCAGCTCCTCGACGGTGAGGTCCTTGCCCACCTCGACGCCCAGGTGCATACGTACCCGGGGGTGGGAGTGGAACCGTGCGAAGGTCTCGCCGACCCCCTTCGTCGCGGGGTGGTCGGGCGCCACCCCGTACCGGACGAGGCCGCCCGCCACCGGCAGCCGGTCGATCAGTGTCACCTCGGCGTCGGTGTGCAGCAGCAGGTCCTCGGCCGCGTACATCCCGGCCGGTCCGGTGCCGACGACGGCCACCCGGATCGGCGCGAAGTCCGACGGCAGGCTGCGCGCGAACGACGGCTCGCCCCAGGCGTGGAAGTTCGGCCCGGCGGCCGGCTCGGGCTCACGGTCCGCGTAGTACGCCGCGTTGATCGCGGCGTACTCCTTCTGCGCTCCGGACAGGCTGTCCACCGGGAAGACCGCGTCGACCGGGCAGGCGTCGGCGCAGGCTCCGCAGTCGATGCAGGTCTCCGGATCGACGTACAGCATCTCCGTGCTGCCGAAGGCCTGCTCCTCGGGCGTGGGATGGATGCAGTTGACGGGGCACACCGCGACGCAGGTGGCATCGCTGCAGCAGGTCTGGGTGATGGCGTAGGTCATCGCGTCAGCTCGGGCTCTCGGCTCGGATCAGATCAGGTGGGCGCGCTTGTAGAAGAACAGGGCGGGCTTCGTGAGGAGCCGGGCCGAGGCCAGGAACTCCATCAGGCCCGAACAGCTGGAACGCATCAGGGACTTGTGGTGTTCATTGGCCTTGGCCTCGACGCGGGCGCGCTCGCCGTCGAGCCCCGCGTTCGCGTAGACGTCCCGGTTCACCATGCTGGTGACGATGTAGTACGAGGCGATGGCGACCACGAGCGAGTTGATCTGCCGGCGCAGCGGTCCGGCGGTGCGCAGGCGCCTGCGCGTCTCGTCGCGGGCGAACTTCATGTGCCGCGACTCCTCCACCACATGGATGTTGTTGATCGTCCGGACGAACGGCGCGACCCGCTCGTCCCGCATCCAGTCGCGCTGCATCACGTCGAGCACCTCCTCGGCCACGAGGATCGCCGCGTACGCGGCCTCGCCGAAGGCAAGTGTCTTGAAGGCGCGGCCCAGTTCGATCACCGGCCGGCGCGGCCGGTAGGCCGGTGCGCCCAGCTTCGCGGCACCCCGGGCGAACATGATGGAGTGCCGGCACTCGTCGGCGACTTCCGTCAGCGCCCACTGGAACCTTGGATCGGTGGCGTCCTTGGCGTACATGTCGCGCAGAACCATCTGCTGGAGGATCATCTCGAACCAGATGCCGGTGCTGGCGACCGAAGCGGCCTCCTGGCGCGTCAGCGCCCTGCGCTGCGACTCGGTCAACTCCTGCCAGTACGCGGTGCCGTAGAGCGTGCTCCACTCCGGGCTCGCGCCGTGGTGCCCGGTGTCCAGGGGGGTGTCCCAGTCCACTTCGGTGGCCGGGTCGTAGGACAGCTTCGCGGCCGAGTCGAGCAGGCGCCGGGCGACGTCCTGCTCGGCGAGCCGGTCCTGGTCCTCCGGCCGAACGGTGCTGCTTGCCATGCTGCGGCTCCTTGAATCGAGACAGATCGACCCGACGGCTGCCCGGCCTCTCCTCTCATCCCGTGTCTGCCCGATGGGGGAGACGGTCGCCGGGTGCCGCCCTCGCTTGTTAGACGTAGCGTCTAGCAAGCTGTTAGACGGAAGGTATAGCAAGAGGGCCGCGTGGGCCTAGCCCCGCGAAGGGAATCCGTACGATCTCTCCACGCGAAGGTGAACTCCGGCACTGCGGGCAGCTCTTGTCGGCCGGGTCGCACCGGGAGCCATGGCGATCGCTCCGCCCTGTCCGGCGCGCGGCCGTCATGAGGGGCGGGGGCCAGGGCCAGGGCTGGACCCACTCCTTGAGCCTCATGGTTGTCGCCGGCGTCTGCTTCGTCGGAGCTCCGGCCGCAGCCGTGACGTTCGCCGGGACGCTGGACCGTGGGCTCCAGGGGCAGGGCCTGCGAACCGCCTGGGGCGGGCTGCACGGCCGGGGCGGGTCCGTGTGCCCACGGGCCCCTTCGCGATCCCGCCTTCTGCGCGATCCCCATGCTCCGGTGCAGCGCGTCCCCGAGTCCGCCCGCATGGGGACCGCGGTGGACCGACGCCCCACCGCCCCTGCCGAGAGGTGGGCTCAGGAGCTGTGCGCCAAGGCCACCCCGGTCACGTCCCGCCGGGACTTGACCTCCAGCTTGGCCAGGATGTGGGAGACGTGGGTCTCGACGGTGCGCCTGGACAGGACGAGGGCTTCGGCGACGTCGGGGTTGGAGAGTCCCCCCGCGACCAGTTCGGCGACCTTCAGTTCCGTGTCGGTCAGGGCCTCCCATCCGGTGCGGGGACGTCCCCGTGCCCCGCGCACCCCGAGCCGCACACCTCGGACACGCAGACGGGCCGCGGCGCGCCGGGCATCCCACACGGCGCCGAGAGTGGTGTAGGTCAGCATCGCGTCGTTCAAGGCCTCGCGCGCCCGGTCGGTCTGCCCGGCGGCGGCCAGCAGGTCCGCGGCGTCCTCGAGAGCCTGGGCCATCTCGGCCAGGCGGCCGACCCCGCGGTAGTAGTCAACGGCTTCGGACAGCAGCGCCGGGTCGGAACGCAGCAGTCCGTGGCACCATTTGCGGGCCGCGACCACATGCGGCAGCCGGCTCCTCGCCTCTTCCGCTTCGACACAGGCAAGGGCGCTGTCGGCGAGCTCGCGGTCATCTGTCGCCAGAGCGAGCCGCACCAGCAGCGGAAGCACGCTCGCCCGGGCATCCATCACGTCGTACGAGGGATCCAGGACTTCCCGCAGCGCACTGGCTGCTGACGGGAGGTCGTTCGACCGTTCGGCGACCATGGCGCGCGCGAGGAAGTAGTACGTGAGGTTGCGTTTGCTGTAGGGATCGTCCGTCAGGTCCTTGAGCACGGCCAGATGATGGCGCGCCGCTCCTTGCTCGTCGCGGTGCGCTGCGACGACGGCGGCGATGCCGTGCGCGGTGAACGTCAGATGGGGATAGTGCGTGTGCTGGTAGTCGGGGGCGAACACCGCGTCGAGTTCGGTGAGCGTGTCGTCCCAGCATCCGGTTTCGAAGGCGACCTCAGCGGCATGCCCCACGAACATACCGAGACGGGGTGCCCCCGTCCGCTCCGCCAGAGCGCGCGCGTCGGCAAGGACTTCCCGGGCCTGGGCGAACCGGTCGACGTTGAGCAGCGCCGAGACCAGGTTGCCCTGCATCAGCAAGCGCAGATCGACCAGTTCCGGGTCGGAGCCGGTCATGGCGATGCCACACATCTCGTGGTCGATGGCACCATCCATGTCCTGATGGTCGAACCGCGTCAGCCCCAGGCAGTGCCGGGCATAGGCGATCGTCATGGCGTCGGACAGATCTGTGCCGACGGCCAGAGCGGCAGCGGCCACCGAGGCGGCTTCATCGCCCCTGTCCAGAACGTGCAGCACCACGCCGGTGAAGACGTGCAGGCGCGCGTGCCACTTCGTGTCCGGTTCCAGGCCCGCCGCCACCTCCCGGGCGGTGGTCATGGCTTCCTCTATCTCCCCGGTGTGCAGGAGGGCGTAGCCCAGAATCCAGGCCGCTCGCCCCCTCTGCTCCGGGTCGCAACGGTGGGTCAGAACCCGTCGTGCGACATGCGCGGCCTGCTCGTAGTGGCCGGCGCGGAAGGACGCGGAGGCAAGGTGGGCCAGCAGCCCCCGGGTGCGCACGTCGTGGTCGTCGGTATGCGTCAGCGCGTGTGCGAGGAGGGTTGTCGCGGCGTCGGGAGCACGGCGGGTGAGGGCGGCGGCGTTGTCCAGCAGCCAGTCGACCTCCCAGCCGTCCGCGGCGTCGGTCGCCGCCAAGAGCACTTCAGCAACACGCTCCACCGAAGAGCCCTGGGCGATGAGCGTCCGGGCCGCGTCGCGGTGCAGCGCGATCCGGAGCGCCGCCGGCACCGACTCGTACAGCGCCTGTCTGAGCAGGCCGTGCCGGAAGCGCAGCCGGTGCCCGTCGGCCGGTTCGAGCACACCGGCGGCCATGGCCTCCTGCACCGGTGCGGTCAGGGCCACCGCAGGACAGCCGAGCAGCACCGTGAGGTCGGTGATCGCGAAGGCGGGACCGAGCAGGGCGGCGGTACGCAGCGTGTCGCGGGTCCCGGCCGTGAGGAAGGCCAGCCGGTCGGCTATCGCCTCCGCCAGCGACATCCGCTCGAACTCGGCCCAGCCCGGGTCGGCTCCGGACCGGCCCGGGACCGCGGGCCCGAGTTCGGCTTCCGAACCGCTCTCGTCCAGGGCCCCCGCACGGCTCAGGGCGTCCATGATCTCGCGCACGTACAGAGGGTTGCCCGTCGCCAGCTCCAGTCTGCCGAGCAGCCGGGGGCCCGCTGCCAGTCCGGCGATCCGGCGTGCCAGCTCGGCCACCTCGGCGTCCGACAGGCGGTCCAGCGTGAGAGTGGTTCCGGCATGGTCGCGCACGTCGCGGCGGAGAAGGTCGAGTTCGGACCGCTGCGGGACCGGCCGACAGGCCCCGATGAGCACGAGGGGCCGCTGGGCCGCGGTGCGGCACAACCGGCGCCACACCAGCAGGGTCGCCTCGTCGGCCCACTGCAGATCGTCAAGCGCCAGGACGAGGGGCCGCTCGGCGCACAGGCGGTCGACGAGCACCAGCAGCTCCTCGGCCGCGGCGGTCACCGGATCGCCGGTGACGAACCGGGCACTGTGGTGGCCCTGCGCGTCGTCGGAAGCGGGGTGATCTGCTGTGGTGTCGCCGCGCTGCCCACCGGACGCGAACGCGTCCCCGAGGGCCTGTTGGACAACGGCCAGCGGCAGGCGCTGGTTGAGTTCGTCGCAGACACCGTGACGGACGTCGAGCCCCCTGCCCGCGGCCTCGGCCAGGCCGGCGGCCAACAGTGCGCTCTTCCCGATCCCGGGTTCCCCCTGCATAAGGATGACGCTGCCCCGCCCGTTCGCGAGATCCTCCATGACGGAAGAGAGCAGCGCCATGTGGTGCTCGCGCCCCACCAGAGTCTTCGCAACGCCGGTATGCATATCTAACAGAGTAGTCGCATATATCTATGGTGGTCGCGATTCGATGGAACAGGATGACGGACCGTTGCCCACGTCTGTCTCACGGCCCCTGCGGGCGGGCCGCACCGGCGGTACCTTCCCCGGCCGAGCCGGGTGGCAGACGCCTGAGGCAGGCGCGCGCCGACCACCGTCCGAAAACCTCCGTGAGACCGCCGGATGTTCGCGTACGTAGGCACCGACAGGATCGTACTCACGGTGAGGCGGCGAGACGGACGAGGCGATGCACGGTATGGACTCCACCCGGCAGATGACCGAGCACGGCCCTGACGCCGCGCCCGGCCTGCCGGACGGTGCGGGAGTGAACCCGCCGGGTCCGGATCCGGTGGCCGACGACCGATCACGCCCCCTGGGACTCCGCAGCGCCCCGCCCTTGAGCAGCGCGTCCTGGGAGGAGCACCCGCCGGCGCGGCCGCGCGCCTCGTCACTCGACAAGCACAACCGGAGGAACGGAGACCGCAGGATGGTGCACCTCAAGCAGCTCTCACCGACAACTGATCTGGATCAGGCCGCCTCTGTCTTTGTGCAGCACCGGGCCCGGCTCTTCGCGATCGCCTACCGCGTCCTGGGCAGCACCGCGGAGGCCGAGGACGTGGTCCAGGAGGTCTGGACGCACTGGCAGGAGAGCGACCGTTCCGCGGTCCTCAGCCCGGCGGCCTTCCTCTCGACCACCACGGCCCGCGCGGCCCTCGACGCAGCCCGATCGGCGCGGGTGCGTCGGGAGAGCTACATCGGGCCATGGCTGCCCGAGCCCCTCGACACGAGCGCGGACCGGGAGATGGACACGCAGGCCGCCGAAGCGATGGATCCGGCTCTGCTGCTGGTGCTGGATGCGGTGAGCCCTACCGAGCGTGCCGCGTACATACTGCGCGAGGCCTTCGACTACACGTATGCGGCGATTGCCGAAACTCTTCAGCTCAGCCTCCTCGACGCGCGGAAGTCGGTATGCCGTGCTCGCGAACACGTGAAGGGCGAACGGCGCGAGAGCGCGGCCACCACGGAGTGGGGGAGGCCGCGGTTCAGCGGGTGACGGCCCCGGCGCATGCCTGAACCGCACGCTGCCGGGGATCCTGCCCTCCCGTCCGTACGCGCGCAGTGCGTGAGGAAATGTCAGGGGCTCACGGCGGCCGGGTCGGCCCTCGGCCGAAGTTCCCGCACTCCGGCCGACGCGGTAGCCCCACGGACACCGGAGGCGCAGGCGACTGCTCTGATCCCGCCGCGCCCGAGGGACTGGGCATTGACCCCTCTCCACAAGCGATGCCGCCGCTCGTCGAGGCGCGGCAGAATCGTCTCGCACTTGGCTGCCTGTTCGGCCACCTCCCCGCCCGAGCCCCTCTTCTGGGTCATGGCCACCGCCCGCTTCGTCTCCCGCGGCGCCCAGCCACTCGGCGCCCTCGCCGCCGGCCTGCTTGCCACCTGCGCGGGTACCCACACGGCGCGGTGGACGGTGTGTGCGGCCCGGTGTGTGCGGCCGCGAGGAGCGAGGGTGAATACGGGGCGCCGGAGCACTGCCGGTTCTCACGGCGGGTTCGACGAACCGCGTCGGCAAGGTTCCGCCGTACGAGCCACGCCACAGCTCACACTGGCCCCTCGGAGCGGAGCCAGGCCGGGTGCTCCCGATGCAGGGTCAGCGCACGGGCGGCTGGGCCCGGACCTCCGTCCGGTTCATGCGGTGGAGGCCGATCCCGCCCCTGGCCAGGGGCGGCTGTTGTGCCCCCGCCAGGAATTGCGGGACAACCCTGAACCCCGGAGCCCATCCGGCCGTCGGCTCCGAGGCTCGGCCGGGAGAGCCTGCGTCAACGCAATGCGTGAAGGCACCCATTGGTGACTTTTCCGGCCGGGTGCCCGCATGTCTTGTTGGAATCGATCCGGAACCGGCTGTAGTGGGCGGCCGATGAAGAGTAAAGGATGACGATGAGCATTGCTCGGACGGAAGCCGGTGGCGAGAATTTCGACCCTGAGATCAGCACGGTCGCGGGTACGGGGGTGGCGGGGTTCAAGGGAGACAACGAGCCGGCCGTCGCGGCTCAGCTGAATCGCCCGTACGGCATCGCCCTGGACAGCACCGGCAGCCTCTACTTCTCCGACTACAACAACCACCGGGTCCGGAAGATCAGCACGGACGGGAAGATCAGCACGGTCGCCGGTGCCGGTGCCGGCTACCGGGGTGACGGCGGTCCTGCTGTTTCGGCCCTGCTGAACTGCCCGCGTGAGGTGGCGGTGGACGCTGCGGGCAGTGTCTACGTCACCGACGCCGCCAACCACCGGGTCCGGGTAATCACCCCTGATGGGAAGATCGACACAGTTGCCGGAACGGGCACCGCAGGGTTCAGCGGTGACGGCGGTCCGGCCGCCAAGGCGCAGCTGAACTATCCGTTGGGCGTGGCGGTGGACAGCTCCGGCGCCCTCTACATTTCCGACCACAGCAATAACCGCGTCCGGAAGATCAGCACGGACGGGAACATCACTACGGTCGCGGGGAACGGCGCAGCGGGATTCAAGGGAGACGATGGTCCAGCGGCCTCAGCTCAGCTGAATCGCCCGTACGCGTTGGCGGTGGATGCCGCGGACATCCTCTACATCACCGATGGGAACAACCACCGTGTCCGCAAGGTCGCGGCCGACGGGACCATCAGCACGGTCGCCGGCAAGGGCACCGCCGGGTTCAGCGGTGACGGCGGCCCGGCGACCTCCGCACAGCTGAACCTGCCCCTGGGGGTGGTCGTGGACAGCTCCGGCACCCTCTACATCTCCGACTACAACAACCATCGCGTCCGGAAGGTCGGACCGGAAGGCAAGATCTCCACGTTCGCCGGCAAGGGCACCGCGGGATTCGGCGGCGACGGGGGCCCGGCCGCAGCCGCCCAGTTCAGCAACCCGTTCGGGCTCGCTGTGGACTGCGTCGACACCCTCTACATCGCCGACCACGTCAACAACCGCGTGCGCAAGGTCGCCTCGGCGAGGATGGCCGGGCTGCCCGAGTCAGGCACGGTGGTTTCCTGGGCCAACGTCCGCAGCAGGCTGCGGATGGGTGTCCTGCGCGAGTCCACCAGGGACGGCGCCGAGATCCACCAGTCCCTCGCCTCCCCCCGGGCACACCAGCAGTGGCGGCTGATCGCGTCCGGCAAGGACGAGGCCGACATCTTGTACCGGATCGAGAACGTGCGCAGCGGCAAGGTCCTGGAGGTCGTCGGAGGAGGCACCGTCGACGGGGCGGTGGTCGCGCAGCGCGACTACGAAGGCACCGCAGCCGGCCATCAGCAGTGGAGGCTGATCCCGGTGGGTTCGG
Source organism: Streptomyces sp. NPDC048211 (assembly GCF_043202315.1). NCBI lineage: Bacteria > Bacillati > Actinomycetota > Actinomycetes > Kitasatosporales > Streptomycetaceae > Streptomyces > Streptomyces sp. NPDC048211. Next base: position 41,930 of record NZ_JBIDAD010000005.1, read on the forward strand.
TGACGGACACCCCGCGGGTGTACGAGATCGCGAACCGCAACAGCGGTCTGCTGCTGCGCGTCGATACCAACGCCCCAACGGTGATCAAGCAGTACGGGGCGCAGGGCGACCACCGCGACCGGCAGTGGCAGCTGCTCCCCGTGTGAACGCACGAGTACGCACGAGTGGTCAGGGACGGTACCAGCCCTGACCACTCGGCCGCGTGACACTACTTGGGATCGGACGGCTTCTCGGCGGTGGCCTTGGGTGCCTTGGGGGGCTCTTCGGCCGTGGGGGAAGCCGGGGCGTCGGGCGCCTTGAAATCGTCCCTCTTCGGTGCCTGCAGGCTCTCGTCCTTCTGCAGGTCGCCGTGCTGTGCCACCGTCTCGCTGGACTTCTCCATGCCGGCTGCCGCGGCTGTGGATACGGATCCGGGGTCCTGGGCGTAGGCGGCCTGGGTGCCTGCGGATGCCTGGGTGGTCTGGATGAAGGAGGCGAGGAAGCCCAGGATGGCCCGGGCTTCGGGTGCCTGCTCCTGCACGATCTTCGCCCGGTGGGAGGCCCCGTGGATCCCGCTGGTGAACAGGCTCGTGGTCGTGTCGTCGTACGTGTCGTCGTCGGCGTCCTCGAAGTCGACGCCCGCTCCCGGTCGCGGTTTGTGGCCGTCGGTGGTCACCGAGAAGAGTCCCGCGCCTGTCCCGGCGGAGTCGAAGACGTTTTTGAACACCATGGTCGTCACCTCTGGTCGTTGTGGCGGTGTCGCCCGCCGGTCACGGCTGCTTGTACAGGTCTCGTTCGCTGTTGGTGAGGTTCTCGCCGTCGAACATCGTGTGATGTACCTCCAGGGCGGAGACGACCTCGGCCAGCCCCTTCATGCGGAAACCGCCGCCGGCCAGGTCGACGTCGGCGATGTCGCGGGCTACCAGCTCGTCGAGTCCGGGGTAGATGTCCGGCTGTGGGGGAGACAGGACGGCCACCGGCACGTCGTACTTCACCGCGAGCAGCCCGGAGAAGGTCACCGGGATCTCGTAGGTGTACTGCTTGAGGGCCCGGCGCTGCGTGACGATGGTCTCCACGCGGGAGTTCGGCGGAACCGTCCCGGAGATCTGAGATTTCGACGCCCAGCTGGTGGAGAGGGAACCGCCGACGGAGGCCGTGATGCCCTGGGCCAGGGCGGCGTTGAGGCCCGCGGTGCCGGAGGCGGTGCCCGTGGTGGTGAAGTCCACGGAGCCGGTCATCGAGGCGGAGGCGGAGTTCGTCATCCCGTTGCTCACCGAGGTGTCGACGGTGTTGGCGTTGTCCACGCCCACGCTGTCCTTGCTGTTCTTGTTGGTGATCGTGTTGGCGTTCTTGTTCGCCATCTCGTTCTTGAGCTGCGTCCCCAGCTGCCCCTGAAGGTTCAGGCCGAGCTTGTTCTGGAGCTGCAGCTGGAGCTGGGCGCTGACGTTGCCGCCGAAGGTGAGCTTGGTGTCTCCCGAGAGTGACCAGGTTGCCCCGTTCGACACACTGAAGTCGACGGAGTCGGTGAAGTTCATGTCGGAGCCGCTGCGGTTGACGTAGGTGCGCGAGGAGAACGTATCGGGCGGGGGCTGCGTGATGTTGCGCCGCTCCTCGATCAGCGGCTCCCCGAGGTTCATGTAGGCGAGCCAGCCCAGCCCGAACGCCGTACCCGGGAACGAGCCGAAGCTCGACTTGTTCACGGAGAAGCCGACGGGCTTGTGCCGCACCCCGTAGTCGTCGACGTAGACCAGGTTGGGGTGCTCCAGGATGGACTGCCAGGTCTGCTCGATGTTGAGTTCCCGCAGATTCTTCTTCGTCAGCGGCTGGCGCTTGGCCCGTTCCAGGTTGTACGCGTTGGAAGGCAATTTCTGTCCTCGACTGATCTGGCCGAAACCGCACTCGGTGAAATGGCAAAAAGGGAATCTGTACACGCTCCGGCAAATTAAGCTAACAGGCTTCCCTTTGCTGGAGTGGTCGCTTCTGTGCATCGCACTCAAACGGGTGATCAAGATTCCTGGGCGCTCTTTATCACCCGATCGAGGATCTTCCTGCTCCTCCCTGCAGCGCCATGACCTCGAATGTTGCCATTTTGGACCTATTTGCTTCGGGCGCACATTCGGTTATGGGGTGATCTGGGCTCGCGCATGATTGAGAGTGCGGTAATGCCGCGTGATAAACCATGTCACTGAGCGCATGAGGCGTTGTTCCCCCACATTGAGAACAGGTGAGGTTTCCGCGATGTACACCCAAGAACGCACGGCAATGGCGAATTTGGTGGTCGGCGGCCCGGTGGCGGTGAACAGCTACGACAACGCGATTGTTGCCGCGCTGGTAGAGAACCGGCCGGTCATGCTCGTCCACGCCTTCAACGGCGGCTACCTGCGGCCCGCGGAACTGGCGGCGAGCAGCCACGACAAGGGCGTGAAGTTGGCCACCGCACTCGACCCGGCCACCAAGGAGGCCCAGGGCCACCTCTGGCACGTCACCCCCGGGGGCTTCTTCGGCCAGCGCCCGCTGTACTTCATCGAGAGCGCCGCGGGACAGGTGACGCCCCCGCCGGCCGGCGCGGCCGACGCGGACACGGGGCGGGGCGACGACGGAACCCCGAAGCCGCAACGCAGGCGCGTCACCGTCCACCAGGACGCCCCGCAGAGCACGGCCGACACCCTGCAGGTGGGCCTGCCCGCCAAGGTGGCCGACAAGTGGCGTGGGAAGAACGGTGCGATGGAGGACACCCAGCTGTGGGTGGTCACGGTGACGCCGTGGGGCGGGATCACCTTCGTGCCGATCACCCACCCCGACGCCATCCTCGGGTTCAAGGACCACGTCGTGGCGAAGGACAGCGAAGCGCGGCTCACCTACAACTGGGGCGGGGACTTCACCGGGACGGTCATCAACACCTTCTACCCGCGGCTGCCCAACGAGTGGGACGTTCCCTACCACCACGTCTTCACGTGATCCGCGGTCACCACCGCGCCGCACCTGTCCCGAGCCGTCGCACCAACCGCCTGGAAGAGGCACCACGATGCCCGTGCCCACGCAAGAACTGAAGCTGGAGATCGTCAACGCCGCCACAGGCCAGCCCCTCGGCGCCATGGCCACGCCGGCTGCGGACGGGACGCTCGTCGTCCGCGACTACCCCGAGGACGGCCCGCGGCCGGAGCTGTGGCAGTTCACCCCCGTGCCGGGCCCGCAGGACGACCCGGCATACGTGATCCGCAACACGGCCGGCAGCAAAGTACTCGACACCCCAGCCGCTGCGGGCCAGGGCGTCCGCCAGTCGGACGCCTCGGGCAAGAAGGGCCAGCAGTGGCGCCTCGTCCCCGTCGAGGGCGAAGCGGGCCTCTACTTCATCGAGGGCGCGGCCGACGGCGCCGTGCTCGACCTCGACGAACCCGGGAAGGACGACATCCGGAGCATCCGGATCGTCCTTGGCGAGTACGACGACCTCGCGGAGAGCCAGCGGTGGCGCCTCGTCCCCGCCGAGCCGGAGCGCACCAGCGACCTCGTGCTGGACTGGGCTCCGCTGAGCCACTGGAACAGCCGCCAGTCCTGGCGACTGACCCACCACCAGAGCGTACTGCGGCCGGCACCCGACGCTACGCCCTCTTTCAGCAACGTACTGCTGGTTCTGGAGAAGTTCGGGAGCGACCAGGACACCGCCGGCTGGAAGAACGACGCGCTCACCCCTTCCCCCGGTGGGGAACCCGGCCGCTGGGCCGGGGTCGGTGCGCGGTTCCTCGCCGACACGGAGGGAACAGGGCGGTCCGACATCGTGGGGATCAGATCCACGAAAGGAGCCGTGACCTCGTCCAGCCGAGGCGACGGGACGTTCGACGACGAGCGCCCGCTGCACCAGGGGGTGGCTACTCCGAACTCGTCTGATCTGTGGTCCGTAGTGGATCTGACGGGCAAGGGCAGGCCCGACGTGGTCGCCCTGTGTACCGGCGGAGTCCGGGTGTCCGCACAGGACGAGGGCGGGGCGTTCACACCCGAAGGCGGCGAACTGGTCCTCAAGGCGTTCGGCCACGGCAAACAGGCCGGTGGGTGGCTGGTCGACAAGCATCCGCGTTTCCTTGCCGATACCACTGGTGACGGCAGGCTCGACATCGTCGGCTGCCACGACGACGGCCTCTGGGTATCGCTCCAGGACGAGGAAGGGAAGTTCGCACCGCTCTCCGACGAACCCGTCCTCCGGGCGTTCGGCCACGGCAAACAGGCCGGTGGGTGGCTGGTCGACAAGCATCCGCGTTTCCTTGCCGATACCACTGGTGACGGCAGGCTCGACATCGTCGGCTGCCACGACGACGGCCTCTGGGTATCACTCCAGGACGAGGAAGGGGCATTCGTCGAACCTCTCTACGTCCTCGACGACTTCGGGGTCGACCACGGATGGAGCTCGATCAGGGAGCACCCCCGGTTCGTGGTCGCCACCACCCGTGACGGGGTACCGGACATCGTCGGCTTCGGCCCGCAGGGCGTCACCGTCGCACGCGGACGCGGCGACGGCACGTTCGAGCCCTCCCGGCTCGTCCTGAACGACTACGGGCAGGCCCAGAGGTGGAGGGGCGAGAAGCACCCCCGACTCCTGGCCGACGTCACCGGCGACGGGACCCCAGACGTTGTCGGCTTCGGCAACGAGGGCGTCTGGGTGTCGCACAACAACGGCGACGGCACCTTCGAGCAAGCTCAGCTGGTGTGCCGCGGATTCGGGTACAACGACGACGCGGGCGCCTGGCGGGTCGACCGTCACTCCCGGTTCCTCGCCGACATCACCGGAGACGGACGCGTCGACATCGTCGGCTTCGGCGGGCCGGGTGTACATGTGGCCCGCAACCTCCACCGCCGCTTCCGGACCCGGTGACCCCGGAGGTACCCGCAACCCGTCACGGCACATGTGCGCGACCGATGAGCGACTGCGAGCGCGTGACCATGCTGGCTACGAAAGCCCGGGTCTGCGGGGCGATGCTTGCGCGGTTGGCTGCTTTCGGAGGGGTGCGGCCGCGATTCCACGGGGGAGGCGGCTCCCTGCGACTGGGCGAGTGGCGGGTCGCGTTCCGTTGTTGCAGGAGGACGGTGGATGCGTCGTGCCCATAGTTACGAGGGTCGTCGGCTTTGCCGAACCGGGACAGCCCTTGGACAGCCGCACTGCCTCGAAGGTTCTTGGGGAGGCAGGGTCCTTGTGTGCGTCAGGGGCGTCGTCCTGCTCGGGGTGACGATGATCACGAGTGATCGTGAGGGGAGCGCCGCGTAGGCTTGCGAGGTCGTCGAGCCAGAGGTCAGGGGAGTGGACGAGACCCCGTCGATGTCTGATGGTGCGTCAGAAATTCAGCAAGTGGCCAGCATGGGTCCTGGGAAACCTGGGGGCAGGTGCCTGGACCTGCGACTCGTTGTAGAGTATGGAAACAGCACTTGACCTGCAAAAACGCAGGCAGGGAGCCTACGTTCTGGAGTACTCGATGATGCGCACCATGTTCAAGTCCAAGATCCACCGGGCCACCGTGACTCAGGCCGACCTGCATTACGTCGGGTCCGTCACGGTCGACGTCGCGTTGATGGAGGCCGCCGACCTGCTGCCCGGCGAGCTCGTTCACATCGTCGACATCGACAACGGCGCCCGCCTGGAGACGTACGTCATCGAGGGCGAGCGCGGCTCCGGCGTCATCGGGATCAACGGCGCCGCCGCTCACCTCGTCCACCCCGGTGACCTGGTGATCCTGATCAGTTACGCGCAGGTCGACGACGCCGAGGCGCGCGGGCTGGTTCCGCGCATCGTGCATGTCGACACGGAGAACCGGATCGTCGAACTCGGCGCCGACGCCTCCGCGCCCGTACCGGGGACCGACACCGAGCGCAGTCCGCAAGCCGTGCCCGCGGCGCGCTGAAGCGTCTCACTCAGCGAGGGAGCAGCCGCCATGGCGGAGCAGACCGGACAGATCCGTGACGACCGGGCGGCAGGCAAGCTGCTCGCGTACGTGGACGGTGAAGCCGCCGGGGTCATCGCGTACTTCGTGATGGACGGGACGCCGGCGGCGCTCGTCGCCGTGCACACCGTCGTCGAGCCGGGACACGAGGGCAAGGGCATCGGCGGTTCGCTGGTCAGGGAGTTCTACGCCATGGCGGCCCGCGAGGGTGTCCCCGTCGTCCCGCTCTGCCCGTACGCGGCGAAGTGGGCCTCCCGCCACCCCGACGAGGCGCCCGAGGCCCCGGAGGAACTGGTGGTACGGGCGAAGGGGCAACTCGCCTCCCATCCGGAGCTCTACTGAGCTACGGGCCCCGGCGGACGTGCCGTTCGACGCCGGGCCGGGGCCGGTAGCGTGTCGCGGATGAGCCTCGCCCTTCTGCACACCTCCCCGGTCCACGTCCCGGTGTTCGACGCCCTGCGCGACGCCGACCATCCCGGCCTCGACCTGCGCCACCTCGTGCGCCAGGACCTGCTCGACAGGGCCGGTGTGCTGGGACCCGAGGCGGTCGAGGGCGATGTCGAGGCGGTGGTCACCGGCGCCGTCGCCGACGGAGCTACCGCCGTGCTCTGTACCTGCTCGACGATCGGCGGAGTCGCGGAGGCGGTCGGGGCGCGGCTCGGCGTTCCGGTCCTCCGGGTCGACCGGCCGATGGCGGCCACCGCCGTCCGTGCGGGACGGGTCACCGTGCTGGCGGCGCTCCACGCCACCCTGGAGCCGACCGGCGCGTTGCTCGCGCAGGAGGCGGAGCGGGCGGGGAAGAGGGCCTTCGAGGTGCGCACCGTGCTGGTCGACGGCGCCTGGGAGCGTTTCGAGGCCGGCGATCATGACGGGTACCTGGATCTCGTGGCGGTCGCGGTGGACGCCGTGACGGAAGCCGACGTTATCGTGCTGGCCCAGGCATCCATGGCGGGTGCGGTCACCCGCACCACCACTCGGATCCCGGTCCTGTCCAGTCCTCGGCCGGGTCTGGATGCTGCGGCGGCCGCTGCCGCGCGCTGACCGCCCGCGCGCACGGCAGCCGGCGGGTTATGGGTGGCCGAACGGGTGAGGCCGTGAGCCGGCCGGGGCATCCGCAGCCCGTACGTGTGGACTCGCCGGGCGCGGGCAGCCGCTCCGGGAGACGGTGGAGGAGATCCACCCCGACCGTTCGGAGGCCCGAAATGACCCACCCGTTCCCCGACCCGGTTCCGCCGGCGCCCACCCCCGGGCCGATGCCGGGGCCGCCCCGGCCGCTGCCGGAGCCCACTCCGGTCCCGCCCGGCCCGGGGCCGACACCGCCCGTTCCCACGCCGCCCGGCCCGGCGCCCGACCCGATCCCGCAGCCGCCCGCGCCGAACCCCGAGCCGGTGCCCCCGCCCGAGCCGGAGCCCTCGCCGGTCGGCTGACGGCACCGACGCCGGCGGCCGAGGGGCTCAGCCCTCGGCCAGTACGGCGTTGGCGCGGGCCGTGAGTTCGGTCAGCACCCGGCCCGCCGCCGCCATGTCCTCGGCCGGCAGGTCCGCGTACAACGGGGCAGTGATCGAGGCGATACCGGCCCGCTGTGCACGGTGCGCCTCCTTGCCCGCGGCCGTCAGGGCCAGCACCGGCACGTCTGCCGACCGCTCCTCCAGCAGCCCCTGCGCGAGCAGGCCGGCCAGGGCGGCTTCGGCGGTCGTGGTGTCGACCTTCAACGTGGAGGTCATCCGCTCGACCAGCCGGTCCCTCTCGATACTCCCGGCGTTTTCCGCCGTCGCGTTCAGCGCGACGGACTCGTGGAAGGTGGCGCCCGTCTCGGCCAGCAGACGTTCCAGAACGGCGCGCGTGGCGTAGTGGGCCTGGCCGATGACCTGGCCATTGATGCCGGGTGCGGTGGTCATGATGACTCCTCGGTGGATGGATCGGCGACTGCGGGAACCGGCACGTCGAGCAGCGCTGTCAATGTCCGGGTGAACGCCTCGGTGTCAGGTCCGTCCAGACCGCCCAGGGGTGAGAGCAGTCCGTCGATGAGCCTGCGCACGACCCCGACCGCGCGGGCGGCGACCGCGAGGCCTTCGTCGGTCAGGGACAACTGCACCGCCCGGGTGTCGGCGGGGTCGGTGGACCGTTCGACGAGTCCTGCGGATTCCAGGCTGCGCGCCAGTTTCGAGACGTAGAGCGCTTCGAGTCCGGTGTGGTCCGCGAGTGCGCGCTGACTCGGCCGCAGCCCTGCCCGCTGCATCCCCACCAGGGATCCCAGCAGCGAGTACTGCGCGTGCGTCAGCCCGAGCGGCCCCAGCGCCCGGTCCATCGCCACCCGCCACTTCATCGACAGGCGCCAGACCAGGAAGCCGGGGGTCGGACCCTCAGGTGCTTTACTCATGACGGATACAGTACATGGCTACTATGTACATGGCTACTAAATACGAGAGGCCGGATCGACGGCGGTCCGCGAGTGCTCAGGAGCGCAGGCTCAGCAGGGCGTCCACGTGCTCCAGCCCGCTCTCCGCCGCGATCGAGTCCAGCGACTGCCCGTCGCGCACCGGGGCGAAGCGGACCGCAGGGCCGCCCTGCCCGGCACCGGCCGCCGTGGCGAATCCGTACACCGCGGGCCGCGGCAGGCTGTTGTAGGCCCATGGTGTGGAGAAGTAGTACGCGCCCGTGTCGTACAGCACGACGTAGTCGCCTGCCCGCAGTTCGGGCAGCTCCCGGGCGTGCGCGACGACATCTCCCGCGAAACAGCACGGGCCCGCGACGTCCTGGACGAGCGGCGGTCCGGCCTTCGGAAGCCCGTCGGCGTCGAACGCGCCGACCCGCAGCGGCCAGGCGTCCGGCATGAAGACGGTACGGGTGGCGGTCTGCGCCCCCGCGTGGGTGAGCGCGATCCTGCGCCCTCCGGCGTCCTTCGTGTACTCCACCAGCGCGCCGATGAAGCCGTTCTTGGCCAGCAGCGACCGGCCGAACTCGGTGACGAGCTCGTACCGCCCGTCGAACAGCCCGGGCACCGCCCCGCGCAGTGCGGCCACGTAGGCGGCGAAGGTGGGGCGGACCGTGTCGTCGTCGAAGTTGACCGGCAGCCCGCCGCCGATGTCGAGGCCGGTGACCTGCCGGCGGCCGAGCCGGGTGTTGATCTCCTCGGCCAGCCGGTACGTCTCGCCGATGCCCGCCGCGATCAGCTCCAGGGAACAGCCCTGAGAACCGACATGGGCGTGCAGACGGGTCAGCCACGGGTGGGCCGCGAACGCCTCCACGACCCGCTCCCGTGCGCCGGGATCCCGCAGCGCCACGCCGAACTTGGAGGTGGCCGTCGCCGTGCTCATCGCGCCGATGGAGCCGCCGCCGACCTGGGGGTTGACCCGGAGTCCGACGGCGGACCGCGCGTCCGACGGCCGCAGCGAGGCGATCCGGTCCACCTCGTCGAAGTTGTCGGCGTTGAGAGCCACCCCGAGGGCCAGCGCCCAGCGGATCTCGTCACGCGTCTTGGCGGGGGAGTCGAGGACGATCTTCGACGGCGCGAACCCGGCGTCGAGCGCGATCCGCAGCTCGCCCGGGCTCGCGACCTCGCAGCCCATGCCGCACTCCGCGAGCAGCCGCAGTACGGGCACGAGAGACGCGGCCTTCGCGGCGAAGGTATGGAGCACGCCCGGCACCCCCGCGAACGCCTCATGGAGGGCGGCGACCGAGTCGCGGACCCCGTCGGTGTCGACGAATCCGACGACCGGGCAGGACTCGCCGAGCAGGCCCTCGGCGACGGCGTGGCGGACCGCGGCCGCGACACGGGCGGACGAGGACGGGGCGCTGGGGAACGCGGAAAGGCTCATGGGATCAGAGTCGGTGATGGTCGCCCCACAGTCTCTGTCCGGCAGGACAGCATCGGTGCGGGTCCTTGTCCGGATGGCCAACGAACCGTACGGACCACGGCCAACCTAAGCGCTGTCCCGTAATCCCTGGCGGGCGCACGACGACAGCTACGGCACCTCTCCCCCGTAGCCTCAACGGCATGGGGGACCCCCTCCGTTGTCGGAACGTCCGCATACCTCCAGTATGCGGACGCCCCTCCGCCTTGCGATGCACCGCATCCGACGCCGCGCGCCGATCCACCAGGGATTACGGGACAGCCCTTAGCCGGTGAGGCGGACGGCGAGCGTGATGAGCAGCCGGGTGTCGCGGTCGTCCAGATCCACGCCGAACCGTTCCCGGGCGCGCCGCAGCCGGTACCGCAACGTGTTGGGGTGCACCACCAGCCGGGCCGCCGCCCGCGCCACATCGCCCGACGCGTCGAGATAGGCGGCCAGCGTACGGACCAGCTCACCGCCCGACGCCAGATCGGCCCGCACCAGCTCGTGCACCGGCCCACCGCCCGCTTCCCACACCGGCCGGACCGCGTCCAGAATCCGCGCGATGTCCAGCGAGGGACCGACGGCCGCAGCGTCCGCGTACCTGTCCGCACCCGCCCCGTCGTCGCGGGCCACGCGCTCGCGCAGCACCCGTACGATCAGCGCGGCCTCCTCGCACGAGGCACGTACCCCCAGCGCGGTGGCGGCCACCGGCCCGGCACCGGCCAGGACCGGGTTGCCACCGGGCAGCGACGGGGCCAGCTCGGCGAGCTCCCGGGCCAGGCGCAGCGCGTCGCGCTCGTGCCCCGTGCCGACGGGCAGCAGCGCGAGCAGCCGGTCATGGTCGCGCAGCACCTGCACCGAAGGACGGTAGGACACGGCGTGCAGCGCGAGCACATCGAGCGTGCGGTCCCCCACGGCCGGGCCCGTACCATGCCGTTCGACGACGACCACCGCGCAGGCCGCATCGGGCGAGAGCCCCAGGGACCACGCGTGGGTACGGGCGTCCCCGTCCCCGTGCAGCAGACCGCGCAGGGCGACCTCCCGGCGGCGCGCCGCTCCGCTCTCGCTCAGCCGGTGCCGCACCAGAAGGGGCGCGGCGACCTCCGCTGCCCGGCGCAGCGCCTCGGCGGCGTGCGGGGACAGGGCGCGCCCGTCCGCGGCGGCCCAGATGGAGCCGAGTACCTCGGGGCCGCCGCGGACCGCGATGATCAGGCGCTCAGGGCCGTCCGCGTCCGCGGCCCGGTGGATCACGTCCCGCGATGTCCACAGGGCCCGCAGCATCCCGCTCCGGCGCAGCTCGGCGACCCGCCATTGCGGGACCCGGCCGCCCAGGATCGTCGACCGGCGCAGCCCGTCCGCCTCCGGGCCGGTGGCGGAGTGGGCCAGTACCCGGAACCGCGTGTCCTCGATGGTGATCGATCCCCCCGTGTACTCGGCGACCGCCGCGGCCAGCGCCGACAGGCTCTCCGCGCCACCGGCCGTGATGCCCGGCCCCCCGTCGTCGAGGCCCGCCCGTGCGCAGGCCAGCGCGGACCGCAACAACGCTGCGGTGTCCGCCCAGTCGGTCCACTCCGCACGGGTCAGCAGAGCGACCCCCGTCTCCTCGGCGGCGGCCAGCACCTCGGGGGCGACGGCCGCCCCCTGCGTGTCGCGCAGCACCACGCCCGACGCGCCGCGGCCGGCAGCCTCGCGCACCGGGCCGGCGGCCTCTGCGGAAGAGGCCGGCATACCCACCACCAGCACGAGGCAGCCGTCGAACGGCCGCGCGGCACCCTCGTCGCCGACCGCCACACCCCGTACCCCCACGTCGAGGCCCGCCGGGACCAGCACCGCCCGCAGGGTCGCGCAATCGTCGAAGGCCAGGACCTCGCGCAGCGCGACCAAGGGCTCCGGTGAAGCGGGCGTACGGCTCGTCATGGCAGCCGAGCATACGAGCGGCGGGTTCTGCGGGCATTTCCGCGGGACCCGCCACCGCTCAGGCGATGATCGGGACCACGGCCTCCGGGGTCAGCATCCGGAACGTGAACGACTGGTGGAAGTACAGCCGGATGTCGGTCGCGTCGTGGTCCTGGTAGCCGATGGACAGATCCTCGCCCAGGCACAGTTCGAAGTCGCCGCCCCGGGTGGACAGGAGCACCCCGCCCGCGACGGCGGGGGCCCACAGGATCTGGTCGTCCAGCAGCCGGGCCAGGTGCGTGGAGACGGGATAGCCGTGGTCGGACGTCTCGGTCGCCTCCGTGAACGCGTCCGCGCCCAGAAGCAGCCGGTACGGCCCGTCCACGCCGGCAAGACGGAGCCGGGTCAGTGCCTGGCTCACCGTGGCCGGATAGTCGCGCGCATCGGCGGGCAACGGCAGTGCGCTGTGCGACGAGCCGTCCCGCAGACCCGCGATCCCGGCCGCGGCGTAGCCGTCGATGATCGCCATGTCCTCGGCGAACGCACAGGTCCGGGCCGCGTCCTTGACGGGCTGCCAGTCACTGTCGTCAGAGCCGCGCTCGACATCGTCGACGGCCGCCCGCGTCACGGTGAACGGCACCCGCCACTCGATGACCGGCATCGAGGTACGGGCGCGGGCGACGACGTCCGGGGTGGGCGGATCGATGTCGCGCAGATGGCCGTCGCCGACCGCAGCCAGCTGAGGCCCTTCCGGACCACTGACGTCGATGACGCGGCGGCCGGCCAGATGGCGGCTGAAGGTGCGCCGGGCCTCCTCTTCGATCTGGTCCCAGGCGGCCTGGGGGACAGGGGCGAGTTCGCGATGGAGGTTGTTCATCTCTGGGCGCTTTCTTGCAGGCTGCCGATGCGCAGCGAACCGTCCCTGGCCACCGGCGTGACCACGGCCCGCGCCACAGGCGCGGACGCCGGCTCCGGCTGCGGCGCGGCCTCGGCGGAGGCGGGGGGCGGAGGCGGGGCGCCGAGGAAGTCGGCGCCGGGGGCGTGGAAGAGCGTGCCGGTGACCGCGGTCGAGAAGTCGAGGATGCGGTCGTGGGTGCCGGGCGGGTCGCCGAGGAACATGTTGCGCAGCATCCGTTCGGTGACGTCCGGGTCTGCGGCGAAGCCGATGAAGTACGTGCCGAACTCGCCCTGCCCGAAGTTCCCGAACGGCATGTTGGCGCGCAGGATGTCGCGCTCCGTGCCGTCCGGATCGGTGATGGTGTTCAGCGCGACATGCGAGTCGGCGGGCTTGACGTCGTCGGCGAGCTCGACGTCGGTGAACTTGGTCCGCCCGATCACCCGTTCCTGCTCCTCGGTCGTCAACGCGTTCCACGAGGTCAGGTCATGCAGGTACTTCTGTACGACGACGTAGCTGCCGCCCGCGAACGCGGGGTCCTCGTCCCCCACGAGTGCCGCCGAGCGGGCGTCGTCACCCACCGGGTTCTCGGTGCCGTCGACGAACCCGAGCAGATCCCGGTGATCGAGGTACCGGAACCCGTGCGTCTCGTCGACGACCCTGACCGCCCCGCCCAGCCGGTCCAGCAGCTGTGACGCCCACTCCCAGCAGACGTCCATCCGCTCGGCCCGGATATGGAACAGCAGATCGCCCGGGGTGGCGGGGGCGTGGTGGCGGGCGCCGTGCAGTTCCTGGAACGGGTGCAGCGAGGCCGGGCGCGGGCCCGAGAACAGCCGGTCCCAGGCGTCGGAGCCGAACCCGGTCACGCACACCAGCCCGGCATCCGGATAGCGGAAGCCGATGGAGCGGGCGAAGGCCGCCAGATCCGGCAGCGCCTCGAGGACGATGGGCTCACCACCGGGCTCGATCGTGGCGACCAGGATCAGTGCCGCACTGGTCAGCGGTGCGACGACGGGCTGCGCCGGGGCCGGTTGCTCGGTGATCTCGGGCATGCGGCGGCTCCATGAGCTGGCTCGGCGGTACGACACGGTGGAACACAGCCCCGGCGCAGTTGCGGCGAGCGGGGCCCGCTGCCACTTACCCACACCCCGGGCAGCGCCGCACGTGGGGTCACCCGTCCGGGCGACGGGCGCGCCGACGACGCCGGATCTCAGCGGCCGGAACCGGGCGGCCGGTGCCGGACCGTCGGCGGACCGGCTTGTGTCTCCCCCCGGGGGAGACACCAGAGTGGGCACATGAACGGCGACACGCATCTCTCGATCGGCGAGCTGGCCCGGCTGACGGGACTCACGGTCAGGACCGTCCGCTCGTACTCGGACCGCGGGATCGTGCCGCCGGACGGCCGCACCGCGGCCGGCCACCGCCGCTACGGGCCGGACGCCGTGGCGCGTCTTCAGCTGGTGCGGACGCTGCGTGAGCTCGGACTGGACCGGACCGGGCCGGCGTGGGGGACCGGCGGCCGGCTGGGGTCCGCCGCGCCGGTGGCAGCCGTCTGCCTCATTCCCGTCATCCCATGGGATTCCCTGCCGCTCTGCTCGCGATCCGTGCGGGGCCTGGTGAGTGCGTGGCCGTACCGTCGGATCCGTCGGCGTGACGGCGGTCCGGATCCGGGCCGCCGGAGCGCGTAGCCCTTCCGGGTGCAGAGCGCCCCGGCCCGCCGAAAGATGTGACATGGCAAAGATCCTTTTCGTTGTGACCGGGTCCGACCACTGGACGCTGGCCGACGGCACCGCGCACCCGACCGGCTTCTGGGCGGAGGAGGTCGTCGCCCCGTACGAGCGCTTCCGGGCTGCCGGACACGAAATCGTCGTCGCCACCCCCGGTGGAGTGGTGCCGACCGTGGACCGGGGGAGTCTGGCCCCCGAGTTCAACGACGGCCAGGAGAACGCCGACAAGATGGCGGCGTCCGTCGCGGGCATGGCCGAGCTCCGGCATCCGCTGAAGCTGGAGGACGTGGACCCGGCGGACTACGCGGCGGTGTTCTACCCGGGCGGGCACGGCCCGATGGAGGATCTGGCGGTGAACGCCGACTCCGGCAGGCTGCTGACCAGGGCGCTGGAGTCGGGTATGCCGCTCGGCGTCGTCTGTCATGCTCCGGCGGCCATGCTGGCCGCCACGAAGGACGACGGCACCAACGCGTTCGCCGGGTACCGGCTCACCGGTTTCACCAACGCCGAGGAGAGCCAGGCAGGCTTCGCCGACCAAGCCGAGTGGCTGCTTCAGGACCGCCTCGTGGAGGTCGGCACCGACTTCCAGGAGGGCGAGCCGTGGACCCCGCACGTGGTCGTCGACCGCAATCTGGTGACCGGCCAGAACCCGGCATCGGCCGGCCCGCTCGCCGACGAACTGCTCAAGAGCATCGGCTGAAGCCGGCCGCCCTCGCCGGATCAGCCCGCGCCCACCTCCGACCGGCCCGACTCCCTCCCACCCGAGATGCGCCACCGGGCATCGTGGCCGAGATTGGGGACACCGCCGCACCGCCGGCGTGACACGGAAGGACCTGCATGACAAGCGACCGCACGGCACTTTGCGCCGCTGTTCCGGTGGTCTTCGGCGGCGTGATGATGCTGTTGCTCGCAGGTATCCCGGCGTTCGCCGAGGACCACGTCCGGGCCGTGCGCACGGCCCCCATGGCTCGGAGGGGCTGACGTCCGGCATGTCGACAGACGCCGCCCGTGACGAGGCCTGCGGACCGCCGCCCCGCTCCGTACTGATCGTCGGTATGTCCGGCTCCGGCAAGACCACAGTGGGCCGGCTTCTTGCCGAGCGGCTCGGCTGGTCGTACCGGGACGCGGACGAGTTCCACTCCGCAACGGCCCGCGCCGAGATGGCAGCCGGTCAGGCTCTCACGGACAACGATCGCGAGCCCTGGCTGGATGCCATTTCCGCATGGCTGGACCACGAGAACGCCGCGGGCCGGCCGGCTGTCGTCACCTGCTCCGCCCTCAAGCGCGGCTATCGGGACCGGCTGCTGCGCGGAAGGCCTGAAGTGCGTCTGGTGTATCTGCATGGCTCACCGGAGCTGATTCGCTCCCGGCTGTCGGACAGGCGAGGCCACTTCTTCCCGGTGAGCCTGCTGGACAGTCAGATTGCCGCTCTGGAGGAACCGGAACCGGACGAGTATCCAGTGGTGGTGGAGATCGATCAGCCGCCGGAGGCGATCGTGGCCGCGCTGGCCTCGCTTCTGCTTCACGACGCCCCGGCAGATGGCCGGGAGCCCCATGGGCGCGCCGCGGGCCCCCCGGCCTCGTCCACCGTGACTCCCGCCAGCCCGACAGGCGATCAATGGACCCTGAGGTGGCGGGGGCAGCAGGCCGTCGTGGTCCAACTGGGCGCGGCCCTGCGCCACTACGAAGTGGACGGGCGGACCCTGCTGGACGGCTTCGCAGCCGATGCCCCCATCACCGGCGGGAGAGGGCAACTGCTCGTCCCCTGGCCCAACCGTATCGGTGAAGGCCGCTACCGCTTCGACGGCGCCGACCTGCAACTCCCGCTCACCGAACCCGAGCAGGGCAATGCCATTCACGGCCTGGTCCGCTGGGTCCCGTGGCAGTTGCAGGCCCGAAGCGCCCAATCGCTGCGGCTGGGTACGGTGCTCCGTCCGCAACCGGGCTATCCCTTCATGCTGGACGTGACCGCCGAGTACCGGCTGGGACCCGCCGGCCTCGACGTCATGGTTTCGGCGACCAACGTGGGTGACGGACCCGCTCCCTATGGTGTGGGGCAGCATCCGTATCTCACGCTCGGCACCGGACCGGTCGACACGGTTGTGCTGACAGTGCCCGCACGGGCCCGCTTCCTCACGGACGAGCGGGGCCTGCCGATCGGCCGGGAACCGGTCGAGGGTTCGGACTTCGACTTCCGCACGGCTCGCTCCATCGGCTCCCGACGGCTGGACACCGCCTTCAGCCTCGACCGCGCCGACGGCGAAGTGGCTGTCGTACGGCTGGAGCACCCCTCAGGGGCTCACGGAGTGGACGTCCGGCTCGGCGAGGGCACTCGATACGTGCAGATCTACACGGGCGACACGCTTGCGGAGACCGAACGCCGCCGGGGCGTCGCGGTAGAGCCCATGTCATGTCCGCCGGATGCCTTTCGCAGCGACGCGGGACCCGACGTACTGGAGCAGGGTGAGACCCACGTCCTTCGATGGGGCCTCACGGGATGGCAGTCCTCATGACCGGGTGCGGGCCCTCCGGGATTCTTCCTCGCACGGCGGGGCGGTCTGCCGTGCGCACTGCCGGCGGATGTGCCCTGCGGATCGACGGCCACCGGCGCGAGCCCGTGAGCCGAGTACCAGGCGCCACGGCTGGGCTGAGCGGGGGAAGCCGTTGCGCTCAATGGCTCAACACGGTTCCGCCGGGGCTCCCGCCGCGCTCGTCCGGTGATTACGTGATCGCCGTCTGCCCGGCAGCGGCCCGGCGGACCGGAACGGCGCAGCGAGGAGACAAGGCATCGTGGATTCCCACGGCGAGGCAGCGCGGGGTGTTCTGCCGGCCAACTTGCTGAAAGGTCAGACAGCACTGGTGACCGGAGCCAATTCTGGCATCGGCAAGGCCACTGCCATCGGACTGGGCCGGGCCGGCGCCGACGTCGTGGTCAACTACGTGAGCGGCCGTGACACCGCCGAGGAAGTGGTCGAGGAGATCGCCTCGTTCGGGGTGCGCGCGGTGGCCCACGAGGCCGACGTGTCGCAGGAGACCCAGGTGATCGCGATGGTGGACCGCACGGTCCGGGACTTCGGGACCCTCGACATCGTGGTGGCCAATGCCGGTATGCAGCGGGATGCCAAGTTCACCGACATGACTCTCGCCCAGTGGCAGAAGGTCCTCGACGTCAACCTCACGGGCCAGTTCCTGTGCGCACGGGAGGCGGCCAAGGAGTTCCGCCGGCGAGGGGTGGTCCCGGAGGTGTCCCGCGCGGCCGGGAAGATCATCTGTATGAGCTCGGTGCACCAGCTCATTCCCTGGGCCGGGCACGTGAACTACGCCTCCTCCAAGGGCGGCGTGCAGATGATGATGGAGACGCTGGCCCAGGAGCTCGCACCGGAGAAGATCCGGGTGAACGCCGTTGCCCCAGGGGCGATCAAGACCCCCATCAACCGCAGTGCGTGGGAGACGCTGGCGGCCCGGGAGGCCCTGCTGCGCCTGATCCCCTACGACCGGATCGGCGACCCCGAGGACATCGCCCACGCCGTGGTGCTTCTCGCGTCCGACCTCATGGACTACGTCGTGGGGACAACTCTCTACGTCGACGGCGGAATGACGCTCTTCCCCGGGTTCGCCACCGGCGGCTGACCCCTTTCGCAGGCCCCGAAAAGCAGTGAAGGCGGTTATGCATACCTCGGTCCACCTGCTGGCGACCGCTCCGGACCAACTCCTGCCGGCCCGGGAGCTCATGGCCTTCACCCTGGCGTCCCACATCATCCTGGTCCCCTTGGGCGTTGCCCTCCCCCTGATCACCCTGGTCATGCACTACCGCGGGCTGCGCCACAAGGACGCGACAGCCCTTCTGCTGGCGCGGCGCTGGTCGGCGGTCATGGCGGTCCAGTTCGCCGTGGGTGTCGTCACCGGCACGGTGCTCTCCTTCGAATTCGGTCTGCTCTGGCCGGGGATGATGGGCCGGTGGGGTGATGTCTTCGGGATCGGTTTCGGGGTCGAGGCCTGGGCGTTCTTCCTCGAAGCGGTCCTCATCGCCATCTATCTGTACGGATGGCGGCGGCTGAAGCCCCGGACGCACTTCCTGCTCGGGCTGCCGCTTCCGGCGGCGGCACTGTTGGGGGCGTTCGGCATTTTGGCGGCCAATTCGTGGATGAACACACCGCGTGGCTTCTCCCTCGACGCCGGCGGAAAGCCGGTGGACGTGAACATCTGGAAGGCGATCTTCACGCCGATGTTCGGGCCGCAGTACTGGCACTTCGTCGTGGCCATGCTGCTGACCGCGGGCTACATGGTGGCCGGCGTCTACGCGGTCGGCCGACTGAGGGGACGCCGTGACCGCTACCACCGGCTCGGCTTCGCTGTTCCGTTCACCATCGCCGCGGTGGTGACCCCGGTGCAGTTCGTCCTGGGCGACTCCATCGCCCGGTCGGTGTTCCACAAGCAGCCCGTGAAGTTCGCGGCCATGGAGATCGTCTGGAAGACCGACACCCGCGTACCGGAGTACCTGTTCGGCCGCCTTCACACCGACGGTTCCATCTCGGGCGGTATCAGGGTTCCGCTGCTCGACTCCTTCCTGGCCGGCTTCAGCGCGGACACCGAGGTCGTCGGGCTCACCTCCGTCCCGGCGGACCAACGGCCGACAGCCGTCCAGGCGACGATCGCGCACTGGGCCTTCGACATCATGGTCCTCATCGGCTCCGCCCTGGTGCTCCTCGCGCTCTGGTACGGCCTGGTCTGGCTGCGGCACCGCAGACTTCCCGATTCCAAGTGGTTCTACCGCAGTGCGGCCTGCGCCGGTCCGGGGGCGGTGGTGGCTGTCGAGTGCGGCTGGGTCGCGACCGAGGTGGGGCGGCAGCCCTGGATCGTCTACCAGAACATGCGCGTCGCCGAGGCAGTCACGTCGACGCACTCGACCGCACTGTGGACCATGTTCGGCCTGGTGATCGTCGTCTATCTGTTCATCTTCGGCTCGCTCCTCGCCGTCCTGCTCAAACTGCGGACCCGCTGGCGGCTCGCCGACGCGCAGCAGGCCACCGGACGGACTGCGGACGATCCGGAGACGGACAGTCCGTATGGACCTCGTGCGGCTGTCCCCGCAGGTGACGGCAGCGGCGTGGCCTCGTCCCGGAGTGACCGGCCGTGACGGCCGACCTGATGGCAGTCGTACTGCTGCTGGCCATTGCCGCGTACACCTGTGCGGGCGGTACGGACTACGGGGCCGGCTTCTGGGATCTGACAGCGGGAGGCAGCGAACGCGGCAGGCGGCCGCGATGGCTCATCGATCACGCGATGGCGCCCGTATGGGAGGTCAACAACGTCTGGTTGATCTTCGTCTTCGTCATCATGTGGACCGGCTTCCCCACGCTCTTCCAGGCCGTGTTCTCCGCGATGTGGCTGCCACTGGCGCTGGCCGCCGTCGGCCTGGTCCTGCGTGGTGGCGGCTTCGCCTTCCGAAAGGTCGTCCGCCGGCTCACCGAGCGGCGGCTCTACGGTGCGGTGTTCGCCCTGTCCTCGGTCGTGACGCCGTTCTTCCTCGGCGCCGCCGTGGGCGGGGTCGCGTCAGGCCGCGTGCAGCCCGGTACCCAGGCGTCCACGGACGCCTGGGCCAACCCCACCTCCCTCATGTTCGGCCTGCTGGCCGTCGCGGCGACGGCCTTTCTGGGAGCCGTCTTCCTGACGGGGGATGCCCGCCGCTTCGACTCTCCCGACCTGGTCGCCTACTTCCGGCGGCGCGGGTTGCTGAGCCTCACCGGGCTCGTCGTGCTGGTGGTGATCACCCTGTTCGTCACCCGCGACGACGCACCGCACATATGGCACGGGCTCACCCACGGGGCGGGACTGGCCTTCGGCATCGCCGCCGGAGCCGCCTCCGTCACCGCGGCGTGGCTGCTTGTGCGGAGACCGGGAGGCTGGGCCCGCGCATCGGCCGTTGGAGCCGTCGCCTGCGCGGTCCTCGCCTGGGGCATGGCCCAGCGCCCGTACCTCCTCCCGCCCTCGATGACCGTCGCCGAAGGCGCCGGCGCATCGACCACGCTGACCTGGCTGGCGTTCGTCACCCTGGTGGCGCTGGTGATCGTGGTCCCGGCCGTCGTCTTCCTGTACTGGCTCGACACCAGAGGCGATCTCGAAGAGCTCAGCGAGGCCGATCTGCGCCGGGGCGGTGATCCCGAAAGCGGCGGCGGGGCCGGCCCCGCCTGATCGTCAGCACGGTCCCATCACGCCAGGTCTCAGCCGAAAGGAGTTGCTGTGACGGACGACGAGATCTACCTCGGAATCACACTCACCCTGATCCTCGCCACCGGGTCGCAGATCCTTGCGAGCAAGCTGCGCGTGCCCGCTCTCATCATTCTGCTGCCCGCGGGGTTCACAGCGGGCGCGCTGACGGACGTCGTTCACCCCGACAAGGTGATGGGGCAGAACTTCGACGTCCTCGTGTCCATGTCCGTGGCGGTGATCCTGTACGACGCCGGTCTCGGGCTCAACCTGCGCAAGCTCACCGGCCGCACACGGTGGATCGTGGGACGGCTGCTGCTGCTCGGAGTGATCGTCACCTTCCTGGTCACCTCGGCCGTGGCGCCGGCGATGTTCGACATGCCTCTCAAGGTCGCCGCGATGCTCGGCGTGATCCTGGTCGTCTCCGGCCCCACGGTCGTGGGCCCCATCCTCGACGTCGTACGGCCTACGGACAAGGCGCGCCGCATCCTCATCTGGGAAGGGACGCTCACTGACCCGATCGGTGGCATCCTGGGCGCGCTCGTCTTCCACGCCATCGCCTCCACCCACCGGGTCGACATCGGCCGGGGCTACCAACTCGGCCAGTTCGCCCTCAGCCTGGCTGTGGGGCTGATCGGCGGGGCCGTAGGGGCGGCGCTGCTCTGGCTGACCCTTCGCATGTTGCGACTCGGCGAGACGCTCGGGACGCTGGCGCAGTTGGCCACCGTGATCGCGGTGTCCGCCGGCGCCGACATCATCAGGGACGACACGGGACTCATCGCCGCCATTGTCACGGGTCTTGCCGTCACCAACCTCAAGGGTTTCGACATGCCGGCACGGCGCCCCTTCTTCGAGACGCTGGCGCAGTTGATCATCGGCGTGCTGTTCATCTCGATCTCCGCCACCGTCACGCCGGCCTCCCTCGTGCCCGTCCTCCTCCCGGCCCTCGCCCTCATCGCCGTCCTGGTCCTCGTGGTGCGGCCTCTCGTGGCCTACGTATCTACCGCGGGCTCCGGTCTGTCCATGGGCGAGAGGGCCTTCGTGGGCTGGATGGCCCCTCGCGGGATCGTCGCCGCGGCCACAGCTACCGCCTTCTCCGCGAACCTCGTCGACAGGGGAGTCGACGGGGCCGCCAGGATCCTTCCCGTCACGTTCCTGGTGATCGTCGGAACCGTCCTTCTGTACGCGCTGACCGCGGCACCGGTCGCCAGAAGGCTGGGCGTCGTCAGACCTGTCGGCACCCGGATCCTGCTCGTGGGCGGTGAACCATGGGTGGTGGATCTGGGAAGGAGCCTGCGATCAGCCGGCCTCGACCTGCTGATGTGGGCCGGCCTCGCGCAGGAGCGGCAGCGGATTGCGGACGCGGGTATCGCACTCGCCACGGGTGATCTGCTGGCTACGGCCACCAACCCGGGGGCCCGGCTGGAAGGAGTGACTGCGGTGTTCCTGGCCACGGACGACGACGACTTCAACGCGCTCGCGTCGGTCGTGATGCAGGACAGCGTCGAAGGGCCCGTCTACCGGGTCGGGCCTCCCCATGACAGCCACGGAGTCGTGGCTCCCTACACCGGCGGGGACATCCTCTTCGGCAGGTCGCTCGTCCGCCACGCGTTGGCTGCGCGGTACGAGGCGGGCGCGCGGTTCCTGGTCCAGCCTGCCTCCGCCCCACGGCCGCCGGGGAGCGAGACCCTCTTCGTGGTACATGAGGACCTGCGGCTGGAACCCGTCACCGAGAGGCGGCGGGTCGCCCCGGGCGAAGACGACAGCGTTGTGCTGCTGACCATCGGCACCGAGCGATGAGGCCTGCTCGTCCATGCGCCGCTCACCGGACGGTGGAGCGGCTGCACCAGGACGGAGCCGGCCGCAAGGACGTGGGCCGCGCCGCGCCGCCGGAGAGCCGGCCGGCCGGAGGAAGGGGTGCCGGATGCGCACCATGATGTCCTGGTCCTCGGCATTCCGACTGCGGCAGTACGCGAAAGCGAGCCTGTGGATCATGCCGCTGATCGGCCTCGTGCTGGGAGTCGTCCTGGCCGAATTGGCCATCAACGCTGACAGTTCGGACTGGCCGCCCAGTGGATGGCGCTATTCGGCGACCACGGCCAGTGGAGTTCTGAGCTCCATCGTCGGAGCGATGATCGCCCTTCTGGGATTCGTGGTGACCATCGGTGTCCTCGTGATTCAGCAGGCCACGGGAACACTGTCCCCGAGGTACATGCGGCTTTGGTACAGGGACCGGCTGCAGAAGACCGTGCTGGCCACGTTCACCGGCACATTCGCGTTCGCCTTCTCGCTGCTGCGCAGTATCGAGTCGAACTCGGTGCCGGACCTGGGCGTCACCCTCGCCGGCGGCGCCGTGGCAGTCAGCCTGTTGCTGCTGCTCGTCTACCTCAACCGCTTCACGCACAACCTCAGGCCGGTCGCCATCGCCGATCTCGTCGGCCGCATGGGGGAGGACGTCTTCGAACGCGGAGCCGGAAGGGTCAGGGCCTCGGCGCCGGACAGCGGTGAAGCCGTGGAACCGGGCGGACCGGTGGCCGTGGTCCGCGCGAGGGAGGGCGGTGCCATCCAGGCCCTCCACACGACGGGCCTCTTGTCTGTCGCCGCGCGCCATGACTGTGTGCTCTCGGTGCCCCATGTGATCGGCGATTACGTCCCCCGAGGCGCCGTCCTCGTCGAGGTCCGTGGCGGCACGTCCGTGCCCGACAGCCGCCACGTCACCGGCCTCGTCGCGCTCGGTCCGGAGCGGACGATCGAACAGGACCCGGCCTTCGCTCTGCGGGTGCTGGTGGACATCGCCATCCGCGCGCTCTCTCCCGCTGTCAACGACCCCACCACCGCCGTACAGGTCCTCAACCACATCGAATCGTTCCTCACCGTGGTCGGCCAGTCCCCGCTTCCCGGACGGTACGTGCTGGCCGGGGCCGACGGGAGACCGCGGCTCGTGCTGCGGGGGAGATCGTGGGAGGCCTGCCTTCAGCTCGCTGTCTCCGAGATCCGCGACTACGGGGCAACATCCGTGCAGGTCTGCCGACGGCTGCGCCGGCTGTTCGACGCACTGCTCGACAGCCTGCCGCCCATCCATCATTCGGCGATCCGGGCAGAAGCGGATCTCCTGCGGGAATCGGTGGAACGGGCGTTCCCCGACGCGGCTCGCCGTTCCACCGCGCAGACCGCCGACAGCCAGGGTGTGGGCGGAACGTGCCGGCCCGATCGGTAGCCGGTGACCCGACCTCCGGACACCCCGGAGTCCGCCTCACTGCTCCCCGCGCCGGGGGCCTGAGCACCACTCAGCGGGACTCCACCCAGCCGTGCCGGACGGCGTGGCCGCCGAGCTGCATCCGGGTCCGGACTCCGGCGATATCCATGAGGCGGCGCAGGCGTCGGTGCAACGTGCGCGGCGAGAGTCCGAGTTGCGTTGCGGCTGTCGGGTCGGTCAGGCCTGCCAGCAGCAGGGCGAGGAACCTCCGGTCGAGGTCGGTCGGGCCTTCCGGGCCGCGTTCGACGGTGGGTTCGGCTTCCCCGCCGGAGCCCGAGAGTTCGAGCGGGTGCGCGGTGCGCCATACGGTCTCGAACAAGGCGTCCAGCGCATCCAGCAGGCCGCTGCGGTGCAGCACACGGCGCCAGGGACTCCAGCCGGTGTGACGGCGAGTGGGACGAGGCCGAGGTCGGCGTCGGCCAGCACGAGTTTCATCGGCAACCCGTCGGCGACACGCAGTTCCACGCCGTTGCGCAGTGATTCGATCGCGTCGGCGATGATGCCCGGCTCTGCCAGCACGGCCCGGTCCAGCACCACCCGGAAGTGCACGCCGCGGCCGATGGCCATGGGTCCGGGTGCTGCTGCGCCAGGACCGCAGCCGCGCCGGCCAGGTGCGGGGTGGCCATCGAGGTGCCGCTGAGGGTGCGGTAGAGGCCCTCGCCGCCGTCGGTCATCTCCTGCGAGCGGGCCGCGGTGATGTCCACGCCGGGCGCCGCGATGTCAGGCTTCATGCCGCCGGAGTAGGCCAGCGGACCGGTGCTGGAGAAGGGGGCGAGCTGGTCCTGCGTGTCCGTGGCTGCCACGGTCAGCGCCGAGGAGGCCGCGCCCGGTGCGGAGACGCTCTCCGGGCCGGCGTTCCCGGCGGCGATGACGAACAACGTGCCGTACTGCGCGGACAGCGCGTCGACCGTCTGCGACATCGGGTCGCTGCCGTCCGTCGGGTAGGTGTCGCCGAGGCTCATGTTGACAACGTCCGCACCGGACTCGGCGGCCCACTGCATGCCCGCCATGAACCAGGAGTCCTGGCTATAGCTCCGCGCCACTGAGCACCTTGCCCACGAACAGGTCGGCGCCCGGGGCGACGCCCCTGTTGTCGCCTCCGGAGGCCGCGCCCGAACCGACGATCGTACTGGCCACATGGGTGCCGCGCCCGTTGACGTCGGTGACGCCCTCACCGGGCACGAAGCTGACCGTGCCGTCGATCAGACCGGCGAAGTCGGGGTGGTTGACGTCGATGCCGGTGTCGAGCACGGCGACCTTGACGCCCTTGCCGGTGTACCCGGCCGCCCACGCCTCGGGCGCGCCGATCAGCGGCACGCTGTCCTTCAGGCCGGCCTTCACACGACCGTCGAGCCACAGCTTGGTCACCCCCGCGCCCAGCTTCGCGCTGCCTTGCGGTGCGACGGTGTTCCAGAAGGTGCGGGCCTCCTGCTTGTCGGTGCTGAGCGCGGCGCCGTGGATGCCCTTGAGCCTGCGGGTCGTTCTGCTGCCGCGAGGGGCCGCCGGTTCCGCGGCCGAGCGGGACTTCGACTGGGCCTACGTCGCGATCAGTGGCACCGCGGCCACCTTCGCGTCGTCGTACTCCATCTCGATCAGATCGGTGACGTTGAACAGCCGGCGGTCGAGCCTGCCCGTGCCCGACAGCGGTGCCGCCTCGTCCGGTATGACGAAGAGGTCACCTTTGACCGACTGGACCTTTACTCCGCCGACGGCCGTGTCAGGCCGGTCGACGTCGGCGGTCTGTTTGCCGTCGGCCGACGTGGTGACGGTGACGACGCCGCCGGTGACCAGGGTGACCTTGTGGGTTGCCGAGGGCCTGGCGGGGACGGTGGGCCTGCTCGGAGCGGCCAGTGCGGGCGCTTGCGGAATGGCGAGCACCGACTCCAGGAGCGGGACCGCGGTGGCGGCCGAGATCAGCTGCCAGCGTCTGCGCCGGAAGGCGGATGACTGAGAGGGGGAGGACATGGCATGGGTCTACCGGCCGGCTGCGTACGACGTGAAGGCCTGAAGGCGGCAAGTCCGCGCCCATGGCAAGGACTTGCCGGTCGCAAAGAGCCGGAACCCGGGCAAGCTGCTTGCCGGCGCCGACGTTCCGTCCTCGACGCGAGCGCAACACCGCTGTCGACCGCCCGCGGCCCGGGGAACCGACGGGCGGCTCACGGTCCGAAGAGGGCGAGGGTGGCGAGGACGCTCCGGAGCGGGACGGCAGGTGCCACAAGGGCGGCTGTGCGTCAGTAGCCGGTACCGCGCTTGACCTGGGCCCGCTCGATTCCGTGGGTCGCACCCTTGCCGTCCAGGGTGCGACACGCATCGGAAATGTCCTGGCTCAGGCGATCGATCTGCTCGCGGCTCAAGGTTTCCTTGACCAGGGCACGCATGATCTTCACCCGCTCCGCGTTCGGCGGGAGGGTATAGGCTGGCACCATCCATCCGCGCTCGGCCGAGAGCTGCCAGGCGACGTCGGACTCGTCGTAGGGGTGTTCGCCGGCGAGCCGGAAAGCAACCAGGGGCAGCTGTTCGAGGTCGCTGCCGATCACTTCGAAGCGGCCACTGCTACGCAGGTTGTCCGCCAGCGCTTGGGCGTTCTCCTGCATCACCTTCATGACATAGGTGTAGCCCTGTCGGCCGAGCCGCACGAAGTTGTAGTACTGCGCGAGCACCATCGACGCGCCGGTGGAAAAGTTCAGTGTGAACGTCGCGTCGGTCTTGCCCAGATAATTCTCGTAGAACACAAGGTCCTTGGCAAGGTCGGACTCCTCACGGAAGATCAGCCAGCCGATCCCGGGGTAGACCAGACCGTATTTGTGCCCCGAGACGTTGATCGAACGGACCTGCTCAAGCTGAAAGTCCCATTTCGAATCCGGGTAGAGGAAGGGCCACACGAATGCGCCGCTGGCGCCGTCGACATGGATCGGGATGTCGAGGTCCCGCTCCTTGCGTACGTCGCGCAGGAGTTTGTCGATTCCGACGACGTCGTCCTTGTGCCCGGTGAACGTGGTGCCGAGAACTGCTACGACTCCGATCGTGTTCTCGTCGAGGTGGGGCTCGACGTCCTCCGGGCCGATCGTGTACTTGCCCTCGGAAAGCGGCACGATCCGGGGCTCGACGTCGAAGTAGCGGCAGAACTTCTCCCATACGACGTGGACGTCGCCGCCGAAGACCAAGTTGGGCCGGTCTGCCGAGAGATGGGCAGCCTCGCGCCTCTCGCGCCACTTCCACTTCAGCGACAGCGCGCCGAGCATGATCGCCTCGGACGAGCCCTGGGTACGGCAGCCGGTCGTTCTGCCGGGCGCGTGGAAGAGATCGGCGAGCATGCGCACGCAACGCTGCTCGATCTCGGCGGAAATGGGGTATTCCGCATGGTCGATAAAATTGCGGTGGAGGTTCTCGGCAATGAGCCGTTGCGCCTCCGGCTCCATCCAAGTGGTGACGAACGTGGCGAGGTTGCGTTGCGGGTCGCCTTCCATGGCGAGATCCACGTCCACGAGCCTCATTGCGTCCGTCGCGGCCATGCCTCCCTCGGGGAAGTGATCCGAGGGAGCGGGTGCGGTGAGAAACCGATTACCGAAGAGGGCCGCGTCGTCGCGCATCGTCATGCGACGATTCAAACAGTTCCGAAGCCTGGCTCCGGGCGGGACACACCGAGGCGCGGTAGTGAGGCTTCGTTCATCGAGAGGCCCGCTGTCGCGGCCGTTTCGAGGACGCTCTTCTCCAGGGGGAAGCGCGGCAGGGCAGCAGATACTGGGAGAAAGGCCGCGGCGGCCGGAAGGCCTTGGGAGGTGCATTCCTCGATCACCGAAATCGGAGCCCTCGCCGCGACCTCGCGATATGGCTCCGCCAGGCTGGAGCGTGCTCACTGGCCTAGGATTGTCATTCGGGGTCGAAAGGGGATCAAGATGGATGAATACCCCCTGATCGAGGACCACGGCCTGATCGGTGATCTGCAGACCGCCGCCCTCGTGAGCACCGACGCGACGATCGACTGGTTCTGCTGTCCGCGTTTCGATTCCCCCAGTGTCTTCGGCGCCCTGCTCGACCGAGAGCGGGGTGGCCACTTCACCGTCAGGCCGGCTGCGGAGACCTACACGACGAAGCAGCTGTACCACCCGGACACCGCCGTGCTGGTGACGCGGTTCATGACGGAAGCCGGAGCCGGCGAGGTGGTCGACTTCATGCCGGTGACCGGCACGGCCGCCACCGATCGACACCGTTTGGTCCGCATGCTGCGCTGTGTCCGCGGCAGCATCACGTTCGAGGGCGAGATCGCTCCGCGCTTCGACTACGGTCGTCAGCCGCACGAGTTGCACATCACGGAGCATGGTGCTCGGTTCGCTTCGCGGGACATGGACCTTGCCGTCCATGCCGTCCGTGAGCCGCAGGACGAGCGGTTGCTGACCGTTCGCCCGGGTGACAACGATCTGCGCTTCACCGTGAACCTGCGCGCGGGGCAGCAGCGCGGGCTGATCATGGAGTCCTCTCCCGGAGGGCCGCCGCACGAAGTCGGGGAAGCGGAGTTCGAGCGGCTCTTCGACGAGTGTGCTCACTTCTGGCGCTCGTGGCTCAGCCAGTCCACCTACACGGGGCGTTGGCGGGAAGCGGTGGAGCGGTCAGCCGTGACTCTGAAGCTCATGACCTACGCGCCGACGGGCGCTCTGGTCGCCGCCCCCACCACGGCGCTGCCCGAGCAACTGGGCGGAGAGCGGAACTGGGACTACCGGTTCACCTGGATCCGTGACGCGTCGTTCTCCGTGTACGCCCTGCTCGGCATGGGTTTCAAGGAGGAGGCGGCGGCGTTCAACAGCTGGCTGCACGACCGCGTGAAGGAGGAGGCCGGCCAAGGAGACGGTGCCGGGCCGCTGAACATCATGTACCGCGTCGACGGCTCCTCCGACATGGTCGAGGAGTCCCTGGACCATTGGGAGGGGTACTGCGGTTCCGCCCCGGTCCGCATCGGCAACGGAGCAGCGACCCAGCGACAGCTGGACATCTACGGCGAGGCCCTCGACAGCATCTATTTCGCGCACCAGCACGGGATGCACCTCGACCACAGGGGCTGGACGGCGCTCCACACCCTTCTCGACTGGCTGGTCGAGAACTGGGACCGCCCCGGTGAAGGGCTCTGGGAGACCCGTGGCGGCCGCAAGGACTTCACCTACGGGCGTGTGATGTCCTGGGTGGCCTTCGACCGTGCCATTCGGATCGCCTACGACGACGGCCGCCCCGCCGCCCGCGGTCGCTGGGTGGAAGCGCGGGACGAGATCTACGCGCAGGTGTTCAGGCGGGGATGGGATCCGAACAAGCGGGCCTTCGTCCAGCACTACGGCGACGATGTGCTCGACTCCTCGCTGCTGCGTATGCCGACGGTCGGCTTCATCACGCCCGACGATCCGATGTGGGCATCCACGCTGGACGCGATGGAGCACGAGCTGGTCAGCGACAGTCTGGTCTACCGCTACAACCCGGAGGCGTCACCGGACGGGCTGCGGGGCTCCGAAGGGACCTTCTCCCTGTGCACGTTCATGTACGTCGATGCTCTGGCGCGGGCCGGACGTACCGACCAGGCGAGGCTCGTGCTGGAGAAGATGCTCACCTACGCCAACCATCTGGGCCTCTACTCCGAGGAGATCGGTCTGACGGGGCGGCAGTTGGGCAACTTCCCGCAGGCCTTCACTCACTTGGCCCTGATCGACGCGGCGATCACCTTGGACGCGAAGCTGGGCGGCGTGCGCAGGGGAGGGATGTAGCGGTACGGGTCCGCCCTCGGCCGGAACGGCGGATCCGCGTCGGAGACCCCCATCCGGGGGCCGGGCCACGGGTCTCGCGAGAGGGCTGAGCCGGGGGCTTCTCACGGGTCCTCCACTTGCACGAAGGACCCGGAGGACGTCCGCCCCGAACCCCGGCCCCTCGTCGCTTCCGGCAGGTGCCGCGACGCGGGGCCGGGGACGCCGGTCAGCTTTCGACTTCGGTCTTGTCGCCGCCCCAGAGCGTGTGGAAGACGCCGTCGCGGTCGACGCGGTGGTAGGTGTGTGCGCCGAAGTAGTCGCGCTGGCCCTGGGTGAGGGCAGCGGGGAGGCGCTCGGCGCGCAGGGAGTCGTAGTAGGCGAGCGTCGCGGCGAACGCGGGGGTGGGCACCCCCTGGGTGACGGCGGTGGCCACCACGGTGCGCCAGCCGTCCTGTGCGGCAGCGATCTCCTCGGCGAAGCTCTTGTCGGAGAGGAGGCTCGGCAGCTGGGGCTGGGCTTCGTACGCGTCGGTGATCCTGTCGAGGAACGCGGCCCGGATGATGCATCCGCCGCGCCAGATCGAGGCGACCTTCCCGAGGTCGACGTTCCAGTCGTATCGCTCGCTGCCGGCCGCGATCTCGTGGAAGCCCTGGGTGTAGGCGACGATCTTCGAGGCGTACAGCGCCTGTTCGACCTGGTCGGCGAATGCTGCCGCCTCGTCCTTGCCGAGCGGGCGGGCGGCCGGTCCGGCGAGGTGGCGTGAGGCATCACGGAGCGAGGCGTGACCGGACACGGAGCGGGCGAAGACGGCCTCGGCGATTCCGGAGACGGGAACGCCCAGGTCGAGGGCGATCTGCACGGTCCAGCGGCCGGTTCCCTTCTGTTCCGCCTGGTCGAGCACGACATCCACGAAGGGCTTTCCGGTCACCGCATCCACATGCGAGAGCACCTCTGCGGTGATCTCGATGAGGTACGAGTCCAGGCGTCCGGTGTTCCAGGTGCGGAAGGTCTCCGCGATCTGCGCGGGGGAGTACCCGGCCACGTCGCGGAGCAGCTGGTACGCCTCGCCGATGAGCTGCATGTCCGCGTACTCGATGCCGTTGTGGGTCATCTTCACGAAGTGGCCGGCGCCGTCGGGCCCGATGTGCGCCACGCACGGGGCGCCGTCCTTGGCCTTCGCGGAGATCTTCTCCAGCATCGGTCCGAGGGAGTCGTAGGACTCCTTGCTGCCGCCCGGCATGATGCTGGGTCCGTTCAGCGCGCCCTCCTCACCGCCCGAGATGCCCGCGCCGACGAAGTGGACGCCGCGCTCGCGCAGCTCCTTCTCGCGGCGCCGGGTGTCCTCGAAGTGGGCGTTGCCGCCGTCGATGATGACATCCCCCTCGTCCAGCAACGGGGCGAATTCCTGGATGACCGCATCCGTCGGTTCGCCCGCCTTCACCATGACGACCAGTCGGCGCGGCCGTTCGAGTGCCGCGACGAACTCCTCCGGCGTGTGCGCGGTGACGAAGGTGCCTTCGTCACCGAACTCCTTCACCAGGGCGTCCGTCTTCGCCGACGTGCGGTTGTGCACCGCGACCGTGTAGCCGTTGCGGGCGAAGTTGCGGGCCAGGTTGCGGCCCATCACCGCGAGTCCGGTGACGCCGATCTGTGCAGTGCCGCTCATCTGTCTGCTCCTGCGATCTCGGGGAAACGGGGAGACCGGGCCGGTGGAGGCTGGGGCGGGGCCCGGAGTGCTGCGATGTCCAGTATGGATAGCGGGGCCGGGGACGGCCTGTTCAGTATCCGGACGGCGGGCGACTTCGCCACTTGGAGCTCGTTCGACGGCCCCGAGGCTGTGCTCGGCGCACGAGCGGGCCGGTCGCAACCGTTCGCGTCGCACCGTCTCGGCCCCGGCGGCCCTGTCCTTGCCGCTCGGGCGTGCCGGGGCGGACGTTCCGCGGGCCAACGCCAACAGACGGTGCCGAGGCCGTGGTTCACCAGGGCTTGACACTCGCTCAACGGCGGCGCGAGACTGACCATGCCCGGGAGAGCGCTCTCCCGGTCCGCCCGGAACGCCTCGGACCAGGCGCACACTGCCTGTCGGTGTGCTCAGGGCGCCAACGAGAACGTCTGCCCGGCCTCCCGCCCGGTCGCGTCGGACCGGACGGACCCGGACCGCTGTACCGCGCTCGACGGGGAGTGCCGACTCCGACCGGGCCATGCACGCCGTGCCGTCCCACTCCCCGCTGTCGGCACGGTGCACAGGCCCGCGGTGGCCACGGAACGACGTGGCCACCGCGGGCCTGCGGCGTTCTCGGCCGGACCGCCCGCCTGTGTATATTCGGAGAGAAGCTAAAGGTCCTAGGGGCAGCCCTGAGGCAGTACAGGGTGGGGGCGGGGATGGTCCGTGCGGGGCTCACGACCGACCGGGTCGTGGCGGCTGCTGCCGACCTGGCCGATTCCATCGGCTTCGGCAAGGTCACTCTCTCCGCGCTGGCCCGCGGCTTCGGCGTCAAGGACGCCAGCCTCTACTCCCACGTCAAGAACCTCCAGGACCTGCGCACCCGCGTGGCGCTGCTCGCCGCCGCCGAGTTCATCGACCGGATCGAGGCGGCCGTGGCCGGCCGGGCCGGGAAGGACGCACTGATCGCCTTCGCCGACGCCTACCGGTCGTTCGCGCTGGAGTGCCCGGGCCGCTACGAGGCGACACGGATGCGCGTCGACCCCGCCGTCGTCGCCGAAGCGCCCGCGTACCACCGGACCATTGCGACCACCTCGGCCATGCTGCGCGCGTACGGCCTGACCGAACCCGACCTCACGGACGCGGTACGGCTGCTGCGCAGCACCTTCCACGGGTTCACCTCCCTGGAGGCCGACGGCGGCTTCGGCGCGCCGCGCTCCGTGCAGGTGTCCTGGGAGCGTGCGGTCGAGGCCCTTCACTTCCTGCTTGCCAACTGGCCTTCGGCGACCGGCGGGGCGGAGCACGGCGCGTGACGCCGTAGGACCCGTTCCCTTCCCGGGTGACAGCGGGGGCCGTGGCGCGCGTACACCGTGATGACCGAACCGTGGGGCGTACGCGCAGGTCACGCCCTGAAGAGGTCAGCGGGATTCTGCCTCTTAGGCCGGGCCGGGGCGCAGCCCTCCACCGCGGCGCCGGGCGGTGAGGCGACGGTTGCGTCCGACCGGTCCGGTGGGCGTACCGGAACTGCCGGAATGCTGTGGTGGTCGGGCGACTGCACGGGCTGCCGTGCCGGCGACCTCGTGATCGTTGTCTCCGGCCGACGCGCCCGCCGTCAGCCCGAGGCCGAGGGCAGCGCGCTCGCTGCCGGTGCGGTTGCCGGCGTCAGAAGGAAGTGCTGGGCGGTGCTGCCGGTGCAGCGCCCGGCGACCGCCACGGCCGACGCGGCCCCGGGATCCGTACCCGAGATGCCGATGCACCGCCCGTCGCTCGCGGACCGTATCCGGTACGGCGTGGTCCGCGCGCTGCTCGATGCGGGCGTCCCGGCCGTGTCGACCCGCTCGAAGGTGAAGACTTGGGTGTTCCTGTCGCTGCGACAGTCGTCCCAGGGTTCGAGCAGCCCGCCCGCGACAACGGTCAGGCATCCCCAGCCATGCACCGGATGCGCCCACTTGACGAGGAAGCGGCCGCCGCCGAGCGGATCGAGTCTGGTGTACGGGGGCGTGGACCGAGCGCACGCGCGCTGCACGGCGACGGTGTCACCGCCGGGCCCGCGGCCCTCGGTCACGCACAGGCCGGTGGCCCGGACCGGCCGGATGCTGTACCACCCGGATGCCGGTTCCTGGGATGCGGGCGCGGTCACCGCGGGATCCTCGCGCCGATCGTCCGGCAGGATCAGCCAGGAGACGGCGCCCACCAGGAGCAGGACGGACAGCGACACCGACAGACGCGTCGCCAGGGCACGGTTGCGATACCACCGTCGCCGCGGTGCCGCTCCGGGCTCCGACTGGTCGGCAGGGTGCCCGGCGCCCTCCTCCACGCCCAGATCGTGCGCACCGCCGACTCCGGACGACCCTCCGGCGTCGTCGCCGTCGGCCGCAGGCGACAGAGCGGCCCGGCCCTCACGGACGGGAAGCGCATGCACCGTACCGGTTGCGGAACCACCGGGCAGGACAAGGCGGTTACGGGATCGGAGCCAGGCCTCGGCATGTTCGCCCGCGCCGCAGGCGTGGACGAAGGCATTCAGCATGTGGGGCCGCGGCAGCGCCTGTCTGCGCAGGACGTCTGCGATCGTGCTGCGCGGAAGGACCCGCCCCTCCCGTTCGGCGCGCTCTTCGAGTTGGCGGTACGTCAGTCCTGACGCGTCCTTGAGCCGCTTCATCATGACGACGAACTGCTCGACGCTGTCCGCGCGTTCGGGCTCCACGCCCCCCGTGGTGTTCATGGTTCCATCCTTGGCCCTCCGTCCGGCGGGCAGCAAGGGGGCTCGGGGCGGCACGGGGCTTTGTCCGAAAGGCGGCGGTGACCAGCCAGGACAGGACCGGCCTGTCCGGGACAACGGGCATCCCTTGCCGGACGGAACACCGGCCGAGCAGTGTCGGTGCTGCCGGCGGAACAGCCAGGCGCAGTCCCAGGCCACACAGGAGTGTTCTCATGCGCAACAACGCACGGACCGCACGCATCGTCCCTCTCGCGCTCGCCGCCGTCTTCGTCGGCGGGCTGAGCGCCACCACGGCCGTCCCGGCGCAGGCGCGCGCCGGGACGCAGGCGGCCGCCAAGGTGAGTGACGCCCACTACCTGCGCTTCAACAAGGGATCGGTCACGAACTCCCGCCTGGAGCTGGTCAAGCGCACTCCCGGCCGGGACAAGGTGATCAAGACGTACAAGGCGGGCTCCGGCCAGGTCAAGAACACCTGCGCCGTCGGCAAGGGCTGGCTCCCCAACGCCGGGGCGAGCAAGCCGTATGCCATCGAGTGGCACCGCAAGAACTTCGACGGCATCATCAACGGCCTGGTCATCAAGATCGCCGACCGCACATGCCACAACGGCACCAAGCGCACCGAGCTGTTCATCCACAGCGAGATGAAGCCGAACGGCAAGAGCGGCGTCATCGAGTCCGAGCGGTGGACCAACAGCGGCCCCAACGACTACTACTCCAACGGCTGCATCAAGCTCAACCCCACCGACATCAAGAACCTCTTCAAGCGCCTGGATGGAATCGGCTGGCCGAAGAAGCTGTACGTGGTGGACTGACCGGCCCCGGTGTTCTGCCCGTGGTGCCCGGGATGTCTTCCCGGGCACCACGGGCCGCGTGCGGGTGCTGTACGCCGGCGCCGGACGGGACCGGTGGGGCAGGGACCGCTTCCCGCGCGTGAACAGAGGACCACGCGGTGGTCGCAGGCCACCGACGCTCCGAGTGGCTTCGCTGACGCGTCACTCACGCATTCGGTGACGGCGGCCTTCCCGTGCCGGGGCACGCGGAACCTCCGGCGGCGGCGGTAGTCCGCCGCGGCCGGAGGTCGATGGGGTGGCCCCCGGGCCCCGGTCCCGGGGTCAGGCGGCCCTGCGCGTGCGGCCTGCCGCCGCCTCGCGGATCAGCTCGGCGTAGCGCCGGCCGCTGCTCTTGACGGTGCGGCGCTGCGTCGCGTAGTCGACGTGGACGAGGCCGAACCGCTTGTCGTAGCCGTACGCCCACTCGAAGTTGTCGAGCAGGGACCAGGCGAAGTAGCCGGCCAGCGGGGCGCCCTTGCGGACGGCGCGGGCGCAGGCGGCGAGATGCTCCTCCAGGTACCGGGTCCGCTCCGGGTCGTGCACCGAACCGTCGGCGAGGACCACGTCCCGGTAGGCGGCGCCGTTCTCGGTGACGTAGAGGCGCTGGACGCCGTACTCCTCGGTCAGGCGCAGGAGGAGCTGCTCCAGGCCCTGCGCGTGGACCTCCCAGTCCATGTGGGTGTGGCGGGAGCCGGGCAGGTAGACCTGCTTGGCGTGCGGGACGGGGCCGTTCGGGTCGGCGGTGACGACCTGGCGGAAGTAGTAGTTCACGCCCATCCAGTCGAGCGGCGCCGAGATGAGCTCCATGTCGCCGTCCTGGACGGGGAGTTCGACTCCGTACAGGTCGACCATGTCCTGCGGGTAGCCGCGCCCGAGGATCGGGTCGAGCCACCAGCGGTTGGTGTGTCCGTCGCCCCGCACGGCGGCGGCCCGGTCCGTCTCGCGGTCGGTGGCGGCCTCCACCGGGCTGAGGTTGTTGACGATGCCGACGCGGGCGTCCGGGGACGCCGCCCGGATCGCCTGTACGGCGAGGCCGTGACCGAGGTGCAGGTGGTAGGAGGCCCGGACGGCGGCGGTCAGGTCGGTGAGACCCGGCGCCATCGTGCCCTCCAGATGGCCGATCCACGCCGAGCAGAGCGGCTCGTTGAGCGTGGCCCAGTCCTTGACCCGGTCGCCGAGGCGGTCCACGACGACGGAGGTGTACGCGGCGAAGTGCTCGGCCGTCTCGCGTACGGTCCAGCCGCCGCGGTCCTGGAGCGCCTGGGGGAGGTCCCAGTGGTAGAGCGTGGCGAACGGGGTGATCCCCGATGCGAGGAGTCCGTCCACCAGCCGGTCGTAGAAGTCGAGACCGGCCGCGTTGACCGGGCCGTCGCCGCCCGGGACGATCCGGGGCCAGGCGAGGGAGAAGCGGTACGCGCCCGCCCCCACCTCCTTGATCAGGGAGATGTCCTCGGGGACCCGGTGGTAGTGGTCGCAGGCGACGTCGCCGGTGTCACCGCCGTCCACCTTGCCCGGGGTGTGGGAGAAGGTGTCCCAGATCGAGGGCGCGCGGCCGTCCTCGGCCACGGCCCCCTCGATCTGGTACGCGGCGGTGGCGACGCCCCAGGTGAAGTCGGCCGGGAGGGCGCTGAGGTCGTTCACGGACTTCCTTTCCGAAGTGGTCACTTGACGGCTCCCGCGGTCAGACCGGCGACCAGGTAGCGCTGGAGGAGCAGGAAGCCGGCGACGATCGGCACGCTGACGACCAGCGAGGCGGCCATGACCTGGTTCCAGTAGACGTCGTTCTGCGTGGCATAGCCCTGCAGGCCGACGGCGAGCGTGCGGGTGGTGTCGTTGGTCATGACGGAGGCGAAGAGCACCTCGCCCCAGGCCGTCATGAACGCGTAGACGGCGACGGCGACGATGCCGGGCACCGCGGCGGGCACGACGACCCGGAACAGGGCGCCGAGCGGTCCGCAGCCGTCGACGAGTGCTGCCTCGTCCAGATCCTTCGGGATCGAGTCGAAGTACCCGATGAGCATCCAGATGGAGAACGGCAGCGAGAACGTCAGGTACGTGAGGATCAGTCCGCCGCGCGAGCCGTACAGGGCGATACCGGTGCTGTTCCCGATGTTGACGAAGATGAGGAACAGCGGGAGCAGGAAGAGGATGCCCGGGAACATCTGGGTGGAGAGCACCGTGACGGTGAAGACCCGCTTGCCGCGGAACTTGTAGCGGCTGACCGCGTATGCCGAGAACACCGCGATGATCACCGACAGCACCGTCGCCGAGCCCGCCACGACCAGCGAGTTGACGAAGTACCGGGCGAGCGGGACGGTCTCCCAGATGTCGAGGTACGGCTTGACCGTCAGCCCGGACGGGATCCAGTGGAACTTCCCCGAGACGTCCTGGAGCGGCTTGAGCGAGCTGCTGATCATCACGTAGACGGGCAGCAGGACGAAGGCGGTCAGGAAGGCCAGGATGATGCGGCGGGTCCAGAGGAAGGACTGGGGTGCGGCCATCGGCGACCGGGATCGCGATCTCGATCGGGCCGCTTTCGACAGTGCGGCCGGCTGGGCATGGCTAGGCATCTGCACCCTTCCTTCCGCGCGAGGTGATGAGCAGGTAGACGGCCGTCACGACCAGCAGGAACAGCAGCAGGAGCACGGACATCGCGGATCCTGTGCCGAAGTTCCAGGTGACGAACGACGACTGGTAGATATGGATCGAGATGAGGTCCGCGTTCTCCGGTGCCGCCTTGCCGAACAGCACGTACGGAGTGTTGAAGTCGTTGAACGTCCAGAGGAACAGGACGAGCACCAGGACCTGGTTGACCGGGCGCAGCGACGGCAGCGTGATCTTGCGGATCTGCTGCCAGATGCCGGCGCCGTCGATCGCGGAGGCTTCGTACAGTTCGCGCGGGATGTTCTGCAGCCCCGCCATCACGATGAGGAAGGCGAACGGCCAGCCCTTCCAGACCGAGACGACGATCAGTGCGTAGATGCTGTTGTCACCGATCAGCCAGAAGGACGGCTGATCGGTCAGCCCGAGCTGGTCGTGGAGCACGTGGTTGACCAGCCCGTTGTCCCGCTGGAACATGAACGCCCAGGTGATGACGGCCGCGTAGACCGGCAGGGCGTAGGGGACGAGGAAGATCGCCCGCAGGAATCCGCGGCCCCGGAAGTTCTCCTGGAGCATGATCGCCGCCGTGACACCGAACAGCCAGGCCAGGCCGACGGCGAAGAACGTGAAGACGCAGGTGACGAAGAACGAGTGGAGCAGCGCCTCGCCGATCGGGGCGTTGAAATCGACGGCGATCCTGTAGTTGTCGAGGCCGGTCCAGGGCGCCGCGCCCCAGTTGCCGATGAAGAACTGAGTGAGCTGGCGGAAGCTCATCACGATTCCGATGATCATCGGAATCACATGGATGAGAAGTTCGAGCAGGACGGCCGGCAGGAGCAGGAGATAGGGCAGTCCGCCCTGGCGGATCCGGCCGGGGATGCGCGGCAGTCTCCTGCGCGCACCCCCGGTGCCCCGGCTCGTCACCCTGTCCGACTTTTCGGTTCGGCTGTCGGTGGTCACGGTGGCGGTCATGGAAGGTGCCTTACTGCTGCATCGTCTGCTGGGCCTTTTCGAGGCGCGCCTTGACGGATTCGGTGGTCACGGGGCGTCCGGCTGCGGCGTCGGCCCACAGCTCCTTCACCGCGGTGCCGACGGCCGTTTCGAACTGCGACTCGTTGGGCACCTGCGGCAGCGGGGCCGCGCTCTTGGCCAGCGTGTCGCGCAGGACCGCGAGGTCGGGCGCCGAGAACGCGGCGTCGGCCTGGGCGGTCTTGACCGGCGGGATGGACCCGTAGGTCTTGTTGAGCAGCTTCTGCTCGGCGTCGCTCGTCATGAACTTCACGAACTTCTTGGCGCCGTCGATGTTCTTGGTGTTCTTGAACACCGCCATGTTGATGCCGGCGACCATGGAGTTGACGTTCTTGCCCTGGCCGGGAGTGCCGGACGCGACGGGCACGGGGGCCGCGCCCCAGTCCTCGGGCTTCATGCCCTGGGAGGCGAACGTCGAGGCGGCGGCCTGCCACAGCACCATCGCGGTCTTGCCCTTGGCGAAGTCCGTCAGGGACTGGTTCTGGGCGTACTCGGCGTTGCCCGGCGCGATGATCTTGTCCTTGGCCATGAAGTCGACGTACTGCTTCACGGCCGAGACGGCACCGTCGGAGGTGAACGTCGGCTTTCCGGCGGCGTCGAAGAAGTCCGCGCCGTGCTGCTGTCCCAGAACGAAGGTCTGGTGGATGTTGTTGGAGAGGTTGGAGCCCTCCGCGCCCAGGCCCCACTTGCCGTTCTTGGAGAGCTTCTTGCCGTCCTCGACCAGCTCGTCCCAGGTGGCCGGGGGCTTGGCGATGCCCGCCTCGGCGAAGCTCTTCTTGTTGTAGTAGAGGGCGTACGCGAGCGAGTACAGCGGCACCGCGGAGGGGTCCTTGCCCTCGGCGCCGGCCGACGCGACCGCCGAGTCGACGAAGCGGTCCCGGCCGCCGATCGCGTCGAAGTTCGCCTTGTCCCAGGGCAGCAGCGCACCCGTCGCCTGGAGCGAGGCCGACCAGGTGTTGCCGATGTTCAGTACGTCCGGGCCCTGACCGGACGTGGTGGCCGCGAGGATCCGGTTCAGCAGGTCTGCCCAGGGGACGACCTCCAGCTTGACCTTGATGCCGGTCTGCTCCTCGAACTTCTTCAGCTCGGGGGTCAGGATCTTCTTGTCGGCCTCGATGCTGGGGCCCTGGTTGGAGGCCCAGTACGTGAGGGTCTTGGGCGAATCGTTGCTGCCGCCGCTCGACGACGTCCCGCCTCCGCAGCCGGTGACTCCGGCGGCGATGGAGATCGCGAGGGTGGCGGCTGCTGCGGCTCTGATGGTGCGCATGCGGGATGGCCCCTTTCCGGGGAGGAAGGCCGCGTTCGAGAAACGAACGACCTTCAGGGCTTAATTTATGACGTGATTTAAGAGGTGAGCGAAGGTCGCGTCAAGTCCCGCGGTCGCGGTATGTTGCGGGAAGGGAAGGAGCCACATGGCTGAGCGCAACAGACGGACCGTGCGTGACCTGCGACGGGGCAACCGGGCGAGGGTTTTGCAACGGTTGTATTTCGACGGCCCGCTGAGCCGTCAGGAGCTCGGTCCCGCGACGGGGCTGAGTTCGGGTTCCATCAGCAACGTCGTCGCGGAACTTGCCTCGGAGGGTCTCCTGGAGGAAGCCGGAGTCGTCGATTCCGACGGCGGCCGTCCCCGCACGCTGCTGCGCGTCACGCCCGGGGGTGGCCTCCTCATCGGCATCGACATCGGGGAGACGCGGATCAGGGTCGAGCTCTTCGACCTCGCTCTCACCGAACTCGCCCGCACCGAGAGACTGCTGGCCCAGCACGGCTACGACGTCGACCGCATCGTCGGCCACGTCCGCAGCGGGGTCGCCGACGTGCTGCGGGACGCCGACGCCGACCCGCGCCGGCTCCTCGGCATCGGGATCGGCGTCCCCGGCATCATCGAGCGCCACGCGCCGGACGGTGCGGTCGGTGATGTGGGGTCCGTCGTGCACGGCCAGACCATCGACTGGAGTGCCGTCCCCTTCGAGCGGCTGCTCCGCGACGCCGTCCGGATCCCGCCGGAGGTGCCGTTCTTCATCGACAACGGCGCCAAGACGCTCGGCCAGGCCGAGATGTGGTTCGGCGGTGGCCGCGACGCGGGTGCCTCGGCCGTCGCCCTCATCGGTTCCGGAGTCGGCGCCTGTGTCAACCACGGCGACCTGCTCGACGAGGACCGCAGCAGCATGGCCCTCGAATGGGGCCACACCACCGTGCAGCTGCGCGGCCGGCGCTGCCGGTGCGGCTCGATAGGGTGCCTGGAGGCGTACGCGGGCGCCGAGGCGATGCGCGAGCGCTGGCACGAGGCGGGCGGCCCGCTGCCCGCCGACGCCGACGACGAGACCGCACTCGCGGCACTGCTCGCCGCCGCCTACCCCGGCCCCGGCGGCGAACCCGACCCGCTGGCGGTCTCGGTCCTCGACGAGACGGCCGCATGCCTGGGTGCGGCCCTGGGTGACCTGATCAACCTCTTCCTGCCCGAGCGCATCCTCCTCGGAGGGTGGGCGGGCCTGCTGATCGGCCCGCATCTCCTGCCCGACATCCGGCGCTACGCACAGGAGTACGCGCTCCGCCACGCCGCGGACCGGACCACGATCGAGCTGGGCCGCCTCGGCCCCGACGCGGTCACGGTCGGCGCCGCGACGCTGCCGCTGGCCGACTTCCTGGCGAGGGGCGGCACCCGCCCGTCCGCCGAGCCCCGGACCGGCCCTCCGGTGCCGGGCTTCCGTACCGCCGCCGACGCGGTACGGGGGAGGGAGCGCGCGCGCACGTCGTCGGACGCGACGGGGTGAGGTGAGACGTGGGGAGGCGCGAGCTGACGGGCGTGCAGGGCGGCAGTGTGCACCGGCGGCCCGCATCGGCGGCGCGCGTCGGTGGCGTCGGCATCCGGGCGGGTTCTGCTCGGGCGGGCCGGCCTTCGGGCAGGGGGACCGGGCCTCCCCGGCTCATTGCGGGGGCGACGACCGGGATGTTGCGCCAGGCGGCCGGCCGGGCCACCTCCCGTGCGACGGCCCGCGAGGTGCCGAGGCTCGCCCGCGCGCGTTCCACGGAGCGGCTGCGTGCAGTCCGGGGGTCCTGGAACGCCTGATCCCGGTTCTGTCCGACTTCTGCGGGAACACCCCGCAGAAACGACATCAGCGCTCCGGGAGCGACACCCGCCAGGGGAGGATCCGGCCGGTCGGACTCAGGCAGGACGCAGGACCTCGATCGCTCAGCGCGGCACCTACCTGATCCCTTCCGTTGCGGCCGGGGCGGCACAACACCCCCGGGGCGGCGGCCGATGACCGTACCGGCACCGGCACCCGTACCGGCACCCGCACCGCTCTAGGCAGACTCCCGTACCACCAGCGAAGGTTCGAAGATCACCGACGTCGCCGCCCCGTCCGGCTTCGACAGCCTTTCGATGAGGAGACGGGCCATCTCGGCGGCCATCGCCTCGACCGGCTGGCGGACCGTGGTCAGCGGCGGGCGGCAGGCGGAGGCCGCGCTGCTGTCGTCGAAGCCGATCACCGCGACGTCCTCGGGTACCCGCTTGCCGTGCTCCCGCAGGACGTGGCAGGCGCCCATCGCCATCAGGTCGTTCGCCGCGAACACCGCGTCCAGATCGGGGTGTTCCACCAGCAGCCGTTCCATCGCGGCCTCGCCGCTCTCCTGGGTGAACTGTCCCTCGGCGATCGGGACGTAGGAATGGCCGTGCCCGGCCAGGGTGTCGCGGAAGCCCGCCATCCGCTCCTGGCCCGCGGGCACGTCGAGCGGCCCGGTGATGGTCGCGACGCGCCGGCAGCCGCGGGCCAGCAGATGCTCGGCGGCCAGTCGAGCACCGTCCTGGTGGGCAAGGTCGACATAGCTGATCCGGACCGGCCGTGCGGGCCGCGCGTACAGCACCGCGGGCAGTCCGGCGTCCGTGAGCATGCCGGGCAGCGGGTCCTCCGCATGCGTCGAGACGACCAGCGCGCCGTCGGCGCTGCCCTGGCGCAGGAACGAGACCACGTCCTCGCGGGCCCGTGACGTCTCGGCGAACATCAGGACCGGGTGCATGCCGCGCGGCCGGAGGTAGTTGACCACCCCGGTCACGACCCGGCCGAAGAACGGGTCGGCGAAGACCTGTGCGGTGAAGGACGATCCGTTCTCCGGATC
This sequence comes from Streptomyces sp. NPDC048211, assembly GCF_043202315.1. Taxonomy (NCBI): domain Bacteria; kingdom Bacillati; phylum Actinomycetota; class Actinomycetes; order Kitasatosporales; family Streptomycetaceae; genus Streptomyces; species Streptomyces sp. NPDC048211. The sequence goes on from NZ_JBIDAD010000005.1 coordinate 84,331, forward strand.
GGCCGTGTCCCCGGCCGGTCCGCCATCGGCCGATTCGGGCTCGACCCCCGCGCCGGACACGACCAGGGCGATGGCGTCGGTGCGCCGGGTCACCAGGGAGCGCGCCGCGCGGTTGGGTGCGTAGCCGGTGAGGGAGACCGCCCGGCGCACGGCCTCCTGGATCGCCGGGTCAACATTCCGTACGCCGTTGATCACCCGGGAAACGGTGGCGCGGGAGACACCGGCCGCCCTCGCCACGTCCTCAAGGGTGGGTGTACCGGCCGGTCGCAGATCATCCGTCATGCGTGCATTTATAGCACCAACGGAGAGCGCTCTCCTGGGTGCTTCGGATCGACGGTGGCATCCGTTCCGGCCGGGGTGCGCGGCGCGACCGCGGTCAGTGCCGCGATGAGTGGCAGATCGCCCGCCGAACGGCCCCCCAGCAGGGCGAACTCACCGGTCTCCGTCTCCCATCCGTGCCGTGCGGCCGACCAGTGCGCCAAGGCCCGCCCGGACACCCGGACCACCGCGACCGCGCTCTCCCCGGGCTCCGCCTCGACCGCCGCGTACCCGATCAGCCGGCGCGCGGGGCGCTCCACCGCCGTCCCGCTTCTGGCCAGATAGACCTGGACCACCTCGCGCCCACGCCGCCGGCCCGAGTTGCGCACCCGTACGCGTACGTCGAAGGGGTCCCCGTCCCGGACCTCGGCGGGCGCCGTCAGCTCCTCGTACGCCCAGTTCGTGTATCCCAGCCCGTGACCGAACCAGTAGGCCGGCACGGCACCGGAGCGCAGCCAGGCCGCGTACCCGATGTGGAGGCCCTCCTCGTAGCGGAGCTGTCCACCGGCGGTCGGGGCGGTGTCGAGCACCGGTACGTCGTCCTGGACGGTGCCCCACGTGGTCGGCAGCCGGCCGCCCGGTTCGGCCCGGCCGAACAGCACGTCGGCGGTCCCGCCGCCTGCCTCCTGTCCGGGGAACCAGGCGAGCAGCAGCGCGGGAACGCGGGTGTGCCAGGGGAGGGCGACCGGGCCGCCCGAGTTCACCACGACGACGGTGCGCGGATTGGCCCGCGCCACGGCGCGTACGAGGGCGTCCTGGCCGTCCGGCAGGTCCAGGCTCGTGCGGTCGTGCCCCTCGGACTCGCTCTGCTCGGTCGTGCCCACGACGACCACGGCGACGTCCGCCGCCCGTGCGGCGGCCACGGCCCCGGCGAGGGCGCGGGCCGCGTCGTCGGCGGGTGGGGCGGCGGCGAGGACCGTCGCCACACCCGAACCCGGTGCGAGCGAGCGCCGCGCCACGACCTCCACCTCCTGGCCCTGGGCGAGCTCGGCCCGCGCACGGTGCAGGGGCGGGGCGACGTGGACCCGGGTCGGATCGTCACTGTCCAGCGGGAACGTGCCGGACAGCACCTCCTGGCCGCCGACGGAGAGCGAGAGGTCGCCCCAGCCGCCCAGCGCCCAGGTCCACATGCCGCCGACGGCAGGCCGGACCAGGGCCCGGATCTCCACGGCCGCGGCGCCGTCGACCCTGACGGAGGGCTCGACGATCCGCCCGGACAGCCGGTGCTCGGCGTGGAGTTCGTCCCCGTTCCCGTCGAGCAGCCTGACCAGTACGCCCGGTTCTCCGCTACGCGGATCGCGCGACAGCTCCCGTGTGAGGGGGACGGGCCGGGCCGACAGGGGCAGGCCGCGGTGGTACGTCACGGCCGCCGCGCCTTCCAGCGCCTCCTCGATCCCGGCCAGCGGGGTCACCACGGCGTCGGGGAACACCTCGGCGCTGCCTCCGCCCTGGATGCGTACCACCGTGGCATGCGGGCCGATGACGGCGACGGAGCGCAGCCCCGCCGGGTCCAGCGGCAGCAGTTCCCCTTCGTTGCGGAGGAGTACCGAACCGGCTGCGACGGCCCGGCGCAGCAGTGCGCGCTGCGTACCGGGCGCGATCACGGGCCGCCACACCGGCCGGGACGATCCCAGCGCCCCCACCTGTCCGGCAAGCCTGAGCAGCCGCCGCACCTTGTCGTCGATCACCTCGGGGGAGACCAGTCCCTGTTCCAGTGCGGTGAGCAGGCCGGCCGCCCACGGACCGTCCGGTCCCGGCATCGCGAGGTCCTGCGCGGAGCGTGCGGTGTCCAGGAGCGTGCGCACACCGCCCCAGTCCGAGACCACCGGGCCCTCGAACCCCCAGCCCTCCTTCAGCGGGTGCTCCAGCAGGGGGGAGGCGGACATGGTGACGCCGTCGACCTTGTTGTACGCGGACATGACCGCCTGGACTCCGGCCGCCACGACCGCCTCGAAGGGAGCGAGGTAGACCTCGTGCAGGGTCTGTTCGTCCACCCGGACGTCGACACGCAGCCGGTCCGTCTCGGCGTCGTTCGCCACGAAGTGCTTGGCGGTGGCGGCGACGCCGCCGGACTGGATGCCCTTGACGAGAGCGGCGCCGGTCCGGCCGGTGAGGAACGGATCCTCGGAGAAGCACTCGAAGTGCCGGCCACCCAGCGGGGACCGCTGCAGATTCAGCGTGGGGGCGAGGAGCACATCCACTCCTTTGCGCCGAGCCTCCGCGGCGAGCAGCACACCGAGATCCGTGAGCAGGCGCTCGTCCCAGGAGGCGGCCAGTGCCGTGGGGGAGGGCAGGACGAGCGAGGTCTCGCGCTCGTCCCAGGTCTCGCCGCGCACTCCGGCGGGCCCGTCGGAGAGGGTGAGGGCGCGCAGTCCGACAGCCGGTTCGGCGTGCGTGCGCCAGGTGCTCGCACCGGTCAGCAGGCGCACCTTCTGTGCCGCGTCGAGCTTCTCCAGCAGCGGATCGATCTCTTCGTCCGTCATGACGGCCCTGCCCCTTCAACCCCCGCGCCCACACGATCGGAGAGCGCTCTCCCGGTCTGCCGGGCCCAGCGTCGCTGGCCGACGCCGACCATGTCAATGGGGAACGGTTCCGGGCGGGCGGCCGGGGAGGGCCCGGACGAGGCCCGGCGGAGGGTGTGGCCGGAACTCGCTGTGCTCTTGTCATCACCCGCTGTCTGCACATAAGTTGACCGCTTGCGACGTGTCCTACTGCCTGTGGGGGAGCCAACATCATGGCCGCGAACGGACGGCACCGCAGATATCAGCCCAGCCGCATCAACCGTGCTTCGCTCACGGTCACAGCGGGCGGTGCGGGCATTGCGCTCCCGCTTCTCACCGCCGCATCGGCCGGTGCCGCGTCGGGCGATGTCTGGGACAAGGTTGCCGCGTGCGAATCCACCAGCAACTGGCACATCAACTCGGGCAACGGCTACTTCGGCGGCCTTCAGTTCACCCGGTCGACGTGGGCGGCCTACGGTGGCACGGTCTACGCCCCGCGCGCGGACCTGGCCACCAGGGACCAGCAGATCGCCATCGCGGAGAAGGTCCTCGGGGGACAGGGGCCGGGCGCCTGGCCGGTCTGTTCCGGGAAGGCCGGGCTGACCCGGGGCGGCGGGGGCCCCGACATCAGCCCGCAGACCGAGCGGACGAGCGAGGTCGCGACGCCGAAGAAGGCCGGTCCCCGGCCCTCCGCGCCGGCCAGGGCGGAGACGAGGAACGCCTCGGCCACGCCTACGACGGTGCCGGGCAGACGCGACTCGTACACCGTGGCAACCGGGGACTCGCTCTCCGGGATCGCGGCGGACCGGCGCCTGGAGGGCGGCTGGCAGCGGCTCTACTCGGCGAACCGCCAGGTCGTCGGTGACGACCCGGACCTGATCTTCCCCGGCCAGCGTCTCAGCCTCGACCAGGCAGGGACCCCGAGGACGGTCACCGGCGCCGCTCCGAAGACGGATGCGGTGCGGGAGCCGCGCGCCAAGGAGAAGGCGGCGCCCGCACCGAAGGGAACGGCGAAGCCCGAGCAGAAGCGGACGGCGCAGCCCGCGCAGCAGGCGAAGCCCAAGCCGGCGGCGCAGCCGAAGCAGACTCAGCAGGCCAAGCCGAAGCCCAAGAAGACCGAGACCCACAAGACCGAGACCCACAAGACCGAAAGCCACAAGACCGAGCGGGCGGAGAAGCACTCCGGGCTCACCGCCCCGGTGGCGGCCCGCACGGGCACCCCGTACCACCAGGCGGGGTCCTGGTCCAGCGGCTACCACACGGGCGTCGACTTCCCCGTGCCGACGGGTACGTCGGTGAAGGCCGTGGCGCCCGGCACGGTCGTCTCCGCGGGCTGGGGCGGGGCCTACGGCTACCAGATCGTCATCCGGCACGGCGACGGCAAGTACAGCCAGTACGCGCACCTGTCGTCGCTCCTCGTGCGCTCGGGTCAGCACGTCGGCGGCGGCCAGCGCATCGCCCGCTCCGGTGCCACCGGCAACGTCACAGGGCCGCACCTGCACTTCGAGGTCCGGACGGGACCCGGCTACGGCTCCGACGTCGATCCGCTCGCCTACCTCAGGGCGGGCGGCGTCAAGGTCTGAACGCCGGGGCGGTCACCGGCAGCGGAAGCGGCGGATGACGCGCCCCTTCGCACGGTGGTGCCGCGCGGCCGTGGATCCGGTGCGAACTCCGCCTGACCCACCCGGCGTCCCAGCGGTGTCCGCACGGGGAGCGGCAACGGGGCGGGAAACGTTTCCGCGGCTGCTCCCGGCGGCATCGGCCCCGTGGGTTCGGGGAAGGTCACCACGATCGGTGCCGTCGGCCGGGCTGCTGCCGCGTCCACCGGGCCCGGCACCTCGCCCGCCGGGTCCGGCGAGCCGGCGGGCCCGGCGAAATCCCGCGCGTCCTCGCCGGACGGGCCGGGGGCGCCGGAGATGTGAGAAGCCCGGGTCGACGACGCCGGGCCCGGAGGCGGCGCCACGACGGTGGCGCCGCGCGAAGCCCTGCCCGCGGTCCCGCCCGTGCGGGACGCGGTCCGCGTGCTCTCGTCGCCTTCCGGTGCCTCCTGGCCCCCGCGGCGCTCCGCGCTCATCCGTTCCGTGGTGAGCATGATCAGTCCACCGGCCGCGACGGCTCCGCAGGCGAGGGCGAGCATCGTGCCCGCGGTGCCGTGCCGGAACTGCTCACCGAACAGCGTGAGGCCGACCGCGGCGGCCACCACCGGGTTCACGACGGTCACCGTGGCGAGCGGGGCGGTCAGACCCGCGCCGCGGTACGCGGCCTGGGACAGCAGCAGCCCGGCGCCCGCGAGCGCGGCGATCACCAGCAGTGTCGGCAGGCCCGCGCCCACCGAGCCCGAGGTCCACTGCATGGCCACGGTCTTGGTGAACACCGAGGCGATACCGAAGGCGACACCCGCGGCTCCGGCCAGGACCACGCTGCGCATCACCGGCCGGCGCATGGCCTTCGCGACCAGCATGAGGGCGGCCACGGCGCCGAACGTCACGAGGGCGAGCATGAGTTGCTGCGGCCCGCCCAGCGAGTGCGTATCGGAGCTTCCGGTCAGGGCCAGCAGCCCGGCAAGCCCGACGGTCGCCATGACCGCGCCGCGCCAGGCGGTCGCCCCGGCCTTGCGGCGCACGAAGAGGGCGGCCATCGGCAGGGCGAAGACGATGGTCAGGGCGCCCAGCGGCTGGACGAGGCTGAGCGGACCGTACGCCAGCGCCACCACGTGCAGCACCGCACCCACGCCGTTCAGAGCCACCGCGGCCCACCAGACCCGGTCGCGCAGCGGGGCGAGTGAGCGGCCGTCGGAGGAGGTGGCCACGCGCTCCTGGACGATCGCCCCGGCCGCGTAGGCGACCGCGGAGACCAGTGACAGGAGCACGGACAGCGCGAGGGAACTCATGTACACCACGATCTCCCTTCAAAGCCGCCGCGTCGTCGTCCCTGAGACGGCGATTCGACGTACTGCTTTGGTAGTACGGGAGTGGCCCGGGTGTCCTCCTCCCGACGGTAGTCCTCCCCGTGGCCGGCCTCAGAACGATCATCCCGCACGGGTACGGTGAACCGCGAGCCGCGGCACTGCCGGTGCCCGTGGGGTCACAACGGGTGGCCGGGCGAAGGGGGGCGGCAGGGCGATGGGCGAGGAGGTCTCCCCGGGCGGGTTCTTCGCGATGCGGACGGGCCCTGTGCCGGGGGACGGGCACCGACCGCTGGCACGGCTGTACGCGGGGGACGACGCACCGCTCGCGGCCCGGATCGACACCGTCGCCCGGCGGCTCGGGACGTCCGAACGGCGGGTGGCGGCATCCGTCGCACACCTGGGACTCGCCGCGCGGCTCTGGTCCGTCGCGCTGGGACCGGCGGCCGTCACGGGCGGTTTCCCCGCGCTGCGGGCCGAGAGCCTGTACTGGGATCCCTGTGCGGCCACCCCCGACGACCTGTGGCCGGCCGCTGCCGGCATCGTTCCGGGGTCCGCCGCCCGGATCCGGGAGATCGTCCAGTACGGGCACCTCGAACCGCTCGCTGCGGCGGTCCGGCGCGACACCCCCGTCCCGGTCCGGCTGCTGTGGGGCAACGCCGGATCCGCGCTGGCGGGAGCCGTGCGCCAACTGATCGCGTGGGCACGGGCCCACGGCCGCGCGGACGTCGCCGCGCGGACCCGGGCCCTGGCCGCGGAGCTCTTCGACCACCCGGATCTGCGCGACACGGGGGCGCCGCACGGGCCGGGCTTCCGGCGGAACACCTGTTGCCTCTACTACCGTCTCCCGGGCGGCGGACTGTGTGGTGACTGCGTCTTCGACGAAGCCCCGCGCAGGCTGCCCGGGCGCTCCGACGGAGGTTGAGGCGCGGCGGTCGGGTTGCGAAGTAGACGGAGAGCGGAGCGCCGCGCATGGTTCTGGACCTCGTCGTCATCGGGCTGGCCATCAACCTGGGGCCCCTGCACAACAGCGCGTTCATCCTGCTGCTCTCCGCGCCCGGGGGCGTGCGGAAGGGGTTGGCGTTCATCCTGGCCTGGCTCGGTTGTCTGGTTCTGGTCCTCGCCGTGGTGATCCTGCTGACCGGCGGCAAGCCGCCCGCTCCCAGGAGCGCACCGTCGACCGTCGCCCTGGCGCTCAAACTGGTACTGGGCCTCGCCATGGTGACCTACGCGGAGCGCAAACGGCGCCGGGGCAGCCGGCCGCGCCCGACGCCCAAGTGGCTGGGACGGCTGGACAGCGCCTCCGGGTGGACCGCCGCCGGGCTGGGCGTCATCCTGCAGCCCTGGGGCCTGGTCGCCGCGGGCGCCGCGACCGTCGTGCAGGCGCACCTGACGTCCCTCGGTTCGTATGTGGCGCTGATGGTGTTCTGTCTGCTGGCCACCTCCGGGCTGCTGGTGATGGAGCTCTGCACGACCTTCAGGCCCGAGCCGGCCCGGGCGCGACTCGCCGCGCTGCGCGAGTGGATCGAGGGTCACCAGGACCAGGTGATCGTGACGTTGTCCCTGCTGGCCGGATTCTGGCTCGTCGCCAAGAGCGTCTATCAGCTCGTCTGACACCACAGCCGGTCCGGGTCGTGCCGGAGTTCCCACGGGCAGGCCGAACAGCGGCGTGGCGATCCGCTCCACACCGTCATCCCGAGGCCTCTGACCTGGGCTCTTCCGAATTCCTCCACCCCGCAGCGGGGCTTGTCATGGACCTGGACAGCGCCACATCCGGCGTGTTGTCATGCCAACTGCCATTCCTTCCAACGTTGTACATCGTGTGGCAACGAGCCGCCACCCTTCCCCACGAAGGAAATTCCGTGCGTATCGACAAGAGACTGATTCTGTTTCTGGCAGCCGCCGTCGGGGCCGCCGGACTGTCCGCCGTCCCCGCCGCGTCCGCCGCGGGCCAGGACCCCGGAGGCTCCGCCGGCGTGCAGGGGCTGAAGGGGGAGTACTACACCCAGTCCGCCCCGGGCGCCTTCGACTTCGGGGAGCTCAAGGCCACCGGATTCGACCCCTCCATCGACTTCCCGACCCTGGAGTCACGGCTGACCTCGGCCACCGGGCAGGCCGACGACGCCAGCATCCGGTGGACCGGGAAGATCGTGCCGGAGAAGACCGGAGCCCATACGTTCTCGATGATCGGGGACAACGGCTTCCGCCTCTGGATCGACGGAAAGCCGGTCATCGACCACTGGGTCGACGACTGGGAGAAGGAACAGACCTCCCAGCCGGTCGAGTTGACCGCAGGGACCGCCTATGACTTCAAGGTGGAGTACTTCGAGCACGAGGGAGGCTCCAACCTCCATCTCAAGTGGACCGAACCGGGCGGCACCGAGGTGCCCGTACCCCAGTCCGCCTTCCGGCTGCCGGACGACTTCGCGTACGACGGAGCCATAGGCGCCACCGTGCTCGCCGACGGCCGCACCCTCAAGCTCGACTTCGCACAGAAGCTCGGCGCCCTCCCGGCCGGTCTGGTGAACCACCTCGACGCCGTGATCGGCGGAGCCGAGTGGCCGCTCGGGGCGGTCAAGGCCGATCCGGCCGACCCGCGCAGCGTGACCGTCGCCCTCAAGGAGCCGGTCGTCGGCAACAAGGCGGGCAACGCCACCGGGCTCGCCGACATCCGCTATGACGGCGACGGGGCCCTGGCCGGCGAGGACGGCAAGCAGGTCGGCGCCTTCTGGTCCAGCGGGCCCAACCACTCCACGTACCAGCTCCGCACCAAGTGGGCCGACGAGGTGGGGCCGAAGAACGCCCTGCCCGAGTATCCGCGCCCGCAGCTCACCCGCGAGAACTGGCAGAACCTCAACGGTTCCTGGGAGTTCGCCGCGGCGAAGGCGGGGGAGCGGCCCCCGGTGGGCAGGAAGCTCGGGGAGAAGATCCTCGTCCCGTACCCGGTCGAATCGCAGCTCTCCGGGATCGAACGGCACGAGGACCGCATGTGGTACCGGCGGACCTTCACCGTCCCGCAGAACTGGAAGGTCGGCTCCGGCAAGCGGCTCCAGCTGAACTTCGGCGCCGTCGACTGGCAGTCCGAGGTGTACGTCAACGGGCACAAGGTCACCGAACACAAGGGCGGCTACGACAAGTTCGGCGCCGACATCACCGACGCGCTGAAGCCCGGCCGCACCCAGGAGCTGATCGTCGGCGTCTACGACCCGACGGACGCCGAGGACGGCGAGAACCCGCCGATGGGCAAGCAGCGCCTCGACCCCAGCGGCATCTGGTACACGCCGTCCTCCGGTATCTGGCAGACCGTCTGGATGGAGCCGGTCGCGGCCGACCACGCGGACTCGCTGAAGATCACCCCGGACGTCCCGGGTGAGAGCGTCGCCGTCGAGGTGCGTGGCGTACGGGACGGGGTGCCGGTCACGGCGACCGCGTACGACGGAAAGCGCAAGGTGGGCACCGTCACCGGCCGGACCGGATCGGCGCTGAAGGTGTCCGTCCCGGACCCGCACCTGTGGTCCGCGGACGATCCGCACCTGTACCAGCTCGAGGTCACGGTCGGATCGGACCGGGTCGGCAGCTACTTCGGTATGCGGTCCATCGCCGTCGAGAAGGTGAACGGCACCCCGCGCACCGTCCTCAACGGCAAGCCGGTCTTCCTGATGGCCACCCTCGACCAGGGCTTCTGGCCGGACGGGCTGCACACCGCGCCCACCGACGAGGCACTCGCGTACGACCTGAAGATGCACAAGGACATGGGCTTCAACTCGGTCCGCAAGCACATCAAGGTCGAGCCCGACCGATGGTTCTACTGGGCGGACAAGCTGGGCCTGACGGTCTGGCAGGACATGCCGGCGATGAACACCGTCAACCCGTCCGCCGCCGCGCGTGCCGAGTACGAGCACGAGATGAAGGAGATGATCGACGAACACTCCAGCCACCCCTCCGTCGTCATGTGGGTCACCTTCAACGAGGGCTGGGGCCAGTACGACGAGGCCCGCATCGCCGACCAGGCCAAGTCCTGGGACCCGACCCGGCTGGTCAACAGCATGTCCGGGATCAACCTGGGCGTCGACGGAGGCACCGGGGACATCATCGACGAGCACGGCTACCCGAGCCCCGCGCTGCCGAAGCCGGACGGCCGACGCGCCCTGATCAGCGGGGAGTACGGCGGACTCGGGCTCGCGGTACCGGGCCACGCCTGGGCCGTGCAGCAGTCGTACATCGCGGTCGACCCGGCCACCTACACCGACGACTACCTCACCAAGCTCGACGAGGTGCACGCGCTGGCCTGCAAGGGCAGCAACGGAGCGGTGTACACGCAGATCTCCGACGTGGAGGGTGAGCTGAACGGCCTGCTCACCTACGACCGCAGGGTCGTGAAGCCCGATGTGAAGCGGGTGCACGACGCCCAGCAGTCGCTGATCCGCGACGCGTCGAAGCCGGTCGTGGCGGGCTGCCCCGCCGCGTGACCAGTGGTGCGACTCCGGTCCGCCCCGCAGCGGGCGGACCGGAGTCGCACCGTCCCGACCCCTTGACGTGGATCAACGGGGAACCAAGAATGATCGCGCTCTGACAACGTTGTCCAAAGGAGTATCCCCATGCACCGGATCCCACGGCCGCGCCTGCGCGGCCCGGCGGCCGCACTCGCCGCCGCCGCGCTGTTGGGCGGTGTCCTCACGACGGGGGCCGCGGCCCAGGCCGCGCCCCGGACCGACGGCCGGCTGACCGACCTGGTCAACCCGTTCATCGGCACCCAGAACGAGGGCAACACCTACCCCGGCGCCTCCGTGCCGTTCGGCATGGTGCAGCTCTCCCCGGACACCGGCCACAACACCGGATACGACTACGGCGAGAACCACATCCGCGGCTTCTCCTCGGTCCACCTCTCCGGCGTCGGCTGCGGCCTGGGCGGCGATCTGCCGACCCTGCCCACCACCGGTGACGTCACCGAGACCGACTACGCGAAGTACGCGGCCGAGTTCAGCCACGACGACGAGAAGGCGAGCCCCGGCTACTACAAGGTCGGACTCAAGACAGGCATCGACGCCGAACTGACCGCGACCCGGCGCACCGGGGTGCAGCGCTACACCTTCCCGGCCACCGACAAGGCCAACGTCCTGCTCAACGCGGGCCAGTCGCTGCACAGGACGCTCTCGTCCGAGGTCGAGATCCTCGACAACAGGACCGTGCGCACCGCGATCAAGGGCAGTGGCTTCTGCCAGGACACCAAGGCGTACACGGTCTACACCGTCACCCACTTCGACCGGCCCTTCACCACGTCCGGCACCTGGAACGGCGACACCGTCACCGAGGGCTCGAAGAAGTCCTCGGCGACCGACGCCCGCAACGGCGCATGGCTGCGCTTCGACACCAGCAAGGACCGGACCGTCGAGGCCACCACCGCCCTGAGCTACGTCGATGCCAAGGGCGCCGCGCTCAACCTGCGCGCCGAGGGCGGCCACAGTTTCGACCACGTCGAGCGCGCTGCCCAGCGCGACTGGGAGGACCGCCTCGAAGGCGTGAAGGCGCAGGGCGGCAGCGACGAACTGCGCCGCACCTTCTACTCCTCGCTCTACCGCTCCTTCCTCGCGCCCAACGTCGGCAGCGACGTGGACGGCCGCTACACCGGCTGGGACCAGAAGAAGCACCGCGCCGAGAACTTCACGTACTACCAGAACTGGTCGCTCTGGGACACCTACCGCACCCAGGCCCAGCTCCTCTCGCTCCTCGCCCCGCGCGAGTCCCGCGACATGGCGATATCCGTCCTGCGGATCGACGCCGAGAGCGGCTGGCTGCCCAAGTGGGGCTACGGCACGGTCGAGACGAACATCATGACCGGTGACCCGGTCACCCCCTTCCTCACCAACGCCTACCAGCAGGGACTGCTGAAGGGGTACGAGGAGGAGGCGTACCGCGCCCTGAAGAAGAACGCCGACGGTGTACCGGCCACGGACTCCGCACCGGTGGGCCGCGAGGCCAACGTCGAGTACCTGAAGGACGGCTTCGCCCCGTACATCAAGGACCGCCCGCACGCCAAGCCGGGCGACTCCGACTACGACCACGGCGCCTCCGCCACCCTGGAGTACGCCCTGTCCGACGGCATGCTCGCCGAGATGGCCCGCGACCTCGGCCACGACGCCGACGCCGCCCGCTACGACGCCCGTGCGCAGAACTACCGGAAGATCTTCGACCCCTCCACCGGCTTCTTCCGTGCCCGCGACGCCTCCGGCGCCTTCACCGGACCCGCGGACCCGGCGCAGAGCGAGGGCTTCCACGAGGGAACGTCCTGGCAGTACCAGTGGATGGTGCCGCAGGACATCCCCGGCATGGTCGACCTGATCGGCGGCAAGGACGCCGCCAACCAGCGGCTCGACTCCTTCTTCGCGTACGACAAGCTCCTCGCCGACCCGGCGAAGACCGCCCGTGAGGTCTGGGTCAACGGCCCGTACGCGTACTACAACGCGGACAAGTACAACCCGCAGAACGAGCCCGACCTCATCGCCCCGTACACCTATCTCTCCACCGGCCAGCCGTGGAAGACGACCGACGTGGTCCACGCGGCGCTGACGCTCTTCACCAACGGCCCGACCGGCATGACGGGCAACGACGACCTCGGCACCATGTCCGCCTGGATGGTGCTCTCCTCGATCGGGGTCTTCCCGGTCCAGCCGGGCACCGACACCTGGGGTCTGTCCACGCCGGCGTTCGAGCGCGTCGACATCAAGCTCGACCGCCGGTACTACCCGCGCGGATCGCTCACGGTGAGCGCGCCCGGCGCCTCGGACACCGAGCGCTACATCCAGTCGGCGCGGCTCGACGGTGCGCAGCAGTCGCGTACCTACCTCACCACGGACGACATCCGTTCGGCCCGGTCGCTCTCCTTCACGGTGGGCAGCGAGCCGTCGGCGTGGGGCACCTCGCCCGAGGACGCTCCGCCCGCACTGGGCTGAGGCGGACACCGCACACCATGCGAGCGCCCTTCCTCCCGTCCGACGGGAGGAAGGGCGCTCGCATGCGGTGGCCTCAGGCGGGCAGCGGCGGGTCGGTCGCCTCGGCGACGGTCGGGAAGACCGGAAGGGCGCTGTCGAGTCCCAGCACGCCGATCAGCCGTGCCATGAAGGGGGACGGCGCGGCGAGCCGCAGCCGGGGTCCCAGAAGGGTCTGGCCCTGAAGAAGCACGTTCACCGTCGTGGAGTCCGCGAAACCCACCTCCGAGAGGTCGACGACCACCGGCCCGTCGCCGTCCTGCGCCGCGCTCCGCAGCGCGGCGCCCAGGGGGGCGACGTTGTCGATGTCGAGGTCACCTGTCACGGCGAGGACCAGCGCTCCACGGTCCTGGCGTGGGACGATTCTCATGGCTTTGCCGGCGCTGGGGGACGGAAGCACGTTCACCTCGTGATGCACTGGACAGCGGGGGAGAACGCCGGTTGATGTGGACGGTCCGATGCAAGTCCGTCCCTGCTCGCGGCGGGTGTCGGCCAACGATAGAAGTAACAGTTGCCATTTGACAACATTCTTCATGGGGCAACAATCTGTACCCCAATGATCAACGTACGCACCCCCTCGCGGAGTGCCTCGGTACGCGGAAGCAGGGGCTGGATGAAGCTAGGCGCTGTCCGGGATGTCGTCGCGAAGCCGGTCGGCCGGACTCCGGCCGGCGGCGAGCCGCTCCGACGCGGCCGAGCGGAAGGCGGCGAGCCCGTCGGCGAGCGCCGCCACCTCGGCGGGCTCCATCCGCTCCAGTACGGCGGAGAGCTCGCGCGTGCGGATCGCCCGGCACTCCTCCAGGAGCGCGCGGCCCCGTGCGGTCAGCCGCAGCTCGACCTCGCGGCGGCTCGTCGCGCTGGGGTCCCGCTGGACGAGGCCCATGGCCTCCATCCGGTCGCAGAGCCTGCTCACCGACGGGGCGCGCGAACCGAGCGCCTCACCGAGCGAGCGGAGGTTGCTGCCCTCCTGCCGCTCGATCACGAGCAGAGCCCGCAGCTGCGAGGGCGAGACCGTGCCGGGAGGGGCCGCTTCCTGGCCGCGGCCCCACAGCACCTCCAGCAGTTCGGAGGCGGCGCAGACGTCCTCGGAAACCCGTTCGAGACGGTGAGGACGGCCGGTGCGGTGGGGCATCCATCCACTCTGTCATCCGGAGCGTCCTCCTGTCAGCCCGGCCCCGTCCCTGTCACCCGACGAAGAATGAGCGGAAGACCGTGAACGCCCGTACCGAGATCGAACGAGCCGTACGCGCCGCCGCGCCGCACGCCCTGGTGGAGACGGTGCGCGACGCACTGGCCATCGCCTACGACGCCCGGTCCGTGCAGCTGTTGCTGGCGGACTACGGGATGACCGTCCTCAAGCCGGTCGGCGCCGCACCGGAACACGAAGGCGTCCTGTCGATGCACAACAGCCCGCAGGGCCGTGCCTTCGGCAGCCAGCGCCCGCACGAGGTGCCGGCCGGTGACGGCGGTCAGGTCGACCATCACCTTCCCGTGACGGTACGGGGCGAGCGCCTCGGAATCCTCAGCGTGCGTCTCCCGGCCGACGCGGTCACCCCGCAGACCATGGACGAGCTGGCCCACGTGGCCGACCTCCTGGGCCACGAGATCGTCGTGGCGGAGCGGGACACCGACCACTACCGGCGGGCCCGCCGCGTCAACCGGCTCACGCTCGCCGCCGAGATGCAGTGGCAACTGCTCCCCGCCCGGGCCTTCACCGCGGCCGAGTACGCCATCGGCGCGCAGCTGGAACCCGCCTACGCCATCCACGGGGACAACTTCGACTGGGCCGCGGACGGGGACCAGCTGACCGTCTCCGTGACCAACGGCTGGGGCGAGGGCATCCAGGCCTCCCTGCTCACCAACCTCGCCGTGAACGCGTTGCGCAACGCCAGAAGGGCCGGCATCGGCATCGCGGACCAGGCCGCCCTCGCCGACCAGGCGCTCTACGAGCAGCACCGCGGCAGCGCCCATGTGTCGACCCTGCTGCTCCGCTTCGACCTCGCCACCGGGAGGATCGGCGCGGTGGACGCGGGGTCCCCGCAGCTGTGGCGGCTGCGCGGCCGCACGGTCGCCCGGGTGGAACTGGACGCCCAGCTGCCGCTCGGCATGTTCGAGGAGTCGCAGTACGTGGTCCAGAACCTTCAGGCGCTCCCGGGCGACCGGCTGCTGCTCGTCAGCGACGGGGTGTACGACACCCTGTCACCCCACGGCGAGGCGTACGTGGAACGCGGACTGGCCAGGGTGATCCTCGCGACGCGGCTGCTGCCCGCGGCGTCGGTCCCGGGGGCGGTCCTGCGTGAACTCGCGGACTATCGCGACGCGGACACGCTCGACGACGCGCTGGTCGTCTGCATCGACTGGTTCGGCAGGCAGGGGAGCGAGGGCTGACGCCACGGCTCGTGGGCCGGCGGGGCTGATCAGCTGCTGAGCATGAACTCGGCGCGGATGCGCTTGCCGACCGGCACCCGCTCGGCCGTCAGGCGGTCGCACAGGGCCACGACGATCTCCATGCCGTGCCCCCCGAGCCGGCTCGGGTCGGGGGAGTAGAAGACCGGGAGCGCGCTGCTGCTGTCGTACACCGTGACGCTGATGCGCTCGGCGTTGCCCTCAAGCTCGAGCAGGTAGGGGCCGTGGCTGTAGCGGTCGGCGTTGGTGACCAGCTCGCTCACGGCGAGCATCAGATCGTTGCGGGTGTGCGTGCCGAGCACGGCCATCCACTCGGCGACGAGCCGCGCGAGAAAGCGGTCGGCCAGGGCGCGCGCCTGGGCGATGCACCCGGGCTCGCCGTCGAACACCTCGGCGCTGTGCAGTGTCTCCGTGGGCGGACAACTCCTCGTGGAGTCGTCCGGCCGGGAGATGGCCTGTTCGTTCATGTGCTCCAGCCAGGGCGCAGCGGGGGAGGCTGTGGGCCTCTCTTCTCGCTGATCGTGTACCCGCGCCGGGAGATCCCACTCCCGGCCGATGTCAGCGGATATTACGCCCGTCCGGGAAGCCGCACCACGGTCACGAAGAACTCGTCGATCTGGCGGACCGCCGCGATGAACTGGTCGAGGTCGACCGGCTTGGTGACATAGGCGTTGGCGTGCAGTTTGTAGCTGCGCAGGATGTCCTCCTCGGCGGAGGACGTGGTCAGCACGACCACGGGGACGAGTGAGAGCTCGGGGTCCTGCTTGATCTGCTCCAGCACCTGGCGCCCGTCGTACTTGGGCAGGTTCAGGTCGAGCAGGATCAGGTCGGGACGCGGGGCGTCACCGTGCGCGCCGCGGCGGTAGAGGAAGTCGAGCGCCTCCTGCCCGTCGCGGACCACATGGAGCGTATTGCGGATCTTGTTGTCCTCGAACGCCTCACGCGTCATGAGCTCGTCGCCCGGGTCGTCCTCGACGAGAAGGACCTCGATGGGCTGTACGGGGTTGGTCACGCGGTGTCTCCGAGGATCTCGTCGGGGCCGGCCGTCTCCCCGGCGGCTGCCGGGGAGGTGTCGGCGTCGGCGGGCAGGCAGAAATGGATGCGGGTGCCCTGGCGGGGTTCGGGGTCGAGCCAGATCCGGCCGCCGTGGAACTCGATGATCTTGCGGCAGAGGGCGAGTCCGATGCCCGTACCGTCGTACTCGTCACGGGCGTGCAGACGCTGGAAGATGACGAAGACCTTGTCGGCGAACTCGGGGGCGATCCCGATGCCGTTGTCCGTCACGGTGAAGTGCCAGACGTCCTCCTCCCGCACACAGCCGACCGTGACGACGGACGGCTCGTCGGGGCGGCGGAACTTCACGGCGTTGCCGATCAGGTTCTGCCAGATCATCGCGAGCGTCGTCGCGTCACCGTGCACCTCGGGGAGCGGGTCCGCACGCACGACCGTGGCGCCCGCCTCCTCGATGACCAGTGCCAGGTTGGCCAGGCCCCGGTCCAGAGCGTGGTCGAGATCGACGGCGCTCCAGCTGTCGTGGACCCGGCCGACCCGGGAGAAGGTGAGCAGGTCGTTGATGAGCACCTGCATGCGCTTGGCGCCGTCGACCGCGAAGTCGATGTACTGCTTGCCACGCGCGTCCAGCTCGGTCCCGTACCGCTTCTCCAGCAGCTGGCAGAACGACGCGACCTTCCGCAGCGGCTCCTGGAGGTCGTGCGAGGCGACGTAGGCGAACTGCTCCAGCTCGGAGTTGGAGCGGCGTAGCTCCTCCGCCTGCTGGGCCAGCAGCTCCTCGCGCTCCTGGGAGGCATCGAGCTCCTCGACCAGCCGGCGCCGCATGTCCTCGACGGCGGAGGCCACCGCCCTTACGTCGGAGGGCCCGCGCACCTGGATCCGTCGGCCGAAGGTGCCGGACCGCACCTGGCGGGAGGCCTCGGCCAGGGCGTTGAGCGGGCGTCCCACCACCCGGTGCAGCAGCAGGCTGAGGGCGATCACGCACAGGACGAAACAGGCCACCAGTGCGATCAGCGCCCGGTCGCGTGTGGCGCGCGCGTCGTCGAGCTGGTCCCGCGCGTGGTCTCTGGCGGCGTCGAGATGGGACTGCTGCACGGTGTAGAGGCGCCGGAGCGTGTCGAAGGCCGCCTTGCTCCCGGCGGTCCTGGTGGACGACCGGCCCTCCGGGCCGTCGCGCCGGACGGAGGCGATCAGCGGTTCGGCATGTTCCGTGCGCCACTTCGCCGAGGCGGCGGCGATCCGGTCCAGATCGTGGTCGTACGGGTCGCCGGCCCCCATGGCCTCGCGGACCCGGGCCATGCGCCGCTGCTCGTCGCGCTTGCCGTTCGCGTACGGCTGCAGGAAGGAGGGGTCCCCGGTGAGGGCGTAGCCGCGGACGCCCGTCTCCTGGTCGAGCAGCGCGTTCTGCAACTGGAAGGAGGCCGAGCGGGCCGGCTGGATACGGTCGACGAGTTCGGTGGTCCGGTCGGATATTCGGGCCAGGACGAGTCCGCCGACCACCAGGCATCCGCAGACCACCAGGACGAAGCAGCCCAGGATCAGATGGACCCAGTTCTGGACCGACAGCCGCGCCAGCCGTCCCGGCCGCTGCGGGGTGTCGTCCGGTGAGTCACTGCTCATGAGGTGTCCTTTTCCAAGCGAGATGCAGCACGGCCACGTCGTCGGCGAGGCCGCCGTACGGAGCGGCCCCCTCGGAGGCGCCGGCGACCAGCGCGTCGACGAACGGCCGGGCCGTCAGTGCGGACCGGTCCCTGGCCATGGCCAGGAGGCCTTCCTCCCCCAGCCGGGTGTCCGGTCCGGTGCGGCCCTCGAACAGGCCGTCGGTGAAGAGTACGAGACCGGCGCCGGGTGCCAGCGCGTGCTCGGTGGAGACCCACTGGCCGTGACCGGGGAGTAGGCCGAGCGCGATGCCGCCCTCCGGCTCCACCCACTCGATGTCGGTTCCCTGGCGCAGCAGGAGCCCCGGGTGTCCCGCCCTGACGATGAGGACGTGATCCCCGCCGGGGGGCAGGACGAGCGAGGTGACGGTCGCGAATACATGGGGGTCGGAACGTTCCGCGACGAGGATCTCCTCGAGCAGCGCGAGCTGTCCGAGCTGGTCGGTGTCGCACAGGACCGCGGTGCGCCAGGCCACCCGCAGGCAGACCCCGAGCGCGGCCTCCGCGGCACCGTGTCCGGACACGTCGCCGATCACGGCGTGGACGGTGCCGTCGGGTCTCTGGACCACGTCGTAGAAGTCGCCGCTGAGCAGTCCGTGCGCGCGGCCCGGCTCGTAACGGGCGACGGCCTCGAAACCGTCGTCGTTCAGCAGCGGGACGGGCAGCAGCCCTCGTTCGAGGCGGGCGTTCTCCTGGGCCATCAGCTGGGTGGCCCGCAGGGCGGCCGCAGCCCGCTCGACCTGCTTGCGCTGGAGGGCGTAGCGGACCGCGCGCGACAGGGCCTGCGGGTCGATCCGTCCCTTGACGAGATAGTCCTGCGCACCGGCGGCCACCGCGTCGAGCCCCGCCTCGGCCTCCGCCAGCCCGGTCAGCACCACGATGGCGGCGTCCGGAGTGGTCTCCAGGATCCGGTTCACGGCACTCAGGCCGTGTACGTCCGGAAGGTGCAGGTCCAGCAGGACGCAGACCGGTGTCCGGTGGCCGCGCAGGAAGGTAAGCGCCTCGGTCAGGGTCTTGCACCAGGTGAGTGCGGAGTCCAGCTCGCCGTCGGCGAGCATCTCCTCGACGAGCAGGGCGTCGCCGGCGTCGTCCTCGACCAGGAGGATGGCGGCGTTGAGGTCCCAGACAGAAGGCCGTTCGGCCGGTGCGGAGCCGGCCTGCACCGGAAACGCCGCCGCGACCGTGTGCCGGGAGTGGGAACTGGTGCGCATCTCAGCCACGGTTCACCCTCTCGTCGCGTCCGAGCGGGTGCCCGTCGTCGCCCCGCAGCATATGTGAACGACGCCCGCCGCTGTGCGGTCGGGCGTCGTCCGGCGGCCGGTCGTGTACGGGACCCCGGTGGTTCAGCTCGGGGGGATGTCGCCGGTGACCTTCTCCAGCCTGAGCAGATCGTGCGGGGTGATGCCGGCGAGCCCGGACACCACGTCGATGCCGGCGCCCGCGCGGACCGCGAGCACCGACTCCAGCTCGACGTCCGCGCGGGCGGCGTCGACTGCCGCCTCGGCGTCCCGGAGCCGGTGCACGGCCAGTTCCAGCGGGGAGAGATCCATGGACGGGATGCTCTCATGCGCCGGGCTCATGCTTCGACGGACATCCCTGCGCGAAGCTGCTTGATGATGCGCGCGATCAGCCGGGAGACGTGCATCTGCGACACCCCGAGCTCGGCACCGATCTGGGACTGCGTCATCTCCTGGCCGAAGCGCATCTGCACGATCCTGCGCTCGCGGTCGTCGAGCTGTTCCAGCAGCGGCGCCAGCGTGTGGAGGTTCTCGACGGTGTCCATCCCCGGATCGACTTCGCCGATCACGTCGGCGATGGACCGCTGGTCGTTGCCGGAGTCGGTCTCGGCCGAGGGCGTGTCCAGGGACCCGGCCGAATAGCCGTTGGCCGCGACGAGCCCCTCGATGATCTCCTCCTCGGGGAGGCCGAGATGGCCGGCGAGTTCCTTGACCGTCGGGTCGCGGTCCAGGTCGGCGGCGAGCTGCTCCTTCGCCTTGGCGAGATCGACCCGCAGCTCCTGGAGCCGTCGCGGCACGTGCACCGCCCAGGTGGTGTCCCGGAAGAAGCGCTTGATCTCCCCGACGATGTAGGGGACGGCGAAGGTGGCGAACTCGACCTCGCGCGAGAGGTCGAAGCGGTCGATGGCCTTGATCAGCCCGATGGTACCCACCTGGATGATGTCCTCGGTGTCGTCGCCACCGCGGTTGCGGAACCGCGAGGCGGCGAACCGCACCAGCGTGAGGTTCATCTCGATGAGGGTGTTGCGCGCGTACTGGTACTCGTGCGTGCCCTCTTCGAGGACCTGCAGTCGGTCGAGGAAGACCTTCGACAGGGCGCGCGCGTCCTTCGGGGCCACCTTGCCGGTGTCCTCGATCCACGGCAGCTCCGAAGCTTCCGCACCGCCGTGCCCGGGCAGCGTGCGCGCGTCGCCGAGGGTGGTGCCGGCCTGCTCCGTCGTGCTCGTCATGATGTCGCCCCTCCATGTTGCCAAGTGCGTTGGCCCTCGTGTGCCCGGTAATGGCGAGGTCATGCCGGACGGGCGCGATTTTTTTCCGAAGGCCGCCGCGGGCGGGGCCGGCCGCGACGGATCGTCCGGGCACACGCACCCCGACGGCCATCGCGGGCGGGGCCGCTCCCGCGCCCGAATGGAGCAACGCCCGGGGCATGGCAAACTTGACGGGGGCGTTCGGCCCGCAGTGCGGCGGCTTTGCGCAGAAGCCCGCGGCCGGGTCTCAGCCCGTGGATGTCAGTCCTCATGAGCCCGGCTCGGTGGCGCGCCACGGTCCGCCGAGAGAATCCGGCGGCACAAGCAACAGAGGAACGGCAATGACGGTGACAGAGGACGGCCCGGAGCTCGTGCCCGGTATCGAGGAGTTCGGTCCCGGCATCGACCCGGAGCGGCTGGCCGTCTGCCTGAGCGTGCTCGACGAGCTCGATTCCATCGAGGTGGACCACCCGGACGCCATCGCGGTGCGCCGCGCCACCGCCGGTGTCTACCGCACCGTGAAGCAGCGGCGCCGCCAGGAGCGCCGCGCCGCGAAGACGGCGCACGACAAGGCCGTGACCGAGGCGACCGCGACCGGCTCGGCCGAGCGCATCGACGACGAGACGCAGGGCGTCCTGCCGTCGTCCTCCGCCGCTTCCGAGATCGCGGGTGTCCTCCAGCGGCCCAGGTCCTGCTACATCTGCAAGACGCGGTACGTCGAGGTCGACGCCTTCTACCACCAGCTCTGCCAGGACTGCGCCCGCGAGAACCGCGCCCGGCGCGACGCGCGCACCGACCTCACCGGCCGCCGGGCACTGCTCACCGGCGGGCGCGCCAAGATCGGCATGTACATCGCGCTGCGGCTGTTGCGCGACGGCGCGCACACCACGATCACCACGCGCTTCCCCAACGACGCGATCCGCCGCTTCAAGGCGATGCCGGACAGCGACGAGTGGATCCACCGCCTGAAGATCGTCGGCATCGATCTGCGCGACCCGGGCCAGGTCGTCGCGCTCGCCGACTCGGTGGCCGCCGAGGGGCCGCTGGACATCCTGATCAACAACGCCGCACAGACGGTCCGCCGGTCCCCGCAGGCGTACAGCGAACTGCTCGGCGCCGAGTCCGCCCCGCTGCCCGCGGGCGAGCTGCCGGCCGCCGAAGTGATCGGCACCTTCGGCAGCGGCACCGTCGACCGTGTGGCCGCGCTGCCCGCCGCCCGCAAGGAGGGTCTGAGCGCGCAGGACGTCACCGAGCTGGCCCTGGTGACGGGGTCGGCCTCGCCGGCACGCATCGCCGCCGGCACCGCGATCGACGCGGGCGGGCTCGTCCCGGATCTGCACCACACCAACAGCTGGATCCAGACAGTCGACGAGGTCGATCCGATCGAGCTGCTGGAAGTCCAGCTCTGCAACTCCACCGCGCCGTTCATCCTGATCAGCCGGCTCCGCCCGGCGATGGCCGCGACCGCCGCCAAGCACTCCTACGTGGTCAATGTCTCCGCGATGGAAGGCGTGTTCGGCCGTGGCTACAAGGGTGCGGGCCACCCGCACACCAACATGGCGAAGGCCGCGCTGAACATGCTGACGCGCACCAGCGCCCAGGAGATGTTCGAGAAGGACGGCATCCTGATGACCGCAGTCGACACCGGCTGGATCACCGACGAGCGCCCGCACCCCGACAAGATGCGCCTCGCCGAGGAGGGTTTCCACGCCCCGCTCGACCTGGTCGACGGCGCTGCCCGCGTCTACGACCCGATCGTCCGCGGCGAAGCGGGCGAGGCGATGTACGGCTGCTTCCTCAAGGACTACGCCCCCGCCAACTGGTAGGACACCTCGTCGTCACAGACCCGGTCCGGGAACCCTCCTGGGCCGGGTCTTTTCCGTGGATGGTGGCTGAAAGTGACCCAGAGCACACGGTCCATCGAGCATGGAAGCGCTCATTTGGTTACGCTGAGGGGAACGGACGCCATCAGGGAATCCACGAAGGTTCCTCGACCGTCCTGGGACAGGCCCGTCAACCGGGCCGCCGTCCCGCCCCACACCCGGCGCCACCGCGACCGAACAGATCCTGCCCTGCCCCGCACCATGGGCGGTCGACCACCGGATAGGAAGCCGGGACGTCGGATGCGCCCGGGGCTACGCGACACAAAGGAGTGCGCGGTGACGACACCAGAACTGACGAAGCACGAACAGGGGACGGCCGAACGGTACGGAGAGCGGGCCCGCAGGCCCGAGAAGCTCCGGAACATCGAGGTCTGGGCCAGGTCCGCTCCGATCCGGCTGGCCGGCTACGAGGACGACCTCGCCGAGCCGCACATCCTGCCCGGCGTCGACTGAGTGCTTCCCGTGCGAGCTCCGGCCCGCCCCTCGCCGGGGGCGGGCCGGAGCTCGTTCGTGCCGCGGTGTGCACGCAGGTCAGAAGAGCGCGTTCGCGACGGCGGCCCCGGCGAACGAGAGTCCCACCCCCGCGCAGACGGTGAGCAGCAGATAGCCCGCCGCCAGGCTCAGCCGACGGGCGGACGTCAGGGTGAGCAGCTCGTAGGAGAACGTCGACCACGTCGACAGGGCCCCGCAGAACCCGGTGGCCAGGAGCAGGTTCAGCCGGGTTCCCAGCTCGCCGTCGGACACTGCCTCCGCCACGAAGCCGAGGATCAGGGCCGCGCCCGCGTTGGCCGCGAAGGTGCCCCACGGGAAGGCGGTGTGGAGGCGGTACTTCGCGTCCACACCGAGCAGGTAGCGCAGCGGCGCCCCCACCAGTCCGCCGGCGAGTACGAGCAGCCAGTCGGTCATGAGGCCTCGCTCCCCTCTCCGTAGGAGCGTCCGAAGGCGAAATGGGCCGCGAAGGCGCCTGCGGTCACGGCGGCCAGCGCGGCGACCACGGTCAGGAGCAGGCAGCCGACCGCGTATCCGGGCTGTTGGTTCTCGAACAGCTCCCGCACGTTGTCCGTGTAGTGCGAGAACGAAGTGAACCCGCCCAGCACGCCCGTACCCAGTAGTGGACTGATCAGCCGGGGCGCGCCGGGGAAGCGCAGCTTCAGGGTGACCATCAGGATGCCCATCAGGAAACAGCCCACCGTGTTGACCAGCAGGATCGTCCACGGGAAGGCCGATGTGCCGGTCGGCCACAGGCGCTCGGCGCCGTACCGGGCCGCGGCTCCGGCGGCGCCTCCGACGGCGACGGCCCCCACCACCGACAACTGCACGCCGGGATGGTGATCGGGGTGACTGCGGCGGTGCAGCTGCATCTTGAGGGACATGCCGCGAATCTACGGAGCCGACGGGGGGCGGCCCGGGCCCGCACGCGGGCAGTCGAGGCTCAGTACCTGACTGGGGGAACCGGGCAACCACATAACGCGACATACCGGTCACCCTGTGTCTTGATGTGGGTTGTAAGGGTTTTGGTTCTCTTCCCCTCCGCGGGCCGGGAGAACTCCTCACTCCCGAGACGTTGGAGCCAGCCTTGCCCCTCGCCGAGCCGGAAACCGTTCGGCGGCTGGAGACGCGTCAGCCGTCCGCATACATCCTGGCGTCCCTGCGGGGTGTCGGACAGGTGGACCTCCAGCCCGGTCTGCTGACCGGTGCGGCGATCCTTGCCGCGCTGTGGGTGGCGGGCTGGGAGACCGGTCTCTTCGCCACACTCGGCACACTGATCGCCACAGCGACCGCCTACGCCCTGGCCGTCGACCGCGCGAGCATCACGCCCGGCCTCCAGGGGTACGCCGGCTGCCTCACGGGGATCGCCCTCGTCTCCTCGTTGGGCAACCATCCGGCCACGTACGTGCTGACGGTGGTCGGCGCCGTCATGTGCACCCTCCTGATGGCCGCCCTGGGCACCTTCCTCGCCCCTTACGGACTCACGCCCCTGACCGCGCCGTTCTGTCTGGTCTCCGGAGTCATGGTGCTGGGCGCCCCTTCGTTCGCGCGGGTCTGGCACGGCCCTCCGGCCGCCGTCTCCAGCACGACGAGCGGTGACACCGGACTGTCGTGGAGCGACCTGTGGCACGCGTTCTTCAACAACGTCTCGCAGGTCTTCCTGGTCGAGAGCTGGTACGTCGGGCTGATCATGCTCGTCGGACTCGCCCTGGCCGGCCTGCGCGTCGTTCTCTACGCCGCGGCAGGCAGCGTGATGGGGATCGTCGCCGCCTGGGCGCTGGGCGCGCCGACGGCGCTGATCGCCAACGGCATCTACGGCTACAACGCGGTGCTCGTCGGCATCGCCGTCGGTGCCGTCTTCATGGCCAACACGGTCTGGACGGGGGTCTACGCACTGTTCGGCGCGGCGGCGACCACTGGCCTCACCGCGTCGCTGACGTCCTTCTTCAAGTCGTTCGGCGGCCACACCTTCACCTGGCCGTTCATCCTCACCACCTGGGTGCTGATGGCGGCCGTACCTCTGCTGCCCCGGCTGCGCCGGAGCGAGTGACCGCTCCCGGCCGGCACCGGCCCTCCCGCCCTCAGCCCGTACATCACCGAGGAAGGTACTGACGATGAACCTCGCACCTCGCGAGATCGACAAACTGCTGGTCTACGTGGTGGCCGACCTGGCCCGCAAGCGCCAGGACCGCGGCCTCAAGCTCAACTACAGCGAGTCGGTCGCGCTGATCACCGAGGCGATCCTCGAAGCGGCCCGCGACGGCAGGAGCGTCGCTGACTGCATGGAACTGGGCCGTCATGTCGTCGGTGAGGCCGACACCATGGACGGCGTGCGGGAGATGCTCGGCCTGCTTCAGGTCGAGGCGTCCTTCGTGGACGGGACCAAGCTCGTGTCCTGCCACGACCCCATCGGCGGCTGACCGTGGCCGAGCCCGTCGCCGTCATCGCCGTGTGCGGTCACGAAGCCGCCTACGGGCGTGCGCTGGAGGGCGTCGTGGACGCCGGGGTCGGCATCGTGCCGAGCGGGCGCGAACTGTTCCGGAGCATCGCCGCGAACGGCCGCCGGGGCGCGGAGACGGTGGTCGTCCCCATGACGCTCGGCCGCGATCCCGAACTCGTCGCGGACGCCGCCCGCACGCTCCGTGCCGTACCCGCACGTGAGCGCGGCACCGCCGTGCTCGCCGAACCGTTCGGCACCGCCCAGCACCTGGTCGCGTGGCTGCGGGCGGCAGCGGGCCGGGCGCCCGCGAGCTCCGCGCTGCTGGTCACCGCCCCGTCGGGCGACCCGTTCGAGGACGCCGAGCTGTACCGGATCGCCGCGCTCGTACGCCGCTACGGCCGGCACGGCCTGGTCGAGGTGGCGTTCACCGGGGGAGACCCGGATCTGGCCGAGGGCGTCCGCCGGTGCCTGCTGCTCGGTGCGGAGCGCGTGACGCTGCTCCCGGCCGCGTTCGCACTGCCGGATGTGCCCGGGACGGACACGGTGCCCGCCGAGGTGGCCGGTCCGCTCATCCCGGCGTCGGCACTGCGGCGCGTCCTCGGTGAGCGGGTGGCCGACGCGCTGCGGCGCCGCCGTGAGCACGGGGACGACGGCGTGGCGTCCGGACTGACGGCCGCCGACAACCACGGCCATTCCCACACGCATCCGGCCGGCGAGGGACACGGTCACGGCCATCCCCACACGCATCCGAACGGTGAGGGGCACGACCACGGGCACGGCCATGCGCACCCCCACGCCCCGGGTGAGGAACACGACCACGGGCACGGCCACCACCACGATCCGGGCCACCGGCACGAGCGCGGCCCCGGACCCCTGCACACGGACCACCACCCGTCCGCCCCCGGCGCGGACCGAGTCATCGGGAGCATCGCATGACGTTCCGTCAGAAGTATCTGTACGGCAAGGGACCGATCGAGCTGAACGCGGGCCGCCGCACGCTGAAGGTCACGGTCAGCAACACCGGAGACCGTGCCGTGCAGGTCGGTTCCCACTACCACTTCTTCGAGGTCAACTCGGCGCTGTCGTTCGACCGCCAGGAGACGCTCGGCATGCACCTCAACATCGCCGCCGGCACCTCCGTCCGGTTCGAGCCCGGCGGCTCGCGCGAGGTGGAGCTGTGCGCGTACGCCGGAACCGGCCGTCTCGTCGGTTTCAGCGGACTGCTCAACGGCAGCCTCGCCTCCCACCCCGCCCGTGTCGAGGCCGTCCGCAAGGCCATCGAGCAGGGCTTCGAGGGCGCGCAGGGCGTCACCCCCGGCGCCGCCAGGGGTTCCAAGGGCTCCAAGGCCACCAAGGAAAAGAAGAAGGGTTCGCGCTGATGCCCATCCTGCCCCGCAAGCAGTACACCGACATGTTCGGCCCGACGGTCGGCGACCGCTTCCACCTCGCCGACACCAACCTCATCGTCGAGGTCGAGAAGGACTACAGCGAGGGCCAGTACGGCGACGAGGTCGTCTACGGCGGCGGCAAGACCATGCGCGACGGTATGGCCGCCGACCCGCAGGCCACCGCCGCCCAGGGGGCGCTCGACACCGTCATCACCAACGTGGTCGTCATCGACCCGATGGTGGGCGTCGTCAAGTGCGACATCGGCATCAAGGACGGCTTCATCGTCGGCATCGGCAAGTCCGGCAACCCGCAGACGCAGAACAACGTCGATCCGGACCTGGTCATCGGTCCCGGCACCGAGGCCATCGCGGGGGAGCACCTCATCGCCACCGCGGGCGCCATCGACACCCACGTCCACCTGATCGCCCCGCAGCAGGCCGAGCAGGCGCTGACCAACGGCATCACCACCCTCATCGGCGGTGGCACCGGTCCCTCGGACGGTTCCAACGGCACCACCTGCACCCCCGGCCCGTACAACATCGGCAAGCTCCTCCAGGCCGCCGAGACCATGCCGGTCAACCTCGGGATCATGGGCAAGGGCAACGGAAGCCTGCCGGAGGCGCTCAATGAGCAGGTTGTCGCGGGTGCGTGCGGGCTCAAGGTGCACGAGGACTGGGGCGCGACCCCGGCCGTCATCGACAACGCGCTGAACGTCGCCGACCGGTACGACGTCCAGGTGTCCATCCACACCGACAGCCTGAACGAGAGCGGCTTCTTCGAGGACACCCGCTCCGCGATCGACGGCCGGGCCATCCACACCTTCCACAGCGAGGGCGCCGGCGGCGGTCACGCACCCGACATCCTGCGCATCGCCGGCGAGCCGAACGTCCTGCCGTCCTCCACCAACCCGACGCTGCCGTACACCGTGAACTCGGTGGACGAGCTCCTCGACATGGTCATGGTCTGCCACCACCTCAGCCATGACATCCCCGAGGACGTGTCCTTCGCCGACAGCCGGGTCCGGGCCGAGACGATCGCCGCCGAGTCGGTGCTGCACGACCTCGGCGTGATCAGCATCTTCTCCTCCGACTCCCAGGCCATGGGCCGCATCGGCGAGTCCGTCACGCGCGCGTTCCAGACCGCGCACCACTGCAAGGACAAGCTCGGCACGCTGGAGGGCGACTCCAGCCGCAACGACAACCAGCGGGTGCTGCGCTACCTCGCCAAGGTCACGATCAACCCGGCCATCGCCTCGGGCATCTCCGACCACGTGGGTTCGATCGAGAAGGGCAAGCTCGCCGACATCGTGCTCTGGCCCATCCACTCCTTCGGTGCCAAGCCGAAGATGGTGATCAAGGGCGGCATCATCTCCTGGGCGCAGATGGGCGACCCCAACGCCTCGCTGCCGACGCCGCAGCCCGTCATCTACCGGCCGATGTTCGGCCAGTACGGCAAGGCGATGCAGGCGACACACGCCACTTTCATGTCCCAGGCGGGCATCGCGGCCGGGGTGCCCGCCGCGCTCGGCCTGGAACGCACCGTGCTTCCCGTACGCCGTACCCGCACCATCGGCAAGCACAACATGGTGCGCAACGACGCCCTGCCCGACATCCAGGTCGACCCGGAGACGTTCAAGGTCACGCTCAACGGCAAGGTCGCCACCATCGACCCGGCCGAGAAGCTGCCCCTCAACCATCTCTACTTCCTGGTCTAGGGCCGATGTACCGCGATGAGGGCGACACCGCCGCAGACAGCGCGGCCGCGGTGACCGGGACCGGTAGCGGCACGGGGCTCGGACCGTTGCTGGTCGGCCTCCAGCTGACCGACTCCGCGTTCCCGAGCGGCTTCTACACGCTGTCGCACAGCCTGGAGGGCTTCGCGCAGGCCGGGGCCGTCGACTCCGGCAGTCTGCCGCTGCTGCTGGAGGACCTGCTGCTGCACGGTGTCGGTCCCGCCGACGCCACCGCGCTCGCCCTCGCCCACCGTGCGACGGCGGCCGGGGACCCGGCGGCCGTCGTCCGGATCGACGAGCACCTCCTGGCCACCAAGCTCGGCCGCGAGATGCGCCAGGCGGCCACCCGGACCGGCCGTCAGCTCCTGGACCTGGGCCAGGAGGTCTTCGGGCGGCCGGAGATCGCCGCCTACTTCGACCGGGTCGTACGGCGCGAGGCACCCGGAACGCAGGCGGTGGCCGCAGGGGTCATCTACGCGGCGACCGGCGTCCCGGTCCGCCAGGCCGTCGCCGCGGACCTGTTCGCCTTCTGCGTCAGCTTCGCGGGCGCCGCCCTGCGGCTGCGGCTGACCGACCACCGTACGACGCAGACGCTGATCCGGGGCGCCGCCCCCGTCATCGAGAAGACCGTCGAGGCCGCACTGCGGCGCGAGCTCGACGACGTCGGCGCCACCGTCTTCGCGTCGGACATCATGTCGGGCCGTCATGAACGCGCCGAGGCCCGGCTCTTCGCCAGCTGACATCCACCCGAATCACACAGGGAGCACCATGGACGACAACGTACTGCGGGTCGGCATCGGCGGACCGGTCGGGTCGGGCAAGACCGCGCTCATCGAGGCGCTGGTCCCGCTGCTGATCGCGCGCGGCCACCGCCCCGCCGTCATCACCAACGACATCTACACCCAGGAGGACGCCCAGCACGTCCGCCGCACGCTGGCCGGGGTCCTCGAACCCGAGCGGGTCGTCGGGGTCGAGACGGGCGCCTGCCCGCACACCGCCGTGCGCGACGACCCCACGATGAACCTGGCGGCCGGCGCGGAGATGCTGGAGCGCTTCCCGGACACCGACACCCTGCTCTACGAGTCGGGGGGCGACAACCTCACGCTGACGTTCAGCCCCGCACTCGTGGACCTCTTCATCTTCGTCCTGGACACGGCGGAGGGGGAGAAGATGCCCCGCAAGCGCGGCCCCGGTATCACCGACTCGGACCTCCTCGTCATCAACAAGATCGACATCGCGAAGTACGTGCGCACGGACATCGACGTCATGGAGTCCGACGCCCACCGGGTACGCGACAACCGCCCCGTGGTGCTCACCGACTGCCTCACCGGCGTCGGTATCGACGACATCGCCGGCTACCTCGAATCGCGCCGCAAGGTGCTGATCTGACATGCGGCTCGCCCCGTACCGGCCCCGCGCCGACCGGCTGGCCGAGGAGTACTACGCCGCGGTCCGCGTCCCCCCGGACGTGGCGGCGCTGGCCTCCGCGCCGGACACGCTCGCACCCGGCTCCCCGGCCAAGGTCGGCATCCTGGACCTGGCCTTCGCGGTACGGGGCGAGCGCACCGAACTCGTCGAGCGCTACCAGAAGACGCCGCTGCAGATCATGCGTCCGCTGTGGATCGACCCCGGGATGCCCGGCATGAGTTACGTCTACATGATGGCGACCGGTGGCGGCATCGCCCAGGCGGACCGCTACCGGATGGACTTCCGCTGCGGTCCGGACACCCAGGTCCATCTGACCACCCAGGCCGCCACCAAGATCTTCCGGATGGAGCACGACTACGCGAGCCAGCGTGTGCACCTGACGGCGGAGGCCGGGAGTTACGTCGAGTACCTGCCGGACCCGCTGATCCCGTTCAAGGACGCCCGCTTCTACCAGCGCACGGAGGTGACCGTCGCACCCGGCGCCACCGTCGTCGTCGGCGAGACGGTCACCGCCGGCCGGCTCGCCCGCGGCGAACGGCACGCGTACCGGGTGCTCGCCACCGACCTGCACGTCAGCCGGCCCGACGGCACGCTGCTCGCCGTAGACACCCTGCGCCTGGCTCCCGGCGTGCGGGGCGAAGGAGCCCTCGGCCCCGGTGTGTTCGCCGGCCACGACCATGTCGCCTCACTCTTCGCCGTGACCGACCGGGTCCCCGCCACCGAACTCGCCGACGCTCTGCACGGGGCACTCGCCGGGCTCGGCGTCCTGTACGGGGTGAGTGTGCTGCCCCGGGACTGCGGCGCCTGGGTGCGGCTGCTGGACGACAGCCCGATCCGGGTTGCCGCCGCGCACGAGGCCGTGCGCCAGGCCGTACGGCGCCTGCTCACCGGTCACGCGGCCCCCGACCTGCGCAAGCCCTGACCCCTTCCCGCCGACCCACACGAGGATCCGCCGATGAACACCGCTCCCGCGCCGATGCCGGCCGCGTACGACTCCGGGGACACCGCCTGGCTCCTCGCCGCGACCGCCATGGTGCTGTTGATGACGCCGGGTCTCGCCTTCTTCTACGGCGGCATGGTGCGCACCCGCCACGTGCTCATGATGATCAAGATGAGCTTCGCCGCGCTGGCGTTCGGCACCCTCGCCTGGTGGGTCATCGGATACACCCTCGCGTTCGGCCCGGACGTCGGCGGCGCCGGGCTCATCGGGAACCTCGATCACGTGTTCATGCACGACATCGAGCTGAACACGCTGACCGGAGCGATCCCCACCTACATCTACAGCACCTTCCAGATGGGCTTCGCCATCATCACGGTGGCCCTGGTCAGCGGATCGATCGCGGACCGCGCCACGATGAAGGGGTGGCTCGTCTTCGTCGTGCTGTGGCTGCTCATCGTCTACATCCCCATCGCCCACTGGGTGTTCGACACCGACGGCTGGATCGTGAAGCACCTCGGCGCCCTCGACTTCGCCGGCGGCCTGCCGGTGGAACTCAACTCCGGGGTCGCCGGTCTCGCGGTCGCCCTCGTGCTGCGCGCGCCACGGGACTTCGCCCGCCGCGAGGAGCGCCCCAACAACATTCCGCTCGTGGTCATCGGCGTGGGCCTGCTCTGGTTCGGCTGGTTCGGCTTCAACTCCGGTTCCGCGCTGACGGACCAGGGCACCGCCGCCGCGGCCTTCATCAACACCCAGCTCGGGGCCGCGGGCGCCATGGTCACCTGGCCGCTGGTGGAGAAGTGGCGTACCGGCAAGGTCACCACCATGGGCGTCGTCTCCTCCGCCGTCGCGGGGATGGTCGCCATCACCCCGGCCTGTGGTGAGATCGACACGCTCGGCGCGGTCATCACCGGTCTCGTCGTCGGTGCGGTCTGCGCCTTCGCGGTCACGCTCAAGTTCCGCTTCAACGTGGACGACACGCTCGATGTGGTGGGCGTGCACGGCGTCGGAGGTCTCATCGGTCTGATCATGGTCGGGCTCTTCGCCACCGCGCGCATCAGCGGCAAGGAGGGGCTCTTCTACGGGGGCGGCTGGGGGCTGCTCGGCAAGCAGCTCGTCGCCGTCGTCTCCGTGATCGCCTTCTCGTTCATCCTCACCTGGCTCATCGCCAAGGCGGTGGACCTGACCGTCGGATTCCGTGCCAAGGAGGAGTACGCCAAGGTCCCCGGCGAGGAGGAGGAGCGCGCGTACGACTTCCAGACGGCCGAGCGTCTCGGCGCGCTGGTCTCCGGCAAGCCGGCGTCCGAGGACGACGAACTCGTCAAGCAGATCCGTACGTTGCTGCGGTCCCGCGAGAGCGGGCGGTAGCGGGGCTATGCCGCACGGCCGGCCGGTCTCTTTGCCGGCCCGGTGCACCGGGGGCGGCCCGCTCGTGACCGGCATGCGCGGCGGCGGTCCGCGGGAGCGGCGAGCGCGCCGGGTGTTCAGGATCGCCCGGGCGCGCCGAGCGGCGAGGGACCCGGCGGCTCGGGGCGCATGAACTCCCGCACGTAGGTGCGGTGCCACCAGTTCCCGGTGGCCCGCAGTTCGCGCCAGGTCGTGTACCGGTAGCGGTACACCCTGGCGCGCACGTGTGCCGGCGGCTCGTCCGGGAACGGGTTGTGCCGCAGCAGCCGCAGCGTGTCCCGGTCGTTGTCCAGCAACCGCTCCACGAACGGTCCGAACCAGGGCCTGGCGTAGGCGGGCGAGAGCGCCGCGAACCACATCATCCAGTCGAGCCGCAGATGGTACGGGGCGAACTGGCGGGGCAGCCGCCCCGGATCGCCCGGCTTGCCGCGGAATCCGTACTCCCGCCACACCGTGCCCGGGCGGATCACCTGTTCGTCGGTTCCCTCGACGACCACCTCCATCCGGACCCGGCTGATGCTGCCGAACGCGCCGTAGGTGTTGACCAGGTGCAGCGGGTCGAAGGAGCGGTTCATCACCTGCCGGCGCGAGAGCAGATTGCGGGCCGGATGGTAGCTGAGGGCCACGACCAGCACGGTCACGGCGATGACCACCACCTCGTACCAGAGGGGCGCCCCGGCCTGTGCGGGCGGCTCGGCGACCGGGGACCAGTCGACGGCCGACAGGGCGAGGGCGATCGTCAGCCAGTTGAGCCAGGCGAAGTTGCCCGACAGCACCAGCCACAGCTGGGTGAGCACCATCAGTCCCGCCGCCGCGCCCGCCACCGGCTGCGGGGTGAAGAGCAGCACCGGCACGAGGAGCTGGGTCACATGGTTGGCCGCCACCTCGGCACGGTGCAGCGGCCGGGGGAGGTGGTGGAAGAACCAGCTCAGCGGGCCCGGCATCGGCTGGGTCTCGTGGTGGAAGTACAGACACGTCAGCTTGCGCCAGCACGCGTCGCCACGGATCTTGATCAGCCCGGCGCCGAACTCCACCCGGAACAGCACCCAGCGCAGCAGCCACAGCACCAGCACCGGTGGCGCCGTGTGCGCGTTACCGAGGAAGACGGCGAGGAACCCCGTCTCCAGAAGCAGCGACTCCCAGCCGAAGCCGTACCAGACGCCGCCGATCTGCACGATCGACAGATACAGCGCCCAGGGAAGGGCCCACAGGAGCATGGACCCCCACAGAGGTACGAAGCGGTCCGCACCCGCGAGCAGGGCGACGGCGAGCACGCAGCCCGACCAGGCGACGACGGCGAAGAACCGGTCGGAGTAGTGGAGGCGGAAGAGCCCCGGCGCGGCACGCCAGTCCGTGCGCCGCAGCAGTTCGCGGGCGGGCAGCATGCCGCGCTCGCCGATCAGCGCCCGGAACTGGAGCGCGGCGGTGAGGAAGGCGGTCAGATAGATGACGGCCAGGGCCTTCTGGAAGAGGAGCCGGCCGAGCCAGTACCCGTCCGCGGTGAACCAGTCCATTACTTCCAGTATCGGCCCACCGCCTCAGCTCCGGGGCGTGCGCCCTTCCGCGACGATCCGGCGGAGCGTGCGCCCGAGCCGGCGCGCGTACCAGTGCTGCGCCATCGGCACGAGCGGTCCGGCGAGCCGGGTGTACCAGCGGACGGGCCGGCTGAACGCCATCACGGTGAACGAGACCGTGCCGTCGTCCGCCAGCTCGGCCACGAAGCACTCCTCGCCGCACTCGGGGTGACGGGTGAGTGTTCCGTACGCGAATCCGATGCGTTCGGGTCCGTACTCGGCCCAGATGATCCGGCAGGGCGCCGAGAGCCGGAAGGGGCCGGCCTCCAGCGCCACCCGAACGGACGCACCGGGCTCGGCGCGTGGAGCCGAGGCCCTGACCCGCGCCCCGGAGACGCGGTGCATGCGGAACTCGGTGATCGCGGCGCCCGCGGCCTCGAAGTCGGCGCGCCCGTGTCCGATCCGGGTGCGGTGGTGCAGGTGGTGGTAGCCGTCGGGGAGCGGGCCGAGCCGGGTGGCGCCCACCTCCGGATACGTGAGCGTGCTCATGCGGACCTTCCTTCGTGGGGGCGGTGGTTCAGGCGTTGCCAGGCCAGCACCGAGCAGAGGGCGAAGCCCAGCGCGTTGCCGACGCCGTGTGTGGCGGCCATCCAGGCGAGGGTGGGGTGCGGGAGACCGGTGGCCTCGCCCAGAGCCCAGCTCAGGGCGAGCACCATGGTCGCGGCGAGTACGGCGGCCGAGGCGGCGAGCAGCAGCCGGGTGGTCAGGTCGCGGGCCGTGGGCCGAACCGTGCGCCAGGTCAGGAGGGCGACGGTCCACATCCCCGCTGTCAGGACGACCGCCCCCGCCAGTTCGGCCCAGTCGCCGATGAAGTAGCCGATCAGGACGAGCAGGGTGCCCAGCGGCACACTGAGCGCCGCGAACCGGCCTGCCGCGCTGTCGGTCACGCGGCCGACGAGCCCCGAGACCAGTGCGGCGGCGAATCCGGCGAAGTGGAAGTGCGGCACGGTCAGCGCCAGGATCCCGAGGCCGAAGCCGAACAACGGACGCCCCGAGCGCTCGGCGACCAGCGCGGTCGCGGCGACGGCCGGGGCCGCCAGCGCGGTGAGCAGGGCGATCTCGGCGGGTGCCGTCCGCCACGACAGCAGTGGCTGCGGGCGCCGGACGACACGGGCCGGAGCGTGCAGGGCGAGGAGTATGGCGCCGAGCCCGTAGCCGAGAGCCAGGACGGTCGCGGCCGGTCCGCGCGGCAGCCAGAGGGCGACGGCCCCCGGCACGGCGAAGACCGGCCACAGCCGGCGTATGCGCGCCAGCTCCGGCGCGTCCGCCAGGGCCAGTCCCGCGGGCACGATCACCAGCATGCCCAGCATCACGATCAGCCCCACCAGGACCGACATGGCTCCGCCCTCCCCACACTTGAACGTGTTCAACTGCTGCCGGAGCTGACTCTAGGGCCTTTCTTGAACGCGTTCAAGGTGGTCGTCGCACGTCTTCCCGAGCCCTGTGCGCGCCAGGGGACCCCGGCTTGCGGGGGAGAGGGAACTACGGCAGACATGAGGGAACCACCCGGGACCGGTGACCAGGCAGGAGACCTCTTCGTGCACGCACCGATACGCATGCGCCGCGCCGTGCTCGCCGTGCTGTCCGCCGGCATCCTCGTCACCGCGGGCTGCGCCCGGGAGGCGGGGAGAGGCGGTCCCGGCACCGAGGGAACGGCCGACGCCGGGGAGGTCCTGCTCCAGCCGGCCGCGGCGCGGGGACCAGACCCCTTCACGAGGTCCACGGTGGAACCGGCCGGTGCCGCGCCTCCCACGATCGCCCCTCCCACAGCCCGGCCGCGGACGGCGTCGCCCGGCGACGGGGACCCGCACACCCTTCCGGGATCGACCCCCGGCCTCTACGGGGGTACCCGCTCCGTCGCCTCCTGCGACGTCGGGCAGCAGATCAGCCTCCTCGCGGCCGACCCGGCCCGGGAGGAGGCCTTCGCGCGGGCCGCGGGCGTGCCCCGGTCCGGCGTCCCGGCCTTCCTGCGCGGCCTGACGCCCGTGGTCCTGCGGGCCGATACCCGCGTGGGCAACCACGGTTTCCGTGCGGGCTCCGCCACCGCCTTCCAGTCCGTGCTCCAGGCGGGCACCGCGGTGATGGTGGACCGGCATGGCCTTCCGCGCGTCCGCTGCGCCTGCGGCAACCCGCTGAGCCGGCCAGCCGGGGCAGGGGACACACGGCGTGCGCAGGGCGAGCGGTGGTCGGCCTACGACCCGGCGCGGATCGTCACCGTCGCACCCGCCGCGAAGCCCGTCACGGACCTGGTCGTCGTCGACGCGGACCACGACAGCTGGATGGCGCGGCCGGTCGGTGACGAGGGGGCCCGGGACCATGTCCCCGAGGTGCCGCCGCCCTATGCTCCCGGCACCGACATCACCGGGCCGCTGCCCGACGTGCCTCCGGCGAAGTCGAAGGAACCGAAGGTGCCGGAGAAGCCGGGGAAGTCCGCGACGCCGCCCCCGTCACCCTCCACGCCGGCGCCCGGGGACTGCCCGACCCCCGGCGACCCGACGCCGCCCGGCGAGGCGGTCGCGGCGACGGACGGGCCGACGGGTGCGCGGGTCCCGGCAAACTGCCCGCCGACCGCCGTGCCGTCCGACGGCCCCACCGAGGAGTACCCGGAGCTCCCGACGGGCGAGCCGACCGGTGTTCCCGCCGACCCGGACGAGCCGCCGCAGGACCTCGTGCCGCTCATGACCGAGGAACCGCAGACCTCCATCCGGCTGCCGTGGCAGGACGACACGGAGGCGTCGGTCGAGGGCTGAGCGGCCGTGCCCCCAGACCGATGGCGACGGTGTCCTCGGGGGCCCGGCCGCCGGCGTCGCGCATGCCGGGCGGGGCGGGTTCCCTGTGTGGCGCCGACGCGAGGGGGTGTGTCTCCCGGTTGCCTCCGCCCGGCGTTGGTGCGGCGCTGTCTCGCGGCGGGCAGGAGAGCCGTGCCCCGGCTCCCGGTCCGGACCCGAGCCACCGCGTCGGAGCCGGACGGCGGCCCCGCGGTCCGGCTCCTCACTCCTCGGTGGGAAGCCAGTTGCCGTGCAGCCCCAACGGGACCCGTACCGGGATCCGCACCCGGGCGACCGGGCCGGAGCCGGGGTCGTCGGCGGGGATCACGAGCAGCCAGCTGGTGTTGTCCGTACGGTCGGTGGCATACGTCATCCAGTGGCCGCCCCCGCCGGGACCGGTGCCGGGTGAGGGTGCGAAGACCGGCTCGCCGACGGACAGGTCCCCGGCCTGCCACACCACGCTCGTCCCCGACGTGTCCCCGCCGTCGTACCAGCGCAGGGCGTCGAACTCGCCAGGGAGCAGGTCCGGGTTCCCGGAGTCGGCTGCCACGGCGAACTGCCGGTGCGGCCGGCCGATCAGGCGGTCGTCCGTGCGGGGGAGTTCCATCCGGGCGTCGTCCAGTACGGTCCGCCGCATCGTGCCTGCCTCGGGGTCGATGACCGCGCGGACGAGGCCGGCGGTGTTGGGCGCCCGCGAACCGTCCGGCGCGCCCAGGGAGAGGCGGGTCCACTGCACGTAATCCAGTACGACGTCGCCGGCCTCGGTGTCGTACGCGTTGACCGTGTGCCACAGCCAGAAGGCCTCGTCGGACGCCCACCGGACAGGGCCGCCGTCGCGGGGGACCAGGGCCACCCGGGTGCCGCGCTCGGGCCGCCAGTCGATCATGGACCCGCCGTTCATCGCCGCGGCGATGTCGAAGAACACCGGGGCCAGCACGATCACCAGGAACCGCTCGGTCAGCCCCATGTCATGGATCATCATCGGTTCGTCGAGCCCGTCGACCGTGGTGGGACCGCGTGTCACGGTGCCGGTCGGGCCGATGGCCGACCAGGTGAGGTAGGGCGGCTCCAGGCCGTAGCAGAAGACCATCATCTCGCCGGTGACCGGATCGGTCTTCGGGTGCGCGGTGATGCCGGCCGGCAGCGCCCCGCCGAACGTCTCCTTGCCGACCGTCTCCAGATCCGGCGTCATCAGGAACGGGCAGTCGGATTCGGCGAGGGCCAGCAGGCGTCCCGCGTGGCGCACCACGTTGATGTCCGGCAGGTCCCGGAACGTTCCGGCCAGCTCCGGTTCCACATCCGGGACCTGAGGCATGATCAGCGATTCGATACCGCCCCACAGGGCCCGGCCCGCGCGTTCCTCGGCGACGACGGCCGGTGTCCGTACGAAGCGGTTGCGGTACCTCGCCCGGCCGCCGGACAGCCACACCCCGTGCAGCATGCCGTCCCCGTCGATCGGATAGAGGAACGAACCGATGGGGCTGAAGCGGGGGTTGGGGCCGTTGCGCAGGAACAGGCCGTCGAGCTCGTCCGGCAGTTCGCCGAGCACCTGCAGTCCGGCCTCGTCCACCTCGTCGGTCACCGGGGCGAACCGGCCCGACAGATGGACGACGCGGGTCGGGTCGAAGCTCCGTGAGGCATGTGCGGCCATGACGGCCTCCCTTGCCGGGACGTGTGAGCACCTGGATGCGTGTCGCGCCGATCCTTCATTCAATCCCCGGCCCGGGCCCGCTGCAACGCGGATGCGCAGGGGCGGGGATGCGGGGGGCGGGTCCGGGCGCCACCATGGAACGTGCGGGGATGCGGGGGGCGGGTTCGGGCGCCACCATGGAACGTGCGGCAGGATGTCGTACCGGGCCACACCCGGAGGTGTGCGGTGACCCAAGCCAAATCCGGGCGTCGGACCGGGAATCTGTTCTTCGCGTTCGCCCCGTGGATCATCTTCGACATCATCGCGGGACCCAGTACCTGGGAGTACGCCGCGCTGGCCGGCCTGGTCGCCGCCGTGGTGCTCAATCTGCCGGACATGCGCAGGGGTTCCTTCAAGGTGCTGGAGGTCGCCGGGATCGTCTTCTTCGCGGTCCTCAGTGTTCTGGCGCTGTTCCTGGACCGTCAGGATCTGCTCTGGCTGGAGAGGTACGCCCAGGTCCTCTCCAGTGGGGTGATCGCGGTGGTGGCCCTCGGATCGCTGGCGTTCGTCCCGTTCACCGAGCAGTACGCGCGGGAGACCACTCCTCGCGAGGTATGGGGCTCGCCCGCCTTCCGTCATGTCAACCGGGTGCTGACGCTCGTGTGGGGAGGAGTCTTCGTCGCCACCGCGCTGCTGGGCCTGCTGGCGGTCCATACGTCGTCCGGTTCCGACTGGTACAACTGGGTCATCCCGGTCGTCCTGCTGGTCCTGGCGGTCCGCTTCACGGAGCGCTACCCGGACCAGGTGCGCGAACGCTCCCTGAGGGCGCGCGGCGCCCCGTGAGGCCGCCTCCGTCGCCGCTTTCGGTCCAGACCTGTTGACGGAGGGCCTGGACCACTGGGACGGCTCCAAGAACTGGACCTTCGGCGACAACGTCAAGGCGCTGCAGGGCCGCTGACGCGTCCCGGCATGACGGCGGCCCCGGAACCTCCCCTTGCGCGGGGCGTTCCGGGGCCGTCGCCGTGGTGTCAGTTGCCGGGCTCCGACGCGTCCAGCATCGCGTCGCGCTCCACGACCTTCACCCGCTCGCGGCCCTGCGGCTCGCCCAGCGCGCGCTCGTGCGCGTCGAGGCGGTACCAGCCCTCGCGGGTGGTGTAGCGGACGCCGCGGGACTCCAGGTACTCGGTCACGGCGGCGGGCTCGGGCTGCGCGGGGGCGGGCAGCCGTCCGGCGGTGTGGTCCTCCAGCAGGCAGGCGACCGTCTCGTTGGCGTCGCCCTTGGTGTGCCCGATCAGGCCGATCGGGCCCCGCTTGATCCAGCCGGTGACGTACACCGACTCCATCGGCTCGCCGCCGGCGAGCACCCGCCCCGCGGCGTGCGGGACCGTGCCGGACGCGACGTCGAAGGGGAGCTTGGGCAGCTCCTGCGAGTAGTAGCCGACCGCGCGGTAGACGCTCTGCACGTCCCAGTCGTTGAACCGGCCGGTGCCCTTGACGTTGCCGGTGCCGTCCAGCTCGGTGCGCTCCGTCCGCAGGCCGACGACCTGGCCGTCCTCGCCGAGGATCTCCACGGGGGACTCGAAGAAGTGCAGGAAGAGCTTGTGCGGCCGGTCGCCGACGTCGCGGATCGCCCAGTTCTCCAGCGTGGAGGCGACCATGTTGGCCTGCTTGTTGCCGCGCCGGGTCTCGATCGAGCCCGCGTCGTAGTCGATGTCCTCGGGGTTGACGATGACCTCGATGTTCGGCGAGTGGTCGAGCTCCCTCAGCTCCATGGGGCTGAACTTCGCCTGGGCCGGGCCGCGACGCCCGAAGACGTGCACCTCCAGCGCCTTGTTGGCCTTGAGGCCGTCGTGGACGTTGGCGGGGATCTCGGTCGGCAGCAGTTCGTCCGCGGTCTTGGCGAGGATGCGGGCGACGTCCAGGGCCACATTGCCGACACCGAGCACGGCGACCTTCTCGGCCTCCAGCGGCCAGGTGCGCGCGACGTCCGGGTGGCCGTCGTACCAGGAGACGAAGTCGGCGGCACCGTGCGAGCCGTCCAGGTCGCTGCCCGGTATGTCGAGGGCGCGGTCGGCGTCCGCGCCGGTGGAGAAGATCACGGCGTCGTAGAAGGACCGCAGCTCGTCCAGGCCGATGTCGTTCGGGTAGTCGACGTTCCCGAAGAGCCGGATCTGGGGCTTGTCCAGGACCTGGTGCAGCGCCTGCACGATGCCCTTGATCCGGGGGTGGTCCGGTGCCACGCCGTAACGGATCAGGCCGAAGGGGGCGGGCATCCGCTCGAACAGGTCGATGGAGACGCCCGGCTCGGCGGCGGCATCGGATTTGAGCAGCGCGTCCGCTGCGTAGATTCCGGCGGGGCCGGCTCCGACGATGGCTACGCGGACGGGGCGTGTCATGGCGAGCTGTTCCTTAGGACGAACGAGCAGGAGCGGGGCGGGCCGTGGTAAGGCTTGGCTTACTCCGCCCCGACGCACACGTTAGCCGCTGTCCCTGCCCGCTTTCGGGGCGGGTCGGCGTTCTGCGGCGATATCCGGCACCCCGCACTTTTGCCGGACGGGCTAATCCCGCGGAATCTCCGGGGAAACGACCCCGCCGAACGGCTCGGAAATGTGTTCCATCGCACGTTCACCTGGTGGACGGCTCACTCGAAGAATCGGACAAATGATGGCAGAGTTACCCACATGGATGATCGGGTAGCGGGTGCCCTGTCACTCCCGGACGACTGGCCCGCCCACCCGGACCTCAGTCTCGCCCTGAACCGTATGGGCAGCTTCGACTGGGATCTCGACAGCGGCCTCATGCACATGGAGCAAGCGGCCCTCGACGTCTTCGACCTGAGGGCCGACGAGTACGACAACAGACCGGCGACGCTCGGGAAGCGGGTGCCACCGGACGAGGGCGTGCGTCTGGACGCCATGGTGACCCAGGCACTCAAGTCCGGCCGGAAGAACTACGGAGCGTACTTCCGCATCCTGCGGCGCGACGGCACCCTGCAGTGGACGCACACCCAGGGCTTCGTGCAGCGCGACGGGAACGGGCGGCCGCGCCGCATCATCGGGATCGTCCGCGACGCCACGCAGGAGCTGGCCGATGCCACCGCCCGCCACGAGCTGGACGAGGAGCGGCGGCGGCGGACCAGCCTGGTGGAGGCCACCACGGCCGCGCTGGCCCACGCCCGGACGGTCAAGGACGTCATCGACGTGCTCAAGAACTCCCAGGGGCTGGCTCACCTGGGGGCGACCAGCCTGGTCATGGGGCTGATAGAGGCCGGGCGCATCCACCTGGTGGCCGACGGCCCCGACGGCGCCTTCGTGCCGGGCACCCGGTACACGCGGACGGACGAGCAGTACCCGATGAGCGAGGTCGTCCGCACGCTCGGCCCCCGCTTCATCGAGTCCGCCGAGGACTTCGCCGACTCGTACCCGATCCTGTGGCCCCACATCAGCCATCTCGGCATCACCTCCGCCGCCTATCTGCCGCTGATCGCCCAGGCGCGCCCCATCGGCGCACTCGGGCTGCTCTACAGCGACAAGAACGGATTCACCGGCGACGAACGCAACCTGCTGGTCGCCCTCGGCAGCTCCATCGCCCAGAGCCTCCAGCGCGCCATGCTGTACGAGCAGGAGCACGACCTCGCCGAGGGGCTCCAGCAGGCGATGCTGCCGCGCCGCATCCCCGAGGTGCCGGGTGCGCAGATCGCCGTGCGCTACCGCTCGGCGAGGCTCGGCCGGGACATCGGCGGCGACTGGTACGACGTGATCCCGCTGCCCGGCGGCAGGGTCGGCGCCGTCATCGGGGACGTGCAGGGCCACGACACGCACGCCGCCGCCGTCATGGGGCAGCTGCGCATCGTGCTGCGCGCGTACGCCGCCGAGGGGCACAGCCCCGCGACGGTCATGGCGCGGGCCTCCGTCTTCCTGCACGAACTGGACACCGACCGCTTCGCGACCTGCACCTATGCCGAGGCCGATCTGACCACCGGTGTGGTCCAGGTGGTGCGGGCGGGCCATGTCGACCCGCTGGTGCGGGATGCCGACGGGAGCTGCCGCAAGGTGCTGGTCGAGGGCGGCCTGCCGCTGGGGCTCTCCGCGGAGTTCGGGCGGCTGGAGTATCCGGTCAGCACGGTGGAACTGGACCCGGGGCAGACCATGGTCCTGTTCACCGACGGACTGGTGGAGCTGCCGGGAGCCGACCTCGACGAGGGTACGCAACTGCTCACCGCCATGATCAGGAACGGCCCCCAGGACCTTCAGCAGCTCGCCGACCGGCTCTGCGAATCGGTCGACGAACGCGGCGGCGAGGACGATGTCGCCGTGCTGCTCCTGCGCCGCAGGGCCGCTCACGCCCCGCAGCCGGGCGGCCGGCTCCAGCAGCACGTGGGGCAGAACGATCCGGAGGCGCTCAGCTCGGCCCGGCACATGATCCGTGCGGCGGTGCGTGCCTGGGGCGCGAAGGGGCGGGCCGACGAGGTGGAGCTGGCGGCGGACGAGCTGACGACCAACGCCCTGATGCACACCGACGGCGGCGCGATCGTGACCATCCGGGTGCTCACGGGGCCCGAGCGCCGCCTGCGTGTCGATGTCGAGGACCGTTCCAGCGCACTGCCGCGCCGCCGGGACGCGGGCGAGTCGGGGGTCTCGGGCCGCGGGCTGATGCTCGTCGACCAGCTGGCGGACGCCTGGGGCGTCGAGTCCCGGGGCACCGGCAAGTGCGTCTGGTGCGAATTCGTCATTCCGCCGCGCGACTGACCCGGTGAGGGGCACGGCCGTTCACGGGGATTGAACACTACTGAAAAGTAACAGAAAGTAACATGTCTGTACTTGACCGTAACCGACTGCGGGAGATTGACTGCGATCTCGTCAGCCTTCCTCTTCCATGACATGAGGACCCGTTGGGCACTGAGCTACTGGCACCTCTCGATCTGGCCTTCTGGCACCTCGAATCCGATGCGCATCCCATGCACCTCGGGGCGCTCGCCGTCTTCTCGCCCGGGGACGGCCCGGCTCCCGGGCCCGGCCATCTCCTCGAACTGCTCGGTACCCGCGCCGCCGCCATTCCCCGGCTGCGGATGCGGGTGCGCGACGTGCTGCTGCCCGTCGGGGGCGCGGCCTGGTCGGTGGACAAGGACTTCGACGTCCACCAGCACGTCAAGCGCGTGTGCCTGCCCGAGTCGGAGACCGCGGGCGCGGGGGAGGCCGGATTCATGGCCGCGGCCACCCGGCTCGCGGGCGAACTGATGGAGCAGCCGCTGCCCAGGGGACTGCCGCCCTGGCAGATGTACGTCATCGGCGATGCCCCGGACGGCTCCTTCGCCGTCCTCGTCAAACTCCACCACGCGCTCGCCGACGGAATGCGTGCGGTCGCCATCGGGGCCGGGATCTTCGACGAGATCGCCTCGGCCGCGGGCCGGGCCCGGCCGGGCCCGGCGGCCGGACGGGTCCGCCCCGTGCCGCCCCGCTCCTGGATGCCCGGACCCCGGCAGGTCGCCGGTCTCGCCCTGGGGCGGATCGAGGACCTCGGCCGTGCCTTCGGCGTGGGGGCCTCGCTCGTACGCGCCAGCCGCCTGGACCTGCGCGGTGCTCCGGCGCTCAGCGCCAGCTCCTCCGGCACCCGGCGCCTCGCCACGGCCGACCTCGACCTCGCGTCCGTGCAGCGGATCCGCCGGGCGGCGGGCGGCACGGGCAACGACGTCCTGCTCGCCGTCGTGGCGGGAGCGCTGCGCCGCTGGATGCTGGAGCGCGGCGAACCGCTGCCCGGCGCCGATCCGCGCGCCCTGGTCCCCGTCTCACGGCGCCGCCCCGGCGGCGCGGCCACCGGTAACCGGCTCTCCGCCTATCTGCTGGGCCTTCCCGTCTCCGAAGCCGATCCCTGGGAGCGGCTTCGGGCCGTCCGCGGTGCCATGGACCGCAACAAGTCCGCCGGGCCGCTGCGCGGAGCCGGTGCGGTCGCCGTGCTCGCCGACCAGCTTCCGCCGCTGGCCCACCGCTTCGGTGCGCCGCTCGCCGGGAACGCCGCCCGGATGCTCTTCGACCTGCTGGTCACCAGTGTGCCGCTGCCGCGCTCGGCCCTCTCGCTCGG
Organism: Streptomyces sp. NPDC048211; assembly: GCF_043202315.1. Taxonomy (NCBI): domain Bacteria; kingdom Bacillati; phylum Actinomycetota; class Actinomycetes; order Kitasatosporales; family Streptomycetaceae; genus Streptomyces; species Streptomyces sp. NPDC048211. The sequence continues at coordinate 128,356 of NZ_JBIDAD010000005.1, forward strand.
CGGCTGCCCGCTGCGCGCGCTCTACCCCATGGCGCCCCTGGCCCGCGGCCAGTCCCTGGCCGTCGCGCTGACCACGTACGGCGGCACAGTGCAGATCGGGCTGGTGGCCGACGGCAAGGCGCTGCCGGATCTGGAGCGGCTGGGGCGCTGCGCCGAGGAGGAGGTGGCCGAACTTCTGACGCTGCTGCCCGCGGGTACCGCTCCATAGATCGGACAGATCAGCGAGCAATTGCCGTGACCGATGTCCTCCGGGGTGTTGACGCACCCAAGTGATCCGATGAATATTCGCTGTGTGCAGGAAGCGATCTTCGGGGAGGGCGGCGGAAGCATGCGGCGCAACAGGCTGGGACACAGTGCGGTCGAGGTCACCGATCTGTCGTTCGGCGCCGCTGCCATCGGCAATCTCTTCAGCGCGGTGGAGCCCGGCCAGGCCGCTGCCGCCGTCGACGCGGCCTGGGACGAGGGCGTCCGCTACTTCGACACCGCGCCGCACTACGGGCTCGGCCTCTCCGAACGCCGGCTCGGCGAGGCCCTGCGCCACCGGCCCCGCGACGCGTACGCGCTGTCCACGAAGGTCGGCCGGGTTCTCGACCCGCTGCCCGACGGCGGGGCCGCCGAGTCCGACGGACTGTCCGAGGGCTTCGCCGTACGCGCCACGCACCGCAGGCGCTGGGACTTCAGCGCTGCCGGTGTGCGCCGCAGCATCGAGGACAGCCTGGAACGTCTCGGCCTCGACCGCATCGACATCGCCTACCTCCACGACCCCGACGACCACACGGAAGCCGCCTTCGCAGAGGCCTACCCGGAACTGGAGAAGCTGCGGGCCGAAGGGATGATCGGAGCCATCGGCGCCGGCATGAACCAGACCGCGATGCTCACCCGATTCGTCGTCGAGACCGACGTCGACGTGGTGCTCTGCGCCGGCCGCTACACCCTCCTCGACCAGTCCGCACTGAACGATCTGCTGCCCGAGGCCGCCGCCCGAGGCCGCAGCGTCGTCGTCGGAGGCGTCTTCAACTCAGGCCTCCTCGCCGACCCGCGCCTCGGAGCGACGTACGACTACGCCGCCGCTCCACCGAACCTGCTCGACCGGGCGCTGCGCCTGAAAGCAGTCACCGAGGGGCACGGCGTCCCGCTGCGCGCCGCCGCCCTGCACTACCCCCTGTCCCACCCGGCGGTCGCCGGCGTACTCGTCGGCACGCGTTCCCCCGACGAGGTGCGCGACGCCGCGGCGCTGCTCCGCCAGGAGATCCCCGACGCCCTCTGGGACGACCTGCGGGCCGAGGGCCTGCTGACCGAGAACGGACACTGACATGCGTATCGCCCTGCACACCAAGGTCCGCGCGGACCGCATCACCGAGTACGAGGCCGCCCACCGCGAGGTCCCGGCCGAACTGACCCGCGCGATCCGGGCGGCGGGTGCCGCCTCCTGGACGATCTGGCGCAGCGGCACCGACCTCTTCCACGTCATCGAGTGCGACGACTACGCCCGGCTCCTCGCCGAACTGGAACAGCTCCCCGTCAACGTCGCCTGGCAGGCCAGGATGGGCGAACTCCTCGACGTCGCGCACGACTACTCCGCGGACGGCGCCGAAGCGGGCCTGCCGGTCGCCTGGGAGCTGTGAGATGACCGGCCGCCCCCGCATCGTCGACGCCCACCACCATGTGTGGGACCTCTCGGTACGCGACCAGGACTGGATCACCGGCGAGGAACTGGCGCCACTGCGACGCGACTTCACCCTCACCGACCTGGAGCCGGAGGCCCGCGCCAACGGAGTGTGCGCGACCGTGCTCGTGCAGACCGTCACCGTGCCGGAGGAGACCCCCGAGTTCCTCGCGCTCGCGCACGGCAGCGAGCTGGTGGCCGGCGTCGTGGGCTGGGCCGATCTCACCGCCCCGGAGATCGCCGACACCCTGGCCGCCCTGCGCGAGCTCCCCGGCGGCGACCGGCTCGTCTCGCTCCGCCACCAGGTGCAGGGAGAACCCGACCCCCGGTGGCTGCTGCGCCCGGACGTCCAGCGCGGACTGGCCGCCGTGGCCGACGCCGGACTCGCCTACGACCTGGTGGTCCAGCCCCACCAGCTGCCCGCCGCCGTCCGGGCCGCCGAACTGCTGCCCGGCCTCACCTTCGTACTCGACCACGCGGGCAAGCCGCAGATCGCCGCCGGGCAGCAGTACCCCTGGGCCGACGACCTCAGGGCGCTCGCCGCCCTTCCCAACACGGTGTGCAAACTCTCCGGCCTGGTCACCGAGGCGGACCCGCACGACTGGACCGTCAAGGACCTGCGCCCGTACGCCGGCACGGTCATCGACGCCTTCGGCCCCGGCCGGCTGATGTTCGGCTCGGACTGGCCGGTGTGCCGGCTCGCGGCGACGTACACCGAGGTCGTCGACACCGCACTCGCCCTCCTGGACACGCTCACCGAGGACGAGCGCAACGCCGTCCTCGCCACCACCGCCGAGCGCGTGTACGGCCTCCGGTAGGCGCCGGGGCGCGCGCTGCGGCAGGCTGGGAACCATGCCCGAACTGCCGGAAGTCGAAGCCCTGCGGGTCTTCCTCGACGACCACCTGGTCGGCAGGGAGATCGACCACGTCCTGCCGCTCGCCATCAGCGTCCTCAAGACGTACGACCCGCCGCTCACCGCCCTGCACGGCGGTACGGTCACCGGCGTCCGGCGGCACGGCAAGTTCCTCGACATCGCCCTCGGACCGCTGCACCTGGTCACCCACCTGGCCCGGGCCGGCTGGCTCCACTGGAAGGACTCCTTCCCCGCCACGCCGCCCCGACCCGGCAAGGGTCCCCTCGCGCTGCGTACCGTCCTCACCGGCGGTGACGGCTTCGACCTGACCGAGGCCGGGACCACCAAACGCCTCGCCGTGTACCTGGTGAACGATCCGGCGGAGATTCCCGGAGTGGCGCGCCTGGGCCCCGACCCGCTCGACCCGTCCTTCGACCGGGACGCGTTCGCCGCGCTCCTCGAAGGCGAACGCCGCCAGATCAAGGGGGCCCTGCGCGACCAGTCGCTCATCGCCGGCATCGGCAACGCCTACAGCGACGAGATCCTGCACGTCGCGAAGATGTCGCCGTTCAAACTCACCGCGCACCTCACCGATGACGAGGTCACCCGCCTCCACGCCGCCCTGCGCACCACACTGGACGACGCCGTCACCCGCTCCAGCGGACTGGCGGCGGGACGTCTCAAGGCCGAGAAGAAGAGCGGCATGCGCGTCCACGGGCGTACCGGTCAGGCCTGCCCCGTCTGCGGGGACACCATCCGTGAGGTGTCCTTCAGCGACTCCTCGCTCCAGTACTGCCCGACCTGTCAGACCGGCGGCAAGCCACTGGCCGACCGGCGGCTCTCCAAGCTGCTCAAGTAGCGCGCCTCAACGGGTGAGCCGCAGCAGCGGCCGGCCCTGCGCCGTACGCACCTCGAACCGGGCGATGGCCCCGGGCCGCAGGGCCGCGCCGCCGCGCACCCGCAACGGCGCCGCGCCGACGCCGCCCCACGACCAGGTGGCGACGGTCTCCTCGTCCCCGTCCCGCCCCACCGCGACCAGGGAGCACACACCGGGATCCGGCGCCCCCGCCACCTCCAGGCCGACATCGGTGCCCCACTCCCGCGCCCCCGTCGTCACCACGGCAGTCATCCCGGAGCCCCGGTCCGCTCCCGTCCACCGCCCGCCTCCCCGCTCCCCGCCGGGCACCGCGAACGGCGTCCCGGCCGCCAGCACCACCACCGCGGCCGCCACGGCCAGCCGCCGTCGCCGGGTCCTGCGCCGTCCGGCCGCCAGTGCCTCGGCGGCCCGGAGCACCAGCCGGGGGTCGGCCCGCACCACGGGATCGACGCCCGGCGGCGTCAGCCGCGCGTACCGTTCCAGAACGGCCGTCACCCCGCCGAGCTCGACCACCCCGCCCGCGCAACGGGAACAGCCCTCCAGATGCTCCTCGAAACGGAAGGCGTCGGCGGCGCCGAGCACGCCCAGGACGTAGGCGCCGACGTCGCGACGGTGAGGCGGGGTGCACATACCGTCCCGTACGGAAACAGCCCGTGAATCACTCAGCCCGGCACCCTCATCGCGTCGCGCACCAGGTCGTACACTCCGGCCATGCTCCGCGTACTCGCCGTCGACGACGAAGAACCCGCACTGGAGGAACTCCTGTACCTCCTGCGGGCCGATCCCCGGATCCGCAGCGCCGAGGGAGCCACCGGAGCCACCGAGGCGCTGCGGCGCATCGGCAGCGCCGTCGAGGCCGGCCCCGACGACCCCGCCGCCATCGACGTCGTCTTCCTCGACATCCATATGGCGGGCCTCACCGGACTCGACGTCGCCCAACTGCTGGCCGGGTTCGCCGCGCCGCCGCTCATCGTCTTCGTCACCGCACACGAGGGCTTCGCCGTGCACGCCTTCGACCTCAAGGCCGTCGACTACGTCCTCAAGCCCGTACGGCGCGAACGTCTCGCCGAAGCCGTGCGCCGCGTCGCCGAGCAGGTCGGCGGGCGCTCCGCACCCGCCCACGACACCGCACCCGACCAGATACCCGTCGAACTGGGCGGCGTCATCCGCTTCATCCCGATCGACGACATCGCCTACGCCGAGGCCCAGGGCGACTACGCCCGCCTGCACACCGCCACCGGCAGCCACCTCGTCCGCGTCCCCCTGACCACCCTGGAGGAGCGCTGGCGCACCCGCGGGTTCGTCCGCATCCACCGCCGCCACCTCGTGGCGCTCGGCCGGATCGACGAACTGCGGCTCGACGCGGGCAGCATGAGCGTGCGCATCGGCGCCGCGGAACTCGCCGTCAGCCGCCGCCACACCCGCGCGCTGCGCGATCTGCTGATGCGCCGGACCGGCCGCTGACCAGCGCCTACCCCTGTCCGAAACCCTTCCCAGCGGGGCAGGGTGCTGCGTACACTCCGGCCCCATGTCCGCAGAGCCAACGCCCCGGCGTGAAGTGGTGACGGGGGAGCCCCGCCGGGTGCGTCCGCTGCCGCGCTACCGCACCCAGTCGGAGATCGACGAGCAGACCGCACTGGGCGGTGCCTACGTCCGCTCGCTGATGCGGAGCCAACTGCGCGCGGGACTCACCGCCTTCGCCGTCCTCGCCGTCGTGGTCGGCACCCTTCCGCTGGTCTTCGAGGCCCTGCGCAGCTCCGCCGTCGTGTGGGCCGTCCTCGGCTTCGCCGCCTATCCGCCGCTGACCCTGCTCGCCTGGTGGTACGTGCGCCGGGCCGAGCGCAACGAGCGCGACTTCGCCCGGCTCGTGGAAGGCCGCCCCGCACAGTGAGCCGCACGTACGCGGTGGCGGCCGTCGCCGCCGTCGTCCTCGCCACCGTCCTCGTCGGCGGATTCGGACTGCGCATCTCCCGGACCACCTCCGACTTCTACGTCGCCTCGCGCACCGTGCGGCCCCGCCTCAACGCGGCCGCGATCAGCGGCGAATACCTCTCCGCCGCGTCCTTCCTCGGCATCGCCGGCCTGGTGCTCGTGCACGGACCCGACATGCTCTGGTACCCGGTCGGCTACACCGCCGGCTATCTGGTGCTGCTGGTCTTCGTCGCGGCCCCGCTGCGGCGCTCGGGGGCGTACACCCTGCCCGACTTCGCCGAGGGCCGGCTCGAATCCCGGCAGGTGCGCAGACTCGTCAGCGTGCTCGTCGTCGGCGCCGGCTGGCTCTACCTCGTCCCCCAGCTCCAGGGCGCCGGACTCACCCTCAAGATCCTGACCGGGGCGCCCGGCTGGCTCGGCGACGTCCTCGTCGCCTCCGTCGTCGTCCTCGCCGTCGCCGCGGGCGGGATGCGCTCCATCACCTTCGTCCAGGTCTTCCAGTACTGGCTCAAGCTGACCGCTCTCCTGGTCCCCGCGATCTTCCTGGTGCTCGCCTGGCAGGGCGACGGACGGCCCCGCGTCACCTTCGACGAACAGCTCTCCGTCTTCCGCGCCGACCATCCGCTCTACGCCACCTACGGCCTCATCGTCGCCACCTTCCTCGGCACCATGGGCCTGCCGCACGTCGTCGTCCGCTTCTACACCAGCCCCAACGGCCGCGACGCCCGCCGCACCACCGTCGCCGTCCTCGCCCTGATCGGCGTCTTCTACCTCCTGCCGCCCGTCTACGGAGCCCTCGGCAGGCTGTACGCACCCGAGCTCATCCGGGGCGGTGACGCGGACGCCGCCGTGCTGCTGCTCCCCGGCCGGGTCATCGGCGGGCTCGGCGGCGATCTGCTGGGCGCGCTCATCGCGGGCGGCGCCTTCGCCGCGTTCCTGTCGACCGCCTCCGGACTGACCATGGCCGTCGCCGGCGTCATCACCCAGGACGTCCTGCCCTCGGGCGGCGTCCGGCACTTCCGGCTGGCCACCGTCCTGGCCATCTCCGTCCCGCTGGCCGGTTCACTGATCGTCAGCCGGGTACCGGTCGCCGACTCGGTCGGGATGGCGTTCGCCGTGTCGGCGTCCTCCTTCTGCCCCCTGCTGGTCCTCGGCATCTGGTGGCGCCGGCTCACCCCGCCCGGAGCCGTGGCGGGACTCGTGCTGGGCGGCGGTTCCGCGCTGCTCTCCGTCGCCATCACCGTCAGCGGGGCGGTGCGGCCCCCCGGCTGGCCGCACGCCCTGCTCGCCTGGCCGGCCGTCTGGTCGGTGCCCGTCGGATTCCTCGCCATGATCCTGGTCTCGCTCGCCACACCGGGACGGATACCCGCCGGCACCAACGCCGCCATGACCCGCTTCCACCTGCCCGAGGCACTGACCACCGGGAGGCACCGGTGACCGGGGCCGGATACGCCGTCATCGTGCTCCTCGCCCTGTTGCTGTTCGGCGGCGGCCTGCTGACCGGCCGGCGGACCGCACGCCCCGTCCGCACCAGCGACGTCGGCACACCCGTCGAACACGCCACGTTCGAGACCCTCCACACCGCCTCGCTCGCCGCGCCGCCCCTGCGCGCCGGACTGACCGAGGAGAGCGCCCGCAGGTCGGCCCGCCGGCTCCGCTCGCTGCTCGGCACCGACGCCCTGTGCCTCACCGACCGCGACCGGGTGCTGGTCTGGGACGGCGAGGGCGCCCACCACGGCCGTCACATCATGGAACAGGTGGTGGACGTCCTCACCAGCGGCCGTGACACCGCCTTCCGCAGCGAGTGCGACGACCTGGACTGCCCGCTGCGCTGGGCCGTCGCCGTGCCGCTCACCGTCGACCACCGGGTCCTCGGCACCCTGATCGCCTACGCCCCGCGCGAATCCGCCGTCCTCGCGAGGGCGGCGGGCGAGGTCGCCCGCTGGGTCTGCGTACAACTGGAGCTGGCCGAGCTCGACCGCTCGCGCACCCAGCTCATCGAGGCCGAGATCAGGGCGCTGCGCGCGCAGATCTCCCCGCACTTCATCTTCAACTCGCTCGCCGCCATCGCCTCGTTCGTCCGCACCGACCCCGAGCAGGCCCGCGAGCTCCTCCTGGAGTTCGCCGACTTCACCCGCTACTCGTTCCGCAGCCACGGCGACTTCACCACCCTCGCCGACGAACTGCACTCCATCGACCAGTACCTGGCCCTCGTCCGGGCCCGGTTCGGCGAACGGCTCTCGGTCACCCTTCAGGTCGCTCCCGAGGTACTGCCCGTCGCCCTGCCCTTCCTCTGCCTCCAGCCCCTGGTCGAGAACGCCGTCAAGCATGGACTCGAAGGGGCCGTCACCTCCAGCCGCATCACGATCAGCGCACTCGACGCCGGCTCCGAGGCCGAGGTCGTCATCGAGGACGACGGCACCGGCATGGACCCGGAACGGCTGCGCCACATCCTGCGCGGCGAGGGCGGCAAGTCCACCGGCATCGGCCTGCTCAACGTCGACGAACGGCTGCGCCAGGTGTACGGGGACGAGTACGGGCTCGTCATCGAGACGGGCATCGGGGCCGGCATGCGCATCACCGTGCGGCTGCCGAAGTACCGTGCCGGGGTGCACGGTTCCTGAAGGGGCGGCGGGCAGGCCGCCGGGCTTCCGTCCGCACCTGCGTGATCGGCCACGGTCTCCGCGTCGTCACAGGCGGATGATGACCAGCGCGGTGTCGTCGGTGACACCCGCGGGAGGCAACAGGTCGGCCAGGAGTGCGTCGGCCAGTGCCTCAGGGGCTGCCTGGCCATGGCGGACAAGAGCGTCGGAGAGACGGGCCAGGCCGACGTCGATGTCCTCGTCGCGGCGCTCGATCAGGCCGTCGGTGTACAGCACCAGGGTGCCGCCCTCGGAGAAGGGCGTGGTCGCCTCGGGGCGCGGGGCGTGCTCGGGCCGGGCGCCCAGCGGCGGATCAGTCGCCTGATCGAGAAAGTTCACGGTGCCGTCGGGGTGGAGCAGGGCCGGAGGAGGGTGGCCCGCGCTGCTGTACACGACGGTGTGGGTGGTCCAGTCGATGAAGGCCTTCACCACGGTCGTCGACTCGGCACCTTCGACGCGACGGGCATAGAGCCCGAGAGCCTCCAACGCGCGGGCCGGACCGTCGGCGACACGTGCCGCGGCACTCAAGGCGCTCCGCAGCTGCCCCATGACGCACGCCGCTTTCAGGCCGTGGCCCACGACATCGCCGACCGCTACGGCGATGCGGTCGCCGGGCAGGTCCACGAGGTCGTACCAGTCACCGCATACGTTCAGGTTGTTGACGGCGGGCTGGTAGCGCACGGCTGCCCGGTGGTGCCCCACCGGCGTGGGCGCGGGAAGCAATGCGTCCTGCAGGGCCAGGGCGACCTCGCGATCGCGTGCGTGCGCCCGGCGCAGTCGTTCGTTGATCTCCTGGAGTTCGCGGGAGCGGGTGTAGAGCTCGGCCTCCAGCGCGTGGGCCCGGCTGCTGCCGCTGGGACCTCCGCGGGCGCGGATGAGTTCGGTGACTTCCTCCACCCGGTGCACGATCAGGAGCACGTTCCCGTCCGCGTCGAGCACAGGTGCGTTGACAGGACTCCAGAAGTGCTCCACCCAGTGCCCGGGTCGCTCGCGGTCCTCGATGTCGTAGCGCAGCAGTGCCATGGTGTCGCGTGCGCCGGTGGCCACGACGCGCAGCATCGACTCCCGGGTCTCCCGCATGCCGGCTGCGGCCGGGTCGTTGGGGTTCTCGGGGAACACATCGAAGATGTACCGGCCCAGTAACTGCTCGCGGGTACGTCCGGCCAGACGGAGGAAGTCCTCGTTGGCGTCGGCATAGACCAGATCAGGGGTGAGCAGGGCGACCATGCCGGGAAGGGCGTGGAAGACCGCGAGGTAGTTGATCTGCGGATTCCTCAAGTGTCCTCGACTCGGTCTCGACCTCGCTGTGAAGCTTCACCATAGGAGTACGCCCGGGCGCGCTACGCCCGGGCGCGCTACGCCCGTGCGGGCGCGGTTCATCACCTGGATGGTCCCGAGGCGTAGGGAGCGGTCCTACGGAAACAGGGCAGGCTCAGCACCGCCCTGAACCGTGATGATCCACCCGCCGAGGCACCCTGCCCCGGCCCGCCGGGCCACAGTCTTCTGTCACACGCTTCAGTACAGATGGATCGACAGGTGTCCGAGCGGCAGCCCCAGCTGCCAGGCGGGTGTCCACACCTGGGCCCCCGATCCCTCCTCGGGCTCCGGAGCGCTGTCGACCGGCTCCCACGGCGGTGGGCGGATCGCGTCCAGGTCGGCCGCCAGAAGTTCGGTGCTCTCCAGCCACCGCCAGGCCGCGCGGGCCAGTGCGAGGTCCGGGTCGGCGTCACCGGCCGCCGCCATAGCGTCGAGCCGCTCACACACCCAACGGCGCCACGGCGTTCCGTACGCCGTCAGCAGCCGCAGTTCGTCCACCCGGGTGGCCGGGAGGGAGTCGGCCACCTCGCCGCCGGAGAGGAAGACGGTGAGGGCGAGCGCATCACGGCCCGCCCGGTACTCCAGGGTCGCCGGCTCCATCAGATCGCCGGTCCGCAGCAGTTCGTCGGCGATGTACTCCGCGTACATCCAGGCCATCGGAATCAGCAGCCCGCCGCCGCTGGATCCGTCTTGACGTTCCGGACGCATCCGGTCTCGCCCCATTCCGTTCTCGGTACGGCCCTACATGCAGCATTGAACCGGGGGAGCGCGCCCCGCGTGGCCAGAAGGACAGGATCCGTCGGACCCGGTCCGTCACAGACATGAGGTTGCGATGACCGCAGACCCAGGGGAGGGACCGCACATGCGGCAGTTGCTCGGCGCCTACGTCCTGGACGCGCTCGCGGCCGCGGAGGCGCGCGCCGTGGCCCGCCATCTCCAGAGCTGCGACCGCTGCGCCGCCGACTACGTGGCGGTCGCGGAGGCGGCGGCCCTGCTGCCGCTGCTCAGTGAGGAGGACCTGCTGGAGTAACCGGGGAGGTTACGGGAGAGCAGGCGCAGCGCGTAGTAGGAGCGGGACTTGACCGTGCCTGCGGGTATACCGAGCACCTCGGCGGTCTCGCCCACGCTCAGCCCCCGGAAGTAGATCTGCACGAGCACGGCCCGGTGCTCGGCGCTGAGGGTACGCACCGCTTCCCGCACATCGAGCGCGGCGACCGCGGACTCCGCGGTGTCCTCCCGGCCGGGGGCGGCCTCCAGTACCGCGTCGCTGACCTCGGCCGGCCGGGCCAGCCGTGACCTGCGGGCGTCGATGGCCAGCCGGCGTCCCACCGTGAACAGCCAGGGCCGCATCGACTCGTACGGGCCGTCGAAGGCCTCCGGGTGCTGCCAGGCCCGCACCAGCGTCTCCTGAAGGAGATCCTCGGCCCGCTGCCGGTCACCGAAGGTCAGGCCGAGCAGGAAATGGAACAGAGCGGGTCCGTGCTCACGCTGAAGATCCGCGAGTGCCCGCTCATCGGTCGTCGTCGTGGTCATGGTGAACGCCCTTCCCCGCGGTTCCTGCCGCCTCGCTGCCGACTGGCGTATACGAACCCATTCACGCCCCGGGGAACAGGACAAAAGCGGCCCTGTGCGACGAGCGGTCGCACAGAGCGGCGAATGGTGCGGTGAACGGTCGGGCGGAGGGGGAGCGGGCCGGGGGAGAGGGCGCTACGGGACCACGGTGACGGGCCAGCGGCCGGCCTTCACCAGGCGCACGGCCACCGAGCCGATGAACCGGTGGCCCGCGGACTCGGACGCGCCCACCACGACGGCGTCCGCCTTGAGTTCGTCCGCCGCCGTCACCAGCCCGTTGTACGGATCACCCCGGAAGGTGTGGAACTCCCAGCGCACATCCCATATGTCCTTCATCCGCTCCGTCGACGCCCGGATCTCGTTCACCAGGCCCTCGGCGACGTCGCCGGTCGCGTCGCCGACCGGCGCACCGAGGGCGGCTCCCGCCGTCAGCACGGGCTGGACGTAGACGAGGGCGAGCATGGCCCGCTGCCTGCGCGCGAGACCCGCGGCATACGCCGCGGCGCGCATCGAGGAATCGGAACCGTCGAGGCCGGCGACGATCACTTTCGGGCCGTCTGTGCCACGTTCGAACTGGTGGGGCTGCTGGTCTGTCACGGCAGTGAGGCTATCGGCTCCCCGTGACGCTCTCGGGCCGGGCTCCCGAGTGCCCCGGCGCGCTGCTGCCGGATGCGCGGAAGCGCTCCCTCCATTGGGTGCAAAACCCGCCGCAACCGGTGTCGTTGAGAAAGGTGACAGAGCGGATGTGCGAGCAGTTGGTCATGAAGAATGATCAGATGCCGCCGATGCGCAGAGCACTGCTGAGGCTGGCGGCCGGACTGGGCGCCGCTACGGTCGTGCGCCTGGTCGCGGCGGACTCCGCCGGCAGCCCTGTCCGGCGTCCCGCACCGCCGACGGCCGCCGCGGCCGGTCCGCAGGCAGCCGCCCTGCGGACGCGGCCCCTCGCCTACCGGCTGCGACCCATGACCGCGCACAACCCGCCCCACTACCGTCCGGCGGCGGCGCGGGTGCGTACCCGGCCCTTCGAGGAACTGCCCGACATCGGCCGGGCCATGGTGCTGAGCTTCGACGACGGTCCGGATCCGCTCTACACACCGCACATCCTGGACACGCTGCGGAAGCATGACGTCCGGGCCATGTTCTTCCTCTGCGGGGAGATGGCCCACGACAACGAGGACCTGGTACGCAGGATCGCCGACGAGGGCCATACAGTCGGCAACCACTCGTGGACCCATCCGCTGGTCACCAAGCTCTCCCGGGCCGGCATCACCGATGAGCTGGGCCGCACCAGCGAGGTGATCGAGAAGATCACCGGCGCCGCGCCGCTCTGGTACCGGGCGCCCTACGGGGCCTGGAACCGGAACTCGTTCGAGATCGGGGCCGCGCTGGACATGGAGCCGATGGCCTGGACGGTGGACACCCTGGACTGGACCGTGCCGGGAACCGACAGCATCGTCCGGCGGGTGCGGGAGGGGGCTGCCCCCGGGGTCGTGGTGCTCTCGCACGACGCGGGGGGTAACCGTTCGCAGAGCGTGGCCGCGCTGCGCCGCTATCTGCCGGAACTGCTGGACGACGGGTACCGGATCACGGTGCCGCAGCGCCGCTGAGGTGGGCGACGGCTGCCGCCGGGGCCGGCCCGCTGCCCCGGCGGCGAGCGTCAGCGGGTTTCGACCAGGCGGGCGAAGGCCACCACGTTGCCGTCGTACCCGTTGGCCTTCGTGTATCCACCGCCGCAGGTGATGACCCGCAGCTCCGCCTGCCCCGTGTCGCCGTACACCCGGGCGCCGGGGAAGTCGTTCTTGGAGAACACCTCGACGCCGTAGACCTCGAACACGGCGATCCGGTCGTCACTGCGGGTGACTTCGACCCGGTTGCCCTTCTTCAGGGAGCCCAGCCCGTAGAAGACGGCGGGCCCCGCCTGGTTGTCGACATGGCCGACGAGGACCGAGGTGCCGAGCTGTCCTGGCGCGATGCCGTTCTGGTACCAGCCGGCCAGGTTGGGATCCTGCGGGGGCGGTGTCTCGATCCAGCCGTTCTCGTCGAGGTTCACATCGATGACCGGCGCGTCGACCGCGATCGAGGGGATGGCCACGCGCGCGACGGGCGCGTACGCGAGTGGCTTCACGACCGGTCCGGCCACCGGGGCCCCCGGGACGACCTTCTGATGGCCCACCGAGGTGGCGGCGACCGGCTGCGGCGGGCCGGGTGAGAGGTCCGCGCCGTTCCTCATCAGCGCGAGACCGGTGAGCATCGCCAGCGCGAGCGCGCCCCACGGCGAGTATCTGGTGCGTTCGGGGTGCCAGCTGTCCCGTCCCATGGTTCTCCCTTCGTCGCGACGAGGGGAACGCTAGGCGCGGGTCGGCCGCGCGGCATTCAGGGAAGCGCGAACGGGTGGCGGCCGGGGGGCGGGCTTCATATCGGAGTAGTGGTCGGATAAAAGTTCTGACGCTCTGTGACCTGCGAGTCCATCAGGTTCACGGGTGTCCGCACGGTGTGTCGGATCACCGGGGTGGAGCAGTGCCGAAATGCGGTGGATCAAGGATCTGGTGAGGGTTCGTCATGGGAGGCGTTCTCGTCGATCCTTCCCGGTGCACAGAGCTCCGGGGCGCTTCCCGCTGGAGGTTCGAACGATGCGTGCTACACGCGCTCTCGTTGTCGCCGCGACCGCCGTCGCCGCTCTCGGGCTCGGTGCCCCGATGGCCGCGGCCGGTGGAGACGTCGGGAACGGCCAGAACAACGGCAACAGCCAGAACGACTGGAACGACCCGGGCGACTGGGACAACGGCAACGGGAACGGCAACGGGAACGGCAACGGGAACGGCAACGGGAACGGGAACGGGAACGGCAACGGGAACGGCAACGGCAACGGCAACGGCAACGGGAACGGAAACGGCCGCAACAACGGTCCGAACAACGTGACCGTCGACCCGGAGCGCGTACACCAGGGCGCGGCCATGCAGGTCAGCGCCGAGGGCTGCGGCCGGGGCGGCAGCGTCTCGTCCAACGCGTTCCGGACCACGCGCCTTTCGGCGGGCCGGGTCGGCCACGCCAGGGTCCGGATCCTCAACGACGCGACGCCCGGCTCCTACAACCTGACGGTGCGCTGTGACGGCACCGACCGTACGGCGGGCCACCGCTTCACGGTGCTCAACAGCCGGGGTGCTCAGGGCGGCTTCGGCGGCTCGATGGCCGCCAGCCCGACGGAGATGGGTGTGGGCGCGGGTCTGGTCGCTTCGGCGGCCCTCGGCGGAGGCATGTACATCATGCGCCGCCGGAGGATGAGCCATGGGGCGGTCTGACCGCAGAGACGCACCCGCCGGCCCGATAACCGAAGTCGCCCCGAGTCCTCCAAGAGGACCCGGGGCGACTTTCGTTCCGCCGGCGCTGCAGGTCAGTGCGAGCGGTTCTCCTTGCGCCGCCGCACCACGAAGACGGTGCCGGCCGCGGCGGCCACGGCCAGCGCGGTGCCGGCCACGATCTCGCCGGAGTTCATGCTGTCGATGCTGCCGCCGAGACCGCCCTGCACACCGGCCGGGGAGGCCGTCGACAGCGCGGAGCTCGTCGAGCTCGCGGTGGGTGTGCTCGTGGCGGCGCTGATCGTGAGGTTCACCTTGGCCGTGGAACTCGGCGAGGTGTTGCAGGTGAACGTCACCTCATAGGCGGCGCCCGGCTTGGCGTCCCAGTCGACCGTCGCCCTGCCGGTGCCGTCCTTGGGGATGGTGACGGTGTCGAACACCCCCGAGGACGCCGTGGCCGTGGTGGAGCACCCCTTGGCCGCCAGGGTGACCTGGCCGCCGGGTGCGATCACCGAGGGCGTGACGGTGTATCCGCTCCCGCTGTTGGACGGACCGCCCGTGGTAGCGGCATACGCGGTCACGGCCGGGGCGGTCAGGGCGAGTGCTGCGGCGCCGAGCAGAGCGACGGGTGTGACACGTATTGCGCGCATGGTGAATCCTCCGGGTCCCCGAGGAGCAGCTGCGGAACGGATTTCCACAAAGTGTCAGAAATGCACCTCGATGCGGGCAACGCTAGAAGTGGTGCATTTCGCCCGCGATCGGGGTGCGCCGCTCGGGGCACCGCTGTCCCCCGAGCGGCGCACCGCCCGGGGGTGGGTCCCGCTATCCGCCCGCCGCGCCGGGGAACAGATCGAGGAAGGGCGCGGCGGTGGCCGAGATGCCCCGGCCGAAGGGGGAGTCGAAATCCCAGATGAGGAAGAGGAGGAAGGCGATCAGCACGCTGAAGAGTCCGGCCAGCAGGAGTTCGCGGAAGGTGCGGCGGATCTGCAGGGTGAAGATCAGCCCCACCGTCACCAGCGCCCCGGTGATCAGCCCGAACCAGACGACCCCCGGCATCGTGGCACCGGCGCTCTGTCCCCGGGCGTTGCGGGCGTCGTCGGCCGCGGCGACCTGGTCGACGAGTGGCTGATAGGCCTGTCCCTCATGGTCCGTTTTCGGTTCGTAGCCCGTGACATCGGCCCGTACCCGGTCGAGGAGCTCGGTGCCCCGGTCGCTGAGCGTGCCGTGCTCGCTCATGGTCTGCCACTCGTCGTGCACGACGTAGCTGACGTAGGCGTCGACGTCGGCGCGGATCCGGGTGCGGACCTCGGCCGGGTAGACGGACGAGCGCGCGCTGACCTCGTGCAGTGCCTGGGCCTCCTGGCGCACGTACTCCTGCGCGGCGCCGCGGCCCTCCCAGACGCCGGCGATGGCGAGGCCCAGCACGATCGCGTAGACCACCCCGATCATCATCGTCATGTACTCGATGACGTCAGGGGTTTCGGACGGGTCGTCGTCCTCGGGAAGCCTGCGGTTGTTGAGTACGGCGATGGTCAGCACAACCGTGCTGGCCGCGGCCATGGCGAGGGTGAGAACGAGCCATTCCGACATGGGTGCCTCCGGAGGTCATCGGGAACGGGGCCGCAGGACGGCGACGGCGAACACTGCGGGGGCTGTGATCATCAAGGTGAGCGTGACCAGGGAGGTATGGCGTTCCGGTGCCTTCCGTACGGGCCTGCGGTACGAGGGGAGTGCCACGGGCGCGGGGGGCGCCGGGCGTGCGGACGGGGTCGGTGCGGGTGGCGGAGTCGGAGTGGGCGGGGGAGGCGGGGGCGGTGGTGGAGAGGGCGGTGGCGGCGCGGGCAGGGGCACGGGCGGTGGCGGGGTGGGCGGCGGCGGTGGAGGCGGTGGTGGCGGAGAGGGGGGTGGAGGCGGAGCGGGGGGCGGCGGAGGCTTCGGCTGAGGAGTCGGCGGGGGAGTGGGCTCGGGTTCCGGCCCCGCGTGGCAGGTGCCGTCGCCGCTGTCGGCCACCGCCGTACTGCCCTCTCCGTCACCGATCGAGGCATAGGCGCAGTTGTCGGCCATCGCGGGCGCGGGGGCGGTCAACAGCCAGGTGAGGGCCACGGCTGCGGTGAGCCGGCCTATCAGTGATCCGTACACGACGGGGAGCATGTTCCAGGCCGCGGCCGGACACGCGGGACACCCGTCGGATTCCCCTGATGGAGGGGACCTGGAGCATTCGGTGTTTGGCGCTCCGTAAGAATCTGCGTACGCATTGAACAAAGAACGGCCCGGCGCCCGTACCTAGGGCCATGAACGGCGCGAAGCCGCGTCGCAACTGGCTGAAGTACCACGGGAGTTGACATGAACACTTGGCGGAACGCCTCGCTCGCGGTGACCGCGGTGACCCTGTTGGCGCTGACGGCGGCGTGTGGTCAGGAGAAGGGCACCGAGTCGCCAGGCGGGCAGAACGTGGGCAACGCGAGTCCGGCCGGCCAGGCCGCAGACAGCTACGGATCGGACAGCGGATACGGCTCCGGTGCGGCGTCCGGGCCCGCCTCGGCGAAGCAGGCCGGTCAGCTCGCGGTGTGGGACAGCAAGAAGCTCGGCAAAGTCGTGACGGACAGCGAAGGATTCACGCTCTACCGATTCGACAAGGACACCGCGAGTCCACCCGCGTCGAATTGCGAAGGCGACTGTGCGAAAGCCTGGCCGCCGGTGCCGGCGGGCAATGTCACCGCCGCGGCCGGGACCGGTGCCGCCGTGATCGGTAAGGTCACCCGGGCCGACGGTACGCAGCAACTCACACTGGCCGGTTGGCCGGTCTACCGGTACGCCAAGGACGCCGCGCCGGGCGATGCCCTGGGGCAGGGAGTGGGTGGAACCTGGTTCGCCGCGGCGCCCGACGGCAAGAAGGCGGCGGTGAACGCCGACGGTCCTTCCGGGTCCCGGCCCGCCGCCCTCGCGGGCCTCTCGGTACGCACGGATCCGAAACTCGGCGATATCGTCGTGGACAAGCGCGGCATGACGGTCTACCGGTTCAACAAGGACGTCGCATGGCCGATGAAGTCCGCCTGTACCGGTGCCTGTCTCTCGAAGTGGCCGGTTGTCGCACCGGTCGAGAAGAATGATGTGAAGGGTGTCACGACGAAGGGATTCGTCACCTTCGACCGCCCCGACGGGCTCAGGCAACAGGCCGTCGACTGCTGGCCCCTCTATACCTTCTCCGGGGATGTCGAACCCGGTGACACCAACGGCCAGGGCGTCGGGGGGACATGGTACGCAGTCTCGCCCCAGGCCAAACTCGTCGGTGCGACGAAGTAGTTCGGAAATGAACTTCCCGCTAGGCCCCGTCGCCGAATGTCACAGGCAGCGACGGGGCGGTTGCACTTGCCACGAGTGTGACCAATAACGGACCGCTAATTTCCGTTTCCGCTCGCTCTCCTGGCGGTGGGTCAGTAGCCTCTGGTCAATACTGACCATGAACATGGCCGGATCACCGAGGCGACTGTTGGAGACATCGATGGAGCGTCCCGCCTGGGCACCGCACGGCATTGACATTTCGGTGCCGAGCGTGTCCCGAATGTACGACTTCTATCTGGGCGGCTCGCACAATTTCGAGGTGGACCGGGAAGCGGCCCGCAAGGCCATGGAGTTCATGCCGGGACTTCCCAAGATCATGCAGGCCAACCGCGCCTTTATGCGCCGCGCCGTGCGCTTCGCTCTGGACGAGGGCATCACGCAGTTCCTGGACATCGGTTCCGGGATACCGACCTTCGGAAACGTGCACGAGGTCGCCCAGGCGATCGATCCGCAGGCCAGGGTGGCGTACGTCGACCACGATCCGGTGGCGGTCGCCCACAGCCAGGCCGTGCTCGAAGGCAACGACCACGCGGTGATCGCCACCGCAGACCTGCGCCGGCCCGAGGAGATCCGCGACCACCCCGAGGTCTCCAAACTCCTCGACCTGGACCGTCCGGTGGCGCTGCTGCTCGTCGCCGTACTCCACTTCATCGAGGACGCCGACGACCCGCAGGCGGCCGTCGCCGCCCTGCGCGACATCCTGGCGCCCGGAAGCCTTCTCGTCGTCACCCACGCCTCGTACGAGGGCATCCCGTTGACGAGGGAGGAGGCCGGCGGGACGGTGGGGGTGTACAAGGACATCCGCAACCCGCTGGTCATGCGCTCCCGCGACGAGGTCGGCCGGTTCTTCGACGGCTACGAGATGGTCGAGCCCGGACTGGTGTCCATGCCGCTCTGGCGCCCCGAGACCCCCGCCGTGCAGGAGAACGAGGACCCATACGCCTTCTCGGGCTTCGCAGGAGTGGGACGCAAGGCGTGAGCATTCCCGCCCAGGCGTCCGGAGCCCCGGACGCGGAGCCCGACGGCCCCGAGGACCGGCTCCGGCGATTCGCCACGATCTGGAGCCGGGCGATCTTCCCGTCCACGGCCACCTCCATGACCCGGCCGGAGTTCGAGCAGCATCTGCTCCCCCTGGCCCGGGCGCTCAGTGACACGCTGCACGCCCGCCCCTTCGACCCGGCCCCCGCGAGCGCTGTGGGCGCCGCACTCGTCGCGGCGCACTGCACGGACCCGGACGCGCTCAGCTCCACGCTCGGCGTCGTCGACTCGTACCTCGTGCTCTACTGCGGCAACAACGGCCCGGCCGCGCTCTCGACCGAGGACAGCCGGTCCCGTTGCGCGCGGATCCAGCATGCCGTCGCGGGGGGCTTCTCCCAGGCGCTGCGCGAGCGGACCCTGGCCGAGCAGGAGGCGATCGCCCGTTCGGCGCTCACCGCACGCTCCCAGGCCGAACAGGCCCTGCACGCGACGGAGGCGCGCTTCAGGGCCGTCTTCAAGGACGCGGCCATCGGCATCGGGATCGCCGACCTGGACGGCAACGTGCTGGAGGTCAACGACACCCTCACCCGGATGTTCGGCGGTCTCGAGAACCACGTCCTGAGCCACCGCGTCAACGAGTGGGTCCACCCCGAGGACTCCCCGCACGTCTGGAAGTACTACAACGAGCTGGTCCGCGGCGAACGCGAGCACTACCGGGTCGAGAAGCCGTACTACCGCAACGACGGCACGGTCCTGTGGACCAACCTGACGGTGTCGCTGCTGCGCGACTCGGAGGGCCGGCCGGAGTACCAGCTGGCGCTGATGGAGGACACCACCGAGCGACGGCTGCTCAATCTGCGGCTGCGGTACGAGGCCACGCACGACGCGCTGACCGGCCTGCCGAATCGGACGCTCTTTTTCGAGCGTCTCGAGAAAGCGCTCTCGGCGGGTGGCGGAAGCCGCTTCGGCCTCTGCTACCTGGACCTGGACGGCTTCAAGGCGATCAACGACAGCCTGGGTCACGCATCGGGCGACCGGCTGCTGGTCGAGGTCGCCGACCGGTTGCAGAGCTGCGCGACCGCACCCGGTGAGATGGTGGCGCGGCTGGGCGGCGACGAGTTCGTGGCGCTCACGACGGGGCCCGGCACCGCGGACGAGGTCGACGAGCTGGCGTGCCGGATCCTCAGTGTGCTCGCCACACCGATCCGCCTCGACGGGCGCGAGCTGACCGTGCGCGGATCGATCGGGGTCGTCGAGGGACCGGCCGGTGAGCGCAGCGCCGCGGAGGTCCTGCGCAGCGCCGACATCACGATGTACCGGGCCAAGTCCGCGGGCGGCAACCGGTTCGAGCTCGCGGACGCGGAGGCGGACGCCCGCGCGATCACCCGGCACGGTCTGACGACGGCCCTGCCGGCCGCTCTGGAGCGCGGCGAGTTCTTCATCGAGTACCAGCCGCTCGTGCACCTCGGCGACGGTTCGGTGCACGGCGCGGAGGCGCTGGTGCGCTGGTGCCACCCGCAGCACGGGGTGCTGGGGCCCGACCGGTTCATCGCGCTCGCCGAGCACACCGGGCTGATCGTGCCGCTGGGCCGCTGGGTCCTGGAGGAGTCGGTACGGCAGGCCAACTTCTGGCAGGAGCGGCACACCGACGGAGGTCCGCTGCGGATCAACGTCAACCTCTCGCCGGCTCAGCTGCACCACCCGCGGCTCGTCGCGGAGACCGTCGAGGTCCTGGAGCGCTCGGGGCTCGAAGCGGGCGCGCTGTGCCTGGAGGTCACCGAGTCGGCACTCATCGGGGCGGACGAGGACCTGCTGAAGCCGCTGCGGCAACTGGCCGAGATGGGCGTCGACATAGCGCTCGACGACTTCGGCACGGGGTACTCCAATCTCGCGAACCTGCGGCGGCTGCCGGTGAGTGTGCTGAAGCTGGATCGTTCCTTCACCCAGGGGATGCAGCACCATCCGGCCGATCCGGTGGACCTGAAGATCGTCGAGGGGATCGTCTCGCTCGCGCACAGCCTGGACCTGGCCGTGACGGTGGAGGGCGTGGAGACGGGGGCCCAGGCCGAGCAACTGCGCGAGCTGGGCTGCGACACGGCCCAGGGCTGGTACTACGCGCGCCCCGGCGCCCCGGACCGCATCCACTCGCTGCTGCTGGCCGACGCGGTGTGAGACCGGCCGGACCCGTCAGCCGACGGACGGGTCCTGCCGCCCCGGGTGCCCGGTGTCCGCCCGGCTCGCCAGCAGCACCCGCTGCAGCTCCCGCGCCGCCCGTGGCGGAGCCACGTCGCTGCGGTGCGCCAGGGCGATCGTGCGGCGCAGGCCCGGCCGCGCCAGCGGTGTCGTCCGCAGGTCGTGGCCGGCCCGGGTGGCCACCATGCTGGGGACCACCGCGACCCCGAGGCCGGCCCGTACGAAGCCGAGGACGGCGTCCATCTCGCCGCCCTCCACGGTGAACGACGGCTCGAAGCCCTCGGCGCGGCAGGCGGCGACCGTGAGCTCCCGCAGGTCGTAGCCGTGCCGGAACATCACCAGCGGTTCGCCCTGAAGATCCGCGATCCGGACCGTGCCGCCCCGGCCGGGCCGCGGGCCGTCCGCCGACGAGACCACCACCAGATCCTCCTGGAGCAGTTCGACCGTGGTCAGCGCGGGAGAGGCCGCGGGCAGCGGCAGAACCACCAGGGCCAGATCGAGCGCGCCGCGCGCCAGCTCCCGTACCAGGTCGTGCGAACCGCCCTCCTCCAGCAACAGCTGGATCCCCGGGTGCAGGTCGTGGAAGGCGCGCAGGACGTCGGGCAGCAGGCCCGTGCAGAGGCTCGGCGTCGCGCCCAGCCTGACCCGGCCGCGGCGCAGCTGGGCCAGTTCCTGGACCTCGTGGCGTGCGGTGTCGGCGTCGGCGAGGATGCGCCGGGCGAGCGGCAGCAGGGCCTCGCCCGCGTCCGTCAGCGCGATGTTCCCCCGGGCCCGGCTGAACAGCTCGGCGCCCAGCTCGTTCTCCAGGGCCCTGATCTGCTGGGAGAGCGAGGGCTGCGAGACGTGCACCTCCTCGGCGGCTCGGGTGAAGTGCCGGGCCTCGGCGACTGCCACGAAATACATGAGCTGCTGAAGCTGCATACACCCAGCCTACCGCTATCAATAGGCAAAGCCTATGGATATCAGCTGCTCCATGTCTTGGACTGATCGGGCCCTGCGGCCCTAGCGTCCTGTTCATGGCATTGGCAACACGGACGGACCGACGGCCGTCCATGACGCGCACGCTTTGGGACTCATCCGTCGGCAAGAAGACGATCATGGCCGTGAGCGGTCTGATCATGCTCCTCTACTTGGTCGTCCACATGGTCGGCAACCTGAAGATCTTCTTCGGTTCCGACGAGTTCAACGGCTACGCACACTGGCTGCGGGTGATGGGCGAGCCCTTCCTGCACCACGAGTGGGCGCTGTGGATCGTCCGTGTCGTGCTGGTCGCCGCGGTGGTCCTGCACGCCGTCTCCGCGTACCAGCTCAGCAGGCGCGACCTCAGGGCGCGTCCCAGCAAGTACGTGCACAAGAAGCCGCGCGCGAGCTATGCCACGAACACGATGCGCTACGGCGGCATCATCATGGCCCTGTTCATCGTGTGGCACATCCTGGACCTGACGACCGGGACCGTGCACTCGGGCGGCTTCCAGTCCGGGCACCCGTACCAGAACGTCATCGACACCTTCTCCACCTGGTACGGCAACGTCATCTACATCGTCGCCATGCTCGCCATGGGACTGCACGTCCAGCACGGGTTCTGGAGTGCGGCGCAGACCCTCGGTGCGGGACGCGCGACCCGCGACCGCGTCCTGAAGACCCTCGCCAACGTCCTCGCACTGGTGCTCACGGTGGGCTTCATCTCCGTACCCGTCGCCGTCATGACCGGAGTGGTGAGCTGACATGAACGACTACACCGACTACGTGACCGGCGCACCGGTCACCGACACCAAGGCGCCCGAGGGTCCCGTCGCCGAGCGCTGGGACACCCGCCGCTTCGAGGCCAGACTGGTCAACCCGGCCAACCGCCGCAAGCACACCGTCATCGTCGTCGGCACCGGCCTGGCCGGCGGTTCGGCCGGCGCCACGCTGGCCGAACAGGGCTATCACGTCGTCCAGTTCTGCTTCCAGGACTCGCCCCGCCGGGCGCACTCGGTCGCCGCGCAGGGCGGCATCAACGCGGCGAAGAACTACCGCAACGACGGAGACTCGGTCCACCGCCTCTTCTACGACACCGTCAAGGGCGGCGACTTCCGCGCCCGCGAGTCCAACGTCCACCGGCTCGCCCAGATCTCCGTCGAGATCATCGACCAGTGCGTGGCGCAGGGCGTCCCCTTCGCCCGGGAGTACGGCGGCCTCCTGGACAACCGCTCCTTCGGCGGCGTCCAGGTCTCCCGCACCTTCTACGCCCGCGGCCAGACCGGGCAGCAGCTGCTCCTGGGCGCCTACCAGGCACTGTCCCGGCAGATCGCCGCAGGCAACGTCGAGCTGCACCCCCGTACGGAGATGCTCGACCTCGTCGTCGTCGACGGCAAGGCCCGCGGCATCGTCGCCCGCGACCTGGTGACCGGAAAGATCGAGACGTACTTCGCCGACGCGGTCGTGCTGGCGAGCGGCGGCTACGGCAACGTCTTCTACCTCTCGACCAATGCCATGAACTCCAACGCCACCGCCATCTGGCGCGCGCACCGGCGCGGCGCGTACTTCGCCAACCCCTGCTTCACCCAGATCCATCCCACCTGCATCCCGCGCACCGGCGACCACCAGTCCAAGCTGACGCTGATGAGCGAGTCGCTCCGCAACGACGGCCGCATCTGGGTGCCGAAGGCCAAGGGCGACGACCGGCCCGCGAACGAGATCCCCGAGGACGAGCGCGACTACTACCTGGAGCGCATCTACCCCGCGTTCGGCAACCTGGTGCCCCGTGACATCGCCTCCCGCGCGGCGAAGAACGTCTGCGACGAGGGCCGCGGAGTGGGACCGGGCGGCCAGGGGGTGTACCTGGACTTCGCCGAGGCCATCGAGCGTATGGGCCGCGCCAAGGTCGAGGAGAAGTACGGCAACCTCTTCGACATGTACGCGCAGATCACCGCGGAGAACCCGTACGAGACCCCGATGCGCATCTACCCGGCCGTGCACTACACGATGGGCGGACTCTGGGTCGACTACGACCTCCAGACCACGATCCCGGGACTGTTCGCCATCGGCGAGGCGAACTTCTCCGACCACGGAGCCAACCGCCTCGGCGCCTCCGCGCTGATGCAGGGGCTCGCCGACGGCTACTTCGTCCTGCCGTCGACCATCAACGACTACCTGGCCCGCAACCCCCACCACGACGAGGTCGACGCGAGTCACCCCGCCGTGGAGGAGGCCGTCGCCGAGACCGAGGACCGGCTCAACCTGCTGCTGGCCGTCGACGGCGACCGCACCCCCGACTCCTTCCACCGGGAGATCGGCGAACTCATGTGGGAGTACTGCGGAATGGCCCGCACCGAAGAGGGGCTGCGCAAGGCCCTCGACCGGATCCCGCAGATCCGCGAGGAGTTCTGGCGCCGCATCAAGGTGCCGGGCACCGGCGAGGAGTTCAACCAGTCCCTGGAGAAGGCCAACCGCATCGTCGACTACCTGGAGCTCGCCGAGCTCATGTGCCTCGACGCCCTGCATCGCGCGGAGTCCTGCGGAGGACACTTCCGCGAGGAGTCGCAGACCGCGGACGGCGAGGCCGCCCGCCGGGACGAGGAGTTCTCCTACGCGGCGGCGTGGGAGTTCGGCGCCACCGGCGAAGCCCCCGTCCTGCACAAGGAAGACCTCGTCTTCGAGTACGTCCACCCCACTCAGCGGAGCTACGCATGAAGCTCAACCTGCGCGTCTGGCGCCAGAAGAACGCCGACGCCCCCGGCGCCATGTCCACCTACCAGGTGGACGGCATCTCGCAGGACATGTCGTTCCTGGAGATGCTCGACACCCTCAACGAGGAGCTGATCCTCGCGGGCGACGACCCCGTCGCCTTCGACCACGACTGCCGCGAAGGAATCTGCGGTGCGTGCAGCCTCGTCATCAACGGCGACGCCCACGGTCCGGAGCGCACCACCACCTGCCAGCTCCACATGCGGTCCTTCGCGGACGGCGACACCATCGACATCGAGCCCTGGCGCGCCTCGGCCTTCCCGGTCGTCAAGGACCTGGTCGTGGACCGCTCGGCCTTCGACCGCATCATCCAGGCCGGCGGCTACATCTCCGCGCCCACCGGTACGGCACCGGACGCGCACGCGACGCCCGTGCCCAAGCCGGACGCCGACTTCGCCTTCGAGCACGCCGAGTGCATCGGCTGCGGCGCCTGCGTCGCGGCCTGCCCCAACGGCTCGGCGATGCTGTTCACCTCGGCGAAGGTCAACCACCTCAACGTGCTGCCGCAGGGCGCGCCCGAGCGTGAGACCCGGGTCCTGGACATGGTGGGGCAGATGGACAGTGAGGGCTTCGGCGGCTGCACGCTCACCGGTGAGTGCGCCACGGCCTGCCCCAAGGGGATCCCGCTGCCGTCGATCTCCGCCATGAACAAGGAATGGCTGCGGGCGACCCGCAAGGTCCACCGCTGAGCGCACGGACCGGTTCCCGGCCCCGGAGGCCGCCCGCCTCCGGGACCGGGAAGTGCTGTACGTCCCCGGAAGGGGTCAGGAGGTCACGGAGAGGTCGTCCCCGTACACCGTGCCCTGTCCGTACCAGCCGTGCAGATAGACGGTCACCGTGCCGCTCGCACCCGTGGTGAAGGCCACCGACTGCTTGGCGTAGCCGCTCGACGAACCCCAGGTGTTCGCCGACGCGCCGCCCCGGACACCGAGGTAGCCGTAGTTCCCCTGCACCCACCCCTGAAGGGTGTACTTGGTGTTGGGGGACAGGGTGAGCGTCTGGGTGCACTCGCCGGTCTGCGACGACGTCGCCGCGGCGGCGAGGGCGTGCGTGCCGCCGTGGACCGGGGTGGAGACCACCGCGCCGCCGGACTCACAGGTCCAGGGACCGAGCGAGCCGGTCTCGAAGTCGCCGTTCGCCAGTGAACCCGTGCCACCGCCCGGGCCGGACACCGTCAGGGTGAAGCCCGCCGCGTGGCTGAGCGTGCCCGACGCACCGGTCACGGAGACCGCGTACGTGCCGGGCGCCGCCGAGGCGGATGCCTTCACGGTCAGCGTCGACGTACCGCCGGCGGTGACCGACGTCGGGCTGAGTGTCGCCGTCACACCGGACGGCGCCCCGCTCGTCGTCAGCGCCACCGTCTTGGCGCTGCCCGAGGTGACCGCGGTCTTCACCGCGGCCGTGGTCGAGCCCCCGGGCGCGACTGTCGCCGATGCCGGGGTGACGGCCACCGAGTAGTCGTCCGTCACCGGGCCGGTGCCGCCGCTCGTGAACGGGGCGAACGTGTGGCTGAAGTACCAGGTGTCCTGCGCGATGCCCGAGCAGGTGTCGCTCCCGCCGGTGCCGGGGCAGCCGCCGTTGTCGCGCTGGAGCGCCCAGAACGACAGGGTGCTGACGCCCTTGGAGACGGCCCAGTTGTAGACCTGGGTGGCGTCGGCCGTGGTGAACGTCTCGGCCGGGCCGTAGTCGTCGATGCCCGGCATCTCGATGATGCCGGTCATGCCCCACAGCTGGGCGTCGGTCTTCGACGGGTACAGGTCCGCCAGTTGGCCCTTGAGACCCGTGATCGACGTCTGGGTGTCCTGGGCCATGTTGTGCGAGGCGCCGTCGTAGTAGTCGAACGTCATGAGGTTCACGACGTCGACCTTGGCGCCGTTGGACACCGCGTTCTCCAGCACCGCGAGACCGCTGTCGGCGAGGCCGCTCGTGGTGGTGGGCAGGGTGTACGAGATCTGCACCGAGCGCCCGTTGGCGGCCGCCCAGTCCTGGACCTTCTTGATCGCCTTGTTGCGGCGGTCGATCCCGGCGCTGTTCTCCAGGGAGTTGTCCTCGATGTCCATATCGAGGCGGGACACGTCGTAGGTCGTGATGACCTTCTCGTACGCCGCCGCGATGGAGTCGACGTTCGTACAGCTGTCGGCGATCTCGGTGCCGCCGTTGTCGGCCGAGTAGCCGCCGAACGACGGGATCACGTCGCCGCCGCGCGACCGGATCGTGGTGAAGTCGGCGCCGAACTCGGACTGGGCGATGGGGGTGCCCGAATCGCCGTTCCAGTAGGGGGTGCAGGAACCGCGGGCCTCCGTCTGGATGAAGGCCATGGTCAGGTACTTGGCGCCGGACGCCTGGGAGAGCGCGGCCGGGCTGTCGCCGTTCCACGCCTCGAAGTACGGGGCGAAGACGTGCGCGGGCAGGGGGGTGGCGGCGGTTGCGGCGGCCTGTGCGCCGGCGCCTGATCCGAGGACCAGGCCTGCGGACGCGACGACGGTGGCCAAGGCGCCGAGGACGGCGCCGACTCTTCTTGGACGTCTCATGGGGTAGCTCCCAGCGGGGTGGGACAACGGGGGATCGCGGATCGCACGGCTCTGCCGCGCCCGGTGAGGGGCGCGGCCCGTTCCTGTGATTCCCGGCCGGGGTCACGTGCCGCACGGCGAGGAACGGCCGTGGGGCATGCCCATGATTGGTCTGGACCAGCTAACTGTCAACGTTCTTTACTGTTTCATTCCTCATTGCTTGCCCGAGCGCACAACTCGGCGGTTGTGCTTGGGAGTTGTGGTCAGCCGAGGCGAAGGGCCACCCGCAGGTACGCGGCCGTCCTGCTCTCCGGTGTGCGGGCCACCTCCGCCGGCGGTCCCGCGGCCACGATCCGGCCGCCCCGGTCGCCGCCGCCCGGACCGAGGTCGATCACCCAGTCGGCGCCCGCCACCACGGCCATGTCGTGCTCCACGACCACCACGGTGCTGCCCGCGTCGACCAGCCCGTGCAACTGCCGCATCAGCACCTCGACATCGGCCGGATGCAGCCCCGTCGTCGGCTCGTCGAGCAGATACAGGGTGTGGCCACGGCGGGCGCGCTGGAGCTCTGCCGCCAGCTTGATCCGCTGCGCCTCGCCGCCGGACAGCTCCGTCGCCGGCTGCCCGAGCCGCAGATAGCCGAGCCCCACGTCGAGCAGGGTCCGCAGACTGCGCCCGGCGGCGGGTGTGTCCGCGAAGAAGCCGGCCGCCGACTCCACCGTCAGATCCAGCACCTGGGCGATGTTCAGCCCCCGCAGCGTGATGTCGAGCGTCTCCGGGTTGTACCGGGCGCCGTGGCAGTCCGGGCAGGGCGCGTACGTGCTCGGCAGGAAGAGCAGCTCCACCGAGACGAACCCCTCGCCCTGGCAGGTCTCGCACCGCCCGCCCGCCACGTTGAAGGAGAACCGGCCGGCCCGGTAGTCCCGCTCGCGCGCCGCGTCGGTGGCGGCGAACAGCTTGCGCACCACGTCGAAGAGCCCGGTGTACGTGGCCAGGTTGGAACGGGGCGTACGGCCGATGGGCCGCTGGTCGACCTGGACCAGCCGGTCCACCGCCGCCAGCCCTTCCGCCGAGGCGCAACCGGGTGACGGCCGCTCCGCCCCCGGCTCCGAGTCATCGGTGGCCTGCCGGTCGGCGAGCACGCCCGCGAGCACCTGACCCACCAGCGTCGACTTCCCCGAGCCCGAGACCCCCGTCACGGCGGTGAACACCCCGAGCGGGAAGGCGGCGTCCACACCGCGCACGTTGTGCCGGTCCACCCCGCGCAGCCGCAGCCACCCCGAAGGGGCGCGTACCTCGCGTACGGGGACGGGGCCCTCGTCGAAGAGGAAGCGCCGTGTCGCCGACTCCGCGACGTCGGCGAGGCCGGCCGGCGGACCGCTGTGCAGGATCCTGCCCCCGTGCTCGCCGGCCAGCGGACCCACGTCCACCAGCCAGTCCGCCTGCCGCACCACATCCATCTGGTGCTCCACGACGAACACCGTGTTCCCGGCCTCCTTGAGCCGGCCGAGCACGCCGAGCAACGACTCCGTGTCGGCCGGGTGCAGCCCGGCCGACGGCTCGTCCAGGACGTAGACGACGCCGAAGAGGCCCGACCGCAGCTGGGTGGCCAGCCGCAGCCGCTGGAGCTCGCCTGAGGAGAGCGTCGGGGCCGTGCGGTCCAGGCTGAGATAGCCCAGCCCCAGCTCGGTGACCGTCCCGATCCGGGCCAGCAGATCCTCCGTCAGCACGCGTGCGGTGTCGCTCCCGCCCGACGCGGACAGCACCTCGGCGAGCCCCGTCAGCGCGAGCCCCGCCAGCTCCGCGATCGTCCGGCCCGCGAAGGTCACCGCGAGGGCCTCCGGCCGCAGCCGGCTGCCACCGCAGACCGGGCAGGGCGCACTCGTCAGGAAGCGCTCGGCCTTCGCGCGCAGCGTACGGCTGCGGGAGTCGGCGAACGTGTGCATCACATAGCGCCGCGCACTCATGTACGTACCCTGGTACGGGCGTTGGATCCGGCCCGCGTCGCGCACCGGATGGACCGTCACCACCGGCTGCTCGTCGGTGAACAGGATCCACTCACGGTCGGCGGGATCGAGCTCGCGCCACGGCCGGTCCACGTCGTAGCCGAGCGCGTCCAGCACATCGCGCAGGTTCTTGCCCTGCCACGCCCCCGGCCAGGCGGCGATAGCCCCGGCCCTGATCGACAGCGCCGGGTCGGGGACCAGGAGGTCCTCGGTGGTGCGATGGATCAGGCCGAGACCGTGGCACTCGGGGCAGGCCCCGGCGGCGGTGTTCGGGGAGAACGCGTCCGAGTCCAGCCGCTCGGCCCCCTGGGGGTACTCCCCGGCCCGGGAGAACAGCATCCGCAGGGAGTTGGACAGCGTGGTCACCGTACCGACGGAGGACCGGGCCCCGGGCGCGGAGCGGCGCTGCTCCAGCGAGACGGCGGGCGGCAGCCCGGTGATCTCGCCGACCTTCGGTGCACCCACCTGATGGATGAGCCGCCGGGCGTAGGGGGCGACGGATTCGAAGTAGCGGCGCTGGGCCTCCGCATAGATCGTCCCGAAGGCCAGCGAGGACTTGCCGGACCCGGACACACCGGTGAAGACGGTGAGGGTGTCGCGCGGGATGTCGACCCGGACGTCCCGCAGATTGTGCTCGCGTGCGCCGCGGACCCGGACGTACGGATCGTGGGGGGTGGCCATGGGGGCGGGGCTCCGTACGGTTCGGGGCGGGCTGACCGGGACAAACGGTTTGATTCTAGGCTTCGAGGCGTGGCCGGGGGTCGCCGAGGGCGGCACGGCGCCGCGTGCCGCGCCGTGCCGGGTCGTCGAACGCCGTCCCGCCTTGGTTTGCTGGCCCTATGCGAGACGACGCCCGGCCGTTGGCCGTATTCGATCTGGACGGCACGCTCGCGGACACCGCCCACCGTCAGCACTTCCTGGAAGGACCCCGGCGTGACTGGGCCGGCTTCTTCTCCGCGGCATCCGACGATCCGCCCCTGCCCGAAGGTGTACGGCTCGCTCTGAGCAGCTCCGAGGAGTGCGAGGTCGTCTACCTCACCGGACGCCCGGAGCGCTGCCGCAAGGACACCGTGGCCTGGCTGGCCGGGCAGGGGCTGCCCGAGGGGCGGCTCCACATGCGGCGCAACGACGACCGGAGGCCGGCCCGCAGGACCAAGCTGGAGATCCTGGAGCGGATGGGGCGGGAGCGCGACGTGCGGATGCTGGTGGACGACGACGAGCTGGTCTGTGACGCCGCCGAACGGGCGGGATTCACCGTGGTGCGAGCCCGCTGGACGCGAGCCTCGCCCGCCTTGAAGGACGCCCAGGAGCGCGAGGGGCGCACCTGAACCGGGGCGGAGGCAGTCGCGTTCCGGCGTCCGGATCCGGGGCGGAGTCCGTCGCTACCCGGTGTCGGGATCCGGGGGAGGAGCCGTCACCGTCACTCCTTGTCGTCGAGCCTGAAGCCCACTTTCAGGCCGACCTGGTAGTGCTCGATTCGGCCATCTTTGATCTGTCCGCGCACCTGGGTGATCTCGAACCAGTCGAGATTGTGCAACGTTTCCGAGGCTCTTGCGACGCCGTTGCGGATGGCCGCGTCGACGCCTTCGTGGGAGGTTCCTACGATCTCGGTGACGCGATACGTGTGATTCGACATGATGTGTCCCCTCTCGTTCCTACCAAGGTGCCCCAACTTGGCGCGGTTCGCGAGAGGTCGCCGGGCGCCGGCCCCTCCTGGCCGGCCCTTGACCAAAGTATTGGTCCATACCAAAATCCAGCCACGCCCGTGCGAGCGCAGCCCGCAGTCCCCCACACCGGGTCCGCAGTCTTGTCCTGCCGTTTCGCAGAAGGTGACCCTCGTGAAGAACCGCACGCTTGTCGGAGCCATTGCCCTGATTTCCACCGTCGCGCTCGGCGGGTGCGGAATGATGCCCGGGTCGGACGGTCCGGGCGACAAGAAGGTCACGATCTGGCTGATGAAGGACAGTGTCACCGCCGACTTCCTGGACCGCTTCAAGAAGTCGTACGAGGACGAGCACGCCTCGGTCGAACTGGAGTTCAAGATTCAGAGCTGGAGCGGAATCGGACCGAAGGTTCTCGAAGCCCTCAGCGGCAAGGACACCCCGGACGTCATCGAAGTCGGAAACACTCAGGTCGCCCAGTACGCGGAGAGCGGCAATCTGCGCGATCTCACCCTGGAGTCGATGCGTGACCTGGGCAGCGACGACTGGCTGCCCGGTCTCGCGGAGCCGGGCAGTATCGGTGGTGTCCAGTACGGAATCCCGTGGTACGCCGCCAACCGGGTGGTGATCTACAACAAGGACCTCTTCGAACAGGCGGGAATCAAGAGCCTGCCGAAGACGCGTGCGCAGTGGGTCGCGGACAGCGAAAAGCTGAATCGCGACGGCAACCAGGGCATGTATCTGCCGGGCCAGAACTGGTACGTACTCGCCGGATTCATCTGGGACGAGGGCGGCGAACTCGCCAGCGACAAGGGCGGAGACTGGCAGGGCACGCTGAACGCCTCCGCCGCGCTCAAGGGAATGGACTTCTACGCCCAGCTCCAGGCGCTGGGTGACGGGCCCAAGGACGCGGACGAGGAAAAGCCCCCGCAGAGCGACGTGTTCGCCAAGGGGAATGTCGCGCAGATCATCTCCACTCCCAGTAGCGCGACACTGATCGAGAAGGCGAATCCCGAACTCAAGGGAAAACTGGGCTACTTCCCGATCCCGGGCAAGACCGCGAAGGCGCCCGGTTCCGTATTCACCGGGGGTTCCGACCTGATCATCCCGCAGAAGGCGGACCAGCGCAGCGCGGGGTACGAGGTCATCAAGGCCCTGGCCGGGGCGAAGTGGCAGGAGGACCTCGCCAAGACCATGAGCTACGTGCCCAACAAGTCCACCCTGGCCCATGTCATCGAGGGCGAGGAGAGCACGGCCGCGATGGCCGCGGGCGCCGCACGGGGTCACGCGACCCCGAACTCGTCGCAGTGGGCGGCCGTCGAGGCCGCCAACCCGATCAAGCCGTACATGACGGCGGTCCTCCAGGGCGGCGACCCGGCGGCCGAGGCGAAGACCGCATCCGAGAAGATCACCGCGCTGCTCGCGGGCAGCTGACCCGGCGGCCGCCGCGGGGCCCCGGGTGGGGCGCAGCGGGAGGGGCGCACGCTGCGGGGCGCCGCAGGGTCCCGTGGGGGGACGGCGGGAGGGTGGCACGCCGCGGGGCGCGGCAGGGTCCGTGGGGGGACGGCGGGAGGCTCGCGCACCGCGGGATTCAGCCGTCGCACATCCCGGCTCTCCATGGTGGTCACGTCGAATCCAGCCGGTGACGGAAGAAGTAGGAGTGTCCGGTGCGGGGGCCACATCGCCCCGGCACCGGACCTCCCAAGGAGCCGGGCCCCACCTCTGCGCGGGGCCTGGCAGCCGCTCCTGCCGACCCGTCCCCGGAGTCCGTCATGCATGTGCTGCCCACCGCTTCCCCTGCCACTCCCGCCGCCGCCCCGTCCGTTCCCGCGCAGCAGCCCGACCGGGCCGCCGCCCCCACCGGACCGCCGCGCTACCGGGTCTCCCTCGCCGTGGACCAGGCGGAGATACGCGCCGCCCAGCGGCTGCGCCACCAGGTCTTCGCGGCCGAGTTCGGCGCCCGGCTGGACGGTCCCGAACCCGGCCTGGACAGCGACGCCTTCGACGCGTACTGCGACCACCTCCTGGTCCGGGAGACGGCCTCCGGCGAGATCGTCGCCACCTACCGGCTGCTGCCGCCCGAGCGCGCACGCATCGCCGGACGCCTCTACGCCGAGGGCGAGTTCGACCTCACCCGGCTCGCGTCCGTCCGGGACGACCTGGTCGAGGTCGGCCGTTCCTGCGTCCACCCGGCCCACCGCGACGGTGCCGTCATCGCACTCATCTGGGCCGGGCTGGCCCGCTACATGGAGCGCAGCGGACACAACTGGCTGGCCGGCTGCTGCTCGATCCCTCTCGCGGACGGCGGGGTGGCGGCCGCCCGCGCCTGGGAGACCGTACGCACGAAGCACCTGGCGCCCGAGGAGTACTGGGTGTCGCCGCACCGTCTCTGGCAGCCCCCGGCCGCGCTTGCGGAAGGTCCCGGAGGGCTTTCCTCGCTGCCGCCCCTGCTGCGCGGCTACCTGCGGCTCGGTGCGCGGGTCTGCGGGGCGCCCGCCCACGACCCCGACTTCAACGTCGCCGACCTGTACGTCCTGCTCTCGCTGCGCGGCACCGACCCGCGCTACCTCCGGCACTTCCTCTCGCTCGCCCCGCAGCAGTGAGCACCTGGCTGCCCGTCTCGCCCTGCACCCCGCCCGGCTGCGCCGTCCACGAAGGCTCCGTCCGGCACCCGGCCCCGGCGGCGGCCCTGCTGCTCGCCGGCTGCGCGCTCACCCTCACCGGCGCGCTGTGCGCCCCGCTCACCCTGCTCCTGGGCCGGGCCTGCCGGGAGCTGCTGACCCGGGCGTGGTCGCACGGGGTGATCCGCGCCTTCGGGGTGCGTGTGCGCGTCGTCGGCCGGCCGGACGCTCACCGGGGCGGGCCGGGGGTCCTCGTCGTCGCCAACCACGTCTCCTGGCTGGACATCCCCCTGGTCGCGGCTGTGTGCCCCGGCCGGATGCTGGCCAAGAGCGACATCAGGCACTGGCCGCTGCTCGGGTCGCTGGCCGCGCTCGGGGGCACCCTCTTCGTCGAGCGCGACCGGCTGCGCGCGCTGCCCGCGACCGTGCACGCCCTCGCCTCGGTGCTGCGGGGCGGGGCGCGCGTCGTGGTCTTCCCGGAAGGCAGCACATGGTGCGGCCGCGGGGCCGGCGGCCGGTTCCGGCCCGCCGCCTTCCAGGCGGCGATCGACGCCGAAGCCGCGGTCCAGCCCGTCCGCATCCGCTACCTCGGTGCTCCCTCAGGGCGCCGGGCCCCTGCGGGAGCCGCCGCGTTCGTCGGAGACGACCCGCTGACCGCCTCCCTGTGGCGGGTGGTGCGGGCGGCCGGACTGACCGCCGAGATCCACGTCATGACGCCGATCCCGGCGGGCACGGTCCACGGCCGCCGCGCACTGGCCGGACTGGCTCAGTCCACGGTGGCCAGCGACAGGGCGAACCTGCCCGCCGCGTCGGTCCACCACTGACTCAACCGCATCCCGGCAGCGTCGAGTTCCTTCCGGACCCCGTCCCTGCGGAACTTCGCCGACACCTCCGTCCGCACCTCCTCGCCGGCCTCGAACGACACCAGCAGGTTCAGTTCGGGAATCTTCACGGTGAGCTCCCGGCGGGCCCGCAGCCGCATCTCGATCCACTCCTGCTGCGGGTTCCACCGGGCCACATGCTCGAAGTCGTCCGGGGCGAAGTCCGCCCCCAGTTCCCGGTCGACGACCGACAGGACGTTCCGGTTGAACGCGGCCGTCACCCCGGCCGCGTCGTCGTAGGCGGCGACCAGCACCTTCTCGTCCTTCACCAGATCCGTGCCGAGCAGCAGCGTGTCCCCGGGGGAGAGCAGCGACCGCACCGACGAGAGGAACGTGGCCCGCTCGTCGGGGAGCAGATTGCCGATGGTGCCGCCGAGGAACGCGACCAGCCGGGGTCCCGGAGTGGCGGGCAGCGACAGTTCCGCGGTGAAGTCGGCGATCAGCGCGTGCACCGACAGCCCGGGACGCTCCTCCAGCAGAGCCTCCGCCGCGCCGCGCAGCGCGCTCTCGCTGACGTCGACCGGCACGTAACTGTGCAGCTCCGGCAGCGCGTCCAGCAGGTGCCGCGTCTTCTCCGATGACCCCGAGCCCAGTTCCACGAGCGTCCGGGCACCGGAGGCGGCGGCGATCTCGGCCGCCCGGTCGATCAGGATCTCCCGCTCCGCACGCGTCGGGTAGTACTCGGGCAGCCGGGTGATCTCCTCGAACAGCTCACTGCCGCGGGCGTCGTAGAACCACTTGGGCGGCAGCGTCTTGGGGTGTCCGGTCAGGCCGTGCAGCACATCGGCGCGCAGCGCGGCGTCCGTCGCGTCCACCGGCAGGGTACGGGTCAGCAGAAAGGGACTCACTGGGTGGGCTCCTTGAGCGTGGTCAGCAGAACGTCTGCGGGGGTCGCGGTCAGCAGCGTGCGGTCGGGGACCTCGTGCCAGCGCGGGTCGTCGTCGTACGGCTCCGAGGCGACGACCGCGTGCCGGCCGGGCTCGGCCAGGTACCACAGGGTGTCGCCCCAGGCCGTCGCCACGATGGTGCGGCCGTCGGTGAGCAGCAGGTTGAGCCGGGATCCGGGAGCGGCCCCGGCGACCTCCACCACGGTGTCGGCGACCGCCTCCGCAAGCGCGTCGCCCGCCGCCAGACGGTGCTGGATCAGGGCCCAGAGCAGCGCCGAGTCGCAGCGGGCGGTGAGGCCGAGCAGTTCGGCCGGCGGCAACGCCGCCGCCAGCGGCGCCACCGATCCGGGCCAGCCCCTCACCACGCCGTTGTGGCTGAACAGCACGTCGCCGCCGCTGAAGGGCGCGGCCGCCGCCTCGCCGTCCGGGTCCGCCTCGGTGGCGTCCCGGACCGCGGCGAGCAGGGCCTGGCTGCGCACCACTCTGGCGAGATCGGCGAAGGTCTGGTCACCCCAGACGGGGCCCTGCCGGCGGTACCGTCCCGGCACCGGGTCCCCGTCCGCGTACCAGCCGACACCGAAACCGTCCGCGTTGACGGTCCCGTGCCGCTGCCGACGGGGCTCCCAGGACTGCCGGACCAATGAGTGCTCCGGCTGCGTCAGCACCGCGCCCAGGGGCACCGGCGGCCCCACATAGGCGATATGGCGGCACATCAGAGGTCCCTGGCCGTGCGGAAGCCGGAGAAGATCTGGCGCCGCACCGGCAGGTCCCAGTTGCGGAACGTCCCCCGGCAGGCAACCGCGTCCACCGCGAACGAACCGCCCCGCAGCACCTTGTGGTCCGGGCCGAAGAAGACCTCCGAATACTCGCGGTACGGGAACGGCGCGAAGCCCGGATAGGGCAGGAAGTCGCTCGACGTCCACTCCCACACGTCGCCGATCAGCTGCCCGGCGCCGGACGGCGCACGCCCGGCGGCGTACGCTCCCGCCGGCGCCGGACGCAGATGGCGCTGCCCGAGGTTGGCACGCTCCGGAGTCGGGTCCGCGTCGCCCCACGGATAGCGCCGGGAGCGCCCGGAGGCAGGGTCGTGGCGGGCCGCCTTCTCCCATTCCGCCTCGGTGGGGAGCCTGCGGCCGGCCCAGCGGGCGTACGCGTCCGCCTCGTACCAGCTCACGTGCAGCACCGGCTCGTCCGCCGGGACGGGCTCGGTCACCCCGAAGCGACGACGCAGCCACTGCCCGGCGTCCCGGTGCCAGAACAGCGGCGCCGCCAGTTCGTGCTCACGCACCATCGCCCATCCCTCGGGCGCCCACCAGCGCTGTTCCCGGTAGCCGCCGTCCTCGACGAACGCCCGGTAGGCGCCGCAGGTCACCGGTGCGGTGTCGATGAAGAAGCCGGGGACCTCGCGCCGGTGCGCGGGGCGCTCGTTGTCGAGTGCCCACGGCTCGGTCGACGTACCCATGGTGAACGGACCGCCGGGGACCAGGACTTCGGCCGGCAGGGCGGCCGCCCCGGTGGCCCGCGGCGGTTCCGGCGCGTTGAGTGCGGCGGGGCCCGAGCGAAGCTGATGGGTGATCAGCATGGTTTCGTCATGCTGCTGTTCGTGCTGGGCGATCATCCCGAAGACGAATCCGGACCGCACCAGTGGCCGGTCGCCCAACGGCGTGGACTCCAGTACGTCCAGTGCCCGGCCGCGCACCTCCGAGGCGTACGAACGGGCCTCGGCGGGCGCCAGCAACGGCAGCGAGGGACGGGTGGCCCGGGGGTGCTCGAAGGCGTCGTAGAGGCCGTCGATCTCCGGGCGCATGGCCTCGCGGCCGGCGACGCCGCGCAGCAGCCACAACTCTTCCTGGTTGCCGATGTGCGCGAGGTCCCAGACCAGGGGAGACATCAACGGGGAGTGCTGGGCGGTGAGTTCGCGGTCGTCCACGCTGTCGGTGAGGAGTGTGGTGCGCTCGCGGGCGGTGAGCAGCGCGGCGAGCGCGCGCTCCCGGAGCGCCTCGGGGTCCGGGATGTCCGGGCCCTGCGGCCCGTTCGGCGAAGGTGCGGGGGAGTCGGTCATGAGAGGGTCCCCTTCGGGTGGGCAGGACCGTGGCGCCGGTCCGTCGTCAGCAGTTCCCGCAGATCGTCGGCCGGACATCGGCCCCGGGCGACATAGCGGTCCCGGAAGCCGGCCACCGCCTCCTGGACGGCCGGCGACGCGCCCCTCCTGGGCAGCGCCTCCAGGGCGAGGTCGAAGCAGACGACCGCCGCGGCCCGCAGTTCCGGATCGCTCAGCCCGTCGCGGGCGGCCCCGGCCCAGAGCGGATTACGCGGAGCGGCCCGTGGGCCCGCTGTCTCGGCCAGGGGTTTGACGGTGCGGTACACGGTCTCGGCGGCCTCCGGGTCGTCGAACAGGGCGGTGGTGACGGCGAGAGGCACGATCCAGCCGTCGTCACCGGGCTGCGCGTCGATCATGCGCAGCTCCAGATGTCCCCGCGGGCGTACCGGCGGGAACAACGTGGTGATGTGGTAGTCGAGATCGGCCCGGACCGGGCGTCGCGGCTCCCCGCGGCGGATCCAGTCACGGAAGGTCAGCCCCTCGGGCACGGCCCAGGGCCCCTCGTCGCCCCGGATGCACATGACGGGCGTGTCCAGGACGTGGGCGGCCCAGGCGTCCCGCGGCGGCAGCTGCCAGGCCGGGGCCAGCGTGCGCAGCGGATCGAGGTCGGCCCACAGCGACTGGCGCGTCGAGCGCCAGGGCGTCGGCCTCCCCAGCCGGAACGGCGAGTTGGCGAACGTCGCCACCAGCACCGCACCCAGCAGGTGGGACAGCTGCCAGCGCCGCCCGTACCCGAGCGGTCCCGGCTCCTCCTCTCCGGAGTCCAGGCAGACCTGGACGGACGCGGTCGTGCACATCATGGCCCGGCCCGCCGGACCCGACCGGTCGAGCGCGAGCTCCATGGCGTCGTAGCGCGGCTGGCGCAGCAGCCGGTGCGGCGGATGCCAGGGATCGACGCCGAACCCGGCCGGAGCGAGGCCCAGACGGCCGAGGGTTTCCCGTACGGCGACGAGATCGGCGGCCGTGTCGTTGATGCACGCCATGAGGGATGCGGCGGGGCGCGAGCTGAGCTCCAGCTGGCCGCCGGGTTCGAAGGTGAGCGCCGCGTTCAGGTGCAGCGCCCGGACGGCCGTGGCGGCCGCTTCGAGACGGTGGTGCGGGACAGGCACGTGGGGCCGGTCGCGATCGTGCAGGAGCCATTCGAGTTCCACTCCCACGATGCGGGGCGGTCCCGTCTTGAAGCAGATACAGCGCAGTAAATCCTCCGCCTCGCCCTCGCCGAGGGGCGTGGCCTGTCCGGGCGGACCGTGTTCGCCGGGTGTGTCGGATGACATGCCGGGCCTCCTGTTCCGGTTCGTCCGTCCTACCCAAACCCCTGCCGGGAGTTCGCACAAGAGTGCCCCTGTGCGTCGGAAAATCACTTGCGTCCCTACCGCGGGGCGGTGACGATGCCCCGTATGCACCATAAGGGGGAGGGCCGGTGAGCGCCCGGCTGCGCGGTATCGCGCGAGAGACCGAGGCCATCGTCGAGGCGGGGCACTACCGCACACCGCAGGGCCGGGAGGTCAGCATCGAGCGCGCGCTGACCGCAGCGCTGTCGGGAACCAGGCTGTACGGCCCCGAACCGGTGCACGTGGCCGCGCTGGACGGGAACCGCACGCCGCGCATCGAAGTCACCGGCGAGAGCAGCCTGCAGGCGGCGCGCCGGATGACCGGTGAGGGACCGGGCAGGGTCGCCGTCCTGAACTACGCCTCCGCCCGCAATCCCGGCGGGGGGTATCTCAACGGGGCGCAGGCGCAGGAGGAGGCCCTGTGCCGCGGTTCCGCCCTGTACGCGACGCTGTTGCGGGCCCCCGAGTACTACGCCCACCACCGCGCCGAACGCAGCGCCTTCTACACCGACCGGGTCATCCACTCGCCGGGCGTGCCCGTCTTCCGTGACGACCGCGGCCGGCTGCTCGAAACCCCCTGCACCGTCGGATTCCTCACGTCGCCGGCGCCCAACGCCGGGGTGATCCGCAGCCGGACCCCGGAGTCGGCGCACCGCATCCCCGCAGCCCTCGCCTCGCGCGCCGAGCGGGT
This sequence comes from Streptomyces sp. NPDC048211, assembly GCF_043202315.1. Lineage (NCBI taxonomy): Bacteria > Bacillati > Actinomycetota > Actinomycetes > Kitasatosporales > Streptomycetaceae > Streptomyces > Streptomyces sp. NPDC048211. The sequence continues at coordinate 167,443 of NZ_JBIDAD010000005.1, forward strand.
GCTGGAGGTCGCCGCGGTGCGCGGCTACCGCAGACTGGTGCTGGGGGCCTGGGGATGCGGTGTGTTCCGCAACGACCCCGCCGAGGTGGCGGGCGCCTTCCGCGCCCTGCTCGCCGACGGCGGTCGCTTCGCGGGCCACTTCGAGCAGATCGTCTTCGGGATCCTCGACCGGAACGAGGATTCGCCCATCCGGGCCGCCTTCGCCCGTACGTTCGCCGATGCGGCTCAACTCTCATGCTGAGGTTGAGCCATAGGCTTCGACGTCAGCCCGTCCGTCGGGCCTGGACCGTTCGGGTCGACGGGCCCGCCACGGCGCGGGCCGACGGCGGTCCTGGCGGGTGCCGACCGCCGTCACGGCCGCGTGGGCCCGCGACGCGTGCCGACTGCCGTCACCGCCAGTCGTAGAGCTCCCGCAGCCGACCGACGACCAGATCGAACCTGTCCCGGTCCAGCGCGCACGCCTCACGCCGCATACCGTCCTCGTGCACCCTCAGCACCCGGTCCAGATCGACCCAGGACGGGCGGCCCGAACTGTCCCAGGGGCCCGCTCCCAGCGCCACCCATTCCCGGTCCCGGTCGTGCTGCTTGCTGGACAGCTGTACGGCGAGCAGCGTGCCAGCCCCCTCACGGGCGACGACGAGAACCGGACGGTCCTTGCCGCGCCCGTCGTTCTCCTCGAACGGCACCCAGGTCCAGACGATTTCGCCCGGATCGGGGTCGCCGTCCCGGTCGGGGGCGTACGAGGTGCGGACGGGGCCCACGTCGTGCGGGTCGGCCTGGGACGTGGCGGTGGGACCCGCCTGGCCGGGGAAGGCCGTCGTGCCGTCATTGCTGTCGCTGCGGTGCTGGATGGTCATCGCAACACCGTAGGACCTGCACGGCCCCTCGTGCGGAGCGGGTCCGCCGAACGGGCCGCGGACCGCGACGGGGACACGCCCGTACCCGGCGGGCCGGGACCTCGACCTGAGGTTCACATCGGGTCCGGGCCCCGGCGCGCCCCCGTGCCGAACGGGTCTGGAAGACTGCCCGACGCCATGAGTCAGTTAACCGAGCAGCCCGCCGAAGGCCCCGTTCCGACCAGCGCCGACGTGGCGCGGCTCGCCGGCGTCTCCCGGGCCACCGTGTCGTACGTACTCAACAACAACACCGCCGTACGGATCAGCGATCCGACCCGTCGCCGAGTGCGGGAGGCCGCCGCCGAACTCGGCTACGTACCGCATGCGGCCGCCCGCAGTCTGCGCGCCGGACACTCGCGGATGGTGCTCCTGCCGACCGCGAACCTCCCCGCCGCGCCGCTGCACCACCGCTTCCTGCACGGGCTGGAATCCGGCCTGCGGCACCTCGACTACACCGTCGTCCAGTACGGCTCGATCGGCCTGGACCCGGACGCCGCCGCCCGCGCCTGGGCCGAACTGCGGCCGGTCGCCGTCATCGCTCCGGGTTCGGTCCCCCTCGCCCCGCAGAGCATCGCCGTACTCAGGCGCTCCGGTGCGAAGGCGGTCATCACCCTGGGGCCACAACCGGTGCCGGGAGCCCACGCGCTGATCACGGATCAGCGGGGGGTGGGCGAGAGTGCCGTCCGGCACCTGCTGGAGCGCGGGCGGCGCCGGATCGGCGTGGTGATGCCCGGAGAACCCGGCCTCGACCTGTTCGCCGGCCCCCGGCTGGCCGGTGCCCGGCAGGCCGCCGCGGCCGTCGCGGCCCGGATCGAGGAGCTTCCGCTGCGGTACACGGAGGAATCGGCCGCCGGCCTCGCCGCCCGCTGGCGCACGCTCGGTCTGGACGCCGTCTTCGCGTACGACGACAACTACGCGATGCTGCTGATGCGGGCCCTCCAGGACGCCGGCATCGACGTGCCCGCGGAGACCGCCGTGGTTGGCGCGGACGATTCCATGCTGGGAAGGCTGTTGCGCCCGAGGCTCAGCAGCGTACGGATGGAAATGGCCACGGTGCAGCCGCTGGCCGACCTCGTCGACCGGCTGGTTCGGCATCCCGGGACCGAACCGGAACGGCACGACCTGCTGCGGGCGAGGACCGTCCACCGCGAGTCCAGCTGAACCGGCCGCCAGCGCGGCGACATGCGCAGCGGACGCCCCTTGCTTAGCGTCATGACCATGAGCCATCCGCAGAGTTACGAGATCCTGCTGGTCCCCGCGTTCGCCGACGGCAAGGGCACGGCGGCCGAGGGAACAGGTACGAAGGATGCGGACGCCGGGGAACCGGTGTCCGGCGAGTCCGGGTCCGGGGCCGGCTCCAGTGATTCCGGGGCCGCTGATTCCGGGTCGGGCGGTGCCGGTTCGAGGGATGCCGGCGCAGAGGCTTCGCAGACGAAGGACCCGGCTGCCGAGGACCCGGCTGCCGAGGACGCGGAGCCCGAGGACGCGGAGCCCGAGAGCACGGGCGCCGAGAGCTCCGGCAGCCGTGCCGTCGGGAGCGTCCGGCCGGGCGCGGCCATCCGCTCGGCAGTCGTGGTCGCCACGGGCGAGACCGGCGAGTCGGGATACCCCCGCTATGCCGGTGAGGGCATGGTGGCGGACATCGACCCCGCGACCCACACCGTCGAGGCACTGCTGATCGACGGCTCGGAGCTCGACTACGGACTCTCGGTCCGCGTCTCGGAGCGGCACGCGGACGGCTGAAGCCGCCCGACTTCCGGCACGGCGGCAGCCAGGCCCAGCAGGCTTGGACCGCCCCGCACCGCAGCAGTCAGGGCCCGGCCGTCACCGGCCGGGCCCTGCTGCGGGTCGGGCGCGGGTCCCGTCTACTTCTGTTCCTTCTGCTGGTCCTCCATGGACTTGCGGACCTCGTCCATGTCCAGCTTCCTGGCCTGACCGATCACGTCCTCCAGGGCGGCCTCGGGCAACGCACCCGGCTGCGAGAAGACGGCCACGTTGTCCCGGACGATCATCAGCGTCGGGATGGACCGGATCTCGAAGGCCGCCGCCAGCTCCTGCTGGGCCTCCGTGTCTACCTTGGCGAAGACCAGATCCGCGTGCCGCTCCGACGCCGAGTCGTAGACCGGCGCGAACTGCCGACACGGGCCGCACCAGGAAGCCCAGAAGTCGATCAGGACGAACTCGTTGTCACTGACGACCTCGTCGAAGTTTTCCTTGGTGAGCTCTACGGTGCTCATGCTCTGCTACCTCTTCCTGTCCCCGTATCGACGTGTCCCCGGACAACGGTGACCGCGCTTGCGCTATTCCGCCTGCCCATGTGGCCGCCGCGCACACCCATGACCAGAATGGGCCCATGACACATGCTGTGGAGCCTGTCGCGTACGACGTCGTGGTCATCGGTGCCGGTCCGGTGGGGGAGAACGTGGCCGACCGCGCCCGCGCCGCCGGGCTGAGTGCCGCCATCGTGGAGTCCGAGCTCATCGGAGGCGAGTGTTCGTACTGGGCCTGCATGCCGAGCAAGGCCCTGCTGCGCCCCGTCGTCGCCCGCGCCGACGCCCGCCGGGTCCCGGGCCTCGCCGCCGCCGTCCAGGGCCCGCTCGACACCGCCGCCGTGCTCGCGCACCGGGACACGTACGCCTCGCACTGGAAGGACGACGGCCAGGCCGCCTGGCTGGAGGGGATCGGAGTCGACATCTACCGGGGCCACGGTCGGCTGACGGGCCCGAAGGCGGTCACGGTCACGGAGCCCGACGGTACGGAGCGCCGGCTCACGGCCCGGCACGCGGTGGCCGTGTGCACGGGCAGCCGGGCCGTCGTCCCCGATCTGCCGGGCATCGAAGGGGTCCGCCCCTGGACCAGCCGAGAGGCGACGAGCGCCAAGGAGGTGCCCCGCCGTCTCGTCGTCGTGGGCGGGGGAGTGGTCGGTGTGGAGATGGCCACCGTCTGGGGCGCCCTGGGAGCAGACATCACCATGCTGGTCCGCGGCAAGGGGCTGCTGCCCCGCATGGAGCCGTTCGCCGGTGAGCTCGTCGCCGAAGCGCTGACCGACGCGGAAGCCGACATCCGTACGGGCGTCTCCGTCACCTCCGTACAGCGCCCGGCACCGGACGGACCGGTCACCGTCGCACTCGACAACGGCGAACAGATCGAGGCGGACGAGATCCTCTTCGCCACCGGCCGCGCCCCGCGCACCGACGACCTGGGCCTGGAGACGGTCGGCCTGAAGCCGGGGTCCTGGTTCACCGTCGACGACAGCTGCCGGGTCGAGGGGACGTCGTGGCTCTACGCCGTCGGCGACGTGAACCACCGGGCGCTCCTCACCCACCAGGGCAAGTACCAGGCCCGCATCGCGGGCGCGGCCATCGCGGCCCGCGCCCAGGGCGTCCCGCTCCTGGAGACGGACCGCTGGGGTGCGCACGCGGCCACCGCCGATCACGCGGCCGTCCCCCAGGTCGTCTTCACCGACCCGGAGGCCGCCTCGGTCGGCCTCACCCTCGCCGAGGCCGAGCAGGCGGGCCACCGGGTCCGGGCCGTCGATCACGACCTCGCGGCGGTGGCCGGATCCGGCCTGTACGCGGACGGCTACCGGGGCCGCGCCCGCATGATCGTCGACCTCGACCGGGAGATCCTGCTGGGCGTCACGTTCGTGGGCCCGGGCATCGGCGAACTGCTGCACTCGGCGACGATCGCGGTCGCGGGGGAGGTCCCGATCGATCGTCTCTGGCACGCGGTTCCGGCGTATCCGACGATCAGCGAGATCTGGCTCCGGCTGCTGGAGGCTTTCAGGGGATAGGAACCGCCGTCGGCCTCGAAGCTCCGTGACGGTCCGCCGACCGAGTCGGTGGACCGTTTTCGTGCCGTGAGCAGGGTGGGGCCCAGGTGTCGTCTCGGGGAGGCGCCGGGAGATATGCCCGCGGTACAGAACGGTCCACACCGCTCATTCGGATCGTGGGCCATGGCCCCGGACCCGGGACGATGCCGATGGCCAAGGCAGGAGCGGGAACCCGGGGGATTCTCAGGGTTCCCGCTCCCGCACCGTGCGTCACCCACATGACGGAGGTGACCCGTGCATGAGGGTGGTGACGCCTACGTGGCGGAGGTGACCACTTCGAGGCCGTCGGCCACGATCCGGCCGTCGTGCAGGACCGTTCGGTCGGTGCCGCGGTCCATGACGGCGCTGCTCGGCGTCTCGCCGTCGACGAGGAGCAGGTCGGCGCGGTCGCCGACCGCGAGGCCCGGCCGGTCCGTCACCCCGGCGAGGCGCGGGACGTCGTGGCTCATGATGGAGGCGCCGCCCATGCTGGCCACCGCGAGGCACATCTCGATGTGGTCGTCGCGGCGGAAGTTGTTGGTGAAGGCCAGCTGCCAGGTGCGGTCGAGCAGGTCGCAGTTGCCGTAAGGGCTCCAGTAGTCGCGCTGGCCGTCCTCGCCGAGGCCGACACGGACGCCGGCCTCGGTGAGTTGGACGAGCGAGAGTTGGCTGCGGCCCGCGGGGGCGACGGTCGCCATGGCGATGTCGAGCTCCGCGAACTCCTCGATGAGGCGACGGCTGGTGGATTCGTTCACCGAGCCGAGCTCGTAGGCGTGCGACATGGTGACCTTGCCCTGCATACCGAGGGCGCGCACCCGCTCCAGGATCAGATCCGTCGAGAAGACGCCCAGCTCACCGGGCTCGTGCAGATGGATGTCGACCTCGACGCCGTATTTCTCGGCAAGGCCGAAGACCACGTCGAGGTGGCCCTTGGGGTCACGGTCCAGAGTGCAGGGGTCGATGCCGCCCATCACGTCGGCGCCCGCCTTGAGCGAGGCCTCCAGGTAGTCGGCGGTGCCGGGCTCGCGCAGGATGCCGGCCTGCGGGAACGTCATGATCTGGACGTCGGCGAGGTGCCCGAACTTCTCCTTGGCGGCGACGACCGCCTCGAACTTCTCCAGCTTGCAGTCCACGTCGACCTGCGCGTACGTGCGCACCCGCGTCGTACCGTGGGCGATCATGCGCTCCAGGGTGCCGGCCACCCGCTCGGGCAGGGCGACCTCGGCGTCGCGCCAGTTCTCGCGGTCGTTCATCATCATCGTCCACACGCCGGGGCCGCCGGTGTGCGGGCGGAACGGCAGGCCGACGCGGGTGGAGTCCAGGTGGACATGGACGTCGCTGAAGGCCGGCAGGAGCAGGCGGCCGCGGCCCTCGACGACCTCTGCGGCGGGCGTGGCCGCCGGGTCGTGCGGGCGGATCGCGGCGATGCGGGTGCCGTCGAGCTGGATGTCACTGCGCTCGCCGCCCCAGGGGCGGACGTCACGGATGAGCATGTGGTGCAACTTCCTTACGTTGTCGGTCGGTCGGCGGGTGGCGGGTCAGTGGTGGGCGGCAACGGCCTGGTCGGCGAAGTGGCAGGCGGGTCCTTCGTCGCTCGCCACTGACGGCACCTCTCCCGCACAGCGTGCCTGTTCGGCCTCGCCGAGAGTGGGGCGCAGCGGGCAGCGCGTACGGAACACGCAGCCGGAAGGCGGGTTCGCCGGGGTGGGCAGGTCTCCGCTGAGCCGGATCCTGCGGCCCCGGTCGGCGTCCGGGTCGGGCTGGGGCACGGCGGAGAGCAGGGCCCGGGTGTAGGGGTGGCGGGGATGGTCGAAGACGTCCCGGGTCACTCCGCTCTCCATGATCCTGCCGAGGTACATGACGGCGACGCGGTCGGCGAAGTGCCGTACGACGGACAGGTCGTGGGCGATGAAGAGGTACGAGACGCCCGTGTCGGCCTGGATGTCCTGGAGGAGGTTGACGACCTGCGCCTGGACCGAGACGTCGAGGGCGGAGACCGGCTCGTCGCAGATGATCAGGCGCGGTTCGAGCGCGAGGGCGCGGGCGATGCCGACGCGCTGCTTCTGCCCGCCGGAGAACTCGTGCGGGAACCGGTTGTAGTGGTCGGGGCGCAGGCCCACCCGGTCCATCAGTTCCCGTACGCGCGTCTTGATCCCGCCGGCCGGGTCGATGCCCTGGGCATGCAGCGGGGCGGCGATGGCGGCGCCGACCGTCTGCCGGGGGTTGAGGGACGAGGTGGGGTTCTGGAACACCATCTGGACCTGGCGCCGGTACTCCTGCGCCTCGGCCCGCTTCATCGCGCCGATGTCGCGGCCGTCGAGGCGGACGGTGCCCGAGGTGGGTTCGAGGAGGCGCATCAGCAGCCGCCCGGTGGTGGACTTCCCGCACCCCGACTCGCCGACGATGCCGAGGGTCTGTCCCGCGCCGACGGAGAAGCTGACACCGTCGACGGCCTTGACCGGGGCGCCGCCGCGGCCCATCAGGCCGCCCCTGCCCGGGAAGTGCTTGGTCAGGCCGTCGGCCTCAAGCAGCGGGGTCTGCTCGGTGGTGGTCATCGCGCGGCCTCCTCGGTGGTGTCGCCGACGGTGTCCCCGGTGGTTCTCCCGGCGGCGGCGAGATGTTCCTGGTGGCACCGGGACGGATGGTCGGCCGCCTCGGCCGTGATGAAGGCCGGCCGCTCGCTGTGGCACAGCCCGTCGGGCACGAGCTGGGTCTGCGGGCAGCGGTCGGCGAAGAGGCACCCGGTGGGCAGCGCGGTGAGCGACGGCGGGAAGCCGGGGATGGGCCGCAGCCGTTCGCCGTTGTCGCCGAGCGTCGGCATGGAGGCGAGCAGGCCCTGGGTGTAGGGGTGGCGCGGGTCCCGGAACAGCGCGCGCACGCTGCCCCGCTCCACGCACTGTCCGCCGTACATGACGGCGACGTGGTGGCAGACCTCGGCGACGACGCCGAGGTCGTGGGTGACGAGGACGACGGCGGTGCCGGTCTCCTGCTGGAGTTCGCCGAGCAGATCGAGGATCTGCGCCTGCACGGTGACATCGAGAGCGGTCGTCGGCTCGTCGGCGATGAGCAGTTCGGGTTCGCAGACGAGCGCCATGGCGATCATCGCGCGCTGGCGCATGCCGCCGGAGAACTCGTGCGGGAAGGCGCCGGCCCGCCGCTTCGGGTCGGGGATGCCGACCCGGCCGAGCATGTCGATGGCGACGGCGAGCGCGGCCTTGCGCGACACCTTGTTGTGGACGCGGTACGCCTCGGCGATCTGCGCGCCCACGGTGTGGAAAGGGTGCATCGCGGAGAGCGGGTCCTGGAAGATCATGGCGATCTTCTTGCCGCGCCAGGTCCGCATCCGATCCTCGGACAAGGAGTTGAGGTCGGTGCCGTCGAGCAGTATCTCGCCGGTGACCTGTGCCCGGCTCTCCTTGAGGAGGCCCATCAGCGCCTGGCTGGTGACGGTCTTGCCGGAGCCGGACTCGCCGACGAGGCCGATGGTCTCGCCCCGGTTCAGGGTGAGGTCCATGCCGTTGACGGCGTGCACGAGTCCGTCATCGGTGGGGAAGGTGACGTGCAAGTCGCTTATACGGAGCAAGGGTTGCTCGGTGGAGGTGGACATCAGGCGGCCCTCACTCGTGGGTCGATGACGGCGTAGACGGCGTCGACGACGACATTGGCGACGATGATGAAGAAGGCGGCGAGCAGGGTGATCGCCATGGTCACGGGCAGATCGCCGGCCTGCGCGGCCCTTACGGCGGTGAAGCCGACTCCGGGGACGGAGAAGATCTGCTCGGTGAGGACCGCGCCGCCGAGCAGCAGGCCGATGTCGAGGCCCAGCATGGTGACGACGGGGGTGAGCCCGGCGCGGGCGCCGTGCCGGACGACCATGGCGGTTTTCGACAGGCCCTTGGAGCGGGCGGTGCGCATGAAGTCCTCGCCGAGCGTCTCCAGCATGGAGCTGCGGGTGACGCGGATGTACTGGGCGCTGAAAAGGACGGCGAGCGCGACCCAGGGCAGCAGATAGTTCTGGAACCAGCCGCCGAACCCGGCGGGTCCGAAAGGTGAGGTGATGGCGTTCGTCGTGAACGGCAGCAGGTCGAAGGTCGAGACGAAGACGAGGAGCAGGAGCAGACCGGTGACCGGGATCGGCAGGGACACGCCGACGGATGCGGCGCCGACGATCACCTTGTCGGTGACCTTGTTCTTGCGCAGCGCGGCCAGCGTCCCGAGGGTGACGCCGGCGACCGTCCACAGGACGATCGCTCCGACGGCGACGGAGACCGTGTACGGCAGGGCGCGTTCCAGTACGGCGGTGACATCCTCGTTCGTCTGGAAGGACTTGCCGAAGCAGGGCCACTCGCACAGCGACTGCGCACCGGCCGCGCCGATCGTCCGCCCGTGGAACAGGCCGGACATGTAGGTCAGGTACTGGGAGAGGAACGGCTTGTCCATGCCGAGGGCGACGCGCGCCTCCGCGACGCGTTCGGGCGTGCACTCCTGGCCGCATGCCGCGGCGGCCGGGTCGGCGGGCCCGAACTGGAACAGGCTGAAGGTGACGAAGCTGATGACGGCCAGCAGGAGGACGGTGGCGCCGAGACGCCGAAGCAGAAAGGCAGGCATGGTCACCCCTTCTTGGACACGACCGAGACGGTCGACAGGTCGATGGAGCCGAAGAAGTAGCCGACTTGCGCGTTGCGGATGCGGGATCCGACGACGCTGCGGGTGACACTCCTGATCAGCGGGACGAGCGGGTAGTCCTGCATGCTCCGGTCGAAGAGCGTCGCCCACTTGCGGCCGAGGTCCTCGCTCGTTCCGTTCTCGCCACGCAGTGCGTACATGGCGCGGGCGATCTCCGGGTCGTGGTAGCGGGGGATGTTGGAGAAGCCGAAGGACTCGCCGTCGACGCTCGGGCCCAGGTTCGGGTCGACGGTCGTGCGCACCGAGCCGCTGTCGGCGCCGCCGCACCAGCCGCTGCGGGCGATGTCCGGCATGTTCTCGCCGGCGAGCGTCGTGTAGTAGTTCGCGGCGGGGATGGCGCGCAGTTCGAGGTCGATGCCGATCTGCTTCAGGTTCTGCTGGAGCGAGGTGCCCATGTTCTTGTAGCGGGGGGTCGCGTCGGCATACCCGTAGACGAGCTTCTTCGGGTAGTCGCGGCCCTTGAGGAGCTTCTTGGCCGCCGCCACCCGGGGCTGCCCCGACGGGGCGAGGGCCGTGTGCTGGGTGACGTATCCGCGCTGGTCGGGGTTGATGTACGACTGGGTGAGCTTGCCGAAGCGGGCGCCGCCGTACTGGAGGTGGATGGCCTTGCGGTCGATGGCGACGGCGATCGCCTCGCGCACGACGGGGTCCTTGATGGTCTCGGTGTTGAAGTCCAGGACGTCGGTGCAGCCGATCAGTGCGGAGGCGGTGCGCCGCGCGACGTTCGCCGTGTCGAGCTTCGCCGCGTCGGACGCCTGGAGGCCGCCCGCGCTGTCGAGCGTGAGGGCCGTCGCGTCGGAGTCGGCGAGCAGCTGCTGGCTGATGGTCGACTGGGCTGTGGAGAGGCTGAAGGTGAAGGTGTCCGGCAGCGCGGTGCGGTTCGGGTCGGTCGCCGGGTCCCATGCGGGGTTGCGCACGAGCTGCATGGAGCGGCCGCGGTCGTAGTGCTTGATCTTGTACGGGCCGGTGGACACCGGGTGGTTGGTGTAGTCGAGCTTGGTGTCCTTCGCCCGGGGCACGGGGGCGGTGTTGGAACGCGAGACGAGCGCGGGGAACTCCGCGAAGGGCTGCTTCAGCCTGAAGACGACCGTGCGGCTGTCGGGCGTCTCGATGCCCTTGAATTCGCTGGCGGAGCCCTGGGCGTAGGGGCCCTTGTAGCCGTCGTCGGACAGGGCCGCGTTCAGTTCCTGCGGCGCCTGTGTGTAGACGTCGCGGGCGTAGGTCCGCTCGACGCCGTACTTGACGTCCTTGGCGGTGACCGGTGAGCCGTCCTCGAACTTGAGCCCCTTCTTCAGGGTGTACGTCCAGGTCAGTCCGTCCTTGGACACCTTGCCGAGATCGGTGGCGAGGTCGGGGACGATCTTCGGGGGCTTGCCCGCCTCCTCCTTCGCCATGGTGAGGGTGCGGTAGTAGAGCTGGCCGACGTTGGCCGTCTGGACGTAGTTGCTGTTGCCCGGGTCGAGGGTCTGGAAGTCGGTGGACATCAGGACGTTGACGTTGCCGCCCCGGGTCGTGTCGCCCTCGCCGACCTTGACGGCCTCGAAGGCGTCGGCGGGGGCGCGGGAGCCCGAGCCGGGCGCGGGCTTGGGGCCACCGCACGCGGTGAGGGCCAGTCCGGTGGCCACCGCCAGGGCGAGCGCCGCCGTGGTGCGTCGATTCACTGCTGCTCCTGGTTTTCCTGGTGGTGCCGCCCGGGGTCAGCCACGGGAGGACTTGGGGTCGAGGGCGTCGCGGACCGCGTCGCCGAGCAGGTTGAAGGCGAGGACCGTGATCACCAGGGCGCCGGCGGGGACGGCGAGGAACCAGGGGTCGGTCAAATACCAGTTGCCGACCTGGGCGGCGTTGAGCATCTGGCCCCACGACGGGGTGGGGTCCTTCACGCCGACGCCGAGGAAGGAGAGCGCGGCCTCGGCGGTGATGTTCGTGGGGATCATCATCGTGGCGTAGACGAGGACGACCCCCATGACGTTGGGGACGATCTGGCGCAGGATGATCGAGCGGTGCGAGGCCCCGAAGGCGCGAGCCGCCTCGACGAACTCCTGCTCGCGGATGGACAGCACCTGGCCGCGGACGACGCGTGCGAGATAGGCCCAGCCGAAGAAACCGAGGATGATCACGAGCGAGGCGATCGGCAGCAGGCTGCCGTCCCCGAGCGCCGTGCCGCCGAGCCGGGACTGCAGGATCGGCGTGAGCGAGAGCACGAGCAGCAGGTGCGGGAAGGCCAGGAACAGGTCCATGATCCGGCTGATCACCATGTCCACCTTGCCGCCGAAGTAGCCGGCGGCCGCGCCGAGCACGGTGCCCAGGACGACGGAGACGACGGTCGCGAGCAGTGCGATGATCAGGGAGACCTGAGCACCGTGCGCCATGCGGGCGAAGAGGTCACGGCCGAGGCCCGGTTCGACGCCGAGCCAGTGGTCGGCGGACGGGAAGCGGTAGTAGGACAGCGGGAGCCCTGGCGTGCCGTAGTCGTCGAGGACGTCCGGGCTGGTGCGGGTGGTGTAGGGGTCCTGGCCTTCGATCGCGGTGAGCAGCGGGGCGAGCGCCGCGAAAAGGATCATGAGGACCACCACGGCGAGTGCGGCGAGTGCGATCTTGCTGCGCCGGATGCGCAGCCATGCCGTGCCGAGCAGGGAGCGGGCGGCGATGGCGGGCGGGGCCGAAGTCGTCGCGGCCGGCTGGGAGTCGGGCAGGCCTGCGGCATCGGCGTCGAAGGGCTGCCGCGCGGGCAGCACAGGGGAATCCGTCACGTCGGGAGATCCGTTCGGCGCTCGGGGGAAGGTTGGCCGGACGGTATACCAAGAAACGACTGGCGCGAAAGAGCTGACCAGTTCCTGATATGCAGAAGCGGTTGACCAGCTGTGAAAATGGGGCAATTCGCGAGAGTCGGATTTCCGATCAATGCGGTGGCCCGCCTGCTCTTCCACTTAGGTATACCAACACGTACGATCAGGAACCGACGGACGGTGAACCGCACGCGACCGCGTACACGGACCCCAGGAGGCAAAATGCGCACCCGCTGGCGCGCCCGGCACATCCTCGCCCACCAGGGCGGCGGCCACGCGCTGCTGCGGGACGGCGAGGTGGTGTGGGAGGACGACACCGTCGTCTACGTCGGGCCGCACTACGAGGGCGCTGCCGACGAGGAGCGCGACCTGGGCGAATCCCTGGTCATGCCGGGGCTCATCGACCTCGACGCGCTCACCGACATCGACCATCTCGTGATCGACTCCTGGGCCGGCCCCGAGCGGGGCAAGGGCCTGCAGTGGTCGCTCGACTACTTCACCCATCGCCGCCACGACGTGTTCACCCCGCGGGAGCGGGCGACGATCCGCGCGTACGCCCTCGCCCAGCTCGCGCTGCACGGCATCACCACGTTCATGCCGATCGCCTCCGAGGTGCACAGCCGCTGGGCGGAGCCGTACGAGGAACTGGTCGACATGGCGCGCACCGCGCGCGGGATCGGACTGCGCGGATACCTCGGTCCCGCCTACCGTTCGGGCGTCAACGTCGTCCTGCCCGACGGCACCCGCGACGTCGCCTTCGACGAGGAGGAGGGTCGTGCGGGCCTGCGCGACGCGGTCCGCTTCCTCGACCATCTCGCGGAGCTCGACGACCCGCTGCTGACCGGCGTCCTGCTGCCCTGCCGCATCGAGACGCTCACTGAGGAACTGCTCGGCGAGACGGCACGGATCGGGCGGGAACGCGGCGTCCTGATCCGGCTGCACGCACTCCAGGGGCTGGTCGAGCGCGACATCATCCGGCGCCGCCACGGCCTGTCGTCCCTCGAACTTCTCGAAAAGCACGACCTGTTGAACCCGAACCTGCTGATCCCGCACACCGTCACCATCGACCGGCACCCCTCGGTCCACGGTGAGGACCGCGGCGATCTGGCGCTGCTCGCCGGCAGCGGCGTCTCGGTGATCCACTGCCCGCAGACGTCCCTGCGCTACGGCGAGGTGCTGCATTCGTTCCGCGCGTACCGCGAGGCCGGGGTGAACCTGTGCCTGGGCACTGACTCCTTCCCGCCGGACCTGATCCGCGGCATGGACGTCGGTGTGCACCTGGCCAAGATCGCCGAGGGCTGCTCGGACGCCGCACCCGCCGAACAGTATGTGGAGGCTGCCACCCTGGGCGGGGCCCGCGCCCTGGGCCGCGACGACCTGGGCCGGATCGCGCCCGGCGCCCAGGCCGACCTGGTCGCCTTCTCGCTCGACGACATCCGCGACGGCGTGCTGGACGACCCGGTACGGACGTTCCTGCTCAACGGCACGGCACGGCAGGCGACGGACTCGGTCGTCGCGGGCCGCCCGGTCCTGGTGGACGGCGGTCTGCCCGGGATCGACCTGGAGGCACTGCGGCGCGACGCCCAGACCCTCTTCGAGCGGATGCGGGGTGCCTACAGCGAGCGCGATGTGAAGCGCCGTGAGACGGCCGAGCTCTTTCCGGCCACCTTCCCGGCGTTCCGCGCTCCGGAGCGGGAGGTCTGGGCGTGACGCGCGTCGAGGCGGCCGAGCTTCCCGGCTCCCACGTGGCACGCACCGAGGATCTGATCAGGACGGGCATCCACTCCGGGACGTATCTGCCCGGCGCGCGGCTGCGTGAGCGCGAACTGGCGGAGTCGCTCGGAGTCTCGCGCGTCCCGGTGCGCGAGGCCCTGATGCGGCTCGCCACCGAGGGGCTCGTCGTCCTGGAACCGCGGCGCGGCGCGCGCGTGCGCCAGCTCACCCTCCGCGACGTCGACGAACTCTTCGACCTGCGGCTGAGTCTGGAGGTGTTCGCCGCGCGGCGGGCGGCCGAGATCGTCGCGCGCGGCGGTAGCCACGACATGTTGCGCAAGGTGCTGGACGAAGCCGGGGCGGCGACCGCGCGCGGGGACGCGGCGGGGATCGCGGCCGCGAACACGGCCTTCCACGCGGAACTCATCACCATGACCGGGAACCGGCTGCTCCAGTCCTCCTTCCAGCCCTCCCTGGGCCTGATGCACTGGCTGTTCCGGCTCACGGGCACCGAGCGCGGCGCGGAGCAGCACTGCGCCGAGCACCGGCAGATCTGCGACGCGATCGGCGCCGGCCGCCCGCGCCTCGCCGAGGCGCTGACGTTCTCCCACATCGACATCCGGCGCGAGCCCGTCATGCGGTCTCTGGCCCGGACGCTGCCCGCGGACTGATTTCGGACATGGATGACGGCCTGCTGAAGGTTGATCTCGGTACCGGTTTCTTCCCGTACCCGCGCACGCGCGTGCCGATCCTCCAGCCGGAGGGCGCACGAGCATGGTGGTGTGGCCTGTGCGGCTGCTGCTGGAGACGTACCGGGGCTGAGGACGGACGGCGGAGAGGTGCGTGTCGTGTGGCGGAGTGAGTGATCGAACGGGCGGCCTGCGGTCGGTGCGGACGCTCTTGTGCCGGTGTCCGTCGCGTCTCCCGGATGTCTGCCTCGACCTCCCCCGAACGTCAACGTGAGGACGTGCCGCCGCAGTCAGGGCTGCTGCGGGCACGTCCTCACGTGGTCCGTACAACGGCATCGCCGGCGCGGTGGTGGACCGCCCGGGGCGCCACCGTCGTCGACGGCCTGCACCACGGGCCGCATGATGCGGGACTCCGGCCTGGTGCTCCTGGCATACGGCCACGAGGGGCCCGGAACCCCGACGCTCCCTACGACGAGAACCGCTTCACCGTCCAGGCGGCTCGATCGGGAACGCCGCTGTGGCGCAGCATCTGCGGACCGTTCCACTCACGCGGCGCGTAGTCGCCCGGTGCGGGAGAGTGCGTCGACCACTCGCCCGCACCGGGCGACCACGCGCCGCCGTCAGCGTCTGCGGGACGGGCGGGCCGCTCCGACGCCCGCGACGTGCAGGGCGAGAAGTGCCAGGCCCAGCAGCATGACGTTCACCGAGGAGAAGACGTCGTTGGTGGTGATGTCTGCTGCGTTGATCAGGAAGGCGATACCGAACAGGACAGCCGCGGCTATGCCGAGCATGTGGTGCTCCTCTCGAAGGGTTGAGGTGCGTGTGCCCGGACATTCCGGCGGCAGACCTCGTTTCGGCGTCCGAACGGCGGTCGGCCGGGTGCCGGGGGCGTGGGAATGTGCGCAGAGGGCGGGTACACGGTGGGAAAGCCGAGCGAGGGAGGGCCGATGGCGAAGGACACATCGCTGCGTGCGATGGGGTGGGCGCAGTCGTTTCCGGTGACGCAAGGGGTGCGGGCCGGTCGTCGGTGGACGCGGGAGCACCTCGCGTCCCTGGAGTGGACGAAGGACGCCCCCGAGACGGTGGACGCGATCCTGCTGAGTGTTTCCGAGCTGATCACCAACGCGCATGTCCACGCACACAGCGACGCCCAGCTGGTTCTCACCTGGGACGGTCACTGCCTGCACGTGAGCGTCCACGACTCCGACTCCCTGCCTCCCGCCAAGCAGCCCGAAGACCTCACCACGACCGGGGGGCGCGGCCTGGCCATCGTCGACGCACTCGCCGACGCCTGGTCCACACACGCGCAGGCGTCGGGCAAGACCGTCACCGCCTGCTTCGTGCCACCGGGCGCTCCGAAGCCCCGGCACGGCGGGGACGTGAGCTGAGCTCCGGTGGAGGCGTCCTGGAGCGGGAAGCCGCGCGGGATGTCGGACGCGCGGGACGCCGGACCCACCAGCAGCCGGTGTTCCGCCCGGCGGCCGGCACCGGGCGGACCGAAACGCCGGTGACGGGTCCTACCGCGCGCCGGCCTCGGCCCACCCGGGCGGCGGCGTGCACGGAGCCACCGGCGACCCGCGTGCGGCGCCGCGCGGAAGGAGCGGGTACGGGTTCCGCGCACGGTCAACGACGCGGGCCGTCCGCGCGGGGCGGAGCACCGGGTGAGGTGGGTGGTGGACGGTCCGCCGCGGACACCACCCGCACACCCAGCCCACGCACCCGGTAGATGCACGTGCCGTCGCCCCAGAGCGACGCGTCCGCCACCGCATAGGGGCCCTGCTCGTCCGTCCCGCTCTCCACGATGTCCATGTCCACCCGGATCAGCCGGTGGGCGGGGGTGATCTGTCCCCGGTACGTCCAGACCGTTTCGCGGCCGGGCAGCACCGGCTCGAACCTGGGGTGCGGGATGCCGTCGCCCGCTCCCCGTTCGATGAGGTGGTACTGGAGCAGCTGGCACATGGCTTCGAGGCCCAGGGAGCCGGGCTGCACCGGGTCCTGGAAGAAGTGGGCCCGGAAGAACCAGGCGTCCGGGCGAACGTCCTTCTCCGACCGCAGCCGGCCGAGTCCCGCGCTCCCCCCGTCCGGCCAGTAGCCCGTGATCCGGTCCAGCATCAGCAGCATGGGGCCCGGGAGGCGCGGCTCGCCTGCGCAGTACCGGGCGGGCCGGGAGGCCAGGTCGACCGCAGGGCCGCACGGCTCGTCGAGGCGCGCCCGGTCGTCGGCCGACGCCGCGAGACCCGGCTGGTCCTCGAAGGCCGACGGAGGGAAGTACCCGAAGGACGTGGAGAGTTCGAGCACCGGCGCGCCGTCAGCCGTGCACGACACCCGGAACGACTCGATGATCATGTCCCCGCTGCGCGAGACACGCGTCAGTTCGGCACGGGTGCGGACCGTACGCGTCAGAGGGGTCACCTCGCCGGTGACCGTCCCCGACCCGTCGAGGTTGCGGAAGAGCAGGTCCATGCCGGTGGTCAGCGCGCTGCCCACGTACGAGGCGAGCCACCCGCAGGGTTGCAGCGCGATCTCCATGAGTACGGCGAACGGCACGGTGTGGCCACCGCTCTGCTCGAAGTACCAGGCCTGATCCGGTACGTCGTACTCCGCGACGACGGTGCTGCCCTCCCGCATCCCGGCCTGCGGACCGTCCACCGAGGCGATCCGGCTCATGAAGTGGTACGGCGGACCGGGGAGCCGCGCCACCCTGCGGGTGCCGTCGAACGGCTCGTACATGGTGCCGAACGCCTCGCTCGGCCTGCCCCAGGCGCACGCCAGCAGCGAGGCGTAACCGAAGGGGAATCCGTCGGCCGCCACCGCCACCGGCGTTTCCTCGCGGTGCCCGACCAGTCCGCCGAGCCGCGACAGCGGCACGGGAGCCCCACCGGCCTGGACGAGGGGCGGGCCCGAGTGCCGCCATCGCGCCAGCGGCCAGTCGGGTACCAGCCGCAGCGCCATGCCGCGGCCCAGGAACGCCTTCGTCCCGTCCACCGAACCCAGCACGTCCGCGTGGAGCGTGGGTTCCGGCCCGGCCGAGACACCGCGGACGAACAGCTCGTAGACGACCCGCCGGCCCTCCGGGGTCGCCTGGCCCCGGCACATGGCCCTGTAGGGGATCCCGCTGACCGGCTCGAAGCGCCAGCCGTCCCGGTCCACGGTGAAGCCCATCGCCGTCAGGTAGAACGCCATCGCCTGGAGGCCGCCCTGGAGCATCAGGGTGCCCGGCATGCAGGGGTCGTTCTTGAAGTGTCCGGCGAAGAACCAGTCGTCCGGCGACAACGCGGTCTCGGCACGCAGATAGCCCCGGCCCCACGGCCCGCCCGCCGGGTCGAAGGCGGTCACCTCGTCCAGCAGCCGCAGCCGGCCCTCGTCGAGCCGCGGCGACCGGACATGGGCCGCCGTCGTCTCCCAGCCCGGCCCGAAGCAGTCCGCCGGCCGCCCCTCCCCGAGGGCCCGCACCCGGTCCGCGCCGAAGCGGTCCCGTCCGCAGCGCACGGCGGGCGGGTCGAGCGGCAGGTCGTCGCCGGGCGTGTGCGCGGCGGGATCCCACCGGACACCGCCGCTGCCGGCGAGTTCCTCAGGGGTGAAGAAACCGGCCTGGCCCTCACGGACACTGAGCCGGAGCTCGCCGTCCACGTAACAGTCGTAGTGGAAGAAGGCCAGCCGGACTCCCTCCTCCTCGGCGTGGCCGTCGACATGGATCTCGAAGCAGAGCGTGTCACCGGCTCGCGGCGGCTCGCCGTGGAACGTCACCTCGCACCCCAGCAGCCGGTAGGCGCGCTCGCCCCGGTTGAGGAGGTCGACACCCAGCCAGCTGAGCAGGAGCAGATCCGCCTGGCCCGCCTCGATCAGCAGACCGGCCGGCATGCGTCCCGTGGAGTCCAGGTACCAGCTGTCGCTCAGGACGTCGGTCTCCGTCCAGATCCTTCCGTCCGTGCGCACCGGATCCGGCAGGGTGAGCGCCGCGGGCACCGCGTCGATGCCGGTGACCCGGTCCGCGAACAGCATGGGCGGCCCGGGCATCCGGGTCTGCACCGCGTATCCGTCCTGCTCGGCGAAGCGCGGGCCGAACAGGGCGGAGATCTCCCGGGAGGCGAGGTGCTCCAGCTGGGCACGGTCGAAGGCCGGACCCGGCCGCGGGGCCGGCGCGGGCGCCGGCCGGGTCCGGACGGCCGGCGGAGGCGCGACGGGGGCGTGCCGCCGTACGGGAACGGGGTTCGGCGGCACTGCGGCCGTCAGCGCGGTGACGGCGAGCGCCGAGACCCGCAGGAACCGCTGATGGGCCTCCGTGTGCCCGGCCATGACCTCCTGGTGCAGCGCGGCGACCCGCAGACTCTGCCGGGCGACCGCGGCCCGGACTCCCGCCGTCCCCCGCTCCTCCGAGCCTTCGGCAGGCGTCCGGAGCTGCTGTTCCACGGCCCCTGGGGAGCGAACGGCGGGAGCGGCCGGGGTGGTGAGGACGCCGGAGTCCCGCGCCGACGGGACGGCCGGCGCGGCGGAATGCCCAGGGCCACGGTCCTGCGGGGCTGCGGCAGGGGAGGGACGGCCGGGGCTCCTGTCCGGTACCGGGGCCAGTTCGGGGGCCCGGGGCAGGACCGCCACCACAGGCTCCAGGGGCGGCAGGCTCGGAGAGGGAATCACGGGAACGGTGACGGTGGGCCCGGGCCGCGGGAGATCCGTGGCGGCCTCCGCGAGCCGGGCGAACAACTCGTCGGCCCGCACGGGCACTCCGGCGACGACGAGTTCGGCCACCGCCAGGCACAGCTGGCGCAGTCCGGTGTCCTTCGGGGAGTCCAGCGCCACGGCCACATGCTCCCGGTCGCCGAGCACCCGCTTGATCCAGCCGGTGCACAGCCTCCTCGGCCCGTGCTCCACGAACACCCGGACACCGTCGGCCCACGCCTGCTCGACCGTGGCCGCGAAGTCGATCGTGCCCAGCCCCTGAGCGGTGACCGCCTCGGCGGCACGCTCGGCCGTCGGCCGGTACGCCTGCCCGGTGGCCCCGCTGTAGAACCGCACCCCGGGCACCTCGGCCGTGGGACGGAGGTGGACTGCGTGCCACACCTCCCGGACCTCGGCCAACTCCGGTGCGTGGGCCGCCATGTCGTAGTCCAGCTCGATCGCACGGTCGGCACCGAGCCTGGCCACGACGGCCGCGCACGCCCGGGACTCGCCACCGATGACGCAGACCCCGGGCGCGTTCACCGCCATCAGATGGACCGCGTCCTGTGTGGCGAGCTCCGCGCGGACCACGTCCAGGGGGACGCTGACCAGGTAGCTCGACCAGCGGGAGCCCTGGATGCCCCGTCGCTGCCAGTGGCGCCGGACCGCCCGGAGCTCACCGGTGAGCTCGGTCGTGAACAGACCGCTGTCCCGGGTGGCTTCGTACAGCCCCGAGGCGTCCGGCCACGCCCCCAGCGCGACCAGGGCGGCCGACTCGCCCGAGGAGTACCCGAGCGCGGCGTCCGGCTGAAGGCCGAGCACCTCACGGGTGAACACGGTGTGCAGGACGGACAGTTCGGCGGCCGCCCAGATCTGGCCGAGCACGCCGCGCTCCGCCTCCGGTCCGGACCGCAACCGCGTGCCCAGCGCCCGGTGGCCGTCCCGGACGGCCTCGCCGAGCGACGGCAGGGCGAGCGACAGCTCATGGCCCATCCCCGGATACGCGGCCGAGCCGTTGGTGTACACGAACGCGGTCCGCCCCTCGACCGGCCCGTCCCGGTACAGCACATCGGCAGGACGGGGCCCGCCGTTCGTCAGCCAGCGGCGGGCGGCCGCCGTACGGTCCTCCAGAGAGGTGTCGCCGCCGACCACGAGCGCCAGCCGGGCCGGGCCGGCGCCGGACTCCGTGTCCGAGTCCAGCGCGGCCAGCACCTCCCGGCGGCCGGCCCCGGAGAAGACGTGCAGACGCGGAGCCGGTCCCCGCAGCCACGGCCGGGGGTCACCCGTGCGCAGGCGCGCGCTCGCCTCGGGCCCCTCCATCGGCGCCACCACGGCCCGCGCGGTGTGGGCGACGGCCGCGGTGTCCGCGGGGCCGCCCGGACGCGGCACGGCGCGGTGCTGGAGCGCGAGCGCGGCGACCGCTACGGAGACCAGCCCGGACGCCGCGTGAGCACGCCCGAAGGCCGATGCCGGGTCGAACGCCGCGCCGGGGCCGTCGCCGATGACCATGTCCGGCTCGTCGGAGGCCCCCTCGTCCAGCAGGGCGATGACGGCGTCGCCGTCCCTGCGCGCGGCGTCCAGGGGCTTGAGGACCAGGACGACCGCCGCGTCCCCCGGATCGTCCTCGACCCCGAGCTCCCGCAGGGCCGCGCGGTGAACCGCCTCGCAGGACAGGTCGGCCGCACCGACGAGTGCCGCGTCCGCCTCCCCCGACCGGACGGCCCGCGCCGCGACCTCCAGCGCCACCAGTCCGGACGCCTCCTCCGCGGACACTGCGAACGACGGTCCGGCCAGGTCCAGTTGGGTGCTGATCCGGCTCGCCACGAGGTTCGGCATACTGCCCACCACCCCCTCCGCGGTCATGGGCGGGACGAACGCGTCCCGGGCGGGGCCGGACGGCGGCACCGCCACGCCCTGACCGGCGGCCCGTTCCAGCCAGTACGGAACCCGCCAGCGGGCGCCCGCCCGGGCCACCTCGGGGTCCACCCCCATGCCGATGACCACCATGGTCCGCTCGCGAGGCAGGGCCACCGCCCGTGCGGCCTCCCGTGCGGCCTCCAGCACCAGAAGCTGGTGGCGTACGGTCCGCTCCAGCCCCGACGGAGGGAAGCACAGGCCCGTGAGCTCCACCGCGATCTCCGTGGCGGGGCCGCGCCGTTCACCGCCCAGCACGGCCCGACGGAGGTCCTCGACGCCGGTCCCGTCGCCGACCCGGGCGCCGAGAGCGACGATCGCCACCGTCCGGCCGCGGGAAGGTTCGTCGGGCCGCCGTACGGCGGTCGCCGAGCGGCGCGGCGACCGTGCCGCGGAGGACGGGGGAGCGCCCTCCGGGTGGTCCACCACCAGGTGGGCGTTGGTCCCGCCGAACCCGAAGGCGCTCACGGCCGCCCTGCGCGGCCCCGTCCACTCCTCCAGGGCCGAGAGGACCCGCAACGGCGTGCCCGCCAGGGCGTCCAGCGGCCGGTCCGCGCCGAGCGTCGCCGGACGGACCCCCGCCCGCAGCGCGCCGAGCACCTTGAGCAGCCCGGCCACGCCCGCCGAAGCCAGCAGGTGGCCGACGTTCGACTTCGCCGAGCCGATGGGTACGTCGTCACCGGCCCCGAAGACCTGGGCCATGCCCCGCACCTCCACCGCGTCACCGACCGGTGTTCCCGTCGCATGGCACTCGACGAGCGACACGGACTCGGGAGCGACGCCCGCCATCTCGTAGGCCAGGCGCATGGCCCGTACCTGACCCTCCTGCGACGGGCTGATCAGCCCGGAACCGCGCCCGTCGTTCGACAGCCCCACGCCGCGGATCACACCGAACACGGGCAGGCCGCGGGCGCGGGCCTCGGACAGCCGCATCAGGGCGACGAAACCCGCACCCTCGCCGTGCACCAGCCCGTCCGCGTCCCGGTGGAAGGGGCGGCTGCGCCCCGTGCGGCTCGTCGCGGACAGGCCGCAGAAGCCCACGTGCAGATAGAGGGGATCGGGCCGGCTGACCCCGCCGGCCACCATCAGGTCGGCCGTGCCGTCGTGCAGCCGGTCGCACGCCAGCTTGATCGCGTACAACGAGGACGCGCAGGCCGCGTCGAGCGCCCACGCCCCCGCGCCGAGGCCGAGCGCACGGGCCGCGAGCCGGGCGGGCAGCCCTGAGGAGAACCGGTTGCGCGCGTCGGGGCGCGCCCGGTGTTCACCCGTCAGCAGGGCGTCACGGAGCGGGGTCCGCTGCGCGGCCAGCCAGACGTGTTCGGAGAAGGCCGCCCCGGCCTGCGTGGGGTACGAGAGGTTCCCCATCACCAGGCCACCGCGCGGCAGCGGTCCCACGCGGCCTGCCTCCGTCAGTGCCTGCCTCACCCCGTACAGGACCCAGTGGAAGAGCGGGTCCAGCGAGGCGATCCGCTCCGGAGGGATCCGGAAGCCGCCCGGGTCGAAGACGGACTCGAACCCCTCGACGTAACCGCCGGCATCGGTCCAGGTGCGGTCGAGGTGGTCGTCCACCGAGCCCATGGCCCAGCGGCGCGGCAACCGCCAACGACCCTCCGGGGCTGCCGACACCGTGGTGCGGCAGGCGGCGATGTTCTCCCAGAACGTGTCCGGGTCGAGCGCGCCGGGCAGCACGCAGCCCCGGCCGACGACGGCGATCGGTTCGAAATCCATACGGGTGCTCACTTCACGGCGGGGCGGAGTCCGGGGGACGGGGTCAGGAGGGGCGGCGGACGAGCTCGATACCGATCAGTTCGAGCCGTACGGCCCCGTCGGCGTCGATCAGTGCCGCGTCGCAGCGCGCCCCCGTGTCATGCGCCTTGCGTCCCCGTACGACACACCGCACCGTGCCGTCCGACGTGCCGCGCCTGTGCACCCTGCACTCGGCGACGGCCATGGGCAGCGTCGCCGCCCCGAGTACGGCCTCGCCCCAGAGCAGGGCGAGCTGGAGCGCGCCGTCCACGGCAGCCGGGTCGACCGTCCAGTGGGCGTCCGGCCAGTCCAGGGTGCGCACGCCCGCGACGGCCGCCTCGGCGCCCTGCTCACAGACGCCGTGCACCGTGTGCAGGGCGTGGAACCGCGGACCGTGGAAGAGGACCTTCCCGTCGTACACATCGGCCCGGCCGAGCGGCCTCGGGCCGGACGGGGCGACCCACGCCGCCGGGTCCGGCTCCCCGCTCCAGGTGTCCAGCACGGCGCGGAAGTGCGCCGGGCCCTCCTCGCCCCGCAACTCCGCCTCCAGAGCCGACGGCGAACCGGGTGCGCCCCGGCTGCCGGACAGGGTGAGCCGGTGGCCCGTACCCGCCAGTTCCGGCAGGGCGCACGTCCTGTACACCCGCAGATCGCGCAGGACGAGCGGCCCGGGGGCCGGCAGCCAGGCCGCCGCAGCGCTCGCGAACCAGTTCAGGACCAGTGCCACGGGCAGCACCGGTGCCTCGGCGGGAGCATGGTCGGCCAGCTGCGGCAGGGTGTCCGAGCGGACCAGCATCTGTGCCCGGGGCGGACAGCCGACCGGGGCGAGAGCCGCAGGGTCGTCCCCGGCCGCAAGGACGACGCGGGCCTCACCGGCGGTGCCGTCCAGCTCGGCCGTGAACGCGGCCGCGCCCTGTTCCAGAGGGATGAGCGGGACCCCGGACCGGCCGAAGTGCGCGGCCAGGGCCGGCGTGACCATGCCGCCCTGCCAGGGGCCCCAGGCGATGCACCGGACCAGGCAGCCGGGGCGGCGGGCCTGCTCGGCCGACGCGACCTGGTGGAGGACCTCGTTGGCCATGGCGTAGTCACTCTGCCCGGTGTTGCCGAACACGGCGGCCACCGAGGAGAACAGGCAGATCGTGTCCAGGGGATCGTCCGCCGTAGCGGCCAGCAGGGCCCGCAGACCGTCCACCTTGGTGGACATCACCAGCTCGGCCTGCTCGTCGCTCTTGTCGGCGATCAGCTTGTCGGCCAGGACCCCCGCCCCGTGCACGATGCCGGTGACGGGCCCCCACGTGTCGCGTACGGCGCGGAGGGCGGCGGCGAGGGCGTCGGCGTCCCGGGCGTCGACCTGGACGTACCGGACGGCGGACCCCGCCGACTCCAGGGCCGCCAGGGTCGCGCGTACCTCCCGTGCGGCCAGGATCTCCCTGGCCCGCGCCGCGATCCGGGCGGGCGAGGAGTCCGCCGCGTCTCTGGCGGAGCGTTCCGCGAGCAGCCGGGTGAGCGCCGGCTCGTCGGACGCCGAGGCCAGTTCGGCGGGTTCGGGGGCCGGGTCGGTCCTGCCCACCAGGACGATCCGTGGACGGTGGGCCCTGGCCAGGTCGAGCAGGGCGGCGGCGGTCACCCCACGGGCGCCGCCGGTGGCCACGATCACGGACGCGGAGGTGATCCGCCGTGTCCCGCCCGGTGTCACCGCCCCGGGCACCGTCCGCAGGAGGGCGCGGGTCCCGTCCGCGCGGAGTCCGACCTCCAGGTCGGCTCCGCCTTCGAGCAGTTCCCGCACGATCGCCTCGGCGAGCTCCTCGCCGTCCCGGCCGCCCCGCTCGCAGTCGACGATCCGGACCGAGGCGTCCGGCCACTCCTTGGCCGCAGTCCTGGCCAGTCCCGCGACACCGCCCAGCCACGCCCGGCCGGACGCACGGCCACCGAGCCCGAAGTCGCCCCCGGTGTCCTGCACGGTCACGAACAGCGCACCTCCTCCTGCGGCGGCTCGCGCCGCGACCGTACGCGCCGCGCGGAACGCCGACCGGTGGACCTGCGTCGCCTCCTGCGCCCCGTCGCCCGAGGTCAGCCCGCCGAGATGGACGACACGGCATGCGTCCTCGGGCACCTCCGCCGACGCGGCGGCGTCCACGCCGCGTTCCGTCAGCTTCCGGGCGACGAGACCGGTCAGCCCGCAACCGTCGGTGCCCTCACCGGTCACCACGACCGGGCCGTCCAGCAGTCCGGCCGTCGCCAGGCCGGAGGCCGGCGACTCCACCATGCGCGGTACCAGCCTCGTCAGCACCGCCGTCGCACCGGCCCCGGCACGACGGGCGGTGAGCTCCGCGTCCTGCCGGGCGCCGGAAGGCCCGGAAGCCCTGCGGGGATCCGGTACGGAGCCGACCGCGTCCTGAGGGCCCGGTGCCGGGTCCCCGGAGGTGAGCGCGTCGACGATCTCGCGCAGCGTGCGGAGCCTGCCGAGGTGGCCGACATCTCCCGCCCCCAGGTCGCCCACCTGACGACGCACGGCCGACAGGATCTCGACGCGCTTGATGGAGTCGACCCCCAGGTCCGCCTCAAGCTCCATGTCCATGTCGAGCATGTCGCCGGGGTAGCCGGTGAGCCGGGCCACCACCGAGAGCAGCAACTCCTCCAGCTCCGACGGCGAAAGGGGCACGACATCATCAGCCGGAGCCGAAGCTGGAGCCGAAGCCGAAGCCGAAGCCGAAGCCGGAACTGGAACCGGAGCCGACGCGGGTGAAGGCGCTGCTTCCGGCCCGCCGTACGCGGGGCCTGCGGGAGCGGCGAGCGGAACGGGTGCGGCCGCCGTGACACCGCTCGCGACCGGAGCCGGGGCCACGGACAGCGGCGCGTGCCCCGGTGGCGAAGGCCGGGGCAGCGGCAGCGGCACGGGGGGAGCCACCGCGTCGAGCACCTCGTCCGGGTGGGGGACTCCGAGCATCGCGGCCAGAGTCGTCTCGGTCATCCGCAGAAAGGCCACATGGCTGTCCGTCAGCATGCGTTGGCAGGCCGCGTGTGCCTCCGCGGTGTGCCTCTGGACGCTTTCGACCGCCGCGTACCAGTCGGCTCCGACGGCCGTGGCGGCGTAGGGGGCGACGGCCTCGCGGACGGGCCCCGGCCCCGGTGACGCTACGACGTCGTGGGCGCCCGCCGGATCGTGCGCGGGCTCCGGTGCGGGCAGAGGGGCCGTCGGCGTGCCGGACGCGTGCGCGGGAGCGGTCCCCGGCCGGCCTTCCGGTCCGCGCTCCGGTGCGGGCGACGGTCCGTGCTCCGGCACGGGTGACGGTTCGCCGGGTGCGGCGCGGGGCGGGTGGAGCTGACCGTAGTTGGCTCCGCTGATCTTCACGGTCATTCGGGGCTCGCGTTCCTTCACTGAGGCTTTGGGCGTGCCGTACGGCGCCCAGAGGCTGTCGAGATCGAGAGGCACGCCGCGCACGGCGAGTTCGCCGAGCGCGGTGTGCAGGGTGCTGGCCCCGGACCGGCCCGGCCGGTCCAAGGGAACGGCCGCGTGCTCGCGGTCACCGAGAATCTGTCCGACCAGACCGGTCAGCGCGGCGCCCGCGCCGACTTCGACGAACGTCCGGACCCCCGCCGTGTACATCGCCTCGATCTGGTCCTGGAAGAGGACCGGTGAGGCGAGATGACCGGCGATCCGGTGGCGCACCTCGTCGGGGTGGGACGGATACGGTTCCGCGTCGGCGTTGCCGTAGACCTCGATTTTGGGCTCCGCGAGCGGCACCGTGCGGAGATGAGCGGCGAGCGGCTCGGCTGCCGAGGCGACGAGCGGGCAGTGGAAAGCCGTCGACGTGGCCAGCCGGCGGGTGCCCGCCCCCTCGGCCGCGAACGCCTCCTCGGCGCGCCGGACAGCCTCCTGGGAACCCGAAAGAACCACCTGGCGCGGGGAGTTGTGGTTCGCTGCCCAGATCTCGCCGAATCCGCCCGCGGCCAGCACCTCCGCCACGTGTGCGCGGTCCGCCGCCACGGCCAGCATCGCGCCCGGCCTGACCGCCGCGTCCCGCATCAGCTCACCGCGGCGGCGGGCCAGACCCACCAGCGCCTCCGCTTCCAGCACACCCGCACAGTGCAGAGCCACCAGCTCACCGAAGCTGTGGCCCGCCACGCAGTCCGGCCGCAGCCCCAGCTCCCGCACCACCTCCAGCAGTGCGAGCGCGTGCACGGCGAGGGCGGGCTGCGCCCACTCGGTGGCGTCCAGGAGGGCCCGCCGGTCCGCGCGCTCCTCATCGGTGAAGGCGGGCGGCGGGAACACCACCCGGTGCAGCGGCCGTCCGCCGAAGCGGGTGCCGCCGAGCCGGTCCCACGCGGCCTGGGCGGCCGGCGCCAGCATGGCGAGGTCGGCCCCCATCCCGACGTACTGGGACCCCTGCCCCGGGAACAGGAAGCCGATACGGCCCGGGGCGGGCTCCCCGGACGCGTACCGGACACCGGTGGGTGTGGAGAATGCCGTGCCGGGCCGCTGCCGGATCGACGCGACCGCCCGCGCGTACTTCTCCCGCAGGTCCTCACCGTCGGTGGCGACGACGGCCAGCCGTACCCGGTCGGCGGACGAGAAGGAGGTGTGGCTCTCGCGTGCCAGGGCGGCCAGCGGACGGCCGTCGTCCGTCCGCGGTGGCACCAGATCCGACACGGAGGCGCCGCTGAACAGGACGAGCTCGCTCGGCGCCGAGCGGTGGCGCAGGGCCGCCCGTCCCTGCGCCGAGGGCACGTACTCCTCCAGCGTGACGTGGAAGTTGCTGCCGCCGAAGCCGAAGCTCGACACCGAGGCCCGGCGCGGATGCCCGGCGGGCCGCACCCACGGGCGGGTCTGAGTGTTGACGTAGAACGGGCCGTCGGGGGCGGCGGCCGCCGGATTCGGCCGGTCGACCTTGACGGTCGGCGGCAGCACCTTGTGGTGCAGGGCCATGACCGCCTTGAGCAGCCCGGCCGCGCCCGCCGCGCACTTGGTGTGGCCGATCTGCGACTTGACCGAGCCGATCGCGCACCACTGCCCGTCCGGACGGCCCGAAGCTCCGAACACCTCCCCGAGGGCGGCGAGTTCGGCGGTGTCCCCGGCCTTCGTGCCCGTGCCGTGCGCCTCGACCAGCTCCACGGTCTCCGGTCCGTAACCCGCCTCCTCGTAGGCGCGTCGCAGGGCGCGCGCCTGGCCGTCGGGCAGCGGGGCGTAGATCGCCGTGCTCCTGCCGTCGGACGAGGTGCCGATTCCCCGGATCACCGCGTGGATCCGGTCGCCGTCGCGCTCCGCGTCGGACAACCGCTTCAGTGCGTACATGACGACCGCTTCGCCCAGCATGGTGCCGTCGGCCGAGGCCGAGAACGGCCGGCAGTCACCGCTGGGGGACAGTGCGGGGGTCTTGGAGAAGCACAGGAACATGCCGATGTCGTTCCCGGTGTCCACGCCTCCGCTGATCACCAGGTCGGCCCGGCCGAGCGCCAGCTCACCGACGGCCGTGGACAGGGCGGCCAGTGAACTGGCACAGGCGGCGTCGGTGGTGTGGTTGACGCCGTGCAGATCGAACCGGTTGGCGATGCGGCCCGCGACGACGTTTCCGAGCAGACCGGGGAAGGTGGATTCCCGCCACGGTTCGAAGCGGGCCGAGATGCGGTCGCACACGGCCTGCGCCTCCGCCTCCGCGAGGCCGCTCTCCCGCAGGCCCGCGAGCCACAGCGGGCGCTGGGTGCGCCCGTACATGTGCGGCAGGAGTTCCAGGGCGGCCGCGCCGAGCACGACGCCGGTCCGCTCCCGGTCCACCCCGGCCGGACCGCCGGCGTCCGCCAGCACCTGGTCGGCGACCATCAGGGCGAGCAGTTGGGAGGTGTCCGTCGCCGGCAGGTTGGCGGGCGGCACCCCGTAAGCCATCGGCTCGAAGTCCACCTCCGGCAGGAAGGCGCCCCGCCGGGCGTACGTCTTGTCGGGGGCGGCCGGGTCAGGGTCGTAGTGGTCCTCCACCCGCCAGCGGGACGGGGGCACCTCGGTCATCAGGTCCCGGCCGCCGGTCACGATCCGCCAGTAGCCGGCCGCGTCCGTCGCGCCGGGCACCACTGCGCCCACGCCGACCACGGCGACGGGGATACGGTGGGACGGGGACTCGTGCACGGGCTCTCCTCCGAGTGGGGCTGCCGTCGTGGGCGCCTCAGGTGCGCCGGACGCGCTCACGCCAGCTCCCGCGGCGTGTAGGTGAAGGCCTCGGGCGCCAACGGGACGCCGTAGGTGCGCAGTTGGTGAGCCCGGGTCAGTACGGCGGCCCCTTCGAGCAGGTTGAGCGCGATCTGCACCACCGACCGGTTCGCGGGTTCGGCCAGGAAGGTGCCCTCGACCCACCGGTTGAACGCACCCATCGCCGGACCGCACCAGATCTGGTAGTCGGCGCGCCGTGACCCGTCCCCGGTAATCGCCCACCGGCTCGAACCGCCCAGGTACCAGCGGAAGACCAGTGCCATGCGGTGCTTCGGGTCGGCCTCCGCACGGGAGATCTCGGCGGGATCGCGCTCCTCCCAGAAGGCGCGGGTCCGCTGCCAGATCTCGCCGAACGGTGCGCGCAGCACATCACGCTCGATCGGGACGCGCAGCGCGGACGGGATCTCATCGAGCGAGCCGTGCGTCCGGTACGCCGCGTGGAGCCGCCCGGCCCGCTGGGCGAACATCGTTCCCCGGGAGAGAACCTGCAGCTTCACACCGAGCTCGAACATGTCGGCCGCCGGCGCCATGGCGACATCCGCGATGTCCGCCTCGCAGAGCATCGACTTGGCCTCGTCGGACAGGCCGGCCTCGACAGCCGTCTGGTTCACCGACCCGACGATCACGTACGACGCACCGAGAGCGAACGCGGCGGCCACCGCATCCGGTGTGCCGAGACCGCCGGCCGCCCCGATGCGGACCGGCCGGGGGTAGCCGAACCGCCTGCACAGGACGTCGCGCAGCAGGGCGATCCTCGGTAGCAGGGCCGACAGCGGACGGTTGTCGGTGTGCCCGCCGCTGTCCGCCTCCACGGTGATGTCCTCGGCCACCGGCACCCGTGCCGCCAGCTCCGCCTCCTCCCGGCTCAGTTCGCCCCGGTCGACGAGGGAGCTCAGCAGTGCGGCCGGGGCGGGGGAGAGGAATCTCTCGGCCACCTCGGGCCGGGAGACCTTGGCGAGCACCCTCGTACCCCGGACGATGCCGCCGTCCGCGCCCCGGCGCAGCCCCCGGGCCGCGCACAGCACGACCGCCGGGGTCAGTTCCATGAACGCCGACGCGGAGATCCGGGGGACACCGCGGCGCAGCAGCAGCTCGGCGACGCGCCACTCCAGCTCCGGTTCGGACGGTGAGTGGATCAGGTTCACGCCCCAGTTCGGGCGCGCTCCCAGTACCTGGACCAGCGTGTGCACGGCCCGCTCCACGTCGGGGTACGCCAGACCGCCCGCGCCGAAGAAGCCGAGCATGTCCGCCCGGGCCATCGCCGTCACCATCCCCGTGGTCGCGATGCCGTTCGCCATCTCACCCGCGACATAGGGGAAGCGGACGCCGTGTGCCTCGCAGAAGGTGCGGCCGCCGAGCCACTCCGGATACAGCGGCGGCAGCGTACCGAGCACCGGTCCGCCCGGTACGGGCCCCGTCGCGAGCCCCAGATCGCGGCCGTCCGGTCCGCTGACCACGTGGACGGGTTCCCGGATCCGCCGGGCACAGGCCGCGATCCCTTCGGGGGAGAAGACCGGCGGGGACGCGGCAGGGGAGCCGGGAGCTGCGAGGACGGACACGGAGAGGCTCCAACGGGAGAGGACGTCTGCTGGTCAGGCGTGACGCGGGGACGAGAAGGCGGCGGGTGCGTCCGGCGAGCCGGTGCGGGCCCGGCCGGGCGGGGCCAGACCGGACCAGAGGTAGTCGAGGTCCACGGGGGCGGACGCGCCCGAGTGCCCCAGCAGCGACCTGACCCGGGTGGCGTCGAACCGCCGCCGGTGGGCGAGGTAGGCCGTCATGCCCGGATAGAAATCCAGCAGTGCCTCCAGCGCGGACGGGGCTTCCGGCTTGACGGCGACCAGCTCGAGGGAGAGCGGGACCAGCTGTTCGAGCAAGGTCACGACGGTGGGTACGGGCACGTCGCGGTCATGGACGACGTGGTACGTGTCGACTCCGCCCGAGGGTCTCCGGGCGGCCAGCCGCACCATGACCTCGGCCGCGTGCTCCACCTGCAACAGGTTCAGGTGGCCGTGCGGGTGCCCCACCGTGCGGACGCGCGGCCGGCCGGGGTCCCGGGCACCCGCGGCGCCTCGTGCGTCACGCAGGATCCGCTCGACGACCAGCAGGGGATGCGCGGGCAGTTCGGGGTGCGGCGGCACGTCGGAGACCAGGATGCTCGGCCGCATGACCAGGGCCGGGCGGCCGTGCTCCCTGGACCACGCGTGGACGAGCAGCTCCGCCTCGTACTTGGAGCGTTCGTAGGCGTTCTCGAAACCCCAGGCATCGTCCAGCTCGTCCTCGTACGCCACTCCTTCGCGCCGTGCTCCGGCCACGAATGCGGTGCTCACGTGGTGGAGCACGGGGCGACCGCGGCCGGCGGTGGCCAGCTCCAGCAGGTGCCGGGTCCCCTCGACGTTGATCCGGCGCAGTTCGGGGAGGTCCCCCTCCAGGTGGATGCTGCCCGCGCTGTGCCAGATCGTACCGATGCTGTCGGCGAGCTCCTGGAACGCCCGCGCGGGGAGTCCCAGCCGGGGCTGTGCGAGGTCGGTCTCCACCACTCGCAACCGGCTGGGGAGATCGGCGACGAACGCCTCTGTGGCGCCTGTCAGTTCGAAGAACCTGATGATGCGGCGCAGAGCGTCCCCCGATCCCGCGTGGGCCAGGACCGTGAGCGACCGGTTCGTGTCGAGCAGGCGACGCAACAGGCGCAGTCCGAGAAATCCGGTGGCACCGGTGAGGGCGACGTGCACGACCATGACTCCAAAGCTTCGAAAGGGACGGACCCGCGACCGGGTGCGGAGGGACGGTCGCCGTCGCTGCGGTGACCGGGAGCCGCGGAACGGGGCGCCACGCGCCGTCCCACGGCGCGGATCGTCATCCGGCGGACGTGGTGCGCGCGGCTCGACCCGTCCGGCCGTGCCGATGCGGCGCGTGCTCGTCGGCCCCCCGACGCCCCAGCCTCGCCGAGAAGTTCTCGGATCCCCCTGGGCCCGATGATCTCCGGCGCACGGCACACGATGTCAGACGGTGAGCAGGTCGGGACCTCCGATTCGATCTGCTCACCCGAACGAAGTACGCCGCGTCGCGGCGGGTGTGACCCGCGCCGAACGGAGGCATCCCGCCGCAGGCCGGGCGCCCGGAACGAACGGGAGTGACGCGGCGGAGCGGAGGCGCGCGGAGCCCCGTCCCTCCTTCGAGGGATCTTGCGGGCGGCGCTCCGGGAAGGCCCCCCCGAGCGCGCCCGTGCCGCCGGCTGCGGGCTCCGGGCGGCATCGGGTCAGTCACCCCACGGTGTACGGGCGCTCCGTGAGCCCGACGGCGGATACGGCGGTCCACCGCGACGGGTGGGAACGGGGCCGCTGGGGGTGGGAGTGGCCGTCCGGCGCCGGACGGCACCGCCGTGGTCGGTGGTCATCCTGGATGGTCGGGCGGGCGCGGCCGGGGCGTCCGGTGCGGTGCTCGGCCTGCGAGCCGGTCCACAACGCTCCGCCCGTCCTCTTCCCTTCGGCCCGCTCGCTGTTGGGCCGGCCGGTCCGCCACGCCCCGCCCGTCCCTCATCCCGTCGGCCCGCTCGCTGTTGGCACGAATAGGAGCCCTGCCCCATGCCCGTCTCCGATCAGTCCGCCCGGTCCACCCGGCCCCTCCCGTCGGACACGTCCGTCCGGCCCGGCCGGCCCGTTCCCTCTCCCCGCCACCCGACCCACTCCGTCGACCGTGCCTTCCTCAACCTGGAACGCCGTCGGCCCGACGTCCGTTGGGACGCCGGCGGCGTCGCGTACCTCAGCGGACCGGCCCCGGCCCTGGCGGACCTCCGCGCGTATGTGGGCTTCCGCCTGGGTGAACTGCCCCTGCTCACCAGCCGGGTCGAGGGCGGCCGACGGCTCCGGTGGCAGCCGGACGCGGACTTCGCGGTAGACCGGCACGTCCACGAGGTGGTGGCCGACGGCCCCGACGGGTGGGACGCCGCCCTGCAGACCGCCCTCAACGCCCCGTTCGCGCCCGGCGCGTACTGGGGTGTCTGGCTGGTGCACGGCCACGCGCCCGACGCGTACGCCGTGTGCTACCGATTCCGCCACGCCTGCCAGGACGGTTCGGCCGCCGCCGTGACCTTCCGGACGATGCTGGGCGGGGGTGAACTCTCCGCCCGCCCGGCGCCGGACGGTGGCGGGGCCGGGGTGCCACGGCGCGTGGGCGCGGCCGTCGGGCTGGCCACGAAGTTCGTCGCCGGCTCCCTCGTGGTCCGCCGGTACCGTCCCGGCGCCGCGTTCGTGCCCTCGGGGGAGCGACGGCTGTGGCGGGGACGCGTACCGGTGGACACTCTCCGCCGGATCGGTGCGCCGCGCGGCGGCTCGGCCCATGACGTACATCTCGCCGCACTCGCAGGGGCGTTGTCGGTCTGGTCGGACCGCTCCGGCGTACCGCTCCCACGGGTGACAGCCGTGCTGCCCGTTGACGCGCGCCGCACCGACGAGGATCAGACATGGGGGAACCGGTGCTTCGCCCTGCCGCTGGAGCTGCCCGTGCGGATCGCTCCACGGCGCACGGAGGGGTCCCAGGACGGCGCGGAGTCCCTGCGGCGACTGGACCACGTCATGACGGCGACCCGGAAGCTGCGGGGCGAGGCGTGGAGGCAGGCCATTCAGGACCTGGTCCGCTGCATGCCGGGACGCCCCACCGACTGGTACATGCGAAGGGTGCTCTCCCCGCGCGTCACCAACGCCATGGCCACGTCCATGCCGCTCGCGGACCAGGGGACCCTGGGGGAGACGCAGGTGACGGGCACCGCCCTGCTGCCCCTGCTCGTACCCGGGCACCTCTTCGGGGTGGGGCTGTCGTTCTTCGGGGACTGGGCCGAGGTGTCGTTCGTCGCCGACCGCGCCCTCCCGTCGGGTGAACTGCTGCCGGAACTCTGGGAGCAGGCCGTGGGGGAACTGGAGGAGAGCTCGGGCGCCCGCGTGAGCTCGTAGTTCACGCCGACGCGCCCCCGGTGCCGTTTCCGGTGCGGGGTCGGCTCGTTGACCATGCGCGGACCGGTCGAGCCGTCGAGGTGGCCGGCCGGACGAACCCGCCGACTGGACGACGCGGACCGGTTCCGCGGCCATCGGGAAGACCTGGCACGACGGAGCAGCGCGATGGACGTCAGAGATGTGCACCACTCCTACCGGCAGCACGCCGTTCTCCGGGGCGTCGACCTTCGGCTGAGGCCCGGCACCCTCGCCGGGATCGTCGGGGAGAACGGCGCCGGCAAGACGACTCTGCTGAAGGCCCTCGCCGGTGAACTCAGGCCGGACCGGGGAACGGTGCACCACGCCGGCAGGTTCGGCTACTGCCCGCAGTCCGTGGTGCTGGACGACTCGTTCACCGTCCGCCAGCATCTCGACTTCTTCCGGAGCGCGTTCGGGCTCCCGGACCTGCGGCGGGCCGGAGAAGTGATGGAGACCCTCGCCTTCACGGAGTACCTCGACCGGCGCGCCGGCCAGCTCAGCGGGGGCTCACGGCAGAAGCTGAATCTGACCCTGGCGCTCATGCACGATCCGGACGTACTGCTCCTGGACGAGCCCTACCAGGGGTTCGACTGGGAGACGTACCTGCGCTTCTGGGAGCTGGCGACGAGTCTGCGCGACGCCGGACGTTCGGTGCTCGTCGTCTCGCATCTCGCGTACGACATCGACCGGCTGGACGTGCTGTGGCGCCTGCACGGCGGGCGCCTCACCCTTCAGGAACCGCGTGCGGGGGCGACGGCATGAGGCAGCACTGGTCCCTCTTCACCACGGCGTCCCGGTACGCGCTGATCGGGCATGCCCGCAACAGGTTCGCGATGCTGCTGGTGGTCGCGTACATCCCCGTGTGGATCGGGCTCGCCTACGTGACCATCCCTGACAAACGCGCACCGTTCCGGCTGCGTGCGACGGGAGAGATTCTGTCCCCTCCGGGGAACCACCTCACCCAGATCACCGGTGCGCTGAACGCGGTCACGCTGATCGCCGGGTTCATGATGTTCGCCGCCACCTTCACGGGCGGGGCGTTCGACCGCCGCCTGGCCATGGCGGGATACCCGAGATATCACCTCGTCCTCGCCAAGCTCTCCGCGCTCACGCTGGTCTGCGCCGCCGTCGCCGCGTACGCGACGGTCGCCGCCGGCTTCGCTTGGGCCCCCCGGCAGCCCCTCATGCTGGCCGCCGCGCTGTTCTGCGCCGCCCTCACCTACGGCGCGTTCGGCGTGGTCCTCGGATCGGTTCTCCGCCGCGAGGTGGAGGGCATGTTCGCCATCCTGATGATCAGCATCCTCGACGTCGCCCTGCAGAACCCCCTCTCCAGCTCCGGATCGGACAGCACCGTCGTGTGCCTCCTGCCGACGTACGGGGCCGTGCAGGCGAGCATGTCCGCGGCCTTCTCCGACGCGTCGGTGCGCGAGGGCCTCGTGATCCAGGTCCTCTGGCTCACCGGCGCGGCGGCCGCCGGATTCCTGGTCTTCCGGCGGCGCACCCGCAACGCGCTGCCACGGGAACGCAAGCGCCGGGTTCCGGCTCCCTCCCGGCCCGTTGCGGCCGAGGGTGCCCAAGAGGCCCCGCCCGCAACGGCCGTGACCAAGGGAAGCCATTGATCGTTCTCCAGCCGCGGGCGCTGACGCGGTGCCCGGACCGCCACGTTCTTCGTGCAAGGAGCACCACTCCATGACCCTTTCGCGCACCCTCCGGCGCAGCGTCCTCACCGCCGCCCTCCTGTCGGCCTCCGCCCTGGCCGTCCCCTCGCCCGCACAGGCCGCCCCGGTGCCCCCGGCCTGTCAGGAGGCGCTGCTCGAAACCTTCGACAAGTTCCCCGTGGTCGACTTCACGGTCCCCGACAAGGTGCAGAACACGATGCTGGCCGAGGTCCTGGGGCTGAGCGAGAGCGACCAGGCGGTCCTCACCGAGACGGCGTGCGCGGCCTGGAACACCTGGGCGACGCAGAACGGTCAGGCGGTCGCGACGGACCTGGACACCCGCTACCGGAACGCGGCCGGGCCCGTGTGCAGCAAGTTCGCCAAGTCCTCCATCGCCACGATCAAGAAGTACGCCCCCAATGTGCCCGCCGCGACGCGGGAGCTGGAGAAGCTGGCCAAGAAGGTCTGGAAGGCCTCCATGGAGAAGCTGGCCGCGGAGGCCACGAACGCCGACTGCCGTACCGCCTACACCGGGGTGAAGGCAGGCTGGTAGCGGAACCGGGCGGCGGGGCGTCGGATCGGCCTGCGGCCCACGGGGTGACGCGCGCAAGCCGCACCGAGCGGTGTTGCGGACAGGGCGAAGTCCCGCCGGGCCGGTGGGCGTCGACGAGGGCAGTCTCGTACTTCTTGAGGAGCACAGAGAGGACACGGCGCCGACCGGGTGCGACGGCGTGGCGAGGATCGGCCCGGCCTCGCGGAAGGTCACGTCCTCCCCACCGGCCATTGCATACGGGCGTGCCGGGCATGGCGGACGGGGGCGCCGGGTACGGCGGACGGCACCGTTCTGGTGTGCGGACAGGCGGGCCCCGCGTCACGGCGCTCGACCCTGTGAACCGCCTTCGCGTGGAGAAGCCGCCGGATTCGGGCCGACCCCGGCGGCTCGGCCGTCCGCCACCGGGATGGGGCGTCCATGGCTGGATGCTCGCCTGAGCTGAGACACATACCGGCACAGGCTCCTCGTGCGAGGGTAAACTCCGGGTGTGAGAGCCGACGCCGTACGCAACGTGGAAGCGGTCCTGACTACAGGGGCACGCATGCTGGCCGCCGATCCGGGCGCCAGTATCGCGAGCATCGCCGCCGAGGCCGGGGTGGACCGGCGCACGGTCTACCGGCGGTTCGCCTCCCGCGAGGAACTCCTCGCGGCTGTCTACAAGGCCAGGCTGGAGGCCATCGAGCGGGCCATCGAGGACGCGCGGCTGCGTGAGGCCCCGGTAGCTGTGGCACTGCACCGGTACGTCGAGAACATCATCGGCGTGAACCGGACCTGGCCCGTGGACCTGGCCCGTATGCTCGCCGACGACGAGGTCCGCGCCCGGCGGGACGCGTCGATCCTGGAGGTCGACGCCTTCCTCCGCCGCGCCACCGACGAGGGCCTGCTCCGCCCCGACGCACCGGCGGGGTGGGCCGGAGCTCTGCTGCCCCAGTTGATGCACCTGGCGTCGCGCCAACTGCCGGACCTGTCGGCCGCCCGGGCGGCCGACCTCGTCGTCGACACACTGGTGCGGGGGCTCGGAAGTACCTGACGCACGCGAGCGCACCCGCGTACGGCCCGTCACCCCGCCCGCTCTCCGGTGAGCCGGGCCGATTCGTTCTTGATCGGCCTCCGGCACGCCGGCGCCCCCACATGTCCATGAGGTGCGTCAGCGGCACGGCGTCGGCGGCCGGCCGACGAGCCCTCCTCCGGTGCGGGCAAAGGCCCGGGGTGTGAACGCCGCGAGGAGTGCGTGAGGCCACCGGGCCGATGATGCGGCCCGAGCGCCCACCTCGTTCTCCGGGGTGGGGCGTGCTCAGCACGGCAGGGGCGAGTACGCGGCCACCTGTCCACAGCGAGTCATGGGCCCTCTCCTCCGCGGTGCCTCCGGCTCCGGTAATGCTTTCCGGCTCCGTGTCCCGCCGAGAGCCGTGAGGGCCACGCCCCCGCGCATACGAGTGCCCTGCGACATGGGGACTCCCGATGTCACGTGCCCGGTGCGGCGGGAAAGGCCGCGCGCGGTGCACCGGACAGCGCACGCGTGTGTCACCAGTCGAGTGAAGTGCTACATTCATGAGACAGTTAAATGACCCCATGGAGGTGGGAGCGAATGATCACCTACGACCGGCTCTTCATCGGCGGTTCCTGGACGGATCCGAGCGACGCGGGGCTGCGGGAGATCCGCTCCCCGCACGACCGGACCGTGATCGGCCGTGCGGCGCAGGCCCTTCCCGCCGATGTGGACCGGGCGGTGGCGGCGGCGCGCGCAGCGTTCGACGCAGGGGTGTGGCAGGGGACGGCTCCTGCTGAACGGATCGCCGTACTACGCGAGTTCAACGCCCTGCGTGAAGCGAGCGCGAAGAGGATCGCCGCGCTGATCTCGGCGGAGAACGGATCCGCGACGTGGTTCACGCTGGCCGGTCAGCCGGGCCTCACCCGGCAGGCGAACGCGTACCTCAAGGCGGCGGAGGCGTTCGGATGGGAGGAGACGCTGGAGCCCTCCGACCCGGCTTCGCCGGTGCGCAGCGTGGTGCGCCGGGAGGCGGTGGGTGTGGTGGCCGCGGTCATTCCGTGGAACTCACCGTTCTCGTCGGCGACGGCGAAGATCATTCCGGCTCTGCTGGCGGGCAACTCCGTGGTGCTGAAGGTCTCGCCGGAGAACTCGCTGAGCATGGGGCTGCTGGCGGAACTGCTGGAGCGGGCCGGTCTGCCGGAGGGCGTGATCAGCGTCCTGCCGGCGGACAGGGAGACCAGTGAATACCTGGTGTCGCACCCGGGAGTCGACAAGATCGCGTTCACCGGATCGACGCGGGCGGGACGCCGGATCGCCTCGATCGCGGGTGAACAGCTGAAGCGGGTCAGCCTGGAGCTGGGCGGCAAGTCGGCGGCGGTCATCCTTCCGGACGCCGACGTGGCCGAGGCGGTCCAAGGGCTGAAGTTCGGCGCGCTGCTCAACAACGGCGAGTCCTGCATCGCCCAGACCCGCATCCTCGTCCCGCGCTCCCGTCATGAGGAGATCGTGGGCGCGCTGAAGGAGCTCGTGGAGTCCCTGAAGGTGGGTGACCCCGAGGCACCGGACACCTTCATCGGCCCGATGATCCGCCGGGACCAGCAGCAGCGGGTGCGCGACTACATCGCGCTCGGCATCGAGGAGGGCGCCCGCCTGGTGACCGGAGGCCCACAGGTCCCCGAGGGCCTGGAAGGGGGCAACTACGTCACCCCGACACTGTTCGCCGACGTCGACAACTCGATGCGGATCGCGCAGGAGGAGATCTTCGGCCCCGTCCTGGTCGTCATCGCCTACGACGACGAGGACGACGCCGTACGCATCGCCAACGACTCCGAGTACGGCCTCTCCGGCGGCGTGTGGTCCTCCGACGAGGCCCGCGCCCTGGCCGTGGCGCGCCGGATCCGCACCGGGACCGTGACCGTCAACGGCGCGTCCGTCGGCTTCGACGGTCCGTTCGGAGGCTTCAAGGCCAGCGGCATCGGTCGCGAGTACGGGGCTGCCGGCCTCCAGCAGTACATCGAGTACAAGACCATCACCGTCTGAACGGCTCACTGCCGCGAGACCGCCCGGCCGAGCGGACTCCGCGGGGATGGTGGAGAGGAGAGCGGCGGGATGTCCCCGCCGGACGTGGTCACCGCCGCGCTCGCCGCCCTGCGTACGCGGGAGGCCGTACGCGTCCTCGCTCTGACCGACGCCGCGGCGGTCGAGCAACCGGGCGCGGTGGAGGCACGGATCCACACCGCGAGGGGCGGAGAACTCGCCGCGCGGCATCGACGCCCGCCTGGCTGACTGCTCAGCCGGGCGGGCGCGTTGCCGTCAGCGATGCCGCACAGCCGGGAGGTCTCCGGTCAGATAGTGCTGAACGACGGGTGCGGTGCAGGCGACGAGGTGGTCGACGTCGGCGCGGGCCAGCGGGGCGACGCCCAGGAGGTGGCGGCCGATGGCCAGGCCTGACAGGTGGCTCGCGACCAGGGAGACGCGCAGTTCGGGCTGGTCGCGGTCGGAGGCGGCCATGATGGGGCCGAGCATGTGCGTGGACAGGAACTGGCCGAGCGCGTCGGCGGCGTCCTGGTCCGAGAAGATGGAGCGGACCATCGCCATGAGCGGGGCGCGGGTGACAGGGTACTGCCACGTTCCGAGGAAGAGCCGGACCACGCGCTCGCCCATGTCGCCCGGGTCGGAACGCACCAGCGCGGAGACCTGGTCGCGCAGGTGCAGGGGGAGCCGCAGGGTCGCGGCCAACAGGCCGCACTTGCTGCCGAAGTAGTGGATGACCAGGGCCGGGTTCACCTCGGCGGTGGCGGCGATCGTGCGGCGGCAGAATGCCGGTATCGCGCGACAGTCGAGGAGATGTGTCAATGGAAGAGACCGCCGGGACCCGCACCGCAGGACGTTTTGCCGACCACCTCGACCCGATAGACCGGGCGATCCTCGCCGAACTGCGGCGTGACGGGCGCATCTCGGTCCGCGCCCTGGCCGACAAGGCGCACATCTCCCGTGCCAACGCCTACACGCGGATCGCCCGGATGACGGACGAGGGGCTGATCACTGGCTTCACCGTCCAGCTGGATCCCGCCAGGGCCGGCCTGGGCACCACGGCGTACGTCACGGTGACGATCGACCAGACGGCCTGGCGCACGGTGTCCGCGCGGTTGCGGGAGATTCCGTTCGTGGAGCACTTCGCCCTGATGGGCGGTGACTACGACGTGCTGGTCCTCGTGCGCGCGCCCGACAACGCCGCGCTGCGCCACGTGGTGCTGGAGAGCATCCAGGGGATTCCCGGGGTCCGGGGGAGCCGTACCTGGCTGGTGTTCGAGGAGGCGCGCGGACAAGGGCGCCCCGTGGGACCCGCCCGGCGGCCCCGAAGGGCCCGGCGCCGAGCGGTGATGCGGGTCGGGGCGCCCTGGTGAGGGGGCGGCTCGCCGGCGGACGGACCGCGTTGCCGGCGGTGCAGTCACTTCTCGCGCAGGTCCTTGATCCGCCGGATCTTGCCGAGCGAGCGTTCCAGGGTCTGTGGATCGACGACGCGTACGTCGACGCTCACCCCGACGCCGTCCTTCACGGCCCGGGAGATGGCCTGCGCGGCGTCGTCGCGCTCCGTGGAACCGCTCGTGGAACGGGCCTCCACTCGGACGGTCATGTGGTCCATCCGCCCGCGCCGGGTGAGCTCCACCTGGAAGTGCGGGGCGACGCCGGGGGTGGCGAGCACGATCTCCTCGATCTGGCTGGGGAACACGTTCACGCCCCGCAGGATGATCATGTCGTCGCTGCGCCCGGTGATCTTCTCCATCCGTCGGAAGGCAGGGCGTGCCGTGCCGGGCAGCAGCCGGGAGAGGTCGCGCGTCCGGTAGCGGATGATCGGCAGCGCCTCCTTGGTCAGTGAG
Source organism: Streptomyces sp. NPDC048211 (assembly GCF_043202315.1). NCBI lineage: Bacteria > Bacillati > Actinomycetota > Actinomycetes > Kitasatosporales > Streptomycetaceae > Streptomyces > Streptomyces sp. NPDC048211. Next base: position 208,586 of record NZ_JBIDAD010000005.1, read on the forward strand.
GTGAACACCAGCTCACCGGCCTCGCCCTCGGCCAGGACGTCGTCGGCCAGCGGGTCGACGATCTCCGGGTAGAAGTGGTCCTCCCAGACATGCAGGCCGTCCTTGGTCTCCACGCACTCCTGGGCGACGCCGGGGCCCATCACCTCGGAGAGGCCGTAGATGTCCACCGCGTGGAGGTCGAGGCGGTCCTCCATCTCGCGGCGCATCGCCTCCGTCCACGGCTCCGCGCCGAAGATGCCGATCTTCAGCGAGGAGGTGCGCGGGTCGATGCCCTGGCGCTCGAACTCGTCGAGGAGGGTGAGCATGTAGGAGGGGGTGACCATGATGATCTCGGGCCGGAAGTCCTGGATGATCTGTACCTGGCGCGCGGTCATGCCGCCGGAGGCGGGGATGACGGTGCAGCCGGCCCGCTCGGCGCCGTAGTGCGCGCCGAGGCCCCCGGTGAACAGGCCGTAGCCGTAGGCGATGTGGACCTTGTGGCCGGGCCGTCCGCCGGCGGCGCGGATCGAGCGGGCCACGACATCGGCCCAGACGGACAGGTCGTTCTCCGTGTACCCGACGACGGTGGGCCGGCCGGTGCTGCCACTGGAGGCATGGATGCGCCGCACCCGGTCCATGGGGACGGCGAACATGCCGAACGGGTAGGTGTCGCGCAGATCCGCCTTGGTGGTGAACGGGAACCGGGCCAGGTCCTCCAGTGTGCGGCAGTCCTCGGGCTTCACCCCGGCCGCGTCGAACTTCACGCGGTAGAGCTCCACGTGGTCGTACGCGTGACGCAGCGTCGTCCGCAGTCGCTCCAGCTGGAGCGCCCGCAACTCCTCGCGGTCCAGCCGCTCCGCCGCGTCACGCGACGCGGCAGGCAGTGCCTCGCCCAGTGGGCGGTCCTGCGGAGTGGGGGTGGTGGGCCTGCTCATCGGGACTCCTCGGTACTCGTGTTTCGGATGCCGCGGCTGCGCCCGCGGAACTCGGCGATCACCTTGTCGCCGCGCCGCACAGCCACGTCGTAGAGGCCGCTCCGTCCGAACCGGCCGCGCTCCTCGGCGGTCGCGACGAGCACGTCGCCCTCGTGCGCCGGTGCGACGAAGTCGATGCCGGCCCCGGCCGCGACGGTGACGGTGCCCTCGCCGTTGCAGGCGCAGGCGAACGCGCTGTCGGCCAGCAGGAACAGATAGCCGCCGTGGGCGGTCCCGTGGCCGTTGACCATGGCGGCGGTCACCGTCATGCGCACCACGGCCGCCCCGCCGCCGTGCTTCAGGAGTTCGATCCCCAGGCCCTTCGAGGCCTGGTCGGCGTCGAACATCGTGCGGACGGAATCCGTCACGTCAGGCGTGTCGTGCGTCACGTCAGGTACCACCTTGTCTCCCGACCGAACATTCGGTTAGCGTGCGGCGCAGTCAAACAATCAAGCGACGCAGGCGCCTGTCAAGAGGTGGAACGCATGCCCCCATCCACACCGCCCGACTTCTTCACTCGCCATCAGGAACTGCTGGAACGCGCCGTGGAGGCGACGACGCGCCGTGAATTCTGGTCGGCCTTCCCGGAATCGCCGAGCACCAAGGTCTACGGCACCGAAGCACCCGAACAGGGCGAGGCGGCCTTCCGGGCGCACCTGGGAAACCCGTTCGTCCTCCCCGGCCACCCGGGCGAGCAACTGACCGACGCCGGCGAGGTGTCGCCGTACGGGCCGGCGCTCGGCGTGACCTACCCAGCCGTCACCGTCGAGGAGGCCCTGTCCGCAGCCGCGACCGCGGCTCCCGACTGGCGTGCCGCCGAGCCCGACGTCCGCGCGGGCGTCGCCGCCGAAATCCTGCTGCGGCTGAACGCGGCGAGCTACGAGATCGCGCACGCCGTGCACCACACCACCGGCCAGCCGTTCGTCATGGCCTTCCAGGCGGGCGGACCGCACGCACAGGACCGCGGCCTGGAGGCCGTCGCCCACGCCTGGGCCGAGCAGAAGCGCCAACCGGCTACGGCACGGTGGGCCAAACCGCAGCGCAAGGGCGGTGAGGTGGTGATCGAGAGCCGCTTCACCCCGGTCGGCCGGGGCACCGCCCTCCTCGTCGCCTGCAACACCTTCCCGACCTGGAACGGCTATCCGGGCCTGTTCGCCTCGCTCGTCACGGGCAACCCGGTTGTCGTCAAGCCGCACCCGGGAGCCGTGCTGCCGCTGGCCATCACCGTACGGATCGCCCGAGAGGTGCTGGCCGAGGCCGGCTTCGACCCGAACGTGACGCTGCTCGCCGCCGAGGCCGCGGACGGCCGCACCGCGGCCGGGTTCGCCGTCGACCCGCGCGTGCGGATCGTGGACTTCACCGGGTCCACGGAATTCGGCGACTGGCTGGAGGCGCACGCCTCCCGGGCGAGCGTCTACACCGAGAAGGCCGGACTGAACACCGTCGTCCTCGACTCCACCGACGACTACCAGGGCCTGCTGCGCAACCTCGCCTTCTCCCTCTCCCTCTACAGCGGCCAGATGTGCACCACCCCGCAGAACCTGCTCGTCCCGCGTGACGGTTTCCCGACCGATGACGGCACGAAGACCGCCGACCAGTTCGCCACCGACCTGGGAACAGCGCTCGACAAGCTGCTCGGCGACCCTTCGCGCGCCGCCGGCACGCTCGGGGCCCTCGTCAACGCGGATGTCGTGGAACGGCTGACGCGGGCGGCGTCCGTGGGCGTCACCGCCCACCCGTCGGCCGAGAGCGCGCACCCCGAGTACGAGGGCGCGGTCCTGCGCACCCCGCTCGTGGCACGGCTGGAGGCGAGCGAGCGCGACGCCTACACCCGCGAGTGGTTCGGGCCCGTCTCGTTCGTCATCGGCGTCGACGACACGGCCCACGCCCTGGACATCTTCCGGGAGACGGTTGGCGCGCACGGCGCAGTCACCGCCGCCGTCCACTCCACCGACGAGCGGGTGCTCGCGGCCATGGAACGCGCGGCGCTCGACGTCGGCGTACAACTGTCGGAGAACCTCACCGGCGCCGTCTTCGTCAACCAGACAGCGGCCTTCGCGGACTTCCACGGCTCCGCCGCCAATCCCGCCGCCACCGCCGCCCTCGCCGACGCGGCCTTCGTCACCGGCCGCTTCGACGTCCTGCAGTCCCGTCGCCCGGGCACGGCCGAGGCAGGCCGCCGTGACTGACGACATCTTCATCGTCGACGGAGCCCGCACCCCCCAGGGCCGCTACGGCGGAGCCCTGGCCTCCGTCCGGCCGGACGACCTCGCGGCCCTGGTGGTCGGCGAGGCGGTACGCCGGGCCGGCATACCCGCCGAGCAGGTGGACGAGGTGATCCTCGGCGCGGCCAACCAGGCCGGCGAGGACAACCGCGATGTGGCCCGGATGGCCGTCCTGCTCGCGGGCCTGCCGCACACCGTGCCCGGCTACACCGTCAACCGGCTCTGCGCCTCGGGGCTCACCGCCGTCGCCTCCGCCGCCCACACGATCCGTTCCGGCGAAGCCGACGTGGTCGTCGCGGGCGGCGTGGAGTCCATGACCCGCGCGCCCTGGGTCATGGCCAAACCCGGCGCCCCGTGGGCCAGGCCGGGCGAAACCGCGGACACCGCCATCGGATGGCGTTTCACCAACCCGCGGTTCGCTCCGCAGGACACCCTGTCCATGGGGGAGACGGCCGAGGAAGTCGCCGCACTGGACGGCATCGGCCGTGCCGACGCCGACGCGTTCGCCTTCCGCAGCCACCGGCGGGCCCTCGCCGCCCGGGAGGCAGGCCACTTCGCCCGCGAGATCGTCCCGGTGGAGGTGACCGGACCCAAGGGCAGTACCACGCTCGTCGACACCGACGAAGGCCCGCGCGCGTCCACCAGCCCGGAGCGACTGGCCGCTCTGCGCACGGTCTTCCGCCCGGACGGCATCGTGACGGCCGGGAACTCCTCCCCGCTGTCGGACGGCGCCACCGCCCTGGTGATCGCCGGCGGACGGGCTGTCGAACGCTACGGCCTGACGCCCCGGGCACGCATCGTCACCTCCGCGTCGGCCGGCGTGGAGCCGCACCTGATGGGGCTCGGCCCCGTACCGGCGACCGAGAAGGCGCTGGCCCGGGCGGGCTGGCAGACCGGCGATCTCGACGCAGTGGAACTCAACGAGGCGTTCGCCGCACAGGCCCTCGCGGTGACACGCCGTCTGAAGCTCGACGAGCACACCGTCAACGCCGACGGCGGCGCGATCGCCCTCGGCCACCCGCTGGGCTGCTCCGGTGCCCGGATCCTGCTCACCCTGGTCGGCCGGCTGGAACGGGCGAACGCCCGGCGCGGACTGGCCACTCTGTGCGTGGGCGTCGGACAGGGCGTCGCGATGCTCGTGGAGAGGGTGTGAGCACCGTGGAGACGACCTCCCGAGCCCGCACGCTCGACATCGTCGAGCACGACGACCGCGTGGTGGTCACCCTGTACCGCCCCGAAGCCCGAAACGCCCTCGACGCGGCGATGATCGCCGAACTGCACCAGGTGTGCGACCTGCTGGAACGCAGTCCGCGCATGCTGCTGCTGACCGGCCACGGCGGAGTCTTCGCCGCCGGCGCGGACATCGCGGAACTGCGCGAGCGGGGCCGCGACGAAGCGCTGCGGGGCATCAACAGCCGACTCTTCGAGCGAGTGCACCGCCTGCCGCTGCCCACCCTGGCCGCGGTGGACGGCTGGGCGCTGGGCGGCGGAGCGGAACTGGCGTACGCCTGCGACCTGCGGATCGCCGCACCCGACGCGATGTTCGGCAACCCCGAACCGGGCCTGGGCATCCTGGCCGCGGCCGGGGCGTGCTGGCGGCTTCCCCAACTGGTCGGCGCGTCCGTGGCCAAGCAGGTGCTGCTGGCCGGACGCCGGCTGGACGCGCAGGCGGCGCTCGCCTGCGGTCTGGTCATGGACGTGGTTCCCGCCGACCGGCTGATGGACGCCGGGCACGCCGTACTCGACACGATGGCGCGCTCCTCGGCCACGGCGCTGCGGCTGACCAAGCTCGTCGTGGACCACCCCGGCGCCCACCCGGTCGCCGACGACCTGGCGCAGGCCGTGCTGTTCGAAGGCGCGGACAAAAAGGACCGGATGACCCGTTTCCTCGACAGAAGCACAGGAGGTGGTCGCGCATGAGCACGTCCGTGCCCGCGCGCGTCGGAGTCATCGGCGGAGGACGGATGGGCGGCGGCATCGCCCAGTCCTTCGCCACGGCAGGGTCGTCCGTCACGCTGGTCGAGGACGGAGAGCAGGCCGCGCGCCTCGCCGTCGAGCGCGTCGCCGCGTCGCTGCGGCGGGCCGCCGAGCGGGGACTGCTTCCCGAACCGGCCGAGACGGTCGCGGCCCGCATCACAGCGGCGGGATCGATCGCGGAACTCCCGCACGACTGTGCACTCGTGGTCGAGGCGGTCTTCGAGGACGCCGGGCTCAAGGCCACGATGCTCGGCGAGGCCGAGAAGGCCGTCGGACCGCGCACCCTCATCGCCACCAACACCAGCTCCCTGTCGGTCACCGAACTGGCCGCGGCCCTGCAAGCCCCCGGACGCTTCCTGGGCATGCACTTCTTCAACCCCGTCCCGGCCTCGGCCCTGGTCGAGCTGGTCACCGCCCCGGCCACCGATCCGGTCACGCTCGACACCGCGCTGTCCTTCGTGCAAGCGCTCGGCAAAAGGGACGTCGTCGTCAGGGACTCGCCCGGATTCGCCTCCAGCCGCCTCGGCGTGGCCCTGGGCCTCGAAGCGATCCGCATGGTCGAAGAGGGCGTCGCCGCACCCGAGGCCATCGACGACGCGATGACACTCGGCTACAAGCACCCGATGGGACCGCTGCGACTGACGGACATCGTCGGTCTCGACGTACGCCTCGCGATCGCCGAGTACCTGCACGCCACTCTCGGCGACCGGTTCGCCCCGCCACGCCTGCTGCGGGAGAAGGTCGCCCGCGGCGAGCTGGGCCGCAAGAGCGGCAAGGGGTTCTACACATGGCCGTGAACGCGACCGGCGCCGCGTACCACCGCCAGGACGACGTGGCCGTCGTCGAACTGCTGTGCCCCGTACTGGACATGCGGGTCAAGCGCGAACTGCTGGCCGCCGTGAAGCAGGCCGGCGACGACGGCACCGCCCGAGCCGTACTGATCACGGGCAGCGAGAAGGCGTTCTGCGTCGGCCAGGACCTCGCCGAACACGCGACGGCCCTGACCGACGGTGCCGAAACGGCATTCGCCACCGTACGCGCGCACTACAACCCGCTGATCACGGCGATCCGGGCGCTACGGGTGCCCGTGGTCGCCGCCGTCGAGGGCGCCTGTGTGGGTGCCGGGCTCGGACTCGTGCTCGCGGCGGACCTGCGGGTCGCTGCCGCGGGCGCGACGTTCGCCACCGCGTTCACCGGGATCGGTCTGGCCGCCGACAGCGGTCTCAGCGCCGGCCTCACCCAGCTGGCCGGACCCTCCAGAGCCGCCGGGCTGATGCTGCTGGGCAACCGCTTCACGGCTGCCGAGGCCGAGAGCTGGGGACTGGTCCACGAAGTGGTCCCCGACGGAACCGCCACCGAGGCGGGGCTGGCGACGGCCACGCGGCTCGCCCAGGGGCCGACGCGGGCGTACCGGGAAGTGAAGACGCTCCTGCGCGACGCGCAGACGTCCGACCCGGCGCAGGTCCTGGAGCGCGAGGCCGACGCCCAGGAGCGCCTGGGCGCAACGCACGACCATCGGACAGCGGTCGACGCCTTCCTCGCCAGGAGACGGCCGCGCTTCGAGGGCCGCTGACCCCAGGGCACGGCCGGCCGCCTTCTTTCGAAGGGGCCGGCCGCCGCGCCCCTCACCCGACCTCGCCCGAAACACCGCAGCACCGGTTCACGAACCTGTCGAAAGGCTGGCTGAGATGACCACACCCGCCACAGCGCCGCAGGACCCCGAAACACAGCTCCAAGAGGAGTTCGATGCGACCATCGCCCGCGACCAGCGTGTCGAACCAAGGGACTGGATGCCTGAGGGCTACCGCAAGACCCTGATCCGGCAGATCGCCCAGCACGCCCACTCCGAGATCATCGGGATGCAGCCCGAGGGCGAGTGGATCACCCGCGCTCCCACGCTGCGCCGCAAGGCCATCCTGTTCGCCAAGGTCCAGGACGAGGCCGGTCACGGCCTCTACCTCTACTCCGCCGCCGAGACCCTCGGCGCCGACCGCACCGATCTGACCGAGCGGCTCGTCACGGGGCGCCAGAAGTACTCCTCGATCTTCAACTACCCGACGCCGACGTTCGCCGACGTCGGAGTGATCGGCTGGTTCGTCGATGGTGCGGCCATCTGCAACCAGGTACCACTGTGCCGCAGTTCGTACGGCCCCTACGCGCGCGCCATGGTGCGCGTGTGCAAGGAGGAGTCGTTCCACCAGCGGCAGGGCTACGAACTGCTGCTGACGATGATGCGCGGCACCGATGCCCAGCGGGCGATGGTGCAGGACGCGGTGAACCGCTGGTGGTGGCCCTCCCTGATGATGTTCGGGCCGCCCGACGACGACTCGCCCAACTCGGCCCGCTCCATGGCATGGAAGATCAAGCGGCACGGCAACGACGAACTGAGGCAGCGGTTCGTCGACATGACCGTCCCGCAGGCCGAGAAGCTCGGAGTCACCCTGCCCGATCCCGAGCTGCGCTGGAACGAGGAGCGTGGCCGCCACGACTTCGGCGCCCCGGACTGGACCGAACTCCAGCGCGTCATCGCCGGCGACGGCCCCTGCAACACCGAACGCGTCGCCCGGCGCAAGAAGGCCCACGACGACGGCGCCTGGGTGCGCGAGGCAGCGACGGCCCACGCCGCCAGACGTGCCGCCCGCACCGACGCGTCCCGTCCGTCGTCCCGTTCCACGGAAGGAACCACGGTATGACCACCACCGAAGGCTCGTCGACGGACGACCGTCCGGCCTCCGAGGCCCCGCACGACAGCTGGCCGCTGTACGAGGTGTTCGTCCGCGGCAAGCGCGGTCTCAACCACGTCCACGTCGGCTCCCTGCACGCCGCCGACGACACCATGGCCCTCACGCACGCCCGCGACCTGTACACGCGGCGCAACGAGGGCGTGTCCATCTGGGCCGTGCGCTCGGGGTACATCGCCGCATCGACCCGCGACGAGAAGGACCCCTTCTTCGCTCCCAGCGCCGACAAGGTCTACCGCCACCCCACCTTTTACGACATTCCCGCCGACGTTCCCCACATCTAGGAGTTGGACGGCATGAACGACGCCCCTGACGACCACGTCTCCCTCTCCCTGGCCGAAGACCACGACGGTGAGGCGCGCTGGGCGTTCGGCACCGGCTTCGAGGACCCGCTGCACGGGATCGACACCGGAGTCCCGGCCGGCACCGACACCACCGAACTGGCCGATGTCTGCGTGGCGCTGGGCGACGACGCCCTGGTCGCGGCGCAGCGCCTGGCCCAGTGGGTCACCCTCGCACCGGAGTTGGAGGAGGAAGTCGCACTGAGCAACATCGGCCTGGACCTCCTCGGCCAGGCCCGCCTCCTCTACAGCCGCGCCGGGCAGGTGGACGGCACCGGCCGTGACGAGGACACCTACGCCTACCTCCGGGGCGGCGCGGAGTTCCGCAACGTGACGCTCACGGAACTCCCCAACGGGGACTTCGCGTTCTCCACCGCGCGACTCCTACTCCTGTCCTGCTGGAGGCTGTCCCTCTTCGAACGGCTGGCCGTCTCGGCACCCGACCCGGTGCTGGCCGCGATCGCGGCCAAGGGGATCAACGAGCTCGCCTACCACCGTCAGTTCGCCGCCGACTGGACGCTGCGCCTGGGCGACGGCACAGCCGAGTCCCACCGCAGGATGCGCGCCGCGCTGGACGGCATCGCCCCGCACCTGCCCGAGCTGTTGGCCTGGAACCCCGGCTTCGGGATCTCCGCGGCAGACATCGCACAGGAGGTCGGCGCCGTACTGTGCCAGGTCCTGGACGCGGCCACCCTTCGCCTGCCCGTGACGGGACCCACGCCGCTCCTGCGCGGCAGGGAGGGCGAACACACGGAACACCTGGCCCCGCTCCTGGACGAGCTGCAGGGCCTCGCGCGCACACACCCGCAGGGGGCCTGGTGAGCGCGGGGGACACCGCCGTGCTGCGGGCCCGGCACGCGGCCGAGCAGGTGCCCGACCCCGAACTGCCGATGCTCACCCTCGCCGACCTCGGTGTGCTGCGCGAGGTCGAGATCTCCGCGGACGGGACGGTCGTGGCCGGGCTGACGCCCACGTACTCGGGCTGTCCTGCCATGGCGGAGATGCGCGCGGATGTCGCCGCCCGGCTGGGCGCGGCCGGCTTCGAGAAGGTCGAGATCCGCACCGTTCTGTCCCCGCCGTGGACCACGGACTGGATCACCCCCGAGGGGCGGCGCAAACTCGCCGCCGCGGGCATCGCGCCCCCCGGCGCCGCCCCCCGGCGCACGGGTGGGCCGGTGGCGCTCCAGCTCCTGGCCACCCGCCCGGCGGTGGCCTGCCCGCAGTGCGGCTCGGCCGACACCGCCGAGACCTCCCGCTTCTCCGCCACCTCCTGCAAGGCGCTGTGGCGCTGCCGCGCCTGCCTGGAACCGTTCGAGTACGTCAAGGAGATCTGATGCCCGTCACCGGCACCCCCGCCCCGACGGCCGCGACACCCGCCGTTCGCGCACGCCGCCACGCCGTCTTCCACCCGTTGCGCGTCGCGGAGGTGACGCCGCTCTGCCCCGGCGCGGCCACCATCGGATTCGAGGTGCCCGACGAGCTCACCCACGCGTTCGCGCACCGGCCGGGTCAGACGCTCACCGTGCGCCGCGTCCTGGACGGCCGCGACGAGCGCCGTTCGTACTCACTGTGTTCCCCGGCGGGCGCGGCGCCGCGCATCGGCGTACGGATCGTCACCGACGGGCTGTTCTCCTCCTGGCTGGTCGAGGAGATCCGCCCCGGCGACATCGTGGAGGTCATGCCGCCGACCGGTGCCTTCACCCCCACCCTGGACGAGCCGGGCCACCACGTACTGATCGCGGCCGGCTCGGGCATCACCCCGATGCTGTCCATCGCCGAGTCCGTCCTGGTCGCCCACCCCCGTTCACGGGTCACGCTGTTCTACGGGAACCGGCGCACGGACACGGTGATGTTCGCCGACGAACTCGCCGACCTCAAGGACCTCCACCCCACCCGGTTCCGCCTCGCGCACGTCCTCTCACGCGAACCGCGGGAGGCCGAGCTGCTGACCGGGCGTCTGGACGGCGGGCGTCTGGCCGCGCTCATCGGCGGACTCGTCGATGTCGAGGGCGCGGACCACTGGTGGCTGTGCGGCCCGCACGGAATGGTCCAGGACGCCCAGCAACTGCTGGCCTCCCTCGGGGTTCCCGCGGACCGCGTCCATCGGGAACTGTTCTTCGCCGACGACGTCGAACCGGTCGCCGTGCGCCGGGAGGAGCCCGCCACCGACGGTCCCGTCAGCCAGGTCACCGTAGTCCTCGACGGCCGCTCCACCACCGCCCCGCTCCCTCGCACCGTGACCGTCCTGGACGGCGCCTCGCGCATCCGCCCCGATCTGCCGTTCGCCTGCAAGGGCGGGGTGTGCGGAACCTGCCGCGCGCTGGTCACCGAAGGCGAGGCGGACATGCGCCGCAACTACGCTCTGGAGCCCGGCGAGGTCGACGCCGGGTACGTCCTGACCTGCCAGACGTACCCGGTCACCGAGACGCTCACCGTCGACTACGACTCGTGAGGGACGCGTTCCTCAACTGCCGTGTCCGGACCGGTCGTCCTGACGAGGCGCGTGTCCCGCCGAGGTCGCTTCCCCGCTGCCCGGTGCGAGCGGGCTCGTGTTCCGTCACACGAGACCTTGCCTTCGTCCCGCCTGTGGTGGCCTGATGCTCCGCTCCTGGGCGTAACGCCCCGGGTCCGCCCGGGGCGACCACGCACGCGCGGGGGACGCTCCAGCGGCCGGCGCCCAGCACTAAGGGCTGTCCCGCAATTCCTGGCGGGCGCACGACGACAGCTACGGCACCTCGCCGCGTTGTCGAAACGCCCGAATACATCCAGTATGCGGGCGCCCCTCCGCCTTGCGATGCACCGCATCTGACGCCGCGCGCTGATCCACCAGGAATTGCGGGACAGCCCTTAGCTGGATGCGGGGCGACCACGCACGCGGGGGACGCTCGGACGGCCTCGGCCCTGGCCGAGTGGCGTCAAGCGCCCTGCTCCGGCGTGAGCGGCCGGCCGCAGCGCAGGTTCCACCGCCCCGACCTGCCGCTGAGCTCGGTGAGCGTCAGCGGGGCGACATCGATACGCCAGAACGCCTGCGGCGAAAGGTCGAGCGCGTGGACGACCGCGGCCCTGACCACGGCGGGCTCGACCACCGCCAGCACTCGACCGGGGTCGCCGGCGTCGAGAGAGCCGAGCCACGCCCCTGCCCGCGCCCACAGCTCTAGCAGGGACTCGCCGCCGTGCGGCGAGGCCGAGGGATCCGCGAGCCATGCCGCCACAGCCTCCGGCTCACTCGCGCTCACCTCGTCCAGGCGGGCACCTGTCCAGCGCCCCAAGTCCCAGTCACGGATGGCGTGTTCGGTAACGGAGCCGATCTCCAGGGCCTCGGCCGTCCGGGTGCAGCGCCGGGACGGCCCGTGCAGCGCCCGGTCCGCCGGGGGCAAGGTGTCCGCCGAGGCTCGGGCCTGCCGGAGCCCGGATTCGTCGAGGGACGCGTCACCGGCGAACCGGGCCTCGCGCAGCGCGGCGTTCATCGCCGGTGAGATCAACATCACCCGTACCGCCATACCCGCTCTCAACTCCCTGAACTCTGGTCACTTGGCCAGGTCCACCATGGCATCCGGGGACGGACAGGCCGTCCACGGGCACCATGGCGGCGCCCGCTCGCAGGCGGTATGGTCGCGACGACATGACGAAGGTGTGACGGAAGTCCGGTGAGAATCCGGCACGGTCGCGCCACTGTGAACCCGTACCCGTACGGGAAGTCAGACCCAGCACCTTCGTCTCAGGCACCACGATCGGGACGCGTGTTCCCTCAGGAGGTTCTGCCATGGCACAGACTGCTGCTGCCCCCACCACCGCCGCACCCGCCCTCACCCCCATCTCGCTGAAGGCGATCGCCCCTTGGGCCGCCTTCTTCGGCATCCTCATGCTGATCCTGCTGTACTTCGTCGGCGCCGAGCAGGGCGCCACCGCGCTCATCTCGGGCGAGGGCGTGCACGAGTGGGTCCACGACGGGCGCCACCTCCTCGGTTTCCCCTGCCACTGATCCCACCGCTTGATCCAGGGGAACCCCTCATGAACTCCATATCTGTCAGGACCCTGCTGGTCCGCGGCATGCTGGCCGGACTCGTCGCGGGCGCGCTCGCCCTGTGCGTTGCCTACTTCCTCGGCGAGTCCCGTGTGGACGCGGCCATCGCTCTCGAAGAGACGCACAGCCACGACCACGGCGGCGGCGAAGAACTCGTCAGCCGCACCATGCAGTCCACCGCCGGCCTCGCCACCGGTGTACTCGTCTTCGGTGTCGCCGTCGGAGGCATCGCCGCACTCGTCTTCTGCTACGCCCTCGGCCGGATGGGCCGCTTCGGCCCCAGGGCGACGGCTGCGCTGATCGCGGGCGCTGCTTTGGTGGCCGTGTACATCGTGCCGTTCCTGAAGTACCCGGCCAATCCGCCGGCGGTCGGCAACCCGGACACCATCGGCCAACGCACCGCCCTGTTCTTCCTGATGGTCGCGCTCAGCGTCCTGCTGGCCGTCGTCGCGGTCATCCTCGGCAGGCGGCTGGCTCCGCGCCTGGGCAACTGGAACGCCACGATCGCCGCAGCCGGCGGCTATGTGCTGGTGATCGGGCTGGCCTACGCCTTCCTGCCCTCGTTCAACGAGGTCGGAAAGGACTTCCCGGCTTCCCTGCTCTGGGAGTTCAGGCTGGCCACGCTGGCGGTGCAGGTCACGCTCTGGACCACCTTCGGGCTGGTATTCGGGTACCTCACCGAGCGGCTGCTGGTGCCGAAGCCGGGAACGGCCGCGGTCACGGACGGCGCCGCGAACCGGCCGGCCACCGTCGCCGGCTGAGTCCTGGGGCACCACTGGCCGGCACTCCGCCACGCACGTCGTGCAGAGGGCGGGATGCGGGGTGCGGCAGGAGGTGCTGATGTGCTGATGTGCACAGCGTGCCGACGGTACGCGCAGGGCCCGCCGGGGAGATCCCGGCGGGCCCTGCGCGTACGGACGCCGCTTCACTCCGACTCGGCGGGCGGGGCGGCCGTGTCCCAGCCGATCCGGTAGTGCTTCAGCAGCCCGTCCTCCTTCACGAGTCGCATACCGGCTGCGGTCATGACGCGCTGGGAGGGGACGTTGGCGAGGTCGGTGTCCCCGTGCACGCAGGCGATGCCCTGCTCGCGGGAGAACCGCAGCAACGCACGAAGAGCCTCGGAGGCGTACCCCTGGCCCCGCGCAGACTCCACGAGTCCGTAGCCGATGGTGACGTGGCCGTTCTCGTCGGGCGCCCCGTGAAAACCGGCTCCGCCGATCACCAGTCCGTCCTCGCGGCGTCGTATCCCGTAGTTCGCGAACGGGCTGGGGTCGCCGGTGGCCGCGCACGTTTCGAGGAAGCGAGCGGCAGCCGCCATCTCCCCGGGCCAGGGATAGCCCGGAGCCCAGCGGACACCGTCCTTCGGCTGCCCCGCCGCCACCTGCTCGGCATCGGCAACGGTCATCGGGCGGAGGAGCAGGCGGGGTGTGACGAGGTCGGTCATGCCCTGTGAAGTATCACGTGGCAGATCGGGGCCGCACCCGGATTTCCGGGTGCGGCCCCGCTGCACGCGGGTCAGGCGCTGCCGGCCCCGGTGAAGTCCCCGGACAGCGCGGCGGCCATCCGCAGCTGCGTGTCCGCCTCTGCCTGCCGGCCCTGACGCTCCAGCGTGCGGCCGAGCATCAGCCGGGCGTACTGCTCGACGGGGTCGCGTTCCAGTACCTCGCGCAGTTCCGTCTCGGCCCGGCCGAGCCGCGCGGAGTGGTAGTAGGACCGCGCCAGCAGCAGCCGAGGCGCGACCTGCTCCGGCACCTCCTCGACGAGCCCGCCCAGAATCCTGGCGGCGGTCGTGTACTCCTTCGACGCGAAGAAGAACTGCGCACGGTCCCAGCGTTCGGCAGCGGTACCGAACTCGTAGTAGGTGTCGCTCATGTGACCTCCTCGGTCGAGGGCGCCGCCGGGCCGTTCCCGTACGTATCCACACGCCACAACAGCAACGGATCGTTTAACATTCCACTAAATATTCGGCGTGGGTGTCGTCCGCCCGGAGTCGCACGGGAATAGGTTGAGTGTCATGAGCAATCTCGATCGCCAGGCCGCCCTCTCCGTCTGTGGAGGCCGGGGCTTCGTCGTCGCCGAACCGGTACGTGAACTCCTCACCCCGCGCCGCGTCCAGCTCGGGGAGTCCACCGAGGTCCGCAGGCTGCTGCCCAATCTGGGCCGCCGCATGGTCGGGGCGTGGGCCTTCGTCGACCACTACGGCCCCGACGACATCGCCGACGAACCCGGGATGCAGGTGCCGCCCCACCCCCACATGGGCCTGCAGACGGTCAGCTGGCTGCACGAGGGCGAGGTCCTGCACCGCGACAGCCTGGGCAGCCTGGAGACGATCCGCCCGCGCGAACTCGGACTGATGACCTCCGGCCGGGCCATCAGCCACTCCGAGGAGAGCCCCAGGCCGCACGCCGCGCTGCTGCACGGCGCCCAGCTCTGGGTCGCCCTTCCCGACGCCCACCGCAACGTCGAGCCGCACTTCCAGCACCACACGGACCTGCCGACGGTCACCGCCCCCGGCCTTACGGCCACCGTGATCCTCGGCGCCCTCGACGGCGCCACCTCGCCCGGCACCGCGTACACGCCGATCGTCGGCGCCGACCTCGCCCTGAGCAGCGGAGCCGAAGCGCGCCTTCCGCTGGATCCCGACTTCGAGTACGCCGTGCTGTCCATGTCCGGCGAGGCGGAGGTCGACGGGGTCCCCGTGCTGCCCGGCTCGATGCTCTACCTCGGCTGCGGCCGCACGGAGCTTCCTCTGCGCGCGGAGTCCGACGCGGGTCTGATGCTCCTGGGCGGGGAGCCCTTCGAGGAGGAGATCGTGATGTGGTGGAACTTCATCGGGCGTTCCCATGAGGAGATCGAGGAGGCCCGGCAGGGGTGGGCGGAGGGCTCCCGCTTCGGTGAGGTGCACGGCTACGACGGCGGCCGACTGTCGGCTCCCGCACTGCCGCCGGTGGCGCTGAAACCGCGGGGGCGGGTGCGCTGACCTGGAGCGATGTGTTCTCCGGCGCTGTCGGTCGGGTGCGCTAGCCGCATCCCCCCGACGGTGCGGCGAGGGGATGCAGCTGCGCCTCGCGTACGTCGGTTCCTAAGGGCTGTCCCGCAATTCCTGGCGGGCGCACGACGACAGCTACGGCACCTCGCCGCGTTGTCGAAACACCCGAATACATCCAGTATGCGGGCGCCTCTCCGCCTTGCGATGCACCGCATCTGACGCCGTGCGCTGATCCACCAGGAATTGCGGGACAGCCCTTAGGGTGGCCGGCAGTTGCGCGTGTCAGAAGATTCTCCAGCTCTTGGACGAACAGAACTTGATCGGCCTGTCCCGGGCCGTCCTGGACTCCGCGCATGTGAGGGCTAAAATGCGCGCGAACTTGCAGGTCCGGGCCCCGTGGACCGGGGCAAGCCAGGTTCCAAGATGCACGTCCCGTCCGACGCGGACGGACTGCCCCTACGCGTCGGACTCTCCGCGGCCAACACCCACGACAGTCAGGCCCTGAAGCCGATGCTGTCCCATTTCCATATGGGACACGACTCCCACGCGACGGAATCCAAGCCCCGCCGGCTTCATGCAGTCAAGGCATACGACATCCCCCACCTGCGGCGATGGCTCTGGGGCAAGCACATCGGGGTCCGCATCGCCCGCAAGGCATCGAATCCAGCGAGCGACTCGGCCGGCGCAGGTGGGTCATCGAACGAGCCATGTCCTGGCTGACCGGCTACCGCCGACTCAATCACCGCTACGAGCGGAAACCAGGCAACTACCTGGCCCTTCTCGGACTTGGCAGCCGCTCTCTGCTGCTACAAACGATTCCTCAAGCTGACCGTGTAGGACATGTCTTAGCCAGACGGGAGACAACATTTTGGTCAAGGCGACCGAGAGCAGCGTCTGACGGGACAGCATTGGGTTCGCCGCCGACGAAACAAGGCGGGCCAGCCCGACTTCCACCGGCATGGAAGGATGATGTTGCCGCAACCTCCGGAGACCCCGAAGGCGTCCCTCACACCGCTGTTCCAACCTCCCAACCTGCCGCCTGCGCTACCGTCTGCTCGCCGACGTACTCGCCGACGTACTCGCCGAGGTGCCAAGCCGCAGCCGACTGTCCGGCTGAGTGCCCCGCGCCCTGATATGCCCTCACCCGCGGTTTTTGGAGTCTCGGCCGCGTGGAAGCGGTTTGAGCCGGCTCTTACCGCATTCAGCCGCGCCCGCCAACAGCGGTTCAGCGACAGCCAAGCAGTCACCCTGGATCAGCAAAGGCTCGACGCGGCGCGGCAGGCGACCGAGAAGGCCCAACTGAATTCAAAGCGGCATGCCGCCGCGCTGAAACAGCTCCAGATCGCGGAACAACGACACCGGGAGGCCCAGCACCGGTTCCAGGTGGCGGACCGTCGGCTCACCGACAGAGTCCAGGCGCTTCAGATGGCGCAGAAGGATCTGACGAACCCCGAGGAAAAGGAGAAGGCTGCTTTCCTAGTCCTCCGAGCCGAACAGAAGACCTTCAGCGGCTCTCTGTTGGTCACATCTGTCGAGATTACGGGGGAGAGCACCAATCCCGCCGCGGTAGGAGTAGTGAATGCCTCGACAGCGAAGAACCACCCCCTTAATCACCCTGACGGCAGGGTCTGCCCCGTATGCGAGAAGGGCGGAATTCAGCCTGGCCAGTTTCGACACAGGAAATGCGAGGCCGGGAAGCTGGTTCAGATCGAGGAGACGTTGGAGGCGATCCCCCCGAGCTCATCCGTCATCCACGAGCAACGGCGCCGTGACAGGCGCTCGGAGTACCGACGCTTAGTCGCCATTGCCGAGCAGCGTGAGCCAACGATGCGCGGAATTCGTCGTAATAGCTCCTCCAAGCGGGCCCGGATTGAACAGTCAAGGGACGCCGTCCTAGTGCGCTGCGGCGGGCTGTGCGAGAACCCTGGGTGCGCGGGGCAGCCAGCCGACGTAAAGGACGACGGCAGCGCAATCCTGGAAGTGGACCACGTCCACGCCCTTGAGGACGGTGGCCCTGATCTTCCGTGGAACATGGTGGCGCTATGCCCCAATTGCCACCGCGTCAAGACGTACGGCCGCACCAGGGAAGAGCTGACGAGGGTCCTAGGTGAGCTCGCCCGGCAAAAGGATGCAGCATTCTGACCAGCCATGCGAGGAGCCTTGTCGAAGCAGGCAAGGCCGACATCTGGAACACGCAGTAAACCTGTTTCACCCTCCAGCGCAGGATCAAACAGGTTCAGTGAGCGCCGCCGAGCGGCTCGTGGTCCAAGGACGCGATCTTGCGGAAAATGTCGGTGGCCACGATCCGCTCGTCGTCGGACAGTGATTCCAGGAGCTGGTCGTTGATGCGTTTCGCCGCAGGGATGAGGGAGTCGAGGAGCGCAGTTCCCTCATCCGTGAGGCACAGGAGTGTCCGCCTGCGGTCTTCTTCGTCCCGTACCTGGCTCAGATAGCCCTGGTGAGTCAGGCGCCGGACCATCTGGCTGATCGTGGAGCGGTCCAGGGACGCGTGGTGGGCGAGGGTGCGCTGGTCGATGCCCGGCTCTTGGCGCAGCGCGTTGAGGACGGCGAACTGCTGCGAGGTGATGTCGCGGGACACGTGCTGGACCCACAGGGCGGTGTGGACCTGTTCCGCGCGCCGGATGAGATGTCCGACGTAGTTGCTCAGCTCCAGTCCACGCGTCACGATGCTCCGTTCGTCCAGATGTGAGGTGGTGCCGGTCAGGGAAATGGTGGCCCCTGGGAGTCTACGAGCGCCCGGGACCACCTCACCGCCGCGGTGCTGTCAGCGGAGCCGGGCTCCGGGGCGCTGCTCGTAGGGCACGGCCCGGTCCCCGTCGACGCCCACTTCGAGACGGCCGACGCGCTCGATGTCCAGGACGATCCTGTCGCCGTGGCTGAGCGGTCCCACGCCGGCCGGTGTGCCGGTCGCGATGACGTCGCCGGGGTGGAGGGTCATGACGGAGGACGTGTAGGCGATCAGTTCACGGACACCGAAGATCAGGTCGGCGGTGTTGGTCCGCTGCCGCGTCTCGCCGCCGACGTCGCAGCGCAGATCGAGGGTGTCGGGGTCGGGGATCTCGTCGGCGGTGACGACCCACGGTCCCAGGGGGGTGAAGGTGTCGAACGACTTGCGGGTGGAGCGGTCCTCGCCGGAGCGGACGGTGATGTCCAGCACGCAGGTGTAGCCGAAGACGTGGTCCAGGGCTTCGTCGGCGCTGACGTGGGTGGCGGTGCGGCCGATGACGACGCCGAGTTCGCCTTCCTGGTCGGTGCGCTTGTCCGTGTACGGCAGGAGGATGTCCTGGCCCGGTCCGATGACGGACGAGTTGGCCTTGAGGAAGACACCGAGGTCGGCGATGGAGGTGGTGTACTCCATCTCCGCCTTGTGGTCGAGGTAGTTGACCGGCGCGCCGACGATCTTTCCGGGGCGGGGCAGCGGTGCTTCCAGGGTCGCCTCGGTGAGTGGAACGCCCGGGAGACCGGTGAGGTCGAGTTGAGCAGCTCCGCCACGGGCCGTGGTCTCGATGAAGTGGTGCAGGGCTCCGGCGGGGCCGGGTGTGCCGGAGCCGGCGAGCTGGTCGGTCACGTCGACGAGCTTGTCGCCGTCGACGACGCCGAGTCGCCCCTTGTTGAACAGGGCCAGACGCATCAGGGCCTCCTTGTGAGGTGTCGGGTGAGTGGCGGATCAGGCGCCGGGGTCGGCGTCCTCCGTGCGGTACAGGCCGAGGGAGCGCATGACCGGCTCGTCGCTGTAGGAGAACAGGACGGCGTCGTGGGAGGCCGCGTTGTTGAGGTGCCGGTAGGAGGCCCAGCCGGGCACGGCGAAGGTGTCGTTCTTCGACCACTCCAGCCGCTGGCCGTCCACGATCGTCGTGCCCTCGCCGCGGACCACGCTGAAGATGGTGGAGGCGGTGTGCCGGCGGCCGGCTCCCTGGAAGCCCGGTCGCAGCCGCTGGACGCGGCAGCCGATCGTAGGCATGACCGGGCCGCCGGTCCACGGGTTGGTGTACTCCAGGACGATGCCGTCGACGTCGCTTCCCTCGGCGGTGTCGGCGACGCTGTCCAGGGCATGCAGGGTCTCCTCCCAGGTGTAGCGCGTCACGGGGGAGTTGGGCCCGTCCTGGGTGAGCCAGACCGGGTTGAGCCGGCCGTGCAGGAACTGCCTGCTGCCGGCGTCGTCCGGGCGGGTCACGGGCTGGAGGCGCTGCGGGTACTTCTCGTAGAAGCCGGCTTCCAGAGCGTTGACCAGTGGGTAGTCCAGCGCGTCGAGCCAGATCATCGGCGCGTCGCCCTCATGAGTGTGGTCGTGCCAGTGCCACCCGGGGGTGAGCAGCAGGTCGCCCGGGGACATGAAAACACGCTCGCCGTTGACCGTCGTCCAGGCGCCGCTGCCCTCCAGGATGAAGCGGAAGGCGTTGGAGGTGTGACGGTGGGCCTGGGCGGTCTCGCCGGGCAGGATGATCTGGAGTCCTGCGTACAGGGTGTTGACGGTGGCGGGGGGATCGGTCAGGCCGGGGTTCACCAGCATGAGTACGCGACGTTCCGCCTCATCCAGCGACAGTGTCTCGGAGAAGTGCAGCAGGTGCGGGCGCAGTTCTGGCCAGCTCCAGAGGTGGGGGACGGCGCGGCTCTTCGGCTGGGCGGGGAACAGGTTGCCGTAGAAGCGCCACAGTGGTGCGGCGCCCGCCGACTCCACGGCCTTGTAAACGGATTCACCGGTCGTCATGGTGTCCTCCTTCGGGATCGGACTCACGTGGTGGGAGGGGTGGCAGCGACCGGGGTCCACACCCACGCGATGTCGTCGAAGTCGTCGGGCCTGCGGGATGCGAGGAGATGGTTGCGGAAGGTGGCTCCCATGCCTTCCAGGTGGCAGATTTCCCCGAAGCGGCGGGCGTTGGTCTGGATACGTGCCGCCCGTTCCGTGCGTCGCGCGGCGAATGCGGTGAAGGCGTCCGCGGGGTCGCCGAACTGGCCGAGGCTCTCTCCCAGAGCCACTGCGTCCTCCAGGGCCTGGCAGGCGCCTTGGGCGAGGTACTGGAGCATCGGGTGGGCGGCATCGCCGAGGAGGGCGATCCGGCCGTGTACCCAGTTGTCGATGGGCAGCCTGTCGTAGAGGGGCCAGCGCCGGTCGCGCGAGATGAGGGGGAGCGCGTCGCGGACGGTCAGGCAGGTTCCGGCGAAGCGTTCTTCGAGTTCGGCCTCGGTGCCCCAGTCATCGGAGTCCGGCGTGTAATGGTCGCTTTCGAAGACGGCGACCTGGTTGTAGAGCTCTCCACGGCGTACGGGGTACTGCACCAGGTGCATGCGCGGTCCGGCCCACACCATCACGGCTTCCGACGCGGCGTGCTGCGACATGCGGCCGGTCATCTTCTCCGTGGGCAGGGCTCCGCGGAAGGCCACGTAGCGGGAACAGACCGGCTTTCCGTCGCCCACCAGGTTCTGGCGCAGGCGGGAGTGCAGGCCGTCCGCGGCCACGACCGCGTCCGCCGCGAGTACTGCCTGGGCCTCGGCGAAGTGGAGCCGTGCCCCTGATTCGTCCTGGTCGATGCGTTCGACGGTGTGACCGGTGAGCAGGGTGACCGAGGGGTGCTCCTGGCAGGCGGCCAGCAGCGCGGCGTGGAGATCGGTGCGGTGGGTGACGAGGTAGGGGTGGGTGAAGCGCTCGGTGTAAGCCGCACTGCGCAGATCCAGTGAGGTGATCTGGTCGCCGGTGAGAGCGTCCATCATGACGAGCCGGGGCGGGGCGACAGCCGTGCGCTGGACGGCCGGGAGGACGCCGAGTCGTTCGAGGGCGAGGGAAGCGTTCGGGGCGAGCTGCAGGCCGGCCCCGATCTCGCCGAACTGGGCTGATCGTTCGAGGAGGGTGACACGGTGTCCGGAACGGGCGACCGCCAACGCCGCGGCCAGCCCACCGATGCCGCCACCGACCACGGCGATACGGAGAGGTTCTGGGGTGATGGACATATGGCCTCCTGGCACGGAAGAAGCGGCGGACACCGCGGGGAGGATCAGCGCATTTAATCAGTACACCAATCATTGGTGTACTGATTATATTGCGATGGTGTTTCCCTCATGTCAATGGGTGGACGGGGCAGGTGGCTCGCAGACCGCGAGTCGCTGTTCGGTGTGTCGATCCTGCGCCTCGTCAGCAGACGGCAGCGCTGCTGACGAGGCGCAGAGGGGCACCGGTGCGCGCGGTGATGTCCTCGACTGTCACACCCGGAGCGGTTTCTGCGAGGGCGAGCCCTTCGCCGGTGACGTCGAGGACGCCGAGGTCGGTGATGATCCGGTGGACGCAGCTCTGGCCGGTGAGCGGCAGGGTGCATTCCGGCAGGATTTTCGGTGTGCCGTCCTTGGCGGTGTGGTCCATGAGGACGATGACACGGCGTGCGCCATGGACGAGGTCCATGGCACCGCCCATGCCCTTGACCATTTTTCCGGGGATCATCCAGTTCGCGAGATCTCCCTGGGCCGATACCTGCATGGCGCCGAGGACGGCGGTGTCGATGTGGCCGCCGCGGATCATCCCGAAGGACAGTGCCGAGTCGAAGAAGGATGCCCCGGGCCCGACGGTGACCGTCTCCTTGCCGGCGTTGATCAGGTCGGGGTCGACCTCTCCCTCGGTGGGGTAGGGGCCGGTGCCGAGGATGCCGTTCTCGGAGTGCAGCACGACGTGCACCCCGGGTGGGAGATGGCCGGGGATGAGGGTGGGGAGGCCGATGCCCAGATTGACGTAGGAACCGTCGGTGAGTTCGGCGGCGGCGCGAGCGGCCATCTGGTCGCGGTTCCAGCCCATGGCGCTCATGCGCGAACAGTCCTTTCTCGATGTGTTTGTCGGCGGCCTCGGCCGGGGTCAGCTCCACCACGCGCTGTACGTAGATGCCTGGCAGATGGACCTTGTCGGGGCTCAGCTCGCCGGGTTCCACGAGCTGTTCGACCTCGGCGACGGTGATGCGGCCGGCCATCGCGGCGAGCGGGTTGAAGTTCGCGACCGCTCGGCGGAAGACGAGGTTGCCGTGCCGGTCGCCGCGCCAGGCCCGTACGAGGGCGAAGTCGGTGGTGATGCCGTGCTCCAGGACGTAGGGGCGTCCGTGGAACTGCCGGGTCTCCTTGGGCGGGGAGGCGACCGCTACCGCCCCGTCGGGCGCGTTCCGCCACGGCAATCCTCCCTGGGCCACCTGGGTGCCGACGCCGGCCGGGGTGTAGAAGGCGGGGATGCCCGCCCCGCCGGCGCGCAGCCGTTCGGCGAGAGTGCCCTGAGGGGCGAGCTCCACCTCCAGTTCGCCGGAGAGGTACTGACGGGCGAACTCCTTGTTCTCCCCGACGTAGGAGCCGGTGACGCGGGCGATGCGACCGGCGGCCAGTAGCACGCCGAGACCGCGGCCGTCCGTACCGCAGTTGTTGGAGACGACCTCCAGACCGGTCGCGCCCTGCGCATGGAGGGCGTCGATGAGGACGGTTGGGATGCCGGAGAGACCGAAGCCGCCGACGGCGAGTGAGGCGCCGTGCGGCAGGTCGGCGACTGCTTCGGCGGCGCTGCCATGCACCTTGTCCATGGTGGACTTCCTTTCGGTGAGGCGCCGAGCAGGAGGCGGCGTCATGCGCTGTTCTGCGGCAGCAGTGCGTCGGAGACGGACTTGACGCCGCCGTGCGCGGTCATGCCGCCGTCCACGGCGATCTCGGCACCGCTGATGAACGAGGAGTCGTCGGACAGCAGGAAGACGACCAGCGGGGCGACCTCGTCGACGGTTCCGGTGCGCCCGAGCGGCGTCTCGCGGATGTTGGCCTCCCGGAAGGCGGGGGCGGCCGATGCGGTCATCTCGGTCTCGATGTAGCCGGGGTGGATGGTGTTGACTCTGATGCCGCGCGGGCCGAGCTCCAGTGCCGCGGTCTTCGAAAGGCCCCTCAGTGCCCACTTGCTGGTCGTGTAGGCGACCGGGTAGTGGGCGGTGAGGGCTGCCGACGAGCCGACGTTGACGACGGAGGAGCCGGCGGGCATGAGCGGCGTCAGGTGCTGGATGCCGAGCAGCGGCCCGGTGACGTTGACGGAGTGGACGCGGGCCATGTCCTCGGGCCGGGCATCGCCGATCCTGGCGCGCCAAGTGATGCCCGCGTTGTTCACCAGGCCGTGCACCTGGCCGTACGTCTCGCGCAGTTCGGCGGCCAACTCGGCCCAGTCGTTCTCACTGCTGACGTCGAGGCGGCGGCACGTGCGCGTGGACTCGATGTCGGTGGCGACGACGTGGGCGCCTTCGCGGGCGAGGGCCGCGGCCTCTGCGGCACCCTGGCCGCGTGCCGCGCCGGTGACAACGACGACCTTGCCCAGAAGCCTCTTGGGAGGCACCTCGGTCACGGCCGCTCCCGGCTGCGGCGCCGGCCTGCCGGGAGCGCGACGGGCGCCACACCGGGGACGACGGTGCTGGTCAACGTTCCGATGCCCTCGACGGTGAGGCTCACGGTGTCGCCGGGCTTCAACGGGGGAGGGCTCTGCTCGCCCCGCACGCCCCACAGTTCGGCGAGGCAGCCGCCGTTGCCGCACGTTCCGGAGCCCAGGACGTCACCGGGGACGACTCGGGTGCCGCGCGAGGCGTAGGCGGTCATCTCTTCGAAGGTCCAGCTCATGTTGGACAGCAGGTCCTTGCCGACCACCTCCCCGTTGACCTGGGCGGTCAGTGCGAGGCGCAGGAAGCCGCCCGCGTCGCGGTACGGTTCCAGTTCGTCGGCGGTGACCAGATACGGGCCGAGAGTGGTGGCGGTGTCCTTCCCCTTGCAGGGACCCAGACCGACCTTCATCTCCGCGGACTGCAGGTCGCGCGCCGACCAGTCGTTGAAGACGGTGTAGCCGACGATGTGATCGCGGGCCCGTTCGGGGGTGAGGTCGCGCCCCTCGCGGCCGATCACCGCGGCCACCTCCAGTTCGAAGTCGAGCGCCGCTGAGCCGGGCGGCATCGGGACCTCGTCGTGCGGGCCGTAGACGGCGTGCGGGTTGGTGAAATAGAAGGTCGGCGCCGCGTACCACTGCTCGGGAACGCCCGCGACGCCGTCGACGGCGCGGCGAACCCCCTCGACGTGCTCCTCGAACGTCACGAAGTCCCGTATGGATGAAGGCTGCAAGGGAGGCAGCAGCCGCACCTGGGACACATGCGGGCCGGCCGGTACGTCCTGTGCCGCCGCACCGGCGGCGAGCAGCCCGGGCAGCCCGTCGACGTCCTTGAGGAGCGCGGTGAGTGAGGCGACACCGGGCAGCGGGAAGAGGGTGCCGTCCTCCTCCACGACGGCCACGCGGTGGCGGTGCTGATGTTCGTAGGCGGCGAAACGCATGTACGGCTCCTGAAAGAGGAAGGGGGCAACGGGGACGCGCATCAGGTTGCGGTCCAGGTGTCGCTCCGTACCAAGGGTTGAGCCGGGGGCGTGGCTCGGGTGAGCCAGGGCGCGGGCACGACGGCCACGCCCCCGGGGACGGGGGACGGTTTCCTAGACCGGAGGGGCGATGAAGACGCCGCGGTCGGGGTCGTTGAAGGACTCCTTGGCGACGATCTCGTTCATGGCGTTGGCGGTGCCCCACTGGTCGGTGACCTCGGGCCGGGAGAAGTCGTAGACGTGGGGGTGCCAGGTGTCCTCGTCGAGGTTCTCCAGCTCGGTCGTGTACTCCACGGTGTTGCCGTGCGGGTCGAGGAAGTACGTGAAGGTGTTGTCACCAGCCATGTGCCGGCCGGGACCCCAGATCTTGCGGAAGCCGGCCCGCATGACCCGGCCGGAGCCGCGCATGTACTCGTCGATGCCGCGCATCTCGAAGGAGACGTGGTGCAGGGCGGTGTGCGGGCCCTGCGCGATGGCCATGGAGTGGTGCTGGTTGGAGATGCGCATGAAGTGCATCACCTCGCCCATGTGCGGCGAGCTCAGGGTGTCGGAGAGGGCGAAGCCGAGGTGGCGCTCGTACCACTGGCGGGTGCGGTTGAGGTCGGGGGAGTTGAGAACGACGTGGGAGAGCTTGACCGGGATGGCCTCCTTCTCCTCGATCTTCCGGTGCTGCCGGACCGCGACGTCGGCGGAGACCTCGATGGTGCGGCCGTCGACGTCGAAGAAGCGGAAGCCGTAGCCGCCGCCAGGGGTGTCGACCCTGCCGGGCTGCGAGATCAACTGAACACCTCCCGCGAGGAGTCGTTCGGCGAGGGTGTCCACGTCGCCGGGGTTCGCGGCACCGTAGGAGACGAGGTCGAGCCTCTTCTCCTCGGCCTCGCGCAGCCGTACGACGTACTGCTCGGGGGAGCCCTCGGCGGCCAGGAAGGAGATCCCGGAGTCCTCGGAGACCTTCGTCAGGCCCCAGACTCCGGCGTAGAAGTCGAGCTGCTTGTCGTAGTCCGGCACCGCCAGGTCGACGTGGCGCAGATGGGTGAGCAGGCGTGCGCTCATGGTGGGTTCCTCCTCGTTGAGGTCAGGCGAGTCGCAGCAGGGCGGCGGCGTTGCCGCCGCGTACCGCGTCGAAGTCGGCCGCGGACAGCCGCGCGGCGCGCAGCGCGCCGACCGGATCCTCGGACCCCATGTCGAAGGGGAAGTCGGAGCCGAGCAGAACCCGGTCCGCCCCCGCGACCTCCAGCAGCGAGCCCAGCACGCGCGGGTCGTGGACGAGGGAGTCGAAGTAGATCCGCTTCAGGTAGCTGCTGGGCAGGTGGGCGCAGCCCCCGCCCGCGTCGGAGCGGGTGGACCAGGCGTGGTCGGAGCGGCCGATGTGGGTGGGCAGGTAGCCGCCGCCGTGGGCGGCGACCAGCTTCAGTCCGGGGTGCCGGTCGAGTACCCCGGAGAAGATGAGGTGGGAGAGTGCGACGGCGTTCTCGGTGGGCTGGCCGACGGTGTTGGAGAGGTACCACTGGTCGAGGCGCTCGTCGAGCGTGCAGCCGAAGGGGTGCAGGAAGAGGATCGCGCCCGTCTCCTCCGCACGGGCCCAGAACGGCGTGTACGCCGGGTCGGACAGCTCCCGGCACGGGGTATGGCTGGAGATCTCCACGCCGGCCAGCCCCTGTTCCAGGGCGTGGTCGAGCGCGTACACCATGTGGTCCGGGTGCTGGAGGGGTACGAGACCGAGGCCGTGCAGCCGGTCCGGTGCCGCCGCGCAGTGTGTGGCGGTGGCCTCGTTGGCGGTCCGGTACACCTTCTCCGCCGTGCCCTCGTCGGCCCAGTAGTGGTAGTGCGAGGGTGAGGGACTCACCAGTTGGACGTCCACGCCCTGCGCGTCCATCGCGGCGAGACGTGCCGCGACGTCGGTCAGCTTCGGGATCCGCTCGCCGACCATGGGGCCGCTGACGGCGAGGGCGGCGGGGCCGTTACGCCGGGCGTCGAGCTGCTTGGCCTCGGCGTGGCCGGGCAGGCCGGCGACCAGCGCCTCGACCTCGGGCAACAGGACGTGAGCGTGAACATCGATCGTCGGGGTGATCACGGCAGCTCCCGGAGCATGGTCATGGTGCGGCCCATCAGACCTGGCACGTCCGCGTCGCGCACTCCGTCGAGCTGCCACTGCCCGATCTGGACAGACGCCTCGACGACGGGGCGCACACGGGCGATCCGGCGCTCGTAGTACGCCTGGAACAGTGCGTCGTCCCACGTGTCGGTGGCGGTCAGCATCTGTGCGAGCACGAGCGCGTCCTCGAGGGACAGAGCGGCTCCCTGCGCCAGGGTGGGAGGGCAGCAGTGGGCGGCGTCGCCGACGAGGACGACCCGGCCGCGGTGCCAGGATCCCTCGACGAGCATGCGGTCGAACCACGTGTAGTTGACCTTCGCCGGGTCGGTGATCGTCTCGGTGATCTCGGGCCAGAAGCCGCCGTAGGCGGAGGCCAGACGGCGCATCTCGTCGGCGTACGACTCCGCCGGGATCGAGGCGCGGTCGCGGTTCGCCTCCACCACGTACG
This sequence comes from Streptomyces sp. NPDC048211, assembly GCF_043202315.1. Classification (NCBI taxonomy): domain Bacteria; kingdom Bacillati; phylum Actinomycetota; class Actinomycetes; order Kitasatosporales; family Streptomycetaceae; genus Streptomyces; species Streptomyces sp. NPDC048211. The sequence goes on from NZ_JBIDAD010000005.1 coordinate 235,742, forward strand.
CGTAGAGGGTGGTCTCGCTGGTGGGGCAGTAACCGGCGATGTGGGCCGGGCCGCCGTAGGCGAGGTCGGTGCGGGTCAGATCAGCCGGACGCGGGGCCGCGGCGCGCCAGATGGCCATGCCGGTCGGTTCCGGCTCCGCCGTGATGCCGATCGCGGCGCGGGTCGTGGAACCGAGGCCGTCCGCGGCGATCACCAGGTCGTAACGGCGTTCGGTGCCGTCGGTGAAGCGGACGGTGACTCCGTCGCCGTCCTGGTCCAGGGCGGTGGCCCTGACACCGAGACGTACGTCGGCTCCGCTCGTGCGGACGGCGTCGATGAGGATCTGCTGGAGCTGGGGGCGCTGCATGCCGACGGTGGCAGGGAGGTCGTCGCCTCCGCTGCGGATGTCGTCCTGTGCGTGCAGGACGGTGCCGTCGGGGGCGGTGATGCCGACCGAGCCGAAGCCGTATCCGGATGCCTCCACTTGCTCCCACACGCCGAGATCGCGCAGCACGCGCAGGGCGTTGCCCTGGAGGGTGATGCCGGATCCGGCGGTGGCGTTCCAGTCGTCCTTCGCTTCGATCAGGTCGACGCCGACGCCGGTCCGGCGCAGCAGGACCGTCACGGCGTTTCCGGCCGCACCGCCACCGATCACGAGGACCCTACGGGCCTTATTCATGGGAACTCCCTTGTTCCGTTCGTTACTTGACGGCAATCGGGTTGACGGGGCTGCCGACCGCGCCAGTGATGGGAAGCGGGGCTGCGGTGAGCCAGAAGTCGTACACCCCGTCCGTCGCGCAGTCCTCGGCGAGTGCGTCGAGGTCCCACATCTCGCCGATGAGGAGCCCGATGTTCGGTATGGCGACCTGGTGCAACGGCTGGAAGGCGTGGTCGAACTCGTTGGGCCGGACTTCGAAGCCCCAGGTGTCGGTGGCGATCGCGGCGATCTCCGTGCCGTGCAGCCAGCCGGCCGTGGTGAAGGACAGGCCGGGGGCCGGCCCGCCCGCGTACTCGCCCCAGCCGTCCCGGCGGGTCCGGGCGAGCTGCCCGGTGCGCACCAGGACGATGTCCCCGCGGCCGACTCCCACCCCCTGAGCCTCAGCCGTCGCGGCCAGGTGCTCCGTGGTGATCGCGAAGCCGTCGGGCAACTCGTCGCCCTCACCGATCGCACGGCCGACGTCCAGCAACACTCCTCGGCCCGCGACGTGGGGTGCCATGTGTTCGATGCCGGTGACCAGGTCGCCTTCGGAGGTGACGACCTTCTCGGCCGGGCGCCCGTTCCAGGCCTTGCCATGGTCGAAGATGTGCCCGAGTCCGTCCCACTGGGTCGAGCACTGCAACGGCATCGCGATGACGTCGTCGGCGCCGCCGATCCCGTGCGGGAAACCCTGTCCGGTGACGACGGCGTCGGTACCGGTGTCGAGCATGGTGTGCACCGGGTTGGTGCGCCGGCGCCAGCCCTTCTGCGGGCCGTCCATGTCGAAGCGCTGGGAGAGCGAGAAGCTGACACCCCGCCGGATCAGGGCCGCACCCTCGCGACGCTTGGCCTCGTCGAGGAAGTTCAGGGTGCCCAGGACGTCGTCCTCACCCCAACGCCCCCAGTTGGAGAACGCCTTGGCGGCCTTGGCGATCGAAGCCTCGGGATTCGCGCGGTCGAGTGTCATGACGCCTCCGCGACACACCGGGTGCGCTGGAGGCCGAGCCCGGTGACCGTCCCCTCCATGACGTCTCCGTCGCGCAGCAGCCGGCCCCAGTGCATGCCGTTGCCCGCCGGGCTGCCCGTCAGGACGAGATCGCCCGGGAGGAGGCGCGCGGTCTGCGAGACGTACGACACCACGCGTGCGACGTCGAAGATCATGTCCTTGGTGGATTCGTCCTGCATGGTCTCGCCGTTCAGCTTCAGCGTCACCTGCAGGTCGTCCGTGCCGGCCACAGATGTGGCGGGCACGATCCAGGGGCCGAGCGGGGTGAAACCGGGCGCGTTCTTGCTGCGCAGCCAGTCCGTGCCGATCTGCGGCATGTCCCGGCGGAAAACGGTCGAGCGATCGGTGAGATCGTTGGCGATCGTGTAGCCGGCGACGTGGTCGAGCGCCTCCTCGACGGACACCTGGTAAGCGGGCCGGCCGATGACCGCGGCCAGCTCCAGCTCCCAGTCGGGCTTCTCGGCCCAGGTGGGGAGCACCACGTCGTCGTACGGGCCGGTGATCGAGCTCGGCAGGCCGATGAACACGTACGGCAGGTCCTCCGCCGCCCGGCGGTCCATGATCTCCGCCGCCTCCGCGCGCCGCTCCTCCTCGGAACGCTCGTCATCCGGGGCCTTGTGCGCGACGTGCAGGTCGATGACGTGCTGGCGGTAGTTCGCGCCCGACTGGAAGATCTGACGTGGCTCGACGGGAGCGTGCACCTCGAAGTCCGCCAGCGGCTTTCGCTGCCGTCCGCCGTCCTCGGCCAGTGCTTCCAGGCGAGGGAGGGTGGCCTCCCAGTTCTCCAGGAGACTCCGGACGGCAAGTCGGTCGTCGCCGAGAGCGGCTCGCAGATCGAGCACCTGGGCGTCGGGCGTGACGAGAGCGGGGAACGCGGGTCCGTTCGGGGCCGACAGCGTGGCGAGGGCGAACGGTCCGGCGAAGAGCGCGGATGCGGGTGCGGGTTTCACGAACATGTCCTCCTGATTGCGATGTGACTAATCTGAACCCACCACCTGCAATCATGGAAATAGATTATATGGATGCCTGCCATCCATCGTGTTAATTCACCCTGGTCGGCGCCATATCGCAAGGGGAAAACCTGTGAACCTGTCCCGTCTGGACCTCAACCTCGTCGTCGCACTGCGTTCGCTCCTGGAGGAGCGCAACGTCACCCGCGCCGGACAGCGCATCGGGCTCAGCCAGCCCGCCATGAGCGCCGCCCTGGCCCGGCTGCGCCGCCACTTCGACGACGACCTGCTCGCGCGGGTGGGCGGGCACTACGAACTCACCGCCCTCGGACAGGTCCTCCTCGACCGCACCTCGACGGCTTACGACGTCCTGGAGCGCCTGTTCGCCAGCCAGGCCGACTTCGACCCGGCGGTCGAGACCCGGGAGTTCAAGCTGATCGCCTCCGACTACGCCGTCGCGATCTTCGGCACCGAACTCGCCCGCGTCATGCACGAGGAGGCTCCCGGCATCCGTCTGCGCTTCACCCAGCCCCCGACCTCCGTCGTCGATGACACCGGCACGCTGCTGAGCACCACCGACGGCCTGCTCATGCCGCACGGCGTCGTCAGCGACTTCCCCGCCACCGACCTCTACCAGGACAGCTGGGTCTTCCTGGTCGCGGACGACCACCCGAGCGTCGAGGACCGCATCACCCGCCAGGACCTCGCCCGGCTGCCCTGGGTCACCTACCAGCGCACCTACGACGCCCCGGCCGTGCGCCAGCTCGGCATGCTCGGCGTCGAGCCGCGTGTGGAGGTCTCCGTCGACAGCTTCCAGCTGCTGCCGCTGCTGGTGGCCGGGACCCGGCGCATCGCGCTGATCCAGGAACGCCTCGCCCGCCTGCTCGCGCCGCTCGCCGCCGTACGAGTGGTGGAGCCGCCGTACGAGGCGGTGCCCCTACAGGAGGCCATGTGGTGGCACCCCGTACACACCCACGACGCCGCACACATCTGGCTGCGTGAAACGGCCGCCCGGGTGGGCAGGCGCATGGCTGACGCGTAGGAGAGGCCGGAGGTGGCCTGCAGCGCGGCGGTGGCGCGGGGGCTGCGTCGGCAGTATCCACGACATGGATCGAAAGCATCCGAAAATCGGATCGTGGCAGGGCTGGGCAGGCCGTCAAGGGGACCGCATAGTCGTGTCACATCCCCGCGCCCGCGCACCGACGTCCTCGCCGGACGGACCGGGCGCCACGCACACCCCTCCCCGCCTCGCACTCTGGAGTGCCGCCGTGTCCGCTCCCGCCTCCCCGCCTTCACATGACTGCGCTTCCCCGGACGTACGGGGCAAGCTCCCTGCCGCCCTGCTCATGGCCGGAAGTTGCCTGCCCGTCCTCGGCGCCGTGCTGCTCGCACCGGTCCTGCCTCGCATGCAGGACCACTTCGCAGACGTCGCTGGGAGCGCCGCACTGGTTCCTCTGGTGCTGACCATTCCGGCGCTGTCGTTGGCGCTGCTGGCTCCCTTCGCGGGCGTCATCGTCGATCGTCTCGGCCGCAAGCGCCTCCTGGTGGTGGCGACGCTCCTGTACACGTTGTTCGGCACGGTCCCGCTGTACGTGGACTCGCTGCCTGGCATTCTCCTCAGCCGCGTGCTGGTGGGGGTGGCTGAGGCGGCGATCATGACTGCTTGTACGACGCTGATCGGTGACTACTACACCGGGCGCGTCCGCGACCGTTACCTCGCCCTGCAGACCATGTGCGCGTCGGCATCCGCCACCGTCTTCTTCGTGATCGGTGGGGCCCTTGGAGGGGCCGGCTGGCAGGCGCCGTTCTGGCTGTACGGAATTGGGCTGCTGCTGGCCCCCGCCATGGCTCGCGCACTGCCGACACCACAGCCTCCGGCCGGGGTGAAGGGCGAGCCGGCCCCCTCCGTGGCGGACAAGCGGCCCTTCCCGGTGCGCCGTATGGGCGCGATCTGCCTGCTGACAGTGTTCGGCGCCGTCGTCTTCTACACAGTCCCTGTGGAGATGTCGTATCTCCTCGACGACCTGGGCGTCGACTCCACCGGAGGCATAGGTGCTGTCACCGCGATCGCGAGCGCGGCCACCGTCCTCGGCTCGGTGCTCTTCACCCGGCTCACGAGCCACCCAGGACGCCGTCTGCCCGCCGTCCTTCTGCTGTGCGCCGCAGGATTCCTTCTGATGGGAATGAGCCACAGCCTGCCCCTGCTGATCGTGGGTGCCGTGGTGAACTGTGTGGGTACGGGGCTGCTGTTGCCCTCCCTGCTGACACTGGCCATGTCCCGCCTCGATTTCGCCGACCGGGGTCGCGGTACCGGTCTGTGGACTTCGGCGTTCTTCCTCGGCGAGTTCGCCTGCCCGCTGATCCTTCTTGGCGGCAAGGAGTCCTTCGGCGGCCTGGGCTCGGCCGTCGGAGCACTCGGCCTGGTCACCATGGTGCTCGCCGGTGCCCAGCTTCTCCTCGCCCGGCGGACGCCGACTACTGCACTGCGTCATGCTCCTGAGTAGCCCTGCCCTCCGAGGTCACCGCGCCGGTCCGGACAAGGTGGACCGGCGCGCGACCAGTTCCGGTTGTCGTACGACGCGGGCATGCTCATGACGGGCGCCGTGTGCGGTGTCCTCTATGAGGAGACGGCCGGCCTGTCGTCCCATGGCGACGGTAGGCCTCCGTACCGTGGTCAACGGCACGACGGCGGACGCGGCGAACGCGAGGTCCCCGTAGCCGACCATGGCGATGTCCTCCGGCACCTTCAGGCCGGCCTCGTACAGCGCCTGTATCACTCCCAGAGCGAGCAGATCGTCGGCACGGAAGGCGGCGGTCGGCCGCGCCGGCATGCCGAGGATGCGCTGTCCTGCATCCCTGCCCGCGCTCACCGTCAGTTCCAGGCACGAGAGTTCATGCAGGGAGACCGATGGGAACCCGGACCGGCTGACAGCAATGCGCGCACCCGTGCGCCTGTCCCGGATAGGTGCGAGCCGCTCGGGGCCACCCACGCAGACGACGGACCGGTGTCCTTGCGCAAGCAAGTGACGGACCGCCGCGTGACCGCCGGCGACGTCATCGACTCCCACGGAGCACGCGGCCGGTTGGGGCGTGCACTGGTCGGCCATGACGAACGACACCGCATGCCGGCGGAACGCGGCCACCGTCCGGCCCACTCCGTCGCCGGACATCAGTACGGCCCCGCGGACCTGGTGCGAGGTGATCAGCGCGAGGTGCCGGGCTTCCTCCGCGAGGTCACGGGCGCCGGTGCACACCATGACCCCGACATCCGCCTTGCGCGCGGCCTGCTCGACGCCGGTGGTCAGCGCGGTGAAATGCGGGTCCGCCGAGTCCAGCCCGAGGACGGCGATCACGCGGGCGGCCAGGCCTTGCAACTGCCGTGGCCCTTCAGCGCGTACGCAACCGGTCGAGCCGATCACGTCGAGAGCGCGCCTGCGTGTGGACTCGGCGACGATCTCCGGGTGATTGAGGACGTTCGAGACGGTTCCGACAGACACGCCGGCCTCGCGTGCGACGTCCTTGATGCCGGTCCTGCGGGCCGCCACGCCCTCTTGAGCCGTCCTTGCGCCTTGTCAGGGCCCTGGTGCGGGGATCACCGTGGGGGCCGTGGGAGCGGTGGCGGGCGCCCGCCGGGCCATGGCTCAGCGGCTCCCTGGGGCTGCGGTGCTGCCGCGTTGCACCAGGCGTGGGGTCATGGTCGTCTGCATGGCCCGGTCCCGCCGGCCCTCCACCCGCTCGATGAGCATGCGGGCGGCGGTGGAACCCATGGTGTGTCCCGCCTGGTCGACGCTGGTGAGCTGAACAGTGGCCAACGCCGCGAGAGCCGTGTTGTTGTAGCCCACCAGGGAGACGTCCTCGGGGATGCTCAGGCCGAGTTCGTGGGCCGCGCGGTAGATGCCCAGCGCGGCGACATCGGCGCCGGTCATGATGGCGGTGGGCCGTTGCGCGGCCGTCAGCAGGGTTATGCCCGCCTTGAACCCGCCTTCGTCCGAGTACGCGGCGTGCAGCACCTGCGCGTGCTCGGAGAGCCCGTGCCGTTCCATGGCTTCGAGGTATCCGGCGGTCAGCACGATCTCTGGTGTGCGCTTCCACCGGTTGGTCTTGGTGCCCGGGGCCGAGACCAGGGCGATGTCGCGATGGCCCAGCGAGACCAGGCGGTCGACGACCAGGCCGGCCCCGATGTCGTCGGCGTCGACGACGGAATCGTGGGTGTCGGAGCTGTCGTGATGGCCGAGGACCACGGTGGGCGTGGACGCGGCGGTATCCAGAACTTCGTCGCGCGAGGTGCCCGGGGCGATGAGGATCAGGCCGTCCATCTGGCGGTCGACCATGGAGCGGATGGTCTTGGCCTGTTCCTCCGGCGAGAATCCCGCCGCGCCGATCAGCACGGTGTACTCGCTGTCGCGGAGTTCGTCCTGGATGCCGTCGAGGATGTCGGCGAAGAACGCGTTGCGCACGTTGTCCAGCAGCACGCCGATCGTGTACGTCCGGCCGCGCATGCCGCGGGCCGCAGCGTGCGGGCGGTAGCCGAGCTCGGCGATCGCCGCTCTGACCTTCTCCTGCATGGCCGGGCTCACGCCGTAGGCATTGCGCATCACTTTGGAGACGGCGGCGGTGGACACGCCGGCGTGCCGAGCAACGTCGGTGATGGTCACACGTTTGTTCTGTCTGGGTGTCGCAGCCCGGTCCATCGTCAGCGCTCCGGATCTCGTAGTCGTGAGTGTAACGGTCTACACCAAGTCTCCGGTGTGCCGTCAAGTGGCCCGTCATAACACGGCAGTGTTACTTCTTTGTGTCTTGACGGAGATGGATTGAGCGGTGCAGGGTGTTGCCCAATCTCAGTAGAGAACGTTTTACACGATCTCCTCGTGGCAGGGCCCATCCGTCGCCCTTCGTGCCGCTCAGCACCCTCGCCTTTCTCTCCATACTTCTCGGGAGTCTTCCGTGTCCTCTCGTATGTCCCGTGCCCACCGTGCACGCCTGAGCCTGTTCACAGCCGTTACCGCTTCTCTGGCGCTCCTGGCCACCGCCTGCGGCGGCAGCGGCGCCGGTTCCGCGTCCACGCCGAAGGACTTCAGCTACCTCAGCGTCACCGAGAACACCGCGGTCAAGACGACGCTGACCACCCTCTCCGAGGGTGCCTGCAAGGCGGAGAACAAGGCGCTGCCGCTGAAGGTGGAGACGGTTCCGCAGGCGAGTCTCGACCAGAAGCTGCAGCTCCTGGCCGGTCAGGACGCTCTGCCGGTGCAGTTCGCCGCCGGCAACGCGCCGGCGCTCACCAACCAGCTCAACAAGTCCGGGAAGATCGCCGATCTGGAGAAGGAGCTGAAGGGCCTCGGCGTCCTGGACCAGATCGAGCCCGCCGCCGTCTCGACGGTCAAGGCTCTCTACGACGGCAAGCTGGCGGTCCTGCCGTACGAGTACAACATCGAGGGCATCTTCTACAACAAGAAGCTGTTCGCCGACAACGGCCTTCAGGTGCCCGAGACGTGGGATGCCCTGGTGGCCGCGTCCGCGAAGCTCGAAGGCAAGGGCATCCAGCCGTTCTCCGCTTCCGGTCAGCAGGGCTGGCCCCTCACCCGTCTCATCAGCGGGTACCTCTACCGCAGCCTGGGGCCGGACGCCCTGCAGAAGGTCGCCGACGGCGAGGCGAAGCTGACCGATCCTGAGTACGTGAAAGCCGCTCAGGAGGTGGCCGCCCTGGGTGAGAAGGGCTACTTCGGCAAGGGGCTCGGCTCCATCGACTACGACACGGCGATCAACCAGTTCCTCAACGGCAAGGCCGCCATGTTCTACATGGGCAGCTGGGCGCTGACCAACATCTCCGATGCCAAGCAGAACAAGATCGGGGGCGCGGAGAACGTGGGCTTCATGTCCTTCCCCGCAGTTGCCGGCGGCAAGGGCGCGATCGACCAGTACCCGTCCAACGTCGGCCTGGGCATCACACTCGCCAAGAAGTCCTTCGACGGCAAGACGGGCGACTGGACCTCGTGCATCGCGAAGAACTACGGCGCCACCGTGCTGAAGGGCCAGGGGGCCATCTCCGGGTTCAAGGTCAATGAGGAGTTCGAGGACGCCAACGAGGTGACCGCGCAGGTCAGGGAGACCATAGGTGCTTCCAAGCAGAACGTGCTGTGGTTCGAGGCGCTGTTCAGCACGAAGGCCACCACGGTCAGCCAGACCAACGCTGCGTCCCTGGTCAGCGGCAGCATGAGCCCGCAGAAGTTCATGCAGACCGTGCAGGACGCCCTGACCGCCAAGTGACCGCCGGGGGCGGCCCACCCGGCCTTCCCGCACGTTCCGTACTCCGCGTGCGCCGCCCCCGGTCTCGTACGGCAGTCTCTTCAACGGAAACGAAGTGGACACCACCCATGCACCGCGTCCTCGGTGACCGCAGGGCCATCGTGATCCTGCTCGGTCCCGCTCTCCTCGTCTACTCCCTGATCATGATCGTCCCGATGGTGTGGTCGCTGGGCTACTCCTTCACCCAGGGCAACACCATCGACGGCTTCACCGGCAATGGACTGGACAACTTCCAGCGCCTGTTCACCGACGAAGCCGCACGGGACGCCCTCTGGTTCACCCTCAAGTACGGCGCTGTCGTGACGGTGGGACAGGTCGTCGCCGGCTATCTGCTGGCCCTGCTGTACGTCTTCTTCCTCAAGAAGTCCTCCGCACTCATCCGCACACTGGTCTTCTTCCCGGTGGTGCTGCCCACGGTCGCGGTGGGCCTGCTCTTCCAGAAGTTCTTCCAGGTCGCCCCGCAGACAGGGCCGGTCAACTCCCTGCTGAACGCGGTCGGACTCGACTCCATCGACTTCTTCGGCAGCGCGGGAAGCGCGTTCTGGGTCCTGATCCTCATGGACATCTGGCGGTCCATGGGCTTCTACGCCGTCCTGCTCTTCGCCGGCCTCGTCGACATCCCCGACGAGGTCCTCGAATCGGCGCGACTGGACGGAGCCTCGGGGCTGAGGCTGATCCGGCACGTCGTGCTGCCGCTGTCCCTGCCGGTGCTGATGTCGTCGCTCATCTTCAGTATCAACGGCACCCTGAAGGTCTTCGACTCCGTCGTCGCCCTCACCAACGGCGGCCCCGGCAGCGGCACCACGCCACTGACCCTGTACATGTTCCAGACGTCGTTCACCTACAGCGACTACGGCTACGGCAGCACCATCGCCCTGCTGCTGACCGTGGTGTGTCTCCTGGTGAGCCTGGCCGTCTACCGCGTCTCACAGCGCGACCTCACGGAGGGCTGAGCGCCATGGCCATCGACACACCTGTGAAGACCTCCGCGGGCCGCAGGCGCCGGACGCCTTCCGGAACCGCCGGGCCGGTCCGCATGGTCCGGCCACCGCGCCGGCTGTGGGTGAAGATCGTTGTCACCCTGCTGCTGGTCGTCGAGATCTACCCGCTGATCTGGATGTTCCTGACATCCCTGAAATCCAACGACGACTACCTGAACAACTCCACCTGGAGCCTGCCGACGACGTGGGAGTGGGCCAACTACTCCGAGGCATGGACCACTGGCCACCTGGGCCTGTACGTCCAGAACAGCCTCCTCGCCGTCCTGCCCGCACTGGCACTCATGCTGTTCCTGGGAACGGCCGCGGGATTCGCCCTGCAGATCATGGTGTGGAAGGGGCGCAGCCTCACTCTGCTGGTCTTCCTGGCGGGCATGATGGTGCCACCGCAGATGATCCTTCTGCCGCTGTTCACCGTGTACTTCCAGACCGGGCTGTCCGGCACCCTGTGGCCGCTGATCCTCACCTACACCGGGACCGGACTGCCACTGACCGTCTTCATGATGGCCACGTACTACCGCACCGTCCCCCGTGAACTGTTCGAGGCCGCCACTATCGACGGCGCCGGCATCCTGCGCGCCTTCTGGACCATCAGCGTGCCTCTGGTCCGCAACGCCCTGCTGACGGTCGGCCTGGTGCAGTTCTTCTTCATCTGGAACGACCTGCTCATCGCGCTGACCTTCACCAACAACCAGGACCTGCGGACCATCCAGGTCGGCCTGCTCAACTTCACCGGCGACTTCGGCGCCACCCAGTACGGGCCGCTGTTCGCCGCCATCTGCATCAACGTGTTCGGCACCCTCCTGATCTATCTCTTCCTCAACCAGAAGGTCATGAAGGGCCTCACCTCGGGAGCGGTCAAGGGCTGACACCCGACCACCACCCCCTGCTGCCACACGTGTACGAAAGGTCCCCCCTTGTTCCCCCCTCAGCCTTCACCGGTGTCCTTCGAGCACCTCCCGGACGGACTCGGGGTCGGAGTCGCCGCCCCCCGCCTCACCTGGACACTGCCGCCGGGAGCGGGCCAACAGTGGGCGTACGAACTGGAAATCGACCGCTCCGGTGCCGTCCATCGCACGGGACGCGTCGACGAAACCGGCCAGGTACTGACGCCCTGGCCCGGTGAGCCGCTGGCCTCGCGGGAGCGCGCGACCGTCCGGGTCCGCGTCTGGACCCCGGACGCCCTGGAGCCCTCGGAGTGGAGCGAACCGCGTGCCGTGGAAGCCGGGCTCCTCGAACCGGCCGACTGGCAGGCGGTCCCCGTGGGCGCCGGATGGGAGGAGGACCCGGAGGCCGAGCGCCGTCCGGCCCGGGTCCGGAAGAACTTCTCGCTCGACCGACCCCTGATCCGTGCCCGCCTGTACGTCTCGGCGCACGGCCTGTACGAGGCTGAGATCAACGGCCGGCGCGTGGGCGACGAAGTCCTGGCGCCGGGCTGGACGGTCTACCCGCACCGCCTGCGCTACCGCACCTACGACGTCACCGGCCACCTCACCGGGGGCGCCAACACCATCGGAGCATGGCTCGGCGACGGCTGGTACCGGGGCAAGTACGGTTTCGACGGCGGCACCCGCAACATCTACGGCACCGACCAGGCCCTCATCGCCCAGTTGGAGGTGACGTACGACGACGGCACCACCGTCGTCGTCGCCACGGACGGCACCTGGAGCGCGGCCCCGGGCCCGATCCTGACCAGCGGCCTCTACGAGGGCGAGACGTTCGACGCCCGGCTGCACGACCCGGACTGGTGCACACCGTCTCCCACCGCCTCCGACGTATGGACGCCCGCACGGACCGGCATCCGGGACCCCGGCAGTCTCGTCGCCCCTATGGGGCCCCCGGTGCGCTGCACCGAGGTAGTCGCCCCGGTCTCCATCACTCGCACCGGCGACGGCCGCCACCTCCTGGACTTCGGCCAGAACCTGGTCGGCCGCCTCAGCATCACCCTGGACGGTCCGGCCGGCACCACCGTCACCCTCCGGCACGCCGAGGTCCTTCAGGAGGGCGAACTGGCCACGCGGCCGCTGCGTGAGGCGTACGCCACCGACACCCTGATCCTCTCCGGCCGTGGCCCTCTCACCTGGGAACCCCGCTTCACACTCCATGGATTCCGCTATGCCGAAGTCAGCGGCTGGGAAGCGGACCTGAGCCCCGGCACGGTGACCGCCCGGGTGTACCACACGGACATGCGGCGCACCGGCTGGTTCGAGTGCAGCGACGAACGGGTCAACCGGCTGCACGAGAACGTCGTCTGGAGCATGCGCGGCAACTTCGTCGACATCCCCACCGACTGCCCCCAGCGCGACGAACGCCTGGGCTGGACCGGCGACATCCAGGTCTTCGCCCCCACCGCGAGTTACCTCTACGACTGCGTGGGCATGCTCGACTCCTGGCTCACCGACGTCGGACTGGAACAGCTGCCCGACGGCACCATTCCCTGGTACGTGCCCGTCATACCGGGCGAGCCGATGTGGACACCGATCCAGCCCGGAGCCGCCTGGGGGGATGCCGCCACGCTCACCCCCTGGACGCTCCACCAGCGCTTCGGCGACGTCGATCTCCTTCGCCGTCACTACTCCATGGCTCAGTCATGGGTCGACCTCATGGAGCGGCTGGCAGGGCCGAGCCGTCTGTGGAACACCGGCTTCCAGCTGGGGGACTGGCTCGACCCCGCCGCCCCACCGGAGGACCCGGCCGCCGGCACCACCGACCGCTATCTCGTCGCCACCGCATACTTCGCCCACTCCGCCCGCCACCTCGCACTCTCCGCGACCGCGCTGGGAGAGGAAGCGGACGCCGAGCGGTACGCAGGCCTGGCCGACGAGGTCGCCGCCGCCTTCCGCCGCCAATACGTCCTGCCGTCCGGTCGCATGACCAGCGACAGTCCCACCGCATACGCGCTGGGAATCGCCTTCGGCCTGCTCACCCCCCGGCAGCGGCAGCACGCGGGCGACCGGCTCGCCGAACTCGTCCTCGCGGACGACGCCCGGATCGCCACCGGCTTCGTCGGGACCCCACTGATCTGCGACGCACTCACCGACACCGGCCACCTCGACGTCGCCTACCGCCTGCTACTCCAGACCGACTGCCCCTCATGGCTCTACACCGTGGCCCAGGGCGCGACCACCATCTGGGAACGCTGGGACAGCCTGCGGCCCGACGGCAGCCTCAATCCGGGCGGCATGACCTCCTTCAACCACTACGCCCTGGGCGCCGTGGCCGACTGGCTGCACCGGGTCGTCGGCGGCATCACGGTCACCGCCCCGGGCTACCGGGAAATCGCGTTCCGGCCACAGCCCGGCGGAGGCCTCACATGGGCTCGCACCCGGCACGAAACCCCTTACGGGACCGCGTCCTTGTCCTGGGAGGTGACAGCCACCGGCCTCACGGCCCGCTGCACCGTCCCCGAGGGCTGCCGTGCCATCGCCGAGCTGCCCGGCTGCCCGCCGATCACCCTGCATGCGGGCGAACACGTCCTCGAGACCACCGATCTCCTTGGGGCCGTCATCTGAATTGATGAGGGATATGGCGTCGTACGGCCCGGTGCAGGAACCTCCTGTGTCGGGCCGTACGACGTTATCTAAGGGCTGTCCCGTAATCCCTATTTCTCTCGTGAATGGATGGGATCCAGCAGAATGATGGGGAGGTGATCCTGTCGGGTCGCCGATTGAAAATTTCACATCCATTTCAGATGGATTGAGGTATTCTTTGCTGGTCAGCGGCTTAATTGAAGAGGCGTTGCCGGAGGGTTGACCTGGGCGTGAACAGGCAATAGCTTTCCGCGTGTTGGTTAGACCGCTTCGTGCGTCGATATAGATGAGCATCGGGGCTCGCTGTCGTGGGATGCGGCACGTTTATCCCGGTGGAATCCGCAAATGTTCCACGCAAGAGTAATTGCGCTACCCGTCTGCTGGGGTCGGCCAGGAACCTGACCTCCCGGTCGGCCCCATTCCCCCTGCGGTGGCGTGTCACGCAGCCGCCAGAACGTATCCGGAGAGCCGCTGTGAACCGACGTACATTCCTCTCTGCCGCCACTCTCACCGCGTTGGCCGTGAGTATGGCTCCGGTCATGACCGCACAGGCAGCCGCCGCGTCCGGCGCCGCCCCGCAGAACCGCGCCGACACTCTGCTGGCCACGATGACGGCGACGGAGAAGGAAGCACTCGTACGCTGCGACTTCGCGGCCGTCGCCCACCTGGGGATCCCCGCCCTGACCATGGTCGACGCGTCCGCCGGCCTCCGCGGCGAGAAGGGGGTGACGGCCTTCCCCGTTCCCGTCGCCCAAGCGGCGACCTTCGACGAGGACCTGGCGGGCCGCATCGGCCGGGCCATCGGCGCGGAAGGCAGGGGGAAGGGGTACAACAACATGCTCGGCCCCACCGTCGACCTGACGCGAACCTGGCACTTCGGCCGCCAGTCCGAGGGCATGGGGGAGGACCCGCTGCTCGCGGGAAACCTGGGAGCGGCTGTCACGGTCGGCATGCAGAGTCAGCAGGTGGCTGCCACCGTCAAGCACTTCGCCGCCTACACCCAGGAGACCGACCGCTTCTTCATCGACGCCAAGGTCTCGGACCGTGCTCTGCACGAGATATACGAGGCGCCCTTCCGCCGGGTGGTCGCCGCCGCGCCGACCACGTCCGTGATGATGGCCTATCCGAAGATCAACGGCACCTTCGCGACGCAGAACCCCACCCTCTTCGACGACCTGAAGAGGGGTCTCGGACTCCAGGGCTACACCGTGCCGGACTTCTGGGCCGGTGATGACCAGGTCGCAGCCGCCCGCGCAGGCATGGACCTTGCCGGACTCGGCCCCGGCGCAGTGAAGATTCCACCGGGCGCACTCACGGGAGGAGCGATCCCGGGCGCGCGGCTCGACGACGCCGCGCGCCGCATCCTCGTGACGATGTTCGCGAACGGACTCTTCGACGCCCCTGTCCCCGCTCCCGCCGACAACGTCAGCACACAGGAACACCGGGATCTGGCTCACGAGGCCGCGATCGCCTCAACGGTCCTGCTCGCCAATCGCTCCTCTGCTCTGCCGTTGCCTGCCTCGGTGAAGTCGCTGGCCGTCATCGGGCCGGCCGATACCGACGTGTTCGCCGGTGTCGCCGGATCCACCTACGTCGACCCCGGCGCCTGGACCACACCTCTGCAGGCCGTTCGCAGCCGAGCAGGAACCTCCGTCAAGGTCACTCACTCCCAAGGGACCACGGGAGACCTGCCTCTGGCTGTGGTCCCGTCGAGCGTGCTGCGCGACGGCAAGGGCAACGCCGGTCTGACGGCCAAGTACTTCGCGGGCGCGGAGGGCACCGGGACCCCGATCGTGACGACCACCGACGCGACCGTCGACTTCACCACTGCACCCGCTTCGGATCTGCCCGCCGTCTGGTCGGCGAAGTGGACCGGCACGCTCGTGCCGACCACCACCGGCCTGCATCGCTTCTCCCTGCTGCCCGCCGGCACGACCACACTGAAGATCAACGGCGGCACAGTCGTCTCCGGCACCCGGCAGATGCGCAGGTTCTTCCTCGGACCGTTCGACTACCCGCTCCAGGGGACCGCACAGCTGACCGCCGGCCGCGCGGTGAGTGTCGAACTGACCTACACCAACGCCACCGCCGAGACCGGCACCTGCGGTCTGACTCTGGGCTGGCAGCCCGAGTCATTCATCCCCGCCGCGGTCAAGGCCGCAGGGGCGGCCGACGCCGCCGTGGTCTTCGTCAATCGGGTTGCGGGCGAAGCCATGGACCACCAGCGACTCGACCTGCCGGGGGACCAGAACCAGCTCATCACCGCCGTGGCTGCCGCCAACCCGCGCACGATCGTCGTCCTGAATACGGACGGCCCCGTCGCCACCCCATGGCTCAACGACGTGGAAGCCGTGATCCAGACGTGGTACGGAGGCCGCGGCATGGGCACCGCCCTTGCCGCAGTCCTCTTCGGTGACAGCGATCCCTCCGGCCGTCTCCCCGTGACCTTCCCCGCTGACGCCACCCAGGGGCCTGGGAATACGCCCGCGACCTACCCCGGGAAGAACGGCGCCGTCACCTACGACGAGGGCATCGCCGTTGGCTACCGCTACTACGACGCCGTGGGACAGCAGCCCCGATTCCCCTTCGGACACGGCCTGTCCTACACCTCCTTCGCCCATGGCTCACTGGAAGCGGCCTACGACCAGGCAACCAGGAACGTCACTCTCTCCGTCAACGTGACCAACACGGGCGGGCGCAAGGGAACCGAAGTAGTGCAGGTCTACGCCACGCTGCCCGGTGCGGCAGCGGCGGAGCCACGCCGGCTGGTCGTCTTCCGCAAAGTCACGCTGGACGCGGCCGGTTCACAGCGACTGACCCTTACGATCCCGGCACAGGACCTGACCGTATGGAAGTCGGGTAACTGGGTCCTCGTGCCGGGCGCGTACACCTTCGCCACCGCACGCTCGTCCCGTGACCTGACGGCACAGCGAGCCCTGACCATCCGCTGATCCTTGACGGTTCTGTTGGCGCGGGCCGTTCCCCTGGCGAACCAGCTAGGAAACGGCCCGCCCGAGGCTATCTCCTCGGGAGCCTCCAGCATCCCGTCGGCGGCCATACTGACCAGCCCCCTGTGGGTTTCCGGCTGTAATGCGGCACTGTGGGGCACGTTGCACGCCACTCAGCGGTCCGGTTGAATCAGGACGGGAGGCTCCCTCGTCGATCAACCGTGCCAGACCGCGTCAGCGCGAAGACGTACCCGTCCGAGCCCGCCCCGCACAACACGGCGTCCGCCACCGCCGACACGTAGGGTCGTGCCCGCCTCGGAGGCGATGGCGCAGGTGATGGTCCACCGCAGCGCCCCCGAGGCTCTGCAGGCCGGGGTCGATCTGGTGAAGGAGGCCCGGGACCTGGACGAAGACGTGGCGGTGGATGTGTGCCTGGCGGACGCTTCCCGTGCCGATCACGCGCTGATGGCCCACTACGCGCAGGCCATGACCGGCGCTGGGGCGGGGCTGGTGGTCCTGGCGGACACGGTCGGCGCTCAGCTTCCGGCCGCCTGCGGGGAGATGTTCCGCCGGGTACGCGCGGAAGTCGGCGGTGAGGTGGTGCTGGCCTCCCATCTGCACAACGATCTCGGGCTGGGGCTGGCCAACACCCTGCAGGCACTGGGCGCCGGGGTGCGTGTGATGTCCTCCTCCTGGCTGGGCATCGCCGAGCGGGCCGGGATGGTCGCCACCGAGCAGTTGCTGTTCCTGCTCGCCCGGCATGCCGGTGAACTGCTGGGAGCGGACGCCGTACCGTGGTGGACGCCACCGGATCTGACGCGGCTGCCGGTCATCGCGCAGATGGTGGCCGCCGAGACCGGCGTCCCGCTGAGTGTCACCGCGCCGATCGTGGGGACCGGGGTGGGCTCGATCTCCACCGGCACACCGTTCGTCCACCCGGAGCTCTTCCAGCCCTACGACCCCGAGGAGGTGCTGGGTATCACCCCTCGCGTGGTCCTGACTCATCTGGCCAGCGCCAGGGTCGTCACCTCGGTCGCCACCCGCCTCGGCCACACCCTGGACCGCGAGCAGACCCGTGCGGCGATGGCCTGGGTGAAACGGAGGGCCTATCGGACCGGCCGGGCCGCCATCGAGGACTCGGCCTTCGCCGGCTACCTCGACGGCCTCACCCACCACTCTGCCGGAGGAGCAGCATGAGCATGGACGCCGCAGCGCCACGGACGCCCGCAGGGATGGACGACGCTCGCCGTGCTCTGCGCGAGGGCAGGGCCGTGGTGCTGCCGAACCCGGCGCCGCTGACCCACGTCGTCGCCGCCACCGAGCCGCGCGCTGTGAACGAGGCCAAGGCACGGCCGTCCGCTCAGCCGGTCGCCCTGTGGGCCCACCACGCCGAGACTCTCCGCACCGTCACCACCTGCGCACAACTCGGCGCTGCGGGAGATTCCCTGGCCCGCAGGCTCCTGGTGGAGGAGTACCTCACTGTGCTCTTGCCGCTGCGCGGGGCCGCCCATCTGCCGGCGTGGCTCGCGCCCGCCTGCAAGGACGGCTGGATGCTGCTCTTCGGCGCCCGGTGGCAGCCTCTCGTCCCGCTTCTGGACGATCACCCGGTGTTGTACGTGAGCAGTGCCAACCGCACCGGCCGCCCACCCGCCGCCACCGCGGCCGAGGCGCTGGCCATGTTCCCCGCCGCCGTCCCCGTCCTGCACCTGCCGCAGCCCGGACACGACCCGTCCCACGGCCCGGCACGGCGGGCGACGACCACGGTGGCGCTGCACCCTGATGGCGACCTCAGTCTGCACCGCCACGGCGCCCAGGACGAGGCCCACACCAGTCCGGAGGACTACCTGGCCCGCCTGCTCCAGCGGTACGCATCGTCGCGTACCTGAGCTCGCTCTCCACCGGTCACGCGGTCCGCCGGCGCGTTGTGATGTGGGCCGTGAGCGGCCCGTAGCCTCGATCGCCGGGTTCACGGCCGCTAAGGGGATTCGGTTCGCCACCCCCATGGCGTTGCTGGATTGTCCGAGGCCGTGGTCCGGCGCCGGGCCGAGGCGGAAGAACTCCTCAGAAGCGTGGCAGCGTCAAACGGCCGTGCCGACCGACCGGCA
The DNA here is from genome assembly GCF_043202315.1 of Streptomyces sp. NPDC048211. Taxonomy (NCBI): domain Bacteria; kingdom Bacillati; phylum Actinomycetota; class Actinomycetes; order Kitasatosporales; family Streptomycetaceae; genus Streptomyces; species Streptomyces sp. NPDC048211. The sequence continues at coordinate 254,258 of NZ_JBIDAD010000005.1, forward strand.
GTGGTTGCCGACCACGATATTGCGCAGGACGCCCAAGCCCTCGACCTCGACCGTGTCCCCCGGCTGCAGCAACTGAGGAGGCGTACGCGCGTAGCCGACTTCCGACGGTGTGCCGGTCGCCAGTAGATCGCCAGGGCGGAGGGACAGCGTGTGCGAGATCAGCGACAGCGTCTCTCCGACTCCGTAGATCATCTGACTGGTGTTGGCGTCCTGAACTGTTCCGCCGTTGACCCGCGTCCTCAGCCTCCGTCCGTCCCTCAGATCGCCGACCTCCGCGGCCGGCACCATCGGGCCGATCGGTCCGGAACGGTCTCCGTTCTTCCCCAACGACCACTGAGTGGTCAGCTTCTGGGCCTTACGGGCAGTCAGATCGTTGAACGTGGAGTATCCGATGACCGCTTGTGCGGCCGCCTCGGGGGTGGCGTCGACGAGAGGTGTTCCGACCCAGGCGACGACTTCGCCCTCCCAGTCGAGTCCCTCCTCGTTGGACGGTACGGGGACCTCGGCCCCGTCCACGCTCAGGGACTGGGTCCATCGCGCGAAGAGTGTGGGATACGGGGGAAGGTCCTGGTCCCGGAAACTCCCCTCCGCGGCATGCTCCGCGTAGTTGAGACCGATACAGAAGACGCGGGCGCCGGGGAGTACCGGCGGAACCAGTTCGACATCGGCGAGGGCAAGGGTGCGCCCGGCGGGAGGCCGTGAGAGATGGCCCGTCGGATCGGCCCAGAAATCTGCGAGCGGGGCGATGACGGAGACCTGCTTCTGCTCCTCGATCAATGTGGCGACCTCCACACCGCAGCTGCCGTGGAGTCGCTTGATGCCGACTATTCTCATCATTTTCCCTTTCCGCTCCTCAGACGCGCGCACGCGACCTGGGAGCCGTCTGTTGCCGACCATCTCGTGGCCGGAAGCGGTGCGAGTTCCTGACCGGTTGCCGCCGAGCCCCGGGTCTACTGGTCGACGCTGTCCTCGGGAGAGCCCGTGTGGTCGTGTGCGAGGTGGTGCTGCATGAGGAGGTCCGCGCCGAAATCGTTGGAGGGGTCGCGCCAGACGCCGTGTACGTGGTTGCCGTTGTCCTCGGCGTTGTCGAATTCGACGAGGGTCACCGGCCCCTGCACACGGAAGTAGTGCGGCTGGTCGATGGATGTGCCGCCGGCCCAGGCGAATCGCATCTCCTCGACGCCGCCGGCTGCAGTGATGCGATCCATCTCGAAGCCGACCAGGCCCGGGCGGGCACGCTCGACGAACAGGGCGAGCAGGACGTCGAAGTGGGTGCGTTGGACTGTCGAGAGGTCGCCCACGCGCACACCGCGAGGGTGTGCGCGGAAGTAGGCGAGAGCCTTGCGGTCGACGTCGGTGATCATCGCGTCGTGACGGCCGACCCCGTGGTAGTCCGGGTACTCGACTTCGCCGATGGTTTCCACGGTTCGGGTGACGAAGTCCGCCGGAGGCTTGGAGTGGATGATCGCCTCTTCCCGCTGTACGTGGGTGAGACCGTCCAGCAGGGCGAAGCCGGCGTCCTCCTCCTCTCCGAGGACCCGGAACCGGCCCGAGGCGGGCCGGTTCCGCGCCGAGCAGGAACGGGGTGGCATTGACCAGGTCGCCGTCCACGACGGTGACGTTGACAGACAGGTGGTGCACGACCAGGCGCCAGCCCCAGGTGGTGTCCGGCTGCGGCTGGCCGAAGAAGGTGAGGAAGTAGCCGCGGGCATCGCGGAGCGTCGCGGCGATATGACCGAACACGGGCAGGTTGAGCTCGCGCAGTACATGCTCATTGGCCATCACCTGGACCACGGGTGCGTACGCCGGAATCGACATCGACTCGGCGATGAGCCGGTGCGCCAGTACTTCCTGGTGACGGTCGAGTTCCCCGGGAGCGAGGCCGTGGCGGCCGGACTCGGGAAGGAAGTTCCAGTGTGTGCGGCCCGGATCCGCGGAGGGCAGCAGTGCCTTCGCTCGCTGCTCGGCGCTCAGGCCGTCGAACAGGCCCATCGCGGCGAACGTGACCGCGGTCGCGTCGAACGACCCACCCGGTCGTGGCAGGTGTGCCTCGGGAAGCCCGTTGCTCCGGTGTGAATGTCGCGTCCCCGCCATGTCGTCATGCCCTTCTTCGTCGGTTGATCAGGCCCTGTCGCGCCGCCGTCCGGCCGTTGTGCCGGGTCGGGCGCTGCACGGCCGTCCGCGCCGTCCGCTCATTCGGCGCTCCGTGAGCCCCGGTGACCGCTGGTGTCATGCCCCGGTTCTTCCTCGGCCGCGCTGCGGTCGCCGTGAGGGGCGATGCCCGTCGCAGCCCCGCCACCGGTCACGGATTCATGTGGGTGGTGGCGAGCTCACTGGTCCCCGGCCTCACGACGGGGGGCGGGAGCGTGCCGCCCCACAGCGGGCTGAAGTGTTCGGCGCAGCTGGGAGACGAATCCCGGGATGCCCGTGTGCGCGCCGGCCGCGAACACGTAGAAGTCCGGCCGCGCGAGGAGCGCTTCGCACCCGTGCTCGTCGAACCACCGCTCGTAAACGCCGTCAACATCCTCGACGGCACCCCGCTCCGACAGGTCGGCGACCACGCCACCGATGTGCCGGAACCAGGCCGTCAGCGCGCCAAGCTGGAGCGGTACGGCGAGACGATGTTCGTCGTGGGGACGAGGCCAACTTGTACTTTTCCCGCCTCGTTGAGGACGAAGGTGCTGACGCGACGCAGCCGCTGACTGTTCCCTGCGAACTGGTGGCCGGCGTGCCGGGAGGGGTGGGTCGTGACGCGCTCCTCCGGGCGATGCGAGGTCCCACAGTCACGGGTCGGCTCGATCGGTGCTGTGGCATGTGGTGTTGACGGATAATCGAGGATTTCCGGGCTCCGGGTGCAGGGCGCCGGCGCCTTCGTGCCTTCCGTGCTGAAGCCGCTCCGTGGCGCCGCCCGTCGGACTGACTCACGCTGCTGAACTCGCTCGCAGCTGCTCGCGTTCGCGCGTGAACGTAGGGCGCCCGGAACAACATCACCCCCTGGTAAGGGAGTTGAGGATGGGGCGTTCGGGTGGTGGCACTTTGTCCCCCCGCAGATAAAAGTTCGAGCCTGAAGCGTCAAAGGGGTTTCTGGTTGATGGAAAAGCCATTACCTTCCTGCTCTGTACCGGATAACAAGGACGCGTTCGCCCGACCCCCTCCCAGGGTGTCCGTGTCCCCGGCGCGACGGCGCGCGCCTGTGCGAGACCCCCCAGCCCCGTTGACTTACGGAGGACGCGCGTGCACAGGAGACTCACCCGGCCCCTCGCGGCGCTGGCCAGCACCCTGCTGGCTGCCGCGGGCGCCCTCACCGTTCACCAGAGCCGGGCCGAAGCGGCCCCGGCGGCACCTGAGTTCCAGCAGGTCACCCTCGCCAAAGGGGTGGCCGAGACCGGTGAGCCGATGACGCTCGCCGTTCTTCCGAACCGGTCCGTCCTGCACACCTCGCGGGACGGCACGCTGCGCCTCACCGACGCAGCCGGCACCACCAAGGTCTCCGGCAAGCTGGACGTCTACTCGCACGACGAGGAGGGCCTCCAGGGTGTCGGTGTCGACCCCGCCTTCACCACGAACCGCTTCGTCTACCTCTACTACGCCCCGAAGCTCACCACCCCCTCCGGGGACGCCCCCGCGGACGGTTCGGCCGCCGACTTCGCCCCCTTCGACGGCGTCAACCGGCTGTCCCGGTTCGTCCTCAGGACCGACGGCACTCTGGACACCGCCAGCGAGAAGAAGGTCCTGGACGTCCCCGCGAGCCGGGGTCTGTGCTGCCATGTCGGCGGCGATATCGATTTCGATGCCCAGGGCAACCTGTACCTCTCCACCGGGGACGACAGCAATCCTTTCGCCTCCGACGGCTATACCCCGATCGACGAGCGGCCGACCCGCAACCCCGCGTACGACGCCCAGCGTTCGGCCGGCAACACCAACGATCTGCGTGGCAAGGTCCTCCGGATCAAGGTCAACGCCGACGGAAGCTACTCCGTACCGGCGGGCAACCTCTTCGCCCCCGGCACCGCGAAGACCCGGCCCGAGATCTACGCCATGGGCTTCCGCAACCCCTTCCGGATGACCGTCGACAAGCCCACCGGCACGGTCTACCTCGGTGACTACGGCCCCGACGCGGGCACATCGAGCTCCACCCGCGGGCCCGCCGGACAGGTCGAGTTCAACCGGATCACCAAGGCGGGCAACTTCGGCTGGCCCTACTGCACCGGCAAGAACAACGCGTACGTCGACTACAACTTCGCCACCTCGACGTCCGGCGCCGCGTTCTCCTGTTCGGCGCCGAAGAACACCTCGCCGAACAACACCGGCCTGACCGACCTCCCCCCGGTCCAGCCCGCCTGGATCCCGTACGACGGCGGCTCGGTCCCGGAGTTCGGCAGCGGCTCCGAGTCGCCCATGGGCGGACCGGTCTACCACTACGACGCGGCCTCGACCTCGGAGGTCAAGTTCCCCGAGAGCTTCGACGGGGACTTCTTCGCAGGCGAGTTCGGCCGCAAGTGGATCAAGCGCATCGAGCAGGCCGGCGACGGAACCGTGCAGTCCATCAACGCCTTCCCCTGGCAGGGCACCCAGGTCATGGACATGGCCTTCGGCCCCGACGGTGCGCTGTACGTGCTCGACTACGGCACCGGCTACTTCAACGGGGACGAGAACAGCGCGGTCTACCGCATCGAGAACGTCAGCGGCGGGAGGTCCCCGCTCGCCCAGGCCTCGGCCGACCACACCTCGGGCAAGTCACCGCTCGCCGTGCAGTTCTCCTCCGCGGGAACGTCCGACCCCGACGGCGATCCGCTGTCCTACGCCTGGAAGTTCGGTGACGGAGGCACCTCGACGGCGGCCAGTCCGGCGCACACCTACACGGCGAACGGGCAGTACACCGCCGAGCTCACCGTGTCCGACGGTACCGGCCGGACGGCGACCGCCTCCGTCACCGTGACCGTGGGCAACACCGCGCCCTCGGTGAAGCTGGAACTGCCCGTCGACGGCAAGATCGTCGACCCGGGCGCCGCGGTGCCGTTCAAGGTGACCGTCACCGACCCGGAGGACGGCACCATCGACTGCTCGAAGGTCAAGGTGACCTTCATCATCGGCCACGACAGCCACGGCCACCCGCAGACCTCGGCCACCGGCTGCTCCGGCACCGTACAGACCATCGCCGACGGCGAGCACGACCCCAATGCCAACATCTTCGGAGTCTGGGACGCCGAGTACACCGACAAGGGCGCGAACGGACAGCCCGCCCTGACCACGCACGACGAGCACATCAGCCAGCCCAGCCACCGCCAGGCCGAGCACTACGGGGCCTCCGCCGGAGTGTCGGTCGTCAGTCATGACGCGGCCCACGGCGGCAAGACCGTGGGCAACATCGAGAACGGTGACTGGATCTCCTTCAAGCCCTACGCCCTCGACAACGCCACCAAGCTGACCGCCCGCGTCTCCTCCGCCGGCGCCGGCGGCACGCTCGAGGTGCGAGCCGGGTCGCCCACCGGCACCCTGCTCGGTTCCGTGGCCGTCCCCGTCACGGGAAGCTGGGAGACTTTCCAGGACGTCTCCACGAACCTGACCAACCGCCCGGCCGGCACCACCACCCTCCATCTCGTGTTCAAGGGCGGCACCGGATCCCTCTTCGACGTGGACGAATTCACCGTCACGACCTCCGGCGCCTCCGGTCCTCGGGAGGGTGCGATCACGGGTATCGGTGGCAAGTGTGTCGATGTGGCGGCGGGTGCGGTGGCGGACGGGACGCAGATCCAGCTGTATACGTGCAATCAGACGGCCGCGCAGAAGTGGACGGTCGGGACGGACAGCACCTTGCGGGCGCTCGGTAAGTGCATGGACGTGAGTGGTGGTGGTTCGGCGGACGGTACCAAGGTGCAGCTCTACGGGTGCAATGGTTCCGGGGCGCAGAAGTGGACCCCGGGAGCTGATGGGACCTTGCGTAATCCGCAGTCGGGCAAGTGCCTCGACGCGGAGGGCGTCTCCTCTGCCGACCGCACCAGGCTGCACCTGTGGACCTGCGGCACCGGCGCCAACCAGAAGTGGATCCTGCCATGAGCCGACGAACGGTCCGGCCTCTCGGACGCCTCGCCTGCTGGGCCGCATCGGGCCTCCTCGGCATCGCTGCCCTGCCCGCTGCGGTCGCGACCGCAGCGCCGGAGCCGGCCGCCCTCGACCGCCCGTTATCCGCCCCCGCGAAGGCGGCAGCGACTGACCCCGCGTACGACGTGCTGGTCTTCTCCAGAACCGTCGGTTTCCGCCACTCCTCCATCGACGAAGGCATCACCGCCCTGCGCGAGCTGGGCGCGGCCAACAACTTCACCGTCACCGCGACCGAGGACCCCGCCGCCTTCACTCCGTCGAACCTCGCCGGATACGAGGCCGTCGTCTTCCTCTCCACCACAGGCGACGTCCTCGACCCCACCCAGCAGACCGCCTTCGAGGGATACATGGCGGCCGGCGGCGGCTACGTCGGCGTGCACGCGGCGGCCGACACCGAATACGACTGGAGCTGGTACGCGGGACTGGCCGGCGCCCTGTTCCAGTCCCACCCGGCCATCCAGTCGGCGAAGGTCAAAGTGGAGGACCGCGCCCACGACGCCACCGCTCACCTCGGTCCGACCTGGCAGCGGACGGACGAGTGGTACAACTACCGCACCAATCCCCGCACGTCAGCCCATGTGCTGGCCTCGCTCGACGAGTCCAGCTACAGCGGCGGCAGCATGAGCGGCGACCACCCCATCGCGTGGTGCAAGGACTACGCCGGCGGGCGCGCCTTCTACACCGGCGGCGGCCACACCGAGGAGTCGTACAACGACGCCGCCTTCCGCCGCCATCTGCTGGGCGGCATCCGCTGGGCGGCCGAGCGGACCGAGGCCGACTGCCGTCCGGAGACCGGCTACACCACGCTGTACGGGAACTCGGGCACCACCGGCTGGAAACAGGCCGGTCCGGGCTCGTTCGCCGAATCCGACGCCACCCTGACCTCCCGCGGCGGCCTCGGCCTCCTCTGGTACCAGGCCAGGGAGTACACCTCGTACTCCCTGAAACTCGACTGGCGGCAGACCGACGACGACAACTCCGGTGTCTTCGTGGGCTTCCCCGCCTCCGACGACCCCTGGTCGGCGGTCAACAACGGCTACGAGATCCAGATCGACGCCACCGACACCCCCGACCGCACCACCGGTTCCGTCTACGGCTTCAAGTCCGCCGACCTGGCGGCCCGTGACGCGGCTCTGAACCCACCGGGGGAGTGGAACACGTACGAGATCCGGGTCGAGGGCGAGCGCCTCCAGGTCTTCCTCAACGGCCGCCGGATCAACGACTTCACCAACACCGATCCCGTCCGCAGCCTCCGGCAGGGCCATATCGGCCTGCAGAACCACGGGGACGGGGACGACGTGTCCTTCCGCAACGTCCGGATCAAGGAACTCGGCGGCGCGACCGGTCCTCGGGAGGGTGCGATCACGGGTGTCGGTGGCAAGTGTGTCGATGTGGCGGCGGGTGCGGTGGCCGACGGGACGCAGATCCAGCTGTATACGTGCAATCAGACGGCCGCGCAGAAGTGGACGGTCGGGACGGACAGCACTCTGCGCGCGCTCGGCAAGTGCATGGACGTGAGTGGTGGTGGTTCGGCGGACGGCACCAAGGTGCAGCTCTACGGGTGCAATGGTTCCGGGGCGCAGAAGTGGGCCCCGGGGGCCGATGGGACCTTGCGTAATCCGCAGTCGGGCAAGTGCCTGGACGCGGAGGGCGTCTCCTCTGCCGACCGCACCAGGCTGCACCTGTGGACCTGCGGCACCGGCGCCAACCAGAAATGGGTCCTCCCTGGCTGAGTGACCCGCTCGACACCGTCACCGGCGCGGAGGGCGACGGTGACGGGACCGGCCGCTCCCATGGGCCGGTGACGGCGGCAGAGCGCGACGCCGAAGCGCCCTGCCGCCGTCCCTCCAGCCCACCCGGTGACGGACGATCGAGGTCAGAGCACCCGCTCGGACGGGTTCGCAGACCCCGTCCCGGTCGGGGCTCGCTCTTGCAGGTCCTGGTACGGGGCCCGGGTCATCGGCGGTGTGCCGACGGTTCCCCTCAGGGCAGGTCGCAGCCGTGTTTCGGCCGACGTCAACGCTGCGGTGGTGGGCAGTGCGGTCAGGGATTCCGGGGGCGTCCGGCGCTCGTCCCGCCACCCCTGCCATGTTCAGTCGGGCAACGCCAGTTCCGCCCAGATGGTCTTGCCCGACTGCCTGTACCTGCTGCCCCAGCGGCTGCTCACCTGGGCGACGAGGAACAGCCCGCGACCGCCCTCGTCACTTGAGGAGGCCTGGCGCAGTCTGGGCTGCGTGTTGCTGGGATCGCTGACCTCGCAGACGAGGACCTTGTCGTGAATGAGCCGAAGGCCGATCGGGCCCCCCGCGTACCGGACGGCGTTGGTGATCAGTTCGCTGACGATCAGCTCGACGGCGAAGTCGAGATCCGTCAGCCCCCACTCGCCGATCTTGCGGGCGACCGCCGCCCTGGCGTCGGCGACGGCGGCCGGATCGGCCGGAAACTCCCACTCGGCGATGGCGTCGTGCCGCAGCGGGCGGGCCAGGGCGAGCAGCAGGGCCGTGTCGTCGGCCGCGGGACGGTCGGCTTGCCCGGCGGTCAGTACCTCGCCGGCTCTCCGCAGGGAGCACTGCGCACGATGCAGGTCGGCGATGCGGCCGGCGAGCCGGTTCACGCCGGCGTCGATGCCGTCGGCCGGCTGGCCGATCAGCCCGTCGCTGTAGAGCGCCAGCCAGTCGCCCGGAGCGAGGTGGGCGGTGGTCGCCTCGAACGGCAGGCCGCCCACGCCCAGAGGCGGGCCGGGCCGGACAGGGAGGGGGCGGGCGGTGCCGTCCGGTCCGGCCGCGATGGGTGGGAGGTGCCCTGCGCTGGCCACCGTGCACAGTTGCGTGACCGGATCGTAGAGCGCGACCAAGCACGTCGCACCTACGGTGTCGCGCTCGGCCGGGTCGGCCTCAGCAGCGAGACGTGCGACCAACTCGTCCAGCCGACCGAGCAGTTCGTCCGGGGGGAGTTCGAGGTCGGCCAGTGTCTGGACGGCAGTACGCAGACGCCCCATGGTGGCCGCGGCATGCAGCCCGTGCCCGATCACGTCCCCGACGACCAGGGCGACTCTCAGGGAGGGCAGCGGGATCACGTCGAACCAATCCCCTCCGATCTCCGCGCCGTCGGCGGCCGGCACGTACTTCCCCACGGCCTCCACCGCCGGGGTGAGCGTCGTGGCGGCCGGCAGCAGGCGCTGTTGCAGGGCTACGGCAGCACGGTGCTCCCGCGTGTACCGACGTGCGTTGTCGACACTGAGCGCCGCATGCGCGGCGATCGCCGCCAACATGTCGGCGTCCTCCTGGTCGAAGGGCTCGTCGCCCTGGGTGCGCCAAGCGCTGACGAGTCCGAGCACCAGGCCACGGGCGAACAGCGGGGCCATGGCCAAGGAATGCCCGTTGTCCGGGATGAGCAAGGGGCTCAAACGGCTGTCGCCTACCGCTCGCGAGATCGAGTCCCGGTCGAAGAGGACCGTGCGTCCTTCCTGGAGGTCGCGGACGGGGGGCCGGTCCGGCAGCCGGGGAAACCTGGCCTCGAGTGGCAGCAGCCCCCGGGGCCAGCCGTCGGTGGCTCGCACCGCCATGCGGCGTAGATGAAGATCGCCACCGCCGAACGTGCGGGGTGGCTCGTCGCCCGCCAGAACCTTGTCGGCCAGGTCGACCGACACCAGGTCCGCGAAGTCGGGCACGAGTACCTCGCCAATGTCCTGGGCGGTGCGCCGGACGTCCAGGGATCGGCCGATGCGGGTCGAGGCATGGTGGCGCAGTTGCAGTCGACGGCCGGCGAGCCACTGGGCAGTGGCATCCGTGACCAGCGCGATGACGCCTGTGGGCCGGCCGTGGCGATCTGTGGTGCGCACCGCGGTCACCGAGTACGAGTACTCATGGACAGGTGCGGACCGGGACCGTCCGCGGAGTGTGTGGTCGACCAGCGGCACGCCCGTTGTCAGGACGGTGCGCAGCTCCGCCTCGATGGTGGCGGCGTGGGACGGTTCCATGACGTCCGCGAGCGTGCTCCCCAGGGGTGGGGCCGACAGGCCGGGCGGAGTGGAGCTGGTCCTCACGACCGCGAGATCGGCGTCTCGGACGATGACACCGATCTGATCCTGGGCGAGCAGGGCGCGCAGCAGTGCGGTGGCCTGGTCGGATTCCTCCGCACGGTCCGCCGGCACGGCCAGCAGCAGCTGGTGCGCGGATTGCTCCAGTGGCAGGAGGCGGCAGCGCACGTTCACGGCGTCCCCGTGTGCGTGACGCAGGAACATGCCGGCGGTGGGGGAGGAGGGCCCCACCGAAGGAGCACCATCCGTACGCGTCGAGGCGAACAGCTCGGACACGTGCAGGCCACACACCTCGTCGGCGGACCTGCCCAGCAGTTCCGCGGCCGCCCGGGACCACTGCCTGACAGTGCCGTGGTCGTCGATCAGGGCGGCCACGACGGTCGCCAGAGCGTCGTAGCCGTCATCGTCCTCACCGATGCGGGAGTCCATGCCAGCCTCACAAGCATTGGGGCCTTCTACATCCCAAGTATGAGTATTTATGTGATGTGTGCTGGTTGTGATCGACCGGCGAATGCTGTGCGCACCGGGAAATCGATCGGGTCGCCGAGGGGCTCGTAGGTGTCCGCGCCGCACCTGCTCCGACCGTGATGCGGCTTCGGCCAAGGTCAGGCGGCCCCCGAAGGAGATGGCCGAGGCGGGCGTCAGGCCCGCGGCCGGCCTTCCGCTGCCGGCCGCAGGGCATCGACCACGAGGTCCAGCAGCCGTCCCGTCAGCTCCGGGCTGTTGCTGGCCGTCGTGGAGAGGAACACTCCGAGGAGCATCATCGTGACCTCGTCCGGCTCGACGTCCGCCCGCAGTGAGCCGGCCTGGGCCCCGGCGTCGAGGATCTCCGCGATTGCGGCGGTGAGCCGTTCCCGGGTGGCGGGTGTCGCGATGGCACCCGAGGCCCAGCCGGCGCGGAGGGTGTCGGAGATGCCGCGTTTGGCCGCGAAGAACGCCGCGTAGCGGTCCATCCACGCACGCAGCGCCGCCTCGGGCGGCAGTGCGGAGAGCAGGGCGGGGGCGCTGGTGACGACGGCGTCGAGTTCGGCGGCGTAGATGGCCTCGACGAGCGCTTCGCGGGTGGGGAAGTGGCGATAGAGCGTGCCGATCCCGACGCCGGCCTCGCGGGCGATGGCATCGAGGGGGGCTTTGCCGTCGGTCGCGGTGAAGGCGTCACGGGCTACTTCGAGCAGTCGCTCGCGATTGCGCCGGGCATCTGCGCGGGCCGGGCGCCCGGTCGCTTGCGCGGGTCCGTCGGGGACAGGCGAGTCTGACGCGGTCAAAGTGGAGGCCCTCCGTTTAGTGTTACGGTCGTGAGTAACGGAGTCTCTCCGTTTACCTCCATCGTCTCATGAGAGCGAGACCGCCATGACGTCCACCGCTCGATCTCCCCAGCTCACCGCCACCGGAGCGGCACGGTCCGGCGGGCCCGGCGTGCTCGCGGGCCGCACCGTCTCCCGCGTCGGCTACGGCGCCATGCAACTGCAGCGGCTGGATCGCGAGGCCGCGATCGCCCTGCTGCGCCGCGCCGTCGCACTCGGCATCGATCACGTCGACACCGCGCAGTTCTACGGCAACGGCTTCGTCAACGAGGTGATCGCCGCGGCGCTCCGTCCCGAGGACGACGTCCTGGTCGTCAGCAAGGTGGGCGCCGAACCCGCTCCGAGCGGTCCCATCCCGCTGCGCCTCGCCCAGCGGCCCGAACAGCTGCGGGCCGGAGTGGAGGACAACCTCAGGAGCCTCGGACTCGACCAGGTCCCCCTGGTCAACCTGCGCCGCGCCGACCACGGCCCCGGCCTGCGACCCGAAGGCGACCAGATCGTCGACCTCGACGACCAGCTCGCCGTCATGGCCGACCTGCGCGACGAGGGAAAGATCGGCGCCATCGGTCTCAGCAGCGTGTCCCTCGACGTACTGCGCCGAGCCCTCCCCGTGGGCATCGCCTGTGTGCAGAACGCCTACAGCCTGGTGTCGCGCGACGACGAGGACATACTGCGGTTCTGCCTCGCCGAGGACATCGCCTGGGTCCCGTACTTCCCGCTCGGCGGCGCCTACGCGGGCCTGCCGAAGGTCACCGAGGAGCCCGCCGTCGCCGCAGCCGCGCTGGCGCTGGGTGTCGCCCCCGCCCAGATCGGCCTGGCCTGGCTGCTCCAGCACACCCCGAACACACTCCTCATCCCCGGCACCGCCGACGCGGAGCACCTGCGGGCGAACACCGACGCAGGTGCGATCACCCTCGATGAGGCCACTCTCACCGCACTCGACGCCGTCCCCACGCGCTCCGGCGACATCGAGGTCGCATAGTCCCGGTCACCCGCACCACCGCACACGGAGGTCATCCTTGACACTGAACGCTGCCGAACGGCTCCGCACGGGCGAGGAGTTCGCCGAGAACCTCGCACTGACCGGGCTCGCGCCCCACGATGTCGCCGCCGACTTGGCCTTCACGCCCGAGCGACTGCGGCAGACCCTCGATGTCGACCCCGCATCCGGCCCGGTCGACGTGTGGCAACTGCGCGACTATCTCCAGCAGGCCGTCCGGGACGCCGGGGGTACACCTGTCCCGTACTCCGTGCTCGACGACCGCTCTCGGCTCAAGGCGCGCTTCTGGTTCCGGCTGCGCGGCGCCCCACGGCACGTCTTCGCGGGGGCATGAACCAGCCCGCTACCCCCTGGGAGGGGTGACCAGTGCGTGCAGGTTGCACGCAACGACGCCGCCACCGCTGAACCGAGTGGGCGGGAGTCGTGTGCCCTGCGTCGGCTGTGTCGGCCGCTCCATGGCCCGCATGAATGCGGCTGTGGGGCGGCCTTCTTCGGCTCGCACACAAGGCCGGCCGATCGATGGCCTTCTCCTGGGCAGCGAGACAGCCGATTCCTCAGCACCTTCCCCGACGTACACACTGTGGCGCGCACGGGCCACCCGCACCCTCCCGCGCGCAGGAGTATGAGCAGGGGCAGGGCGAGCGCGGTCCGACGCCGGTGGGCTCCGTGGCCACGCGATACCGCAACCGCGGCAACTCAGGGCCGGGACCCGCCGGCGGGCCGCCTGCCGCACGGCAATGAGTCGCGGACCGAGTCGAATTCGACTGTCACACCACAATCGGCCGGACCCCCACGGTCACGACCCCTGATGGCATCGCCCGAGATGCGTAGCCGACGGGAATGGCCAGACTGGCCTTATGGCAGAACAGCGTCGCACACACGCCGGAAGTTCCAAGACGGCGACCGCCCACCGCGCAGGATCTGCGCGGGGCCCGGAGCATGCAGCCAGAGCTGCCTGCCAGAGCCTGGAGGGGCTGATCGGTCACCCCGCAGATGGTGTGTCCGCTGTCCGGCGTTCCGACGACGGCTGGTGTGTGGTGGTGGACGTTCTGGAAGTGCCACGGATTCCCGACACCACAAGCCTCCTCGCCTCGTACGAGGTGCAGCTCGATCGGGCCGGTGAACTCCTGGAATACCGCAGGGTCCGGCGCTACCGACGCGGTGCAGCCGACGAGTGACCCGATTCCGCTCCCCTGCTGGAAGGACGTTCCATGACCGCCACCACGTACTCCGACGAAGTAGTGGCCTGCCCGCCCCGCGCCGGCACGTTGTACGACGTACTGGAACTCATTCTCGACCGCGGCATGGTCATCGATGTGTTCATCCGCGTCTCACTGGTCGGAATCGAGATTCTGAAGATAGACGCGCGCATCGTCGTCGCGAGTGTGGACACCTACCTGCGGTTCGCCGAGGCGTGCAACCGGCTCGATCTGGAGCGTGACTCCGGCAGTACCACCATCCCCGAACTGCTCGGTGGCGGTGTGGCCAAGTCCGTCGGAAAGCGCAAGGTCCGCAATGCCGCCGAGTCGGTGGGCGACACCGTGAAGAAGGCGGTGGGCGGCGGTAAGCACGAAGAGGACGCGGACGAGGAAGAAGACGAGCGGCCGAGGAAGCGACGGGCCCCTGCCCGCAGTGGCACGAGCCGACGACGACGCGTGGAGGCCTGACCGTGGTGGCTGAGGGCGTGTACGTATACGCGGTCCTGCGGGCAGGGACGGTGGTACCGAGCGGGTCCCGCGGCGTGGGATCACCTCCCGCCCTCGTTCGCAGGATCACGCAGGGCCGCCTCGACGCGGTGGTCAGCGACGCCCCGCCCCAGCTTCGCGCACGGCGCCGCGACCTGCTGGCGCACCAGGACCTTCTGATGCGGCTGGCGGAGGAAGGGCCGGTCCTGCCCATGCGCTTCGGCACGGTCGCACCGGACGAGGCGACCGTCCTGACACAGTTGGCCGCGGCCGAATCCCAGCATGTCGCCACCCTCGACCAGCTTGCGGGCCGCATCGAGATCAACGTCAAGGCACTTCCGGCGCAGGACGCGCTGCCGGCTCTGGTGGCGGAGGAGGCGAGCGTACGGCGGCTGCGCGAGGCCGCTCGGCGGAACCCCGGCTACGAGGCCAGCCTCCGGCTGGGCGAAGCCATCGCAGCCGCTCTCAGCCGCAGGGCAGCCGCGGCAGGACAGCGGATTCTGCGAGAGCTGACGCCCGGAGCCGGAGCCGTGGCCGCGGGACCCGAGGTCCCGGGATGCGCACTCAACATGTCCTTCCTCGTCGACCACGGCGACGCCGACAGCTTCCTCGCGAGGGCACGTCGCCTCGCGGAGGCCCATCGGGACCATGTGGAGCTGCGCCTTGCGGGCCCGCTGCCCTGCTACAGCTTCGTCTCGTCCGAGGCGGCCCGTCCCGTACCTGTGGGCGGAGAGTGACATGGGTCTGATCGCAGGATTGCTCACGCTCCCCATCGCGCCGGTCCGTGGCGTGGTCTGGGTGGCGGAGAAGCTCAACGACGCTGCCGAGCGCGAACTGCACGACCCGGGGGTACTCCGCACGCAACTGGCCTTGCTGAACCAGGAACTTGAGGCAGGAGACATCAGCCTGGAGGAGTTCGAACGGGAAGAAGAGCGGTTGCTTGACCGGCTGCACGCCGTACGGGTCGGCCCGGAACAGATCGATCGAAGGTGATGTGCGCATGGAAGACCAGACGAAAGTGACTCTCGCGGCCGCGGTGGTGGGTGGCTATGTGCTGGGCAGGACGAAGAAGGGGCGGCTGGCTCTCACGGTCGTCACCTACCTGGCCGGTCGGCGCTTCGGCCTGGAGCCCCGCCAGCTCGCCGCGGAGGGAATGCGGCGTCTGAGCGAGGTTCCCCAGGTCGCCGAACTTCAGGACCAGCTCCGCGGCGAAGTCCTCGATGCCGGCCGCAAGGCCATGACCGCCGCCGCCAACCGCAGCATGACCTCACTGGCTGATGCGATCAGCGACCGTACGGCCCGTCTCATCGAACCCCCACGCGATGAGGAGGAGGACGAGGACGCCTACGAGGACGAGTACGAGGAGGCGCCGGACGAGGAAGGCGCCGAGTACGACGAGGAGTACGAGGAGTACGAGGACGAGCCGGAAGACGAGGAGGGGTACGAGGACGAGGAACTGCCTGAGGAGGAGTACGAGGACGAGCAGCCGGAAGACGAGGAAGAAGAGGAAGAGCCCGAGGAGGAGCCGGAGAAGCGGCAGCCGCGCAGGCGTGCTTCCAAGCGGGCTCAGCCGAAGACGGCCGAGGACTCTGCGGACGGCAAGGACTCCCGGGCGAGGAAGTCCGCGTCGAAGAGGGCCGCTCCGGCGAAGAAGGCGGCGGCCAAGAAGTCCGCCCCGGCGAAGAAGTCCGCGTCGAAGAAGTCCGCTCCGGCGAAGAAGACAGCGGCCAAGAAGTCCGCCCCGGCGAAGAAGACCGCAGCCAAGAAGACGTCACCTGCGAAGAAGACAGCGGCCAAGAAGTCCGCCCCGCCGAAGAAGACGGCCGCCAAGAAGACGGGCCCGGCAAAGAAGACCGCAGCGAAGAAGACGTCACCTGCGAAGAAGACGGCCGCCAAGAAGACGGCAGCGGGTGGCTCGTCGTCAAAGAAGCGGGCCGCATCCAAGCGCACCAGTCGTCGGAGGTAGCGGATCATGGCCAGGACGGAAAATTCAGAGTCTGAGGCGGAAGAGTCCGGCATGGGCGGCCTGGACAGACTCCGTGGGGAACTGTCCAACTTCCTCAGCGCACAGATGGAGAAGCTCGCGGAGAAGGCGGGAGAGAAGCTGACCGACGTGACCGGCCAGCTGACCGATGTCGCCGAGAACGGCGGCTCGTTGCCTGCCATCGGGTCCCGCGTCCTCCAGGGCGAATCGCCGGTGAAGGCATTCGTTTCGGAGAAGGCCAAGGGCGTCAAGGACAACGTCGTGGACAAGGCCAAGGAAGCCTTCGGCGGTGGCGGGGGTGGTAAGGGCAAGCGGAAGGCAAGTGGCGGCAAGCTGATGAACATCATCGAGGTGCTCGATGTGGGTGTTCCGCTCCGTACTGCCTACGACCACTGGACCCAGTACGACCAGTTCAGCAGTTTCGCGAAGGGCGTGCGGGACGTCTCGATGGATGAGGAGATGTCGAGCGACTGGAAGGTCAAGGTCGGACCGTCCTCGCGCAGCTTCAAAGCGACCGTCCAGGAGCAGGTGCCTGACGAGCGCATCGTCTGGACGTCCGAGGGCGCCAAGGGCACTACCCGGGGCGCCGTGAGTTTCCACGAACTGACACCGTCCCTCACGCGCATCGTCCTCGTCATGGAGTACTACCCGTCCGGGTTCTTCGAGAAGACGGGCAATCTCTGGCGAGCCCAAGGACGCCGGGTGCGACTCGACTTCAAGCACTTCCAGCGCTACGTCACCCTCACCGAGGAGGAACCGGAGGGGTGGCGTGGTGAGATTCGTGACGGTGAAGTCGTCGTGACCCACGAAGAGGCGATGGAAGAGGAAGAAGCGGAGAACGAGGAAGACACGGATACCGAGGGCGACGAGGACGAGGACGAGTACGAGGGCGAGGACGAGTGGGATGAGGAGGACGGCGATGGCGAGGAAGACGATCAACTGACGGACGACGAGGACGACGAGGACGAAGAAGAAGACGAGGAAGAAGAGGACGACGAAGGCGACGAGGACGAGGCCGACGAAGAAGACGAGGAAGAAGAGGACGACGAAGGCGACGAGGACGAGGCCGACGAAGAAGAGGCCGACGAGGAAGAGGACGAGGACGAGGGCCGTCCCAGAAGGCGGGCAGCCCCCGCGAAGCAGCGATCACGAAGGGCTCGCGGTGACTGACCTCGACTTCAGGCAGGATGCGTCGTACCCGGTCGCGGGGCCCCAGAACACCAACCTCGCCGACATCCTCGAACGTGTCCTCGACAAGGGGATCGTGATCGCCGGGGACATCAAGATCGACCTTCTCGACATCGAGTTGCTCACGATCCGCCTGCGCCTTTTCGTCGCATCCGTGGACACGGCGAAGAAGGCCGGCATCGACTGGTGGGAGACCGATCCCGCGCTCAGCTCCCATGCGGCACGCAATGCCCTGCAGGACGAGAACCGCGAACTGCGCCGGCGCCTGGAGCAATGGGAATCCGGTTCGGAACAACCAGCTTCGTCCGAGCAATGACCGAGGAGAACCGAACACATGACGGAGCGTGGCCCCCAGGCCCCGGATACGAACGCCATCTACGTGTATGCCGTCTGCCGTGCCGAGGCACCCCTGAACCTCGCCGGACTCATCGGCGTCACCCGGGACGAACCGGTGCGTGCCCTTCCCATCGGATCTCTCACCGCGATCGTGCAGGGTGTCCGGTCGGCCGAGTTCACGGACGAGGCCTGGAAGGAGCGACTGACGGACGAGGCCGAGCTCGAACGGTACGCTCGCGCCCACCACACGGTGGTGTCACAGGTCGCTGCCGGGACACCCACGGTGCCTCTGCCGCTGGCCACGCTGTACCAGGGGGAGGACAGGGCCAGAGCCGCGCTGGACAACGAGTCGCCGCGCTTTCACAGGGCCCTGAGCCGTATTGCGCATCACGCGGAGTGGGGCGTGAAGGTGTACGCGCCCAAACCTTCCCGCGATGAGGAGGGCAGCGCTTCGGCAGAGCGGCCGAAGGACACCGTGCCGACGCGTCCCGCCCCCGGGGCCGGACGCGCCTACCTGGACCGCAAGCGGAACCTGCAGGCGCGGCGCGAACAGCGGCAGGGGGAGTCACTGCGCGTCGCCGAGGCCGTGGACGCGGATGTGAGCCGCATCGCCAAGGCTTCGCGGCGACTCCGGCCGCACGGCCACGGCGCCGCCGGCGACCACAGGGTCCAGGTCCTCAACGCCACCTATCTGGTCGCCGATGACCGCGCGGGCGAACTGGACGTGCTGGCCAGCAGCTTGCGTGAACGTACCGGTGCGGAGATCGAGCTTTCGGGCCCGTGGGTTCCCTACTCCTTCGTCGGCGAGGTGTGAGTCGTGACGCACGACGCGGTTCCGTGGGACAGCCCGGGCGACTTGAGCGGTCCCATCGGAGTGCCCTTGGTGGATCTCCTGGACCGGGTCCTGGCGACAGGGGTGGTCGTCAGCGGGGACCTGGTGATCGCGATCGCTGATGTGCCGCTCGTACGGGTGTCGTTGCACGCCCTGCTCTCGTCCGTCAACGAACGCGTACCTGCCCCGTGGGCGGACAGCGGGCCACTGTGACGACCTCACGAGTCGACCTGGATTCCGAGAAGATGGGGCGCGACCTCGTCACGCTCGTCCTCACCGTGGTCGAGTTGCTCCGTCAGCTGATGGAACGCCAGGCCATGCGGCGCATCGACCAGGGCGACCTCACCGACGAGCAGACCGACGAGATCGGTACCACCCTCATGATGCTCGACCAGCGCATGACGGAGCTCTGCGAGCAGCACGGAGTGCGTCCGGAAGACCTCAATCTGGATCTGGGGCCGCTGGGCAGTCTGCTGCCTCGCGACTGACGGCAGAGGCCGGGAACGAGACGCCGAGACGCCGGTTCGAACGGCGGGAGCGTACGCGGCCACCCGAATGGCGGACGGCACGCATCCGGAGCACAGTGGAAAAGAGGGGGCACAGGTCGGCGGAGGAGTCCGCAGAGACCGGTCCGCCCCCTCGCTGACAACTCTGTGCGAGGAACTCATGGCGACAAATGACAGCCAGAGCGGCACTTCACTGAGCACCGGTGACACGTCGGGTGGAACACGTGGCACCACCGTCATCGCGGATGCCGTGGTCTCGACGATCGCGGGAATAGCCGTGCGCGAGACCGACGGGATCCATTCCGTCGGCGGGGGCGCGTCCCGGGCCATGGGGGCGGTCAAGGACAAGGTGTCCCGCTCCAACGACCCCGGCCGCGGCGTGAAGGTGGAGGTGGGGGAGAAGCAGACCGCCATCGACGTCAACATCGTGGTGGAGTACGGAACCCGCATCCTGGAGGCTGCGAAGAACATCCGGAGCAACGTCACCGATGCGGTCGAGACCATGACCGGTCTGGAAGTCGTCGAGATCAACATCAAGGTGCTGGACGTCTACGTACCGGGATCGGACGACGACGAGGACTCGGAAAACGCTGAGAACAAGCGGCGCGTCCAGTGACGCGGGCCTGATGTGCGCCGTCAGCCACCAACCGACCTTTCGGCCCTTGGAACTTGAGGGCGATTCTGCCCTCGTTCCACGGCGGCGCACATATCCGGGGAAACCCGCGCCCCCACCGCACACGGGCGGGGCATGCGCACCATCGGGGAGACTGCCCGTGGCGCGCGGACATGTGCGTTCCCGAGGGCGGTGGCCGCCGGTAGCGTGGGCGGATGATGGTGGGCACGGCAGAGACCGGACTCGTTCTCCTGCGGGGGAACAGCGCCTCGGGCAAGTCCTCGGTCGCGGCAGGGATCAGGGAACGATTCGGCCGCGGCCTGGCCCTGGTCGGCCAGGACAACCTCCGCCGGGTGGTCCTGCGTGAACACGACCGCCCCGGCGGCGTGAACATCGGCCTCATCGACACGGTCGCCCGCTACAGCCTGGACGCCGGGTATCACGTCGTCCTCGAAGGCATCCTCTACGCGGACCACTACGGGCAGATGCTCCAGCAACTGCTGGCCGACCATCGCGGGCACACCCACTGCTACTACCTGGACGTCCCCTTCGTGGAGACCCTGGCCAGACACGCGACCAAACCCATCGCGGACGAGGTCGGCGAGAACCAGTTGCGCGAGTGGTATCGCCCGCTCGATCTCCTGCCCGGCGGCATCGAGACCGTCATCGACTCCGGCAGCATCCTGGCGGATACCGTCGACCGCATCATGCACGACACCGCCCTCGCCCGGCTCCCCGCACTGGAGCACTGACCGGAACGGGGCGGGCGGCATACCGATCGGCCGTCCGGCTCCGATCGGCAGGTCCGGGTTCAGCGGGCGAACGAGTGCACCAGGGGTCGCGTTTCACCTTGCGGATTCCGGACGAAGGGCGCCAGAGAGGGACCTGACGCCGCCGTGCGCGGTGAGGCCGCCGTCGACGGGTATCTCGGCCCCGCTGATGAAAGCCGCCTGATCGGACATCAGGAAGACCACCAGGGGAGCCACCTCGTCGACGTGTCCGGTGGGCCCCTCTTCCGCCCGCGTCCGGGGGTGACACCACGTGGGCCCGCACCCGTCACGAGACCCCTACGGCACGGTGGCCCTGTCGTGGGAGCAGACCTCCAAGGGGCTGACGGCCCGCATCGCCGTACCGGAGGGGTGCGACGGAACCGCGGAACTGCCCGGTTGCCCGCCGGTCGCCCTGGGGCCGGGCGAGCACGTCCTCAGCACGGCGGAACTCGTGGCGAGGGCAGCCGCCTGAACGGCCTCTTCCGGCTGCGGGATGACGTGTGGTCGGTCAGATCTCCGGACCGCCGAACCAGCGGGCGGCGGCCCGTTCGAACGTCACGAGGTCGGGCGCGTGCTCATCGGCCCAGGCCACGACGCCGTCGGGGCGGATGAGGAGTGCGGTGAGGCCGAGAGCGTCGCGCGGCGGGCCCGACACGTATCGGATGCGGTCCTTCCAGCTCCGGGCAGAAGGCTCCAGCGCGTGACCGTCGCCGAAGTCGAGCACGACGCCCAGGCCCCGGCGCAGCACGTCGCCGACGGTGGTGCCGTCCTCGTAGCGGAAGTCGGGCGCGGTGCAGCCGATGAGCGGGTGCTCGCCGCCCAGGTCGTACCGGTGGAACAGACCCGCCGTCCTCCGGTACACGTGGGTCGTCCCGGAGGGGGTGCTCATCAGGTCGTGGACGAGCCTGCGCAGGGCGGGAGCGTTGGGGCCCGGCTGCATGGTCGCCACCTGGGCGCGCGACCAGTCCAGCACCGCCGCGCCGACGGGGTGGCGCTCGCCGGTGTAGGTGTCGAGCAGGCCCGCGGGGGCGGTGCCGCGCACGGTGGCCGCGAGCTTCCAGCCGAGGTTCACGGCATCGCCGATGCCGAGATTGAGTCCCTGGCCGCCCAGCGGGGAGTGGATGTGCGCGGCGTCGCCTGCCAGCAGCACGCGTCCCCTGCGGTAGGTCGTCACCTGCATCGCCCGGTCGGTGAAGCTCGATGCCCGGCGTACACCGTTCAGCGTCACGTCGGCACCGGTGACGCGGCGCAGCACCTCCTGAAGGTGCTCACGCGTCGGCGGCTGGGAGCGGTCGAAGGCGCCGCCGTCGAAGTCCATCAGGCCCAGATGCCCCTCGAAGGGCGTGCGCAGATACATGCCGTTCGCCGTCGGGTTGAAGCCGAACGGCAGCTTCGACGGGTCGGGGTCGGCGAAGTCGACCTGCGCCACGTAGCCGGTGAACAGCGGCTCGGTACCGACGAAGTCGAAGCCGGCAAGCCGGCGCACCGTGCTGCGTCCGCCGTCGCATCCCACCAGCCAGCGTGCTGCGTACTCCTGACCGCCCGCCGTGACGACGACGGACGCGTCGTGCCGTGTCACGGCGGTGACCGCAGCACCCCGGACGACCTCGACGCCGACGCAGGACGCGTGGTCGGCCAGGACCGTGCCGAGCGCTTCGAGGCTCGTCATGAACCCCTCCATCGCCGGACCTGGCAGCCGGAACGGCAGGGAGGACACGTCGATGTCGGCCGCGTCGAGACCCATCCCCGCGAAATGGCTCACGTCACGAGGTGCCGGCGCCTCGATCGCGTCCGGGGCCGCGCCGACCTTCGTCGCATCGGCGCGTGACGCACCGATCACCGCTTCGAGCAGCCCCCTGCGGTGGAGCGTCTCGGCCGACCCGGCGTTGAGGCCCCGCAGTCCGAGCGGGAGCGCCTTCCACGGCGAGCCGATCTCGTCGTCCCGCTCCAGGACCAGTACGGAGCAGCCGGCCAGGGCGAGCTCGCCCGCCAGGAAGAGGCCGACCGGTCCGCCGCCCGCGATCACTACGTCATGCATGAGGGATGCCCTTCTCGGTCGAACAGTCGGCGCTCATCCGAACCTCGTGCCGGGTCAGCCAGGGCGGGTGAGGCCGTCGAGCACGATCGCGATACCGGTGAGGAACTGTTCGCGGTCGTCGTGCCGGCCGACCTGGCCGGCGATGGCATGCATGAACGGGTACTTCGCCGCGTCGAGCTCCCGCCACGCCGTCTCCACCGAGCCGAAGAACTCTTCGCGGGCGGGCTCGACGTCCGGGATATCCCCGGCGATGCGCGCGTTCTGGCTGATCGCTCCGAGGAGGTAATGCACGATCGTCGAGGCGGCGTCGAACCAGGAATCGCGTGGCACGCCCAAGGCGCCCACGTGCCGGCCGATACTCTCGAAGATCCCCACGGTCACCGGACCGACAGGGTTCCGCACGACCTGGAGGATCAGCCGGGTGGCGAGCCACGGATGCTCGGTGATCGCGTCGAACAGGGCCAGCGCGACGACACGGATCCCGTCGCCGGGCGTGGCCGCCTCCCCGCTGGTCCCTGCTGTCAGGGCCGCGCCGACCAATGTCTCCGTCACCGCGTCCAGCAGTTCGTCGCGCGTACCCACCTGGTAGTAGATCGCTCCGGAGCCGGTGGCCAGGCGCTCGGTCAGTGCCCGGACGGTCAGACCACCCTCGCCGCCCGCGTCGAGCAGCTCGATCGCCGTCGCGATGATCCGCTCCCGTGAGAGCACCTGGTTACGCCGCTGAGGACGGCCGTCGCGCGTTGCCATGCCCTCATGATGACATTTTTGGAGCGGTGAACCAAATTGGTGCACCGCTCCAAAAGTATCGGTCCGGACGGAGGGCACGGTGCTGAAGGTTCAGCGGCCGACGGCGCAGGCGTCTTCGTTCAGCATGAAACGTGGTGGCGCCGACGAGTCGCCGCTGTGCTGGGCGAGGTATCCGAGAGTGATGCTCGCGCCGGGGGCGATCGTCGCGTTGTGCGTGGCGTCGTTGGCGGTGACCGTGTTGCTTCCCTGGGTGAGGTCCGTGTTCCAGTCGGAGGTGACGACCTGTCCGAGGGCCAGCGGGAATTCCAGCGTCCAGCCGTTCACCGCGGTGCTGCCGGTGTTGGTGACGGTGAGGTCGACCGTTGTGCCGGTACCCCAGGTGCGCACGGTGCGGTCCACGCGGCAGGTGGGTTCCTCCCGTGCGAAGGACACGCGGTGCAGGCCGCCCGGCAGGTCGTTGACGACGTAGAACTCTCCGTCGGCCGTCGTGCCGATCGACGTCACCTGCGTGGGCATCTCCCCGATCTCGGCCTGCTCGTAGCCGCCTTCGCCATCGGGGCGCAGCGCCCAGACCGTGGACGAGCAGCAGTCGGTGGCGATGTACGTGCCACCGACGAGGGCGGCGTACTTCTGGCCCCGGTAGACGTGACCGCCGATGACGGAGCAGCCGCCGGTGTAGGGAGAGTAGGTGAAGACCGGCTCTGTGTACGCTGCGCCGGGCAGGCAGTCCCCGCCGTCGAACCTCTCCAGGCCCTCGTAGCAGGACCAGCCGAGATTCAGCCCTCCCTGTCCGGCGGCGAGATGGTCGACCTCCTCCCAGCGGCCCTGGCCGACGTCGCCGATCCACATCGAGCCGTCGCCGCTGTCGAAGGAGAACCGCCACGGGTTGCGCAGCCCGTACAGCCAGATCTCCCCGCGGGCGCCCGGCGTGCCCACGAAGGGGTTGTCACCGGGCACGCAGTAGGGGAGCGTGCCGCAGCCGCGGCTCACGTCGATGCGCATGATCTTGCCCAGCAGGGTGTCCAGTCGCTGGCCGGAGCGGAAGGGGTCTGCGGAGCCACCGCCGTCACCGATGCTCCAGTACAGCCGGCCGTCGGGGCCGAAGGCGAGCTGACCGCCGTTGTGGTTGCTGTGCTCCGCATGCGGCTGAGAGAGCAGCACCTCCGAGCGGGACTCGTCGAGCCGGTAGCGGGCGAGGGTGACCGCGCCGTCGGGCAGAGCCGTGTACGCCAGGTACAGGTGATGGCTGTCGGCGAAGTCGGGCGGGACAGCGATACCGAGCAGTCCGCGCTCGTTGCCCGATTCGTCCACGCTCGCGGTGATGTCGATGAGCGGGGCCGGGGCCAGGCCGGTGTCCGGGTGGTACACGCGCACGGTGCCGGACTTCTCGGTGATGAACAACCGGTCCGTGCCGTCAGCGGGGGCGGCGAGAGCGGTGGGCCGCCTCAGCCCGGAGGCCACCTGGGTGGTGGTCGCACGGAGCGAGGGGAGTGGGACGGACGAGGGGGCCGCCACCGCGCCGTCAGGCACGTTGCCCGCCGGGGCGACTGACTGGGCTGCGGCGAGGGGCTGGGCTGCGGCGGAAGGCCGGGCCGCGGTGGCGGGTGACGAGGCGAGGGCGGTCAGCAGGAGGGCCAGCAAGATCGGCCCTGTACAGCGGCGTCGTAACATGTCGGCTCCAGACTCATGGACGCCTGCACGGCGATGGTGTTCACGGACGAGCGGTCCGGACCCGGAGGCGCGTCCCGGGCGGAGGACCCCTGTTCCGGTCGGACGTCACCGCTGCCGGTCAGTGGGAAGCTCCGACGTGCGGGTGGTGCGCCGGTACTTCCGGGCGCGAGCGTGTCCCGCCGGAGGGTGCGGCGTCCGACGGGACACATCTGTGAGCGCGGGGTCAGCCGAAGTTCACATCACTGCAGAGGAAGTACGTCTGGTCCATGTGCGAGGCCTGCCAGATCGTGTAGACGACGTGGCGACCGCTGTAGCCGGACGTGCTCACGGGGATCGCGTAGTTCTGGCTGGGTCCGTACTCGCCGGTCAGGGCGACCAGTTCGAGGTCGCTCCACCGCAGGGCCTCGGTGGTGGGGTCGAAGCCCTGCCGGGTGACGTAGACCTGGAAGTAGTCCGCGCCATGGCTGGCCTGGTCGTTCAACTGGACCGTGAAGTCGTCGGCGATGTCCGTGGTCTTCCACGCGCCCACGGTGTCCAGCGAGTTGTAGCGGCCGCTCTCGGTCCGACCGCCGCTGCACAGCTGTCCGTCCGGGACGACCGCCTGGAAGTCGCCGCCGGATCCGTTCCGGTACAGGCCGTTCCAGTTCCACATGGCGTTGGGGTCGGCCTGCCAGGCCTGCCAGCACATGGGGTCCTGCTGTGCCATGGCCGGGTTCTGGAAGTCGCTGCCCCAGCGCTGCCAGCAGCCGTAGTTGCGCGATGCCGGGTCCACGACCGATCCGTGGGCCACGGCGGTGCCGCTCCCGGGGATCAGACTGAGGAGCACGGCGGCGACAGCGCTCAGGGCCGGCGTCAGGAGGCGCCGTAGACGATGAACATCATG
Source organism: Streptomyces sp. NPDC048211 (assembly GCF_043202315.1). NCBI lineage: Bacteria > Bacillati > Actinomycetota > Actinomycetes > Kitasatosporales > Streptomycetaceae > Streptomyces > Streptomyces sp. NPDC048211. The sequence continues at coordinate 279,956 of NZ_JBIDAD010000005.1, forward strand.
GGTATGACGATTCATGATCTTTTTCTTTCCGGTGGGGGGATGTCGGTTTCTCGGGAGAGTGCCAGTTGTGTGGGAGCGCTCCCGCAATTCCAGATTGCGCGTCGCGAGTGGGGTCGGGCAATATTCGTTCGCGCCACTTCTGCGCGGTGTGGCGCAAAAGCATTTGATCGCCGAACGGGGTCCCTCCAGGGGGGTGAACGGAGCCCGTTCCCACCCGTTACCCGACGATGCGCAGATTGCTGGAGGGGTATCCGCATTTCCCGCTCTATCTGTCGTCATGGTTCCCCGATGGGTAGGCGTGAGGCGTCCCCGATGGGTAGGCATGGGATATCTTCATCCGATTCGACGGGTCAGCGCAGTGAGATTGTCGAGTGACGTGGGTGCAATGGTGTCGGAACGTCGAGGGGGCCAGGCATTCACATTCTCCCTGGATGCGGATCAATGCAGCGTGTCGCAATCCTGCGTGAACGCGATCCCCGAATCCCCGAACCGGGCCGCTTGACGTGCAGGTGAGACCGCAGAAGGCCTGTCGGTGCGTTGGATGCGCCGGTGTCCCGAGCGGCGACCGTTCCACCCCGGATCGGACGCGTTACCGGGGCGCGCGGATAGCCACCCGTTTTCGATCCCGCCGGCCGGGTACGAGCTGAGTACCGGAGTCCGCTGAAGAAATCCATTTCGAGGACCCGTCATATTCCTACGGAGGTTCTGACATGCTGAAGGCTATTGCAGACGTTCTGAGGTCCGTCGGAGGCGCCATCGCTACAGTCGTCACGCTTCCGTTCCGTGCCGTCGCGAGGCTTTTCGGCGGCGCTTCGGACAGTGCACACGGCCATCACTGACCGGCGATTTCTGCAACGGTCCTCTCGCGTCCCAGAAATCATTCCAGTCGGTCTTGAACGGCATGTGCCGCCGATCCTGAATCGGGCAGATCAGGTCCACCTGAAATGTTGCTGCCTGCGGGTCGCGGACACCTTCGGCGTGTCGACGCAGGCAGCCCCCTTCGGGAAGGTGCCGGTTCCCGCACGATGCGGGAACCGGCACGGGTTCATCGGCTGCTAGGGCGTGTTATGAAAGTAGCGTCGTCCGCCCGGAGGGCGTCGCGAGCCGGACGGGACTTTCAAATCACGCCCCAGGGGCTGTCCCGCCAGGGATTGCCGGTCAGGGATTGACGCAGCTGATCGAGCCGATCGGAAAGTCGTTGCCGGTCGATGTCGCCGTGAACCCGAAGGTGACGCTGCCGTCCGGTGGGATGGTCCGGTTGTAGTCGACGTTCTTGACCGTGAGCGTGCCGTCGGATCCTGTCGTCAGCACCCCGTTCCACACACTGCTGATCTTGGCTCCCGTGCCGGGTGTCCACTGCACGGCCCAGCCCTCACGCGCCGTCGTGCCGTGGTTCATGACCTCGACGGAGCCCTGGAAGCCGCCGCTCCAGGAGTTGGTCACGTTGTAGAGGGCCATGCACCCGGTGTGCGGGTCCGTCGGGTCCGTCGGGTCCGTCGGTGTGGGCGTCGGGTCCGGAGTCGGAGTGCTGCCCGAGCCGCGGATGCCGGTCACCTCGCCGTTGCCGCCGTCGAACACGATGTCGGAGCAGGAGAAGAAGTTTTCCTGGCTGTCCGAGCGAACCCACTGGATGAACATCACCGCGTCACCCGAGCGGCCCGACGGCAGGTTCAGATCCCAGTAGTAGTGGCCACCGTCCGTGCCCGGCGAGCCGGTCATCGGCGGGTTGGTGACGGTCTGGATCAATTCGAGGTCGTCCCAGCCGAGTTCGGTGCTGGGCGAATAGCCGGGCTTGGACATGTAGACCCGGAACGAGCCGGGGTGCGCGGCCCAGTTGCTGTGCTTCACCTGAATCGTGTTCCCGGATGTCAGATGAGTCCGAGGCCAGTCGGAGCGTGCGGCGTTGTAGCCGGTGAAGTTGTACGGCGATCGGTCACCGGCGCTGCACAGCTTTCCGTCGGGGACGTAACCCTGCCCTCGCCCACCCGCGTTGGAGTCGAGTACGGCGAACCAGTTGTACAGCGCGGTCGCGCCGCTTTCGTCCAGCGCGGCCCTGCATGCCGGGTTGGTCGGGTCCAGGGCGCCGGTGCTGGTCTTGGCGTCCAGCATGCAGAGGTACGTACGCGATCCCGGTGTCATGGTCACGCCGTGCGCCTCAGCGTTTCCCTGGCCCAGGAGCGTCAGGGCTAAACCGCTGAGCAGTGTCGCGAGCACCGTCGCCAGGGAGGCGAGTTGTTTTCTGCGTCGGGTCATGGGGGTCTCCTGTGTCCGTATGGGGCTCTGCTTCCGGTGGGGCTAGTCCAGTCGGTGCGGGGCGTGGGTGGTCCAGCTGCGCGGGTGCCGTGGTGGCGCGCACGCGCGCGGCCTCTCCGGGCGGGGTGACCCGGATGCGGCGAGCGGGGAGTCGGGGCGTGCGGCCACCCCACATGGGAGCGCTCCCACATGCTGCTCTGTAGGGGACTGTAAGAGCGTCGTCGTGTTCCTGACAACCCGTCGAACCGGAATGCGTCCAACGGATTCCGGAGGCGCAGGTCAGGGGTGTCCCGGGAGATCCCGGAGATCAGGGAGATGCCAAGCCGTCCCGGCGTGCGCCGGTCGGGTCGCTACTCGGGCCGCTGTCCGGGCCGAGAGAGTCCGGCCCGTCCGGCGGTCGACGTGGCGCGCGCAGGCGACTCAGGTGGACTCGCGCACCACCAACTGTGTCCGCAGGAGGACGTGGCGCCAGGCAACCTGCGGCTGCTCGATCTCCTCCAGCAGCAGTCGCACCATGGTCCGGCCGATCTCCTCCATCGGCTGACGGACGGTCGTCAGTGGCGGCTCGGTCTGCTCGGCCAGCTCGAAGTCGTCGAAGCCGGTCACCGCCACATCCTGAGGCACCCGGCGTCCCGCCGCGTGCAGGGCGGTCAGGGCCCCGGCCGCCATGCTGTCCGACGCGGCGAAGACGGCGTCGATCTCCGGGTGCCGCTCGATGAGTCCGGCCATCGCCCGCCGCCCGCTCGCCTCGGTGAAGTCTCCCTGGGCGACCAGGGACGGCACCGCGTCGAGCCCGGCATCGCCGAGCGCTTCCCGATAGCCGCGAAGCCGGCACTGGGCGGCGTACATCTCGGGCGGGCCGGTGATCGCGGCGATGGCCTTCCGCCCGCCACGCGCCAGATGGCCGACCGCGGCCCGCGCGCCGCCGACGTTGTCCGAATCCACGTAGGTCACCCGCTCCTCGTTCGAGCGCCTGCCGAGCAACACCGTCGGCAGCCCTGCGTCGGCGAGCATGTCCGGCAGCCGGTCCTCGGCGCGTACGGACATGAGCAGCACCCCGTCTATCCGCCCGCCTCGCACGTACTTCACGAGTCGCTGCCGCTCCGCGTCGGTACGGACGAGGGTGAGCAGAAGCTGCACGTCCGCCTCGGTCAGGGCATCACCGACCGCCTGTGCGACCTCCGAGAAGAACGGCTCGCCGAACAGTCGCCAGTCCGTCTGAGTCATCACCAGTGCGACGGCGTTCGCGCGCCGTCCGGCCAGTGAGCGTGCTGCCAGATTGGGCACGTAGTCCAGTTCGTCGATCGCGCGCTGCACGGCACGTCGTGTGGACGCCTTGACCCCCGACGCGTTGTTGATCACCCGGGAGACCGTGCCCCGCCCCACCCCGGCAAGGGCGGCCACTTCCTCCAGCGTCGGTGTGCCGGAACTCCGCTTCAGCATGTTCCCACCCCCAAGAGCACCTGATCTTACGTTCCGACAGGTGCTCGGTCCGGGTGATGCCGAAGAAGCGACGGCGGCGAAGGAGCGCTCCCGCAGCCGATGTTCATCGGACACCCTCACCCATGGGTTTGCTGGTCCAGATGTGGATCGCGAGGTTGGGGTGTGGCCCGGCTCTGCGTCCGTCCGGCCGGCGGGCACCCGCGTGACGGTATGAACGCCGGACGAGTAGTGGGCGGCCGGAGCGCGGGCCCCAGTTGCGGGGCGCGGTCACCCCCTGAAATGCAACAGCGGCGGCGAATTCCGTCCAACAGCTTGACGGCGCGTCGCGCGCCCCACCAGATTGGGAGCGCTCCCAATCCCATTGCGTCCCATCGAGCGCAACAGCCCCGAACGGCTGGTTGTGCAGGAGGACTTCACCGTGCCGGATAGTCAACTCGACCTGCGAATAAGTTCGTTACGTATCGAGGCGGGGCAGTCAGTTCCTGGCCGAGACAGTTCGGGAGCGCTCCCATCACGACATTTCCCTTACGTACGAGGAGGAATGCTATGAAACGCTTCTTGGCTCTGCTGGCAGCCTGCGCGACGATACTGGGCCTCACCGCTCTGTTCGGTCCCCAGGCTGTGGCCGCCACCGGATGCAAGGTCGACTACACGGTCACCAGCCAGTGGGCGGGCGGCTTCCAGGCCGGAGTGAAGGTCACCAACCTGGGTGCACCGGTGAACGGTTGGACGCTCGCGATCACCATGCCGGACCCCGGGCAGAAGGTGGTCCAGGGATGGAACGCCACGTGGTCGCAGTCCGGCTCCACGGTCACGGCCGTGGGCATCGACTGGAACCGCACGCTGGCCACCGGCGCGGCGGCGGACGTGGGGATGGTGGGTTCCTTCACGGGGGCCAACCCGAAGCCGACGGCGTTCACCCTCAACGGCGTCGCCTGTACGGGATCCGTCGACGGGACCCCGTCGCCCGACCCGGGTGACGACGACGGCACTCCCGTGGGCATCAACGGACAGGTGCACGTCTGCGGTGTGCACCTGTGCAATCAGTACGACCGCCCCATACAACTGCGGGGGATGAGCACGCACGGCATCCAGTGGTTCAGTCAGTGCTACAACGACGCGTCCGTGGATGCGCTGGCGAAGGACTGGAAGGCGGATCTGCTGCGCGTCGCCATGTATGTGCAGGAAGACGGTTACGAGACGGACCCGGCGGGCTTCACCAACCGTGTGAACAGCATCGTCGACATGGCCGAAGCGCGGGGCCTGTACGCGCTGATCGACTTCCACACTCTTACGCCGGGCGACCCGAACTTCAACCTCGACCGCGCGAAGACGTTCTTCGCGTCCGTCGCGGCCCGTAACGCCGGCAAGAAGAACGTGATCTACGAGATCGCCAATGAGCCCAACGGCGTGAGCTGGACGGCCATCAAGAGCTATGCCGAGCAGGTCATCCCGGTGATCCGCGCGGCCGACCCCGATGCTGTTGTCGTCGTCGGTACCCGCGGCTGGTCCTCACTGGGCGTCTCCGACGGCTCCAACGAGAGCGAGATCGTCAACAACCCCGTCAACGCCACCAACATCATGTACGCGTTCCACTTCTACGCGGCGAGCCACAAGGACTCCTACCGTTCCACCGTGAGCCGGGCTGCTGCTCAACTCCCCCTGTTCGTCACCGAGTTCGGTACTGTCAGTGCCACCGGCGGTGGAGCGCTCGACCGGGCGAGCACCACGGCCTGGCTGGACCTGCTCGACCAGCTGAAGATCGGCTACGCGAACTGGACCTACTCCGACGCCCCCGAGAGCAGCGCGGCGTTCCAGCCGGGCACCTGCGACGGAAGCGACTACAGCAGCAGCGGTGTGCTGACCGAATCCGGGACGCTGCTCAAGGGCCGCATCAGCACCCCCGACAACTTCCCCACCAGCTGATCTGGTCGGGGCTCCGGCTGCGCCGGAGCCCCGACGATCCGGGAGTACGTGCCGTCGGTGGTTGTCGATGACGGGGTTCCGCATGGGCGGGACAGGCCAGGCGCTCGTCGCACTCAGCTCACGGGATCGTCGGCACACGAGGATTGGCCGGCCGTCGTCACACGAGGAGCGACCGGGCCTCGGTGCGCGAGGACGACCGACCGGGGGTCCCATCAGCAGGACCGACCGGGGGTCAGCAGCAGGACCGACCGGGGGCCAGCAGCGAGGACCGCCTGTGCGTCGGGCGGTTCGGCGTCAGTCCTCCCAGTCCCAGCAATCGAAGTACGCCGTTGTGCCCGTGCGTCGTGCCTTCACCACTTCTTCCAGTCGGCTGAAGTCCCGCTGTGGCATGTGTGCCTGCCACTGCGGCATGGGCAGGACGCGGGCTTCGTCGTGTTCGGCGGGATCCAGGGTGAGGGACCTGATCTCGTCGGAGGTGAGCCGGCCGCCCTCGAAGACGAAGCCGATCGTTGCGTAGGGCCACTCGGCCCCGGGCTGGCCGAAGACCGTCGCCAGCAGTTCGGGGCGGCCGCCGAACACGATCCCGGTCTCCTCGCGGCATTCCCTCACCGCCGTCTCCCACGGTCGTTCGCCCGGGTCCATGGTTCCGCCGACCAGTTGCCACGGGTGGGTGCGCGAGTAGACCGCTCTCAGCTGCAGCGGATGGTCATGCTCGTCCGTGAAGAACAGACAGGCGAACGCGGTCGCCTTCAACACCGTTTCGGCGTACTGCTCCGGGGGCAGCCAGGTGGGGCTCACGCCGTGGTTTCTCGGTTCCACTCGGGGTTGCTGCAGATCCGCTCCTGCGATGCGACGCTGCTCATGAACCGGGGGCTTGGCCAACGCGTTCCGACCCTTCTGGACGATGACGGATGTGGGATGACGGTTTGGATGGTGTGGGCGGGAGCGGCGGCGATCCGGCTGTGCCCATGTGGCGCCGGCGATCGGTGCGCACTCACGTGGTGCCGGTCGGGTCCGGACCCGGTGGCGCGACCTGCTCTTCCGAAGCGGGTTGCTCGATCTGTTCGACCTGCTCGGCGTGGTGGGCAAGGATCACCTCGTGCGCCCAGGCGCACATGGTCAGATGTTTCATGGTGGCCACGTCGAACCAGCGGAACATGATTCCTTCGGTGACGGGCAACGCGTCGGCGTCGCCGTCCCAATGGCCCACGTAGACCAGGATGCGTCCGCTGGTGAGATGAGGCCCTGTGGTGGGGGCCCGGGCGTAGGGGACGAGTCCCGGAACGGTCAGTCCCGTCTCCTCGTGGATCTCGCGCGCGATGGCTTCGTCGAGGGTCTCCGCACCCTCGGGGGCACCGCCGACCAGGGACCACGTGCCCGGATCGCAGATCGGCTTGTTCGCGTCCCGCAGGTGCAGCAGGTACTGGCCTCGACGGTTGACGAGCATGACGGCCGTGCTGCTCGCCTCACGGGCTGAGGTCCCCGTCGGGAGCGGCGGCCGGTCCTGGGCGGGCGGCCGGGACGAACGGGGCGGGGAAGTGACGCAGGTGTGCCGTCGCACTCGGAAGACGCGGTACGACACGTGGTCGTCGCTGTCGGGGGAGTCGAGGGCGTCGACGCTTTCGACGCGCAGCCCGTGCTCGGTGAGCAGGTCCTCCCACAGCTCCGGGGCGAGGACCCACATGTGCACGGTGAGGTCGTCACCGCCGGCCAGCGGCAGGACCTCGGGGCGGGCGGTCACGGACTGGGAGGGGCCGTTGCCGAGGCTGTTCGTGTGAAGGGTGGTGAAGCAGAGCCTTCCGCCCGGCTTGAGCGCCGGGGCGAGGGCCGGAATCAGACGGCGGGGGTCGATGTAGGGGACCGCGCCGATGGAGTAGATGACGTCGTACGCCTCGGTGGACCGTAAGTGGTCGACTGCGTCACCCAGGAGAAGCCGGAGCCCTTCCAGATCGCCGTACCGGTCACAGGCGCGTCGGTGCTGGCCCGGTGAGGAGTCGATGGCGTCCACGACTGCTGCGTGTTCACGTACGAGGTGCGCGGCGTGCCTCCCGATGCCGGAGCCGAGGTCCAGAACGCGACGGCCGGTCAGGTCGCCGAGGATCTCGGCTCCCGGTCCGGTCGGCCAGGGGCCCCAGGAGAGGCGGTCGGCTTCGGGGATCTCCGTTCCCCGTGCGAGGTGGTGTGTGCCGTACGCGTTCCACGTGCGGAGGTTGATCTGTTCGCTGTCCAAGCCGACGTCTCCATACGGTTGTCGGGGTGCGAGGTCACGGTTGCCGGGGAGGGCCGGTCAGTCGGTTGATACGGCGGAGGGGAATCCGGCACAGCCCCGCGCGGGGTGAGCGGCGGCGCCCGGGCGGGGGAGCCCGCGCTCGAACGCAGGATGCTTGAGCGCGGCAAGGTGCAGGCGACGCACGGGTACTCCTCGGGCGCGATGCGGACAGGTAATCGGGTAACTGGCGAATCGCTCTCGTCGTCACGGGTGTGGGAGGGCGAAATCTCGATCAGAAGTGCGAATGATCGAGCTTCCCTTGACGCGACTGCGGAACACGGCCCGTGCTACCGCGTTCGCTCACTCGTGTGGGTCTGGGTCCTGCTCATGGGGGATTGCCGGAAGGGGCCTGTGTGGTGGACCGGTAATCAGCCGGTGCGCGCCGGCGGCGGTGCGGTGGGTCGGGGCGGCCAGGGATCCGTTCGGCGGCCGAGAACCGGCAGGGCCAGGGAGACTCCCGCGTGTGCGGCCTTGTGGGTCAGAAAGTCCATGGTGGTCGGGAAGTCGTCGAGGAAGGCACGGAAGGGCCTCAACGGACGGTCGAGGGAACGGAAGAAGTCGTCCCAGTGGATGGGGACGACGCGTCGGGCACCCGTGGCGGTGACCAGCCTGTGCCAGTACTCCTCCCGGAACGCCTCGTCCTGTTTGCCGAGCGCCCCGATCCCCAGGTAGACCGTGTCGGCGGCGTGACGGTCGAGGGCGCCGGGCAGGCTGTGCGCGCTGGCGTGGATCAGGAGCCGGTGTGTGCCGTGGCGGACGTGCAGCGTGTAACAGTCACCGGTTCTGTAGTCCGTGGCGCGGACCGGCGGTCGCAGCGGCCGGTCGATCCGGCCGGGGGCGAGGTCGCCCGGGCTGTGCCGGGCGGGCAGGGCGGTGAGCGTGAAACGCCCGATGGTGAACGGCACTCCCGTGACGGCCGGCTGGAAGCGATCGTCCGGGAATCCCTGCCCGCGTGCGATGTTGCGGGTGGACGATGAGCCGATGAGGCGGGCGCCCGTCGCCGCGGCCACCGCGGGGGAGTCCAGGGCGTGGTCGTAGTGCGAGTGGACGACGAACACGGCATCCAGGTGGTCGATGCCGGCTCGGCGCAGGCCGGCGTCGATGCGGGCGCGGTGCGGCCGCAGGCGGCCGAACCGCATGCGTGCCAGGCCGGGGCGGCTGAAGAAACCATCGGTGAGGATCCTGCTGTCACCGTCGTCGAGCAGAATCGTGGACACCCCGAGGAACATGGCGCGCGGTGCTCCCGGCCGAGGCGCGGCGGGTGGCTCGGACAGGTGCGTCCACGGGGTGAGGTCGGGGGCCCGTAGGCCCCGCAGCACGGCTGTCAGGCGCGGGATGCGAGGTTCGGCGCCGGCGCTCATCGTTGGCCCCCTCGACCGATTCGCAGTCCTTGATGAATGAATGATGCACCGTCAGTATCTGCAGCGGTGGCGGTGAAGTCGCAGCCTCTGCCGTGCCGGGGCGGAAAGCGAGAAGCCGGGCAGGAGGTGGCGACCGGGGCTCCCCGGTCCGTCCGTCGGTGCCGCCGACGGCGGCGCACGTCGAGGGAGAATCCGCCATTCACCGGTGTGCGGATCCCCTGGGTCGGTCAACTCCGCACGGGGCACCGCAAATTACCGCGTTCGAGGAGGAGGACACGGCAAAGTTCCGTAGCCTGCGGTAGTCGGAGTGACCATGGAGGAGGACCCGCATGTCTTTGCGCAAGGGCGCCAACACGCCCGTGGCAAGTACCCACGTGAGGGTGGAGCTGGGCTGGCGCGAAGGACCCGGGGTCCCCGACGTGGATGTGTCGGCACTCCTGCTGACGGAGGCCGGCCGGGTGCGGTCGGACGACGACTTCGTGTTCTACAACCAGCCCGTCCATCCCGGTGGGGCCGTGCGGCACGAGGGAAGGCGCCAGGACGGGGCCGGCGCGGTCGAAACGATCGGTGTGGCGCTGTCGGCGGTGGAGCAGGAGGTCGGGACCGTCGTGGTCGCGGCCTCGACGGACGGCACGTTCGGCCAGGTGCCCGGACTGTTCGTGCGCGTCCTCGACGCGGCGAGCGGTGCGGAGACGGCGCGATTCGATGCCACGGACGCCACGACGGAGACGGCGTTCGTGCTCGGGGAGCTGTACCGGCGCAACGGTGCCTGGAAGTTCCGGGCCGTCGGGCAGGGGTACGCCTCCGGGCTGGCGGGGCTCGCCACGGATTTCGGGATCACCGTCGACCGGCCTGCCCCGCCCCCACCGGTGCGGCCTGCGGCCTCCCGCCCACAGCCCGAGACGCCGCCCCCGGCACCGCAGGGCCCGCCGCCCGTTCCCGTTCAGCCCGTGCGTCTTTCGAAGATCACGTTGACGAAGACGGCACCTGCGGTATCGCTGGCCAAGCAGGGGGCGACCTCGGGAGCCATGCGGGTCAACCTCTCGTGGAGTGCTCGCCGGCCACCGCGCGGCTGGATGAAGAAGGGGCCGGGTGCCGTCCGGCTGGAGGACGTCGACCTGGACCTGTCCTGCCTGTGGGAGCTGCAGAACGGAGCGATGGGGATCGTCCATCCCATCAACAACCAGTTCGGCTCGTTCGACCAGCCGCCGTATGTCCAGCTGGACCAGGACGACCGGACCGGTACGAGCGAGGCCGGCGAGAACCTCATGATCAACCTTGATCACACGGCGGAGATCAAGCGCCTCCTCGTGTTCGTGGTGATCTACTCCGGAGCGTCGAGCTTCGCGGGGCTGAACGGAGTCGCCACGCTCCATCCGCCCGCCGGACCGCCGATCGAGGTGCTCCTGGACGAGTGCACCGTTCCCTCTCCGGTGGCCGCGATCGCGCTGATCGAGAACATCGGCGGCGAACTGATCGTCCGTCGGGAGGCGAAGTACCTCGTGCTGCCGCCCGGCATCCTCAAACAGCAGGCAGCCGACATCGAATACGGCTGGGGGCTGACCTGGCAGGCGGCCAGCAAGGACTGACCGGGGCGCCGCCCGCCCGGCACCGGTCTGACGGGCGGGCAGCGGCCCCGGTTACTGGCCCACCCGCCCGTCGACACACTCGCGAAGCAGGTCGGCGTGCCCGCAGTGCCGGGCGTACTCGTCGATCCTGTGCACCATCAGTTCCCGTACCGCGATCCGGTCCTTCCCCAGCCGCTCGCCCAGATCGGGATGCCTGGCCAGCGCGGCGTCCAACTCCGCCTGCTCGCGCTCCAGATCGGCGTACGCGGCGTCGACCATCGCCTGATCCGCGACCGCTCCGTCGAAGTCCGCGTCACTCCCGCCGTAGAGCTTGGGCAGCGGATCGGCGTCGCTGATCCAGTTGTGCCAGTCCCGCTCGACCTCGGCCAGGTGCCGGAGCAGTCCGAGCAGCGACATCGTCGACGGCGGAACCGACCGACGGGCCAGCTGTTCCGCGTCCAGTCCGTCGCACTTCATCCGCAGGGTCAGGCGGTAGTCCCTCAGGAAGTCCTGCAGCGTCGCGAGTTCGCCGTCCGGGCCGGCCCCGTCGCCATTGTTGTTGCGGGGGTCGTCGTCCGGGTCCGCCCACATGTCGGGGTAGACGGTGGCCCGGGTCCATCGTGCGGGTCGGTCGCTCATGCGCGACATGATCGTCGTCGAGGGCCCAGCCACGCCACTGATTTTCCCTACGGCCGGGACCTGTTGCCGCGAACCGCCGGGAACGGGCGGTGAACCGGCCCCAGCGCGCCGATAGCCCCACTCAGGGCACGGACACCCGCTGCCTCTCTGATCACCCTCACGAGAGCGTCCCCGACTGCCGCCCCCGGCCGGTCTGCCCACAGCGGGCCTCGCACGGGCATCTCTCATTCTCCGGTCCGGCGCCGAGCCGGACGTCGTTCCGGTACGCGTCCCGGACCTCGGGGCGCTGGTCGAAGCCGCCTGACCCGTACGTGATGACGGCTCCTTCCCGGGAGCCCGGGGATTCGGACGGGCGCGCCCCACGCACGCGTCTTGCGGATCCGTCGATGGCCCGCACCTGGAATGCGCGGGCCGGCCGGTGAGGATCCTGGATCACGGGGGACGTCGAAGGCCCGAAGGGACAGCCCTCAGATGCGTACGGTCATGCTCACGGCGACGTCATCGCCCGCCGTGAGGCCCTGCGGCCGGCGTACTGCGTTCTTGAGCGGGAGCAGATAGCCGTTGTCCCTGGGGAAGAGCGACGTGGTGAAGGTGGTCTCGCCGATCCGGGCCTCGACGGGGACCGCCCCCCAGCCGTATGTCGCCATCGCGGCCACCTCGCGGATGTCGGCGGCCTGCTCTTCTGGCACGGTGGCGAAGTAGAACGGTGAGGGCCCCCGCCATTCGATGACGCGGCCGGTGAACACAACGCGCATGGGATCGGTCCGTTCGTCTGAAGGGGCGGCGAGTCCCGGGCAGCGTACCCGGGGCGCCGTCCACGCCGACCGCGACGGTCAACCGGCCCACGGGACCTCCGTGCTCGCGAAGCAGTCCAGCCCCCGCTCGTCCCACATCCGCCCGTGGTGGGCCAGGCGTTCGCGGTACTCGGCCCCCTGCGGGCCCGCCCGCACCAGGCGGCCTCCGCCACCGACGCCAGCCGGGGCAACAGCAGTACGGTGACGTCGTCGAAGCCCTTGAACTGCTCGGCGAACAGCGTCGCTTCGACGCCCGCGACGCATGCGTCCGGAATTCCGCCGGCGGCCGGGTCCCAGGACGCGGCGTGCTCGATTCCCCGGGGCCGGTAGTTGCCGAAGCCGAGGCGTCCGGCGGCCTCCGCCTGCTCGGAGGACGCGAACTCGGCCGCGTACGGTCGGTCCAGGTACAGGTGGGACTGGGGCGACAGCAGGACCTTGCCGCCGACCTCGACGACCCGGCTCGTTCGTACGACGCTCGCTCGCCGTCGCATTCCTCAGGGGACGGCCCACCCGGCGCCACGGGACGACGGAAGGCCGGCCGGCACGTCCTTCACCACCCTTTCGCGCCGCTGAGCCCCCGCGCGCCGGTGGACGGGAATCGGCCAACGACGGGCCGCGCGGCACGGCTGCAGCGGGAAAACCCTTGGACTCGGCGCGCGCCGGACCGGGACACTGTGACCCCTCGCCCACCCCTCCTCGTACTCACACCGACGCACCGCCGCGTGCCGTGCGCCGCAGGACCGCCCCGGCGAGGGCACTCCACACCGAACCGAAACTCCGCGCGGCCGTTGAGGCACGCACCTCCTCCCGCAGCCGCACGACCACACAGGGTTGATATGGGAACGCCTGAATCGCACGAAGCGCCGGGCAGGGGCTCCGTGCTCCTCGCACTTCGTTACTACGGAAGGGAGCTGGCCCGCCGAAAACGGGTGACGCTGCCCGCGATGCTGTTGCCGGCGCTCGGCAATATCGGAATCAACTACGCGGCGCCGCTCGTCGTCGCGAAACTCGTCGGGCGTATCGCCGGCGACAAGGACACCTCGATCGGATCGATGCTCCCCTATGTCCTGGGGTTCGCCGCCGTACTTCTCCTCGCCGAGACGTTCTGGCGCATCGGTCTGCACTTCCTGAACCGCCTGGCGGCACTCTCCATCGAGCACCTGTACGTCACGGGCATGGATGAGTTGTACGCCAAGGACGCCTCGTTCTTCCACGACAACTTCGCGGGATCGCTCACCAAGAGGGTCCTGAGCTTCGCCTCCCGCTTCGAGGAGTTCGTCGACACCCTGACCTTCTCCGTCGTGGGCAGCTTCGTGCCGCTGGCCTTCGGGTCGGTGGTGCTCTGGCGCTACGAACCGCTGCTCGTCGTCGGCCTGTTGGCGATGATCGCGCTGACGGCGGTGTGTGTGGCCCCCCTCATCCGCCGCCGCCAGGTTCTCGTGGGGCAGCGTGAGGAGGCCATCGCCCGGGTGTCCGGCCATGTGGCCGACAGCCTGATGAACATGGACACGGTCCGGGCGTTCGCCGCCGAGAAGCGTGAGGCCGCCGAGCACCGCTCCCGCGTCGCGGAGTCGCGGCGGCTCATGCTGCGTTCGTGGGACTACGGCAACCTCCGCATCGACACCCTGGTCGCACCGCTGTCCGTGCTGACCAACGCCCTGGGCCTGCTGCTCGCCGTAGTTCTGGGCGGAGGAGGCAACGGCGTGGAGGCGGTGGTCGTCGCCTTCATGTACTACACCAACGCCACCCGGATCATGTTCGAGTTCAACCAGATCTACCGCCGGCTGGAAAGCTCGATGACGGAGGCCGCCCAGTTCACCGAGCTGCTGCTGACGCCGCCGGCCCTGCGCGACCCGGAGTCGCCGGAGCCGCTGCTTCCCCGCGCCGCCGACGTCCGCTTCGAGCAGGTGACGTTCGCCCACGCGGGAGCGCAGCCGCTCTTCGAGTCCCTCGACCTGTCCGTGCACAGCGGTGCGAAGATCGGCCTGGTCGGCCGGTCCGGTGGCGGCAAGACCACGCTCAGCCGGCTGCTGCTGCGGATGACGGACATCGACGGCGGCCGGATCCTGATCGGAGGTCAGGACATCAGCAGACTGCGCCAGGCGGACGTGCGCAGCATGATCGCCTACGTGCCGCAGGACCCGGCGATGTTCCATCGCACGCTGCGGGACAACATCGCGTTCGCCAAGCCCGGGGCCACGGACGCCGAGATCCGCCGCGCGGCCGGGGCCGCGCACGTCACGGAGTTCGCGGACGCCCTGCCCGAGGGCTTCGACACCATGGTGGGGGAGCGCGGCGTGAAGCTGTCCGGCGGACAGCGCCAGCGGGTCGCCCTCGCCCGCGCGATCCTGCGCGATGCGCCGATCCTGCTGCTCGACGAGGCGACGAGCGCCCTGGACTCGGAGAGCGAGATCCTCGTCCAGGAGGCGCTGTGGCGGCTCATGGAAGGCAGGACGGCGCTCGTGGTGGCCCACCGGCTGAGCACGGTCGCCACCATGGACCGGCTCGTCGTCCTGGACCGGGGCCGGATCATCGAGCAGGGCACGCACCACGAGCTGCTCGCATCGGATGGTGCCTACGCCAAGCTGTGGCAGCACCAGTCGGGTGGCTTCCTCGACGCCCCGGCCCAGCAGCAGGCAGGCCTGATCTGAACGAGGACAGTCCCCGACGCGGCCGTGGCCGGAGCCCCGAGGGGCTCCGGTCACGGCCGGTCACAGCCACCCCGAGCGCTGCGCCTGCAACGCCATCTGGAAGCGGTTCGCGGCACCGAGCCGGGCCATCAGGACCGACAGCCGGCGAAACAGCGTGCGGCGGCTGATGCCCATCTCGCGGGCGATCACGTCGTCGCTCGCGCCGCCCGCGAGGAGCCACAGGAGACGGCGGTCGCCGGGCGGCAGCCCGCCCGGCGCGGTGGCTCGGCCGTGGAAGGGCAGGGCGTTCTGCCAGGACTGTTCGAACAGCGCCACGAGTGCCGAGAGCAGACCGCACGGCTGCACGACGAGCATCGTGTTGTGTACGTCGGCCTCCTTGATCGACAACGACACGAGCGCGTACGCGTCGTCGATGATCACGAGTTTGACCGGCACCGCCGGCGCCACCCTGGCCTGCTCGCCGGCCCTGACGCACGGCTCGATGACGTCCTGCAGATGGCCCGGGTGCTCCAGCGACGCCCGCGAGTAGACGACACGCTGCGTGACACCGCGCGCGAGCGTGGCCAGCGCGTCGTCCGTCGCCCCGGCCAGCGGGAAGTACGGGGGAGACTCGAACTGCCGGATCTGGTCGCGGGCACTCGCCCACGCGTGACGGATCCGGGGGCCGACGGCGTCGCCGGTCACGACCTCGACGAGGTGGTCGTTGTACGCGGCGAGCCGCTGCCGCCGGAACGACTCGAACGCGCCCCCGACGGCGATGCGCGACTCCTCGACCTCGGCCGCCCGGTGCCGGGCCAGGATCTCCAGGCCCGCGGCGGGCGGCACCGGAGCGACGACGTCCTCGCCCTCCTCGGCGGCACTGGCCAGACCGGCGTCGACCAGCGAGGCGTACGCCGTGGCGAGTTCCGCCCGCCCGAGACCGCACGCGGATCCGATGGCACTCAGCGGGGCGGGGGCCAGCTCCAGCAGCGCCAGATACACCTGGCCCGCCGCTGGATCGATCCCCAGAAGCCGGAGCGCCTCGCCGAGTTTCGCGGTCGTCATGGACGCCATTATCGACGGTCGCCGCCCTGCTTGTGGCCGATCCGTGCCAGTGGCGGATCGAGGCCCCACGCCTGCGCGGCGCGGGATACCGTCCGTGAGCCGCCGCCGGCGGGTGTCCGGAGTCCAGCCGAACGGACCCTGTCGTCGGGGAACCATCGCGAAGAAGGAGCAGGACGTGGCGAAAGGCCGAAAGAACGGTCTCTACTCAGGGATCTCCGAGGAACTGTCCGCGTTGATGAGGACCGGGTGGGCCGACACCGAGCAGCACGACCTGCTGCCCGGCGAGCAGGCGCCGCACGCGGCCCGCCGCCGTGACGCCCTCTCCGCGCGTTTCCCCGGCGAACGCCTCGTGATCCCCTCCGGCAACCTCAAGGTCCGGTCGAACGACGACACCTACCCCTTCCGTCCGTACTCGGGGTACGTCCACATGACGGGCGACCGGGCCCGGGACGGCGCGCTCGTACTCGAACCGCGCCCGGACGGCGGCCACGACGCCTACTGCTTCCAGCTGCCGCGGGACAGCAGGGACAACGACGAGTTCTGGACCGGCCCCACCGCGGAGCTCTGGATGGGCCGGCGCCGCTCCCTGGCCGAGTCGGAGCGTGTACTCGGACTGCCCTGCCGCGACGTCCGGACCGCGGCCCACGACCTGGCCGCCGCGACCGGTGTGCCGACCCGGATCGTGCGCGGCGTCGACCCGGCCCTGGAGGCCGCCGTGAACACCGACGAGGAGCGCGACGCCGACCTCGAAGAGGCCCTCAGCGACCTCCGCCTCGTCAAGGACGACTGGGAGATCGGCGAGCTCCGCAAGGCCGTGGACTCCACCGTGCGCGGGTTCACCGACGCCGTCGGCGAACTCTCCGGAGCCGTCGCCTCGTCCGAGCGGTGGATCGAGGGCACGTTCCTGCGCCGCGCCCGCCTGGAGGGCAACTCCGTGGGATACGGCACGATCTGCGCCGCGGGCGACCACGCCACGATCATGCACTGGACGGACAACGACGGCCCGGTGCGCCCGGGGGAACTGCTCCTGTTCGACGCCGGAGTGGAGACGCACACCCTCTACACCGCGGACGTGACGCGCACGCTCCCGATCAGCGGGACGTTCACCCCGCTGCAGCGCAAGGTCTACGACGCCGTGTACGAGGCCCAGGAGGCCGGCATGGCCGCCGTCAAGCCGGGCGCCGCGTACCGCGACTTCCACGAGGCCGCCCAGCGCCACCTCGCGGTCCGGCTGGTCGAGTGGGGCTTCATCGAGGGCCCGGCCGACCGTGCGTACGAGCTCGGTCTCCAGCGCCGCTTCACCATGGCGGGCACCGGGCACATGCTCGGCCTGGACGTCCACGACTGTGCGCAGGCCCGGCACGAGGAGTACGTCGGCGGAGTCCTGGAGCCGGGCATGGTGCTCACCGTCGAGCCCGGACTGTACTTCCAGCCCGACGACCTCACCGTCCCCGAGGAGTGGCGCGGCATCGGCGTCCGGATCGAGGACGACCTGCTCGTGACCGCGGACGGTCACGAGAACCTGTCGGCGGGCCTGCCGCGCTCGGCCGACGACATCGAGGCGTGGATGGCCCGGTTCGCGGCCTGAGCAGCGGCCACCGACCCGGCCACGCCGAGGGGCCCGGCCCGCTCGTCGGCGCGGCCGGGCCCCTCGTACCCTGGAGTCCGTGCCAGCCTCCCGCCTCCACCGTGCCGCCGTCCTCGTGCTCGAAGGCGCGAAGCCGCTCGATGTGGGCATCCCCGCGCAGGTGTTCTCGACGCGCGCGAGCATGCCGTACGAGGTAAGGGTGTGCGGCGCGGCGCCCGGCCTCGTGACCGGTGGTGACGGGCTGTCGTACCACGTCGCCGACGGTCTCGACGCGTTGGAGTGGGCCGACATCGTCTTCATCCCCGGCTACCGTTTTCCCGATCGCGACGACCCGCCGCCACCCGTCGTCGACGCGCTCGTCGCCGCCCACGACCGGGGCGCGCGGCTCGCGGCCATCTCCACGGGAGCCTTCGCGCTCGCCGCCACGGGCCTGCTCGACGGCAGGCGGGCGACGACGCACTGGCACTACGCGCGGGCGCTCGCCGCGAAGCATCCCCTCGTCCGCGTCGACGAGAACGTGCTGTTCGTCGACGAGGGCACCGTCCTCACCTCGGCCGGCGCCGCCTCCGGGATCGACCTGTGCCTGCACATCCTGCGCGGGGACCTCGGCGTGGCCGCGTCGAACCACGCGGCCCGGCGGCTGGTGGCGGCCCCCTACCGGAGCGGCGGGCAGGCCCAGTACGTGCCGCGCAGCGTGCCGGAGCCGCTCGGCGAGCGGTTCGCCGCCACCCGCGAGTGGGCGCTGCGCAGGCTCGGCGAACCGCTCACCCTGGAATCCCTCGCCCGTCACGCGGCGGTCTCGCCGCGCACGCTCTCGCGTCGCTTCGTCGAGGACACGGGCTACACCCCGATGCAGTGGGTCATGCGGGCCCGCATCGACG
Source organism: Streptomyces sp. NPDC048211 (assembly GCF_043202315.1). Taxonomy (NCBI): domain Bacteria; kingdom Bacillati; phylum Actinomycetota; class Actinomycetes; order Kitasatosporales; family Streptomycetaceae; genus Streptomyces; species Streptomyces sp. NPDC048211. The sequence goes on from NZ_JBIDAD010000005.1 coordinate 298,373, forward strand.
TGGCCCGAGAGCTGCTGGAGCGCTCGGAGCGGAGCATCGAGCAGATCGCCGCCGAGACCGGACTCGGCACCGGGACCAATCTGCGGCTCCACTTCCAGCGCATTCTCGGCACCACACCGAGCGAGTACCGGCGCACCTTCGCCAGCAGCGACTAAGGGCTGTCCCGCAATTCCTGGCGGGCGCACGACGACAGCTACGGCACCTCGCCGCGTTGTCGAAACGCCCGAATACATCCAGTATGCGGGCGCCCCTCCGCCTTGCGATGCACCGCATCTGACGCCGCGCGCTGATCCACCAGGAATTGCGGGACAGCCCTTAGCCGCGGAAGGGGGTGGCGCGATCCTTTCGAACCGTGGCGCTCACGCCGCTGCCGTGGCAGGTTGCCGCGAGCGAACCTTGGTAGCGAACCGCAGGGACGAAGGGACACCCCATGACTCGCATCGCCATCAACGGATTCGGCCGCATCGGACGCAACGTGCTGCGCGCACTGCTGGAGCGCGACAGCGACCTCGAAGTCGTCGCCGTCAACGACCTCACCGAGCCCGCCGCCCTGGCCCGGCTGCTCGCCTTCGACTCGACGTCCGGCAGGCTGGGGCGCCCGGTGACGCTCGACGGGGACGTCCTCGTCGTCGACGGCCGCCGCATCAAGGTGGTCGCCGAGCGCGATCCGGCACAGCTGCCCTGGGCCGAGCTCGACGTCGACATCGTGCTGGAGGCCACCGGCCGCTTCACGTCGGCGAAGGCCGCGCGCGCCCACATCGACGCCGGTGCGAAGAAGGTGCTCGTCAGCGCGCCGTCGGACGGCGCCGACGTCACGCTCGCGTTCGGTGTCAACACCGACGCCTACGACCCGGCCCTGCACACGATCGTCTCGAACGCCTCGTGCACGACCAACGCGCTCGCGCCGCTGGCCAAGGTGCTCGACGAACTCGCCGGTATCGAGCACGGTTTCATGACGACGGTGCATGCCTACACGCAGGAGCAGAACCTGCAGGACGGCCCGCACCGCGACCCCCGCCGCGCCCGCGCCGCGGGTGTGAACATCGTGCCGACGACGACCGGCGCCGCCAAGGCGATCGGCCATGTGCTGCCGAACCTCGACGGCAAGCTGTCGGGCGACTCGATCCGCGTCCCCGTTCCGGTGGGTTCGATCGTCGAGCTCAACACCACGGTGGCCCGCGACGTGTCGCGCGAGGACGTCCTGGCTGCCTACCGCGCTGCCGCGGACGGTCCGCTCGCCGGGGTCCTGGAGTACTCCGAGGACGCCCTCGTCTCGTCCGACATCACGGGCAACCCGGCCTCGTCGATCTTCGACTCGGAGCTCACCCGCGTCGAGGGCCGGCACATCAAGGTCGTCGCCTGGTACGACAACGAGTGGGGCTTCTCGAACCGTGTCATCGACACGCTCCAGCTCCTCGCCAACGGCTGACCGGCCAGGGGGCCCCGCGGCAGGCGCTCGGCGCCGGCCACCGGGGCCCCGGCCGTTCGTGGACGACGCTCAGGGAGCGATCGCCATGTCGAAGAGGTGGACGTTCCCGTTCGCGGGCAGGACCACGAACTCGACCGTCCTGGACGGATCCAGCGGGACCGAATGGGCGAACACGCTGTACTTCACCGTGGCGTTGCCGTATCCGTCGGGCCGGTTACGGCCGTCCGTGGACTTGACCAGGGTCGCACCGTGGGCATCGACCGGGTCGAACGACCAGTTGGGGAAGCCGAACGATCCCGTGGTGGTCGTGCCGTCGGTGTAGTAGACGGTGGCCTTGCCGGTGGCGCCGCTCCCGACGCCCGAGCCGAGGAACACCAGCTTCGACCCCTGGCCGGCCAGTGAGACGGCCTGCCCGGCGCTCGCCACGTTGTCCTTCGTGCCGGCCGGCACGTCCGGCCACGTCAGGGTGGCGCCGAGTGCGTCGACCTCGCCTCCGGGCGTCAGACCGACCGCGGCGAGTTTCTGTGCCGAGAAGCTGTTGCCCTCCCCGTCGTAGTTCCCGGCCGTCGTGGCGGACTCGTCGGTGATCGCCACACCGTTGTAGGCCGCCGCCAGGTTCGCCTGCGGCGATCCGGAGCGGTCGGTCCGGGTGCCGGTGGCCGTGGTGAGGCCGTCGCCGCCCTGATACGTCGCCGTCGCCGTGAACGTACGGATCACGAACCCGGAGCGCTTCTCGGGGACCTGGATCCGAAACGTCGTGGTGGCGGAGGCGCCCGTGGCGAGGGAGCCGGACACGCTCTGCACGGAAGGCTGGACCGCCCATCCGACCGGCCCCGCGAAGGACACCTTGAGCGAACGCAGGCGCTGCGGTGCGGTGTTCCTGACGGTGACCTCCACCGTCGAGATGACCGGTCCGTCGAGATCCACGGGGGAGACGGTCACCTCGGTCTTCGACTCGGCGGCTGCCACGGCAGGCGCGGGCGCGGCCGTGGCCGCCTGTGCGGGAACGAGCAGGACCGCGGCCGCCAGCGCGGCGGCTCTGAGCGGGTTGATCAGTCGGGCCGGTCTCATGGCGTGCTCCTTGGAGAGGGAGGTCGTCAGACGACGGGGGGCATCTCGGTGGTGCGCGAGTCGAGCCCCATGCGCAGGTTGACCCAGGAGCCACGGGTGAAGTCAGGGATCTCCACCGGACGCCCCTTCGCGGCGAGGGACTTGACGCTCAGTGGAACCGGTGCGCACCACGAGGCGGAGTCGTACACGTCGATGTCGGGGACGAGACCGGCCCGCATCAGCTGGACCGTGCGCCACTGCAGGACGTAGTCCATGCCGCCGTGGCCGCCGTTCTCGGCCTCGTCACCGAGCTCCTTCCACAGCCAGTGGTCGAACTCCTTGCGGTACGTCTCGAAGTCGCGCCAGGTGTCGCCGCTGTGGTCCGGCTCGAAGTAGACACGTGCGTCGGTGGTCGAGGTGCCCGCGTAGTCCTCGAAGATGCCCCGGCTGCCGGCGAGCGAGTTGATCCGGCTGTACGGGCGGGGCGCGCTCACCGCGTGCTCGGCCCGGATCGTCCGGCCGTTCGCCGTCCGGATCTGACAGGTGACCAGGTCGCCGTTGATGTACGTCTCGTTCCAGGACGGGTGGGACTTCGGCATGAAGCGCTCGCGGTAGTCGGCGAGTCCCTTCGGGGCCGTCGCGGTGGCCGTCAGCGTGGTCATCCGGTCGCCGCGGTTGATGTCCATGGCGGCGGCGATGGGCGCCAGCCCGTGCATGGGGTAGAAGGACGCGGTGGAGCGGGTGTGCCACAGACGGCGCCAGGAGTCGGTGTAGTAGGTGTCCGAGAACAGCAGCGCACGCAGGTCGTGGAGGTAGCCGCCGTGACCGTTGGTGAGCTCGCCGAACACGCCCTCATGGCCCATCTTGAGCATCGCCAGCTCGTTGCGCCCGTAACTGCAGTTCTCGGACAGCATCAGGTTCTTGCGGGTGCGCTCCGAGGTGTTCACGAGGTCCCACAGCTCGTCGAGCTCGGTCGCGATGGGGAGCTCGACGATCACGTGCTTGCCGGACAGGAGTGCGGCCCTGCCCTGTTCGTAGTGGAACTCCCAGGGAGTGGCGATGTAGACGAGGTCGATGTCGTCGCGCTTGAGCATCTCGGCATAGCTGTCGGCGGAGCCGCCGAACTCGGCCGGACGCGGCTTCCCGTCGGCCACCAGCCGGTCCGCGGTGCGCTTGGCGCGGTCGGCGCGGATGTCGCAGACCGCGGCTACGACGCAGCCGGGGATGAGGGACCACCCCGTGGTCATCCCGGATCCCCGGTTTCCGAGCCCGATGACACCGACGCGGACCGTCGCGTGCGGCTCGAACGGGACGTTGACCATGGACTTCTGACCCGCTGCCCGACGGGGCGCGGCGCCTTCGGTGAGCAGGGAGGCCGCGGCGGACGCGGGAGCCGCCGAAGCAGGTCCGGCCGAGCCCAGACCGACGGCGAGCGCTCCGGTGGCCAGCGTTCCCCCCAGGACCAGACGGCGTGAGACTTCAGGGATTTCAGGCATGCGACAACGCTCCTCGCTACGCGACCGGCATCACTGGCGGGGACGACTCTCGCCGGAGCGACGGGGGCATGTCAAGAGTTGCTCACCATCGCCGACTTTCGAGCATTAGCGAGCATTCGATCGACGCCGGCTGGTTGTGCGGCCCCGCACGTGCGGTGTTCCCTTCGCCGTGCTCGTGCGTCGCGTGGGTGGGAGCCCACTCACTTCGGACGGTGCGATGCGGTACGTCCTGCCGATCCGCGCGGCGAGCCCGGTGGGCCGACGAGGCGTGCCAACGGCCCTCGTCGACCCACCGGGAGCCGCCCGGGCCGCACCGGTCAGGCCGTGGCCGTCACCGAACGTGCCGCGGGCTGCTGCGGCCTCCGCCGGGACATGCGCAGACCGGCCAGGGTGATGAAGACCGTGGAGAACACGGCGGAGAGGGCGAAGGCGGTGAAGCCCCAGTTCGCGGCTCCGTTGGCGAGCAGCTGACCGCCCAGCCAGGGGCCGAACACGGCGCCGAAGCGGCCCATTCCGGAGGTCCAGCCCACGGCCGTGGCCCGGTTGGCGGAGCCGGAGTAGCCGGCCACCGTCGCGTAGATCATCGTCTGGGCGCTGTTGAGGAACAGGCCGGTGACGAAGACCACCGCGAAGGTCAGCCCGAGCGGCATGTGCACGCTCAGCAGATAGACGCCGACGGCGGTCATCAGGAACCAGATCGCGGAGATGCGCGCGGCGCCGAAACGGTCTGCGCAGCGGCCGGCGACGAGCATCCCCACGATGCCGCCGAGGTTGAAGACGACGACGAAGTTCAGTGAGGAACCGAGCTCGTAGCCCTCGTTCCGCATCATGGTGGGCAGCCAGGTGGCGACGCCGTAGACGAGCAGCAGTCCGCCGAAGGAGGCCAGCCAGAACATCAGCGTCTGGATCCATTCCCTGCCCCGGAACAGCTGGGCGAGGGCGTACCAGCGGTCGCCGGCGGCCCGGGGGTCCTTCGCGGCAGGTATCTCGACGTTGTAGCGCGCGGCGAGGTCATGCGCCTCGGTGGTACGTCCCTTGGCGACCAGGAAGCTCAGCGACTCCGGAAGACAGCGGGCGACCAGCGGCACCGCGATGACCAGCGGGACCACGCAGACCCAGAAGGCCGCACGCCAGCCGAGGGGTTCCACGATCCACAGGGCGACGTACGCGGAGAGGATGCCGCCGACGTGGTGGGCGGTCATCAGCGTGCCGATGACGAAGGCGCCGCGGGCACGCGGTGCGTAGTCCGAGACCATGGTGATCGCGGTCGGCAGCAGGCCGCCGAGGCCGAGCCCGGCGAGCGTCCGGCCGAGGCCGAACACCGTGACCGTGGAGGCGGCCGCGCAGAGGGCCGAGGCCAGGGAGAACAGCGCGGTGCAGGACATGATCATCTTCTTGCGCCCGATGAGGTCGGTGAGTGTGCCCGAGGAGAGGGCGCCGACCAGCATCCCGAACGTGGCGTAGCTGCCGAGGTCTCCGGCCATGGACGGTTCGAGGCCCAGCGCGTGCTGCTCCAGCATGTGGGGCAGCACCGAGCCGTAGATGAACATGTCGAGGCCGTCGAAGAGCACGACCAGCCAGCACAGCGCGATGACCAGCATGGCCATTCTGCTACCGCGGATGGCCGGGGCGAGCGAGGAGGACATCGTTGTTTCCTCTCGTCCGGGAGGAGGGTCCCTGGAGGTTGGGAAGAAGGGGCGGTCGGCGCGGCTCGAGCCGCCGACCCGACGCGAGGCGAGATGCGCGCTCGCAGTGATGGCCTTGACGGTAGAAACACCGGAAGGGTGTGTCAACGCTTTTGTTGACAATCTTAGGAACAATTTGGCCCCGGTCTGGTGTGGAGCCGGACCGGGGCCGAAGGGGGGTGCCGGACGTCAGGCGACGGGCGGCGTTCCGTGGGTGTGGAACGACTCGATGGTGCGCAGGCCCCATGCCTGTCCCTTGGCGCGCTCGGCCTCGGTCCAGGTGATCAGGGGCCAGTCGGGGGCGAGCACCAGACGGGTGAGCGGGTTGCACAGTTCGATGCGGTTGCCGCCCGGCTCGTAGACGTACAGGAAGAACGTCTGCTGGATGGCGTGCTTGTGGGGGCCCGTCTCGATGAACACCCCTGTGTCCAGCGCGAGATCGGCGGCGCGCAGGATGTCCTCGCGGGTGTCCGCGGCGAACGCGATGTGGTGCAGCCGGCCGCTCGACCCCGTCCAGTCCTCGGTGTAGACGATGTCGTACGACTTGTTGGTGAACGTCAGCCACTGGGCCGCGATCCTGCCGCTGTCGAGCCGGATCTGCTCGGTGGGACGGGCGCCGAGGACCTCGCGGTGGAAGTCGCCGTTGGCCGCGACGTCCGCGCCCAGGAAGTTGACATGGTCCAGCCGGCGTACGCCCACGCCGCGGCCCGGTTTGGCCTGTGGCTGGTTCTTGAGGCCCGGCCGCAGCGCGTCCGGCGCCTCGTACCACTCGCTCTCCCAGTACAGGGCCAGCTCGTGGCCGTCGGGGTCGGTGGTGACGTAGAGCCGGCCGATACCCGGCTCGTCCTCGGCCCAGTGGCCGGGCCGGCCGGCCGCCTCCAGGGCCTCGACCCGGCGGCGGAGCGCGTCCTCGCCTGAGGTGCGCAGGGCGGTGCGGCGGAGGCCGGGGGTGCTGTGGGCGGTGAGCGTGAGGCTGTGGTGTTCGTAGTCGTCCCAGGTCCGCAGGTACACGGAGTCGCCGGAGCGGCCGTTCTCGGTCAGGCCGAGGAAGTCGGTGAAGAAGCGGACGCTGGCGTCCAGGTCGGGGGTGAGCAGTTCGACATGGCCGAGGTGGGCGATGTCTCCGAGCGGCGGGGTCATCTGCGACTCCTGGAAGTACGGGGGACGGAAGGGAATCCCGGTGCGGGTCAGGCGGGGCGGGGGAAAGCGGTGCCGTCGAAGATCTTTCGCGCGGTACGTACGACAGCGGTGCGGCCGGCGCCCGGAAGAGCCCCTCCGGCCTTCTGCTCGACGGCCGACTCGATTTCGAGGAACCCCGTGGGGTGTTCGATGCGCAGCCGGTCGCCGCGGGCGGGCAGCCGTGCCACGCCCTCACCGACACCGCCCGTGACGCGCAGTCCTGCGGCCACGCTCGCCGCACCCAGCACGCCGATCGACGTGTGGCAGCGCACCGGAATGAACGTGCGCGTCGACACGGCGCCGCCGTGCCGGGGCGGCGCCAGCACACTGACCTTGGGCACGGTGGTGCCGGCGACATCGCCGAGGCCCATCAGCAGACCTGCTTCGATACGGACTTCGCGGATCCGCTGGGCGAGGACCGGGTCCGCCTCCAGCTCCGCGGGATCCTCGTAGCCGGTGAGGCGCAGCGCCGAAGCGGCGATGAGCACCGTCGGCATGCCGTTGTCCACACAGGTGACCGACAGGCCGGCGAGGGTGTCGCGGACGCTGCCCGTGGGCAGCAGGGGACCGCTGCCCGGCGGGAACTCGATCACCACGGGCGCGGCGGTCCCCGGCACCCCGGAGATCTCGGCGTCGCCCTCGTACGCGACGCGCCCGTCCGGCGTGGGGAAGGTCGCGGTGGCGAGATCCCCCGTGTTGAGCATGCGGATCCGCACCGACGTCTCCACCCGGCCCGGGGTGACGAGGCCGCGTTCGACGGCGAAGGGGCCGACGCCTGCGAGGAGATTCCCGCAGTTCTGACGGTCCGACACCTCGGTTGTGGAGACGCCGACCTGAAGGAAGAGATAGTCGACGTCGGTGTCCGGACCGGCTGACGGACGCACCACCGCCACCTTGCTGGTGAGGGGGTGCGCCCCGCCCAGGCCGTCGATCTGGCGGGTGTCGGGGCTGCCCATGATCCGCAGCAACAGGGCGTCACGCAGAGCCGGTTCGGCGGGAAGATCCTCCGCCAGGAAGTAACAGCCCTTGGAGGTACCGCCGCGCAGGAGCATGCAGCGCACCCCGGCGGCGGGCGCGGTCACCACCCGGGCCCCGAAGAGTCCGCGGCGCAGGCTTCGTACGGCTGATACCGGACCCCGAGACGTACGAGTGTCTCGCGCAGCCCGTAGCGGTCGAGCCCCAGTTCCCCCTCGGCGAACGCGGCGCGTGTGGCCTCTTCCTTCGCCGTGCGCGCCCGTGACAGCTCAACGGCCTCCGAGGCCCGTTCGCGCGGAACGCACATCACCCCGTCGTCGTCGGCGAGGATCACGTCACCGGGGCGGATGATCCGGCCCCCGATCGCGACCGGCACATTGACCGACCCGCCGGTCGCCTTGACCGTGCCCTGGGCGCTGACCGCGGCCGACCAGACGGGGAAGCCCATCCCGCGCAGCTCGGCGGTGTCGCGCACCCCGGCGTCGGTGACCAGGCCGCGCACGCCCCGGTACCGCAGCGCGGTGGCGAACAGCTCGCCGAACATTCCGTCGGTGGACGGCGAGGTGGTGGTGACGACGAGCAGGTCGCCCTCGGCACACTGCTCGACGGCCGCATGGATCATGAGATTGTCGCCGGGCCAGCTGAGCACCGTGACCGCCGTGCCTGCCACGCGTACGTCCTGCTGGATCGGGCGCAGGCGGGAGCCGAGGAGGCCGGTGCGGCCGAGTGCCTCGTGCACGGTGGCCACGCCGTATCCGGCCAGTGCCGTCACGTCCTCGGCGGACGCCCTCGGGGGACCGGTGACGATGACGCCGCTCACGCCAGCTCTCCCGTGACCTGCGGGTAGGGGCGCATGTACGCCTCGGCCCATGTGGTGTGCGGAAGACCGAGGTTGGGGCCCGCGTTGCGTTTCAGCTGCACGCCGCGCCGCTTGCCGAGGTCCGTGTAGTACTCCCACAGGTGCTGCTGGGCCGACAGGCACTCCATGGCCTTGCGCTTGGTCTCCCAGACCTCGGTGATGTCCAGCAGGACCTCGGGAGTGAAGCCGCACATCTCCGGCTGGTGCGGTTCGAAGAAGAACACCGGGGGAGCCCCGATGATCTCGCCCTCGGCCGGGTAGCCGATCGCCTGGGCGAGGACGCGGGCGTCCAGCGCCATGCGGGCGGCCGCCGGGTGGTCCCCGTTGTACGGGTCGGTGAGGGGGTGGGTCAGGACCACGTCCGGCTGCGCCTCGCGGTAGACGGACACCAGCCGGTCGGTGAGCTCGGGGGTGACCGGCAGCGGGTAGTCGCCGGCGTCGAAGAAGACGATGCCGGCGCCGAGCGCCGCCGCGGCCCGCTCCGCCTCCTCGCGGCGGAGGGCCTTGATCTCCGCGAGTTGCTTGCCCTCGCGCCACGCCTTGGCGGACTCGCCCCGTTCGCCGAAGGTCAGGCACGCGATGGTGACCTTCTCCCCTCGGGAGGCGGCGAGGGCTATGGCGCCGCCCGCGCGCCATACGAAGTCCCCGGCGTGCGCGGTGATCACCAGCGTCGATCGTGGGGTGGCGGGCACCTTGCCGTGCGTCATTGCGAACTCTCCTTGGTGACAGGTGTGCTCCCGCCCCGAGTCGCGTCAGTCGTCGCGCAAGGCGTCGATCACGCTGCCGAGGTGGGCGCGGACGGCTGCTTCGGCCGCCTGCGGGTCCCTGGCCGTGATCGCCTCGATCACGGCCAGGTGCTCACTCAGGGACTTCTGTGGCCTGCCCGGCCTGAGCGCCAACTGGAACTGGTGGCGCACGAGTTGGCCGTTCAGTCGCTCCAGGAGCCCGACGGCGGTCCGCTGGCCGGAGAATTCCCGGATCAGGGCGTGCAGCCGGTGGTTGAGCTCGGAGTAGGTCATCGGCTCGCCGTCGGCGACCGCCTTGGCCATCGCCGCGCCCGTCGCCGCCAGTTCGGCCAGCTGCTCCTCGGTGGCCCCGGCGGCCACCTTGGCGGCGCAGAGTCCTTCCAGGACCATCCGGCACTCGGTGATGGCGACCGCTTCCTCCTTGGTCACCACGCGGACGCGTGATCCGCGGTTACGGATCCGCTCGACCAGCCCCTCGGATGCCAGCTCCAGAAGTGCTGCCCGGATGCTGGCCCGGGTGACGCCGAACTGCTCGGCGAGTTCGTCCTCCACCAGCCGTTGAGCCGGTGCCATCTCCCCTTGCAGAATCGCCTGCCGAAGCTTCCCGAGTGCGTGCTCCTTGGCCTGCTCTCCGGAACTGGGACGCGCTTCCTTCGGCATCAATGCCCTCCCTGAGTGAGTGCCTGTCGAACGTAAACTTACGCCAACAGGATTGTCAACAATCTCGTTGGCAAGTCTTGCGCGGAGATCCGTGCCGGACTACGTTCCTCGCCGTGGCGCCGCTGCGGAGCCGGAGGGCCGACGGCGTCCCACGCGCCGAAGCGTGTCCGCCCCCGTCCCGACACCCTTCCCGCACGCACCCCACAGGACCGGCATACGGGCACGAGGCCCGGGCCGCGATCGAACGGAGTCCGGGTATGCCTCTGCCCTCACGCTGGTTCCGACGGAAAGCGGCTGCCGTACTGGCCGCCCTCGCTGCCGTCCTCGCCCTGGCCGGCGGTACGGGCATGGCCCTCGCCGACAGCACGACCGGCAGCGGCCCGGCCGACGCTTCGGCAGCGGCCGCCGCCCCGGCGGCAACCGGAGCGTCCTCGGGCACCGCACCCGCCCTGCCCTGTTCCGGCCTCACCTCGCTCGACCTCGCAGCCGACGTACCCGGTGTGCCCTTCGAGATCACCTCCGCGACGGAGCTGGCCGCCGGGGGCAACACGCTCGGGAACTGGGCGGCCTGCCACGTCAAAGGTGTGATCGCCCCCCAGATCCACTTCGAGCTCCGGCTGCCGGAAACCGGCTGGCAGTCCAACTACCTCCAGGTCGGCTGCGGCGGCCTCTGCGGAAACGTGAGCACGGGCAGCGCCCCCGCCTCCAGCGGCTGTGTTCCGCTGACCACCGGTGCCTTCGCCGTCGCCTCCAGCGACGAGGGGCACTCCCAGGGCGGTGGTCTGTTCTCCACCGACCCCACTCTGCGCGCCGACTTCGGATACAAGTCCGACCACCAGCTCGCCCAGGCGGCGAAGACCATCATCAAGACGTACTACGGGCGGGCTGCCGCCCACTCGTACTTCGACGGCTGCTCGCAGGGCGGCCACCAGGCACTCACCGAGGCGCAGCGCTACCCGGACGACTTCGACGGCATCATCGCCGGCGCCCCCGCCAACAACTTCACCGCGCTCAACACCTTCTCGCACGCCTGGACGGCCCAGTCCGTGTTCCTCGACGGCGGCCCCGCCACGCTCACCACCGCCGACCTGGCACCGCTGCACCAAGCGGTCCTCGAAGGCTGCGCCGCCACCGACGGAATCATCGCGGACCCGCTCCGCTGTACCTGGGATCCGGCCACCCTCACCTGCCGCGCAGGGCAGACGTCCACACCCGATGACTTCTGCCTGACCGCCGACCAGGTCACGACACTCCACCGGATCTACTCGGGCCCCACCGACCAGCACGGCAAGCTGCTGTACCCCGGCTACCAGCTGCGCGGCTCCGAACTCAACTGGGCCGGTGTCATCGTGCCGTCCGATGCCGACGGCACCAGCGGAGACATCAACTTCGTCAGGGAGACCCTCCGCTACCAGGTCTTCGACAGCCCGCACCCCGCCCTCACCTACCGGGACATCGAATTCACCGAGGCCTCCTACAAGAAGATCGTCCGGCCCAACGAGGGCATGTACGACGCCACCGACCCGGACCTGAAGGCGTTCAGGGCGGCCGGTGGCAAACTGATCCTCTGGCACGGGCTGGGCGACCAGCACATCCCGGCCGTCGGCACCATGGCGTACTACAAGGCCGTGCAGAAGGCCATGGGCTCGGTGGCGGCGACGGAGAGCTTCGCCCGGCTGTTCCTCCTCCCGGGCGTCGCGCACTGCGGCGGCGGGCAGGGTCCGAGCGAGTTCGACGCGCTGACCGCCGTCGTCGACTGGGTCACGAAGGGCGATGCCCCCGACAGCCTGATGACCAGGTCGACGGACGGCGCGGGCAAAGTCACCGCCACCCGGCCCGTCTACCCCTTCCCGTACGTGGCCGAGAACACCACCGGAGGCCCGGCCGATGAGGCAAGCAGCTACACCCCCGTCGCCTCCACCGCGGAAGCGGGTCTGACGCTGAACTGGCTCGGTTCCTTCCGCTCGGGATACGAGACGGTCGGCAACTGGGCCGACGGCAAGTGGGCCGTCACCAAGGGGAAAGCCTGACCGGTGACGTGATCACCGCCGGCGAGTGACGTCGTACGGCGGCCCCGGCTCCCCGGGGCCGCTCGACCACCCGCCCGCGTATCCTCCACCGGTTTCCCGGACCTGCGGGCAGCGGCCGTTCGTACGGTCCGAGTGCCCCAAGAGGCAGCTCGGGATGCCCCGGTCCCGCCGGGGGCGGGCTGGACGGGGCAGGGAGTCCGGCGTGAGGGTGGAGAACCGGCAGGAGGGCCGCCGGCCGTCGCGGCCCCGCACGGTGTGCGCGCCCACGACGGTGCGGTCAGGGAGACGACGATGAACGCACAGGACCACGGCCATGAGCACGAGCAGGACCCCGAGCGGGACCACCACGCCCCGCCGACCGAGAGCGCGTACGACCACGAGCGGACGCAGGGGGACCACCTGTACCAAGAGACCTCCGTGGCGCAGCGGTCCCAGGCGGCACCCGATCGGGGCGTGGACACCCGCCACCTCTTCCGCGCAGCGGCCACCGGCCGGGCTGACGTGGTCGGAAGAGCCGGCATGGGTGTGCTCCAGCGGAGCATCGGCAACGCCGCCCTCGGCCCGTTGATCCAGCGTGCCAGGGCCCAAGAGCCCGAGCAGTCCGAGGAGGAGACGCGTTCACCGGTCCGCGATGTCATCTCCTCGGGCGGCGGCACCCCGCTGGACACCGGGACCCGCACGGAGTTCGAGGACCGGATGGGGGCGGACTTCTCCGCCGTACGCATCCACAACGACTCCGCGGCGCACGAGTCGGCCAAGGGTGTCGGCGCGCACGCCTACACCGTGGGGAACGACGTGGTCTTCCAACGTGACGCGTACGACCCGTCGTCATCCCTGGGCCGTACGACGCTCGCCCACGAGCTGACCCATGTGATGCAGCAGCGGAGCGGCCCGGTGGAGGGCACGGAAGCGCCGGGAGGCATCCGGGTCAGCGATCCCTCGGACCGCTTCGAACGGGAGGCCGTGACCAACGCCGACCGGGTGCTGTCGGACCCGGCGCCCACGCCGGGCGCCGCCTCGGCCGCGCCGTCGGCCGCCCCCTCCGCCCCCGCCGTCCAGCGTGCGGCGACGGAGGACGAGGACGAGCAGCCGGCCGATGTGCAGGGATCGTTCGTCCAGCGGGCGGAGGAGAAGAACCCCGAGGAGGAGGAAGAGGCCCCACCGGCCTGAGCGGCTTCCTGCGTCGCCTCCGTCAGGGCCCGGCTGACGGTCGGGCAGGCGTCCTCGGTCCGGCCGGCGGTCCGGTACGCGTCCCCCGGTCCGGCTGACCGTCCGGCGTGCGTCCTCGGCCCCGGGGTCAGCCCGCGGAGTCGGGGCGCATCGTGCCGCCGAGGAACAACGACTCGGAGCATCGCGAGGGTGTGCGGGCACCCACCGGCTTGCCGACCTTCCGGCAGTCGATGGTCATCGTGACCTTCCCGCCCGCGGGAACGAGGATCGGCGTGACGAAGTGGTAGTCGGAGTCACGGAAGTTCTCCAGCCCGAGACTCAGCGCACTCGTGTTCTCGCCGGCCGAGATGACGACGGTTCCGGCGTCGCCCTGCGGGTTCTGCACGACGATGTCGGTGAGCTGGAAGGTGTGGCCCTTCGGTACCTGGAGGGCGGTCGAGGAGTTCGAACCGCCGCCCACCGAGTCCCTGACCCGGACCTGCGCACTCGTCAAAGTGGCCGCCCCGTCACCCGACCCGGCCCCCGCACTCGCCTCCGCCGCCGCGGAAGGGCTCGGCGTGGGCTTCGCACCGCCGGCGCCCGCGTCCGCCCCGGCGGTGTCACCGGTGCCGGCGGCTGCGCCCGCCCCCGCCGTACCGCCCCCGTCCGGTGCCTTGCTCTTGTCCGCCGCGGCTGCGGACCGCACCGCTTCGGGCGTGACCGCTTCCCGCGCCGCCGACTTCACGGCCGGACGCAGCAGCGCGTACCAGATCCCGGCCAGGGCGATCAGCAGTACGGCCGCCGTGATGAGGGCTCGGGGCAGCCAGCGCGGGAGAAGGGGTTCCTGCTGGTAGGAGCCGTCGACGAGGACCGGTTCCACCGACTCCTGCCCCTCGGCCATCTGAGTGGCGGCGAAGACCTGGAAGGGATGCGTCACCGGCGTGCCGCGCCACATCCGCTTCGCCGGCCTCACCCGCAGCTTTCCGAACTCCGCCCGACCGGGGGCGACCTGGAGCTCGGCCACGTCGAAGACGACGCGCGCGAGCTCGGTCCCCGGCTGTGCGCCGAGCCGGACCGTGACCGGCGTGTTGCCCCGGTTGTCGACGGCGAGCTGGTGCCGTCCGCGGCGGGAGCCGTGCGAGCTGCGCGGCACCAGCTCGGCCGTCGTCTCGGTGAACGGCAGCACGGTCACACGGCCTTCCGGCACCACCGTCCCGCTCGGCTCACCGGTGGGCACCACCCGTACCCCGAACGGCGTCTCACCGGCCGGCACCGTCGCGTCGCGCGGCGGGCGCAGCATGAGCGAGACGCTGCGGGAGTCACCCGGGTACAGCGACAGAACCGCCGGCTCCACCGCCGACCAGGCGGCACACGCGCCGACCACCTCGAAGCGGTACTCCTCCACCGTCGCACCGGAGTTGCGGACCTGTAGGGGGACAGCCGTCTCCTCGCCCGGTGCGGCGCTGACGGACGATGCGTCGAGGCTTGCCGTGAGACTCATAGGCGGACCGTAGAGTCGCCGACGGCGTCGGACACCGGCCTCGAAGGAACACTTTCGGGCAGATCCCGTGCCCCTGACACTCTTTTAGTTTCCTGGTCAGTAAACGCGGGAATCTCCTGTCCGCCTCATAACCAATGAGACGGACGACAACGGCTGCGGGGCGTGTGCACGTTGTGGCCTTCCAGCTGTTGCTCAAGGGGGAGCATCGGTATGGAACGCATGGAACGCACCACGGTGGCCTTACGGGCGCAGGACCCGATCTCGCAAGCGGGCGTGGCCAGTCAGTTGAGGACCCGCCCCGAGGTCAGCGTGATGGAGTGGGCCGAGGACGAGACCGCACCTCAGGTCGTCGTCATGGTCGTGGACACCGTCGACGAGGACGTGCTGAGGATGTTGCGCCACATCCAGCGCACCAGCGACTCACGTACGGTGCTGGTCACCACGGACATCGATGAGCAGAAGCTGGTGAGTGCGGCGGAGTGCGGCGTCGTCGGTGTGATCAGGCGCGCGGAGTCGACCCCCGAACACCTGGTGCACGTCATCGAGACGGTGGCGCGGGGAGAGGGCCACCTGCCCTCCGACCTGCTCGGCAGGCTCCTCGCAGAGGTGGGCCGGCTCCAGGGGCAGGTGCTCGGACCGCGCGGACTGCACTTCACCGGTCTGGCGGCACGCGAGGTGGACGTGCTGCGGCTGGTGGCCGAGGGGTACGACACCGCGGACATCGCCACGAAACTCGCCTACTCCGAACGCACCATCAAGAACGTGCTGCATTCGGTGATGACCCGGCTCCAACTGCGGAATCGGTCCCACGCGGTGGCGTACGTCATGCGCCAGGGACTGATCTGACGACTCACCGGACTTCACGCGATCGTCGGCCGCTCCTTCCCACGCCCGGACCGTGCCGGGGGCCGGGTGTTCTTCTCTCGGGGGCTGCCCCAAAGGGCAGTTGCGGCTTCCCGGGGAAGTGGCTCGCCTCCCACTGCGGAAGCCGAGTGCCTGCGAGATCGTGTGGGCGCTGTTCTTCGGTGGGAGGTCCGGGTGCGGGGGAGAGATTCGGTGCGGTGGATGCGGCCGGCGCAACGGTCACGCGGACTCACGGGTGTGCGCCGTTCGGTGGCGCTCGTTCTGCTGTTGCTGGCCGCAGGCCTGGCCCCCGCTTCGGCGGGGACGGTCGTGGCCACGGCCGTCCCCGTCCCGCCCGAGCCGTGGGTCACCCCGGCGACCCTGCACGACGCGCTCGACCCGGGCGGGTCGACGGGGGTGGACAAGTCGGTACGTACACCGGCCATTCCCCCGAAGCCGGAGGTGGTTCTGCTGGTGGACGGCACGAAGAGCATGGCCGGGCCCATCGACGACGTGCAGAAGTACCTGCCCGACATCACCGGCAAGATCCTGGCCGAGCAGCGCGACTCACGCTTCGCCGTCGCCACGTTCGGCGACCAGGAGGGCGACCCCAATGCCGGATTCGAGGTGCTCCAGGAGCTGACGGATGACGTCGACAAGGTCCAGACAGGTGTCAACGGGCTGAAGACCGTGCTGGGAGGAAGCAGCCGTGGCCCCTCCGAGGACTGGATCAACGGCCTGTGGGAGATAGCCAACGGCGCCGGGGGCAAGACCGTCTTCCGCGAGGGTTCCAACCCGGTCGTCGTGCTGGTGAGTGACGCCTCCAGTCACGCACCCAGCAACCACCACACCATCGACGACACGATCTTCGACCTGCAGGACAAAGGTGTCCGGGTCATCGGCGTCGACGTGGACAGCAAGATCGGCGACGGCCTCAACGGCAACGGAGACGCCCACAACCCCGACAACCCGGAGTACGTCGAGCATCCACCGACCATCGAGGGGCAGGCGACGCGCATCATCGAGGCGACCCAGGGGCGCCTGCTGGAGGGCATCCAGCCCGACGAAGTCGCCCGGGCCATCATGGACGGCTTCGACAACCTCCCCACCTCCGTCGGCTACCGTCTCGACAACTGCGACCCCCACCTCACCGTCGTCCTCGATCCACCCACCCGCCGGCTGACCAGCGGCGAGACCGCACACTTCGCGGAGACCGTCGACGTCTCAGCCGACGCACCGCAGGGCACCACCCTCACCTGCACGGTGCAGTTCCTGCTCGGCACCCAGGCGCCGGGGACCGAGACCATCGGTCCCGCCGCGGCAGCCGACCCCGAATTCCAGCAGCAGATCAGCATCGACGTGAACGACACCGACGCCCCCGTCGTCACCGTGGACGACCGCATCGCGAGGTCGCAGAACGACGACGGGGCGCGGATCAGCTACACGGCGACGGCGACCGACGCCCAGGACGGTGAGCTGCCCGTGACCTGCACGCCCACGTCCGGTTCGCTCTTCCCGGTCGGAACGACCACGGTCACCTGCTCGGCCACCGACGCCGCCGGCAACACCGGCACGGACACCGCACGCTTCGAGGTGCTGAAGCCGCCGCCGGAGCCCCCGTCACCGCCGCCGCCCTCGTCGGACATCGCGGTGAAGGCCGACGTCAGCCCCGACCGTACGTACGTCACCCGCCCTGCCCGCGCCCGCTACACCGTCACCAACGCAGGCCCGGACACCGCCAGGGGAGTCGTCGTCGCGGCGGCCTGGCCGGCCCCGTCGGCGTCGAAGGACCGGAGTCTGGGCCCGCTCACCCGCTGCACGGCAGCCGAACCGTGCACGATCCCGGCGGGCGGCAGGATCGAGGTGACGCAGGCGGCGACGTACCGTGCGGCGATCACCGGGGACGTACGGGCCAGCGTGCGCGGCACGGTCCCGGACCGTCGTACGACGAACAACAAGGACACGGACCGGCTGCGCGTACTGAAGCCGTCCCTCACCGTCACCCCGCAGGTCGCCAAGCCGGGGCAGCCCGTACTGGCGCGAGGCGAGGACTATCCGCCCGGGGAAACCGTGAACCTCACCTGGAACCGCGGGATCACGGGTGACCGCTCGGGGGTGAGGGCCGGCCGGGACGGCACGTTCGAGGTACAGATGCTGGTACTGCGCAAGGACACCCTCGGCCCCCGCATCCTGCGCGCAGGCATCCGCGGCCTTCCCCGACTCCAGAAACCCGTCCTGGTGGTCCAACGCAACCTCCAGCCACCGGACTTCAAGGGCCGGACATGAGAAGGGCGACCTCCGGATGATCCACGAGGTGGACGACGTACTGCGCTCCCTGATCAGGGCCGAGGTGCTCGAAGGCGGCCAGATCGCGGTGGTCTTCGACGCACCGACCCGGGAATGGGCGGCCAAGGTGAACGCCCCGATGGTGAACCTCTACCTCTACGACATCCGCGAGGACATGCGACGCCGCGAGCGCGGACTCCACAACGAGTACGACGAGCGGGGCACCGTCATCGCGCGACGGCGCCCGCCCCGCTACTTCAAGCTGTCGTATCTGATCACGGCGTGGACGAAGCGCCCGGAGGACGAACACCGGCTGCTGTCCTCCCTGCTCGGCTGTCTGCTGGCGTACGAGGCCCTGCCCCCGGAACGCCTGGCCGGCTCCCTCGCCGACATAGGGGCGGCCGTCCCGATGTCGATCGCGCTCCCGCCCCCGGAGGACCGCTCGTTCGCGGATGTGTGGAGCGCCCTGGGCGGTGAGCTGAAGCCCTCGCTGGACCTGGTGGTCAGCGTCCCGGTCACTGCCTCACCGACGTACGAGGCGGGGCCGCCGGTGGGCGAGGAAGGGCTCCGGGCGCACTTCGGAGACGTACCGCCGACCTCGGAACCGCGGCGCGACCCGATGCCGGGACGCGCCGGCCTCCCGGTCTACGGAAGCCGCCCGGGCCGACCGGCGCCCGAGGACCCGACCGGTTCGACGGAGCGCCGACGGGGCCTCGCCCTCCGCGTCAATGAGAGCCGACGCGTGCGCGGCGGCCGTACCGAGGACAGCACTCCATGACACCCACGGGCCACCGGGACCAGGACCCGAACCTGCGTCACCTGCTCGCCCGCGCGGTGGACGTCGAGCAACGCATCCGCCATGCGGTGGAGGTCCGGCAGCGCGCGGATCCGGACCCCGAGGACGAGTTCCGGGGGCTCTACCTCACGGCCGAGAACGTCGCGCGACTGCTGGACGAGGAGGCGGCACGAGGCTTTCCGGAACCGATAGCGGGTGACGCCGGCCGGACAGCGGATGACGCCGGCCGGATCTCTGGTGACGCCGGCCGGGCAGCGGATGACGCCGTTCCGACCGCGGGTGACGCCGTTCCGACGGGGGGCGAGGGCTCGCGACTCACCTGCCTGGAGGCCGACTTCGGGCTCACCGCGCTCGACATCGAGATCCTGCTGATCGCCCTCGTACCGGATCTGGACGACCGCTTCGAAGCCTTCTACGGCTACCTCAACGACGACGTGACCCGCCGCCGCCCGTCCATCGGCCTGGCGCTCGGCCTGTGCGGGCTGTCACCGGCCGACGCGGTCGCGCGGGGGCGGCTGGCCCCCCGCGCCCCGCTCCGTCACGCAGGCCTCCTGCTGGCCGAGGACCTCGACCGCCCGTTCCTGAGCCGCGCGCTGCGCGTCCCGGACCGGGTCACCGCCCACCTCCTGGGCGACGACACGAGGGACCCGCGCCTGGCCGACCTCCTCGCGCCGTGGCACGCGGTGGCAGGCGTGGGCGACCCGGCCCCGCTGGCCCGGGTCCTGGCCGGTGGGCTCCCCCTCGCCTACCTGGCCGAGGACCAGGGCGGGGCGGGCACGGCCCTCGCCGCATCGGCGCTCACCCGCGCGGGCCGGGGAGTCCTGGGACTGGACCTGGCACGTCTGGCGGAGGACCCCGCACCCGCCGACGCGGTACGTTCCCTGGTGCGCGAGGCACGCCTGACACGCGCCGGCCTGGTCTGCGCCCCACTGGACGCGGTGTCCCGCGAACACCCGCACCTGCTCAGGCTCCTCACGGCCACGCCCGTCCCCACCGTCATGGTGGGCAGGGTGCCGTGGGACGCGTCGTGGTCGACGGTCCCGCCGCTGCTCCTGCACGCTCCGAGGGTGGAGCCATCGGCACGCGGCGCTCTGTGGAGCGACGCCTACGCGCACACGGCATCGGCCCCCCTCCCGCCCGCCATCGACCCGGACCACCTCCTCGCCCCCTTCCTCCTCACCCCGGAACAGGTCACCGGTGCGGCCCGCAGCGCTGCCCAGACGGCGCAACTGGACGGCGGAGCACTCACCCCCGACCACGTACGCCAGGGAGCCCGCGCCCAGAACGCGGCCGGCCTGGACCGCCTGGCCCGCCGCATCGAACCCGCGGTCACCTGGCACGACCTGGTCCTCCCACCCGGCACCCACGCCCAGCTCCGCGAACTCACCGCCCGCGCCCGCCACCGCGACCGCGTCCTGGGGGAGTGGGGCATGCGTCCGGGCGGCGGCCGGGGCCGAGGCGTATCAGCCCTCTTCGCGGGGGACTCCGGCACGGGCAAGACGATGTCCGCGGAGGTGATCGCGGCCGACCTCGGCCTGGACCTCTACACGGTCGACCTGGCGACGGTCATCGACAAGTACGTCGGCGAGACCGAGAAGAACCTGGAACGCATCTTCACGGAGGCGGCGGGCGTCAACGGCGTCCTGCTCTTCGACGAGGCGGACGCGATCTTCGGTAAACGCTCGGACGTGAAGGACGCGCACGACCGCTACGCGAACGTGGAGAGCGCGTACCTCCTCCAGCGCATGGAGTCCTTCGACGGCCTGGCCATTCTCGCCACGAACCTCCGCGCCAACCTCGACGACGCCTTCACCCGCCGCCTGGACCTGGTCATCGACTTCCCGGTCCCGGACCCGGAACAACGCCTGGTGCTCTGGGAGCGCTGCCTGGGACCGGTACTCCCGCGCGGCACGGACCTGGACCTCGGCTTCTGCGCCGAGAACTTCGAGCTGGCGGGCGGCAACATCCGCTCGATCGCGGTGACGGCGGCGTACCTGGCGGCGGACACCGGAGGCGCGGTGACGATGACGACGCTGATCCACGCGATCCAGCGGGAGTACCAGAAGCTGGGACGGCTGACGCTTGCCTCGGAGTTCGGGCCGTACCTGGGGCTGGTTCAGGGGTGAGGGGGCGAAGGCGGAACAGCTTCTCCTCGGCCGCCCGATACTTCCCCCGCGTGTTCCCTTGCGCGGGCCGGTGGACAGCGTCACCGTGGACGGGCCGACGTTGACCGACAGGCCACCGCTGTACTGTGACAGGAGCCGACGTGACCGGTTTGTCTGTTCTGCCTCATACCCTGCACGGCGAGGGCCCGCACAAGGTGATCGCGGTACACGGCTGGCTCGCCGACCGCTCCGCGTACGACCCGGTGCTGCCGGACCTCGACACCGGCTCGTTCCAGTACGCGGTGGTGGACCTGCGGGGATACGGCGAAGCGAGGGATGTGGGCGGCGCGTACACCACGGCCGAGGGCGCCGACGACGTGCTCGCGCTGGCCGACCGACTCGGCTGGGACCGGTTCTCGCTGATCGGCCACTCGATGGGCGGCTCCGTCATCCAGCGGACGCTGGCCGCCGCCCCGCAGCGGGTGCGCCGGATCGTCGGCGTGTCGCCGGTCCCCGCGTCCGGCCTGCCGTTGCCACCCGAACAGTGGGAGCTGTTCGCCGAGGCGGCGCAGAACCCGGGCAACCGTCGGATCATCCTCGACACCACCACCGGAGGGCGGCGCCCGGCCGCCTGGCTGGACCGTATGGTGCGTCGCTCGGTCGAGTGCAGCGACGCGAAGGCGTTCCGGGCTTGGCTGGATTCCTGGGCGGGCGAGGACTTCCACGACCGGATCGACGGTTCGCCCGTGCCGGCCCTGGCGGTCGTGGGAGCACTGGACCCGGCCCTCTCCGCGGACCTGCAACGTTCCACATGGATGCGCTGGTTCCCGAGCGCCAAGCTCGTGGAGCTGGCGTCGTGCGGCCACTACGCGATGGACGAGGCTCCGCTCGACGTGATCCGGGCGGTCGAGGACTTCTTGCGGGCGGACACGGAGGGCGGCGGAGGGAGCGCGTGAGCGGGGCCGTCTCTCCGGTACCGGTCCCGGACGTCTTCGATCCGAGGCAGTACGCGAAGGGCGTCCCCCACGACCGCTACCGCCATCTGCGCGACCATCACCCCGTCGCGTGGCAGGAGGAGCCGGAGGTACTGGGCTGGCCGGCGGGCCCGGGCTTCTGGGCGGTCACCCGGCACCAGGACGCCGTCCGCGTGCTGAAGGACGCCTCCACGTACTCCTCGTGCCTGGGTGCCACCCAGATCCGCGACCCGGACCCCGCAGACCTGCCGTTCATCCGCCGGATGATGCTCAACCAGGACCCACCGCACCACCGGCGCCTGCGTACGCTCGTCAGCCGCGCCTTCACCCCGAGGCGCGTGGACCACTTCGAATCGGTCGTACGGGAACGGGCCCGCTCCCTCCTCACCCGCGCGGTCGCCGGGGCGAGGGCCGGCGACGGCACCTGCGACCTCGTCGCCCGGGTCACCGACGACTACGCCCTGCTCAACCTCACCGACCTGCTGGGCGTACCGGCCGCCGAGCGCGCGCTCCTGCTGCACTGGACCCAACGCGTCATCGGCTACCAGGACCCGGACGAGGCAGGGACACCGAAACTCGGCCCGGACGGCAAGCCGGTCAATCCGCGCTCCCCGGGGTCACTGCGCGACATGTTCGACTACGCGCACGTCCTGGCTGCCCACAAGCGCGAACACCCCGCCGACGACGTGATCACGGCTCTCGCCACCGACCCCGAACTGACCGCGCCGGAGCTGGAGATGTTCTTCTTCCTGCTGGTGGTCGCGGGCAACGACACGGTACGCGGCGCGGCCCCCGGCGGCCTGCACCTCCTGGCCGAGCACCCCGAGGCGTACGACCGCCTGCGCAACGGCGAGGTGGGGTTCACCACCGCTGTGGACGAACTGCTCCGCCGCCACCCACCGGTCCTCACCTTCCGCCGCACGGCCACCCAGGACACGCACCTGTCGGACACCCCCATCCGCGCGGGCGACAAGGTGGTCGTCTTCCACGCCTCGGCCAACCACGACGAGCGCGTCTTCCCGGACCCGTTCGCCCTGGACCTCTCCCGCTCCCCGAACCCGCACCTCTCCTTCGGCGACGGCCCTCACGTCTGCCTGGGCGCGCACTTCGCGCGCCTGCAGTTGCGGGTGCTGTACGAGGAGGCGTGCCGGGTGTTCCCCACAGGGCCTCTTGAGCTCGCGGCGCCACCGCGCCGCCTGGTGTCGAACTTCATCAACGGTCTGAAGTCTCTGCCTGTGCGGGTTGTCGACGTCTGACAGCAGCGGTCTTCACGGGCATTTCGCTGGAGGAGGACATCAGGAGGCCGCGTCGGCTCCTCTGCGTCATGCGCCGTCTTCCTCCTCCGGCACCACGTAGAACGCCATTTCTGAAATTTCTGGAATCTCGATCATCAGTCCTGTTTCGCGAAGTGCAGCCGCAATTACGTCTGGATCACCGGCCCACTGCAGTGGGAGGTCATCGATCAGCGTTCCCTCGTTGTCGAAGCAGTCCAGGTGAGCCTGACTGTTCCAAAATACTGCTTGAACACTACCTGTTTGGCGTTCATGGACATCACTCCACCCGCTGGAATTGGTGTAGGCGAAGTCGCCCTCTGCGATGTACCCGAGTCCTTCCAGCGTGGCGAAAGCCTTGATGAGGCGACACACGTCGGATTGTCCCGATCGATCTGCCAAAATTCTTCCGTCGCCCTCGTCGGCACTCAGATCAAGCGTGGCGCAAAGATCCTTTCTAGCAAATTCGACCTGGATCCTCGACGGCATTCCGTGTCCCCATTCGAAGGGGAGGTCTCTGGCTAGGGTGCCCTCATCGTCGAAGTATTGTTCGTAGTTCTCCGGTATTCCTATGGTCGGATCGTTGTGTGAGGTCTCTGCCGCGCTGGAGATGGTCCATCCCGATGAGCGAAGCCCTTGAATTACGCGCTCCAGTCTATCCTTCTCCGAACCGTAAATCACTATACCAGCTCCACTTTGTCAGTCTTGAAGTCCGGCCCCGTTTTCTTCTTCATGAACTCGTACTTCGTTCCTCCGTAATTTGCTTGAGCGGACTTGTTGGCATCCGCTGCGATCAGTTGAAGGTTCGAAACCTCGGGCGTTGTGTCGACTCTGGTCTTGTCATCGGAATTGAATCCGATGGCGTGCCAATGAGCGGCGAGCGGGACAATGTGGTCGGCGTTCCAGTTCGAGGCAGCCCTCATGTTCCTTCCGTTTACGTCACCCTTCCTCTTGAACTCCCTGAGTACTTTGACGGGTACCTTGGCATCGTCCTTGGCTGCTCCCAGCATGGTCATGTCCCGCAGCCGCTGGGCGGCCAAGGCTTTCTGAATCCGCAGCTCCATTGGTGCCGCTCCGGCGGCCAGAGCCTTCTTGTACGGGTCTATCGCCGCCTGCACGTCGTCGAAGATCGCAGGAAAGTCTCGCCCGATAACGGCTATCTTTGCCCTCTTGAAACGGTTTCCATCACCTTCGTAGAGCAGCTCTCTGTGTTTATTGAATCCAGGAGGGAGCGTAGGTGCGGGAATGTTGGACGTATCGACTACATCAGGTGATCCTGAAGCTATCCAGGCATCGACCCGACTCTTGATCACATTTGCTGCACCTGGGTTGGGTGTTGCTCTCGCCTGCTCTTGGGCCTTCCATGCGCCAAACGATTCCTTGAGTCGTTTCGCTGACGCTATGGAGGTGTTCAGCCTTTCAACCATGTCTCCAGGAGAAACGTTCCTTATCTTTCTTGGTGCTGGATAGGTTCCTAGCTCGGCCACCACCCTCCTGATCTTCTTCTTGAAGTCCTCTTCTTCGCTCGCCAACGTCAGATGTAACTCCCCTGATGAATCCCCCCTCGCTCTGATCGTGTGCGGGTGTCCAAATGTCTTGAAGTTCCGGCTGGAGTCGATATCGGCGATGATTTCACGTATGTGTCGGCGGCTGGAGGCGGGCTTGTCCGGATTCTTTGCATCCTCATTCTTCTTTGATCTTGCCGCAGGGTCCTTCTTTTCTCGGTTGAGGTTCTTCCATAGGCTCCTCCCCTTCTTGGCGATGAAGTCGACGATCTTTTCGATCGCCCGGTTCACCGGCCGAGCCACCGCATGGAAGACGCTCTTGACCTTGCTGGCCAGGCTGCCGATGCCCAGGAGCGACGCCAGGAATCCGATCAGCAGCGGAACGCTCGCGGCCAGAGCGGCCTCGACCATCTTCGGGACGCCCGCCGAGCCGCCGTTGGCTATCGCCACCACCGCGTCCAGCACCGAGTTGACGAACTCCACGATCTGGGAGCCCTGGTTCACGATGAACGTGACGATGTCGATGATTCCCTTGACGGCGCGGACGAACGCGGACGCCGGGTTGAGCAGGGAGAGGATCCATGTGACGCCCGCGATGATGACCGTGGGGATCAGGTAGCTCGTCAGCTTCTCCAGGATCGTGGCCTTGAGGTCGCCGGCCTCCGCCTGGATTTCCTTGACCGCGCCAGCGGGGCCCTCGGCGGCGATGTTCTTCGCGACCGGGACCGACGTCTCGACCGCCGCCATCGCCTCGTCCGGGACGCCCTTGCGGGTGACGCGGGCTTTGATGTTGGCCCAGGTCAGGCCCAGCAGTGAGCCGATGAGCTGGATGATGCCCTTCATGTCGAACTTCTGGGGGAGTTCGAGGCCCGCCTTGACCGCGGTGCCGAGCAGCCAGGAGACGACTCCCGTCTTCAGGTGCTCGGTGATGTTCGTGACGAAGAGGTTGAGGCCCGCGCCGACGGCCTTGACCAGGTTGCCCAGAAAACCGATGGGGTCCTTGATGATCTTCATGATGGCGCCGGCGGCTTTGGCGAGGATGCCGAGCAGCAGGTTCTTCAGCTCGTTGATCGTCTTGATCGCGCCGACGATCGCGTCTTTCGCCTTGTCGATCAGGCCCTTGTTGGCCTCCTGGAGTTTCTTGATCTCCTCGTCGATTTTGTTGAGTGCCGCGGTGTACTTGGACGCCAGGTCCTGGACAAGTTGTTCGGACTTCTCGTTGACCGTGGCTTCCAGGTCGTCGAACCTGCCGGCGAAGTCCTTGGCCGCCTCGTCGCCGAACTGGCGCAGGTCCGCGGGAAGTTTGTCGACCTCGGCCTTGAGTTCGGTGCGGCCCTTGGCGATGCGGGCCTTCGCCTTGCCCAGTTCCGTGCCGATGATGTCGGCGACCGAGGAGATCACCGTCCGCATCTGGGCCACGTAGAGCTTGCGGGCCTCCTGGTAGAGGTTGTTCGCCTCCTTGGGCAGGCCGGCGAACTTGTCCTTCACCCAGCGGGCCTTTCCGGTCCAGCCCGAATAACGCTTGTCCTTGTACGCCTTCATGCGGCGCTTGTGGTCCGCCGTGAACGCGTCCCGGGCCGACTTCTCACCCGCGGTGAACGCCGTGTCGACCTTCTTGTCGAGGTCGGAGAGTGTGGTCTCGACGTCCTTCTTCGTGCCGTCGTAGACCTTCTGCAGCTTCGCCGTCACCTCGGCGCGCTTCTTCTCGTCCTTCGACTTCGTTTCGCCCTTGCCGCCGTCCACCTGTTGGCCGGCCGTGGTCCGTGTCGCGGTGAGCGCGGTCATCGCCGCGGCGCCGGAGGCCGCCGCGCCCGCCTTGGCGGTGCTCAGCTGCTGGTTCTCCGCTGACCTGCCCTTCGTCGGGGCCTTCTCGGAGTCCGTCTCGGCTGTCTTCTTCGCCGACAGGGCCTCGTTGAACTCCGGTTCGTTGCCCTTGGCCAGCTGCTCCTCGGTGACCTCGGCGTCCGCCATCTCCTTGTCGTTCTGGGCAGGTCCCTCGGAGAAGTCCGTGACGGCGGCCGGCTGCCTCGCCGGGATCGCGTCGGCCGCCGAGGGGGCGCCGGGGTTGCCCGGGGGCTGGTCGGGGGTGAGCGGGGTGACCGGCTTGTCCTTGGCGGCCGAGGTGTCCGGTGGAGCCTTCGTCGCGGTGTCGATGTCCTCGGCCGACGACTTCTTGCCGTCCGTGACCTTGCCGTCGACCTCCTCCTTGACCTTGTCCGCCTTGCCGGACTTGGAGAACTTGTCGGCCTCGTCGAGGTTCTTCGGAGCCTGTGCGTCGATCGCCTTGTCCACCGCGTCGACGAACGCCTTCTTGTCGAACTCGCCGGGCTTCGCCGCGTTCATCTTCTCGGCGTTCGCCGCCTTCCCCTGAGCCTCCTTGTCGTCAGGGGGCGCGACAGCCGCGTCCTGGGACGCCTTGGACTCCGCAGCCGCAGGCGGATGGACGGCGATCCGGGTCTTCTTCGCCGCCACAGCCGTCTTCATGCTGCGGAAACCGGGTGCCTGGGCGGGAGCGGGCTTGACCGGGGCGCTGTAGCGCTGGGCCACCAGCCGGGAGACCGCCGCGTTACCGGCCGCCCGTTGCAGACGCTGAATGCTTCGCCGGTCGGGGGGCGGGGAGGACGCAGCGGGGGCGGCCCGGTCCGTGCGGGGAGCGGCGTCGGGTCGACCCGGCGTGGTGGGGGTCTTCTCCGGAACCGCCTTCATCCGTCCCTCCCGCCAGCCACCGTTCCGCCCGGACGTGGTGTGTCAGGCTGCCGCGCGCGTACCGGAGGGGTGGAGTGTGTGCGGGCTGCGGCCCGGGCACGTGCACGTGGTGTGCGAGGCGTTCTCGGATTGCCTCTTCGGGCAGTCGCCCGTGCACGGCGGGGCGGCCGTGTATCCGTTCCCGGTGATCGCGCGAGTGGCGAGAATTGCCGGCGTTCCCCGGTCCTGGAACGGGGGCGAGGAGCACGTCGAGGAGCGCGTCAAGGAGAGGCTCATATGCCGTCGTACCTGTCCCCGGGCGTCTACGTCGAAGAGGTCGAGTCCGGGTCCCGGCCGATCGAAGGGGTGGGCACCTCGGTCGCCGCCTTCGTCGGCTTCGCCCAGCGGGGGCCGTTCGACGAGCCCACGCTCATCACGAACTGGAGCCAGTTCGTCAGCACCTTCGGCGACTTCGTCGACGGTACGTACCTCGCCTCCGCCGTCTACGGCTTCTTCGCCAACGGGGGCGGCATCTGTTACGTCGTGCGCATCGCCGAGGGAGCCGAGGCGTCGGACACCGGTGCCGGGGACCTGGCCGCCGGGTCCGAGGTCCAGGTCGGGCCGTACGCCGTCAAGCCCCGGCCGGGCGTGGCCGGCGAGATCAGCGTGGAGGTCGCGGAGGCCGAGGGCGACGACCCGCCCTCCGACGTCTTCCAGCTGATCGTGAAGAGGGACGGTCAGGTCGCGGAGACGTACCCGTCCGTGACCACCAAGCGCAGCAAGGAGAACGTCGCCACCCGCGTCAACGCCAAGTCCGAACTCATCGAGATACGGGAGACGGGGCGCGGCGCCGCCCCCGCCAGGCCCGACGTCCAGTCCGTCGCGCTCGCTCCCGCCGCCTCCGTGGCGGGCGGCGCCGGTTCGCTCGCTCCCGAGGTGTACGTGGGTGACGCGGACCGCCGCACGGGGCTCGGCGGGCTCGAAGCGGTGGACGAGGTCACGATGGTCGCCGTGCCCGACCTGATGGGCGCGTTCGAACGCGGGCTGCTCGATCTGGAGTCCGTCGTCGCAGTGCAGCAAGGCATCATCAGTCATTGCGAGTTGATGGGTGACCGCGTCGCCATTCTGGATCCTCCGCCGGGACTCTCGCCGCAACAGATCCGGGGCTGGCGCACGGAGCGGGCCAACTTCGACTCCAAGTACGCCACGCTCTACTACCCCTGGATCAGCGTCGCCGACCCCGCCTCCGGCCGCGCCGCCCTCGTACCGCCGAGCGGGCACATCGCGGGAATCTGGGCCCGCAACGACGACACACGCGGCGTGCACAAAGCACCGGCCAACGAGGTGGTGCGGGGGGCCGTGGCGCTGCAGACACAGCTGACCAAGGGCGAGCACGATCTGCTGAACCCGATCGGACTGAACTGCATCCGCGCCTTCCCCGGACGCGGCATCCGGGTCTGGGGCGCGCGGACGCTGGCCTCCGACCCGGCCTGGCGCTACCTCAACGTCCGGCGGCTCTTCAACTACCTGGAGGAGTCGATCCTCGCCGGCACGCAGTGGGTCGTCTTCGAGCCGAACGACGACGCGCTGTGGGCGCGCATCCGGCGTACGGTCTCGGCGTTCCTGGTGAACGAGTGGCGCAAGGGCTCCCTGTTCGGGCTCACCCCCGACGAGGCGTTCTACGTGAAGTGCGACCGGGAGACCAACCCGCCCGAGAGCGTCGACGCGGGGCAGGTCATCTGCGAGATCGGTGTCGCCCCCGTCAAGCCGGCGGAGTTCGTGGTGTTCCGGCTCTCCCAGCTGACCGGCGGCACGGGAGGTGTCGACGAATGACCGGGCCGTCGGCAGCACGTCGTACAGCAGTGACCGGCCCGTCCTCGAACCTGGTGTAAGGAGCCCGTTGTGCCGCTTCCCGATCTTGACAGTTCCGTCGGGCATTCCTTCGGCCTGGAATTCGACAGCGTCATCATCAAGCAGATCACCGAGGTCAGCGGTCTGAAGATGGAGCAGGACGTCATCGAGCTGAAGCAGAACACCGCCGACGGCAAGTACGCCATCAAGAAGCTGCCCGGCCGTCCCAAGGCCGGCGAGGTCACCGTCACGCGCGGCCTCACGGAGGACAACAGCTTCGAACGCTGGATCAAGGACTCCCGGTTCGGCCGCATGATGAGCGCCCGGCGCAACGGAGCGGTCATCGTCTACGACTACGAGGGCCTGCCCATCAAGCGGTACAAGCTGATCAACGCCTGGCCGAAGTCCCTGGAGATCGGCACGCTCAAGGCCGGTGACACCTCGGTCCTCACGGAGAAGCTGTCGATCACCTACGAGAGCATGGAGCTCGACTGATGCGGCGTACGGTCCAGTTCCAGGCTCCGCAGGGGGAGCACGCGGAGCGGGAGAGCGCCGGGCGGTCCGAGCCCCTGCGTACGGAGTTCGCCTTCGACCTGCCCCGCGGCTACGTCGACGAGTCGGGCACCGTCCATCGCTCCGGCGTGATGCGGCTCGCGACCGCACGCGACGAACTCGTGCCGTTGCGGGACGACCGGGTGCGGGAGAACTCCGCATACCTGTCGGTTGTCCTGATCTCCCGCGTCGTCACCCGGATCGGGACCGTCGAGGACATCCACCCGGGTGTCATCGAGGACCTGTTCGCGTCCGACCTGGCCTTCCTCCAGGACTTCTACCGACGGATCAACGCGGAGGGGCACACCCGCGCCGCCGTCTCGTGCCCGTCCTGCAAGGAGGAGTTCGCGGTGGATCTCGCCGGCGGTCGCCTGGGGGAATCGTGACGTACGCGGCCGACCTGCTCTACGAGGAAGTCGCGTACCTCGCTTACCACTTCCACTGGCCGCTGGACGACCTGCTGGATCTGGAACATCCGGAACGACTGAAGTTCGTCGCGCAGATCGCTCGCCTCAACGGGCGGTAGCGAGGAGCGCAGGGAGGGCGGAAGAGTCATGGGGCTGATGTCCTGGCTGCGCGGCGGTGGTGCCACCGGTGGCGATCCGTCCCCGGCCGCCGCGGACGCTCCGCGGCCGGACCGGGGAGACCGTGTCGATGTGAGCCGTCTGGAGCCGGTGCAGCGGTCGGTGACCGGCCAGGACCTCGTGATCGACCCCGGTGGCTTCCAAGCGGCACTGACCACACGGCAGGAGACGGCACTCGGTACGCCGCTGGGGCATCTGATCAGCCCGGACGCGCCGGCCGGGCTGGTGCACGGCGTCGCCCTCGTGGCGGCGGGGAACCCCGCCCCCGCGGTGCAGCGGACCGTGGAGATGCCGCCGCGGCCGCGGAGCGGGCCGGCCCCGGTGTCCGTTCAGCGCACCTACGGGGAGGGCGCACCCGCTCTGACGTCGGCCGCCGGCTCTTCGTCCCGAGCCGATTGGCCCGTACGGCAGTTGGTCGGCGAACAGGCACTCGTCCAGCGGACGGAGCCGGCTGGGCCGATGGACCCGGGCACGGGCTCGGACACCGTGGCTTCGCGGCGTACGGAGGCGGTTCTGCGCACGGGGGACTCGCTCCCGGCGCAGCCGCCCCGACGCACGCCCGGACTCGGTGCGCCGCTGCCCGGTCTGCCGCCGACCGCGCAGCGGCAGAGCGAGCGGCCGTCGGCCGCTCCGCCACCCGTGCCCCGGCCTCCGACGGTTCAACGAGAGGCCGCGTCGTCGGCGCCGTCGGCCGATCCCGTAAGCCGCGCGGCCGGGGCTCCGGAGGCGCCGTGGACTGCCACCGGTGAGGACGCGGCCGAGCCCGTGGCGCCGTTGCTCGGCGACGCGCCCCTGGCCGGTGCGGTGTCGGGGGGAGAGGCAGGCGGGGAGAGCGCGGCCGACGCGCCCCGGTCATCCGCTGTTCCCGTCCAGCGCTCCGCGGCCGTCCCCGGCGGGCCCACGCCCGTACCTCCGCTCGCAGTCGCCCCGACCGCACCCCTTCTCGGGGAGCGACCGCTGTCGCTCCGTGCCGCCACCGGTCCCGGCGCTCCCGGACCGTCGGCCGGGGCGGTCGTCCAGCGCACGTCCGAGGGCGGCGGCGAGGTGCTGGGGCAGCATCCGCTGCCCGGCGGCCCGTCCCCGGGTCAGCCCTCTGCCGTGCCCGTACGGTGGACGGCCCCGGATCCGGCAGCCCCTACCGGTCCGCCCGCGGCGCTCCTGCGGCCCGGGACGTCGCCCGTACAACGACAGACGAGCGTGCAGCGACAGACGAGCGTGCAGCGAGAGACGAGCGGGGCGCCGCCCGTGCCCGGCTCCGTCGCCCGCACCGGGGGCCGGGCCGCGTTCCCCACCGCCGGCTCCGTCGCCGTGGCCTCCGGAGTGGCCCAGCGCATGGCCGACGGGAGCGTCGTCTTCGGGGCCGCACCCCTGCACGGCACCTCACGGCCCGTCGTGCAGCGGGACGCGGAGATCGCCGAGGAGCCACCCCCGCCGCCGGAACCCGAACCCCCACCCGCGACGGAACCGGAAGCGCCGTCCGGAGCCGAGGCGGGCGCGGGTCCGGAAGCGGCGCCCGGAGCCGGGACGGAGGCCCCCGCCGGGCCACCGGCGGGGCAGGGGGCGCCCCCCGCGACGGACGAGCTGGTCCGGGCGCTCTACGGGCCGCTCAGCCGGCTCCTCAAGGCCGACCTCCGGCTCGAACGCGAACGCGCCGGATACCTGATCAACACCCGTCACTGACGATCAGCGCCCACCACGCACCCGGCACATCACCGCATCACCACGCCGCCCAGCCACCGAGTCACGCGAGTCACCGATCGAGAGGCACGTGCCATGGCCACCTCCCCGGACGACGACCCCGCCGTCAGCGTCTGCTTCGTCGTGACGATCGACGACATCGAGCTCGGGTCGTTCAACACCTGTGACGGGCTGGGCTGCGAAGTGGTCCTGGAGACCCGGGAGGAGGGCGGCAACAACGGGCATCTGTGGCAGCTGCCGACCCGGCTGAAGTACTCCAACGTCAAGCTGTCCCG
Organism: Streptomyces sp. NPDC048211; assembly: GCF_043202315.1. Classification (NCBI taxonomy): domain Bacteria; kingdom Bacillati; phylum Actinomycetota; class Actinomycetes; order Kitasatosporales; family Streptomycetaceae; genus Streptomyces; species Streptomyces sp. NPDC048211. Next base: position 330,557 of record NZ_JBIDAD010000005.1, read on the forward strand.
CCCGCTCACCCGGGAGACGGAGAAGGTGGCCCGCTGGTTCGCCACCATGACGACCGGCTTCAGCCGCAAGACGGCGCACATCGAGGCGCGGACCGGGGACGGGCGGAAGGTGGCCCAGTGGGGGCTGCTGGAAGTCGTGCCCGTGCGCTGGACCGGACCGTCGTTCACTCCCGAATCGCCGAAGGTCGCGATGGAGACGATCGAGATCGCCCACCACGGCTATGTGATGGAGGGCTGAGCGGCGTGAGCGGCGCGGGACCCATCGCCTTCAGTGCCGCCGGTACGTCCGGGGCGGCGTCCGCCGCGAAGGGCGGATCGGCCCGGCCCAAGCTGGAGCACGCCTACCTGGAGCTCCGGACGCCGCCCACCGGGGGCGGACTCACGCCCGGCGGACCGTGCGGACGGATCGACTTCCAGTTCAATCCCAAGGAGCTGAGCCTGACCAAGGCCGCCTCCTGGAAGCGGACCCCCGCCAAGGGGGCGAAGAGCTCGGGGCCCCCGGAGTACCAGGGGTCGCAGCCCAGCAAGCTGACCGTGGAGATGTTCTTCGACGCCAGTGACACCCAGGACACCCGGGTGGTGACGTCGGTGGAGCAGTTGTTCGCCTGCTGTGTGCCGACGAGCGAGACCCGGCAGCAGCAGCGGTCGTCACCGCCGTGGGTGGTGTTCCACTGGGGCGGGCTCACCGGGTTCCCCGGATATGTCAGCCAAGTCGCGGCGAAGTACACCCTGTTCACGACCTCGGGGGTGCCGATCCGGGCCGTCTGCCAGGTCACGATGGAGGAGATCAGCGGGGAGACGCCCGGCCAGAACCCGACCTCGGGCGCCCTGGCGGCCCGGCGCGTGCACCGGGTGGCCTCCGGGGACTCGCTGCCTTCGCTGGCCCACCGGGAGTACGGGGACGCCGGCGCCTGGCGGGTGATCGCCGAGGCGAACCGTATCGACGATCCGCTGCGGCTCGCGCCGGGGACCCAGCTGCTGCTGCCCGCACTCGACGAGCTGAAGAGGCTCGGCCACGGCACGGAGCGGGGGCGGGGCCGATGAGTCGACAGGGCGTCGCCAGCGCGCTGGTGGTGGAGTTCGGAGGCACACCGCTGCCCGCCCGGTTCGTGAACACCCTGGTCGAGGGGTACGTCGACGACAGCCGGACGCTCCCCGACCTGTTCCTGCTCCGGTTCCGGGACCCCGACCGTGTCCTGCTGGAACAGACCGGGCTGAAGATCGGCAGCGAGACTCGGCTGCTGGCCCGCGCGGGCGGTGACACGGCCCCGGAGCCGTTGCTCGAAGGGGTGGTCACGGCACTGGAGGTGGAGCTCGACGAGACCGGCACGTTCACCGTCGTACGAGGCCTCGACGAGTCCCACCGGCTGCTGCGCGGCCGCCGGGTCGCCAGCTACCAGAACATGACGCTCGCCGACATCTGCGGTCAGGTCGCCCAGCGCGCCGGACTGAAGCCGGGCACCGTGGATGTGGCCGGACCCGTGATCGAGCACATCGCCCAGCCCAACGTCACCGACTGGGAGTTCGTGCGCGGGCTGGCGGAGGAGGCCGGTGCGCAGGCGTACGTACGCGACGGGCGGTTGCACATCACCCGCCCCGTAGAGGCGAGCGGGGCGCCGGACGGGTCCGCGCGCGCCGAACGCGACCCCCTCGTCCTCGAACTGGGCGACAACCTGTTGCGCTGCCGGGCCGGGGTCTCGGCCGCCGAGCAGGTGTCCGAGGTGGAAGTGCGCGGCTGGGACATCGGGGCCAAGGCACCGGTGGTGGGCAGGGCCCCGGCCGGCACGTCGTCGACGCTGGACCTCGGGGTGACGGCGGCCGAGGTGTCCGCTCCGTTCGGCGAGGCACGGTTCGTGGTCACCGACGCGGTCTACGGGGCGCAGGCGCAGGTGGACCGGGCGGCGAAGGCGCTGGCGGAGCGGATCGCCGGCTCGTTCGCGGAGCTGGAGGCGGTGATCCGGGGCAACCCGGAGGTCAGGGCGGGCAGCGCGGTGGCGCTGAACGCCGTGGGCGCGCCGTTCGAGGGCCGGTACACCGTCACGTCCTCGCGGCACGTCTTCGACGCCGTACGCGGGTACGAGACCTGGATCACCGTGTCCGGCCAGCAGGAGCGCTCGCTGTTCGGGCTCACCGGAGGCGACGGGCACGGTCCGGCGGGAGCGTCCGGGGGAGGGGGGCGGTGCGCGGGACTGGTCAGCGGCACGGTGACGGACACCCAGGACCCGGAGGGGTCGGGCCGGGTGAAGGTGCGCTTCCCCTGGCTGTCGGACGAGTACGCGAGCGACTGGGCGCGTACGGCGCAGTCCGGCGGGACGGGCGGCGGTGAGGCCTTCATCCCGGAGGTCGGTGACGAGGTGCTGGTCGGCTTCGAGCACGGCCACCTCGACCGTCCGTACGTGCTGGCCGGTCTGTACAACGGGAAGGACCGGCCCGGGGGAGGCGCCGGGGCCTCCGCGGGAGCCCCCGGCGACGGCGGCGGTCTCGTCGATCCCACCACCGGCGCGGTGAACCGTCGCGCCTTCGCGTCGAAGAGCGGAAACCAGCTCGAACTGCTGGACGCGGCGAACGGCCCGCAGGGCGTCAGGCTCCGTACCGGCGACGGAAAGCTCACGATCGACCTGGACCGGCGGGGCACGGCCGTCGTCATCAACAGCGACGGCAGCGTGACGATCGAGGCCCGGCAACAGGTCTCCGTCAAGGCAGCCGAGGGAGTCGTGCTGGACGCCGGCGGCGGGGCGCTGGAACTCACCGGCGACAGCGTCACGGTGACGTCCCGCAACGGGGTCGCACTCGACGGCGGGAACGGCAGGGTCGCGCTCTCCACCGGCGGCGCGGTGGAGGTCCGGGGCGGCCAGGTCACCGTCGACGGCAGTCGGCGCACGGACGTCACGAGCGGCGGTTCGGTCTCCGTCAACGCGCCGCTGATCAAGCTCAACTGACCTGTCTCCATCAGGGGAAGAGGAGGACACCGCATGCCGTCAGCCGCAGCCGCACGCGTCACCGACCCCACCGGTCACCCCGGCATGGTCGGGCCGCCCGGGGTGGTGTCGGTGCTGATCGGCGGGAGGCCCGCCGCCACGGTCGGCACCGCCCACCAGTGCGCGTCCCCCCTGGTCCACCCGCCGTCCACGATCGCACCGCCCGGCAGCACCAGCGTGTTGATCGGCGGGAGTCCGGCCGCCCGGGTCGGGGACCTGAGCGGCTGCGGGTCCCCGGTCCTGTCGGGCTGCGCCACTGTGCTGATCGGAGGCTGAGCCGGCATGGGACAGCAGTTCATCGGAGCCGGCTGGGCGTTTCCGCCCCGCACGGACGCCACCGGCTCCATCGCGCTGGTGCGCGGCGAGCGGGAGCTGGAGGAGTCGATCCGGCTGATCCTGGCGACGTCCCCCGGCGAACGGCCGATGCGGCCGGAGTTCGGCTGCGCCGTCAATGACTACGTGTTCGCACCCGCCGACGCGGGGACGGCGGGACAGCTCGCGTACGAGGTGCGCCTGGCGCTGGAGCGCTGGGAGCCGCGGATCGAGGTCGCCGAGGTCACCGTCCGGTTCGACGAGGCGGACAACGGGGTCCTGTACATCGACATCGGCTACTCGGTGCGCGGCTCCAACGACCCCCGCAACCTCGTCTTCCCGTTCTACGTGATTCCGCAGCACGCCCAGGAGACGAGCCACGACGACGAGGAGGCCGGCGCGTGACGCTGCCCAGTCCCCATCTGGACGACCGCCGCTTCCAGGGCCTGGTGGACGAGGCCAAACGCCTGGTCCAGCAGCGTTGCCCGGAGTGGACCGACCACAACGTGTCGGACCCGGGCGTCACCCTCATCGAGGCGTTCGCCACCATGGTCGACCAGCTCGTCTACCGCGTGAACCGGGTACCGGAGAAGAGCTACCTCGCCTTCCTCGACCTGATCGGGGTACAGCTGCACCCGCCCACGGCCGCGCACACCGACGTGACGTTCCGGCTCTCCGCACCCCGGCCCGACCCGGTCGTCGTACGGGCTGGGACGGAGGTCGCCACCGTGCGGACGGAGACGGAGGAAGCCGTCGTCTTCACGACCGCCGAGCAGTTGACGATCGCTCCCTGCGCCTTCGCCCATCTCGCCACCTGGCCGGTGTCGGGGGAGGCGGCGGACCGTACGGAGGAGCTGGCGATCGGCCGCGACGTGACGTGCTTCGGGGCGACCCCGGCCCCCGGCGACTGTCTCTACGTCGGTCTGTCGGCCGCGGTGCCCGCCGGAGTCGTCGTCCTGCGGCTCGACTGCAAGGTCGAGGGCGTCGGCGTCGATCCGCTGCGGCCGCCGCTGGTCTGGGAAGCCTGGGACGGCACCGCCTGGACGGTCTGTGAGGTCGAGAAGGACGACACCGGAGGCTTCAACCGCTCCGGCGAACTGATCCTCCATCTGCCGAGGACGCACACCCCCGCGGCCGTCGTGCGGCGCACCGGCGGCTGGCTGCGCTGCCGGCTCATCGACGCGGAGGACGGCCGGCCGACCTACCTGGCACCGCCCGTCGTCCGCCGGATCACCGCCTTCACCATCGGTGCGACCGTGGCCGCCGAGCACGCCGAGACCATCGCCGACGAGGTGCTCGGCGCGGCGGAGGGAGTGCCCGGCCAGGTGTTCGAACTGGCCCGTCCGCCCGTGGTGCCCGGCGACTTCGTCGTCGAGGTGGCCGACCCCGCCGGCGGACCGGAGCCGGAGTACACGCGCTGGACCAGGGTCGACGACTTCGCGCACTCCGGCCCCGAGGACCGCCACATCACCCTCGACCCGAACTCCGGCCGCGTCGACTTCGGTCCGGCCGTCCGGGAACGCGACGGCTCCGTCCGCCACTACGGCGCGGTTCCCGCGAAGGGCGCCACCGTCCGGGTGCGTTCCTACCGCACGGGCGGCGGACTGCGCGGCAACGTCGCCCGGTCGACCCTGAAGGTCCTGCGCAGCGCGATCCCCTATGTGGCACGGGTGGAGAACCGGCGGCCGGCTCTCGGCGGCGTCGACGGCGAGAGCGTCGACAGCGCCCGGGTACGCGGACCGATGACGCTGCGCACCCTGCACCGTGCCGTCGTCCCGCACGACTACGAACTCCTCGCCCGCGACATCGCCCCGGACGCGGCACGCGTGCACTGCATCCGGGCCGGTGACCCCGGGGACGGGGACGACGAGGGCTCCGCCCACGGGGTGCGCCTGCTCGTCGTCCCGGCCGGCCGCAGCGACGACCGGGGCAGGATCGAGTTCGACGAGCTCATCCCTCCCGCCCACACCCTCCGCCTCATCGCCGGGCACCTGGAGGCCCGCCGCCCGATCGGGGCCCGGCTCGTGGTCGAGCCGCCGTTCTACCAGGGCGTCACCGTCGTCGCCTCGGTGCAGGCCGAGCGCGGCGCGGACGCGGACCGCGTACGGGAGGCGGCGCTGGCCGCCCTGTACGGATACTTCAACGCGCTGTCCGGCGGGCCGAACGGGCAGGGCTGGCCCTTCGGGCGGCCGGTCCAGTCGGGCGAGGCGTTCGCCGTCCTCCAGCGGGTGCCGGGGGTGGACCTCGTGGAGGACGTACGGCTCTACCGCGCCGATCCGGTCACCGGCGAACGCACCGACGCCACGGCCAAGATCCCGCTGGACCGGCACGCGCTCGTCTTCAGCTACGAGCACCAGCTCCGGGTGAGGGGGGCCTAGGACGATGCGTACCGGCGTCACCGGCCTCCCGACCCCGCACCCCCTCATCGACCAACTGCCCGCCGTCTACCTGGAACAGGACTTCCTCCGGCGTTTCCTCGCCGCGCTCGACGACGTGCTCGCCCCCGTGCTCCTCACGATCGACAACCTGCCCGCCCACCTCGACCCCCGCAGCGCCCCGGAGGACTTCCTGGCCTGGCTGGCCCAGTGGGTGGCGGTGGAGCAGTACGAGGACAGCCCGGTCGAGCGGCGTCGCGAGACGGTACGGGGAGCGGTCGCCCGGCACGCCCGGCGCGGCACCGCGGGTGGGCTGGCCGACGCGGTGCGGCTGGAGACGGGCACGGAGCCCGAGATCACCGAGAGCGGCGGCACGGCCTGGTCGACCGCGTCGCACACCGTGCTGCCGGGCCGGGCACGCCCCTCGGTGACGATCCGGGTCCGCGAGCGGCCGGGACGCGCGATCGACCGGGTACGGCTGGAGGAGCTCATCGGGACCGAGGTCCCGGCCCATGTGGGGTACACGCTGGAGATCCTGCCTCCGGCCGGGGACACGGGGGGCGGTACGCAGTGATCTGCGAGACGTGTGGTCACCGGAACGCGCCGGGGCGGGAGTTCTGCGCGTCCTGCGAGGCGTTTCTGGGGTGGGAGCCGCAGGGAGCCGGCGAGGCGGACCAGGGACCGCCGGCAGCCGGCCGGCCGGAGCCCGCGGCGCAGGTACCTGACGGGGCACCTGTCCGGCCGGCCGCCCCGCCCGTGCCCGGCCCCGCACGCACACCCACCGCACCGACCACCGAGCCCCCTTCCCCTCCGCAGCCGGCTGCGGCCCCCCGGCGCCCCGGAGACGCCCCCGACGGCCCCGCACCCGGGCCCGACGCCTGGGCCCCCGGCCCGGAACCCGCCGCCCCGCCAGGACCGGTGACGGTCACTCCCGTGCTGTGCCCCAACTGCCGTACGGAGAACGCACCGCACCGCACACTCTGCGTCCACTGCGCGCTGCTCCTCGACCCGGGACCGCCCCCGGACCCGCGCCCGCCGTGGTGGCGCCGGATCCTGCGCCGGGGCCCGGGGAAGACCCACCTCGCCGGGACGCGGCCACGGCGCGCACGGCGCAGACCGCGAGTGCTCCTTCCGGTCGTGCTGCTCCTGCTGGGCGCCGGGGTCTGGTTCGCGCTGCCGCACCTGTCCGGCCTGCTCGGCTTCGCCAAGGAGGAGACGGGGGCTCCGGAGGCGGTTGTACCGTCCGCCTTCCGGAGTTCCAGCGCGGTGTCGGGGCATCCGGCCGCTGCGGCCTTCGACGGGTTCAACAACCGGTACTGGGCGCCGCGGGAGAGCGGCGACGGCAGGGGCCAGTACCTGGAGTGCTCGTTCACGCAGCCGGTCCGGCTGCTGAAGATGGTGGTCTTATCCGGGACCTCGGCACGCAAGGACGAATTCCTCACGCAGGCCAGGCCCGCGACGATCGCCGTGCTCCTCACCTCGGAGGACGGCAAGGAGACCAGGCGGACGATCCGGCTGGCGGACCAGGCGGGCCAGCAGACCTTCGATGTGCGGGGATCGGACACGGTCGGGGTGCGGCTCGCGGTCGAATCCGCCTACGGCACCGGCGAGGGCCGCCGGGTGGCCGTCGCCGAGGTCGAGTTCTTCGGCCACCGGCCCTGACGGCTCCTGCCGTGCGGCGCCCCGGCCGTAGCCCTGCGTCGAGGTCCTGCGCGTTCACCGGGGACGGTTCCGGTATCGGCGGCGGCCCGTCGGGGCCTGGCCGCTGCGCGCACCGGTCCCGAACGCGGTCGCGGTCATGCGCCGGCTGCTCGGCTCACGGGGCGCAGCACCTCCGGATGCCGCACGAGGTCACACAGGCGCAGGAGCATCTCGTCGTCGCCGAAGCCGCCCGCCTTGATCAGCACGGTGAGGGAGGACTGTCCACGCAGGGTTCCGCGTGCGACGCCGGGCTCCGGCTCGTCGACCAGGTCGATGCCGCTCGCACCGAGTGTCTGGAGCACGGTCGCGGCCGTTTCGCCGCCGGTGACGACGAGCGCGTCGGTCAGATGCTCTTCGGCCAGCGCCCGGACGGCTGCGGCCAAGGACCGGGCGAGCGCGTGTGCGGCCTGCGGCGCACGGCGGTCCTCGGGTGTCCGCAGGGCGAGGACGGGCGCCGTCAGGCCGCGCAGCCTCTCCACCGCCGCGGCAGGATCGTCACCGACGGTGACGGTGCGGACATCCGTACGTGAGCGGAGTGCGGCCAGCTGGCGCCGGGTCGCCGGGTTCGCGCTGCCGACGACGACGAGCGGCCGGCGCGCCGGTGCGGGCGGGGAGACAGCGGGACCGTCGGCGCGTGCACACCGTCGGGCCAGGGCCGCCGCCAGTCCGGGGGAGCCGACCCACAGCACGTCGTCCAGGCGCGGGACCGCCGCCACCAGACGATCGAGGTCGCTGTCCTGCGCCGCGGAGCACACGATCAGGCCGCCTCGGGCGATCAGCCCGGGCAGCTGGGCCGTCCGGTCCGGCGAGACCGTCAGCGCGTCCGGGAACACCGCCCTCAGGTCCGAGTGCCGCACGGGGTGCACGGGATCGCGGGCGAAGTCACTCCGGTGGACCGGTACGCCCCGCACGTACTGCACGGAGTCCCTCGTCACCCTGCCCTCCGCCGGGAAGGCGGGAGCGATGAGGACGGCCCGCCGCCGCGCACCCGCCCACGCGGCCCGGACCTCCGCCGCGACATGCCCGCGCAGGGTCGAGTCCACCGTCTTGAGCAGGAGCGCGGAGCCGTCGAAGAGTCGGGCGGCCTCCCCGGTGCGCGTGGCGGCGGATGCCTCGTCGAGCAGACGGGTTCCCAGGTCGACCGCTGTCACGCCCGGGCTCTGCGAGGGCGCCGTCGCCGGGGTGGAGAGGAGGATGCGTGCCTCGTGGCCGGTCCGGCGGAACGGGGCCGCTCCGTCCCCGGCGCTGGTGAGGTCGTCCGCCAGGATGCCGATGCCCTGCCGGGTGCCCTTGCCGGATGTCATGCCACGCCTTGTCGTCGATCAGCTCATGGGTGAGGGAACCCATCGTCGGTGAAGTCGAGGCGCAGGACAATCGATTCGCCGCCGCCGGACACGGCCGGCCTCGCTTGCGGCCGCGCGGCGGACGGGGCAGGGTCTGGGGGTGTGGCCACTTTGCTGATCGTGCATCACACACCCTCGCCGAACTGCCAGGCACTGTTCGAAGCCGTCGTCTCCGGCACGACGGCCGACGGGATCGAGGGCGTCCGGGTCGAACGGCGCGCGGCGCTCGCCGCGACGGCGTCCGACGTGCTCGCCGCCGACGGAATCCTGCTCGGAACCCCGGCGAACCTCGGTTACATCTCCGGCGCCCTCAAGCACTTCTTCGACCAGGTCTACTACCCCTGCCTCGACGCGACACGGGGCCGCCCCTTCGGGTACTACGTGCACGGCGGCAACGACGTCACCGGGGCTGTGCGGGCCATCGAGTCGATCACGACAGGTCTGGGATGGCGCCGTGCGGCCGACGCCGTGACGGTCACGGGAGAACCCGCCAAGGCCGACGTCGAGGCGTGCTGGGAGCTGGGAGCGACCCTCGCCGCCGGGTTGACGGACTGACCCACAGCCCCGTCGGCGCATACAGGCCGGCCGCCGGAGCCCCGCGATCGGGCCGCCGGGGCGTCGGTCGTGCTCCATGGGCCGGCCAACAGCGCTGCCCCAAGGGCTCCGAGCTGGGGAGATGCCACCCGCTTGCCGGTCGCGGGGTTGCCGCTAATGTCGATATGTAGGCCATAAGTGCACGTTCGCTATCCGCGCTCTCCCAGGAGAGGGACGGCGCCGCACGAGAAGGAGCCTCCCATGACCCGTACATTGCGGAGCGCGATCGCTCTGGCCGGAGCGGCGGCCCTGTCGCTGGGCGCGGTGGCGACCAGCGGGGCAGCGCAGCCGGCGGCGGGCCACCGGGCCGACGAGGTGAAGATCGGCCTGCTGCTGCCCGAGAGCAAGACCACGCGGTACGAGAAGTTCGACCGGCCGTACATCGAGGACAAGATCAAGGAGCTGGCGCCGGGCGCCCAGATCGACTACTACAACGCCGCGGAGAGCGCCACCACCCAGCAGCAGCAGGTGAACACCGCCCTCGCCAAGGGCGACCAGGTACTCATCCTGGACGCCGTGGACGCCAAGTCGATCCAGTCCTCCGTGCAGAAGGCACGCGACGCGGGCGTGAAGATCGTGGCGTACGACCGGCTCGCGCAGGGCCCCGTCGATGCCTACGTCTCGTACGACAACCGCAAGGTCGGCGAGTTGCAGGGCAAGGCGCTGCTCGACGCGCTGGGTGACAAGGCGAAGAGCGGCGAAATCGTCATGCAGAACGGTTCGCCGACCGACCCGAACGCCGCCGAGTTCAAGGCCGGAGCGCACTCCGTCCTCGACGGGAAGGTGAAGATCGGCAAGGAGTACGACACTCCGAACTGGGACCCGAACAACGCCAACCAGCAGATGGCGGGCGCCATCAGCGCGCTCGGCAAGGACAAGATCGTCGGCGTGTACTCGGCCAACGACGGTCTGGCCGCCGGTATCGCCACCGCGCTGAAGGCGGCCGGCATCAACGTGCCGCTGACCGGTCAGGACGCCCAGCTCGACGCGATCCAGCGGATCCTGCTCGGCACCCAGACCATCACCGTCGAGAAGCCGTACAAGCCGGAGGCGGACACCGCGGCCGCGATGGCCGTCGACCTCGCGCAGGGCAAGGACATCCCCAAGTCCCTGGCGCCGACCACCGTCACCAGCGGAAGTGGTGAGAAGGTCCCGGCCAAACTGCTGACGCCGGTCGTGGTCGACAAGAACAACATCAAGGACACGGTCGTCAAGGACGGCCTGTACACGGTCAAGGAGATCTGCACTCCTGCCTACGCCGACGCCTGCAAGGAGGCCGGTCTCCAGTAGTCGCGACTCCACTCATCCGGTCGGGCCGCACCGCGCGGCCCGGCCGGCGGGGGCCGAGAGCGTCCGCCCGTGCGGACGGGCAACCCAGGAGGCGGTTCCTTTGCCGCAAGCACCCGTGCTCACCCTGCGGGGGATCTCCAAACGATTCGGCGCCGTGCAGGCACTCTCGGGATTCGACCTGGAGGTCCACCCGGGCGAGGTCGTCGCGCTCGTCGGCGACAACGGCGCCGGCAAGTCGACCGCGGTCAAGGCCATCGCGGGAGTCAACCCACCGGACCAGGGTGTCATCGAATGGCAGGGCCGCCGGGTCGCCATCGGCCGCCCCCACGACGCCCAGAACCTCGGCATCGCGACCGTCTACCAGGACCTGGCCCTGTGCGACAACCTCGACGTGGTCGGCAACCTCTTCCTCGGCCGCGAACTGCGCCGCTTCGGTGTGCTCGACGAGGTCCGCATGGACCAGCGCTCGCGCGAACTGCTCGACACACTGTCCATCCGCATCCCGAGCGTCCGCATCCCCGTCGCCTCGCTCTCCGGCGGACAACGCCAGACGGTGGCGATCGCCCGGTCCCTGATCGGCGATCCGAAGGTCGTCATCCTCGACGAACCCACCGCGGCCCTGGGCGTGGAGCAGACGGCCGAGGTGCTCGATCTGGTCGAACGGCTCAGGGAACGCGGCCTCGGGACCATCCTGGTCAGCCACAACATGGTGGACGTGATGGCGGTGGCGGACCGGATCGCGGTGATGCGCCTCGGGCGCAACAACGGCTTCTTCGACCGGCGTTCCACCACCACCGAGGAGATCATCTCCGCCATCACCGGCGCCTCGGACAGTGCCGTCACCCGTCGCCAGGCCCGTAAGCGGGAGGAGGAGCGATGAGCCGGGAACCCGTACACGACGACGCCCAGGAACCGGCGCACGACGCCATGCCCGCCGTCGACACCCGCCTGCTCGTCCGCGAGGAGGGCATCCGCGGGTACGCCGGGGAGTTCTGGCGCAAGACGCGCAGCGGTGAACTGGGCTCCCTGCCCGTCATCGTCGCCGTCATCATCATCTGGACGGTGTTCGGCAGTCTGAACAGTACGTTCCTCTCGGCGCAGAACCTCTCCGACCTCAGCCAGCAGATCGTCGGCACCGGCATGATCGCCGTCGGCATCGTCTTCGTACTGCTCCTCGGCGAGATCGACCTGTCGGTCGGGTCCGTCAGCGGTCTGTGTGCCGCGATCTTCGCCGTGCTCAACGTCCTGAACGGCATGAACGAATGGCTGGCACTCCTGATCGCCGTGCTGGGCGGAGCGGCCGTCGGCCTCATCCAGGGCTTCTTCTTCGCGAAGGTCGGAGTACCCGCCTTCGTCGTCACCCTGGCCGGCAACCTCGCCTGGAACGGACTGATGCTCCAGGTGCTGGGCGCCGACGGAACGGTCAACATCCCCGCCGACAGCGTCGTCGCCGAGATCTACTCGACCATCTACCACAGCCCGGCCGCCGCCTACGCGACCGCGGCCGTCGGGGTCGGACTGTTCCTGACCGCCTCCCTCCTGGACGCGGCCCGCCGCAGGGCCGCCAGAGTGCCGTCCCGCCCGGTCGCCGAGATCCTGCTGCGCGCGGTCGTCATCGCCGCCATCGCCTTCGTCACCGCGTACATCCTCAACCGGTACCAGGGCCTCCCGCTGGCCCTCCTGATCTTCCTGATCGTGCTGGTGGTCCTGGACTTCGTGCTGCGCCGCACCACGTACGGACGCAAGGTCTTCGCGGTCGGCGGCAACTCCGAGGGTGCGCGGCGGGCCGGCATCAGTGTGCCCTTCGTCCGGATGTCCGTCTTCTCGATCGCCGGCACCATGGCGGGCGTCGGAGGCCTCTTCCTCGCCGGGCAGATCCAGTCGGCGAGCCAGACCTCGGGCGGCGGCAACCTGCTGATGAACGTCATCGCGGCCGCCGTGATCGGCGGCACGAGCCTGTTCGGCGGGCGGGGTTCCGTCTGGTCGGCCCTGCTCGGAGCCCTGGTGATCGGGTCCATCCAGTCCGGGATGAACATCATGGGGGTGAGCAACGCGGTCCAGTTCATGATCACGGGAGCGGTTCTGCTGGCGGCCGTGGTCGTCGACTCGCTGTCCCGCAGGAGCCAGAAGGCCGCGGGGCGTGCGTGATCCGTACGCGTGCGAGGCCCCACGAGTGCTGTCCCGTGCCGGGGAACAGAGCGCGCAAGATCAGTACGCGTGCGCGCTCCACGAGTGCTGTCCCGTGCCGGGGAACAGAGCGCGCAAGATCAGTACGCGTGCGCGTCCCGCAAGTGCCGTTCCGTGCCGGGGAACAGAGCGCGCGGTCGCGTTGTTCTGCGCCATGGCAGTGCCCGCACGACCCGTGTGTGCGCGACCATGATCTACCGGGGCATTGCGTGGCGCTGTCGGCACGCGTAGCGTTCCGGACAGGTCATGAGTGTCAGCGACAAGCCCTGGCTTGCTGACCGGCAACCCTCCTGCGCGGCGGGGTGCTCCAGGTGACGACCAGGCGGGGCCCGTCCGGGTTCCGCAAGCGCGAGGCCCCCGGGCCCGCCGAGCCGGAAGAGCGGAGGCCACGGTCATGCCACCGGTGTCCCACCCGTTCGTCAGGGTGCTCGCCCCGCGCCGCCGCGTTCATCTGTACTCCCGGCCGCACATCGACCTCCAGCGCGTGGCCGGCGCGCTCTGTTGTTCCTGACCCGTACCCGCGACGCCGAACCTCCCGACGAGGCCCGGCGATCACCCACGGTCGATCAGGAAGGCACCCTTTCGTGTCCGCATCGTCATTGCCGCACCCTCCCCTGTCCACGTCCCCGCTCCACCTAGCCGTCGCCCTCAACGGCGCGGGCTGGCACCCCGCCGCATGGCGCGAGCCGGAGGCCCGTCCCGGAGAACTGCTCACCGCCGCCTACTGGACCGACACCGTCCAGGAGGCCGAACGCGGCCTGATCGACTTCGTGACGATCGAGGACGCGCTCGGCCTCCAGTCCTCGCGGTTCACGGAGCCGGACGGACGTACCGACCAGGAGCGCGGGCGCCTCGACGCGGTACTCATCGCCGCCCGAGTGGCCCCGCTGACCCGGCACATCGGACTCGTCCCCACCGTGATCACCACGCACACCGAGCCCTTCCACATCTCCAAGGCGATCGCCACCCTCGACTACGTGAGCACCGGCCGGGCCGGTCTGCGGGTCCAGGTGTCGGCCCGGAGCCACGAAGCGGCCCACTTCGGCCGCCGGACGTTTCCGCGCTTCCGCGTCGAGGACCTGGACACCCCGGCCGTACGCGACCTGACCGCCGAACTCTTCGAGGAGGCCGCCGACTACGTCGAGGCGGTACGTCGCCTCTGGGACAGCTGGGAGGACGACGCGGAGATCCGCGACGTCGCCACCGGCCGCTTCATCGACCGCGACAAGCTGCACTACATCGACTTCGAGGGAGCGCACTTCAGCGTCAAGGGCCCCTCGATCACCCCCCGGCCCCCGCAGGGCCAGCCGGTCGTCAGCGCGCTGGCGCACCAACGCGTGCCCTTCCAACTCGTGGCCCGTTCCACGGACATCGGCTACATCACCCCGCACGACGCCGGGCAGGTCCGCACCATCATCGACGAGATCCGCACCGAACAGGCCGCAGCGGGCCGGGCGGCGGATCCCCTGCACGTCTTCGGGGACCTCGTGGTCTTCCTCGACGACGACCCCGCGGCCGCGACGGCACGCCGGGACCGCCTGGACCACCTCGCGGGCTCTGCGTACACCAGTGACGCGAAGGTGTTCACCGGCACGCCCGCCCAACTGGCGGACCTGCTCCTGGACTGGCAGCGGGACGGGCTCTCCGGCTTCCGGCTGCGCCCCGCAGCGATCGCCCACGACCTCCCGGCCATCACCCGAGGACTCGTGCCCGAGCTCCAGCGCCGCGGCGCCTTCCGGAGCGCCTACGAGGCCGACACCCTGCGCGGGCTGCTCGGACTCGCCCGCCCCGCCAACCGCTACGCCACCGTCTGAGCCGGAGGGACCACCGACATGAGCACCAGCAACGGCGCCGGCACCAGCACCGGCAAGCCGCTCAAGCAGATCCATCTCGCCGCCCACTTCCCGGGCGTCAACAACACCACAGTGTGGAGCGACCCCAAGGCCGGCAGCCACGTCGAGTTCAGCTCGTTCGCGCACTTCGCCCGCACCGCCGAACGCGCGAAGTTCGACTTCCTGTTCCTCGCCGAGGGGCTCCGTCTGCGTGAACAGGGCGGCGAGATATGCGACTTGGACGTCGTGGGACGCCCCGACACTTTCACCATCCTGTCCGCGCTCGCCGCCGTCACCGAACACCTCGGCCTCACCGGCACGATCAACTCCACGTTCAACGAGCCCTACGAGGTGGCCCGCCAGTTCGCCAGCCTCGACCACCTCTCGGGCGGGCGCGCGGCGTGGAACGTCGTCACCTCGTGGGACGCCTTCACCGGAGAGAACTTCCGCCGCGGCGGATTCCTCCCGCAGGAGGAGCGGTACTCCCGGGCCGAGGAGTTCCTCGCCACGGCCAACGAACTGTTCGACTCGTGGCGCGGTGACGAGATCGTCGCCGACCCGCGGACCGGCACGTTCCTGCGGGACGCGCAGGCCGGGTCCTTCGCGCACCGGGGACAGCACTTCGACATCGAGGGGCAGTTCAACGTCCCGCGCAGCCCGCAGGGCCGCCCGGTGATCTTCCAGGCCGGCGACTCCGACGAAGGACGCGAGTTCGCTGCGGCGGGTGCCGACGCGATCTTCAGCCGCTACAGCACCCTCAAGGAGGGCCAGGCGTTCTACACGGACGTCAAGGGCCGCCTCGCCCGCCACGGCCGCACCCCCGGCCAGCTCCTGATCCTGCCCGCCGCGACCTTCGTCCTCGGCGACACGGACGCCGAGGCACAGGAACTGGCCCGCGAGGTGCGCCGCCAACAAGTCAGCGGCGCCACCGCGATCAAGCACCTCGAGTTCGTCTGGAACCGGGACCTGTCCTCGTACGATCCCGAAGGGCCGCTCCCCGACATCGACCCGGACCTCGGCGAGCACACCATCGCCCGCGGCCGCGCCCAGGTGCGCATGTACCGCGACCCACTGGCCGTCGCCCGGGAGTGGCGGGAGCTCGCGGCCGCCAAGAACTGGTCGATTCGCGACCTCGTCATCGAGACGGGCAACCGCCAGGCCTTCGTCGGCTCTCCGGCCACCGTCGCCGCGACCATCGACGACTTCGTCCAGGCCGACGCCGCCGACGGCTTCATCCTCGTCCCGCACCTCACCCCCGGCGGTCTGGACGTCTTCGCCGACACCGTGGTCCCCCTCCTCCAGGAGCGTGGCGTGTTCCGTACGGAGTACGAGGGCCCGACGCTGCGCCACCACCTCGGCCTGGCTCATCCCGACGAGGCCGAGGCCGAGCGGGTGGCGTCATGAAGTTCCTGGCCATCACCCTCATCATCCACGCCCCGGACCCGGTGACCGGGGTCCTGAAGCCCACCACCGAACGCTTCCGGGAGGTGATCGACAACGCGCTGCTGGCCGAGGAGCTCGGCTTCGATGGCTTCGGCGTCGGAGAACGGCACGAACGGCCGTTCATCTCCTCCTCGCCGCCCGTCGTGCTGAGCCATATCGCCGCCCTGACCTCCCGCATCCGGCTGTTCACCGCCGTCACCACCCTCAGCCTGCTCGATCCGGTGCGCGCGTACGAGGACTACGCCACGCTCGACCACCTGTCCGGAGGGCGACTCGACCTCATCATCGGAAAGGGCAACGGGACGGCGCAGCGCGAGCTGTTCCACGTCACGCCCGATGACCAGTGGGACCGCAACGCCGAGAGCTACGAGCTGTTCCGCCGGCTCTGGCGCGAGGAGAAGGTGACGGCCGCACCGCGCTTCCGCCCTGCGCTGACGGAGGCCGAGGTGTGGCCGAGGCCGCTCCAGCAGCCGGTCCGGGTGTGGCACGGCAGCGCCACGAGCCGGGAGTCGGTCGACCTCGCCGCGCGCTACGGCGACCCCCTGTTCTCGGCGAACGTCACCCATGCGATCGAGCCGTACGCCGAACTCATCCGCCACTACCGCGAGCGGTGGGAGCACTACGGTCACGACCCGGCCCTGGCCGCGGTCGGCGCGGGGACGGCCGGGCTCCACACGGCCCGGACCTCGCAGGAGGCGGTCGCCGCCTACCGGCCGGTGTTCGAGGGCTATCTGGCGTTCCAGAAACAGCTGGGCGCCGAGCCGGTGTTCCCCACCCTGGAGGACTTCGTCGAGCGCAGCTCGGCCCTGATCGGCAGCCCCCAGCAGATCATCGAGAAGGTGCACCGCTACCACGAGCAGTTCGGCCACACCGTCCTGCACCTGCACGCGGACGCCGGCGGTCTCACGGACGCCCAGCACCGGGACTCCCTCGAACTCTTCCAGTCCGATGTCGCCCCGGTACTGAGACGCGAGATCCCGGACCCGCCGTTCGCGTGGGCCCCGGTCCTCGGCGGACCGGCCACCGTGCCGGCTCCCGCATCCGCTCCGGCGAACCACTGAAGCCCCTCGTCGCGGGCCCTCGGTAGGCTCCGGCCATATGACCGATCGCTTCCTCGAACTCCTGCGTGCCCGCCCCGACCTGGCTGAGGCGGCCGCCTTCCCCTTCAACTTCGACGTGAGCCGGGCCTCTCACGTCGAGGACGTACACCTGGCGTCCGGCGCGTCGTTGGAGCCGATCGCCGGCGACGACACCGGAGGAACGTTCTTCCTCTGCGGAGGGACAGCGGTGCTGTACGCCTCGTCCGAAGGGGACGCCGTGCTGATCGCCGACAGTGTGGGCGAGGCGCTGGAGATGCAGATCCGGCTGCCCGAGTGGTGCGAGGGCGTCACCACGGACCTGGACGAGGAACAGCTGCGAGCCGTCGTGCGCGTGTGCGACGAGGAAGCGAAGGAGGAGTTCGCGCCCGAACTGGACGAGCAGCGGGCCCTGCTGATCACGGGTCTGGGGCTTCCGGAACGGCCGCTGGCCGAGCTCTTCGCGATGGCGGAGTCGGCGGCCGGGCGCACCGAGCCGGACCATCTGCTGCTCAACTCGGCCGAGCTGTGCGCGTACCGACTGCACGCGTCCTACCGGATGTGTCTGCGTGACGTCGTGCTGGAGCCCGGGCGGGGGACGCTGGAGCGGCTGCGGGCCGGCGACCCGGAGGCGAGGGCCGCGGTGGCGGCCGACGCGGTGCTGCGGGCAGGGGTGCTGAGGGCCGCGCAGCTCGACCGCCGCGACGGCGATCTGCCCTTGCTGCGTCTGCTGCTGGCGGACGAATGCGCCGAGCGGAGCGAACGCTTCGAGGAGCGCCGGCTGGCGGCGGTGCTGGTCGCCCTGCACGGGCGCGAAGCGGACGGTCCCCTGCTCGGGGCGGCCACCGCGGGGGCGGCCACCGACAGCGAAAGCGCCACCCGATGGGCGCGGGCCGAGGAGGCGAAGAGGACGGGGCCCGACGCCGCCTTGCGGAACGAGCTCACCTGGGTCGAACTGGCCTTCCGGCAGGGCCGGATCAGGCACGCCCGGGTCGCCCTCATCCGTCTGCTGGACGACACCGGTCCGCACGCCACGCGGCTCCGGGAGCTGAGCCGCGCCCTGGAGCACATCGGCGATCACGCACAGGCGGCCCGCGCCCAGTTCAACCTGCTCTCGCTCCAGGACACGGCATGGGACCGGGCCTCGGAGGCGTACGTCCTCGCCCGCCTGGAGCGGCGCAAGGGCGACCTTCCGGCGGCCGGGCGGGCACTGGAACGGGCGCGGGCGGCCATCGGCCTCGGCGGAACTGCGCCGGAGGGGGAGGCGTCCCAGTGGCACCGTCGCGGGCTCGGGCGGCACATCACCGAACAGCACCTGGAACTCGCACTCGCCGCTGCCGAGTCGGGTGACGCGGACCTCGCACGTGCGACGATGGCGCACGCGAGGGTCCTGCTGAACACGATCGGCAAGGAGTCCGCCAAGGCGCTCGGCCGGCTGTCCACGCAGGCGAAGTGGGCGGTGGCAGGGGCGGGCGAAGTGGGCGGTGGCAGGGGCGGGCGAACCGGGCGCCGCGCGGTGACACGGCCTCGGGGCCTGGGCGTGCCCGGAGACCGGTGAGGGCCACGACCCCATGGTGACCCTCACCTCCGAAGTCGCCGCTCTCCGCTACCGGTCGGCAGCAGCGGTGGTGCGCCGGACCGGCTCGCTGTGAGAGGGCCGCCGTGAGCCGTCACGAACCCTCGCGCGGCCGGCTGGAGAGGTGTCCGCCGCGTAGGCAGACATGGCGTCAGCGGACCCCGCTCCACGGCGGCAGCTGCGCCGGGCTGACCTGCTCGCCCAGGACCTCGGACATGAAGCGGACGAGCCACCGCTGCGCGGGGCTGCGCGAGGACTCGTGCCGGGCGTAGAGGGCCACCTCGATCGGTTCCGTATCGAACGGCAGCCGCACCAGACGCACTTGGTGGGAAGCGGTGAACACCTCGCCGACGTACTCGGGCACGATGGCGATCAGGTCCGTCTGGCCCAGGACGTACGGAAGTATGGACAGCCGGGTCACCTCCAGAGCCACCCGGTCCAGCAGTCCGTGCGAGGCCAGGACCGCCCTCGGCGTGATGTGCCCGCTGGGACCGAACACCGTCGCGTGGTGCTCCGCCGCGAGGTCCGGGAGTGTGACGGACTCGCCCCGGATGCGGGGATGACCGGCGGCGACCATGCCGACGTAGCGCTCGCGGAAGAGCGGGATCCGCACGATCTGCTGCGGAGAGAGGACCGGCGTGGCCACGAACGCGTCGAGATCTCCCCGGCGCAGCTGACCCTCCGCCTCGTCGACGTCGAGCGGACGGATGGTGAACGAGACCCCTGGCGCGCGCTTGCGTGCCGTCGCCAGGAGCCGCGGGAGGAGTGTCGCTTCGCCGAGATCGGTGAGGGCGACGGTGAAACGGCCGGACATGCTCCCCGGATCGAAGTCCTCGGCCTGGCGCGCCGCGCCGTCGATATCCGCGAGAGCACGGCGCAGCGGTTCGTAGAGCCGGCGCGCGTCCGCCGTCGGGGCCAGCCCGCGCCCGGTGCGGCGGAAGAGCTCGTCGCCGAAGTGCCGGCGCAGTCTTCCCAGGCTGTAGCTGACCGTGGGCTGGGTGACGTGAAGGGTGTCCGCAGTCGCGGTGACGCTGCCCGTCTCGTACAGCAGCACGAAGACGCGGGCCAGGTTGAGATCGAACTCCTTCATATAGAGGAAATCTATATCGCGGCACGGAAACATCTATTGGTGTTCATGTCGCGGTCTCCCTAACGTGTCGCACATCACTCCGGGAAAGGACCGTCCGTGCCCACCGTGCGCCACATCTCCCACGAACTTCTGGAACGCCAGGGACTCACCACGGTCTTCGGCAACCCGGGCTCCAACGAACTGCCCTTCCTCGCGGATCTTCCCGAGCGGTTCCGCTACGTCCTCGGACTGCACGAAGGTGCTGTCGTCGGCATGGCCGACGGGTACGCCCAGGCAACCGGACGTCCGGTGCTCGTCAACCTGCACGCCGCCTCCGGGTCGGGCAACGCGATGGGCGCGCTCACCAACGCGGTGGCCTCCCGGACCCCGCTCGTGATCGTCGCCGGTCAGCAGGTACGCCCCGCGGTCGGCCCGGAGGCCAACCTGGCCAGCGTCGACGCACCGGCGCTCATGAAGCCCCTCGTCGGCTGGGCCGCGGAGCCGGCGTGCGCCCAGGACGTCCCGCGCGCACTGGCCCAGGCCGTCTTCGAAGCGGAACTCCAGCGCCGGCCGGCCTACCTCTCCGTGCCCTACGACGACTGGACCGCCGAAGCCGACGAGAACAGCCTCGCGGTGCTGGACCGGCGGGTCCATCGTGCCTCGACGCCCAGCGAGGAGCAGGGCCGCCGGCTCGTCGACCGGGTCACCGCGGCCCGGCGTCCGGCGCTCGTCCTGGGCGGCGACATCGACTCGGCCGGCCTCATGGACGACGCCGTCCGGCTGGCCGAACGACTGGGCGGACCCGTGTGGGCCGCCCCCTCGCTCTTCCGGCTGCCCTTTCCCAACCGGCACCCGCTGTTCCGCGGGGTGCTGCCCGCCGGGATCGCCCCGGTCTCCGAGGCATTCGAGGGCCATGACCTCGTATTGGTGCTCGGGGCACCGGTGTTCCGGTACCACGAGTACCTGCCCGGCCGGTATCTGCCCGAAGGCACCCGGCTCATCCAGGTCACCGACGACGCGTCGGCCGCCGCACGGGCACCCATGGGGGAGGCGCTGGTCGCCGCGCCCGGAGCCGTCATCGACCTGCTGCTGAAGGCACTCGACACCCCGGCCGTGTCCGTCGGCCCCTACCGCCCGGTGCCTGCTCCGCCCCTCGGCGACGGGTCGAAGCTGCACCCCGAGGAGGTGTTCGCCGCCCTGCGGGACGAGCAGCCCGAGGACACGGCGTACGTGGTCGAGTCGACCTCGACGAACTCCTCGTGGTGGCGCCAGATGGACCTGCGCCGCACGGGCTCCTACTACTTCCCGGCCGCGGGCGGGCTCGGCTTCGGCCTGCCCGGCGCGGTCGGGGTCGCCCTGGCCCAGCCCGGCCGCCCGGTCGTCGGCGTCATCGGCGACGGCTCGGCCAACTACGGCATCACCGCCCTGTGGACCGCCGCCCAGCACCGGATCCCGCTGACCCTCGTGCTGCTGCGCAACGGGACGTACGGCGCACTGCGGTGGTTCGGCGACCTGCTCGGCGTACCCGACGCCCCCGGCCTGGACATCCCGGGCCTGGACTTCACCCGGATCGCGGAGGGTTACGGCGTCCGGGCCCGCCATGTCTCCGATGCCGGGGAACTGCGTGCCGCCCTTGCCGAGAACCCGGAAGGACCGCGACTCATCCAGGTGGACACGGCGCTGACCACCCCCGCGTAACGCATGTGCTCATCACTCTCTTTCGAGAAGGAAGGCAGAAGCATGACAGTTCTGGACAACGGCGTCTGGAGCGGGAGGTTCTTCAGCGACGGCTGGCAGGACTCCTCTTCGCCGTACCCCGTGCGGGAACCGGCCACCGGGGAGCAGCTCGGTCTCGTCGGACCGGCTACCGCGGACGACGTACGCGAGGCGGCGGCCCGCGCCGCCGGGGCGCAGCGCGAGTGGGCCGCGACCCCGCCCCGGGAAAGGGCGGCCGTCCTGCGCCGCGCGGGCGAGCTGTTCCGTGAGTGCGCCGACGAGGTCGAGGGTTGGCTGGTGCGCGAGGCCGGCTCCGTGCGGGCCAAGGCGGAGTTCGAGGTGGAGCTCGCGGTGGGCGAGTGCTTCGAGTGCGCCGGGCTGCCGACCCACCCGCAGGGCGAGGTGCTCACCTCGCAGGATGCCCGCTGGTCCTTCGCCCGGCGCCGCCCGGCCGGCGTCGTGAGCGTCATCGCACCCTTCAACTTCCCGCTGATCCTGGGCCTGCGCTCGGTGGCGCCGGCCCTCGCCCTGGGCAACGCGGTGCTCCTCAAGCCGGACCCGCGCACCGCGGTGAGCGGCGGGGTCGTCATCGCGCGCGTCTTCGAGGAGGCCGGGCTGCCCGCCGGCGTGCTGCACCTGCTTCCGGGCGACGCCTCGGTCGGGGAGGCGGTCGTCGAGGCCCCCGAGGTCAGGGTCGTCTCCTTCACCGGCTCCACCCCGGTCGGGCGTGCCATCGGAGAACGGGCCGGGCGCCTCCTCAAGCGGGCCCACCTCGAACTGGGCGGAAACAACGCGCTGGTGGTCCTGCCCGGTGCCGATGTGGCGAAGGCGGCCTCCGCCGGTGCGTTCGGGTCCTACCTCCACCAGGGCCAGATCTGCATGACGACCGGGCGCCACATCGTGCACGAGTCGTTGCTGGAGGAGTACACCGCCGTCCTCGCCGCGAAGGCCAAGGCGCTCCCGGTGGGCGACCCCGCCCGTGAGGACGTGGCGTTGGGGCCGATCATCGACCGCCGCCAGCTGGAACGGGTCCACGGCATCGTCACCGACAGCGTGGCCGCGGGCGCGACCCTCGCAGCGGGCGGTGAGATCGCCGGAGCGGGCTACCTCGCCACCGTACTGAACGGTCTGACACCGGACATGCCGGCCTGGCGCGAGGAGATCTTCGGCCCCGTGGCGCCCGTCATGGGCTTCTCCGACCTCGACGGGGCCGCCCGGATCGTGAACGACTGCGAGTACGGGCTGTCCGTCGGCATTCTCGGGGACGTCGGTACGGCGATGAAGCTCGCCGACCGGATCGAATCCGGCAAGATCCACATCAACGAACAGACCGTCGGCGACGAGCCCAACGCCCCCTTCGGGGGAGTCAAGGCCTCCGGCACCGGGGCCCGGTTCGGCGGCGCCGCGGCGAACATCGAGGCCTTCACCGAGAGCCAGTGGGTCACCGTCCGTCCCGACATCGCCGACTACCCGTTCTGACTCCGGCCTCCTGACCTCGCTGAGGGGAATCCCCATGACATCCGTCATTTCGTCCGGAGCGCCGGGCCGGGCCGGCAGCGGCAACGCGTGGACGGTGGTCCTGTGCTGGATCACCGTCATGCTCGAGGGCTACGACCTCGTGGTCCTGGGCGCCATCATCCCGACCCTGCTGAAGACCCGTCACCTCGGCATGACGGCGGGCGACGCGACCACGATCGCGACGCTCTCGCTCGTCGGCGTCGCCATCGGCGCGGTCTGCGTCGGCCCCCTGGCCGACCGCCTGGGGCGCCGCCGCCTGCTCATCGGCTCGGTGGTCCTGTTCTCGGTGTTCACTCTCGTGGTGCCGCTCGCCGACTCCGTAGGCATGTTCGCCGCGCTCCGGCTCGTCGCCGGGCTCGGCCTCGGTGCCTGCATGCCGGTGTCACTCACGATCATGTCCGAGCACATGGCGGCCGACCGCCGGGCGCGGGCCAGCACGCTGACGATGACCGGGTACCACACCGGCGCCGTGATCACCTCGCTGCTGGCGCTCCAGGTCACCGACAACTGGCAGGTCCTCTTCTACATACTCGGCGTCGCCGGCCTCGGCGTAGCCGCCATCCAGTGGTTCCGCCTCCCGGAGTCCGAGGCGTTCGTCCGGGCCAAGGAGAAGGCCGGGGAGCGCGTCCCGTTCACCGAACTGCTGAAACCCGCCTATCTGCGCGCGGGCATCGGGATCTGGGTCGCCTCCTTCATGGGGCTGCTGCTGGTGTACGGCCTCAACACCTGGCTGCCCAAGCTCATGAACGACGCCGGCTACCCCGTCCCCGAGGCCGTCACCCAGCTCCTCGTGCTCAATGTGGGAGGTGTGGCAGGCCTGATCGTCGGCGGATTCGTCGCCGACCGGCGGGGCATCAAGGGCACCACGCTCGGCTGGTTCGGCGCGGCCGTGGTCATGCTGGCGTGCCTGAGCATCAGACTGGACAGCGACCTCCTGCTCAACGTCGTCATCTTCTTCACCGGAGTGTTCGTCTTCTCGGCCCAGGTCCTGGTCTATGCCTATGTGACGAACTTCTACCCGGCCGACATCCGTGGCACGGCTCTCGGCTCCGCCTCGGGCATCGGCCGCATCGGCTCGATCGTCGGCCCGTCGATCACCGGCGCGCTGGTCGCGTCCGGGATCGGCCCCCCTTGGGGCTTCTACTTCTTCGCGGCGGTCGCGGTCCTCGCGTTCCTGGCGGTGCTGACCCTGCCACGCAAGGCGCTCAACTCCCGGGAGGAGCTGGCCACCGCCGCCTGACACGCCCCGCAGCCGAGCTCCGCCCTCCTTGCGGCGGCGCGGACCCGTCCCGGGTTCCGTGCCGCCGCGAAAAGGTCTGGCACGAGCGGATCGGGGAAGGCTAGGCTCCCCGCGATGACGACACACACGGATCACAGATGGGGGGACCCGTCCGCGCAAGGTGAGTGCTGATGCTCACTCAGGACGCGAATCGGGACCCCTTCCTTTCCTTCTGGCTGCGCGTGCGGGAGTTCGCCGTGCCGCCCTCCATGATCGAGACCGCGACCGCCCGCCGCCGAAGCGGTGACTGGGCCGGGGCGTGCGCTGCCGCAGGCATCGACGTCGACGTCCGGCCACGTGCGCTGGCACGCACCCACGGCCGCGAACTCGCCGCCCGGGTCAGGGCGGATCTGCGCCACCTCGTCCCGGATCTGCTGCGCTGGCACCTGCCGCGGATCGCTCCGCACGGGCTGCTGCGCCCAGGTCTCACGATCCCTCTGGCACGGTACGAAGCCGAGGAACCGGACGGCCGGGACACCGTTCACCTGGTCGTCCGGACCCCGCCCGCCTGGGCCGACGCGGGCCAGCGGATCAGCCTCGCGCTGTGGGACGGAACCCGCTCCGAGGCGGGCACCCGCCGACATCCGCACCCCCGTCCGAGCCGCCGCTTCCGCCTCGACCTGCACCGCCACCTCTGGGATGCCCGCAGAACGGATGAACTGCGCATCCGGTCCGGAGCCGCCCGGCCGCCCGCCGACACCGTGGACCCGGCCCTGCTGGACCGCGTGCCGCCGGGCCTGCGCTGTGCCGTCGACCGGTGGGCCGCCGAGGCGTCCCTGCTCCTGGCGGCCGAGGCCGGGACCGACGGCACCTTCACCGTACGGTTGGGGGGCCGGCACCGACTGCTCCTGGACCTGGGCGCGGGCGACCGGCCCGGTCCGCGCGCGCCGCGGATCGCCGAGGTGCTGCCGGACCGGGCCGGCTCGGCACCACCGGTCCTGCCCGACGCGGCGACCTGGGCGCTGCCCGACCTGGAGCTGATCCGCAGCGGTGCGCTGGAGGCGGGCCGGCTGCACCCGCTGGTGGTCTCGGCGCTTGTTCCGGGACATGTGCCGACCGGACCCGCGAGGATTCCCGACGGCGCGGGCCGGCCACGCCTCGTGGACTGCGGGGGAGCGCAGCACCGGATCGGCCTGGTCGACGGGGTGCTGGTCCCGCTCGACCACGACCCGGCCGAGCTCCACCGCGAAGAACTCCTGGCCGCCCTGACCGGCACACCGATGCCGTGCCTCCAGGTCATCGACGAGGCGCACCGCCGCCCCGACTGCCTCACCGGCGTCCGGGAACGCCTGGACCACGGCGACATCACCGGCGCGCTGGCCGTCGTCGAAGGTCTCCTGGGCCCCGGCGCGATCCTGCGCAGCGGCCCGCTGCGGGACGAACTGGAAACAGCGGCGCTGCGTCGGATCACCTACGGCCTGTTCCGGGCGGACCTCGTCGGTGCCGGACCCGGCCGCTCCCGCGCGGAGCACCGGCCGTCCCGGGGCCGTCGCCCGCACCGTCGCCCGGCAGCCCTCCGCTGATCCGGGGACCTTCGCCCCCGCGTACGACGCCGTTTCCGCATCCGTACCGAGACCCCTCAGGTGATACCCCATGCCCACACGCACGCTGCCCGCGCCCACCGGCTCCTCCTCCGACCGGACCCATGTCTCCCCACTGGACGTCGCAGGAGCGCTGATGGCCCTCCTGAGCGACACCGCCACCGAGCCGCGCCCCGACACCCAGCTGGAGGCCCTCACCCTGGCCGTGTCCGCCGACCTGCCCGTCCTCCTGTGGGGCGAGCCGGGGATCGGCAAGAGCGCCGCCCTCACCCAGCTCGCCGACTCGCTGGAGCTCCCGCTGACCACGGTCATCGCCAGCGTCCACGAACCCTCCGACTTCTCCGGGCTGCCCATCGTCGGTGACGACCCCGCCGGACAGGGTGTCCCGATGGCGCCACCGGACTGGGCGGTACGCCTGGTGCGGGCCGGCCGGGGGCTGCTGTTCCTCGACGAACTGTCGACCGCCCCGCCCGCCGTGCAGGCCGCCCTGCTCCGGCTCGTACTGGAACGGCGGATCGGCACGCTCCAACTCCCTCCCGGCGTACGCATCGTGGCGGCTGCCAATCCGCGTTCGTCGGCTGCCGACGGCTGGGAGCTCAGCCCGCCGCTGGCCAACCGGTTCGTCCACCTCCCATGGGTCCACGATCACGACGTCGTGGTGCGCGGCCTCGGGGGGACCTGGCCCCGGGCGACGCTGCCGCAGCTCGCCCCCGAACGGCTCACGGAGGCCGTGGACTTCGCACGCCGGGCGGTGTGCGGGCTGCTCTCGGCACGCCCCGCCCTCGTCCACCGGCTGCCCAGCGGGGAGGCGCGCCGGGGCGGAGCCTGGCCCTCGCCACGGAGCTGGGAGATGACGCTGCGTCTGATCGCCTTCGCGACCGCGGCAAACGCCACACGCGACGTACTGTCCCTGCTGGTCAGGGGTGCGGTGGGGGACGGGCCCGGGCTGGAACTGCTGGCGAGCCTGGACCGGATGGACCTTCCCGACCCGGAGGCACTGCTCGCCGACCCGGCCGGGGCCGACCTGCCCGAGCGCGGGGACCTGCGGCAGGCCGTGCTCGACGGTGTGGTGGCGGCGGTCCGCCGGAAACCGGAGAAGGCCCGATGGGACGCGGCATGGGCCCTTCTGGTCAGGGCGCTGGAGACCGGGGCCCCGGACCTGGTCGTCATCCCCGCGACGACGCTCGCCACTCTGCGGCAGCAGGACTGGGACGTGCCGGAGTCGATCGAGGCGCTCGCCGGGGTCGTATCGCTCTCCCGGCGTGCCGAGCAGGCGGCGGCCCGCGCCACGGTCGCCACCAAGGCCCGCCGGTGAACACGGGCGGCCCGGGGGCGCTGGACCTCGACAAGCTCTTCGCCGCCCGGCTGCAGGCGGCCAGGGCCCGGCCGTACCTGGCGACGGCGCTGTTCGCCCTGCACACCGTGGAGTCGCGTCGGGTACCGACGATGGCCGTCGACCGGCACTGGCGGTGCTATGTCTCGCCGGGCTTCGTGGACCGGACACCGGTGGAGGAGCTCGCCGGGGTCTGGGTGCACGAAGTGTCCCATCTGCTGCGCGACCACCACGGGCGCAGCGACCGGTTCGCACGTGAGCACGGGCTGACCGGTCCGGCGGAACGGCTGCGGATGAACATCGCGGCCGACTGCGAGATCAATGACGACGTGTTCGGCGACGGACTGGTCCGGCCCGAGGGCGCGGTCGAGCCCTCGGGCCTGGACCTGCCCGAGGGGAAGCTCATGGAGGACTATCTGCGCCGGTTCCGGCTCGGTCCCCGTACACAGGAGCTGGCCTGGCTGGACTGCGGCAGCGGCGCCGACGGGCTGGAACGGGAGTGGGACCTGGGGCCGGACGGTGCGCGGGGCCTCAGCGCACAGGAACGGGACGCGGTGCGCTTCCGGGTGGCGCAGGGCATCACCGGCCGGCCGGGGAGCGCCTCCAAGGGGTGGCAGAGATGGGCACAGGACGCGTTCCATCCGCCCCAGCCGTGGCGGCAGTTGCTGGGCGCGGCCGTCCGCTCGGCGGCGTCCGGGCCTGGGGCGGGCGAGGACTACACCTACGGCCGTCCCGCGCGGCGCTCGGCCGGGGTGCCCGGCGCCGTGCTGCCGAGCCTGCGGCGCAGGCCTCCCCGGGTGGCGGTGGTCGTCGACACGTCCGGCTCGGTCAGCGACACCGAACTGGGCAGCGCGCTGCTGGAGATCGCCGCCATCTCCCGTGCCGTGGGCGGCCGGCGGGACCTGATCACCGTGCTGTCGTGCGACGCGGCGACCCGGGTCGTGCACCCGCTGTGCCGTGCCGAGGGCATTCCGCTGGTCGGCGGTGGGGGCACGGACCTGCGCTCGGGATTCGCCAAGGCGCTCAGGTCGCAGCCCCGGCCCGATGTCATCGTGGCCCTCACCGACGGGCAGACGCCCTGGCCGCGCACGCCGCCGCCGTGCCGGACGGTGGTGGGGCTCTTCGAGCGGGCGCACGGACAGGGGTGGGACGAGGACGATGCCGACTACGTTCCGGACGTGCCGCCCGCATGGGCGCGCACGGTGGTCATCGGGGCCGCCGCACGGTAGCGGCTTCCACGGCGTGGGCCGCCCGGTCCCGGCAGCTACGTGCCGGCGCCCGGGCCCGGCGCCCCGGCCCGCAGCCCGTCCATCACGAGGTCCAGGAGGCGGGCGGCTCGCGGCTGCCAGTCGCTGTGCGGGTCGAGCTGCCAGAGACCGGCGATGGCGAGCATGAAGTCGTCGGGGGTCACGCCCGGACGGATGGTGCCCGCCTCCTCGTTCTCGTTCAGTAGGAGCGTAATGGCGCGGGTCACCGGACTGTGGCCCAGATGGGCCAGGCTGCCGTACCTGCTGGCGGTCGTGCGCAAAGCGTCGGCCAGGCCCGCCTTGGCCATGGCGTACTGCGCCAGCCGGTCCATCCACTCCCGCAGGGCCAGGTCGGGTGGGCGGGTCCCGAGCAACTGGGCCGCGGTGTCGGCGACCTGTTGCATCTCGTAGCGGTAGACCTCCAGGACGAGCGCCTCGCGGTTGGGGAAGTTGCGGTAGAACGTCCCCTGGCCGACGCCCGCCTTCTTCGCGATCGTGCTCACCGCGGCGTCCGCGGTCCGCGTCAGCTCGGTCAGCGCGACGGCCAGGATGCGCTCGCGATTGCGTTGCGCGTCCGGGCGTTGGGGCGTGCTCCTGTCCTCGTCCACGCCCCCTCCTTCCGGAAACACGGCCGAGTCGGCCTTGCTGAGCGGACAGCCGTCCGCTAGGTTCGACGGATAAGCGGACAGCTGTCCGCTTGTTCGCAGCATAGCGGCACTTCCGGTCAGTGTGGCCGACCGGTGCGCCCGGTTGCCCATTCACCCAGCCGCATCGCCCTCCCGGCACGGCTGCCGGGATCGTCTCGTTCGACGCGCATAAGCAATGCGAAAGAAGGCTGATCATGGCCCCATCGACGTCCAGTGCCATCACCCTGAACATCAATGGCGAAAAGTTCACGCTGCCCGTCGACCACCGGACCACCCTGCTCGACGCCCTGCGCGAGCGCCTCGATCTCACCGGCACCAAGAAGGGATGCGACCAAGGCCAGTGCGGTGCCTGCACGGTCCTGATCGACGGGCGCCGGGCCGTCTCCTGTCTGCAGCTCGCCGTCGCGGCCGAGGGGCGCGCGATCACCACCATCGAGGGCGTCGCCGACGGCGACCGGCTGCATCCGGTGCAGCAGGCCTTCCTCGACCTCGACGGCTATCAGTGCGGTTACTGCACCCCGGGCCAGATCTGTTCGGCCCTCGCGGTGATCGAGGAACACGCGGCCGGCTGGCCGAGCGCGGTGACCGGTGACGTCCGGCCCGAAGCGGGGGTGCCCGCGCTCACCGCCGAGGAGATCCGTGAGCGGATGAGCGGCAACCTCTGCCGCTGCGGCGCCTACGTGTCGATCGTGCGGGCCGTGGCGCACGCGGCGGAAGTGTCCGCCGCCGAGGCCGAGGAGGCTGTGGCATGAGGGAGTTCGGATACGAGCGCGCCCTCGACGTGTCCGGGGCCGTGGCCCTGCTCGCCGCGGAACCCGGTGCCCGCTTCCTGGGAGGCGGCACGAACCTCGTCGACCTGATGAAGGCCGGTGTGGAACGGCCGACGCTCCTCGTCGACGTCCAGGAACTGCCCCTCGGCGACATCGCGTTCACCCCCGACGGTGGGCTGCGTATCGGTGCGACCGTCACCAACAGCGACCTGGCGGCCCATGCGGAGGTGCGCCGCCACTACCCGGCCCTCACGCAGGCACTCCTCGCCGGAGCCTCCGGGCAGTTGCGCAACATGGCCACGGTCGGCGGGAACCTGCTCCAGCGGACCCGGTGCGGCTATTTCGGCGACCTGGCCAAGCCGTGCAACAAGCGCACTCCCGGCAGCGGTTGCCCCGCAGTGGCGGGCGAGCACCGCAACCACGCGATCCTCGGGGCCTCCGAGCACTGCGTGGCGACGCACCCCTCGGACATGGCGGTCGCACTCGCGGCGTTCGACGCCGTCATCTCCTACGAAACGGCCGACGGACCGGGCGAGTTGTCTGTCGCCGACTTCTATCGCCCGGTGGGGGAGACCCCGCACATCGAGACGGCCCTTCCGCCCGGTGCGCTGATCACCGGTGTCACCGTGCCGCCGGCCGCCGTTGCCGCGCACTCCCGCTATCGCAAGGTGCGTGAGCGCGCCTCCTTCGCGTTCGCGATCGGCTCCGTCGCCGCCGCGCTCGGCGTCGAGGACGGCGTCGTACGCGAAGTGCGGCTCGCCTTCGGTGCGGTGGCGTCCCGGCCGTGGCGGGCCCGCGCAGCCGAACGGGCCCTGACCGGCGGCCCCGCGGACGCGGAGGCCTTCGCCGCGGCGGCGGACGCCGAGCTGTCGGCCGCCGAGGCCCTTCCCGGCAACGGCTACAAGGTGACCCTGATGCGCAACCTCGTCGTGGCCGTGCTCACCGAACTCGCCGAGGAGGCCGCCCGATGACCACGACGACCGAGAACACCGCGGTGACGGGTGCCGTCGGCTCCGCCCGTACACGCGTGGAGGGACGGGACAAGGTCACCGGCGCCGCCCGGTACGCCGGTGAGATCCCCTTCGCCGAACTCGCCCACGGCTGGCTGGTGCTGTCGACGGTGACGCGGGGCCGCATCCGGTCCGTCGAGGACGGCCCCGTCCGGGACATGCCCGGAGTGCTCACCGTGCTCCACCACGGGAACGCACCCCGGGTCGACACCGGCTACATGGGCTTCCTGGGACGGCCCAACCCGGTCGTCGGGCTCTTCCAGCACGACCGCGTGCCCTTCATGGGCTGGCCCGTGGCGCTGGTCGTCGCCGAGACGTCCGAGCAGGCCAGGGAGGCCGCCGAGGCGCTGGAGGTCCGCTACGAAGAGGAAGCGCACGACGTGGGGTTCACCGCCGGGCACCCCGGTACGTACACCCCCGACGCCGCCTCGATGCCCGACGCGGACACGGCGAAGGGGGACCTGGCAGCCCGGCTCCGGGAGGCGGCCTTCGTCGTGGACGAGGAGTACTCCACCCCGGAGGAACACCACAACTCCATGGAACCGCACGCGGCGACGGCCCGGTGGGAGGGCGGCCGGCTGGAGGTCGTCGACTCCAATCAGGGCACGTTCTGGGTGGCGAGCGAGCTCGCGTCGCTCTTCTCCCTCGACCCGGGCTCCGTCCGGGTGCGCTCCGAGCATGTCGGCGGCGGATTCGGATCGAAGGGCCTGGCCCCTCATCAGGTGGCGGCCGTCATGGCCACGACGCTCCTCCACCGCCCCGTTCGCGTTGTGCTGACCCGCCGTCAGATGTTTTCGCTGGTCGGGTTCCGCAGCCCCACCGCGCAACGGGTCAAGCTCGGCGCCGACACCGACGGCCGCCTGCGGGCCTTCGATCACGAGGCACTGAGTCTCACGTCGACCGTGCACGAGTTCGTCGAGGCGAGCGCCGGTGTGGGACGCGTCATGTACGACGCCGACGCGCACGGCACACGGCACCGGCTGGTGCGGCTCGACGTGCCGACCCCGACCTGGATGCGGGCGCCGGGAGAGGCGCCGGGATCCTTCGCCGTCGAGTCGGCCGTCGACGAACTGGCCGAGAAGTGCGGCCTGGACCCGATCGAGCTGCGCGCACGCAACGAACCCGCGGTCGGGCCCGTGTCGGGACTGCCGTTCGCGCGCCGCAGTCTGCTCGCCTGCTTCGAGGAGGGCGCCCGCCGGTTCGGCTGGGCCGGCCGGGATCCGCGTCCCGGACTGCGCCGCGAGGGGCGCTGGCTCCTGGGGACCGGCATGGCGGCGGCCACCTTCTCCGCGGGCGTCGGTGCGTCCACGGCCGCCGTGACCGCGGAGCCGGACGGTCACTTCACCGTGAGGATCAACGCCTCGGACATCGGGACCGGGGCAAGGACGGCGATGGTCTCGGTCGCCGCGGACGCCTTGAGGGTCGGCCCCGACCGCATCCGGGTGCGCATCGGGGACAGCGACCTGGGCCCGGCGTGGATCGCCGGAGGCTCCATGGGCACGCGCTCCTGGGCCTGGGCGGTGCGGCTCGCGGCGGACGAACTGCGGGAACTGCTCGCGCTCGGCGGATCCATTCCGCCGGAGGGCATCACCGCCCGCTCGGACACCAGCGAGGCGATCGGAGCCCTGGCGCAGAAGGAACGGCACTCCTACGGGGCGCAGTTCGCCGAGGCGGCCGTCGACATCACCACCGGCGAGGTGCGGGTACGCCGACTGCTCGGCATCTTCGCGGCCGGCACCGTCGTCAACCCGCTCACCGCACGCAGTCAGCTCGTCGGCGGCATGACCTGGGGGCTCTCCATGGCCCTGCACGAGGAGGCGGTCCGCGACCCGGCGTCCGGCGGCTACGTCAACGCCGATCTGGCCGGCTACCACGTCGCCGCCCACGCCGACGTGCCGCACATCGAGGCGGACTGGGTGGACGACCACGACCCGGAGGACCCGGTCGGGATCAAGGGCCTCGGCGAGATCGGCATCGTGGGCGTCGCCGCCGCCATCGCCAACGCCGTGTGGCATGCGACGGGTGTACGCCACCGGCGCCTGCCGATCCGTCCCGACCGCGTTCTCGCGGCGGCGGAACAGGCACGGGGGCGGGCCAGGGAGGACGACCGGGGTGCTTGACATCGCGGCGGCCCTGCACCGCTGGTCCGAGGAGGGCCGGGAGTTCGCCGTCGCCACCGTGGTGGCGGTCGACGGCAGCGCGCCACGCGCCCCCGGCGCGGCCCTGGCCGTCGACAGTGAGGGCGCCGCCGTCGGCTCGGTCTCCGGTGGCTGCGTGGAAGGGGCGGTGTACGAGCTGTGCGTCCAGGCCCTCGGGGACGGCCGGACGGTACGGGAACGGTTCGGATACAGCGACGAGGACGCCTTCGCCGTGGGACTCACCTGCGGCGGCGCCATCGACGTCCTCGTCACGCCCGTGCGCTCCGACGAGCCGGTGCTGCGGGCGGCGTTGTCGGCGGCCGTCCGCGACGGGCCGGCGGCGCTCACCCGGGTGGTGCGCGGGCCGGCCGGGCTGCTCGGCCGGGCGCTGCTGGTCCGGGGCGACGGATCGTACGAGGGCAGCCTCGACGGGCGTTCGGCCCTGGACCGCAGGGCGGCCGCGGAGGCGCGGGCGCTCCTGGACGCCGGCCGCACCGGCACCGTGGAGATCGCGGAGGACGGGACGAGCTGCCCGGGCGGCCTGACGCTGTTCGTGGAGTCGAGCGTGCCGCCGCCCCACATGATCGTGTTCGGTGCCGTGGACTTCGCCACGGCGCTGGTGCGGGCGGGCAAGTTCCTCGGTCACCATGTGACGGTGTGCGACGCCCGGCCCGTCTTCGCCACCCGTGCCCGTTTCCCCGAGGCGGACGATGTCGTGGTCGACTGGCCGCACCGGTACCTCAAGGGCACCGCGACCGACGAGCGCACGGTCCTGTGCGTGCTCACCCATGACGCCAGGTTCGACATCCCGCTGCTGGAGACGGCCCTGCGGCTGCCGGTCGCGTACGTCGGGGCGATGGGATCGCGCCGCACCCACGAGGACCGGGACCGGCGACTGCGCGAAGTCGGGCTCGGCGAGGGAGAGCTGAGCCGCCTCCGTTCTCCGATCGGCCTCGACCTCGGCGCCCGGACGCCGGAGGAGACGGCCCTGTCCATCGCGGCGGAGATCGTCGCTGAGCGCCGGGGCGGCACGGGTGCTCCGCTGACGGGGGCGCGGACGCCGATCCATCACGACGTGGACCGTACGCCGGGGGCGGCGCTGCGGTGAGCCGAGCGGCCAAGGGGCACGCTCGGCTGCCGCTCCTCGCGCTCCTGCGCCGCCGCTGCCGAGCGGGTCCCCGACTTCGCCCGGCTGACGGCTGAAGGTCCACGGCTCAAGGCTCAAGGCCCGGGTCCGGCACGGTCCGGCCCGGGTCGCGTCGGACCGGTCCTGGCCGTAGAGCTGTTGGCCGACGCTTCATCACTGCGCAATCCGTGACGCCCGACCGGGCCACGGGGTTCCGCGAGCCTGGACATGGGCATGCCATGGCATGGCCGAGTCCGACAGGCGTGAACCAGGAGGAAGCAGTGAAGAACACAGGACGGCTCCGCAAGGCCTCACTCACCCTGGCCGCCGCCGCGGCGCTGGTCGTCGCCTCCTCGGGCAGCGCCTTCGCCGCCGTGCCGGGCGCCCTGCCCGCGAACGCGGACGGACTGGAGCAGACGTTCCAGCCCGCCTTCGACTACGACGGCGACGGCTGCTACCCGACACCCGCCATCGGAGCAGACGGAGCCATAGCCCCCGGACTCAACACCACCGGCGCCGTCAACGGCAGTTGCCACGACTCCTGGGACCTGGACAACACCAACGGCTACGCACGCTCCCTGTGCAACAACGGCTGGTGCGCCATCATGTACGGCCTCTACTTCGAGAAGGACCAGGCCGTGGCGGGCAGCGGCCTGGGCGGGCACCGCCACGACTGGGAGCACGTCGTGGTGTGGGTGCAGGACAACGTGGCCAAGTACGTCTCCACCTCCGCCCACGGCGACTTCAACGTGTACGGCCGGGACGGGATGCTGTGGGACGGGACGCACCCCAAGGTCGTCTACCACAAGGACGGCATAGGGACGCACTGCTTCCGCCGCGCGACCACGGGAGACGAGCCGCCCGAGAACCACTACCACCAATGGCAGTTCCCCGATCTGGTCGGCTGGAACGGCTACCCCGCCGGCATCCGGGAGAAGCTGGTGCAGGCCGACTTCGGCAGTGCGGTCTTCGGCCTCAAGGACGGCAACTTCGCCGGCCACCTCGACAAGGCGAAGCCTGCCGGGATCCCCTTCGATCCCTACGCCTGACCGGTCACGAACGGGGCGGCGAGGCGAGGCGCCGCCCCACTGGTTTCGAGAGGACACCGCATGACCCGCAGCACCACCCGGATCGCACACCTGCGCGCGGCCGGGGTGAGTTTCGCCGTCGAGCTCCGCGCGCCACTGCCCCGCGTCCTGCACTGGGGCGAGGACCTCGGTGAGCTGACCGATGACGGTCTCGCCTCCCTGGCGCTGTCTGCGGACGCGGCCTCGCTCCACTGCGCGCTCGACGAGCCGCGGCAGTTCACGGTCTGGCCCACCCAGGCCGACGGCTGGTCGGGCACCCCCGCCCACGAAGGCCACCGGGCCGGGACGGCCACCACACCCCGCGTCACGATGACCGGTGCCGAAGAGAGCCCGGACGCACTCGTCATCGCCCTCCGCGACACCGACGCCGGGCTCGACCTCACGCTCACCTACCGGCTCGACGCGTCCGGTGTCCTGGGCGTACGGACCAGGCTGTCCTCCCCAGCCGACGCCCCCGGCCCCGCCCCGTACGACCTCGCGGCCACCACCGCGCTGCTCCCGCTGCCGAACCGCGCCCAGGAGATCCTCGACTTCACCGGCAAATGGTGCCGCGAACGCTCCCCGCAGCGCGGCCCGCTCACCTTCGCCGGCCACGTCCGCGAGGTCCGCAGGGGACGCCCCGGACTGGACGCACCCCATCTGCTGACGGTCGGCGTGCCCGGATTCGGGTTCCGTACGGGCGAGGTCTGGGCCCTGCACGTCGGCTGGAGCGGCAACCAGCGCTGGCTGGCCGAGCGGCTGCCCGAAGGCGCCGGGGTGCACGGCGGCGTTCTCGGCGGGGGCGAACTGCTCGCACCCGGCGAGATACGGCTCGCCCCGGGCGACAGCTACACCTCGCCCGAGTGCTACTTCGCCTGGTCCGCCGAAGGACTGGACGGTCTCGCCGGCCGCTTCCACACGATGCTCCGTGCCCGGCCCGGACATCCCTCGTCGCCCCGTCCGCTGACCCTGAACACCTGGGAGGCGGTCTACTTCGACCACCGCCCCGAACGCCTCCTCGCCCTGGCCGATGCCGCAGCCGCGGTCGGGGTGGAGCGGCTCGTGCTGGACGACGGCTGGTTCCTCGGCCGCCGCGACGACACGGCCGGACTCGGCGACTGGACGGTCGATCCGCAGATGTGGCCGCAGGGGCTGACCCCGCTCGCGGACCGGGTGCACGGCCACGGCATGCAGTTCGGGCTCTGGGTGGAGCCGGAGATGGTGAACCTCTCGTCGCGTCTCGCCCGGGAGCATCCCGAGTGGATCCTCGGCCCGTCGGCGGGCCTGGGGCCGAGCTCGCGTCAGCAGTACGTGCTGAACGTGGCCCACGAGGAGGCGTTCGCGTATCTCCTCGAGTCGCTGGACGCTCTCGTCGCCGAATACCGCATCGACTATCTGAAGTGGGACCACAACCGGGAACTGCACGAGGCGGTCCACCGCGGGACGGACGGCGGCGACCGGCCCGGGGTGCACGCCCAGACACGGGCCCTCTACCGGCTGATGGACACCCTCAAGGCCCGCCGCCCCGGCCTGGAGATCGAGTCGTGTTCCAGCGGCGGCGGACGCGTCGACCTCGGCGTCCTCGCCCGGACGGACCGGGTGTGGGCCTCGGACTGCAACGACCCGGTGGAGCGCCAGTCCATCCAGCGCTGGACGGGGCAGCTCCTGCCGCCCGAACTCGTCGGCGCCCACGTCGGCGGCCCGAGCAGTCATACGACGGGGCGGGTCGCCGACGACTCGTTCCGCCTGATCACGGCGCTGTTCGGACACGCGGGCATCGAGGACGACCTGACCGCCCGCACGCCCGCGGAACGGGAGACGCTGACCCGGTGGGCGGCGCTGTACAAGGAGGTACGGGCGCTGCTCCACGGCGGTCGGGTCGTCAGGGCCGACCTCGGCGACGACGCGACGTACCTGCACGGAGTCGTCGCACCGGACGCCGGCTCCGCGCTGTACTGCTGGGCGCGGACGGCGACCTCCGTGCCGGGGCAGTCGGGCCGCGTCCGCCTCCCCGGCCTCACACCCGGCCGGTCCTACCGGGTCCGCATCCGCACGGAGGCCGGGCTGCCCTCCATGCACCAGGTCGTCGCCCCCGCCTGGTACCGGGCGGCGGTGAAGGACTGGCTCCCGATGCCCGGCGCGGTACTGACCGGTGCGGGGCTGCCCATGCCGACACTCAACCCGGGACAGGCCCTGCTGATCGAGGTCACCGCACAGGAACCGGTGAACTGACCTGCCCCACGGCGCCCTCAGCCGATCGGCTCCGGGCGCAGCCGGAGCTCCCGCCCCTGCCAGCGCCTCCGCAGCCAGCGGTCGTGGCTGGCCAGGACGATGGCTCCGGGACCCGCGCCCAGGGCTTCCTCCAGTTCGTCGCACAGGCGCGGGGACAGGTGGTTCGTGGGCTCGTCCAGCAGCAGGAGCTGCGGCGGGCGCGCCGTCAGCACCGCCAGGGCGAGCCTGCGGCGCTGGCCGGCCGACACGCGGCCCACCTGCTTGTCGAGGTCCCCCTCATGCATCAGACCGAGCGAGACCAGCGGCACCGCCTCGGCCCGTTCGAAGCCCAGCGCCTTCTCGTACGTCTCCCGGACGGTACGGTCGGGCCGGGCGAACTCCGTGTCCTGGGCGAGTGTCCCCACGGTCAGACCCGGCCGCCGGCCCACCTCGCCCTCGGCGGCGAGAGCCCCGGCGAGCACGGCGAGGAGCGTCGACTTCCCCGCGCCGTTGCCGCCCGTGACCAGCAGGCGTTCGGTCGCCGTGATGTCGAGGCGGTCTACTCTGAGGCGCCCCGGGACGCGTACCCCGCGCAGGGACACGAGCGTGCCCTGCTCGGACGGTCCGGCCAGCGAGGTGTACCGGAACCGCAGCGGAGGGGGCGGCTCCCCGATCCGGTTGCGCTCCAGCTCGTCCAGCCGGCGGGAGGCGTTGCGGACCCGGCGCGCGATCTGGCTCTGCACGCGGCCGGCCCGCAGTCCGTACCCCATCTTCTCGTTGTCGCGCATCCCCCGGTCCGGCGCGACCATGCGCGCGGTCACATCGGCCGAGCGCCGCAGCGCCTCCAGCTCCTCCTGCTCCTCCGCGTAACGGCGCTCCCAGCGGGCCCGATCGGCGCGCTTCTCGCTCAGATAGCCGCTGTAGTCGCCGCCGTACCGTACGGGACCGTCGACGGCCGGATCGAGGTCGATCAGGTCCGTGCAGACGGCGTCGAGGAAGGCCCGGTCGTGGCTGGCGATCACCACCGGCCCCGGCATGGAGCGCAGTTGCTCCTCGACGAAGGCGGCGGCCTCGTCGTCCAAGTGGTTGGTCGGCTCGTCCAGCAGCAGGGCGGAGGGCCGCCGCACCAGCAGCGCGGCGAGTGCCAGGCGGCCGCGCTGCCCGCCCGAGAGCGAGCCGAGCGTCCGCGTGTGCGCCAGCGTCGCGAGGCCCAGGCCCGTGAGGAGGACGGCGGCGCGACGGTCCGCGTCCCAGGTCTCACGTTCCTCGGCCTGTTCGAGCCGTCCGCCGTACGCCTCCAGGAGCGCGGCGTGTTCCGGGGAGCTCTGCGGGGTGCGGGCGAGCAGCCCGGAGAGCCGGTCGAGCTCCGCCAGGTCCGCCCGGGCCTCGCGGAGGGCGTCGTCGAGTACGTCGGCGATCGTCGAGCCGGTGTCGAACTCCATCTCCTGGCGCAGGAAGCCCACATCGGCGGGCCGGGTGACACGGCCGGAGTCCGGCTCGTCCGTTCCGGCGAGGAGCCGCAGCAGGGTCGACTTGCCCACCCCGTTCTCCCCGATCAGGCCGATGCGGTGGCCGGGGGACGCGGTGAGTGACACCCCGTCGAGGACGCGCCGCGCACCGTGGGTGCGGACGAGGTCGTGTGCGAGCAGTGCGGACGGGGGCGTGGGGTCGCTCATGGTTGCCTCCAACGTGGTCGTTCGTCGGCCCGCCGGGTGCGTGGGCCTCCCGTTCGGATCGGGCCGGATCCGAACGGGAGGCCCTGGACCTCGGACGCGGGCCAGGAAGGTACGTCAGGGGGTCAGGTCTGCGGCGCTCCGGTCTCCGCCAGCTTCCCGTCGGCGAGCCTCAGCCACCGGTCCACCCCGATCCGTTCGAGGAACCGCTCGTCATGGCTGACGACGACGAACGCCCCCCGGTAGGAGCCCAGCGCGCTCTCCAGCTGATCGGCACTGACCAGGTCGAGGTTGTTCGTCGGCTCGTCCAGAAGCAGCAGCTGCGGGGCCGGCTCCGCGCACAGGACACAGGCCAGGGTGGCCCGCAGCCGCTCGCCGCCGGACAGCACCCCGACGGGCAGGTGGGCGCGGTCGCCGCGGAAGAGGAAGCGCGCGAGCAGGTTCATCCGCTCCGCCTCCGACCGGTGCGGGGCGAACGCGGCGAAGTTCTCGGCCACCGTGCGGTCGAGATCGAGCAGGTCGAGGCGTTGCGAGAGGTAGGCGATCCGCCCGTCGGCCCGCCGGATCTCTCCGCCGTCCAGCGCCAGATCGCCGTTGATCAGGCGCAGCAGGGTGCTCTTGCCCGCGCCGTTGGGGCCGGTGAGCGCGATGCGCTCGGGGCCCCTGATGGTCAGGTCGACGCCCTGGCCGGCGAACTGCTCCTGGCCGCCGACGTGGCGGACCCGCATGTGCGCACCGAGCAGGACGGTGCGCCCGGCGGGGACGTCGGTGTCCGGGAGATCGAGGGTGATGCGCTGTTCGTCGCGTACGGCGCGCCCCGCCTCGTCCAGCCGTGCCTTGGCCTCGCCGACCCGGGCGGCGTGCGTCTGACCCGCCCGGCCCGCGGATTCCTGGGCGCCCCGCTTCATGTTTCCGGCGAAGATGCGCGGCAGGCCCGCGCTCTTGAGGTTGCGGGCCGCGTTGCTCGCACGGCGGTCGGCACGCTCACGGGCCTGCTGCAGCTCCCGCTTCTCCCGCTTGAGCTCCTGCTCGGCGTTGCGGACGTTTTTCTCGGCCACCTCCTGCTCGGCCCGCACGGCCTCCTCGTAGGCGGTGAAATCGCCGCCGTACAGGCGGAGTTCGCCCGGATTGAGTTCGGCGATACGGTCCATGCGGTCGAGCAGTGCCCGGTCGTGGCTGACGAGCAGGAGGGTGCCGCTCCACGCCTCCAGCGTGTCGTGGAGCGTGCGTCGCGCGTCGAGGTCCAGGTTGTTGGTCGGCTCGTCGAGCAGCAGGACGTCGGGCCGCTTCAGCAACTGGGCGGCCAGACCGAGCGACACGACCTGCCCGCCGCTGAGCGTGCCGATGCCGCGGTCTAGGGAGACGCCTTCCAGCCCGAGCCGGTCCAGCTGGGCGCGGGTGCGCTCCTCGATGTCCCAGTCGTCGCCGATGACCGCGAAGTGGTCCTCGCCCACGTCGCCGGACTCGACGGCGTCCAGCGCGCGGATCACCGCGTCGACGCCGAGGACCTCCGCCACCGACAGATCGCCGGTCAGGGGGAGGCTCTGAGGGAGGTAGCCGAGTGTGCCGCCCACGGAGACGGATCCGGTGGCGGGGCGCAGTTCCCCGGCGATCAGCTTGAGCAGGGTGCTCTTGCCGGACCCGTTGGGTGCGACGAGGCCGGTGCGGCCGGTGCCCACGGTGAAGGACAGGCCGGCGAAGACAGGGGTGTCGTCGGGCCAGGAGAAGGAGAGGTTCGAGCAGATGATGGATGCGTCGGACATGCGGAGGACCTCGCGTGTGAATCCGGGATCGGCAGGGACTGCCGCCCCGGAGGAATGGCCGAAAGGGAACAACGACATGGCCACTGCGGCGGCGCCCCTGGGGCGCCCGCGGTGGCCGATCACATCCGGGTATCACCCGGAGATGTCGTCGTCGCCTGCCATGTCTGGTCTCCTCGGTACACGCTGAAAAGCGTGACGATCTTAGCAGCCGTGCCGCTTTCCGGTCCTCCGGTTTCGCACGTGCCCCGCCGTGCCGCTCCCGCACGCGCGCAGTCAGGCGGCTGTCCTGCGTCGCAGGTCGGCGATGCCCTGGTCCAGAGCCGCCTCCAGGTGTCCCATGCGGCCGGTGGAAAGAAGGATCACCACACCGCCCTGGATACCGGCCAGCAACGCCGCCGCCGAGCGGTCCGCGTCCCGGTCCGCGTCGATCTCCCCGATGGACTGCATGTGCCGGATGCCGGTGGCCAGTTCGCCCTGCCAGCGGTCGAGCAGCCCGGTGGCGACGGCCTGCGCTCCCGCCGTGGCTGATCCGATGTGGGACACCGCGATGTCGAGCGGGCACTCCCGGCCCTGTTCGCGGTAGCGGGAGACCACCTTGTCCCGCCAGTTCCGCCAGGCGGGCCACGAGGTGAGGGTGCTCAGTTCCGGCTGCTGGTCGCTGATCACCCGCTCCGCCTCGTGGCGGGCGACCGCCAGCATCAGTTCGTCCTTCCCGCCCGGGAAGTAGTGGAACAGCTGGCTCTTGCTCGTCGAGGTGAGCGCGAGGACGTCGTCGAGCGTCAGAGCGAACACGCCGTGCCGCCGGATCGCGGCGGCGGCGCCCTCGATGATGCGCTGCTTGGTCGCGGCGCCCTTGGGGGTCAACGGCACGGTGCTTCTCCTGTTCCGGACGGGGAGTCCATTGAACCGCGGGGTCCGTCGGACGCGGGTCAGGGGAGGAGCAGCAGCTTCCCCGTGGTCCGGCGCGATTCGAGATCCCGGTGGGCCTGCGCCGCGTCCGCCAGCGCGTAGCGGCCGCCGATGCGCGGGACGACCTTCCCCTCCTGGACCATCCGGAACACCTCCGCTGTCCTGGTGACCAGTGCCTCGCGGTCGGGGACGTGGTCCTGCACGGTCGGGTACGTCAGCAGGATGCTGTTCGGCAGATCGGTGACGGGGAGCGAGGGGACGCCGAGGAAGGGTCCGTAGTAGGCGTGCACCCCGTGCCGGCGCAGGGCCAGCTGGGAGGACCGGAACGTCGCGGTTCCGCCGCCGTCGTACACGACATGGGCGCCCTCTCCGTTCGTCAGCTCCCTCACGCGCTGCTCGAATCCGGCTCCCGAGGAGACCAGGACGTGGTCCGCACCGGCCTCCTCGGCCGTGGCCGCCTTCTCCGCACGGGACACCAGACCGATGACACGGCCGCCACGCGCCTTGATCATCTGGGTCAGCAGCTGACCCACGCCTCCTGCCGCGGCATGCACCACGGCGGTGTCGCCCGGTCGGACCGCGTACGTCTCGGTGGTGAAGTGGTTCGCGGTGAGTCCCTGCATCATGATCGCGGCCGCCGTCTCGTCCGCCACGTCGTCGGGGACCCTGACCAGCACGGTTGCGGGGACGGCCAGGATCTCCGCGTAGCTGCCCGGGTGGTAGAACCAGGCCACCCGGTCGCCGACCGTCAGGTCCTCGACGTCGTCGCCCAGCGCGGTCACGTACCCCATGCCCTCGACGCCGAGGCCCGTCGGGGCGGACCAGCCGGGGGCGCCGGCCGAGCGGGCGCCCACGTCCATGAAGTTCACCCCGGCGGCGCCGAGCCGGACCAGTGCCTGGCCGGGGGAGGGGATCGGGTCCGGCTGTTCGGTCCAGGTCATGACCTCAGGGCCGCCGTGTCGGTCGATGTGGATCGCGTGCATGAGGGGCGCCCTTCCCGGAGCGGTTGCCGCGGTCCGTTCACCGTGGCGGGTCTGTGCACCGTAGAAAGGCAAAAATGGACCCGCAAGTCCATTCCGGGGGTGACAGGGCGGCCCTCCGGGACCCTCCTGACGGAATCCTGAACGAGCGCCGCGTGCGCCCGGCCCGCGGGGTCACATCGCCGGGACCCGCACGTACCGCTCGGTGATGTGCAGGTCGGCCTCGATGTGGCCGGCCGCCGCGCGCAGGTGGGGCAGCACATCCGTGACGCACTCCTCCGGAGTGCGGCTGCTGCTGTGCATGGCCACGTTGACCGCCGCCACGACCGTGCCGCGACGGTCGTGTACGGGGACGGCGACCGAGCGCAGGCCGACCTCCAGTTCCTCGTCGACCAGCGCGTACCCGTCCGCCCGCACGCGGTCCAGAGCGACGCGGAGCTCGTCGGGGCGAGTGACGGTGTACGGGGTCAGGGCGTGCGCTCGTGTCCGGGCGAGGCGGCTCTCGCGCTCCGCGGCCGGCAGCGCGGCCAGCAGGACCCGGCCCATCGAGGTCGCGTGCGCGGGGAAGCGGGTACCGACGGTGATGTTGACGTTCATGATGCGCCGGGTCGCGACCCGCCCGGTGTACTGGACGTCGTCTCCGACGAGGACGGCGAGTGAGGCCGAGTCCTGGACCTGCCGGGTCAGCGCGGCGAGATGGGGCTGGGCCATGTGCGGCAGTGTCGCGAGGGACAACGGCGGGTAACCGAGGGCCAGTACGCGCGGGGTCAGGGAGTGGGCCCGGTCCCGCGTGGTGACGTAACCGAGGTGCTCCAGAGTGATCAGCGCCCGGCGGGCTGTCGCCCTGGCCAGCCCGGTGGCCCGGGCGACATCGGCCAGCGTCAGTGCGTCCCGGCCCTCGCCGAAGCCGGCGAGCACCGTCAGGCCGCGGGCGAGCGACTCGTTGAACTCGCGGCCCAGCTCCTGTTTCGACGCCCCGGTCCAGGAAGCCAGTGCGACGGGGGAGTCCGGGGTGACGGCGGGCGGTGCCTGCCGCAGGTCCTGCTCCATGGCCGCGGCCGCGGCCAGCACCCGGGGCAGCAGGGTGTCGCGCAGCGAGGCCGCGGTGTGCCGGCTGGTGTGGCTCACGACGCTGACGAGGCAGGCCACTTCGCCCCCGGGGGAGTGGACCGGTACGGCCAGGGCGACCAGACCGGGCTCGATCAACTGGTCGTCCAGGGACCAGCCGTCGTGGCGCGCCCGCTGCGCACGCGCGGCGAACTCCTTCTCGTCCGAGGGCGTGCGCGGGGGGACGGCGGGGAAGTCCAGCCCCTCCGGGTCCGCGGCCCGGTGGTCCCTCCATCGCTGCCACTGCCGATCGTCCCAGCCGGCCGCCAACAGCGGTCCGGGGGCGGTGCGTTCGGCGGGCAGCAGATCGCCGATCCGGAAACTCAGCGACATCGCGCGACGACGGGTGGCCTGGTGGATGAAGCGGATGCCGTCGCCGTCGCCGACCGCGAGGGACACCGACTCGTCGAGTTCGTCGGCGAGCGCGTCGGCACGCCCGCCGAGCAGCGAGGGAAGGCGGAGTGCGGAG
The DNA here is from genome assembly GCF_043202315.1 of Streptomyces sp. NPDC048211. Lineage (NCBI taxonomy): Bacteria > Bacillati > Actinomycetota > Actinomycetes > Kitasatosporales > Streptomycetaceae > Streptomyces > Streptomyces sp. NPDC048211. Next base: position 374,837 of record NZ_JBIDAD010000005.1, read on the forward strand.
AGATAGGCGTTGCCCAGTTCCATCAGGCGCGGCGCGAGGGTGACCTCGCGGCCGTCCATCCGTACGTACTCCATGCGCGCCAGGGTCGCGGTGATCCGGTCGACCGTGGACCGGGCAAGACCGGTGGCGCGCTCGATGGCGCTCGGGCTCATCGTCCCGCCCTCGTCGGTGAGCCGGCGCAGGACCGCGATCCCGCGCATGAGCGGGGCGACGGCTTCGGCCGGTGCCGGCGTGTCGGTCTGCTGGAGCGTGTGGGGCGGTGGCATGGGCTCTCCGTCGTGCGTCGTGGGGACACAGTAGTGAACAGCGGCAGGTGAGGGGCGGTCCGGCCGGCAGAGGCGAGCCGCTGACCGTTGACAGGGTTCCGGGTGGGCGGCAGACTCCGTGCCAAGAATAGTGAAAGAAACTTCACTGTGCGAACAACTGAGGGACGGTCCCATGGACAAGGTGGTCGCCTCGGCCGCGCAAGCCGTGGCCGACGTGCCGGACGGCGCCTCGGTCGCGGTGGGCGGCTTCGGGCTCAGCGGCGTCCCCGACGCACTGATCGCGGCCCTCCACGAACGGGGGACCGGCGACCTGCGCGTCGTCTCCAACAACTGCGGCGCGCAGGAGTCCGGGCTCGCGGTCCTGCTGGCCGCCGGCCGGATCAGCCGGGTCACCGGCTCGTACATCGGCGGCAACAAGGAGTTCGGCCGCCAGTACCTGGCCGGCGAGCTGGAGCTCGAACTCATCCCCCAGGGCACCCTCGCCGAGCGCCTGCGCGCCGGCGGCTCGGGCATCCCCGCGTTCTACACCCCGGCAGGAGTCGGCACCCTCGTCGCCGACGGCGGAATGCCCTGGCGCTACGACGGGAACGGCGGCGTCGCGGTCACCTCCCCGGCCAAGGAGGTGCGCGACTTCGACGGCACCCCCTACGTCCTGGAGCGCGGCATCCGCACCGACTTCGCCCTGGTCAGGGCGGCCAGGGGGGACCGGCACGGGAACCTCGTCTTCAACAAGGCGTCCCGCAACTTCAATCCGCTCGCCGCCATGGCCGGCCGCATCACGATCGCCGAGGTCGAGGAACTGGTCGAGCCCGGCGAGATCGACCCCGATCACGTCCACCTGCCCGGCATCTTCGTCCGGCGCGTGGTCGCGCTGACTCCGGAGCAGGCCGCCGACAAGAGGATCGAGCAGCGCACCGTGACACCACGCACCACCCCGGACGAGGACGGTCACCGATGAGCTGGAACCGCCAGGAGATGGCCGCCCGCGCGGCGGCCGAGCTGTGCGACGGCGAGTACGTCAACCTGGGCATCGGCCTGCCGACGCTCATCCCCAACCACCTGCCCGACGGTGTGCACGTCGTCCTCGAATCCGAGAACGGCATCCTCGGCACCGGACCGTTCCCGTACGACGAGGACGTCGACCCCGACCTGATCAACGCCGGCAAGGAGACGGTCACCGTCCTGCCGGGCGCCTCGTTCTTCGACTCGGCGCTCTCCTTCGGCATGATCCGCGGCGGCCACATCGACACGGCCGTGCTCGGCGCCATGCAGGTGTCCGCCCGCGGCGACCTCGCCAACTGGGCCGTCCCCGGCAAGCTCGTGACCGGGATCGGCGGCGCCATGGACCTCGTGCACGGTGCCCGCCGCGTCATCGTGACGATGACGCACACCGCCAAGGACGGCAGCCCGAAGATCGTCGAGGAGTGCACCCTGCCGCTCACCGGCCGCGCCTGCGTGCACCGCATCATCACGGATCTGGCCGTGCTCGATGTGACGCCCGGCGGACTCGTCCTGGCGGAGACCGCGCCGGGCGTCGACGTGACCGAGGTGCTCGCCCGGACCGCCGCACCGGTCCACGTCGCGGCGTCGGCCACGCCGTGAGACGGGGCCGCCCCGGCCCCGGAACCGGATCGTGAGGCCCACCCGTCCCTCCCCGGAACCGCGACGTGAGACCCAGCAGCCCGCCCCCGAACCGGACCGCGAGGCCCGGCCCGCGTCCGGCCGCTCCATGCCCGACTCCCGTTCGGCAGCCGCCCCCGTACCCGCACAGGAAGGACCCGACACTCCATGAGCACCCCACCCGCCCCGGCCGTCCCCCGCGCACTGACCCAGGCCGACATCACCGCCGAGATAACCGCGGCGCGCGAGGACTACGCCACGTCACTCGCCGGCGGCGCGCCCGTGCGCCCGCACCCCGCGCGCGACTACGCCCCCTACCGCAGCAGCACCCTGCGACACCCGAAGCGGCCGCTGATCCCCGTGGGAGCCGACCCGGAGGCCGTCGAGCTGTCGGGCCCCGTCTTCGGCGTCACCGACATCACCGAACTCGACCACGATCTCACCCGGCAGCACCACGGCGAGCCCCTGGGCGAGCGGATCACGGTCACCGGACGGGTCCTCGACCGGTCGGGCCGCCCCGTGCGCGGCCAGCTCGTCGAGATCTGGCAGGCCAACGCATCGGGCCGCTACGCCCACCTGCGCGACCAGCACCCTGCACCCATCGACCCGAACTTCACCGGCGTGGGCCGCTGCCTCACCGACGATCAGGGCGGTTACTCCTTCACCACCGTCAAACCGGGCGCCTACCCCTGGCGCAACCACACCAACGCCTGGCGACCCGCGCACATCCACTTCTCCCTGTTCGGGAACGCGTTGACCCAGCGTCTGGTCACCCAGATGTACTTCCCGGGCGACCCGCTCTTCGCGTACGACCCGATCCTCCAGTCCGTCACCGACGACGCCGCCCGCGGCCGGCTCGTCGCGGCGTACGACCACGAGCTCTCCACCCCCGAATGGTCACTCGGCTACCGCTGGGACATCGTCCTCGACGGCCCGTCCGCCACCTGGATCGAGGAGGGCCGCTGATGTCCGCGACCACGCCGGCCATCACGCCGGCTTCCGCACCCGCTTCCGCAGCCGTTTCCGAAACCATGGAGCTGCCGCCCACCCCGTCCCAGACCGTAGGGCCCTTCTACGGTTACGCGCTGCCCTTCCCGGGCGGCGGGGACATCGCACCGGCCGGCCGGCCCGGCGCCGTGGTCCTGCACGGCCACGTCCTCGACGGAGCCGGTGAGCCGGTGCCGGACGCCCTCGTCGAGGTGTGGCAGCCCGCCCCCGACGGCTCCCGGCACGGGGCGCCCGGCTCCCTGCGCCGCGACCCCGTCACCGGGGCGGTCATCGGCCGCAACGGCGTCGCGTTCACCGGCTTCGGCAGGGTGGCGACGGACGCCGACGGGCACTACACCGTCACGACGCTGCCGCCGGGCGGAGCCCCGTATCTCGCTCTCGTCGTCTTCGCCCGCGGCCTGACGCACCACCTGCACACCCGTGCCTACCTGCACGACGCCGCCGGCCTCGCCCAGGACCGGCTCCTCGCCGGGCTTCCCCATGAGCGGAGGGCCACGCTCCTCACCACGCCGGAGGACACCGGCGTCCACCGATTCGACATCCGCCTGCAGTACGACGGCGTACATGAGGAGACGGTCTTCCTTGACTTCGGCTGACGCGGCGACTGCGGCTGACGCGGCGACTGCGGCTGACGCGCCGACTTCGGCCGGCACGGCGCCTTCGCGCGGAATGGCGACTTCGCCCGCCACGGCGGGCTCGGGCGACGCGGCGGCCGACGTCGGCCTGCTGGCACCGGTCCGCGCCGGAACCGGCGTCGAGGACGCGACGGGTGACGCGGCGTACGTACGCGCGCTGCTCGACGCCGAGACGGCGCTCGTCCGCGCCCAGGAATCGCTCGGCCACGCACCCGCCGGCGCGGCGGCAGCCGTCGCGTCGGCCGCGGCCGACACGGCCCGGTTCGACCCACGCGCCCTGGCCCTGCGAGCCCGGTCGGGCGGCAACCCGGTCATCCCGCTGGCCGCCGACCTGACGGCCGCCGTCGCCGAACGGTCCCCGGAAGCCGCCGCCCACGTCCACCGGGGCGCCACCAGCCAGGACATCCTCGACACCGCCGCCATGCTGGTGGCGGCCGAGGCCCTGCGCCTGATCCTGGCCGATCTGGACCGGGCCGCCACCGCCCTGGCGCGCGTCGCAGCCGAGCACCGTGACACTCCGATGGCGGGACGCACCCTCACCCAGCACGCCGTGCCGACCACCTTCGGTCTCAAGGTGGCGGGCTGGCGCAGCCTGGTCCTCGACGCCCACGACCGGCTCACGACGGTCCGGGCCGCGCTCCCGGTCCAACTGGGCGGCGCGGCAGGTACGTTGGCGGCCTTCGCAGCCTTCGCGGAATCCGGCCGTCGGACCACGGGCCAGGACGGTGCGTCCGACGGCGCGGCGGCCCGGGACGCCGGACCGGTTCTCGTCGAGGCGTACGCGACCGCGGCCGGGCTCGCCGCGCCCACGCTGCCCTGGCACGCCCTGCGCACCCCGGTCGCCGACCTCGGCGGAGCACTGGCCTTCACCGCCGGGGCACTGGGCAAACTCGCCGCGGACGTCCTCGTCCTCTCCCGGACCGAGATCGGCGAGGTCTCCGAGAGCACCGGCGGGGCATCGTCCGCGATGCCGCACAAGGCCAACCCGGCCCGCGCCGTCCTCATCGCCGCCGCAGCCCGCCAGGTACCCGCCCTCGCGGGGATCCTCTACGGTGCGCTCGCCGCCGAGGACGAACGCCCGCCCGGGGCGTGGCACGCCGAATGGCAGCCTCTGCGCGAGGCGCTGCGCACCGTCGGGGGAGCCGCGGACGCGGCGGCCACCTTGGCCGAAGGGCTGCGTGTCCACCCCGGGCGCATGCGCGAGAACCTCGACGCGACCGGTGGACTGATCGTCAGCGAACGGCTCGGCGCGGCCCTCTCGGCCGGGCTCGGACGGGCCGCCGCCCGGAAGGCGGTCACCGACGGCGCCGCCCGCGCAGCCCGTGAGGGCATCCCCCTCCACGAAGCCCTGGCTCAGGACCCCGCCCTGGCCGGCGTGGTGACGGGGGACGAGCTGAGGACCCTCACCGACCCGTCCGGATACACCGGGGCGGCCGGCCCCCTCGTCGACCGCGCGCTGCGCCGCCGCAGCGAGGAGAGCGTCCCGGAATGACGCGCAGACCACATACGAGAGTCCCGGCACGCAACTGTCGCCCGGCGGCAGTGCACCCCCGCTCCGTACACCTGGCGGCAGCACACCCCCGCCCCGTACGTCCGCCGGCTGCCGCCAGGCACCCCTCACCCCCGGCACCGGCCGGTTCAGGAGCCCTATGACCACCGCGCACACATCCGACGGCCCCACCGGGCGACTTCTCCACCACCAGGTGGACGGCCCCGTCTCCGGCGTGCCGCTCATTCTCGGACCCTCCCTCGGCACCACCCTGTCCGTCTGGGACGCACAGGCCGCTGCCCTGGCCCGCGACCACCGGGTGGTCCGCTGGGACCTGCCCGGGCACGGCTCCAGCCCCGCCGCGCTGTTCCCCGCGGGCAGCGGCGTCGCCGGGCTGGGCCGACAGGTGCTCCGCCTTGCCGACGCCCTCGGCATCGGGCGGTTCGCGTACGCGGGCGTGTCCCTCGGCGGCGCGGTCGGGACCTGGCTGGCCGTCCACCACCCCGACCGGATCAGCTCGCTCGCGCTCGTCTGCTCCTCGGCGCGCTTCGGCGAGCCGCAGGCCTGGCACGAACGCGCCGCCCTCGTACGGGCCGAAGGCATGGGTCCGGTGGCCGACACCGCGGCGGGCCGCTGGTTCACCGCGGACTTCGCCGGCAGCCCGGTGGCCCGTGCCGCACTGGCGGACCTGCGCGGCGTCGACCCCCAGGCGTACGCCGCGTTGTGCGACGCCCTCGCCGCCTACGACCTGCGCGGTGAGCTCGGCGGGATCACCGCCCCCACGCTCGTCGTGGCAGGCCGCGACGACCCTGCGACCCCCGTCGCCCACGCCCGCGCACTGGCCGACACGATCCCGGGCGCGACGCTGCTCGAACTCCCGGGCGCCTCCCACCTGGCCAACGTCGAACGGCCCGCTCCCGTGGTTGCCGCACTGCTGAACCACTTCGCGCCCGGGACGCCGGTCGCCACCGACGACGCGTCCCGCCGCGCCGCGGGTCTCGCCGTACGCCGCGCCGTCCTCGGCGACGCGCACGTCGACCGGGCCGTCGCCCGGACCACACCCTTCACCGCCGTGTTCCAGGACTTCATCACCCGCTACGCCTGGGGCGAGGTGTGGACCCGGCCCGGGCTCGACCACCGGACCCGGCGTTGCCTCACCCTCACCGCCCTGGTGGCACTCGGCCACCACGAGGAACTGGCCATGCACCTGCGGGCCGCCCTCGCCAGCGGCGACCTCACCCCCGAGGACGTCCAGGAGGTCCTGCTCCAGGCAGCCGTCTACTGCGGTGTGCCGGCAGCCAACGCCGCGTTCGCCGCGGCGGACCGGATCCTCGCCGAAATCACCCACGCCGCCAAGGAGAAGTAGCCCATGCACACGACCGTAGGGATCATCGGAGGCGGACCGGCGGGACTCCTGCTCGCCCGGCTGCTGCACCGCGCGGGTGTCGACTGCGTGGTGCTGGAGAGCCGCGACCGGGCGTACGTCGAACGGCGTCAGCGCGCCGGGATCCTCGAACAGCCCACCGTCGACGCGCTCCGGGAGGCAGGCGCCGCCGGTCGTCTCGACGCCGAGGGCCTGGTGCACGACGGCATCGAGCTGCGCTGGGACGGCCGGGCCCACCGCATCGACTTCCCCTCGCTCACCGGCGGCCGCCGGGTATGGGTCTACGCCCAGACCGAGGTCGTCAAGGACCTCATAGCGCTTCACTTGGCGGACGGCGCACCGCTCTTCTTCGGTGCCGAGGTCACGTCGGTCGAAGGAGCCGACACCGACCGGCCGACCGTGCACTACACCCACGAGGGCCGTGACGAGGTGCTCACCTGCGACTACGTGGTGGGCTGCGACGGATTCCACGGTGTCGCACGGGCCGCTGTCCCCGCCGGAGTGCGGCGCACGTACGACCGCGTGTACCCGTACTCCTGGCTGGGGATCCTGGCCGACGTACCGCCGTCCTGCGACGAACTGATCTACGCCCACTCGCCGCGCGGCTTCGCGCTGCACAGCATGAGGTCGCCCGAAGTCAGCCGGCTCTACCTCCAGGTGCCGAACGGCACCGACCCCGCGGACTGGTCGGACGAGCGGATCTGGGACGAACTCGACACCCGCTTCGCCGTCGACGGGGACTGGACGCTGCGGCGCGGTCCGATCACATCGAAGTCCGTTCTGCCGATGCGTAGTTCCGTCACCGAACCCATGCGGTACGGCCGCGTCCTTCTCGCGGGAGACGCCGCCCACATCGTCCCGCCCACCGGGGCGAAGGGGCTCAACCTGGCGGCGGCCGATGTCGTCGTGCTGGCCCGCGCCCTGGTGCGTCTGCACACGACCGGATCGTCCGATCTGCTGGACGCCTACTCCGACACCTGCCTGAGCAGGGTGTGGCGGGCCGAGCACTTCTCGTACTTCATGACGACCACGCTCCACACCGACCCGGAGCAGAGCGGCTTCGACACCCGGCTGCAGATCTCGCAGCTGGACCGGATCGCCGCATCCCCGCACGCCGCTGCCGAACTCGCGCAGAACTACGCGGGCCTGCCCCTGCCGTAGACACGTCCCCAGGAGGATCCCCGTGGATCTCACGGTCCAGCAACTGCGGTACTTCGCCGCAGTGGCGCACGAGCTCCACTTCGCCCGGGCCGCGGAGCGTCTGCGCATCTCCGCCCCGTCGCTGAGCCGGCAGATCGCGGCACTGGAACGGAAGTTCGGCGCGCCGCTGTTCCGGCGGGACGCCCGGCGCGTGGAACTCACCGAGCTGGGGTCCGAACTGCTGCCGATGGCCCGCCGGTCCATCGCGGCTCTCGACGACGTCGTGTCCTGGGCCGAGGAGCGACGCTCGGGCGGGGCGGCGGTGCGCGTCGGCCTCGTCGTCGGGAGCCGCATCGGCTCCGTCATCCTCAACGAAGCGGCGCGGGCCTTTCCGGCCGCACGATGGAAGATCCGGCGCCTCGGGTTCGACGGTTCCCTGACCGCGCTGCGGACGGACCTGGTCGACGTGGTTCTCGCGCCGGCCCTGGCAGCCCCCTCGGGCCCCGGCCTGCACGCGGTGCCGCTCTGGACCGAGGGCAGGGTTCTCGTGGTCGGCACCGGCCACCCGCTGGCCGGCCGGGACAGCGTCACCGTCGACGAGCTGGCGGACGAGCACTTCGTCGCGGCCCTGGGTGACGAGGCACTCATCGACTGGCTCGGACTGCCACGCAGCGACGGGTTCACCCCCAAGGTGGCGTACGTGGCCGGCACGTTCGAGGAGGTCCTCGACATCTGCTCGGCCGGCCTCGGGGTCAACATCGCCGGTGCCGGGGCGGTCTCCGCCTCGCCCCGGCCCGGTGTCGTGTTCGTTCCGGTGCGAGGACTGCCCGACGCCACCGTCTACCTGCTGCGGTCGGCGAGGGCGCCGTCCCCGGCGGTCCTGGCGATCGAGGAACTCGCGGTACGCGTGGCGCGCCGCGAGACCCGGCGGTCCGGTGAACGCTGAGACCGGAAGGCACCCGTAACCTTTCTGACCTGCAAGGTTAGCTTCGCCCTCATGATGCTTGAGGCAACAGGTCATGGCTCCCCGAGCGGACCTTCAGCAGACTCGATCACACGCGCACCCACCTCCTGGAGGCCACTGTGACATTTGATCGAGTCCCCGACCGCCGCTCCGAGCCGTCCTGGGAAGGAGTGCTTCCCGGACGCCCCGAACCCTTCTTCCTGGAGGACGGAGACGGCGAACGGTCGAAGCTGTTCGACAGTGTCGTGACGGTCCTGCTGTCGGCGGACGAGACGGAGGGCCAGTTCGGGGTCTTCACCACCCGCCAGCCCAAGGGCGACCTGATCGTCGCGCACTCCCACGAGGATGTGCACGAGATCTTCTACGTGGTCGAAGGCGCCGCCCGCGTCTTCCTGGAACACCCTGACGGGCGCCAGGAGAGCAGACTGCTGCGCCCCGGCGACTTCGGATACGTACCCGCGGGCATCGTCCACTCGTACCGGACCGAGGGCGAGTACAACAAGATCCTCGGCGTCTCCACCGGCGGGTTCGAGCGCTTCTTCCAGGCACTGGGCGAGCTGACGGAGGAACGGGACGTGCCGACGGCGCCCTTCGTCCCCTCCCCGGACCGGATGCGGCAGGCGTTCACCCGCTATCGGAACGTTCCCGCCCCGGGGCAGCAGTGGGAGGGAGCGTGAGCCCGCGCACGGAGGCGGACGACCGGGCCGACGCGGCGCAGCGCGGCCGCAACGCCACCCTGATGCAGACCTACGTGGAGGGCCTCGCCTCGACCTCGCCGCCGGGAGAGACGGCCCCCGCACCCGCCGTGACCGTGGTGCGCGGCCTGGTCTTCTCCAGGCCCGACACCGGCGGTGAGCTGATGCTGGACCTGTATCTGCCCGAGGGGGTGCCCGGTCCGCGTCCCGTCGTCATCTGGCTGCCCGGCGGCGGATGGCAGCGGGCCGCCCGGGGAATGGGCCCTCACCTGGGACGGCTGTTTGCCCAGCGCGGCTACGCCATGGCGGACGTCGAGTACCGGTCGAGCCGCACGGCGGTCTGGCCGGCCCAACTGCACGACGTGAAAGCCGCTGTGCGCTATCTGCGGTCGGTGGCGGGGGACCGATGCCTGGACGCCGAGCGCATCGGCGTATGGGGAAGCTCGGCCGGAGGGCACCTCGCCGCACTGCTCGGGCTCACCGGCGATGACCCCGTGTGGGAAGGGAACGGCGGGCATGGCGAGTACACCAGCTCGGTCCGGGCCGTCGTCGACGGGTACGGCCCCACCGACCTCCCCCACATGGACGCCGACAGCCTGCCGGGCGGCATCCTGAACGACATCGACCCGTCGTCCCCGCCATGGGGCCTGCTCGGCGGTCCGGCGACGGACCATCCCGAACTCGCCGCCCAGGCAAGCCCGGTGAGTCATGCAGGGGGCCCGGCCGTGCCCTTCCTGATCCTGCACGGCGATGCGGACCTCCTTGTCGGGCCGAGGCAGAGTCAAAGGCTCTTCGACGCCCTGCACCGCGCCGGCGGCGAGGCGACCCTGATTTCGGTCCACGGGGCAGGACACGGATTCTTCAACAGCGAAGCCCTGGAACGGACGCCCCCTCTGCCCACGACCGTGCACACCACGCGGCGTGGCCACCGCGCGCCGCACCGGCCCGGTGTACTCACCTCCGGTCTCGTCGAGCGGTTCTTCGACCAGCACGTGCGCCGGGACTTCTCCGGCTGAGTGGGACCGGCGGGAATGGCCCACTCAGGTGGCACTGAATTGCCCCACGCAGGGGAGCCGGTCTCTGCGTAACGTCAACGCCATGCCGAACCCACTTCCGCCGGCCGGGCCTCAACGCACGCTATCGCTGGCCCAGTTGACGAACTCCGTCGGTGACGGCGCGTACTACGTCACCTCGGCCCTCTACTTCACCCATGTGGTCGGCCTTGCCCCCGCCAGGATCGGGTTCGGACTCACCGTGGCCTGGGCGGTCGGCTCCCTCGCCGGGGTGCCCCTCGGCCGGATCGCCGACCGACGGGGCCCACGGGGAACGGCGGTCCTGCTCGCCCTCGCGACCGGTGTCGCGGTCGCGTCCTTCCTCGTCGTACGGGACTTCGCACCGTTCCTCGCCGCTGCCTGCCTCTACGCCACCGCGCAGTCGGGACTGGCCGCTGCCCGCCAGGCGCTGCTCGCGGGCCTGGTCGCCAGGGAGGAGCGCACCGGTGCGCTCGCCCACCTGCAGTCGACGCTCAACGCGGGCCTCGCCATGGGCGCCGCACTCGGTGGCCTCGCGTTGTTCGCCGGAACCACGGCCGCCTACCTCGCGGTCTTCTCCGTCGACGCCGCAAGCTTCCTGCTCTGCGCACTCGTCCTGCTCCGGCTGCCCGCCGTCGCGGTGGCACCCGGAGACCCGAGCGCGGAACTTGTGGTGCTGCGGGACCGGCCGTACGCCGTCGTCGCACTTCTCAACGCCGTGCTGCTCCTTCGCATGCCCTTGCTCAGCATCGGCCTGCCGCTGTGGATCACCGAGCGGACGTCGGCTCCCGAGTGGCTGGTCTCCGCCCTCTTCGTGCTCAACACCGGTGCCGTGATGCTCTTCCAGGTCCGAACCGCCCGCTCCGTGGACGGGATCCCCACGGCAGCGCGGGCCATTCGCCGCTCCGGCGCGCTCATGGTCCTGGTCTGCCTCGTCTTCGCCATGTCGGCGGCGGACGCCCCGTGGGTGGCGGTGACGGCCCTGGCCGGTGGCTCCGTTCTGCTGGTCGCCGCGGAGATGCTGCACTCGGCGGGCTCCTGGCAGCTCTCCTTCGATCTGGCACCGGCGGGGCGCGTCGGCGAGTACCAGGGCTTCTTCGGGACAGGCGTCACCGTCGCACGCACACTGGGCCCCCTCCTGCTCACCGCGCTGCTGGTCGGACGGGGCACGGCGGGCTGGCTGCTGCTCGGCGGGACGTTCCTCGCCGCGTCGTACGCGCTGGGGCCGGCGGCACGGTGGGCGGCGGGGACACGGCAGGAACCCGCTCCCGCCGCTGTCGCCCGGGACGTCCGGGCGACAGCGGCGAAGGTACCGGACCGTCAGGGGCGCGGGCGGTGACCGAACCGCACGCCGTCCCACGGCACCCCGGCCGGGAACGACTCCGCGCGACGCTGGCCCGACGGGCGTGCGGCCGCCCGTTCGATCTCAGGCTTCGCGTCCTCGATCCGGTCGAGCCAGCCCAGCAGTTCCCCTCGCAGCTCGTCGGCGACGTCGCGGTGCGAGTCCAGCCCGGCCAGGTTGTCCAGTTCGTAGGGGTCGGACGCCAGGTCGTACAGCTCCGTCTCCGTGTAGTGGTCCGCGCCCGGATCGTTCCAGGCGTCCGCGCCCGGCGCGTCCACCACGTACTTCCACCGTGAGGTCCGCACTGCGCGCCCCACCCGGTCCTCGCTGATCTGGATGAGAACGGAGGCGGGCCGGCCTGGATCGAGGCCCCCGCCGGCCAGCGGAAGCAGGGAGCGCCCCTGGACACCGTCGGGAATGGGGAGGCCCGCTGCCGCCAGCAGGGTGGGCATCAGGTCCACCGTGCCGACGGGCTGCCGGACCTGCCCGCCGCCGGTGAAGCCCGGCCCGGTGAGTGCGAGCGGCACATGGACGGACGCCTCATGGGCCGAGCGCTTGTACTCGCTGTTACGGGTGCGGAAATGGGAGCCGTGATCCGCCGTCCAGGCCAGCACGGTGCCCTCCTCGGTCCCGATGCTCCGCAGGGCGTCGCGCAGCCGCCCCACCCCTTCGTCGACCCGCTTGATCTGCCCGAGGTATCCGGCGAGATGGCGGTGCGCACCTCCCTGGGGTGCGCCCGGTGCGAGCGCGGCGAGATCCGGGGGCAGCCAGGCCCCCTCGTAGCGCTCGCGGTAGCCCGTCGGGGCGGGGTAGTCGTCGGTCGGGTTCTGGTGGTGCGGTTCCAGCAGCGACAGGAACAGCAGATACGGACGGTCGTGGTGGTCGGCCACGAAACGGATCGCCGCGTCGATCAGGGCGTCCGAGCGGTACCCCGGCAGCCGGACGGCGGTTCCCTCCTCGTCGTACACCACCGTGCGGTACGCGTCCGAGGTGAATTCGAGCCGGTCCGAGGCCAGCCACCGCTCGTAGCCGCCCCGGCGGGCGGCTTCCACCGGTCCGTCCGGCTGGTCCTCGCCCGCCAGATGCCATTTGCCGATGTACCCCGTCGCATACCCGGCCGCCGCGAACTCCCCGGCCAGCGTGGGAAGGTCCCGGGGAAGGGACAGGCCGTTGCGGAAGACACCCGCCGCGGTCGGGAAGCGGCCGGTCTGCAGCGCCGCACGGGCCGGTGCGCACACGGGGTTGGACGTGATCGCCTGCTCGAACAGGGTGCCTTCGCGCGCGATCCGGTCGAACTCGGGAGTCACTCCCGCGCGATTGCCGTGCACCCCGGCCGTGTCCCAGCGCTGCTGGTCGGTGAGGATCACGATCACCTGCGGGGGCGCCCCGGCGGGCGACGCCGCAGCGCCGCCCGCCGGGACCGGTGCCTCACCGTGCGGGTGGGACCCGCTCATGCGTTGGAGGTCTGTGCGACCGCAGCCGTCGAGGCGCCGGAGGCGATGCCGAAGGACGGGTCGGGCACCGCCTCGGGGCTGATGAGTGTGGAGGAGCGGCCGTCGGTGCCGACGGGGACGTCGCCGTCGATGGTGACGCGCCGCAGCTTGCGCTCGTGGGTGTCGGAGTCGTCCACGCCGTAGTGCTGGGTGGCGCGGTTGTCCCAGATGGCGACGTCGCCCACCTGCCAGTCCCAGCGCACCGTGTTCTCCGGGCGCTCGATGTGGGACTGGAACAGATCGACGAGCGCCCGGGAGTCATTCCCGGTCAGGCCGCTGATCCGCTGGACGAAGTTGCCGAGGAGCAGGACACGTTCACCGGTCTCGGGGTGGACGCGGACCACCGGGTGCTCGGTGAGGAACTTCGTCGAGGTGAACACCTCCCGGTACTTGGCGAGGGCCTCCGGCCGGGCGTTGGGCCGCACCGCGACGTAGTCGTAGTCGTTGGAGTGGACGGCCCGCAGACTGTCGGCCAGGGTGCGCAGCTGCTCGGGCAGTTCGGCGTACGCGGCAGCGGTGTTGGACCACAGGGTGTTGCCGCCGTACGGCGGGATGACGACGGCCCGCAGGATGGAGAACGCCGGGTAGGCGGGGACGAAGGTGACGTCGGTGTGCCACTGGTTGGCCCGGCCGCCGTGGTCGGAGTCGATGCCCAGCGAGTAGCGGCCGTCGGCGGACGGGACGGTCGGGTGGGCGACCGGGGTGCCGAGCAGCCGCCCGAACGCCTCGTGGCTGTCCTCGTCGAGGTGGTCCTGACCGCGGAAGAAGACGACCTTGTTGGCCAGCAGTGCGGCCCGGACAGCCGCCACGGTCTCGGGGGCGAGATCCCCGCCGAGGCGGACCCCGGAGATGACGGCGCCGATGCGGCCGCCGAGCTTCTGGACGGTAACGGCGGGTGCGGGGGCGGTGGTTGTGGAGGTCATGGCGAATTCCCTTCGAAGGACAGGCTCGTACGCCGGCCGATCATCGAGTCCGGACTACGGCGCATTGATTAATTCGGGAGCGGAAGTAATAGACCGAGTGGCGTCCGCCTACGGACGGGTGGCTGTCCGGGAGCGGGGGTGGAGGGCCGTGAGGCGTTCGGTGCGGGGCCGCCTGGTCAGGCGGCGGTACAGCGGCCCGGACACGCGGGCGGCATTGCGGTGCGGCCGGCGCGGGCGGGCCGCGCATCGGTAACGGCCGTCGCGAACATGTCCCGGAGACTCGCAGCGCCCGACGGCACACGTCAAGCGCCCTTCCCTGCCCCGAGGTGCCCCGGGCAGTGGTTCAATCGGCCCTTGCACAGGGCCTGCACGACCTCCGGACAGCCCTCGTGAAAGTACCTCTGAGCTGCGTCTTCTCCTGTCGTTCCACAGACTCGGCCGACCCCGCTTCGGCGCCGGGCACGAGCCCGGGGGCGAATTCACGCCGCCGTAACGTTGCGACCGTGCCTGTGTCGCAGGACCTGAGGATGGCCCCATGACACCTGAGGAAGGCTTCATGACCACGACCCCCCATGTCTTCCGGGCGACCGGTGACGGCCGGCGCGAGGCGAACGCCGCCACGGTGCTGCGCACCGTGCTCGACCACGGGCCGGTCGCGCGCCGGACGATCGCCGATCTCTCCGGGCTGAGCCCGGCCGCCGTGTCCCGGCAGTGCACCGACCTCGTCGGCCTAGGCCTGGTGCGGGAGTTGCCCGAGCTCGTGGCGAGCGGCGGAGTCGGCAGGCCGCAGATTCCGGTCGATCTGCATACCGGGGAGAACGGCGGGCCGGTCGCGGCCGGGGTGCACATCGGCGTACCGGGTTCGACGTTCGGCCTGCTGGATCTGCGCGGTCGGCTGCTGGCCCGCCGCGCACTCCCGCACGACGGCATCGCCCCGGGGGAGCTGTCTCTCCGGATCGTCGAGGAGCTGCGCGCGTTTCTCGGCGACGTGGGTCGCGGACGGCGTCTGCTGGGTGTGGGCGCGGCTCTCGGAGGCTGGGTGGATCCGGCCACCGGGACAGCAGTACGGCATGACGCGCTCGGCTGGCACCAGCGGCCGCTGGCCGCCGAACTCGCCCGTGGACTGGGCGGCGTGGAGGTGCGGATCGACAATCACGCCCGGGCCGTCGCCCAGTCCGAGATCCTCTTCGGCCGGCCGGCGGCACGCCGCAGCCTGGTGCACCTCTTCATCGGCAACGTGGTCGACGCCGCTCTGGGCATCGCCGGCGTGGTCCACCAGGGTCCCGAGTCCGGAGCCGGTGATGTGGCGCATCTGCCCGTACCCGACTCCACGGTCGTCTGCCCCTGCGGGCGGTCCGGCTGTCTGGAGGCCACCGCCTCCAACACGGCCGTAGGGCAGACCGCCGTGCGCCGTGGGATCGTGCCCGAACCGGACGCGTTCCTGGTGGTCGACGCCGCGGCGGCCGGAGACCGGCGCGCGGACCGGCTGCTGCGCGAACGGGCCCGCGCGGTCGGCCGGGCGACGGCCCTGCTCCTGGACGTCCTCAACCCCGATCTGGTCGTGGTCACCGAGCACTCCAGCCTGCTCAACCCGGACTATCTGGAGGAGATCCGGGGGGCCGCGGTGGACCACTCCCATGTCTGTCGCGATCCCGAACGGATCGTCAGTCCGCATGCCGGGACGGCCGTCATCCCCGTCGCGGCGGGCACCACCTTGCTGAACCCGCTGTTCAGGAGCCCCCTGACGGCATCTCCGAGATAGCGGCCGCTTCGGGGCAGGAGGGGGCTTCGTACCAGGATCCGGACAGACCGGGTTGACCGTCCGGCGAAGCCACTGTCATATTGCTCCCGTGAACCCGGACAAGCGCCTCGTCTCCCGCAGGCACGTCGACCTCTGTCGACAGGCCAGCGCGGTCTGTGCCGTCCGCAGCTGATCCGGGCCGTCTCTTCCACGGTCCCGTCCCGGAGTCCGCAGGGACTCGCTGACGCCTCACCGGGGGAACGGGATCTCCGGCCGGTGCCGATCTCCCGAGGTCCGCGCCGCGTCAGGGCCTGACGCGGCGCGCCACACCCCTCTCCGCTCCGACCGGAACGCTCGCACCCCGTCGGCGCTGATCCCACACGCCTCGAAGTGCCTCCGCACCGTGCCTTCTTCGGGTCGGACCACCTCGCCCTGAATTCCTCCCGCAGCGGAACGAATGCATGAGCGCGTCCCGCCGCACCCTCCCCTTCACCGTCTCTCACCGTCACAGGCAGGCTTCGATGACCGAGCTGTACCCCCTCATGCCTCCCGGCCCCTCCCGGCGCTCCGCCCTGCGCGCCGCCGGAGGCGGCACCCTGCTCCTCGGACTGGGCCTGGCGGGCTGCCGCTCGGCGGTGTCGGAGGCCTCGTCCGATCCGAAGGGCGCGAGCGCCGCACCCCGGCGTGGCGGTGTCCTCAACGTCGCCGTCAACAGCGACTTCACGCCCGCCCTGCTGTTCTCCCAGAGTGGGCAGTCCCTCCAGCACCGGCTGATCTTCAACACCCTGACCCGTTACGACGACCGGCTCAGCCCGAAGCCGGAGCTCGCCCGCTCATGGACGTACGCCAAGGACGGACGCAGCATCACGCTCCGGCTGCGCGACGACGTGACGTTCCACAGCGGACGCAAGTTCACCGCGGACGACGTGATCTTCGCGGTGAAGAACCTTCAGAACCCGGTCCGCGCAGCGCAGTTGCGGGCCACCGCCGCCACGGTCACCGGGTTCGAGAAGCGTGGCGAACACGAACTCGTGCTCAAGCTGGCACACCCCGTGAACAACCTCTTCGACCTGTTCGAGTTCATGATCATCGCCGACTCGGAGACCGTCGAGGACGCCGTCACCGGGAAGAAGCTCATCGGCACCGGCCCGTTCAGGCTGAAGAAATGGAGCCCCGGCTCCGGTCTGAGCCTGACCAGGAACGACACGTACTGGCAGCCCGGCCGTCCGTATCTCGACGGTGTCGAACTGCGCGTCATACCCCAGGCCGACGCGCTGATCTCGTCGCTGCGCTCCGGCCAGTCCCAGCTCTCCTTCAACGTGCCCGGCAAGAGCCTCGGTGTCGTCAAGAGCGATCCGCACCTCACCATCAGTGACTACGACACGGGCGGTGGCGCCGTCTACCTCGGGGTCAACACCACCATCGCCCCGCTGGACAACCGCACGGTCCGTCAGGCTCTCGCCTGGGCCGTGGACCGCGACCGGCTGCTCGCCCAGACCCTCGGCGGCTACGGCCTCGCCTCCGCCGCCCCCTGGCCCAAGTCCTCGCCCGCCTTCACCGAAGCACACCGCACCCACTACACCCACAACCCCGCCAAGGCCCGGGAGCTCCTGAGGTCCGCCGGGCACACCAAGCTGGAACTGCCCCTGCTCCACCTCGCGTTGCCCAGCGAGACGGCCATCGCCGAATCGCTCCAGTACGACCTCAAGCAGGTCGGCGTACGCGTCACGCTCCAGCCCACCGACCCGGCCACCGGGCAGAAGAAGCTGATCTCCCAGGACATGCCCGCCCTGTGGACCATGGGACACGGCTTCGCCCAGGTCCAGCCCTCGACGCTCGCCGTGAGCGCCTATCCGTTCAACGAGGCGAAGAACACCTCCAAGTACCGGTCCGCCGAGTACACCGAGGTGGTGCAGGAGGCCTGGACCAAGCCCGAGACGAGCACCGCCGAGGCCAACGCGCAGCACGAGAAGATCTCCTCCATCCTGCTCGACGAGGCGTTCCTCATCGACCTGGTCGTCCGCGGACAGGTCCAGGTCGCCGCCGACGGGCTGCACGGTGTCACCCTCAACAAGTTCTCGTACCTCAACCTCGACAACGCCTACCTGGTGTGACATGCGCAGCTACGTGATCCGCCGGCTGCCGTCGGCCCTCCTCGTCCTGCTCGCCGCCTCCTTCCTGATCTTCACCATCCTGCGGCTCGTCCCCGGTGACCCCGCCACCACCCTCGCCGGCCCCGACGCGGACGCGGCGACCGTCGCCGCGATCCGCGACCGGCTCGGCCTCGACGCACCCCTGCTCTCCCAGTACGCCCACTGGATCGGCTCGCTGCTCACGGGCGACCTCGGACCCTCCTACGCGATCGGCGGACAGACCGCAGACCTGATCGGGGACGGACTCGGCGCCACCACGGAACTCACCGTGGCCGCTCTCCTGTTCGTGGTCCTGCTCGGTACGGCCTTCGGCGTCCTCGGCGCCACGTCCCGCAGCCGATGGGTCCGCACCGCGGTCCGGGTCACCACGACAGCCGCCCTGGCCGTGCCGCCCTTCGTCAGCGGGGTCCTGCTCGTGCTGCTGTTCGCCGTGGTCCTCGGCGTGCTGCCCCCGGGCGGCCGGATCGCCTTCCTGAGCGCCCCCGATCTCGCCGCGCAGTACCTGCTGCTCCCCGCGCTCTGCCTGGCCCTGCCCAGTGCCGCCGTACTCGGCCGCTACCTCAAGGACGGCATCGAGCGGGGGCTGGCCGAGGACTACATCCGCACCGCGACCGCCGCCGGGGTCGCCCCGCGCCGGCTGCTGTGGCGCCACGCCCTGCCGAACGCCCTCCCGCCCGTCGTCACCCTGCTCGGCATGCAGGTGGGGCACCTGCTCGGCGGCGCCGTGCTCGTCGAGGCGATCTTCGCCTGGCCCGGTCTCGGGCAGCTCGCCGAGCAGGGCCTCCAGCGCCGGGACTACCCGGTCGTCCAGGACCTCCTGCTGCTCCTGGTCGCCGTCTTCGTCCTCGTCCAGTTGCTCACGGACCTCGTGTACGCCTGGCTCGACCCCCGGATCAGGTGGGAGTAACCCCCATGACCTCGACGACCGACCTCCTCACCGCCGGCCCGCCCCCGGCCGCCTCCAAGGCGCCCGGCCGGACCCGCAACCGCCACCCCTACCGCACCGCGCTGACCACCGCCCGCGCCCGCACCGGCCTCGTCCTGGTCGGCGCCGTGATCCTCGCCGGGCTGCTCGCGCCGCTCCTGGCCGGACACGGCCCCACCGACCAGAGCGGCCAGAGCCTCGCCGGCCTCGGCACCCCCGGACATCCGCTGGGCACCGACGACCTCGGCCGTGACCTGCTCAGCCGCGTGCTCTACGGCATCCGGGCCGACCTCGGCATCATCGCGGTCGCCGTACCCCTCGGCGCCGTACTGGGCTGCCTGTTCGCCCTCGTCGCCGCCGCGCACCCGGTGGCCGACACCGTCGTGCAACGGGTCTTCGACCTCCTCCTCGCCTTTCCGGGACTGATCCTGGCGCTCGCCGTCACCGCGATCCTCGGCCCCGGCCGCCTCCCCGTCGTCATCGTCATCGCACTCGCCGAGATCCCGGCGTTCGGACGGCTGCTGCGTGGCGGGATCCTCGTCCAGCGTGAGCGGGAGTACGTGACCGCCGCCCGGGTCGGCGGCAGTTCGGGCCGCCGGGTGCTCGTCCGGCACATCCTGCCCAACGCAGCCGACCCGCTCATCGTCCAGATCGCCGTCTCCCTGACCGTCGCCGTGTTCATCGAAGGCGCGATGAGCTTCCTCGGCGTCGGCGTACGGCCGCCGGAGCCGACCCTCGGAGCCGTGCTCAGCCAGTCCATGCCCTATCTCGCGCAGGCCCCGAACTTCGCCGCGGGCCCCCTGATCACCGTGACCGCGCTCGTCCTCGGCCTCTCTCTCATCGCCGAGGCGCTCAACCGGGAGATACGCCGATGACCGCCCAGGAGCTGCTGCAGGTCCGCGACCTCGGCGTCGAGTTCACCGCCCCCGACGGATCGGCGCTGCGTGCCGTCCGCGGCGTCTCGTTCACCCTGAACCGGGGCGAGACCCTGGCCGTCGTCGGTGAGTCCGGCTCGGGGAAGTCCACCACCGCACTCGCCCTGACCCGCATGCTGCCCGGCACCGGCCGCATCACCACCGGGCAGGTCCGGCTGGACGGCCGGGACCTGGCCGCCGCCACCGAAGAGGAGCTGCGCTCAGTGCGCGGCTCCCGCATCGGCATGATCTTCCAGGACCCCATGACGGCCCTGAACCCCGTCCTGACGGCCGGCCGCCACATCGAAGAGGTGCTCCGCGCACACGGCAGCCGCGACAAGGCAGCCCGCCGGGCCCGCGCCGTCGAACTCCTGGACAGGGTCGGAATCCCGGAGCCGCACCGCCGGGCCGACGACCACCCGCACCAGTTCTCCGGCGGCCAGCGCCAGCGCATCCTCATCGCCATGGCGCTGGCCGGCGAACCCGACATCCTGCTCGCCGACGAACCGACGACCGCGCTGGACGCCACCGTCCAGGACCAGATCCTCACCCTGCTCGCCGACCTCAACCGGGAGACCGGCACCGCCCTGGTCCTCATCACGCACAACATGGGCGTCGTCGCCCGTGCCTGCGAACGCGTCCTGGTCATGTACGGCGGCACGGTCGTCGAGGACGGCCCCACCGCCGAGGTGCTCACCCGCCCCCGCCACCCGTACACCGCGGGGCTCCTCGCCGCCGTGCCCCGCCTCTCCACCCCGTCCGGCACCCGGCTCACCGGCATCCCCGGCAGCCCGCCCGACCTCACCCTGCTCGGCGCGGGCTGCGCCTTCGCCGACCGCTGCACGCTCGTCGAGGACCGCTGCCGTACGGCCGTGCCCCCGCTCACCCGTTCGGCGAGCGGCGTGCACGTGGCCTGCCTGCCCGCCGCAGGGCGCACCGAACCGCTGCCCGCACCCGCCCCGCCCACCCGCATCGACCGCCCCGCCCCCGGCGCCCTCGTCCTGGAGGCCGAGGCGCTCCGCAAGACCTACAAGGGGCGTGGCCCACGGCGGCACGCGGTCCCCGCACTCGACGGCGTGTCGCTGACCCTGGCGGCAGGCGAGACCCTGGGCGTCGTCGGTGAGTCCGGATCCGGGAAGTCCACCCTGGCCCGGGTGCTGGCGCACGCCCACGCCTCCGACGGCGGCAGCATCCGACTGCGCGGCGAGGACATCACCCGGCCCTCCAAGCGCGCCCTGCACACCGTGCGGCGTCAGGTCCAGATGGTGTTCCAGGACCCGTACGCCTCGCTCAACCCCCGGATGACGGTCGGCGAGATCGTTGCCGAGCCCCTGATCGCCTTCGGTATCGGCGACCGGAACGAACGCCAGGAGCGAGTGGCGCGACTGCTGAGCAGGACCGGCCTGGACCCCGCCGTCGCCGACCGGCACCCGCGCTCCTTCTCCGGCGGACAGCGCCAGCGCATCGGCATCGCACGCGCGCTCGCCCCCGAACCCTCCGTCCTCATCTGCGACGAACCCGTCTCCGCGCTCGACGTGTCCGTACAGGCGCAGATCGTCGGCCTGCTCACCGACCTGCAGCGCGACCTCGGCCTCGCCCTGGTCTTCATCGCCCACGACCTCGCGGTCGTCCGGCAGGTCAGCCACCGCATCGCGGTCATGCACCGGGGCCGGATCGTGGAGACGGGCAGCGCCGACGAGGTCTGCGAACACCCCCGCGACCCGTACACCCGCGCCCTGCTGGCCGCCGCCCCCGAACCCGTGCCCCCGGCCGCCCGTGGTGCCGTACCTCCGCAGAAGACGGGAGCGCTGGCGTGAACGCGTGCTGCACCCCGGGCCGCACCTGTACGGGAGTGCTCCCGGTGCCGTCCGTACGCCGCGCGGCCACCCCCGCGGCCGCCGGACCCCGGGCCATGGCCGAACTGCCCGGCGGCGTCTTCCGGATGGGAGACGCCTTCGGGGAGGGGTACCTCGCCGACCGGGAGGGGCCGGTGCGCGAGGTGACCGTGGCCCCGTTCGCCATCGACACCACCGCGGTCAGCAACGCCGCATGGGCCGCCTTCGCCGACGCCACCGGCCACCGCACCGACGCCGAACGCTACGGCAGCTCCTACGTGTTCCACCTCCTGGTCGACCCGGCGGCCGCGCGGCACGTCCTGGGCCGGGTACCGGGCGCACCCTGGTGGCTCGGAGTGGAGGGGGCGTCCTGGAAGGCGCCCGAGGGGCCGGGCTCCGGAATCACCGGCCGGCCGGACCACCCCGTTGTCCACATCTCCCACGACGACGCCCTGGCCTACTGCGACTGGGCCGGGCTGCGGCTGCCCACCGAGGCCGAATGGGAGTACGCGGCGCGCGGCGGCCTCGACGGCGCCCGCTACCCGTGGGGCGACGAACTCGCCCCCGGCGGACGCGAGATGTGCAACATCTGGCGCGGCCCGTTCCCCCACCGCTCGGACCGGCCCGGCGGCCGGACGGGCACGGTGCCCGTCACCGCGTACGAACCCAACGGATACGGCCTCCACAACACGTCGGGCAACGTCTGGGAGTGGTGCGCCGACACCTACGGGACCGGTGAACGCGTCATCCGCGGCGGCTCCTACCTGTGCCACGCCTCGTACTGCAACCGCTACCGCGTCGCCGCCCGGTCCCACAACACACCCGACTCCTCGACCGGCCACGGCGGCTTCCGCTGCGCCCGCGACCGCGTCACCACCCGCGCAGCGGAAGGACGTACCACCCGATGAAGGCCGTCATGGTGATGTTCGACAGCCTCAACCGGCATCTTCTGCCGCCGTACGGCGCCGACTGGATCCACGCCCCGAACTTCCGCCGCCTCGCCGGGCGCACGGTCACCTACGACACCTGTTACGCGGGCTCCATGCCGTGCATGCCAGCCCGGCGCGAACTGCACACCGGGCGCCACAACTTCCTGCACCGGGGCTGGGGACCGCTGGAACCGTTCGACGACTCGATGCCGGAGATCCTGAAGCGCCACGGCGTCTACACCCACCTCGTCAGCGACCACCAGCACTACTGGGAGGACGGCGGCGCCACCTACCACGGCCGCTACAACTCCTGGGAGTTCTTCCGGGGCCAGGAGGGCGACGCCTGGAAGGGGCAGGTCGCGGAGCCCGACATCCCCGAGGACCTGCGCACCACCCGCAACGACCTGTGGCGTCAGGACTGGGTCAACCGCCAGTACCTCGACACGGAGGCGAAGCAGCCCCAGACCCTGACCTTCGACGCCGGCCTCGCATTCCTGCGTACCAACCACGCCGAGGACAACTGGTTCGTGCAGATCGAGACGTTCGACCCGCACGAACCCTTCTTCACGCAGGACCACTACAAGGACCTCTACCCGCACGACTACGGCGGACCGCACTTCGACTGGCCCGACTACAACAGGGTCACCGAGACGAAGGACCAGGAGAAACACGCCCGTTACGCGTACGCGGCGCTGCTCTCCATGTGCGACCACTCGCTCGGCCGGGTCCTCGACGCGATGGACGAACACGGCCTGTGGGACGACACCATGCTCATCGTCTGCACCGACCACGGCTATCTGCTGGGGGAGAAGGGCTGGTGGGCGAAGGTCGTCACCCCCTGGTACAACGAGCTCGTCCACACCCCGCTGTTCGTGCACGACCCGCGCAGCCCGGAGCGGGCGGGCAGCCGCGACGACGCGCTGGTCCAGACGATCGACCTCGCCCCGACCCTTCTCGACTTCTTCGGGGCCGACCGCACCCCGGACATGCAGGGCCGGCCGCTGCGCGAGACCGCGGAGTCACGGCCTCCCCGGGAATCGGCGCTCTTCGGCATGTTCGGCGGCCATGTGAACGTCACCGACGGCCGGTACGTCTACATGCGGGCCTGCCACGACGACACCAACCAGCCGCTGCACGAACACACCCTGATGCCGACCAGGATCCGCGGCCGGTTCACCCCGGCGGAACTGTCGGACCTGACCCTGGCGGAACCCTTCGCCTTCACCAAGGGCGTACGCACCCTCAAGATCGCGGCGAGCCCCTCCCCACTGCTCGGGCCGCAGCGGTTCGGCACGCTCCTGTTCGACCTCGAAACCGACCCGCGGCAGGAGAAGCCACTCGTCGACGACACCGTCGAACTGCGTATGATCCGGCTGCTGGTCGAGCGGCTGGCGGCGAGTGAGGCGCCCGCCGAGCAGTACGAGAGGCTCGGCGTCCCGCGCGAGGCCGGCGCGGTGTGCGAGACCCATCTCCTGGTCGCGGCCCAGCGCGAACAAGCGGACAGGGCCCGCGAACCCGCCGCCCGCTCCGACGAGTTCACCGAGGGCGCGCTCCACCTCCGTACCCCGCTGGCGCAGCTGCTGGCCGAGCCGGCAGCCGTCGAGGCGATCCGGCGCATCGTGCCGGGCCTGCTGGACACCGAGCTGCTGACCGTCCGCGGAGCCGGCACCCTGCTCCAGATCGCGGCGTTCGCCGGGCACCCCGGACGTGACCAACTCACCGCCCTCGCCGACGAACTGGCCCGGCTCTTCCCGCCTGCCCCGACGCCCTCCTCCTCGACGAGCGACCCCGGAGACCCACGCCGATGACACCCAGCACCCGACGCGACCCCTACGAAGGCTTCTCCGGCAGGATCGGCCGCACCTTCGCCGAGTCCGAACCCGCCTGGTCCCCGCCCCGCAGCCCGGGGCACAAGGCGCCCAACATCGTCGTCGTCCTCGTCGACGACATGGGCTACAGCGACATCGCCCCGTTCGGCTCCGAGATCGCCACCCCCACGCTCACCGCTCTGGCCGAGGCGGGCGTACGGCTGAGCAACTACCACACCATGCCGCTGTGCTCGCCGGCCCGCGCCGCGCTCCTCACCGGCCTCAACCCGCATCGCGTCGGCTACGCCATGGTCGCCAACTCCGACCCGGGCTTCCCGGGCTACGGCATGGAGATCGCGGACGACATCCCCACCCTCGCGGAACTGCTCCATGACTCCGGGTACGCCACGTACGCCGTCGGCAAGTGGCATCTCGTCCGCGACTCGGCGTCCAACGCGGCCGACGACCGGGACAACTGGCCGCTGCGCAAGGGCTTCGACCAGTACTACGGCGTCCTGGAAGGGCTCACCAGCCTCTTCCACCCGCACCAGCTGGTCCGCGACAACAGCCCGCTGGACATCGACGAGTTCCCCGACGACTACTACTACACCGACGACATCACCGACCAGGCGATCTCCATGGTGAAGTCGCTGCGTGCCCACGACCCCGACAAGCCGTTCTTCCTCTACCTGGCGCACAACGCCGTCCACGGCCCGCTCCAGGCCAAGCAGGAGGACATCGCCCGCCACCGGGGCCGCTACGACGAGGGCTGGGACGTGCTGCGCGAGCGTCGCTTCGCCGCGCAGCTCGCCGACGGTCTCCTGCCGCCGGGCACCGAACTGCCCGACCGCAACAGCGAGGCCGGACTCGACGTGCCGGCCTGGGCGAGCCTCACCGAGGAGCAGCAGAAGCTCTACGCCCGCTACATGGAGGTGTACGCGGCGCTCGTCGACAACATCGACCGGAACCTGGGCCGCCTCACCGGGACCCTCGAAGCGCTCGGCGAGCTCGACAACACCGTCATCGTCTTCACCTCCGACAACGGTGGCACGGGCGAGGGCGGCGCGGAAGGCACCCGCTCCTACTTCAGCCGTTTCGTCCACCACCCCGCGCTCCCCGGCGACTGGACCCCGGACGTCGACCGCGACCCGGAACTCATCGGTGGCCCGCGCAGCCTGGTGCACTACCCGCGCGGCTGGGGCATGGCCTCCAACACCCCTTTCCGTCTCTACAAGGGCCACACCTACGCCGGCGGTGTCCGCGTCCCCTTCGTGCTGTCGTGGCCGAAGGGGGCCCGAGAGGGACGGCTCGCTCCCGGCCTGCGGACGCAGTACCAGTACGTCACCGACATCGCCCCCACACTGCTGCGGCTCGCAGGTCTGGAGCGGCCCGTCACCCGGCGGGGCGTCACCCTCCAGGAGCCGGACGGAGCGAGCTTCGCCCCGGTGCTCGCCGACGCGGCACACGGCTCCACACACTCCGAGCAGTACTGCGAGATGACCGGCAACCGCAGCTTCTACCGGGACGGCCACAAGCTCGTCACCCTCCACCGCCCCGGCACGCCTTACGACGACTCCGAATGGGCGCTGTACGACATACGGACCGACCCGACCGAGATCCACGACCTGGCCGCCGAACGCCCCGGCCTCGTCAAGGAGCTGGCCGCCGCCTGGGAGGAAGCCGCCTGGCGCAACGGCGTCTTCCCGCTGCCCGACGGCAGCGGGGCCCTCGCCCGGCGCAACCCAGCCGAGCAGCGTCTGACCCGTCCGCTGACCCTGCTGCCCGGCACCCCGGAACTGGAGCGCTACCGCTCCTCCCGGCTGGTCGCGCTCCGCTCGTTCGCGATCTCCGTCGTGATCGACGAGACGGGGGACGGGGTACTCGTCTCGCACGGTGACCAGGGCGGTGGCTACAGCCTGTACGTCGAGGACGGCCGGCTTCGGTTCGCGTACAACGAGTACGGCGTGCTCCACGAGAGCGACGCGGGCCCCCTGGCACAGGGCGGGCACGTGCTCCGTCTCGTGGCCGCGGCGGAGCGGGGCCTGCGCTGGAGCTTCACGGTGGAGGCCGACGGAGAGGTGCGGGCCACCCCGCCGAGTGTGCACCAGCTCATCGGCATGGCCCCGTTCCAGGGCATCAGCGTCGGGATCGACCGCAAGTCGCCCGTCTCGTGGCCGCTGTTCGAGCGCCATCGTTCCTTCCGCTTCCGGGGCCGGCTGCGATCGGTGACCTATCACCCGGGGGGCCCGGGGCCGGACTCCCCGGAGGCGGTGGCGGCAGCGCTCAGGGAAGCAGCGGCGGCCTTCGAGTGAGTCCCGGGCGGCCGGGGCCGCATCGGCTGCCCCGGCCGCCCGCCACGGGGCCGGCCGGTGGCAGGGGCAGCGGCCGCGCGTTTTCAGCTGCCTGAGACCTCTTTCCGACATCGTTGTCACGCGTGGTGACGTGGCGTGCGCCAAGCGAAGGGCGACGGGCGGCGTGGGCGGTGGTGTGCTGCCGGTCGCGGGCGTAGCAGCACCTGCCGCATACCGGGGCGGCTGCCTGCTGCTGGGTGGCCGGTGCGGCGAGCGGTGTCGGCCGGCGGTTCGCGTAGCCCGATTGGCGGCGGCCCACGGGCAGGGCTACCGTCGGGGGAGTGAACGATCGCGTTCACTGACGGCTTGAGCGACTAGCAAACCCATGACGGGCTCCCACGCGACACCCCAACGGGCTGCCGAGTCCCCGAAGAAGGGACGAGGCAGCGGGATCGCCCTTCTCGTCATCTGCTCGTGCCAGCTGATGGTGGTGCTCGACATCACCATCGTGAACATCGCCCTCCCGCACATCCAGACCTCGCTGGGCTTCTCGACCGAGAACCTGAGCTGGGTCATCAACGCGTACACGCTGACGTTCGGCGGGCTGCTCCTGCTGGGCGGGCGCCTCGGCGACATTCTGGGCCGCCGCAGAGTCTTCATGTTCGGCGTCTCCCTCTTCGTCTTCGCCTCCCTGCTCGGCGGCCTCTCCCAGGAGTCATGGCAACTGCTCGCCGCGCGTTCCCTCCAGGGCGTCGGAGGCGCGATCGCCTCGCCGACGGCACTCTCGCTCATCACCACCACCTTCCGCGAAGGCCCGGAACGCAACAGGGCGTTCGGCGTGTTCGCGGCCGTATCGGCGGGCGGCAGCGCCATCGGCCTGCTGGCGGGCGGGGTGCTGGTGGAGTGGCTCGACTGGCGGTGGATCTTCTTCGTCAACATCCCCATCGGTCTGCTGATCGTGCTGGCCACCCCCCGCTACATCCGGGAGTCCGAACGCCATCCCGGACACTTCGACCTCGTGGGCGCGCTCACCGCGACCCTGGGCATGGTGTGCCTCGTCTACGGCTTCATCCGGGCCTCCGAGGAGGGCTGGGGCGACACCCTCACCCTCGCTGCCTTCGCCGCGGCCGTGGTGCTGCTCGGCCTGTTCATCGCGATCGAGAGCCGGTCCCGGCAGCCCATCACGCCGCTGTGGATGTTCCGCGACCGCAACCGTGCCGGCACGTACGGAATGATGCTGAGCCTCGCCGCGGCCATGTTCGGCATGTTCTTCTTCCTGACCCTGTTCGTGCAGAACATCCTGAACTTCAGCCCGCTCAAGGCGGGTCTCGCCTTTCTGCCGATCAGCGCCATCATCGCGATCGGCGCGGGCATCGCCTCCCAGCTGCTTCCCAAGTGGGGACCCAAGCCCTTCATGGTGACCGGCGCGGTTCTCGCCGCCCTGGGCCTGGGATGGCTGACGCAGACGGATGTCCACAGTTCGTACCTGGGCAGTCTCCTGGGACCGGTGCTGGTCTTCGGCCTCGGCATGGGCCTGCAGTTCGTGTCGCTGACGCTGATGGCCGTCTCCGGGGTGGAGCCGAAGGAGGCCGGTGCAGCCTCCGGCATCCTCAACACCACGCAGCAGGTGGGCGGATCGCTCGGCCTGTCCATCCTCGTCACGGTCTTCGGTACGGCGAGCCGCAACGAGGCGACCGACCAGGTCCCCAAGTTCCTGGCGGAGGCGTCACCGGCCCAGCTGGCGGAGTTCCGCAGGACGGGAGAGCTTCCGGGGCAGTGGGGCGACCAGGTCCTGGCGTCCGGTGTCTCCCAGGCGTTCGTCGTCGCCGCGATCTTCGCCGTCGTCGCCGCGCTGATCGCCCTGATCGTCATCCAGGTGCGCCCCTCGGACCTGGAACGCCTGCGCGGAGACGGGGCGATGCCCGGTGCGGGACCGGTGGGGGAGCCGGCGGCAGAGGCCGCGGGCACCGCTCCGGTGCGGGACGCGCAGCCGCCGGGCAGGGACGACCGCGAAGGCCCCGGTCCGCGGAGTTGACGGCCCTGTCCGTGCCCCGGGAATCCGGTCGGCCCTCGCCTACGCCTTCGTCGTCGGGGCCCCCTCCGCCCGAGCCTCTCCGTCCTCGCGGGCCAGGCGGTTCGGCCACCACACACGGGGACCGATGTCGAGGAAGAGCGACGTGACGAGGACGGACCGGACGACGAACGTGTCCAGCAGCACTCCCAGGGCCACCGCGAAACCGATCTCCGCGAAGACCACGACCGGCAGGGTGCCCAGCGCCGCGAAGGTGCCCGCGAGCACCAGCCCGGCGGAGGTGATGACCGCACCGGTGGCCGCGAGACCTGCCACCACGCCCGCACGGGTGCCCTGGTGGACGGCCTCCTCGCGGATCCTCGTCGACAGGAAGATGTTGTAGTCGATACCGAGAGCCACGAGAAAGACGAAGACGAAGAGCGGGAAGTCCGTGGATTCGCCCGCGTAGTCGAAGACGTGGCGGAAGGCCAGCGCGCTGATGCCGAGTGCGGCGGCGAAGGACAGCACCACCGTCGCGACCAGCAGCACAGGCGCCACCACCGCGCGCAGCAGCAGTCCCAGGATGATCAGCACCACCAGCAGCACCAGCGGAATGATCAGCAGGTTGTCGTGCCGGGTGGCGGCGTCCATGTCGACCAGGGCGGCGGTGCTGCCGCCCACCTGGGCCTCGGCCCCCGGCACCCGGTGCACCGCGTCGCGGACCCGTTCCACCGTGTCCTTGGCCGCGTCGCTGTCGCCCGGATCCGTCATCGTCGCCTCGAAGATGACCTGGCCGTTCGCCTCGGGCCGGGCTCCGGGCGGCGTGCCGACCGAACCGGGTACCACGCCCGGGGTCGTCGCCACCACGGCCCGTACCGCGGCGGCTCGGTCGGCGGCGGCGACGATCACCAGGGGATCGCCGCTGCCCCCGGGGAAGTACCGGTCCTGGACCTCCTGGCCGGTGATCGAGTCCGGCTTGCCGGTGAACGAGTCGGCATTGCTGAGACCGGAGGCGCGCAGCTGCGTCAGCCCCAGCGACAGGGCGGCCAGCACCAGCGCGGTGATGATCCAGATCGTGCGGGGGCGGCGCGCCTGCCGTTTGCCCATCCGCGCCCAGAAGCCGCGCTCGGTCGGCTCGGCCGAGCCGAAGTGCGGGATCACCGGCCAGAAGACCCACCGGCCGAAGATCACCAGCAGCGCCGGCAGGAGCGTGAGCATGGCGACCAGGGCGACCGCCACACCGATCGCGGCCACCGGCCCGAGCCCCCGCGTCGAGTTCATCTCCGCGACCAGCAGCACCAGCATGCCGAGCACCACGGTGCCGCTGCTCGCCAGCACGGCCGGCCCGGCCCGGTGCAGCGCCCGGGCCATCGCCTCGTGCCGGTCCTCGTGACGGCGCAGTTCCTCCCGGTAGCGGGCCACGAGGAGCAGGGCGTAGTCCGTGCCCGCGCCGAACACCAGCACTGTGAGGATGCCCGCGCTCTGGCCGTTCACGGTGAGACCCGCGTGCGCGGCGAGCAGGTAGATCACCGCCTGCGCGCTGAACAGCGCGGCCACGACCGCGATCACGGGCAGCACAAGCAGGGTGGGGCTGCGGTAGGTGATCAGCAGCATCACGATCACCACGGCCAGTGCGGCGAACAGCAGCGTCGAGTCGATGCCCGAGAAGGCCTCCGCGGAGTCGGCCGTGACCCCGCCGGGGCCGGTCACGTGCACGGCGAGACCACCGCCGCTCTTCCCCACGATCTCCCGGATGTCGTCGACCGCCGGGCCGATCTGTTCCCAGCCCTCCTCGCCCATCGTGACGGGCACGAAGACCTGCGCGGCCGAGGGCGCGGTCTGCTGGTCGTAGACGGGCCCACGGGTCTGCGCACCCCGCACGCCGTGCGCGTGCAGCGCACGCAACTGCCGGGTGTCCTCGGTGATCCGGGAACGGTCCGCCCCGGTCAGGCCGCCTTCGCGGGCGTACACGACGATGGCGGTGATGACCTCGGGCCGGAAGTCCTTCGAACTCTCCAGGACCTGGGTGGACTCCGCGCTGCTCGGCAGCCAGGACGTGGCGTCGTTGTCCTGGGCGTCGGTGAGTTTCTGCGCGAGCGGCGCCGCCACGACGAGGACGATCAGCCACAACGCCACGACCAGCCATTTGGTGCGCCGGCCGCAGATGAGGGCGGCCACCCCCGGCCGTCGGCGCTGTTCTACGTCCGGCATGCCACTCCCCGTACTTCGTCATGAGCGACGTCGTCATCGAGGGGGAGAGCGGCGCCGGAGAGGCCCGCACAGCGCCGATACCGCAACGTCACCCGCTCCCAGGTTCCGTGCCGGTGACAGTAGACGGCATGCGGCGGGGTGCCCCGGCGACATGCCGCCGGGGCGCTGCCGGGCCCCGGTTGGACTATCCGGTGGCGGCCGCACGCGGACGTGCCGGTGTGCAGCCGCCACCGGACGCCCGGTGCACGTGGGC
Source organism: Streptomyces sp. NPDC048211 (assembly GCF_043202315.1). Lineage (NCBI taxonomy): Bacteria > Bacillati > Actinomycetota > Actinomycetes > Kitasatosporales > Streptomycetaceae > Streptomyces > Streptomyces sp. NPDC048211. The sequence continues at coordinate 405,898 of NZ_JBIDAD010000005.1, forward strand.
CTCAGCCCTTGACCGTGAAGCCCGCCCGCAGCAGCGCGTCGTCGCGCGACGACGGGCCGACGAGGAGCTCGAAAGCGCCGGGCTCGACGATCCGCCTGCCCTCGGCATCCACGAGCGTGCAGTCGGCGACCGGCAGTTCGATGACGACCTCCCGGGACTCACCGGGTGCCAGCGACACCTGGCGGTACGCCTTGAGCTCCTTCTCCGCCCAGGTCACCGAGGTCACCGTGTCGCTGATGTAGGCCTGCACGGTCTCCCGTACGGGACGCTCACCGGCGTTGCGGACGACGACGCGTGCCCGCAGCGTGTCACCCCGGCCGAGAACGTCGGTGAGCACCTCCAGGTCCGTGTACGTGACCGTCGTGTAGCTGAGACCCTCGCCGAAGACGAACGCCGGACGCTGCGTCAGGTCGGCGTAGCGGGTGCCGTGCTGGCCGCGTACCTGGTTGTAGTACGTCGGCTGCTGCCCCGCATGACGGGCGAAGGAGATGGGCAGCCGCCCCGACGGTTCGATGAGGCCGAGGGCCAGTTCGGCCACGGCCGTGCCGCCTTGCATGCCCGGGTTGAAGGCGTGCACGATCGCCGCGGCGCTGTGGGCGGACGGCGGCAGGACGAGCGGCTTGGAACTGATGACGACCACGACGACCGGCTTGCCCGTCGCGACGAGCGCGTCGAGCAGCGCGACCTGGCCGCCGATCAGCTCCAGGGTCGCCGTGGAGCGGCCCTCGCCGATGAGTTCGATGCGGTCACCCACGACCGCGACGACGTAGTCGGCGGCCTCCGCCGCCGCGACGGCCTCGGCGATCATGGTCTCGGACGGCTCCGCCGGGACGACGATCTCCGGCCGCGGCTGCCCGTCGGGGAAGAAGGCGCCCTCCGGGTCCGGGCCTACGGTGAGGATGTCGGCGCCCCTGGCGTGCGTGACGGTCCAGCCGTCCGGCACCTGCTCGCGGAACCCGTCCAGCACGGTACGGATCATGGCGCGCGGATGACCGTCCGGCAGCCAGTCCGCCTGCCCCGACGAGCCCGCCCAGTCGCCGAGCTGGGTCTGCGCGTCGTCGGCGTTGGGCCCGATGACCGCGACCGTGCGCGGCGCGGATCCGGCACCCGCGACCGCGCGGCCGCCGGGACCGGCATCGAACCCGCCGGCCAGCGGCAGCGTGCCGTCATTGGCCAGCAGCACCAGCGAGCGGCGCGCCGCCTCGAGGTTCAGCCCGGCGTGGGCGGCGCTGCCGATGACCGCGGCCTGGCGCTCACGGTCGGGGTGGCGGGGATTCTCGAACAGACCCAGCTCGAACTTGAGCGTGAGGATGCGCCGGACCGCGGCGTCGATCTCCGCCTCGTCGAGCGTGCCCGCCGCCACCGCCTCCTGCGCCCCGCCGAAGAAGGCGGGTGTCGTCATCACCACGTCGTTGCCCGCGCGGACCGCCGCGGCGGCCGCCTGCGTGTGGTCGGCGTACACATGCTGCTCCCACACCATGCGGCCGACGTTGTCCCAGTCGGTCACCAGGGTTCCGGTGTAACCCCACTCGCCGCGCAGCACCTCGTTCAGCAGCCAGTTGTTGACCGTGACCGGTACACCGTCCATGGACTGGTAGCCGAGCATGAACGTCCGGCAGCCCTCGCGGGCGACCCGCTCGAACGGCGGCAGGAACCATGAACGCAGCTTGCGCCGCGAGATGTCCGCCTCGCTGGCGTCCCGGCCGCCCTGGGTCTCGGAGTACCCCGCGAAGTGCTTGGCGCACGCGAGGATCGCCGTCGGGTCGTCCAGTCCGTCGCCCTGGTAGCCGCGCACCATCGCGGAGGCGAGCTCGCCGATGAGGAAGGGGTCCTCGCCGAACGTCTCGCTGACCCGGCCCCAGCGCAGGTCCCGGGTGATGCACAGGACCGGCGAGAACGTCCAGTGCACGCCGGTGGCGGCCACCTCGACGGCCGTCGCCCGGCCGATGCGCTCCACCAGCTCCGGGTCCCAGGTCGCCGCCATGCCGAGCTGGGTGGGAAAGATCGTGGCCCCCTCCCAGAAGGAGTGGCCGTGGATGCAGTCCTCCGCGACGAGCAGGGGGATCCGCAACCGGGTCCGTTCGGTGAGCGCGGCCGCCTCCAGGACCCGGTCGGGCGAGGCGTGGAGGATCGAACCCGCGTGCATCTCCTCGATGAGGCTGCGCACCCCGTCCTTCGCGTTCAGTTGGAGCATCTGGCCGACCTTCTCCGGCAGCGTCATCCGGCCGACGAGGTCGGCGACGCGCTCCGGGACGGACAGTGCGGGGTCGAGGTAGGGCAGGGAGGAGCCCACGGGAGTTCCTTTCACAGCGTCGGCGGGATGGCGCGGCACGGGCACAACTCAGCCGCAGGTAGCCACCGTACGCTGAATCCCGACCGGGTGGTAAGTATATGAGGGCGAGACGGTACGCAGGGGTGCCGTCCGACGGACCGGGAGAGTGGCGAGTGACGGGTGAGGCGCGTCGTGGCTACGCGAAGGGCCGCGCCAAGCGCGAGGAGATCCTCGACCAGGCGATGGCCATGTTCGGTGAGGTCGGCTACCGCGGTGCCTCGCTGCGTGTGATCGCGACGCGTTGCGGCATCTCGCACCCGGGCTTGCTGCACCATTTCCCCACGAAGGGGTCGCTTCTCCTCGCGGTTCTCGAACACCGGGACGAGGTGGACGGGGAGTGGTTCTCCGTCGGCGAACCCAGCGGTGTGGACTGCCTGCGCCGGCTGGTCGACCTCGCCGTGCTGAACACGGAACGGCGGGGGATCGTCGAGCTGTTCTCCGTACTCGCCGCCGAGGCCACCTCCGCCGAGCACCCGGCGCACGCCTATTTCGTCGAGCGGTACCGCGATCTGGTGCGGACCACCGCGGTCTCGTACGGGGAGGCGCGCGACGCGGGGGCCCTGCGGGACGGGATCGACCCCGCAGAGGCGGCGCAGCAGCTGGTCGCGCTGATGGACGGGCTCCAGACGCAGTGGCTCCTCAGTGGCTGCACGACGGACATGGCAGGGGTGTTGCGCGCCCATCTGCGGGCGCAGCTGACCGTGCCGCTCTGAGCGGGCGGCGGTCCGCCGGGCGGGCCGAGGGCGGCCGTCCGGAGGGGGAATGCGACCCTCCGCTTGAGGAGAGCGTGCCGGGCGGTGCCGGGCCTCTTTACGGCCTTGTCATGTGCCGGTAACTTCCTGCCTGCAAGAGATTGCAGCAAAATTCCGGCTGAATTTTCAGGCGGAACGCACTCCCATCGCTCGGACCTTGAGGCGCGTCAGGGTTTCCGGCGGGACGGCGCAGGTCCCCGATCCCTGTGCCCTGGACGCCACGGCTGTGCCGCTGTCGTGGCCCTTCCCTGGAGACACCGATGAAACGCACCCCTCACCGGCTGCTGAGACGCCCGCTCGCGGCAGCCACGGCCGCGGCCGCGGTGCTCGGTCTGCTGACCGCGCTGCCCGCGAGCCGTGGCCTCGACGCGCGGCCCGTCGCCGCAGCCGAGAACTCCACCACCGTCTTCTACTACACGAAGACGAAGAACTGGGCCGCGTACAAGCTGCATTACGCACCGGACGGCGGTTCCTGGACCACCGTGCCCGGTGTCGCGATGGAAGCCGCCTGCACCGACTGGGTCAAGAAGACCGTGCCGCTCGGGACCGCCGCGGGGCTCGATGCGACCTTCAACAACGGCTCGGGCGTCTGGGACAACAACGCCGGCAAGAACTACGACCTGGGCACCGGGAACATCACCGTCAAGGACGGGGTCGTGGCCCACAGCGATCCGTGCGCGGGCGGCACCGACCCGGAGCCGAGCCCGAGTCCCACCGACAGCGCCGCCACCACCGCCACGGTGTACTACTCGACCGCCACCGTCGGATGGACCACCACCAACCTGCACTACCAGCCCGCGGGCGGCTCCTGGACCGCGGTGCCCGGCGTCGGGATGGAACCCGCCTGCACCGGCTGGGTGAAGAAGACGGTCGATCTCGCAACCGCCGCCTCGATGCAGGCGGCGTTCAACAACGGCAACGGCGTCTGGGACAACAACAACGGCGGCAACTACACGATCCCGTCCGGCGTCAGCACTGTGAAGGACCGGGCCGTCGTCAAGGACGCCAAGGACCCGTGCGTGGCCGAACCGGCGGACACCGAGGCGCCGACCGTACCCACGGGCGTGACGGCCAAGGCCGACGGGGTCGGGACCGTGGTGACCTGGGAACCCTCCACCGACAACAAGAAGGTGACCACGTACCAGGTCACCCGGACCGGTGGCACGAAGGGCAGCGTCGTCACGGACGTGACCTCGACCGTGTTCTCCGAGGCGAACCTGGAGGAGAACACCGCCTACACCTACACCGTCAAGGCGGCCGACGCGGCGGGCAACACCTCCGCCGCCTCCGCGCCGGCGAAGGCGACCACGGGGGACAAGCCGCCGGCCGCGGCCCAGGGCAAGCCGCTGGGCACCGATCCGCGCAAGGACCCGATCTACTTCGTCCTGACCGCCCGCTTCAACGACGGCGACTCGAGCAACAACCGGGGCGGCAACCAGGACGTGAAGTCCGGCAACGCGGCCAATAACGACCCCATGTTCCGCGGGGACTTCAAGGGGCTGGTCAAGAAGCTCGACTACATCAAGGGTCTCGGCTTCTCGGCCATCTGGATCACCCCGGTCGTCCTCAACCGGTCGGACTACGACTACCACGGCTACCACGGGTACGACTTCTACAAGGTCGACCCGCGCCTGGAGTCCGCCGGTGCCTCGTACCAGGACCTCATCAACGCCGCCCACGCCAAGGGCATCAAGATCTACCAGGACGTCGTCTACAACCACTCCTCGCGCTGGGGCGCCAAGGGCCTTTTCACCCCGACCGTCTACGGCGTGCGGGACAGCCAGTGGAGCTGGTACTACGACGAGAAGCAGGACGGCTTCGAGTACGACGGCCTGACCATCGACCCCAAGACGGGCAAGTCGTACTACAACGGCGACCTGTGGTCGACCGCGGAACCGGCCGGCAACACCTGTGTGGACTGGGGCAAGCCCACGCAGTACACCTCTCCGGAGGGCTACCGGATCTACAACTGCCAGTGGCCGAACCCGACGTCGGGCATGTTCCCGAAGCAGTACTACCACAACTGCTGGCTGGGCAACTGGGAGGGCGAGGACTCCCGTTCCTGCTGGCTTCACGACGACCTGGCCGACTTCAACACCGAGTCCGCGCCCGTCCAGAACTACCTGATCGGCGCCTACGACAAGTACATCGACATGGGCGTCGACGGCTTCCGGATCGACACGGCGGTCCACATCCCGCGCACCACCTGGAACCGCCGCTTCCTGCCCGCCATCCTGGAGCGCGTCACCCAGCAGTTCGGAGCCGAGGCCGCGAAGAACTTCATGGTCTTCGGCGAGGTCGGCGCGTTCGTCAACGACAAGTGGAACCGCGGCTCGGTCAACCACTCCGCACAGTTCTTCACCTGGAAGGAGCGCAAGGAGTACGACGCCGACGACGCCAAGGCCGCGCTCGAGATGTACGACTACGAGGAGAAGCTCGGCACCGGGGCACAGCCGACCTCCACCAACGCGTTCCTGGACGGGAACAGCTACCACACCCCCGACCACAGCCAGTTCTCCGGCATGAACATCATCGACATGCGCATGCACATGAACTTCGGTGATGCCCCGAACGCGTTCAACAACGGCAAGGACTCCGACGACTCGACGAACGACGCCACGTACAACGTCGTCTACGTCGACAGCCACGACTACGGCCCCAACAAGAGCAGCGAACGCTACGCGGGCGGCACCGACGCCTGGGCCGAGAACATGGCCCTGATGTGGACCTTCCGCGGCATCCCGACCCTCTACTACGGATCGGAGATCGAGTTCCAGGCCGGCAAGAAGATCGACTGCGGTCCCACCTGTCCGCTGGCCACCACCGGCCGCGCCTACTACGGCGACCACCTCGCGGGCGACGTCACGTCCTCCGAGTTCTCCAAGGTCGACTCCGCCACCGGTGAGGTCGCCAACACCCTGGCCAAGCCCCTGGTCAAGCACGTCCAGCGGCTCAACGAGATCCGCAGGGCCGTCCCCGCCCTGCAGATGGGCCAGTACTCCACCGAGGGCATCACCGGACAGATGGCGTACAAGCGCCGCTACACCAGCGGGACGACGGACAGCTTCGCACTCGTCACCGTCACCGGCGGGGCCTCGTACACCGGGATCCCCAACGGCACCTACAAGGACGCCGTCACCGGTGACACGCAGGTCGTCACCGACGGAAAGCTCACCGTCGCCGCCCCCGGCAAGGGCAACATGCGCGTCTACGTGCTGAACGGGCCGGGCAGGATCGGTACAGCGGGCCCGTATCTGAAGTAGGAGCAGGCGGGAAACAGCGGCGCTCCAGCCGCGCAGTACGTGCCCCGGCGGGCCGGTGAGTCCGGACCGCCGGGGCACGCGCGCACGCCGCGACGGCTACGAACCGCCGCCGTCCGCCGCCAGCAGGGCTTCGCGGCCGATCATGGCGCTCGAGCCGGGAGCCGTACAGGCGAAGGCGCCCGCCACCGCGCCCAGACGGGCGGACCCGAGGGCGTCCCGGCCGTCGAGCCGTCCGTACAGGAACCCGGTGACGAACGCGTCGCCCGCGCCGTTGCTGTCCACCACCGGCGCCGGCGGAACCGTCGCCGGAACGTGGACCGGATCAGGGCCTCCGTCTCGGGTGAGGATGTAGGACCCCGCCGCGCCGTCCGTGGCGACGACCGTGCCGGCACGGCCCTCACGCACGATCTCCCGCATCACCGAGGGGGCGCGGTCGCCCGTCGCAGCCGCGCTGAAGAAGACGAGATCGGACCGGAGGGCGAACTCCCGCTGATGGTCGTTCAGCCCGTCCCAGTCGTGCAGATCGGTGGAGACCGGGATGCCGAGGGCCTCGATGTCGTCGTAGAGGAAGCGCGTGAAGTTCATGATGGACAGATGGACGTGGCGGGCCCGCCGCAGCCGGGGGAGATAGAAGTCCTGCGGCATCCGCAGATCCTCCGGGTCGCGGGCATCGTAGAACGACATCCGACGCCCGGTCGCGTCCACCAGGTTCACCGCACGACGGGTGCCCGCCGCCGAGATCAGCGGATGGAACTCCACATCGCCCTTGGCCAGTCGCTCGCGCACCTGCACACCGGTCCAGTCGTCGCCGATGCAGTCGAGCAGCGCGACGTCCAGCCCCAGCGCACGGGCGCCGAGCGCCACATTGCCCCCGGTATGGCCGGGCCACTCCTCGATCGGGCCGACCATGACCGAGTCGGCGAGCGGGACCGGCAGGGCGTCGACGCGGACGATGGTGTCCACCCCGCTGCCGCCGACCACCAAGACGTCGTATTCCGTGAGTTGTCGAACCACTGTGCCGCCTCTCTGTTCCCGCCGTGGCCAGTATGACCGAGGGCCCGTCACACATATCCGTCCCACCCGCGGGTCCGGAATGTGAACAACACCGTGCCGTGCGAGGCCTTAGGGTGGGTGGTGCAGCTGGTTCGCCCCTGTCCGCCAGGCAGGTGCGTCGCAAGAGGGAACCCGGTGGGAATCCGGGACTGCCCCGCAGCGGTGAGCGGGAACGACCGCCGTCATACGCACTGGATCCGAAGGGTCCGGGAAGCGACGGCCAGTAGGTGTCTGCCTCGGCAGACGTGCCCGCGAGTCCGAAGACCTGCCCGTTGCCCGCAACCGAACCCTCGGATGCGGAGATCTCGGTGACCTCGTGGGCGGGTCGGCGGCAGACAGCGGGTGGACGGGCACCGGGACGGTGCGGCGATCCGCCCGGTCCGTCACCCCTTCGCGCCCTCGACCCGATCCGGGATCCGCAGGAGACACGCTCGCGAAGGAGAGCTACGTGACATCCGAACCCACCACGGCGACGGCAGCGGCCACCGTGTTCGGCTACCCCCGCCAGGGCCATCACCGCGAACTGAAGAAAGCCGTCGAGGGCTACTGGAAGGGCGGCGTCACCGCCGAATCCCTCCGGGAGTCGGCCGCCGCCCTGCGCCGGGCGAACTGGGAGGAACTCGCGGCCGCCGGAATCGGTGAACTCCCCACCGGTGACTTCTCCCTCTACGACCACGTCCTGGACACCAGCGTCATGGTCGGTGCGATCCCGGACCGCCACCGGACCGCCGTGGAGGCCGATCCCCTGGACGGGTACTTCGCGATGGCCCGCGGCAGCCGGGAGGCGGCCCCGCTGGAGATGACCAAGTGGTTCGACACCAACTACCACTACCTGGTCCCCGAACTGGGCCCCGAAACGGTGTTCACCGCCGACTCCGGCAAGCAGGTCGCCGAGTTCCGCGAAGCCGCCCGCCTCGGCATGACGGGCCGGCCCGTCCTCGTCGGCCCCGTCACCTACCTCCTGCTGGCCAAGGCGGCCCCCGGCGCCCCAGCGGACTTCGACCCGCTGTCCCTCCTGGACCGGCTGCTGCCCGTGTACGCCGAGGTACTCGCCGACCTCAGGGCGGCGGGAGCCGCTTGGGCGCAGCTCGACGAGCCCGCCCTCGTCCAGGACCGCACGCCGGCGGAGCTGGACGCCGTCGCCCGCGCCTACGACCGGCTGGGCGGGTCGGACGACCGGCCGAAGCTCTTGGTCGCCTCCTACTTCGGGCGCCTCGGCACCGCCCTGCCCGTCCTGGCCCGGACTCCGGTCGAGGGACTGGCCCTCGACTTCACCGAATCCGGCGCCGCCAACCTCGCCGATCTCGCAGCCGCCGGCGGGCTGCCGGGCAAGCGGCTGGTCGCGGGCGTCGTCAGCGGCCGCAATATCTGGATCAACGACCTGGAGAAGTCACTCGCGACGCTGGGAACCCTGCTCGGTCTCGCCGGCCGGGTCGACGTCTCGGCCTCCTGCTCACTGCTGCACGTCCCCCTGGACGCCGATGCCGAGCGCGGCATCGACCCCCGGATCGGGCGATGGCTCGCCTTCGCCCGCCAGAAGACCGCCGAACTGGCCGTCCTCGCCCGCGGTCTCACCCGGGGCACGGGTGCCGTCGCGGCCGAACTCGCCACGAACCGGGCGGCCCTGGCCTCCCGCGCAGGGTCCACGCTGACCCGCGACCCGGCCGTGCGGGCCCGCGCCGCCGCCGTCACCGACGCGGACGGGCGCCGCTCGCAGCCGTACGCCGAGCGGACCGGTCTCCAGCGTGCGCATCTCGGGCTCCCCCTGCTGCCGACCACCACGATCGGATCCTTTCCGCAGACGGACGACCTGCGCACCGCGCGGGCCGACCTGCGGGCCGGCCGGCTCGACGGCCCCGGCTACGACAAGCGGATCGAGGCCGAGATCCGGGAGGTGATCTCCTTCCAGGAGGAGACCGGACTCGACGTCCTGGTGCACGGTGAGCCCGAACGCAACGACATGGTCCAGTACTTCGCCGAGCAGCTCACCGGCTACCTCGCCACCCGGCACGGCTGGGTCCAGTCCTACGGCACCCGCTATGTCCGCCCTCCGGTGCTGGCCGGCGACATCTCACGGCCGGACCCGATGACCGTCCGCTGGACCTCGTACGCGCAGTCCCTGACCACGCGCCCCGTCAAGGGCATGCTCACCGGGCCCGTCACCATGCTCGCCTGGTCGTTCGTCCGCGACGACCAGCCGCTCGCCGAGACCGCCCGCCAGGTGGCCCTGGCCCTCCGCGACGAGGTAGCCGACCTGGAGGCGGGCGGCACCTCGGTCATCCAGGTCGACGAACCCGCCCTGCGCGAGACCCTGCCGCTGCGGGCTGCCGAACACGCCGCCTACCTGGCGTGGGCCACCGAGGCGTTCCGCCTGACCACGGGCGGCGTACGGCCACAGACCCAGATCCATACCCACATGTGCTACGCCGAGTTCGGCGACATCATCCGCGCCATCGACGACCTCGACGCCGACGTCATCAGCCTGGAAGCGGCCCGCTCCCACATGGAGGTCGCCCGGGAGCTCGCCGATCACGGCTACCCGCGCGAGGCGGGACCCGGTGTCTACGACATCCACTCGCCGCGGGTGCCGAGCGCCGAGGAGGCGGCCGCCCTGCTGCGTACCGGACTCGACGCCCTGGGCGTGGACCGGCTGTGGGCCAACCCCGACTGCGGGCTCAAGACCCGGGGCTGGCCGGAGACCCGCGCCTCGCTGGTGAACCTCGTCGCGGCGGCTCGCACGGTCCGGGCGGAGGTGTCCACCGGCGGTACCGCCTGACCGGTGCCGGGGCCGGGGCAACCGCCACCCGGCGGACCCCGGTCCCGGCCCGCAGGCAGGCCTCCGGGCAGGCCCCGGCCTCCGGGCGGGCGGTCCGGTGGGAAGAGGGGGCCGCGCGGGACGCGGCCCCGGCCGGCATTCTCTGCGCGCGGCCCGGACCTCCGCTGGCTATGGTCGATCAGGGGCCATCGACCCGAACCGTGGAGGACCCTCATGTTCCCGCTGCCCGAACCGCGCGACATCCCGCCGCGCATCGCCACCGGCGCGTTCATCCTCAACTCCGGCCTGGGCAAGCTCAAGGCCGACGAAGCGACCCAGCAGGGGTTGCACGGCATGGCCTGCACGGCCTACCCCTTCCTCAAGAAGATCGAGCCCGACCGGTTCACCCGGTTGCTCGCCTGGTCGGAGATCGCGGTCGGCAGCACTCTGCTGGTCCCCTTCGTGCCGACCAGGCTCGCCGGGCTGGCCCTCACCGGATTCTCGGGCGGCCTGCTCGGCCTGTACCTGCGAGTACCCGGGATGCGTGAACCCGGCAGCCTGCGTCCGAGCCAGGACGGCGTACCGCTGGCCAAGGACTCCTGGATGTTCGGCATCGGCCTGGGCTTCCTCGGGGCGGGCCCGCACCGGGGAAGCGCGGCTTCGCACCGTTGTCGCCGGCACCGCGGTCGCGCACGCTGACCCAGCCGGTCTCAGTCACGCACCCGGGCCACCAGCAGCGCCACGTCGTCATGGCCCCGGGGGTCGCGCAGCTCGCGCAGCAAGCGGTCGCAGGACTCCTCCAGCGACGGATCCGGATCGCGCAACAGCCCGAGCAGGACGTCCAGCCGGCCGTCGATGTCGGTGTTCCGGGTCTCCACCAGGCCGTCCGTGTACAGCACGAGCCGGTCGCCGGGCGCGAGCGGCACGGTGACGTCGCTGAACGGCACGCCGCCCACACCGAGCGGCGCCCCGGCCGGCAGTTCGAGCAGACGCGGCGCCCCGCCCCTGGGGATCAGCACCGGCGGAAGGTGGCCCGCGGTACTCATCCGGCACAGCCCGGCGGCCGGGTCGTACACCGCGTACAGGCAGGTGGCGAACGGCGGGTCCAGATCGGCGGTGATCTCGTCGAGGTGCCCCAGCACCTCGGCGGGCTGCAGGCCGAGCCTGGACAGCGTCTGGGTGGCGGTACGCAGCCGCCCCATGGTGGTGGCCGCGTTGATGCCGCTGCCCATCACATCACCCACCACCAGCGCGGTCCGCCCGTGCCGGAGCCCGGTGACGTCGAACCAGTCCCCGCCGACCTCGTACCGCGAAGCGGCCGGCTGGTAGCGGGACGCCACTTCCAGACCCACCGGATCGTGGTGGTCGCGCGGCAGCATGCTGCGCTGGAGGGTCAGCGCAACCTCCCGCTGCTGCCGGTACAGCCGCGCGTTGTCGATCCCGATGGCCGCACGGGCAGCCAGCTCGCACGCCAGCACCTCGTCGTCCTCGGTGAACGGCAGCGGATTGTCCGTCCGGATGAGGTCGATCGCGCCCAGGACCTCGCCCCGGGCGATCAGCGGCACCGCCAGGTAGGAGTGCGCCCCCGCACGGGCGAGCAGCGCGGCCGAGCGGCTGTCGCGGGCGATGCGCGAGAGTATCCCCGCGTCGAGGTACGGCTCCCGGACCGGCCGGGCCGTCCGCACACACCGGGTGATCAGCCGGTCGGCACCGTACTGCGCGGCGTGGCCCGGCGGATCGGCCGCCTCCACGACGGGGTTCGGCCGCGCGGCGACGATCGCCAGCGCCTGGATGAGGAGCGGCCCCTCGGTCACGCCGGGGCGGCCCTTCAGCACACTGTCCAGGACATCGACCGCGGCCACGTCGGCGAGCTCCGGCACCGTGACCTCCGCCAGCTCCCGGGCCGTCTGCTCCAGATCCAGCGTGGTGCCGATCCGGACCGAGGCGTCGGCGATCAGCGCCAGGCGGTGCCGGGCGCGTTCCGCCTCGGCAGCCGCCCGGTAGCGGTCGGTCACATCGATGAGCGATACGGCGATCCCGAGCACCCGGCCGCCGGAATCGTCCAGCCGGTACAGCGACACCCTCCAGGCACGGTCGGTTTCCGGATCGGCCGGGGTACGGCCCGCCACCTCGTGCGACACCTGCGGTACACCGCTCGCGAGGACCTCACGCATCGCCGCCTCGATGACATCGGAGCCCAGGAACGGCAGCACCTCGCCCACCCGGCGGCCCAGGTGCTCGGTGGAAGTCAGCCCGTCCAACTCCTCCACCGCGGGATTGGCGGCCAGACAGCGCAGGTCGCTGTCCAGGACCGCCAGGCCGATCGGTGACTGGTCGACCAGGCGCACGGACAGGGCCAGGCCGCGTTCGACCTCGCGCAGCGTCGCCCCGTCCGCGGCCAGCCCCAGCGCGTAGAAGTCACCGCGGTCGTCCTGAAGCCGCATGTTGCGGAACTCCAGGAGCCTGGCGGTGCCGTTCTTGTGCCGTACGGGAAAGACGCCCGCCCACACTTCTCCGCTGCTCATCACCTCCGCGAACAGCCTCAGCACCAGCTCGAAGTGTTCCTCGTCGACCAGCACCTGGGCGGCGAACCGGCCCAGCGCCTCGTCGGGCGCGTAACCGAGCAGCTGCTCCGCCTGCGGACTCCACAGCACGATGCGCCCCTCGGTGTCCAGCACCATCGCGGCGACCCCGAGGACGTCCAGCAGACCCCCCTCGGGGGAGCGGTGCACACCCTCCCGGCGGGCGTCTCCCCAGCCGGTCCGCATGTCATCAGTGCCGCCCACGGACCATCCTTCCCATGCCGTCACCGCGCCCGGACGCAGGCCCGCTGTCTCCCATGGTCGCCCCGGAGCCACTGCCCCCGCAGCTTCGACGGCCGCGGAGCGTGTGCCGCAGGGGGTTTCGAAAGCCCGAAGGCGGTCACCCGCAGCGTACGGAGCCGAACGCACCCACACGACCGTCAGGAGAGTGAGATCCCATGGAGAACTGGCGCACACACGCGGCCTGCCGCGACGAGGACCCCGACCTGTTCTTCCCCATCGGAAGCACCGGGCCGGCGCTGGTGCAGACCGAGGACGCCAAGGGGGTGTGCCGAGGCTGTCCCGTACGGGAGGAATGCCTGCGGTGGGCCCTGGAGAACGGCCAGGACGCCGGTGTGTGGGGTGGCCTCGACGAGGTCGAGCGCCGCGCGCTGAAGCGCCGCTCGCGCAGGCGGACCAAGGAACAGGGCTGACCGCGAGGGCATCGTCACACCGGGTGGACCGCGCTTCCGCTTGGTGATTCCACGTCCTGCGGGTACACGTGAGATATGGACACCACGACCTGGATCGTCATCGCCGCGGTTCTCGTGCTGCTCACCATGGGCGTCGCGGCCGTCCTTCTGGTGCGGGTCCTGCGGGCCCGGAAACTGCTGACCGACGCCGGGATCCCGCTGCACAGCAAGGCGCTGTTCTGGGCGGCGGTGCTCTACACCGTGTCGCCCGTCGACCTGCTGCCGGACCCCGTCTACCTCGACGACATCGGCTTCCTGCTGCTCGCCCTGCGTTCCCTGCACTCCGCCGCACGGGCGGCCGGGGTGGGGACGGGCAGGCGCCGGGAGCAGCCGGTGGAGTCCCGGAGCCTGGTGCCGTAAGGCAGCGGGCCGCACCGCAGGCGGGGGAGCGAGGTCCGGATTCCGGGCGTTCGCGCGACCCCGTGGAATCGATCCCGTCCCGCTCGTTGACACCGGAACGGGCACACGTCACTCTCCTGGGAGAGCGCTCTCCCATTCGTTTAGGGACATTGATCCCGCACTCTTCTGCCAGGAGAGAATGTGCACAGAGCTTGCGCAGCCCTGCCCGCGAGACCGCGTCCGGGCACGCTGTTGATCACTCTTCTCGCCCTTCTCGCGTCGTCGCTCGTGATGCTGACGGCGCCCCCCGCGCGAGCCGCGGAGTCGCTCCTCTCGCAAGGAAAGAGCGCCACCGCCTCATCCCAGGAGGGGGACGGCTACGCGGCCTCCGCCGCCGTGGACGGAAATCTGAGCGGCACCCGCTGGGCCAGTGAATGGCGCGACCCGCAGTGGATCCAGGTGGACCTGGGCGCCACCGCCGACCTCAGCAGGGTCGTACTGACCTGGGAGTCCGCCTACGGCAAGGCCTACCAGATCCAGGCGTCCGACAACGGATCGGACTGGCGCACCCTGAAGACCGTGACCGACGGCGACGGCGGCACGGACGACCTCGCCGTCTCCGGGTCGGGCCGGTACGTCCGCATGTACGGCACCGCCCGCGCCGGCGGCTACGGCTACTCCCTGTGGGAGTTCCAGGTGTACGGCGGCACCACCGGCACGCCTCCCGGCACGGGCGGCGCCGTCCGCGTCACCGGATCGCAGGGCAACTGGCAGCTGACCGTCGACGGCAAGCCCTACCAGGTCAAGGGCCTGACCTGGGGCCCGTCCGTTGCCGATGCGGCGCGCTATCTGCCGGACCTGAAGTCGATGGGCGTCAACACGATCCGTACCTGGGGTACCGACGGTTCCTCGAAGCCGCTGCTGGACGAGGCCGCGGCCAACGGCATCCGGGTCGTCAGCGGTTTCTGGCTCCAGCCGGGCGGCGGTCCGGGCAGCGGAGGGTGCGTCAACTACCTCACCGACGACGCCTACAAGTCGTCGTCGCTCACCGAGTTCGCCAAGTGGGTCGACACCTACAAGAACCACCCCGGCGTCCTCATGTGGAACGTCGGCAACGAGTCGGTCCTCGGCCTCCAGAACTGCTACAGCGGTGACGAACTGGAGAAGCAGCGCAACGCCTACACCACCTTCGTCAACGACGTGGCGAAGAAGATCCACACCATCGACCCGAACCACCCGGTGACCTCGACCGACGCCTGGACGGGCGCCTGGCCCTACTACAAGCGCAACGCCCCCGACCTCGACCTGTACTCGGTCAACTCCTACGGCGACATCTGCGGGGTCCGCGGCGCCTGGGATGCCGGCGGCTACACCAAGCCCTACATCATCACCGAGGGCGGCCCGGCCGGTGAGTGGGAGGTGGCCGACGACGCCAACGGCGTCCCGGACGAGCCCACCGACGTCCAGAAGGCCGAGGGCTACACCAAGGCCTGGAACTGCATCACCGCCCACCAGGGCGTCGCGCTGGGTGCCACGCTCTTCCACTACGGCACGGAGCACGACTTCGGCGGCGTGTGGTTCAACGTGGTGCCGGACGGCAAGAAGAGGCTCTCGTACTACGCCCTGAAGAAGGCGTACGCGGGCTCCACGGCCGGGGACAACACCCCGCCGGTCATCAGCAACATGACCGTGCAGAACGCCAACGGCGCCCCTGCCGGCAAGGAGTTCACCGTGCGTGCCGACGTCCGTGACCCGGACAACGACACGCTGACGTACAAGATCTATCTGAGCGGCAACTACGCGACCGGTGACAAGGCCCTGGTCGAGGCGGCCTGGCGGTCCACGGGCAACGGCACCTTCGCGGTGAAGGCGCCGGAGCGGCTCGGGGTGTGGAAGGTCTACATCCAGGCCGAGGACGGACACGGCAACGCCGGTATCGAGACCAAGTCGGTGAAGGTCGTGGTGCCCCCGGTCACGGGTACCAACCTTGCCCTGGGACGGCCGGCCACCGCCAGCTCCGCCCAGGCCGGCAGCACCGGCTGCCCCTGCACCGCCGCGATGGCGGTCGACGGCAGGATGGACACCCGCTGGGCCAGTGACTGGAGCGACCCGCAGTCGATCCAGGTCGACCTCGGTGAGCGCAAGTCCTTCCGCCACCTCCAGCTGGTCTGGGACCCGGCCTATGCGAAGGCGTACGAGGTTCTGGTCTCGGACGACGGCAGCAACTGGCGCTCGGTGTACTCCACCACCAGCGGCAATGGCGACGCCGACGACATCGACCTCGCGCAGACCGCCCGCTACGTGAAGCTCAACCTCACGCAACGGGGCACGGGTTGGGGCTACTCCCTGTGGGAGCTCGGCATCTACACCTGACCGAGGGGCAGCGCCGGTGAGGGCGGGGGTGGCCCCCTCACCGGCGCGGTCCGCCGCGGTGCGTGTCGATGGCGGGGCACGGGCGGGGCAGCGGCCAAGGTGAGGACATGAACGTCGCAGACATCCTGACCGATGGATACACCCGCATCAGGGAGACCGTGCACGCCGCCGTCGAGGGTCTCGAACCGGACGACCTCAACGCCCGCCTCGACGACGGGGCGAACTCGATCGCCTGGCTGGTCTGGCACCTGACCCGCGTCCAGGACGACCACCTCGCGGACGCGGCGGGGTCCGAGCAGGTCTGGTTCACCGAGGACTGGGCCACACGTTTCGATCTCCCCGTCGCCAAGGGCGCGACCGGCTACGGACACAGCAGCAAACAGGTCGGCACCGTCCGGGTGGACTCCGCCGACCTGCTGCTCGGCTACCACGACGCCGTGTACGAACGGTCGGCCGGCTTCATCCGGGGACTCGACGGCAAGGCGCTCGACCGTATCGTCGACGAGGCGTGGTCACCGCCCGTCACCCTCGGCGTCCGGCTGGTCAGCGTCCTGTCGGACGACCTCCAGCACGCCGGGCAGGCGGCCTTCGTGCGCGGCTGCCTGGAACGCCGGTAGGACCGGACCTGCCCGGACGCGGCGGGGCGGCCGGTCCGAGAGACGCGGCGGGAGCGTGCCGCCACGGTCGCCCCGCCGCGTCCGACGGGCCGGTGCATCCTCATCGCCGGACGACAACGGACACCCCCGGGCCGAGGAGGGAACCGGCCCGGGGGCGCCGGCGCACGGTCAGCCGAAGCCGGGAGCCGGGGCGGTGGCGTTGAGGGCCGTCACGATCGTCTCCTCCTCGTATCCGAAGTGGGACTCCAGCCGTTCCGCCAGCTGCTCCAGGTCGGCGCGCAGCCGCACGGGATCGGTTTCGCCGGGTACGAAGCCGTCGACGAGCCGCTGGATGTCGTCCTGCAGCCGCGCCACCACCGTGTGCTCCTCGCCGAGCTGTGCCAGTGCCGGGGCGAGGGCCGGGAACTGCTTGGCGAGCATCGGGAACACGGCCATGTCCTCGCCGCCGTGATGCTTCGTCAGCGCTCCGCAGAAGTCGCGGCAGTGGGCGCGCATCTGCTGGGCGAGGTCCGGCCGCGTCCGGTCGATCGGGTCTGTGCCTCCCTCGATCATCCGGTCCGCCTGGGTGCGGAGCGTCCTGAGCTCCTGGCGCAGCCAGTCGTGCACCTCGACGATCCAGTCGCCCATGCCCTTGACCCGCTCCTCGCCGGGCCGGGGACCGATCCGGTGCAGTACGACGACCGGGATGGCCCGGGTCGTCCTGGCCTGGTGGCCGGCGTACCCCGGCGCCTCGGCGATCACCCGGTCGAAGAGCGTGTCCCGCTCCCGGCCCGGCGGGGTGGCGGCGATCGCCCGGTAGGTGTCGGTGCCCGTCTCGACCGTCACGATCGGGTTCCTGCGGATGTTGTGGTACCACGCGGGATGCTTGTCGGCGCCATTCGCGGACGCGACGACGATCCCTTTCCCGTCGAATTCGAGATACCCCAGGATGCTCTCCCTGTGCAGGCCGCTCCTGGCTCCGACGGTTGTCAGCACGGCCAGTTTCCAGCCCTCGAACATGCCGCTCATCTTGCCGCTGTTCGCCCGGAACTCGGAGATGACCTGACGCTGGAACTCATTGACGTCGACGCCTGCCCAGGTCTCGGTGCGTGCTTCCCAGGCCTCGGCCTGTTCCTTGCTCATGCGTTGCCTTCCGCGTCGATCGACCGCGAAGGAGGGCCACGCCACCGGAAATCGACACAGAAGTACCCCGCATGCTTACGCAGTGAATATGGGCGCAGTAATCCCAGGAAAGGGATGGACGAGCTGCGAGAGACGGACCATGCCGATCTCTGTAATGGCTGAGTAGCCGCTACCTCCATGCGTAGGCCCATACGGGGCTCAAAGGCAACGTAACATCGTCCCCGCCGATCGAGCAATGTCACGGGGTACGGGCAACCGCGATCCGGCGGGCCGGAGTTGGGTCCGGTGCCGGGGCCGGCCTCGGCACCGGATCCGGGTTCCGTTATGCGGCCGGCGGACGGGGCGCACCGCGCGTGCGGGCGTAGTGGCCCGGACCGGTCCCCACGACGCGCTTGAAGTGGCGCGTCAGATGGGACTGGTCGTAGAACCCCACCGCGCTCGCCACCTCCGACGCCGGCAGCCCCTGGAGCAGCAGCCGGCGGGCGAGATCGACGCGGCGCCCCGTCACGTACTGGTGCGGTGCCATTCCGAACTCGCGGCTGAAGGCCCGCACCAGATGCGCGTGATGGGCGTGCAGCCGCAGCGCCGCCTCCTGGAGCGCGATGCCTTCCACGAACCGTTCGTCGAGCAGGTCCCGCAGCCGGTGCGCGATCCTGCGGTCGTGGACGTATCGCACGGGCTCCGGACGACTGCGCAGATGCTGGTCGAGGCGTTCGGCGACGAGAGCGAGACGGCTCGCCGCCTCCAGTTCGTCACCCGGTCCGGCGAGCGTCGTGTGGAGGCGGTCGATCCGGCGGCGCAGAGCGGGATCGTGCAGGACGGGCCGGTCCACCGCCATGCCGACGAGGGATTCGTCGACCTGAGCGACGTCGAGGTACAGCACGCGCTTGCGGAATCCCGCTGCGGTGGCAGCGCCACCGTTGTGCGGAACGTGCGGTGGCAGCAGTGTCACCACATCGGTGAGGACTCCGTGCTCGTGGTGGTCCAGGTCGTAGCGGACCATGCCCTCGTCCACGAGGAGCAGCGTCCAGGCGTCGTGCGTGTGCATCGGGTAGGTGTGGTCGGTGAACCGGGCGTGGAAGACCTCTTCGATTCCCGCCACGTCCGGACGCCACGCGGTGATGTCCGGACGTGCAGCCATGAGCCGATCGTACGCCCGACGGCGGTGCCGCCGGTCCGGCCGGGGTGCCGGGGAGGGGGGCCGTGCAAAGTTCGTACAAGACGGGGCGGCGCACGGCCCGGCAGGCTCGTGACCATGACAGACGAACTCGCCCCCGTCCGCTTCGACACCAAGATCGCCGTACTGCTCAGGGAGGACCTGGAGAACTGGCAGCGGCTGAACGTGACGGCCTTCCTGGTCAGTGGGCTCGGTACGGCCGTTCCCGAAGTGATCGGCGAGCCGTACACCGACGCCGACGACACTCCCTACCTGCCGATGTTCCGGCAGCCGGTCATGGTCTTCGAAGGCCCGAAGGAACTGCTGACCACGGCGCACACCCGCGCGGTCGGCCGGGGCGTCACCCTGTCCGTCTTCACCTCCGACCTCTTCGCGACGGGCAACGACCGGGACAACCGGGCCGCTGTCCGTGCGGTGCGGCGGGACGGCATGGATCTGGTCGGGCTGGCCGTGTACGGACCCCGCAACGCCGTGGACAAGATCATGAAGGGTGCGTCCATGCATCCCTGAGCACGGCTGCCCGCGTGTGGGACACCGTGGCGGCCGGCGGGCGGAGGCCCGTCGGCCGACAGGTGTGTCACACGGTGCGTTCGACGAAGTACGGCAGCAGGGAGAGCAGGTCGGCAAGGGGGACCGGGGCCAGGTCCACGCTTTCCAGGCAGGCGCGTGCACTCTCCAGATGCCGGTCCGCCTCGGCCAGGGCCTCCGCGCGGCCGCCGGCCTCCTCGATCAGCCCGGCCGCCCGCCGGACGGCGTGGTCGTCCAGCGCTTCTCCGGTGCGCAGCAGCGCACCCAGCCGCAGAGCGGCAGGGCCGCCGGCGGCCAGGGCGGCGAGGACGGGGTACGTCTTCTTCCGGCGGCGCAGATCGCTGTGCACCGGCTTGCCGGTGACCGCCGGGTCGCCCCAGATCCCGAGCACGTCGTCCACGGCCTGGAACGCCACACCGAGGTGGCGCCCCGCCGCCGTGAGGGCATCGCTCTCCGAGCGCCCGGCGCCGCCGAGGACGGCACCCAGACCGGCCGCGCAGCCCAGCAGCGCGCCGGTCTTCTGCTCGGCCATCAGCCGGTACTCGTGCGGCCGCACGGCATCGGGCCCGGTCCAGGGCCGCGACTCGAACAGCAGGTCGTCGGCCTGGCCGCGCACCAGGTCGTCGAGCGTGCCCGCCAGCAGCCGGACGGCCGGAACGCAGACGCCGCCGGGAGCCCCGGCCAGCGTCTGCACGGCCTGGGCGAAGAGCGCGTCCCCGGCGAGGACCGCGGGCCCGGTCCCGTAGGCCTTCCACGCGGTGGCCCGCTGCCTGCGGGTCTCGTCGCCGTCCATGATGTCGTCGTGGAGCAGGGAGAACGTGTGGATCAGCTCGACCGCGACCGCGCCGAGGACCGCGCTCTCCGCCTGCGCGCCGACGGCCTCCGCACCGAGGACGGCAAGGGCCTGCCGCACGCCCTTGCCCTGCGCACCGGGGGTGGCACGGCCGTCGGGCCCGTCCCAGCCGAGGGAGAACGCGGTGATCTCGGCATGCCACGGGTGCAGCCGCCGGACCGCCCGGCCGAGCGCCGGACGGACGAGCTCGCGGCATCGCGCGAGTACGCGGGGTGCGTCGGTCCGCTGGGCCAGGGGCGGCGTCATCGCTGACCGTCCGCTGCGGCCGCCGCACCGTCGGCCGGGGTCACACCCAACTCCGCGTACGCCTTGTCGACCATGTCGCGGGCGTTGAGCAGTCCGATCCGGTCGAGTGTGCCGCGCAGCACGTCCAGTTCCGCCGCGGTCTCGGCACGGTCGCGGCCCAGCCGGGCCAGGGACTTCACCAGTCCGAGCCGTGCCAGCGCCTCGCCCCGGGGCTCCGTCATCGCGCGGAACTCTCCCAGTGCCTCCTCGTAGACCTCCCGGGACTCCTCGTACCGTCCGGCACGGTAGAGGACATTGGCGCGCATCTTGTGGTTGTAGGCGAGGGCGCTCGACAACTTCATCGCACGGCAGGTGAGTTCGGCCTCGGAGAGCAGGCCGAGTGCGCGCTCCGGGTCGTTGTCCCGTACGGAGACGATGTCGGCCATCCCGCGCAGCGCCCAGGCCCGGCCGCGCCGGTCGTCCGCGTCCCCGGCGATCTGGGCCGCCTCCTCGAACATCTCCAGCGCGGTGTCGAAGGACCCGGTGTTGCGGTGGATCTGGGCGATGCCCTCCAGGGCCCAGACGGTGTGGCGGGCCTCGCCGCGGGCGCGTGCCTCGGCGAGGAGCTGCTCGTGCAGGGCGGCGACGGTCCGGTAGTCGCCCTGGATCCGGCCGGTCTCCGCGAGACCGGCCAGCGAGTAGCCGCGTGCGACCACATCCCCGCCGGTCTTCCCCATGTCCGCGGCCAGTCGCAGCAGACGGAACGCGAGCCGCAGCCCGCCGCGCTGCCGGGCGAGTGTTCCGCCGCTCCACAGGGCCCAGGCCATGGCGCCCGCGTCACCGGCCGACCGGGCGGCCCGGTAGCTGGCCTTCCATGCGCGGTCGGCTTCCTGCACGTGGCCCAGTCTGCGGTGCGCCTCGGCCACCGCGAGCCCGGTGCGGGCCACTTCCTGCGGGGAGCCGGCGAGTTCGGCCTCCTTCAAGTGGCGTATGCCCTCGGCCAGTACGTCCGTGAGGGATGCGTTCACGGACATCTTGGTGAGGGCGCCCTGGTACTCGGGCGCCAGTGCTTTGCTGTGCATGGGAGCCTTTCGCGCGCGAACGGGACGGCCCGGCCACTTCTATGCGCCCTGTGTATACATTGTGCGTATAGATGCGCGGTGCTCGGACCCCTGCGCTCGTGGGGGTGGGACGAAGTCGGTTGTGTGCGGCGTGCCGCGTTGTTGTGGATCAAGACGGCAGATGCGCGTGGAGGGTTGCTTCGTGATCGGGGAAACCCTGGGGGAGCCGATTCCGGCATCGTGTGCGCCGCCCTGTGCCGCGTGGAGTACGGACAGGTGGGAGGCCGGCCGTGCGTCAGCCGGGTCGCACGCCCAGATGGCCGGTGAACCACTCCCGGGCCAGCTCGGCGACCTCGTCCAGAGTGCCCGGCTCCTCGAAGAGGTGCGTCGCGCCGGCGATGACGTCGAGCCGGTTCTCGCAGCGCAGTCGCGCCTGGGCCTGCCGGTTCAGCTCCAGTACGTGGGTGTCGTCGCCGCCCACGATGAGCAGGGTCGGGGCCCGTACGTCACCGAGGCAGTCGCCCGCGAGGTCGGGCCGGCCGCCCCGGGAGACGACCGCGCCGATCCCCGCGCCGCGTTCCGTGCCGACGGCCGCGGCGGCCCGCAGCGCCGCCGCGGCGCCGGTGCTGGCCCCGAACACGCCGACGGGCACGTTGGCGCGCCGCCGCACCCACGCGGTGGTGTCGACCAGCCGCCCGGCCAGAGTCGCGATGTCGAAGACGTTGGCGCGGTCGGCCTCCTCGGCGGGGGTGAGGAGGTCGAAGAGCAGGGTGCCGAGGCCGGCCCGGTTCAGAGCGGCCGCCACCGAACGGTTGCGCGGGCTGTGCCGGCTGCTGCCGGAGCCGTGCGCGAAGACGACGAGCGCTCCGGCGTCCCCGGGGCCGCCCAGCTCACCCGGCAGGACGACACCACCCGCTTCCACCGCCACCTCGACGGTGGTCCCGGTTGAGTCCGTTCCCGCTGCCCGGGCCAGCAGCGAGACGACTTCGCCGTCCGGGGTCTGGCCGAAGTCCCGGTACCACTCGCCCACGGCGGAGAAGCCGTGCGGCGTCGACAGGCACACCAGCTCGTCGACCTCGCCGCGCAGCCGTTCGGCGGCGTCCGGCGGCGCCACCGGAACGGCCAGCACCACGCGCGCCGCACCCTGGGCGCGGGCCACCTCGCACGCGGCCAGGGCGGTCGCCCCGGTCGCGATGCCGTCGTCGACGACGATCACCGTGCGCCCCGTCAGCGGAATGCGGGGCCGGTCGCCCCGGAACGCCCGTGCCCGCCGCAGCAGCTCTGCCTCCTCCGCCCCTTCGACTGCGGCGACATCCGCCTGCGACACCCCGCCGCGGCGCACGATGTCCTCGCTGATGACCCGTACGCCGCCCTCGCCGATGGCGCCGAACCCCAGCTCCGGGTGGTACGGGACGCCGAGTTTGCGCACCACGATCACATCGAGGGCGGCGCCCAGCTCCTCGGCGACCCGGAAAGCGACAGGTACACCGCCACGCGGCAGTCCCAGGACGACGGGATCGCTCGACGCCAACGGACGGAGTGCCGCGGCCAGCCGTTGTCCGGCGTCGGCACGGTCGGTGAACAGCACAGGGGATCACCCCCGGGTCAGGGAAGCGAGCCGGCGGCCCGCCCGTACACCTACTCCGAATCAACACCGTGCGCCGCGGGCCCGCAACCGCCGGGGGTCCTCCGGCCGCCGTGATCCGAGCCGGAGCGGCGCGTCAGGGGCTGCCCGCCGTGCGATGTGCCGGCGGTCCGGAGGCCGGGGGAGCATCCCACGCTAGATGACAATGAAAACTATTGTCGATAACGTGTGGCGAGTCAGGCGCGAGTCCCCGGACGGGTGCTGCCGCCTGCCCGAGTCCTGAACTGCATGGCGAAGAGGGGTAGTCGTGGCACATCTGCTGATGGTCGAGAGCTGGGTCGGATCGATGAGCAGGCTTCTGCCACGGGCGATCCGGGAAGGGGGGCACGAGTTCACCTTCCTCACCCGCGACCTGCACCACTACCTGCGTGCCGCACCCGAAGGCGTCGCGCACCCGCTGCTCTCGGCCCGTCACGTGCTGACGGCCGACACCAACGACGAGGCGCTGCTGCTGCCGTTCGCCGAACGGGCCCACGCGTCCCTGCGGTTCGACGGAGTGATCACGTCCTGCGACTACTACCTCCCGGCCGCCGCAAGGATCGCCGCCCGGCTGAACCTGCCGGGGCCCGCACCCGCCGCCGTGGAGAACGCGTGCCGGAAGGACCTCACCCGGCGGGTCCTCGCCGAAGCGGGGGTGCCCGGACCGCGGTTCGCCGTCTGCCGGGATCACGCCGAGACGGTCCGCGCCGCCCGGGAGACCGGCCTGCCGCTGGTCCTCAAACCCGTGGACCTGTGCGCCGGGATGTTCGTGCGGCGCGTCGACGACGAGGCCGCCCTCGACGAGGCCCACCGGGCGCTCATGGACTTCCCCGTCAACGCGCGAGGCCAGGCCCGCGCGCCGGTGGTGCTGCTCGAAGAGTTCCTCCACGGACCCGAAGTCAGCGTGGAGACGGTGACGTTCGCCGGCCGGACCCAGGTGGTCGGGGTGACGGACAAGAGCACCGGCGGAGCACCGGCCTTCGTGGAGACCGGCCACATGTTCCCGGCGGCACTCACCGACGAGGACGACCACGCGGCGCGGGAGACCGCCGTGCGGGCCGTCGAGGCGCTCGGTCTCGACGCCCTGGTGGCACACACCGAGGTCAAGCTGACCCCGGACGGCCCGCGCGTGGTCGAGGTCAACCCCCGCCCGGCCGGCAACCGCATCACCGAACTGGTCCGCCATGTCACGGGCATCGACCTCGCCGCCGCCTGCGTGAACGTGGCTCTCGGGTGCGCACCGGACCTGCGGCCACGATCCACCGGACTCCGCAGCGCGGCCATCGCCTTCCTGGTGCCCGGGGCCGCAGGAGTGCTGGAGAGGGTCGAGGGCGTCGACGAGGTGGGCGAGGCGGCCGACGTCCTGGAACTCAGCACCGCGCAACCCGGCACCCGCGTCGGCGCGGCGAACAGCAACAACGCCTACCTGGGCCACGTCATGACCGGCGACGCCGGAGGTCCGGGCGCCCGGGCCGGCGCCGAGGCGCTCCTTGCCCGGCTGCGCCCCCGGCTGGTGAACCGATGACCGCTCCCGCACGTACCGTTCCCGCCGTTGCCTCCTACGAGGGTCTCGTCGCCGGAGTCCTGGCCGGCCGCTTCGGGCCCGACCCGCGAACCCGCCGCATCGCCATGGCCTTCACCACCCGCCAGTCCGTACGACACCCGGGCCGCGGGAGCGGATACCGCAACGAGGTGCTCAGCCTGCGTCTCGGCGCGGCGGTCGGCTCCTGCGCGGTCGAGCCGGGGGAGCTGCCCGCCGGGGTCGTCGACGACTGCGTCGGCGCGGATGTGGCCGCACTGCTCGGCCACCGGCTGCTCCCGGTCCGGGTCGCCGCACTCGACGCGTACCTGATGGACGCGCTGCCCCACGGCCCCGGATCCGGCGCCCGGCCGTGGCCGCTTCCCGCCGGTGACTCGCTGGAGCGGTCCCGGGCGCGGGCCCGGGCCGTCGTCGGTCTGCTCCACACCCCGCCGGGCTCCACCGTGCTCGTCGTCGGGGTGGTCAACTCGCTGCTGGAGGCGCTGCGGGAGCGAGGCCTCGCCTACGTGCCGTGCGACCTCAAGGGCGGTACGACGGAGTGGGGCGAGCCGGTACGCGGCGACGCGCCGGCCCAACAGGAGCACTGCGACGCGATCCTGGCCTCCGGGATGACGCTGGGCAACGGCAGCTTCGAACCGCTGCGCGAGCACGCCCTGCGGCACGGCAAGCCCCTCGTCGTCTTCGCCCAGACCGGCAGCGCCGTACTTCCCCGGCTCATCGGCGCCGGAGTCACCGCCGTGTCCGCGGAGCCATACCCCTTCTTCTGGCTCGACGGCGGCGCCGGAACCCTTTACCGCTACGGAGGCGTCCTGTGACCACCGCACTCCTGCGCCCCGCAGGCAACCGGGAACTCCTCGGGCTCGTCGGCGGCACCCCGCTCGCCCGCATCACCGCCGATCTGCCCTTCCCGCACCCCGGATTCTGGGCGAAGCTCGAAGGCTTCGCCGTGGGCGGGATGAAGGCCCGCGCCGCCGTGTCCATGCTGCTGGGCGCCGAGCAGCGCGGCGAACTGCGCCCCGGCGCCCCGGTGGTGGAGTCCACCTCCGGCACCCTCGGCATCGGACTCGCCTTCGCCGGCCAGGCGCTCGGCCATCCGGTCGTGCTGGTCGGCGACACCGAGCTGGAACCGTCGATGCGCGGTCTCCTGCACGCCCACGGCGCCAGGCTGGAACTCGTGGACCGTCCGGCCCCCGAGGGAGGCTGGCAGGCCGCCCGGCTGGCCAGGCTCCGGGACCTGCTCGCCGAACTGCCGGGCGCCTACTGGCCCGACCAGTACAACAACCCGGACAACACCGCCGGTTACGCGTCGCTCGCGGCCGAGATCACCGGCCGCCTCGACCATGTGGACGTCCTGGTGTGCAGCGTCGGAACCGGCGGGCACAGCGCGGGCGTGGTCGGGCCGCTGCGCCGGCGGTGGCCCGGACTGCGGCTGATCGGCGTCGACGCGACCGGCTCGACGATCTTCGGGCAGCCGGCCAGGCCCCGCCTGATGCGCGGCCTGGGCAGCAGCATCCATCCACGCAACGTGGCCCACGACCAGTTCGACGAGGTCCACTGGGTCGGACCCGCGGAGGCCGCGGACAGCTGCCAGCGGCTGGCCCGGGACAACTTCGTGAGCGGTGGCTGGAGCACCGGCGCGGTCGCGCTCGTCGCCGCCTGGGCGGCCCGCGTCCACCCGGGCGCCATCGTCGCGACCGTCTTTCCCGACGGGCCGCACCGCTATCTCGGCAGCATCTTCGACGACGGATTCAACGCCCTGCACGGGCTGGGCCCGGAGACCGCGGCCACCCGTCCGGTGGAGATCCGCCATCCACGGGCCGCGGAGGCGACCGGCTGGACGCGCTGCCGCGCTGTCGCCGGGCGCCGCGAGGACCGCGGACCCGTGCGGCAGCCGGTGTCCCGTGGGCCCGGGGGAGCGACGGCGGCCCGCGTGCCCGCAGGAATCACTCCGCCGCGCGCCCGCCCGTACACCGTCCGACTGCCGTACGGACCGGAGGAGTCCCGATGAGGGCCGGCCGGCGCACCGTCGGGCTGCGGCTGGCCGAGCCGCTGCGGATCTCCCGTTCCACCACGACCGCCCGTGACGCGGTCCGGCTGTCCATCGAGCATCAGGGGCTGCACGGCCACGGCGAAACCGTCACCAGCGTGTACTACGGCCTCGACACCTCGACCGTCATCCACTGGCTCGACCGGTGCGGCCGGAGTCTCGCCCGGTTCCCCGACCCGGAGACGGCCCTGGCCACCCTGTCCGGGCAGGCCTCCGACGACCTCGGGCGCACCGGCGGGCCGATCGCTGCGGGGGCGCCCCCGGCGGTGACGGCCGCCGTCGAGTCGGCGCTGCTCGATCTCGTCGGCAAGCGCGCCGGCGTGCCGGTGCACCGGCTCCTCGGCACCGTGACCGCGCCCGTGGCCGCGACCGCCAGGACCATCGGGATCACCTCTCCCCGCCGTGCCGCCGCCCTCGCCGCCCGGCTTGCGGAGCAAGGGTTCACTGTCATCAAGGTCAAGGCCGGCTCGCCCGACCCGGAGGACGACGTCGCATGCGTGCGCGCCGTGCGCGCCACAGCCCCGGACGTACGGCTGCTCCTGGACCCCAACGGAGGCTGGAGCGGCACAGCGGCGCCCGCCCTCCTCGGCCGGTTCGCCGAGCTCGGCGTCGAGGCCGTCGAACAGCCCGTCGCCCCGGGCGACCCCGAGGCACTGGCCCGACTTGCCGCACGCTCGCCCCTGCCTGTGATCGCCGACGAGGACGCCGTGGGCATCGAGGACGCCCGGCGGCTCGCCGGGCGGGTCCACGGCATCAACGTCAAACTCGCCAAGTGCGGCGGCGTGAGCGCTGCCCTGCGCATTGCCGCGCTGATCGCCGGCAGCGGCACCGGTCTCATGCTCGGCTGTCTCACCGCCAGTTCACTCGGCATCGCCCCGGCCGTGCATCTCGCGGACCGTGCTCGGTGGGCCGACCTGGACGGGCATCTGCTGCTCGCCCACGACCCGTGGACGGGGATCGGTGGAACCGACGGCACCGTGCGGGCGAGCAGCCATCCGGGGCTGGGCGTACGCCCGCGCACGCCGTTCGACGGGCGCCGGTCGCGCCTCGTGGCGGACGGCGCCGTCCGCGAACGCTGCCACGGGCCGGAGGCGTGGTCGTGAGCATCTGGCGCGAGATAGCCGCCCTGCCCCCGGCCGTGCGCCTCCTGCTCGTCAACCAGCTCGGGGTCAACACCGGCTTCTACCTGCTCATCCCCTACCTGGCCGTGCATCTCAGCGAGGACCTCGGCATGTCCGCCGCCGTCGTCGGCACCGTGCTCGGGGTGCGCAGCCTCAGTCAGCAGGGGCTGTTCGTCATCGGGGGATCGGCCTCGGACCGGCTGGGAGCCCGCCGGGTGATCATCGCCGGATGCGCGCTGCGGACAGCCGGCTTCGCGCTCTTCGCACTCGGCGACGGGATCGTGGTCCTGCTCGCCGCCTCCGTGCTCAGCGGAATGGCAGGCGCCCTGTTCAACCCCGCCGTCCGCGCCCATCTCGCTCAGGAGGCGGGGGAGCGCAAGGCCGAGGCGTTCGCGCTCTTCAACGTCTTCGCGACGACGGGAGCCCTCGTCGGGCCCCTCCTCGGCAGCGTCCTGCTCCTGGCCGACTTCCGGGCGGCCGCTCTCACGGCGGCCGGGATCTTCGCCGTGCTGACTGTCGCCCAGGCCCTGGTGCTGCCGCCCGGCCGCGTCGCCCGCACGACGAACGGTGTGTTCGCGGACTGGCGGGAAGTGGCCGCCAACCGCCCCTTCATGGCCTTCGCCTGCGCGATGGTCTCCATGGTGGCGCTGGAGAGCCAGCTCTATCTGCTGCTCCCCGACGGCGCGCGCCGGGCCACCGGGTGGGACGGCGCGGCGGGTCCGGTCTTCCTGGTGGGGACGCTCGCCGGACTCGCGTTCCAGCTCCGCATCACCCGCGCGCTGAAGCGGAGGGGCAGCCGGTCGACGTGGATCGCAGCGGGCCTCGCCCTGATGGCCGCGGCGTTCCTGCCGCCCATGCTGGTGACGTCCGGTGCCCCGCCGGACGCCGCCCCGAGCCAGGCCGTGCTGCGCGCGGTCCCCGTTCTGGCCGGCGCGCTGCTGCTCCAGACCGGACTCATGGTCGCCCAGCCGTTCGTGATGGAACTGATCCCAGAATTCGGCAGGGGCGGCCTCACCGGCACGTACTTCGGAGTCTTCTACGTCGTCTCCGGCATCGCCGCCGCCCTCGGCAACGCCGCCGTCGGGTGGGCGATGGACACCGGGCAGCGCATCGGCGCCGGCTGGCTGCCCTGGGCCTGCTGTCTCGTGCTCGGTCTCGTCTCGGCAGCGGGGATCACCCGGCTGCACCGCCGCGGAGCGCTGCCCCGCCGGCCGGTCCCCCTTTCCGCCCATGCCTGAGGAGAGCGCCGTGGACGACGCCAATCTGCTCACCGACAACCCGGCGCTGTACGAGGCCCGCTTCCCGGACCCTCAGCGGCTCGCCGGACGCTGGGCCGAGGAGACGCTCAGGACGTACGGATCAGGTCCCCGCGTCCTGGACCTCGGCTGCGGCACCGGCCGCGACGCCGCGTACCTCCAGTCGCGGGGGCGCACCGTGACCGGCGCCGACCTCTCCGACGCGATGCTCCGGCACGCCTCCCGCGAGCATCCGGGGCCGGAGTATCTCCGAGCCGATCTCAGGGAGTTCGACCTGGGCCCACGGAGATTCGACGCCGTCGTGTGCCTGGACAGCGCACTGCTGTACTGCCGGAGCGGCGCCGAGACAGCCGGCTTCCTGACCTCCTGCCGAAGCTGCCTGCACCCCGGCGGCCTGCTCGTCGCGGAGATGCGCAACGGTGCGTACCTCCTCGGCCGCGCCACGCTTGCCGAGGCCCCGGCCGTCCACACGTTCACCCATCGCGGCCTCGTCCACCGCTCCGTCACCCGGCTGCGGGTGGACCCGGCCGCCCGCCTGCTCCACCGCGTCCGCACCTGGACCACCGACGACGGATCGCCGCCGGTCGAACAGCGCTCGGCCTGGCGTCTGCTCCTCCCCGCGGAACTCCGCGAGGCGCTCACCGCGCACGGATTCGACGTCCTCGCACTCCACGACGGGCCCGGACCCCGCACCGAACCCCCCTGGCGCGAGGGGGATCCGCCCGCCGGAACGACCGACGCCGACCGCCTTCATGTGATCGCCCGGCTCACCGACGGCTGACCCGCGCCCCCCCGCACACTCCCACTCACCGGACCGAGGACACCTCCATGCACAGCGACAGACTCTTCACGACAACGGAGCCCTTTTCCGGCCTGCGCCGTCGCGGCTTCCTCGCCGCCTCGGGCGCCGCCGGTCTCGGCGCCCTGGCGCTGACCGGCTGCGCGGACACTCCGGGCACCGCCCCCGCCGACACCGAGGAGGGCGGCACGCCCAAGCGCGGCGGCCGGCTGAGGGCCGCCTTCGCCGGAGGCGGGGCGAGCGAGACGCTGGACCCGCATCTGAGCAACCTCTTCGCCGACGCCGCCCGTGCCAAGGCCCTCTACGACAAGCTGGCCGACTGCGGCGCCGACCTCTCGGCGCAGCCACGCCTCGCCTCCTCCTGGGAACCCGACAGCGGCCTCGGCCGGTGGAAGGTCTCCCTGCGGGAAGCGGTGTTCCACGACGGGAAGCCCGTGACAGCCAACGACGTGCTGTACAGCTACCGGCGGATCGCCGACCCCCGGGGCGCGTTCCGCGCCAGGGCATCACTCGAACCGATCGACCTGGCCGCCAGCCGGGCCCTGGACGAACGGACCGTCGAGTTCGTCCTCAAGCGGCCGACAGCCGAATTCCCCAATGTGATGGCGGCGTTCGGCGCGTACATCGTCCCCGCCTCGGCCCGCGACGGCGATTTTGACCACCGGCCCGTCGGCAGCGGTCCCTTCCGATTCGTGTCCTTCGCCCCCGGCCGGTCCACCGTCCTGCGCCGCAACGACGACTACTGGGACGGTGCCCCGTACCTGGACGAGCTGGAGTTCGTCGTCGCCAACGAGGAGTCCGCCCGCGTCAGCGCCCTGCTGGGCGGCCAGGTCGAGTACGCCCACGAGCTCGACCCGGCGACCGCTCGCGCCCACGAGGACGGCGGCCGGATCCGGATCGTGCGGCTCCGCAACAGCGCGATGCAGTCCTTCGCCATGAAGACCGACCGCCCTCCCTTCGACGACCCGCGCGTCCGCCGGGCCCTGATGCTCGTCGCCGACCGCGAGGAACTCGTCAAGGGGGCCCTCTCCGGCGCCGGGGAGATCGGCAACGACCTGTTCGGCAAGGGGTACGAGTACTACGCCGGCAGTCTGCCCCAGCGCGAACAGGACCTCGGCCGGGCGCGCGCCCTGTTGAAGCAGGCGGGCGCCGAGGACCTGCGGATCACCCTCGACACCTCACCGGTCGCCGCAGGGTTCACCGAGGCCGCCGCCGTCTTCCGCGACCAGGCGGCCGCAGCGGGAATCACGGTCGAGGTGAGGACCGGAAGCAAGGACACCTACTGGAAGGACATCCTCGACGCCGGCACCCTGTGCTGCTACCGCTCGGGCGCCATGCCCATCGAGTCGCACCTCTCCCAGCGCCTGCTCACGGGCTCGACCACCAACGCGACCAAATGGCGCCACCAGGACTTCGACGCCCTCTACCGGCAGGCGCAGTCGACCCGCGACCCGAAGCAGCGCGCCGCCGTCTACGCCCGCATGCAGCGCCGCCTCCACACCGCGGGCCCCTTCCTGGTCTGGGGCTTCGCCGACTGGATACTCGGCACCGCCCGCCGCGTCGGAGGCGTCGAGCGGCAGGCCCCCGCCAACACCCTGGACTGGGCCCGCTTCGACAGGGTGTGGCTCGCGTGAGCCGGCCCCTGCCCTGGGCGGCCCGGCGGACGCTGCTGGCAGGTGCGCAGACCGCGGCCGTGGTGCTGCTCGTCTTCGCCCTCACCGAGGCGCTGCCCGGCGATGCCGCCGTGGCCCTCGCAGGCGACCGGCCCGACCCGGAACGGATCGAGGCGGTGCGAGCCGCCCTGCACCTCGACCGTCCGCCCGCCGAGCGCCTGCTCGACTGGTCGGCCGGGCTGCTCCACGGCGACCTCGGCGTCTCGCTGACCTCGGGGCGACCGGTCAGCACCTACCTCGCGGACGGCTTCGGCCCGACCCTCCTGCTCGCCGTCCCGACGCTCCTGCTGCTGGTACCCGCAGCGGTCGGCCTCGGCGTGCTCGCGGCCCGGCACGAAGGGCGCGCAGCCGACCGGATCGTCAGCGCGGTGACGCTGGGCCTGTACGCCGTACCGGAGTTCGCCCTGGGCGTGCTGCTGGTCACTGTCTTCGCGCTCCGGCTCGGCTGGCTGCCGCCGACCGCCGTCGGATACGGCACCGATCTGCTCGCCCACCCGGCCGCCCTGGTGCTCCCCGTCCTGGTCCTGCTGGCGCGTCCGGTGTGCTCGCTCGCCCGGCTGGTCCGGGCCGGGATGACCGACGCGCTCGCCTCGCCGTACGTCGCCCAGGCGCTCCGCTGCGGCGTGCCTGGCGCCCGCGTCCGTTACGCCCACGCCCTGCCCAACGCGCTCGCCCCGGCCGCGCAGCAACTGGCCCGCACGGTGGACTGGCTGCTGTGCGGAGTGGTCGTCGTGGAGGCGCTGTTCGTGATCCCCGGGCTCGGCACGGTCCTGATGAACGCCGTCGCGGAACGGGACGTCCCCGTGGTGCAGGGACTCGCGGTCGTCTTCGGACTCGTCACCGTACTGCTCAACCTCGGGGCGGATCTGGTCACCCACCGCCTCGCGCCGCGCACGGGAGCTACGGCGTGATGGCCCTCGCGCTCGCCCGCTCCCGGCGCGGCCTGAAGACGCTGGTCGCCGGGCCGGGACAGGGGCGTACCCGCACCCGGGCCCGCAGCTTCCTCCCCGGTCTGCTCATCGTCGGCGGGCCGCTCGTACTCGCCCTGGCAGGACCGCTGTTCGCCGGGGACGCCGGACCGCGAGGAACGTCGCTCACCACCGGTGACGGGCGCCGGTTCGGTACCGACTTCACCGGCCGGGACGTGGGGAGGCAGGTACTGCTGGGCGGCCGGTCGGTGGTCCTTGTCGCGCTCGCCTCGACGGCCCTCGCCTACGCGGTGGCGCTGCCCGCCGGGTTGGTCTGCGCCCTCACCCGCCGCAGGTGGGTGGAGGAACTGCTGATGCGTCCGCTGGACGTGCTGCTCTCCGTACCGTCGCTCCTGCTGATTCTCCTGGTGGCCGCCGCCGTCGCACCGGGACCGGCCGGCCTCGCCCTCCTGGTGGCACTCGTCACCCTTCCGGACGCGGCCAGAATCGTCCGCGCCGCCGGGGCGGAAGCCGCCTCGCGTCCGGCGGTCGAGGCGCTGCGCATGCAGGGTGAGAGCTGGGCGCGGATCGCCTTCGGCTATGTCGGCAGGTCGGTGGCCCGGACCCTCGCCGCCGACGCGGGCGTCCGTCTGACGGGGGCGTTGTACCTCGTGGCCACGGCGGCGTTCCTCGGTGTCGGAGTGGCCCCGGACGCCGCCGACTGGGCGGTGATGGTGGACCGCAACCGCGCAGGACTGTTCGTCCAGCCGTGGGCGGTGGTGGTCCCGGCCCTGCTGATCGTCGCGCTCACCATGGGCGGGAACCTGCTCGTCGACGCCGCCCTCGTACGCCGCGGCAGCAAGGAGACACGCGAATGAACACGGTCGCACGGCACGGGACGGCTGCCGGGACGGAACCCGTCGCCGTGATCGAGGAACTCCGGGTGGAGGTCGGCGGGCGGGCGATCGTCGACGGCGTCACCCTGCGGGTGCTGCCCGGGCGGATCATCGCGCTGCTCGGAGCGTCGGGCAGCGGCAAGACGACCACGGGGCGCGCGTTGCTGGGCGCGTACCCGCCCGGCGCGCGGGTGACCGGGGAAGTGCGCGTGGCGGACGGCCTGATCGGCTACGTCCCGCAGCACCCGGCCGCCGTACTCAACCCAGCCCGCCGGACCGGCGCCCTGCTCGGCGACATCGCGCGGCGCGGGGTGGCGCACCTGCCGCGCCCCCGGCGCCGGGCGGCGGCGCGGGAGCGGGTGATCGACGCCCTGGCCCGTGCCCAGTTGCCCGCGGACGGGGCCTTGCTGCGCCGCTACCCCCACCAGCTCTCCGGCGGCCAGCAGCAGCGCGTGGTCCTGGCCCAGGCGCTGCTGCTCGGCGCCCGCGCCGTGGTCGCGGACGAGCCCACCACCGGGCAGGACCCCCTGACGAAACGGCGCGTCGTCGAGCGGCTGGCCGCCGTGGCCCGGCAGGGCGTCGCCGTGCTCCTGCTCAGCCATGACCTGGACGTCGTCCACGCCCTCGCCGACGAGGTCGTCGTCCTGCGTGACGGAAAGGCCGTCGAAGCGGGGCCGGCCGAGCAGGTCCTGCGCGCCCCCGGCCATCCGTGGACCCGCGAACTCCTCGCAGCGCCGCCGGACATGCGTCCGCGCGCGGGACGCGCGGACACCGGTACCGACGCCGTCCTCGACGTCCGGGCCCTCACCGCCCGCCACGGCCGGACGCCGGTGCTCCACCACGTGGCCCTCACCCTGCGGACCGGTGAGAGCCTCGCCGTGGTCGGCCGCTCCGGGAGCGGCAAGACGACACTGGCCCGCTGTCTGAGCGGCCTTCACCCGCATCACGACGGCGAACTGCTCCTGGACGGGAAGCCGCTGCCGCGCAGCCTGCGGGACCGCGACCGCGAGCAATTGTCCGCCGTCCAGTACGTCTTCCAGGACGCGGAGGCGGCCTTCGGCGCCCACCGCCCCGTCCTCGACCAGATCGCACGCACGGCTGTACGGCTGCGCGGCGTGGGCCGGGTCGCCGCGAGAGCCGAGGCTCGGGAGGTACTGAGCGCGCTGGACCTCCCGGCCGCGCGGGCACTGCGTGTTCCCGCGCGGCTGTCGGGAGGCGAACTCCAGCGCGCCGCCCTGGCCCGCGCCCTGCTCGCGCGCCCGCGGGTCCTGATCTGCGACGAGATCACCTCCGGCCTCGACACGTCCGCCCGGCGCTCCCTCCTCGGCCTGCTCGCGGAGCTGCTCCGGTCCGGCCTCGTGCCCGCTCTGGTCCTGATCACCCACGACCTGGACACGGCGGCCCTCGCCGACCGCGTCGCCGTGCTGGAGGACGGTGAGATCGTCGAGGCCGGGGCGGCGCGCGACGTGCTGACCGCGCCGCGCCACCCCTTCACCGCCGAACTGGCCACCGCGGCGCGATCGATGCGGGGGAGGGCCGTGGACTGACGAACCGGGCTGCCGGGAGCAGGATCACCGTGGACCGGAGCGTGCGACACGGAATCCCGTGTCGTCGATCCGGAACGTCGGATGGCTGCGGCGCCGCACCGAGGCCCGGCAGCTCCAGTGCTCGTCGAACCAGCCGCCGCCGCGCAGCACCCGGTAGGTGCCGTACACCTCGGCGTCGTAGACGTCCCAGCACCACTCCCACACGTTGCCCAACGTGTCGTACAGGCCCCATGCGTTGGGTTGCCGGCCGCCCACCTCGTGCGGCCGGTCCTGTGCGTTGCCGCGATGCCAGGCGATGTCGTCGAGCGGCCCGTACCGAGCCGTCGTCGTGCCGGCCCGGCACGCGTGCTCCCACTCGGCCTCGGCCGGCAGCCGGTATCCGTCGGTCGCCGTGTCCCACTCGACCCGGGCGGCGTCGTCGTGGAGGCGGTAGACGGGTGTCACTCCCTCACGCAGGGACAGGGCGTTGCAGAAGCGGACGGCGTCCAGCCAGGACACGCCCTCGACGGGCAGCAGTCCGCCCTGTGCCGTACTCGGCCGCTCGCCGGTGACCAGCGCGTACTGCGCCTGGGTGACCGGGAACGCCGCAAGCCGGTACGGCGCGAGATCGACCGCCCAACTGCGCTGCGTACGACGGTCCGACAGGGTCACCCGTCCCGGCGGAACATCGGCCATGGCAATCTCGGTGCTGGTGTCCATAGGGTGGTGACCCTATCAACCACACTTCCCGCAAATTCCATGTGAACCGAGTCAACCGCCGTGGTGGCTCAGGTGGCTTGGCGTTCCGGGCTCAGCCCGAGGACGCCTCGCGGCCGATCTGCTCGAACCTGGCGCCCATGGCCGCGGCCAGCGCCTGGGCGGCCGAAAGGGGCCGGACCATGACCATCAGGTCGTCGATCTCGCCGGCCTCGTTCAGATGCAGGAAGTCGCAGCCGGTGATCTTCAGGTCGCCCACCTTCGCCTCGAACACGAGCGCGTGGTCGCGGCCGTCCTCGCTCTCCGTCTCCCGGACGTAGCGGAAGTCCGTGAAGACCTGGTCGACCGCGCGCAGGATCGCGGCGGTGAGGGCCTTGCCGGGGTAGGGCTTGAAGGCCACCGGGCTGGTGAAGACGACGTCCTCGGCCAGCAGTGCCTCGACCGCGCCGAGGTCGTGCGCTTCGACGGCCTTGCGGAAAGGGTGCATCCCGGCTCCATA
Source organism: Streptomyces sp. NPDC048211 (assembly GCF_043202315.1). Taxonomy (NCBI): domain Bacteria; kingdom Bacillati; phylum Actinomycetota; class Actinomycetes; order Kitasatosporales; family Streptomycetaceae; genus Streptomyces; species Streptomyces sp. NPDC048211. Next base: position 442,228 of record NZ_JBIDAD010000005.1, read on the forward strand.
GTCAATTAATTGAATAATTGCGGATGAGATTAATCGCATCGATGTCTCCGTGTCCAGAGGTCTCCCGCTCCGGCCGGGAGCTCGGGCACCGCGTCGCACCGATGGCCCGGCCCTGCCGTTCGCCGGGCGTTGTCAGACCCTGCGGCTACGTTTTCCCCATGACTGATTTCGTATTGGTGGCGGGCGCCTGGCTCGGAGCGCGGGCCTGGGACGACGTGGTCCCCGGCCTGCGGGCGGCCGGCCACGGCGTGCACCCGGTGACGTTGTCCGGTGTGGGCGAGAAGAGGGACAGGCCGGTCGGACGGCAGACGCATGTGTCCGACATCGTCGACGAGGTGGACCGCCTCGGTCTGCGGGACGTCGTCATGGTCGGCCACAGTTACTCGGGCATTCCCGTCGGGCAGGCAGCCGAGCGCATCGGTGACCGGCTGGCGCGCGTCGTCTTCGTGGACGCCAGTGTCCCGTCGGACGGCGAGTCGTTCGTCTCCACCTGGTGGCAGGGACCGGCCGCGATGGAGGCCGAGCTCGCGGGGAACGGCGGCTCCTGGGCGCCTCCGGCTGCCGCCGAATTCGAGGGCCAGGGCCTCACGGACGCGCAGACCGCACGGCTGCTGAGCGGCGCCACGCCGCACCCGGGCGCCTCGCTCCGCGACCCGGCGGTGCTGCGCGGCCCGTTGGACGAGCTCCCGGCGACGTACGTCAAGTGCCTTCTCGACGGCCCCGAGCCGAGCGACGACGTGGCGGCGTTGCTGACCGGTGAGCGGTGGGAGCTGATCACGATGGACACCGGACACTGGCCGATGTTCTCCCGGCCGGACGAATTGGTCAGCGTTCTGAACGGCACAGCCGCGCTCTGACCGGCCCCGCTTCCGCCTCACCCGTCCGGGGGCACGTCCCCCCGGACGGGTGATCCGGACGGGCGCCCGCGCACGGCTCCGGGCTGCAATGGACAGGTGACCGCGCCCCCGGACGACTGCCTCGCGCGCAACGAGTGGATCTGCGGCGCCTATCTGAGCAGCCGTCGGGACATCCTCTGGGACGCCGTGCTGCAACATCTCCAGCTGACCGCGGTCTCCGTGCTCATCGGACTCGTCATCGCGGTGCCGCTCGCCCTCGTCGCCCGCCGCTGGCACTGGGCCGCGGGCCCCGTGCTCGGAGTGACGACGGTCCTCTACACCGTCCCGTCGCTCGCCATGTTCTCGCTGCTGCTCCCCGTGTACGGACTCTCCGCCTCGCTCGTCGTGGCGGGCCTCGTGCTGTACTCGCTCACCCTGCTGGTGCGGAACATCCTGGCCGGGCTGCGCGCCGTCCCCGAGGACACGCGGCAGGCGGCACGAGGCATGGGGTACGGCCCCCTGCGGCTGCTCGTCGCCGTGGAACTCCCGCTCGCCCTGCCCGCGGCGATGGCGGGACTGCGCATCGCCACCGTCTCCGCCGTCAGCCTCGTCACCATCGGCGCGATCGTCGGCTACGGCGGACTCGGCAACCTCATCTACTCCGGGATGAACACCTACTTCAAGGCCCAGGTGCTCACGGCCTCCGTCCTGTGCGTCGTCATCGCCGTCGCCGCCGACCTGCTGCTCCTGCTGGCGCAACGCCTGCTCACCCCCTGGACACGGAGGCAGTCGTGAGCACACTCTCCGACGCCTGGAGCTGGCTCACGACCTCGGCGCACTGGTACGGCGCGGACGGCATCTGGACCCGGCTCGTTCAGCACCTCGTGCTCACCGTCGTCTGTCTGCTGATCAGCTGCCTCATCGCGCTGCCCATCGCTCTGGTCCTCGGCCACCTCGGCAAGGGAGGCGCCCTGGCCGTCAACCTCTCCAACGTCGGCCGGGCCGTCCCCACCTTCGCCGTCCTCGTCCTGCTGCTGCTCACCCCGATCGGGCGGTTCGGGGAGGGGCCCACCGTGGTCGCGCTCGTCCTGTTCGCCGTGCCACCCCTGCTCACCAACGCGTACGTCGGCATGCGGGAGGTCGACCAGGACGTCGTACGGGCGGCCCGGGGCATGGGCATGACGGGCCGGCAGATGCTCTTCCAGGTCGAGGTGCCGCTCGCGCTGCCGCTCATCATGACCGGCGTACGGATCGCGGCGGTCCAGCTCGTCGCCACCGCCACCATCGCCGCGCTGGCCGGCGGTGGTGGACTGGGCCGCATCATCACCGCGGGCTTCAACCTCGCCTCCACCGCCCAGGTGGTCGCCGGGGCCGTGCTGGTCGCCGCGTTCGCCCTGATCGTGGAAGGTCTCTTCGAACTGGCACAGCGGCTCGCCCCCGGCCGGGTCCGGGGCGGGAACACCGGATGAGAGCCCGGCATACGGTCGCCGTGACCCTGCTCCTGCTGCTGGCACCGGTCTCCGCCTGCACCACCGGACCCACGCTGGAGAACCAGGGTGAGGTCACCGCCCCGCCGGGTGACAGCAAGCACCTCACCATCGGGTCGGCCGGATTCACCGAGAGCGATCTGCTCGCCCAGATGTACGCCCTCCTGCTCGACCGGGCCGGATACTCCACGAAGATCATCTCCGTGACCAACCGGGAGATCTACGAACCCGCGCTGGAGAACGGCCAGATCGACGTCGTCCCCGAGTACGCCGCGACCTTCGCCGACTGGCTGAACGCCAAGAAGAACGGCGCCGACGCCGCCCCCGTCGGCTCGCCCGACCTCGCCACCACCATGAAGGCCCTGCGCGCCCTGGCCGCACCCCGCGGCCTCACCGTCCTGGACCCCGGCCGCGCCGTCGACCAGAACGCCTTCGCGGTCACCTCCGCCTACGCGACGAAGCACCACCTGAAGTCGCTGAGCGACCTCGGCAGGTCGGGACTTCCGGTCCGCCTGGCAGCGGGCGACGAATGCGTCCAGCGCCCCTACTGCGCACCAGGGCTGAAGAAGACGTACGGCATCGACATCACCGGGGTCGATCCCAAGGGCGTCGGCACGACTCAGGCCAAGCAGGCCGTGCAGAGCGGCCGGGACCAGATGGTGCTGACCACCACCACGGACGCCACCCTGGACGACTTCGGCCTCGTCCTGCTCGCCGACGACAAGCATCTGCAGAACGCCGACTACCTGGTCCCCGTCGTCAACCGGTCCAGGGCGGGCAGCGAAGGCGTCCGAGCGGCGCTCGGCAAGCTGAACACCGTACTGACGACCAAGGACCTGGCCCGGCTGAACGAACAGGTGGACAGCTGGCGTCGGCTCCCCGAGGACGTCGCCCGCGCCTACCTCCGGTCGCACGGCCTCGTCCCCGGCGACTGACCACCGCGGTGGCCGGCCGCGGAAGGGCCCTTACCAGGTCAGCTCCGCGAGCCGGGCCCCGATCCGGTCGCGGTCCCAGGCTCCGTCCGCGACCACCACCCGGTAGCGCCGGCTCAGCGTGGCCCCCGGCTCCAGTACCAGTTCCTGGTGGAAGGCGAAGGACGGGGCGACCGCGGCGAAGGGGTCGTTGCGGACGAACCAGTGCGCGGGGTGCTCACCGCCGGCGCCCGTGTGGTCGTTCTCCGGGGCGTGGGCGAAGACGAGCGTGGCGTGTCCGTCCACTCCGTCGTGCTCACCGCTGTACGCCAGCCAGGGCGCCTGCCGCCCCATCGCCTCCGGGCCCTCACCGTCCGGGGTGAGGATCCGGCCGTCGCGGAAGGCGCGCGGGCCGCGCCAGAACAGCCCCGTGTAGCCCGCGCCGTCCCGTCCGTGTGTGGCCGGACTGCCGAACCGCAGGGGTTCGTCGCGGCGGTTGGTGACGGCGGACGACCACGTGAGCACCCAGCTGCCGGATGCCGGATCGACGTCGTGCACCTCGATCCCGCGCACCTCCTCGGCCCACAGCTCGCCGCTGTACGGATGCCAGCTCAGCCGCTCGGTGACCCTGGCCCCGTCCTCCCGTACCGACACCTCGTCGAACCCGCGGTGCGCCATCGATCCCACCCGTTCGGGCAGCGCCTGATAGCCCTCGCCCCGCACATAGGTGTTGCCGCCCCACAGGTTCTGCCCCGACAGGTGTGACGCCGTCAGCTGGAGACCCTTGTGCCAGCGGTGGTCGTTGGGCCGGTAGTCCGTCACGACGCGGTCGCGCAGGGTGCGCAGCGGATGGATGTACGGCTTCGGCGCCTCCCAGGGCGCTTCCGCCCGGTACACGTACCGCAGCAGTTCGACCCCGGTGTCCGCCACCGAGACGGCGATGTGGTCGCCGTGCCGGTGGACCAGGTGCAGCCGGCCCGTCATGCGTTCACCGCCGCCGGCCCCGGCGCCCAGCCGGGGGCGTTTCCGTGCAGGGCGCTGTAGTACGGATCGCCGGGGCGGATCTCGCCGGCCCGGACGGTGTTCCCCGTGAAGGCGGCCTTGTACAGCGCGGCGACCAGTTCCAGGCTGGTACGCCCGTCGGCGCCGCTGCTGCGCGGCCGTCGGCCGGCCCGCAGATCGCGCAGCAGGCCGCGCAGCTGCGCCTCGTGGGAGCTCGGCACATCGACGCCGAAGTCCCGCCAGGCAGCGACCTGTTCGGGGGCCACCCCCGGAGCGGGGGTGATCCGCCAGTCGGCGTTGCGGTGGCCGTACAGATGGGTGAGCTCGACCGTGGCCCGTTCGCAGTCGATGCGGATCCGGCTGACCTCGTCCGGACTGAGCACGCTGTTGACGACGGTGGCCATGGTGCCGTTCCCGAAGCGGACGAGCGCGGTGGAGACGTCCTCCGTCTCCACGTCGTGCACCAGCCGTCCCGCCATCGCGCGGATCTCCGACCAGGGCCCCAGCAGATCGAGCAGCAGATCCATCTGGTGGATGCCGTGGCCCATCGCGGGGCCGCCGCCCTCGGTGCTCCAACGCCCGCGCCAGGGCGCGGAGTAGTAGGCCTCGTCGCGGTACCAGGTGGTCTGGCAGTGGGCGACCAGGGGACGCCCCATCGCCTGCTCGGCCAGCAGCGTCCTGACATGGTCCGAGCCGGAACCGAAGCGGTGCTGGAACACGATGGCGGCATACGGACCACCGGTGTCGGGGCCCTCCGCCGCCTCGATGGCGTCGAAGTCCTCCAGCGAGGGGCAGGGAGGCTTCTCGCACCACACCCAGGCCCCGGCGCGCAGTGCGGCGATGGTCTGATCGCGGTGGAAGCGGGGCGGGGTGCCGAGCGTGACGAGATCGGGGCGCTCCTCGGCGAGCATCCGGTCGAGATCCGTGTACGGCCGGCCGGCGCCCGCCTCGGCGCAGAACTCCTCGGCGGAGGCGGCGTCGACGTCGACCGCCGCGACGATCTCCAGGGGCTGTTCGGCAGCCAGCGCACGCAGGGCAGGTAGATGGCTGACGCGCGCGATGGCGCCGGTGCCGACGATCGCGACCCGGATCGGCCTGCTGGGGAAAGCCTGGCTGGGCGTGACAAACACCTCCACGGTGAGGGGCGCCCACCGGATAGCAAGCGCTTTCTCCCAGCGGAAACCTAGGCTTTGCGCAGGGGCCGGGTCAAGGGTTCACTCTCCGGGCCGCGATCCCGCTCCAGGCCGGAGGCGGTCCGCAGTCCGGGTTGCCGGGGCACGAGTGGCGGACCGCCCGGCGCGGTCCGATGAGTTCGCGGCGTCGCGTGAGTCATGGTGTTGACCCTCGAAGCGGGAAGGCGGAGCGATGAGCACCCTGCGCGAAGTACTGGCGGCGCACGTACGCGACGGATCGGTGCCGGGAGCCGTGGGCCTGGTGGCCCGGGGCGACCGGGTGGACGTGCAGGCCGTCGGCACCGCCGACACCGGCGGCGGTACTCCGATGGCCCCGGACTCGATCTTCCGGATCGCCTCCCTCACCAAACCGGTCACCGCGGCGGCGGCCATGATGCTGATCCAGGACGGCCGGGTCGGGCTGGAGGACCCGGTCGCGCCCTGGCTGCCCGAACTGCGATCACCCATGGTCGTGCGCACCCCTGAGAGCCCGGTCGACGACGTGGTCCCGGCAGCCAGGCCCATCACGGTGTCCGACCTCCTGACCTTCCGGGCCGGATACGGCTTCCCGTCCGACTTCTCGCTTCCCGCCGTCGTGCCCCTGTTCAGCGAGCTGAAGCAGGCTCCACCGCAGCCACGGGCCGTTCCCGCTCCGGACGCCTGGATGGCGGCGCTGTCGCGACTCCCGCTGCTGTACCAGCCGGGGGAGGCGTGGCTGTACAACACCTGCTCGGACATCCTGGGTGTCCTGATCGCCCGGGCGTCCGGGCTGTCGCTGCCGGAGTTCCTGGCCGAGCGGCTTTTCGAGCCGCTCGGCATGACGGACACCGGGTTCGCGGTACCCGCGCAGAAGCGTGACCGGTTCACCAGCTACTACCGGGCCGGTGAGGCGGGGGACCTCGAACTCGTCGATGCTCCCGACGGACAGTGGGGCAGCATGCCGGACTTCCCGTCCGCGGCCGGCGGCCTGGTCTCCACCGTCGGCGACTGGTGTGCCTTCGGCCGGATGATGCTGGCCGGCGGGACCGCGGGCGGCCGCGCTCTGCTGACGCCCGAATCGGTGCGGCAGATGACGACCGACCATCTGACACCCGCCCAGCGCAAGGCCAGCGGGCTGTTCACCGAGGGGCAGGGGTGGGGGTTCGGCGGTTCGGTGGACGTCGAGAGGACCGATCCCTGGAACGTACCGGGCCGCTACGGCTGGGTCGGCGGCACCGGCACCACGGCACACATCGTCCCGGCCACCGGCACGGTCGCGGTCATGCTCACCCAGGTGGAGATGACCGGCCCCCGACCGCCTCTGACGATGCGTGACTTCTGGCGTCATGTGGCCGGAGCGTGCACGACGTGAGACCGGTGGCGGACGTCAGGCGTCCGCCACCGAGTCGAAGCGCACCTCGTCACGTCGCACGCCCTGCGCGTCCGCGTCCACCGAACGCCGGAGTGCCTCGTGCAGTTTTGCCGGTGTCAGCACACCGAGGAAGCGTGCCCCGTCCAGCACCGCCACCCACCCGGCGTCGTGCTGGAGCATCTCGCTGAACGCCTGCTTGAGCGGGGCGCCCACCGGAACCCACGCATCCATCCGGCGGGCCAGTTGAGCCACCGTCCCCCGTTCCCCCGCGCTCCGCAACACGTCGGCGGATACCCAGCCGTGCAGCTCACCGGCGCCGTTCAGCACCACCGCCCACCGTGATCCGGACGCGCCGAGCCGGGCCGCCGCCACCGCGGCACCCTCGTCCAGCCGGGCAACCGGCGGTTCCTCCAGGTCGTGCGGTTCGATCGTGGTGACCGACAGCCGCTTCAGCCCGCGGTCGGCGCCGACGAACCGCGCCACGTACGGCGTGGCGGGCGACCCGAGCACCGCCCCCGGGCTGTCGAACTGCTCGATGCGTCCTTCCCCGTACACCGCGATCCGGTCGCCCATCCGCACCGCCTCCTCGATGTCATGGGTGACCATCAGCACCGTCTTCCTGACCGTGGCCTGCAGGCTCAGGAACTCGTTCTGCAGCCGCTCCCGCACCACCGGGTCCACCGCGCCGAAGGGTTCGTCCATCAGCAGCACCGGCGGGTCCGCGGCCAGCGCCCGTGCCACGCCCACTCGCTGACGCTGGCCCCCGGAGAGCTGGGCGGGATACCGCGAGCCGTACGTACCGGGGTCGAGACCCACCAGGTCGAGCAGTTCGGCCGCGCGGGCCCGGGCCCTGGACCGCTTCCAGCCGACCAGGGCGGGGACCGTCGCGGTGTTGTCGAGGACGGTCCGGTGCGGAAAGAGCCCCACCTGCTGGATGACGTAGCCGATCCGGCGGCGCAGCTTCACCGGGTCGACCTTCGCGATGTCCTCGCCGTCGACCAGGATCCGGCCCGAGGTCGGTTCGATCAGCCGGTTCACCATCATCATCGTGGTGGTCTTGCCGCAGCCCGAGGGGCCGACCAAGGTGACCAGCTCCCCCTCGGCGACCTCGAAGGACAGGTCGTCGACCGCGGTCGTCCCGTCCGGGTAGACCTTGCCGACCTGCTCGAACCTGATCATGAATGCACCGTAGGAGCCGGACGGGGCCGCCGCACACGGGCCGGGACCGTCCGGGGAACGGCTATGTGCTGAACTGTCCGTGAACCATCGATCCTGGAGCCCTCTTGAACAGCTACCGTCAGCCCGGCCTCGTCCTCACCGACCGTCACTTCACCGTGCCGCTCGACCACACCGACCCCGGCGGTGAGCAGATCGAGGTGTTCGGCCGCGAGGTGGTGGCCGCCTCCCGGGCCGGCGAGGAACTGCCGTGGCTGCTCTATCTGGAGGGGGGACCCGGCTTCGGGGCCCGGCGCTTCACCGGTGCGGAGGCCTGGCTGGGGCGGGCGGTGAAGGAATTCCGGGTGCTGCTCCTGGACCAGCGCGGCACCGGGCTGTCCACCCCGGCCAACCGGCAGACCCTGCCACTGCGCGGCGGGCCGCGCGAGCAGGCCGACTACCTGGCGCACTTCCGGTCCGACAGCATCGTGCGTGACTGCGAGCTGATCCGCCCGCAGCTGACGGGCGGCGCGCCCTGGACGGTCCTCGGACAGTCCTTCGGCGGATTCTGCGCCGTCCGCTACCTCTCGGCCGCGCCGGAAGGCCTCGGTGCCGCCCTGATCACCGGCGGCCTGCCCTCGCTCGACGCCCACGCGGACGACGTCTACCGGGCCGCGTATCCGAGGATCGAGCGAAAGGTCGCCGCGCACTACGCCCGCTACCCGCAGGACGTCGAGCGCGCCCGCGAGATCACCGCTCACCTCGCGGAGCACCGCCCGGAGAGTGCCGGACACCGGCTGACACCCGAGGGGTTCCAGTCCCTCGGCATCATGCTCGGCGGGGGCAGCGGCAGTCACCAGCTGCACTATCTGCTGGAGAACGCCTTCGTCACCACCCCGTACGGCCGCGAGCTCTCCGACACCTTCCAGGAGGCCATGCGTACGGCCGGCTCGTTCGCCGGGCACCCGCTGTACGCGCTCCTGCACGAGAGCATCTACGGACAGGACGAGCGTCCCACCGGCTGGTCCGCCGAACGGGTCCGTGCGGAGTTCCCGCAGTTCGACGCGGCCGCCGCGCTCAAGGGCGACGGTCCGGTCCTGTTCACGGGCGAGAGCATCCACCCCTGGCACTTCGACGTCGACCCGGCGCTGCGCCCGCTGCGCGAGACGGCCGAGCTGCTCGCCACCCGTGGCGACTGGGAGCCGCTGTACGACGCCGAGCGCCTGGCCGCCAACGAGGTGCCGGTGGCCGCCGCGGTCTACCACGACGACATGTACGTGGACACCGCGCACGCGCTGCGTACCGCCGGCGCGATCCGCGGGCTGCGCACCTGGGTGACCGACGAGTTCGAGCACGACGGACTGCGCGCCGGCGGTCCTCGTGTGCTGGACCGACTGCTCGCTCTCGTCCGGGACGAGGTCTGAGTTCCGGCACGGGCACAAGCCACCGGTACGTGCACAAGCCACCGGCACGGGCGCAAGCCACCGGTACGGGCACAAGCCACCGGTACGGATGGGAGCCGCTCCCCGGTCCGGGTGGGAGCCGCCCGCCGTGCACGACAGGAGCCGGTCGCACCTCGGGTGCGACCGGCTCCTGTCCTGTCCGGGTTCAGCCCTGAAGCGCGTCCAGCGTGGCGTCCAGGTTCGCGGCCGAGCGCGGGGCGCGGTTGTGCGGGAGCCTCGACAGCACCGCCGCCATGCCGCAGGTGTTCGTCACGGCGGAGAAGACGAGACCGGCCCCGACGCCGGCCGACAGCCAGCGGGCGGCCGGGAGGCGCACCCCCGCGAGCAGGCCGGCCACGACGAGCGAGCCGGCGGCGAGCCGCACCTGGCGCTCCATCGGCCAGGTGCCCCGGCCGCCCTCCGGACGGTCGAGGCCATGGCCCTCACCCTCCCAGGCGGAGGTGCCGCCGGAGAGCGTCGCGGCGTCGATGTCAGCCGCCGAGAGGATGTCGCAGGCCCGGGTGGACCGTACGCCTGAGGCGCACACGACCAGGAGGGCACCGCGGGCAGAGGCCGACTTGAGGGCGGGCACCGCCTCGGAGAGACGGTCGAGGGGGATGTTCAGGGCACCGGGGACGTGTCCCGAGGCGTACTCGCCCGGGGCGCGCACATCGATCACGGTGAACTCCGCGAGACGGGCGGCGGCCTGGGCGGGGGAGAGGGATACGGGGCTGGTCACGAGCAGTGTTTCCTTTCGTTCACCGGGTGTGAGGCAGAGACTCGGTCTCTCCTGCCCCGGACGGGCTAGAATACCCCTCGGGGTATGAAAGAGGAGGATGTGTGGAACTCGACATGGCGGCCGATGAACTCAAATCGGTGCTCAATCGTCTGCGCCGCGCACAGGGTCAGCTCACCGGAATCATCAGGATGATCGAGGAAGGGCGCGACTGCGAGGACGTCATCACGCAGATGGCGGCCGTCTCGCGGGCGCTCGACCGGGCGGGCTTCGCGATCATCGCCACGGGACTTCAGCATTGCATGGCCGATGGGGGCAGCGAGCCGGCGGACCGCGACCAGATGCGCGCCCGGCTGGAGAAGCTCTTCCTCTCGCTGGCCTGAGAGGGCGCGGCGCACCCCGCACGGGTTCGTGCGACGGAGTCCCGGACAGGTTCGCCGGACAGCCCGCAGTGCGGGACCCGTGTCGACCGGTGCGGTGCGGCCGTCGGCCACCGGGGTCCGGGCGAAGGGCCCCGCCGCGGCAGTGTGTACCACGTAGGCGGCGCCGGTGAGGCGAGCCGGTCCCAGCCCGCCCGGCACGCAGGCGCTGTGCGGATGTGTCCCGGCCACCGCGGCGATCCGTACCCCGCGCACCGCGCCTGCCGCGATGATCTGGCCGATGTCGCGTGACGGGTCCACCACCACGGCGTACCGGGGCCCTCCTTCCGGACAGCCGCGGGTGCCGAGGCCCGCGGTCGCGGTGGTGTCGACGACGAACACGACACGCTTCTTGCGCAGCAAGGGAGGAATTACCCCCCGGGGGTAATTCCTCCCGGGGCCGGCACTGATACCCGAGGGGCAATTGACGGGGTGGGTGAGGCGTACGCGACACGGTGCCCGGGGCGGCCGGGCCGGTTAGCCTGCCGACATGACGGAGCAGCTGGAACCCATGCCCACGGACTGGCAGCGCGCCCTGGCGGTCGTCGCTCACCCCGATGATCTGGAGTACGGCTGCGCGGCGGCCGTCGCCGGATGGACCGACGGCGGGCGTGACATCACCTACCTCCTGGCCACGCGGGGCGAGGCCGGGATCGACACGCTCGAACCGGAGAGGTGCGCGCCGCTGCGCGAGCAGGAGCAGCGCGCGAGCGCCGCGGTCGTCGGGGTCTCCCGCGTCGAGTTCCTCGACCACCGCGACGGGGTGATCGAGTACGGCATCGGCCTGCGCCGCGACATCGCGGCGGCCGTCCGCCGGCACCGGCCGGAACTGGTGATCACGCTCAACCACCGTGACACCTGGGGAGGCGTGGCCTGGAACACCCCCGACCATCGTGCCGTCGGGCGCGCCACGCTGGACGCGGTGGCCGACGCAGGCAACCGCTGGATCTTTCCCGAGCTGACCGGGCAGGGGCTCGAGCCCTGGGACGGCGTGCGCTGGGTGGCCGTGGCCGGATCGTCCACGCCCACGCATGCCGTCGACGCGACGCCCGGCCTCGAACGGTCCGTGCAGTCGCTCCTCGCGCACCGCACGTACATCGAGGTCCTCACGGACGAGGACCCCGAGGCGTACTGCCGCACCTTCCTCACCGGTAGTGCACAGGCGACCGCCGAGCGCTTCGGGGGACGCCCGGCGGTCGCCTTCGAGCTCTTCGCGCGCTGAGCCCGGACGGGCCCTGGCTTCCTGCGGACGCGCCGCCGTACGCTGGGCCCGACACCGGATATGACGGTGTGTCAGTCAAGGGGGAGGGGTGGCCGTGCTCGACACTCTGGACCACGACATCCCGCACGGCCAGGAGCGGATGTCGCTCCGGATCGAGAACGGCGTCGGCCTGCTGACACTGTGCAGGCCGGAGCAGCTCAACGGCTGGAGCTGGGAGTCCAGCAGGCAGCTCGGCATCATGGCCGACCGGATCCGCTTCGACGACTCGGTCCGGGCCGTCCTGCTGCGGGGCGAGGGCCGGGCCTTCTGCGCGGGGATCGACGTGACCGCGCCCGGCGGCGGCATCACGGGGCGTTCTCCCGCCGAACGCACCCAGCGCTACTACGAGGGCATCCGCTGGGTGCACGAGCGCTTCGCCGCGTTCGCCGGTCTTCCGCAGCCGGTGATCGCCGCCGTGCAGGGCTACTGCCTCGGCTTCGGCTTCGAACTCGCCCTCATGGCGGACATCCGGATCGCCGCCGACGACGCCGTGTTCGCGCTGCCCGAGGCCGGTATCGGGGTGGCGGTCGACGCCGGAGGCGACATGCGGATCGCCCGCGAGGCGGGAGCGGGCTGGGCGAAGTACCTCGCGCTCACCGGCCGCCGGATCGACGCGGCGACGGCGGAGCGGATCGGGCTGCTCCAGACCGTCGCGCCCCTCGCCGAGCTGGAGCGCACCGCGTGGTCCGTGGCCGAGGCCGTGGCGGCGAACGCGCCCCTCGCCGTGCGCCACATCAAGCGCTCCGTCGATGCGTACGCGGACGCCGGCCTCGCGGGGGCGCTGGACCGTACGGCTCTCGCCGCGGCGCTGACCCTCACCTCGCGGGACGCCGCCGAGGGATATGCCGCGAAGGCGGCCCGCCGCCCGCCGGGTTTCGACGGGACCTGATCCGCCGGTCTCCGTGTGCCTGCGCGGCCCGGTTCACGTTGTTTCGCCACCGGGCAGGGTGAAGGGCCCGCGTCCCAGTTGTTCGCGCACCGGCACCACGGGCGGCGCGACCAGTGACCGCCGTTGCCAGTTCGCCCCGTCGACCACCAGTGAATGGCCCGAGACGAACGCGGCGTACGGCGAGGCCAGGAACGTGGCCGCCCAGCCGAGTTCGCGCGGCAGCCCCACCCGCAGCGCGGGCTGCCGCGCGTCGAGCTCCCGGGCTCCGCTCCCCGCTGCCGCCCCGTCGCGGTCGAGGTGGGCGCGGATGTCACCGGTCATGTCGTCGTGCGGCATCAGCCCCGGAACCAGCCCGTTGACGCGGATTCCGTACGGTCCCCACTCCACGGCAAGGGTCTCGACCAGGTTCTTCACCCCGGCCTTGGCCGCCGCGGAGTGCGCGTATCCGGGCCCGCCCGTCCAGGCGTACGAGGCGCCGACGCACAGGACCGATCCGCCGGTCGCGGCGGCGAGGTGGCGGCGCCCGAACTCCCGGGTCATGAACCAGGTTCCGGTCAGGGTGATGTCGAGGACGGCCCGCCAGGCGTTCGGGGACAGGTCCTCGGCGGGTGACGGGAAGTTGGCCGCCGCGTTGTTGACGAGCACGTCGGGCGGCCCCAGTTCCGCTTCGACCGTGTCGAACACCTCCGTGATCCTCTCGGGGTCACGGATGTCGCCCGGGACGGCCAGCACCCGGCCGCCGGTCAGGGGTGCCAGCTCCTGCCGGGCGGCCCTCAGCCGTTCGGCGTTCCGGCCGATGAGCACCAGGTCCGCCCCCAGCCGGGCGAACTCGGCCGCGACGGCCTTGCCGAGGCCCGAACCGCCGCCGGTCACCAGGACCACGCGGCCGTCGTACGTGCCGGCCGGCAGGGCGCTTGCGCCCAGCGGGGGAGGAGAGGCGATTCCGGGAGTGCGCATGCTCTCGGTCATGGACGCATCAGTACCGCTTCCGCCCTCACAAGGCTAGGCCTTGCCAGCGAAAGATCGTGCTCAGGCGAGACGAAAATCCAGGTCTCCGAGACAAAAGTCCAGGTCCACGCGCTGATGTTGTCCAGACCATTGACATGCAAGCGACAGGATGTTGAATTCGGTTCGTTGTGTTGCGCGACTCTGGTGACTTGAGTGACCGATGGAGGATCTGTGACGCCTCGCCCACCCCGCCTCACCGCAATCGCCGCCGCGGCGGCCCTGCTCGTCGGCGGTCTGCTGACCACCGGGCCCCTCGCTCAGGCGGCCGGGCACAGACCGGACGGCACCCCGGCCAAGGCCCGGGACACCCCGTCCATCACCCCCACCCCGCAGTCCGTCGAGAACCGGACCGACCGGATCACCATCACTCCCACCGTCACCCTGGTCGCCGGCGGGACGGCCGACGAGCCGACGCTCGACGTGGTGACGGCCGCCCTGCGCAAGGCCGGTGCGCAGCGGGTCGTCCGTGCCGCACGGCCCGCCGCGCACGGGCTCAACGTCCACGTCGGCGACGCCGCCGCACTCGCGGCCCAGAAGCTCGAAGACCCCTCGGCCCTGCCCGCCGACGGATATGTCCTCGGCATCGGGGCGGGCCGCATCGTGCTCGCCGGCAAGGACACCACCGGCACGTACTACGCGGCGCAGACCCTGCGCCAGGTGCTGCCGCAGCGCGCGCATCCGGGGGCCGAGGTCGGCGGTCTCGCGGTGCGTGACTGGCCCGGCACCGCGCTGCGCGGCGTCATCGAAGGCTTCTACGGCACGCCGTGGTCCCACGAGGCCCGCCTCGATCAGCTGGACTACTACGGCGAGCACAAGATGAACATCTACGTCTACTCGCCCAAGGACGACGCCTACCTCCGCGAGAAGTGGCGCGACCCCTACCCGGCCGACCGGTTGGCGCAGATCAAGGACCTCACCGACCGGGCCGTCCAGCGGCATGTGGAGTTCACCTACGCCCTCTCTCCCGGCCTGTCGGTCTGCTACAGCTCCGACGCGGATGCGAAGGCGCTCGTGGACAAGTTCCAGACCATCTGGGACATCGGCGTGCGCACCTTCGCGGTGCCGCTCGACGACATCAGCTACACGAACTGGAACTGCGACGCCGACAAGGCGAAGTGGGGAACCGGCGGCGGTGCGGCAGGCGCCGCGCAGGCGTATCTGCTGAACAAGGTCAACCAGGAGTTCATCGCCACCCACCCCGGTGCCGAGCCCCTCCAGATGGTTCCCACCGAGTACTACAACGTGGCCCCGTCCCCGTACAAGGCGGCTCTCTCCGAACAGCTGGACCCGGACGTGCTGGTGGAGTGGACCGGCGTCGGTGTGGTCGCCCCGACCATGACGGTCGCTCAGGCCGACGCCGCCCGGAAGGTGTTCGGGCATCCGATCCTGACCTGGGACAACTACCCGGTGAACGACTACGCGACCAACCGGCTGCTGCTCGGCCCGTTCAACGGCCGGGAGAAGGGGCTGCCGGGCCGACTGGCCGGGATCACCGCCAACCCGATGATCCAGCCGTACGCCTCGAAGCTCTCCCTCTACACCGTCGCGGACTACGCCTGGAACGACGGGGCCTACGACCCGCGCACCTCGTGGGGCAGGGGGCTCAAGGAGTACGCGGGCGGCGACGCGCGGACCGAGAAGGCCCTGCGCGCCTTCGCCGACGTCAACTACAGCTCGGCACTCAACACAGACAAGGCGCCGGAACTGGCCGCGGAGTTCGCCCGCTACTGGAAGTCCGGTGACGCGAAGCGGCTCACCTCCGTGCTCACCGCCCTCGGCGCCGCCCCTGCCCGGCTGCGCGCGGACCTCCCGGACCGCGGATTCATCGAGGACTCGGGCCCCTGGCTGGACGCTACGGAGGCCTGGGCGGCCGCGTCGGGCACCGCCCTGCGCATGGTCGAGGCGGCCCGTGCCGGAAACGGCGCCCTGGCCTGGGAGCTGCGACAGCAGCTGCCCGCCGAGGTCGAGCGCGCGAAGTCGTTCACGTACACCGGGCTCGGCGGGGGCAAGGTACCGGTCCTCGTGGGTGACGGGATGCTGGACGGGTTCATCGAAGCGGCCACCGCCGAGCACGACCGCATCCTCGGCGTGAGCGGCCGGCCGACGGCGTCGACGAGCCTCGGCACCTATCAGAGCAACACCCTCGCCAGGATGCTCGACGGCGACGACTCCACCTACTTCTGGAGCGACGGCGCGCCCGCAGAGGGCGACCAGCTCACCGTCGACCTCGGGGAGGCCAGGGACATCGGCGATGTGACCCTCGCCATGGCCAAGCCCGGCAGCACCGACGACTATCTCCACGCGGGGGTGCTGGAGTACTCGTCCGACGGGCAGAACTGGACGAAGCTCACCGAGTTCTCCGGCCGGCCGGATGTCACCGCGACCGTTCCCGCCGGCACCGAGGCCCGCTATGTGCGGGCCAGGGCGACCGCCGGCCAGGACAGCTGGGTCGTCGTCCGCGAATTCAGGGTGGCGACCACGGACGGCGAGATCGCGGGCAACCCGCCGGCAGCCGCCGGATCCGCCCTGCGTTCGGCTGCGGACGGGGACCCGGCCAGCGTGTACCGGGCCGCGCGCGCACCCGAGGCGGGCGAGTCGCTGGAGGTGAACCTCGTGGCCGCCCGCGCGGTCGGCGCGGTCACGGTCCTCCAGCCGGCCGGCTCCGGGGCCGCGGCCGACATCCAGCTGCGGAACGCTGACGGGAGCTGGCGGACCATCGGCGCGCTCGACGGCGCCTACACAAAGGTCGACGCCGCCGGCCGGACCGCCGACGCGGTACGTCTGGCCTGGCGACCGGGGTCCGCGGCGCCCGTCATCGCGGAGGTCGTGGTCGGCAAGTAGCGGTACTGCTCGGCCGTGCGCCCGGCGCCGCCGCACCCTTCCGGGGCGGGGCCGGGCGCACGCCCATGCCGCGGCCCGCTCGAATCGGTCACCCGCAGGTTGTTCCCACAGGGGCAAGCGACCGCTTAGTATGCGCCGGAGCAGTGGTAATGCCGACAGTGTTGTGGAGGCCCTTCATGCAGGCATGGCGAGTGCACCGGAACGGCGAGCCGAGCGAGGTGATGCGGCTCGAAGAGACGGACCGGCCGACGCCCGGCGACGGGCAGGTGCTCATCGAGGTGCTCGCGGCGAACATCAACTTCCCCGATGCGTTGCTCTGCCGCGGCCAGTACCAGGTGCGGCCCCCGCTGCCGTTCACGCCCGGTGTGGAGATCTGCGGCCGAACCGAGGACGGGCGCCGGGTGCTCGCCACCCCCGCCCTGCCGAACGGCGGATTCGCCCAGTACGTCGTCGCGGACGAGGCGGCCCTGCTGCCGGCCCCGGACGGCCTGGACGACGCCGAGGCGGCAGCCCTGCATATCGGCTACCAGACCGGCTGGTTCGGGCTGCACCGCCGGGCGCGTCTGCAGGCGGGCGAGACCTTGCTGGTCCACGCCGCGGCCGGTGGCGTCGGCAGTGCGGCCGTCCAGCTCGGCAAGGCCGCCGGAGCCACCGTCATCGGTGTGGTGGGCGGTCCGGAGAAGGCCAAGATCGCCACCGAGCTCGGCTGCGACCTGGTCATCGACCGGCGCACCGAGGACATCGTCGCCGCGGTCAAGGAGTTCACCGGCGGGCGTGGCGCCGACGTGGTGTACGACCCGGTGGGCGGCGACGCGTACGCCAAGTCCGTGAAGTGCATCGCCTTCGAGGGCCGCGTGATCGTCGTCGGCTTCGCCAGCGGCGTCATTCCCACCCCGGGGCTCAACCACGCCCTGGTGAAGAACTACTCGGTTGTCGGGCTCCACTGGGGTCTGTACAACACGAAGGACCCGCAGGCGGTCCGCGACTGCCACGAGGAGCTCACCCGGCTCGCCGCTCAGGGCGTCATCAAGCCGCTGATCAGCGAACGGGTCGCCATGGACGGGGCGGCGGCCGCCGTCCAGCGCGTCGCCGACGGCACCAGCACCGGCCGCATCGTCGTCCTCCCGTCAGGAGCCGCCCGATGACCGCCCCCGACGCCGCCGAACTGCGCCGCCGCACCCGTGAACTGCTGGCCGCGCACCCCCCGGCGACCACCGACCGCACCGACTTCCTCAAGGCGCGCTTCGACGCCGGACTCGCCTGGGTGCACTACCCGGCCGGACTCGGCGGTCTCGACGCGCCGCGTTCCCTCCAGCCCGTCGTCGACGCCGAACTCGCCGAGGCGAACGCTCCGGACAACGACCCCCGCCGCATCGGCATCGGTCTCGGCATGGCGGCCCCGACCGTCCTCGGGTTCGGCACCGACGAACAGAAGCAGCGGTTCCTGCGTCCGCTGTGGGTCGGCGAGGAGGTGTGGTGCCAGCTCTTCAGCGAGCCGGGCGCCGGCTCCGACCTGGCCGCCCTCGGAACCCGCGCCGTGCGGGACGGCGAGGACTGGGTGGTCGACGGGCAGAAGGTCTGGACGTCCAGCGCCCATGTGGCGCGCTGGGCGATCCTCATCGCCCGCACCGACCCGGACGTGCCCAAGCACCGCGGCATCAGCTACTTCATCTGTGACATGACCGACCCCGGTGTCGAAGTACGGCCGCTGCGCCAGATCACCGGCGAGGCCGAGTTCAACGAGGTGTTCCTGACCGGCGTCCGCATCCCCGACAGCCGCAGGCTCGGAGCGGTCGGTGAGGGCTGGAAGGTCGCACAGACGACCCTCATGAACGAGCGTGTCTCCATCGGCGGATCCCGCATCCCGCGCGAGGGCGGCATGATCGGCCCCATCGCGCAGAGCTGGCGCGAACGTCCCGAACTGCGCACCCACGACCTGCACCAGCGTCTGCTGACCCTCTGGGTCGAGGCCGAGGTCGCCCGGCTCGCCGGTGAGCGCCTGCGCCAGCAGCTCGTCGCGGGGCAGCCGGGCCCCGAGGGCTCCGGCATGAAGCTCGCCTTCGCCCGTCTCAACCAGGAGATCAGCGGCCTCGAAGTCGAACTCCTTGGCGATGAAGGCCTGTTGTACAGCGACTGGACCATGCGGCGCCCGGACCACGTCGACTTCACCGGTCGTGACGCCGGCTACCGCTACCTCCGCTCCAAGGGCAACTCCATCGAGGGCGGCACGAGCGAGGTACTGCTCAACATTGTCGCCGAACGCGTACTCGGTCTGCCCGCCGAGCCGCGCAACGACAAGGACGTCGCCTGGAAGGACCTCTCCCGATGACCGGACAGACCGAACCGAGCCAGGCACCCGACCTGCTGTACTCGGAGGCCGAGGAGGACCTGCGGGCCGCGGTCCGCTCCCTGCTCGCCGACCGGTGCGACGCGCCGACGGTGATCGCCCGCACCGAGTCCGACACGCCGTACGACCCGCAGCTCTGGAAGGGCCTCGCCGTCGGCATCGGCGCTGCCGGCCTGCTGGTGCCCGAGAAGCTCGGCGGGCAGGGCGCCACCCATCGGGAGGCCGCAGTCGTCCTTGAGGAGCTCGGGCGCAGCGTCGCCCCCGTGCCCTATCTGACCAGCTCCGTCGTCGCCACGGAGACGCTTCTGGCGCTGGGTGCCGAGGACGGCCCGGCGGCCGGACTGCTCGCCGAACTGGCAGCGGGCCGCAAGGTCGCGGTGCCGGCCGTACCCTTCTCCGCCGCGGCGTCCGACACGCCGGTGCTGACCGGAGCTCTCGACGGAACACTCGGGCCGGTCGCCGACGCGGCGGCCGCCGACGTGCTGCTCATCCCCACCACGGACGGCCTCTACGCGGTCGCCACGGACGCACCCGGCGTCGTCGTACAGCCGCTGGTCGCGCTCGACCTCACCCGCCCGCTCGCGACCGTCACCCTCACGGGCGCCGCCGGAACCCGCCTCGCGGATGCCGCGGCGGCGCGGGCCGCGGTGGACCGGGGACTGCTGGCCGGCGCGGGACTGCTCGCCTCCGAACAGCTCGGACTCGCCGAGTGGTGCCTGACCGAGACGGTCCGGCACACCCGGGAGCGCCACCAGTTCAACCGCCCGGTCGGATCCTTCCAGTCGCTCAAGCACCGCATGGCGCAGCTCTGGCTGGAAGTCGTGTCGGCCCGGGCCGCGGCACGCAACGCCGCGGACGCGCTGGCGACGGGCAGCCCCGACGCGCCGTTGGCGGTGGCCGTGGCGCAGGCGTACTGCTCCAAGGTCGCCGTCCACGCGGCGGAGGAGTGCGTCCAGTTGCACGGCGGCATCGGGATGACCTGGGAGCACCCGGCGCACCTGTACCTGAAGCGGGCCAAGGCCGACGCGACCGCCTTCGGGACGGCGGGACGGCACCGCGAAACCGTCGCCGCCCTGATGGAGTTGCCCGCGCCGTAGCGCATCCGGCCGGACCCGGAGCGGGGGGAGTGGAGACGCGCCCCCCGCTCCGTCGCGCGGGCGGCGTGCCGTTTCGTACGGATCACGCCACGGCGGGCGGAACGCGGGCCGACGGGCGGGCGGCGAACGAGCCAACTCTGTTCGTTCGCAACCAGGTTGAGGTGTGGCGCTTCCATACTCGGTCGCGTCCGCCCGTCCGGCACGCCTCGCAACCGGGAGATTCCATGGCGTTCCCCACCCGCCGCCGCGTCGTCACCACCGCTCTGGCCACCGCGGCCGCCGGCAGCTTCGTTCCCCCTCGGACGGCCGCCGCGAGCGAGCCTCCGCCCGCTCGGGGCCCGCGCCCCCTGCGCCACGCGCACGCGCACAACGACTATCTGCACCCCCGTCCGCTCCACGACGCACTGGCCCAGGGGTTCACCAGTGTCGAGGCGGACATCTTCCTGGTGGACGGCGAACTCCTCGTCGCGCACGAGGCCACCGACCTCGACCCCGCCCGCACCCTCTCCGCGCTCTACCTCGATCCCCTCCTCGCCAGGGTCCGCGCCCACCACGGCACCGTGTTCCACGGCGACCGGACGCCGGTGCAGCTGCTGATCGACATCAAGACCGACGGCGAGGCCGCCTACGCGGAACTGGACCGTCAACTGCGCCGCCACCGGCAGATGCTGACCTCCTACTCCCACGGCCGGGTGCGGCAGGGAGCCGTCACCGCCGTCATCTCGGGCGACCGGGCGGCGCGTGCGCCGATGGAGGCCCAGCACACCCGGTACGCCTTCTACGACGGCAGGCTCGACGACCTCGGCACCGCGGCCACCTCCTCGTTCATCCCCCTCATCAGCAGCAGTTGGACGGGAACGTTCAGCTGGCTGGGTGAGGGGCCGATCCCGCCCGCGGAACGGGAAGCGGTGCGCGCGATCACCGCCGCCGCGCACGGCGCGGGGCAGCGGGTGCGCTTCTGGGCGACCCCCGATGTGCCGGGCCCCGAGCGCGAGGCGGTCTGGTCGGAGCTCCTGGCGGCCGGGGTGGACCACCTCAACAGCGACGACCTCGCGGGCCTCGCCCGCTTCCTGCGCACCCACGGCCCGGACGCGAGGTAGGCCGTACCCGTTTGGCGTACACGCCAGTGCGCCGGATGGCTCCTCCGCTACGCCAAACTGACGGCGAATGCCGCAATTCCGGCGCGGCGGAGGAGGTTGGCCATGGCCATTTCGATCTCACTGGTGCTGCTGATGCTGATTCTCGCGGTGATCTTCCTCCGCAACGGCGGACTGAAGATCTCGCACGCCCTGGTCTGCGCGCTGCTCGGATTCTTCCTCGCGGGCACGAGCATGGCCCCCACCATCCAGGAGGGCATCACGGCCACCGCCGATGTCGTCAGCAGCATCAAGCCCTGACTGCACCGCCGGAGCCTGTGGATCCGTCGTGGAGGGCCGGGTCACCGGACAGGGTCTGAAGCGCCGTGGCCAGCCGGTCCCTCGCCTCGGTCTGGGCGGCGATGCGCGCTTCGAGGACTGCCAGCCGCTCACGGGCGATCCGCAGCCCCCGGTCGGAGTGCGGGGCCGTGAGCACGTCGCCGTCCAGGCAGGGCAGGAACACCTGCACGTCGTCCACCGTGAGTCCCGCGTCCAGCAGATGACGGATGTTGCGGACACGGACCACCGTCCGCTTCTCGAACACGCGGTATCCGTTGGCTGCCCGCCGCGAGGTGATCAGTCCGGCCTGTTCGTAGTGGCGCAAGGCGCGCGCGGTCGTGCCGGTGGCCTCGGCCAGCTCGCCGATCAGCACCCCCACCACCTCCCGGTGCAGTCCTATCACGCCACTACCGCGCCGCCGTCGACGGCGAGAATCGCACCGGTGATGAACGAGGAGGCCGGTGAGGCGAGATGGACGATCGAGCGGGCCACGTCCTCGGGCCTGCCGAGTCGGCCCAGTGGTGTGTGTGCCAGTTGCCACTCCCGGAGTGCTGTCAGCTGTTCCGGGCTGAGTCCCTGGTGCTCCCCGATCGGTGTGGTGATCGCGCCGGGGGCGACCGCCACGACACGGATGCCGCGGGGTGCGAGCTCGACCGCCCAGCTGCGGGTGAGCAGTTCCAGGGCCGTCTTGGTCGCCGCGTAGACGGAACTGCCCGGCCAGGCCCGCTGCCCGATCGACGTGCTGACGTTCACGATGACACCGCCGGACGCCTCCAGCAGGGGCAGCGCCGCCTGGGAGAGCAGCATGGGCGCGACCAGGTTGGTGGCGATCTGCGGCTCGATCATCTCGGTGGTGAGGGCGCCGAGTGGGCCGCCGCGGACCAGGGCGGCGTTGTTGACCAGCACATCGAGCCGGCCGTACGTCTCCTGTGCGGTGCGGATGATGCGCTCGGGCTCACCCGGGCCGGTGATGTCGGCCACCAGTGGCACGATCCGGTCATTGCCGGAGGCGGTCTCGTCGAGCGGGCCGCGGCGGCGGCCGACGGCCAGCACGGCGGCCCCCGCGGCGGCGAAGGCGTGGGCGGTGGCGCGGCCGATGCCGGTTCCGGCCCCGGTGATGGCGACGATGCGGCCGAGAGGAGCCGCTGAGCTGCTGTTCATGCCGTGATCGTGCAACCCTGCCGCCAGCGGCAAGGTCAAGTCCCGGCCTGAAAATGCGCACGAACGGTCCCGGTGGGTGCCTCAGTATGATCATTGCGATCAATTCATCACATGATGCCGCCAATCGGGGTTCTTGGGCGTGCGGGCGTGCAACGGTCCGGTGGGCGCGGGACGGGTCGGACCGCGGTCCCGCCCGGCGCGGCAACGGCCGCCGGGCGCCGCACCGAGCCGGGACCCGGAGAGCACAGCCATGTCATTCCCCCCATGTGGACGCGACCCGGGCGCCGTCCATCACGAGCACTGCAGGAGCAGCCGCTGCTGCCGGTGTCAGCAACGGCCCTGGACGACGTCCGTCGGCGGCGAGCGCCTCTGCGGACTCTGCGCCTCCTGCTGCCGGGAGTGCGGCCGGGCGCCCGCCCCGCATCTGGACGGCCTCGACCACGGGCTCTGCGGTGACTGTCGCGGACTGTGCGGCCGCTGCGGCACGCCGCTAGCAGCCGACGGCGACTGCCAGTGCCCGCGACGGCAACGACCGGGCGCCGACCCGGTCGGCTATCTCCTCCATGCGCTGCCACCGGCCCTCATGCGGGAGTTCGGCGGCCGCTTGCCGAGTGAACTCGTGGCGCTGATCCGGCGGGAGCTCGGCCGGCGCACTCCCGATCAGCTCCTGGACCGGGTCGAGCGCCGGTGGAACGCCCGCTGGTCCCACGCGCTTCAGGAGAAGGACGAGGAAGGGCGTCGGCGGCAGCCCCTGGAGATCGCCGAGGCGCTGCTGCGGCCGGGACGCTGCGCAGAGCCGCGTTGCGAGGACGGCAGGCTGATCACCACCGACTCCCCGTGCCCGCACTGCGCGCATCCACTGCACCGCTTCGTGCCGGCCCAGTCCGACCGCAGAGCTGCCTCGGACCGGGCCAGGACCACAGCGGCGGCGATCAGGCGCGAGATGCTCGACCGCCGCACCGGCGGGCGGCGTTGAGACCCCGGAACGCGGGGCGGGGCGCGCGGTCCGGCGACGTTGCGCCGTCGTGAAGTGTCCATGAAACGCCCTGCACTTCCATG
Organism: Streptomyces sp. NPDC048211; assembly: GCF_043202315.1. NCBI lineage: Bacteria > Bacillati > Actinomycetota > Actinomycetes > Kitasatosporales > Streptomycetaceae > Streptomyces > Streptomyces sp. NPDC048211. The sequence continues at coordinate 465,817 of NZ_JBIDAD010000005.1, forward strand.
GACACCTCAAGGACCTCGTCCTAGCGTCGGGCGGCGGCACGACCCCCGCCCCGACCGAGGAGTCCGATGTCCCCGCAGTCCAGAAGTGGCCCCTTCCGAGTGCCGGCCCTGGTACTCGCCCTGTGCGCCACGGCGTTCATGGTGTCCGGGGCGCCCGCCGCCGCGGCCGAGATTCCCCGGGCACCCGGGCACCGGCTGGTCAGCGACTACACGGGCGCCCCGGCCCCTTCCGTGCCCGTCCCGGGGCAGGCCCCGCCCCAGCACCCCTTCCTCGCCCCGAACGGCCGCAGCGGCATGCACGCCGACGCTGCGGGCAGCGGGACCTACCCGTACGCGGGACCGCTCGGCCGCGACCCGGAGGTCAGCAGCGAACAGATCGCGCCGCTGGGCGGAGAGTGCGCCACCGCCACCTTCGACGCGGCGGGCCGGCTGATCACGGTGTGCGGCACGTTCACCGGATTCCTGCTCAAACTCCTGGACCCGCGCACCCTCGACACCCTCGCCGAGTACGCCCTGCCGCAGCGCTCCTCGACCGTCGAGGCCATCACCCGGCTCGACTTCTCGAAGATCTTCAAGGACACCTCGGGAGGCGCCTACTTCTACCTCGACAACCAGGACCGGGTGGTCCTGGCCGACTCCCGCCAGCACATCCAGCGGATCGCGCACGAACAAGCGGCGGACGGGAGCTGGCGGTTCACCGTCGTCGACGACTGGGACCTCACCGGCCAGGTGCCGCACGACTGCGTCAGCTGGACGAACCTGTACCCGAGCGGCACCTGCGACCCCGTCACCTCTGTCATGCCCGACTGGCAGGGCCGTATCTGGTGGGTGACCCGCCTCGGCCGGGTCGGCACGGTGGACCCGCAGACCTCCACGATCCGGTCCGTGCAGCTCACCGGCGAGGAGATCCAGAACTCGTTCTCCGTAGCCGAGGACGGCGTCTCGATCGTCACGGACCACGCCCTGTACAGCTTCGCGACGGCGTCAGACGGCACCCCGCGGGTGCAGTGGCGACAGACGTACGACCGGGGGACGGGCACCAAACCCGGTTCGGTGAACCAGGGTTCGGGCACCACTCCCGACCTCTTCGGTGCCGGTGACGACTACGTCGCGATCACCGACAACGCCGACGACCGGATGAACGTCCTCGTCTTCCGCCGCGCCCCGGGCCTCCCCGACGACCACCGCCTCGTCTGCAAGGTCCCCGTCTTCGGCTCCGGAGCCTCCACCACCGACAACTCCATGATCAGCTGGGGCAACAGCCTCGTGGTCGAGAACAACTACGGCTACGAGAACGTCGGCACGCTCCTCCTGGGCCGCAGCGTCGTCGGCGGAGTCGCCCGCATCGACGTACGACCCGACGGAAGCGGCTGCGACACGGTCTGGGACAGCGCCGTACGCTCGCCCTCCACCGTCCCCAAGCTGTCCACCGCCAACGGCCTTCTCTACTTCTACGAGAAGCAGCCCCATGCCCTCGGCATCGACGCCTGGTACCTCACCGCGGTCGACTACCGCACCGGGGAACGCCGTTGGTCGAAACTCACCGGCACGGGAATCTCGTACGACAACAACTGGGCACCGGTCACCATCGGCCCCGACGGAACGGCGTACGTGGGCGTCTTCAACGGCATCGTGGCGGTCCGCGACGCCCCGTGACCCCCCGCCGGGCGGAAGGGTGCGCTCAGCCGGCCGCGGCCCGGGGGCAACAGTCTCGGGCGCCGGCCGGTGTCGCCAAACTTCAGGCTGAGGCTCCAGGTACCTGGGATACGTGAAGAAGGCGGGCCGACGCAGGGCCGCCCGCGGAGGGTGCACCGGCGTTTCGCCACCCGTCCCAGCGACGCGTACCCGTACGCACCCGCGTACGGGTACGCGCGGCTGCGCCGCTACTCCGTGGCCGCTTCCCCCGCCGCGAGGTCCGTTCCGGGCTGTGCGGCCGGGACCGTCGCCGCCGAGCCCCGCCGCACCGCTTCCACCGCGGCCTCGTGCAGCTCACGGCTGGCCTCCTCCGAAGGACAGGGCACAGGACTCCCCGACATCGTGAACCAGTCGGCCGCATCCGTGTACTGCACAGTGATCTGTGCCGTGCCCTCGGCCCACGTGGTGTGGACGGTCAGGTCGCCGGACAGCGGCCCGACCTCTTCGGTGAGCACGCCGCCGTGCCCGGAATAAACTCCGCGTGTCGTCCAGGACGCCCAGGTCATGCATCCAGGCTCGCACCAAAGCCGGCGTATCGCGACCCACGGGTGACAAGTCCCCGAACCGCGCGGGCCCGTAGCGCTCCGGCCCCGGCCCCGGGGTGAACGACCAGTGGATTTGAACGAAATTTTTCGAGCGTCCGTCCTGCGGTTCCCGCAGCGGCCGATCCCGTTGCCCTGACGCGATCTTGACGGTAAACCGTTGATCGATGATCTCCAGGCAACGAATTCCGTAGGAAACCTGCTATTGACCTGCGGAACGCGTCGGTATTGCATGACGCGCTGGGAGCACCGGAAACATTCATCACACCTCGTCCGGAGGCGATACCGCTCCCGCGCTCAGACCTCGCACCTGTTGATCGGAACCCGACTCGATGACCGATACGCTCAGCGCTCCCCAGGCGCTCGCCCCCGCGACCGGACCCACCCCGCAGAAGCTCAAGCGTTCCATCGGCGTCGTCGGGGGGACCCTGCTCACGCTCTCCTGCGTGACTCCCGCCTCCACCCTCTTCGTGGTGGTGCCGGACCTCTTCTCCGACCTCGGCACATACACCGCGCTCACCATCGCCATCGGCTCGCTGCTCTGTATCGCAGTGGCCTTCTGCTACTCGGAACTGGGCACGCTCATCCCGAGCGCCGGTGGCGAGTACGCCATGGTGTCGACGATGGCGGGCCGCCTCGCCGGCTGGCTCGTCTTCGTGCTCTCCCTGCTCGTCGTCATGATCGTGCCCCCGGTCATCGCCATGGGGACCGCCGACTACCTCGCTCCCCTCGTGCACATCCCCGCCTCCCTGGCCGGGGCGGGCGTCATGCTGCTGGCCACCCTCGCGGGCCTCCTCGACCTGCGCGCGAACGCGTGGATCACCGGGATCTTCCTGGTGCTGGAAGTGATCGCCGCCGGGGTCGTCGCGGTCCTCGGGTTCGCCCACTCCGAGCGGGGAGCCTCCGCTCTCGTGCACGGCTCCGTCGCCTCGCCGGGCGGCCCGCACTCGACCGTCACCGCCATGATGGTCGTCTCCGGGCTCGCCATCGCCCTCTTCATCACGCAGGGGTTCTCCACGGCCGTGTACCTCTCGGAGGAGCTGGAGAACCCGCGGCGCAACGTGGCCCGGACCGTCCTCGCCACGCTCGCGATCTCGACGGCCGTCATCCTCGTCCCCGTCATCGCCATCACCATGGGCGCGCCCGACCTGGCGGCCCTCACCTCCGGCGATCTCAGCGGCATGGTGGAGGCGTGGTCCAACTCGGCCGTGGGCACGTTCGTCAGCCTCTGCGTCGCCCTCGCCATCATCAACGCCGGCATCGTCATGGTCATCCAGAACTCCCGGGTGCTGTTCGCCTCCGCCCGGGACAAGGCGTGGCCCGCCCCGGTCAACCGGGCCCTGTCCCGCCTCGGCCGGTTCGGCTCGCCGTGGGTGGCGACGCTCGTCGTCGGCATACCGGGAGCGGCCCTCTGCTTCGTCAACCTGGACACGCTGTACGGCGTCACCGGCGTCTCCGTCACGGCCATGTACCTGCTGGTGGCCGTCGCGGCGCTGCTGTGCCGTCGCGGGTCCCACCGCGACACGCCCGCGTGGCGCATGCCGCTCTGGCCCGCGATCCCGGTGCTGCTCATCCTCGTCCTCGCCTACATCCTGACCCAGCAGGAGACCGAGTACCTGCTCTGGACCGGCGGGATCACCGCGGTCGCCACGCTCTACTGGGCCCTGTACCTGAGGCCCCGCCGCGCGACCCGGTGGCTGGTGAGCATCCCCGAGGACGCGCAGGCCTGAGACGGGTTCTCCGGTGATCGGGTGACACCGGGCAGCGGCACGTCATGCCGGACCTGCGGCGCGGTTAGGTATGCGGGCATGACATGTGACTCCCCACCCAAGAACACCGGATTCCTCCGCACCCAGCGCCTCCGAGCCGCTGGCGCCGCAGGCGTTCTCCTGGCCGCGGCCCTGCTCACGGGCTGTGGCCAGGACGGCGGCGACACCTCGACCGGCACGGCCACCTCGGAAGCCGCGCGCGCCGTCCCGGAGCGGACCGCGACCCCTTCGTACAGTGCGAGCAAGAGTGCATCGCCGAGCGCCGCGCTGACCAAGGACCAGAAGGACCGCAAGACGCTCCTCGGCTCCACCAAGATCACTTTTGACAAGGCCGTCACGACGGCGGAGGGTGCCGTCAGCGGCGGGAAGGTGATCGAGCTCGACCTGCGGGGACCGGGGGAGTCGGACGACGACACCGACCGGGAGAGCGCGTCGCCCACCGCGACCGCCTCACCGTCCGGGACCGCCTCGCCGTCGGGGACCGCCTCTCCGTCGGTGAGCGCGAGTCCCTCGCCGACGGGCACCGCCGCCTCGCCCAGCGGGAGTGCCTCGCCCGCCGCCACCGGCCCGGAATGGGTCGCGACGGTTGCCGCGAAGGACGGCACCGAGCACATGGTGCGCATCGACGCCGTGTCCGGCAAGGTGATCAAGTCCACCGAGGACTCCGAACAGGACGCCGGCGAGAAGAGCCGCACGGCCGACTGGATCGCCAAGGCCAAGCAGACCCCGCAGCAGGCGGCCAAGGCGGCAACGGACAAGAAGCAGGGCACCGTCACGTCCTTGGACCTGGACCAGAACGACAAGAACGTCCTCGTCTGGTCGGTGGACGTCGTGGACAAGAGCTGGAACGAGACCACGGTCGACGTCGACGCGGCCACCGGCTCCGTCACCGCCGAGAAGACCGACACCGACTGACCCGGGCTCGGTCCGCCACCACCGCACGCAGGGGAATGCCCCCGGTTCGCACGGACCGGGGGCATTCCCCTGCGCGGTGTCCGGGCCTGTGCCCGGATCACAGGGATTTCGCGTGTGCCCCCTGCTCTTCCCCGGCCTTCTGAGCCACTCCGGCCTCCGGCTCCTCCCCGGCCTCAGGCGACGCGAACTGTGTCCGGTACAGCTCCTCGTACCGGCCCCCCACGGCCAGCAGCTCGGTGTGGGTCCCGCGCTCGACCACCCGGCCCTCCTCGACGACGAGGATCAGGTCCGCCGCCCGCACGGTCGACAGCCGGTGCGCGATCACCACCGCGGTGCGCCCCTCCAGCGCCTCGGCCAGGGCCTCCTGCACCGCGGCCTCCGACGTGGAGTCGAGGTGAGCGGTCGCCTCGTCGAGGATGACCACGCGCTGACGGGCCAGCAGCAGCCGGGCGATTGTCAGCCGCTGACGCTCACCGCCGGACAGCCGGTAACCGCGCTCGCCCACCACCGTGTCGAGCCCGTCGGGCAGCGAGGCCACCAGGCCGTCGAGCCGGGAGCGGCGCAGGGCGTCCCAGATGTCGTCCTCGGTGGCCCCGGGCCTGGCCAGGGTCAGATTGGCACGGACCGACTCATGGAAGAGGTGCCCGTCCTGGGTGACCATTCCGAGCGTCTCGCGGATCGACTCGGCGGTCAGATCGCGCACGTCGATGCCGTTGAGACGTACGGCACCGGAATCCGCGTCGTACAACCGGGGCAGCAACTGCGCGATCGTCGACTTGCCGGCGCCGGACGAGCCGACCAGGGCGACCATCCGGCCGGGCTCGGCGCGGAACGAGACCTCGTGCAGGACCTCGGTACCCCCGCGGGAGTCCAGCGTCGCGACCTCTTCGAGCGAGGCGAGCGAGACCTTGTCGGCCGACGGGTAGCCGAAGGAGACACCGTCGAACTCCACGGACACCGGCCCGTCCGGCACCCTGCGCGCATCCGGCTTCTCGGCGATCAGAGGCTTCAGATCGAGGATCTCGAAGACCCGCTCGAAGCTCACCAGGGCACTCATCACCTCGACCCGGGCACCCGCCAACGCCGTCAGCGGGGCGTAGAGCCGGGTCAGCAGCAGAGCCAGGGACACCACGGCGCCCGGTTCCAGGCTGCCGCGCAGCGCGTAGTAGCCGCCGAGTCCGTAGACGAGTGCCAGCGCCAGCGCGGAGACCAGGGTGAGCGCCGTGATGAACGTGGACTGCGCCATGGCCGTACGGATTCCGATGTCACGGACCCGGCTCGCACGGGCGGCGAACTCGGCGGACTCGTCATCGGGCCGGCCGAACAGCTTGACGAGCGTGGCGCCGGGGGCGGAGAAGCGCTCGGTCATCTGCGTGCCCATGGCCGCGTTGTGAGCGGCGGCCTCGCGCTGCATCCGCGCCATGCGGGAACCCATCCGGCGGGCGGGCACGACGAACACCGGCAGCAGGACGAGCGCGAGCAGGGTGATCTGCCAGGAGATGGTCAGCATCACCGTGAGCGTCAGCAACAGGGTCACCAGATTGGAGACCACCCCGGAAAGGGTGTTGCTGAATGCCCGCTGCGCTCCGATCACGTCGTTGTTGAGCCGGCTCACCAGGGCGCCGGTGCGGGTCCGGGTGAAGAAGGCGACCGGCATCCGCTGGACGTGGTCGAAGACGGCCGTCCGCAGATCCAGGATCAGGCCCTCGCCGAGCGTGGCCGACAGCAGACGGGTCAGCAGACCGAGCCCCGCCTCGGCCACGGCGATCACCGCGATGAGCAGCGCGAGCCGCGTGACGGTTCCGCTCTCCTTCCCCTGGACGATCGCGTCGACCACCCGGCCGGCCAGCACCGGCGTGGCCACCGCCAGCAGCGCCATGACGACGCTCAGCAACAGGAAGCGGTAGACCTCACGGCGGCGCGGCCGGGCGAAGTCGGCGATCCGGCGCAGGGTGGCCCGCGAGAAGGGCCTGCGGTCCTGTTGGGCGTTCATCGCGCTGTGCAGCGATGACCACGCCGTGACTTCCATACTCATACGGTGCCTCCGGGGTGCGAAAAAGCCTGAGTGGCTCCCGGACACGGACCGGGGCGCAGAAGGAACGCTATGAGCTCAAGCGCACTTGAGGTCAACGGATTGCGCCGTGAGGGCGGGGAAAGAGCGGTCTCGAAGACCGGATTCTGCGACAAGAGCGCAGGTCGGCCGCCTGGGCGCCCATTCCTCGGTGCCGTCTGCGGCAGAGGATGTGGACCACGTAGAATCGGCCCCTGTTTCCGGCCGAACGATGGCAAACACAACCGATTGAGGCAGTGCGACGTGAGTTTCACCGACAGTACCGATGCGCCGATCTACGCCGGACTCGTGGAAGAGCACGGGGATGTGCCGGCCGAGGTGCGCCGGGTGGCTGAGGAGACGCTGCGCGAGGCCGACCGGGCCATCGACTTCAGTGACGTGCGCAGGGCGGCCGCGTACCGGTAGCAGCGCCGGACCGGCCTCGTGGGGCCCCGCGCCCCGCCACTCCCACGACGTCTCGCACTGCGGACCGGGCTCTCCCGTCGGAGCATGGAACGAACAGTCGCCGACGACATCGGGACGAAGGGATGCCGGATGGGTGGTGAACGGCATGAGCCGCCACCGGGCGGGTTCGAGGCGGAGCTGGGACAGATCGACGCCCTGAATCACATGAAGGCGCCCCGGCCCGGGCCCCAGGACCCGCAGGTAACGGCCGACGGGACGGGGGAGATGGCCAGGCGCCACGACTCCCGGCTGCTCTCCGCCGGGCACGCCCTCGCCGAGGCCGACTCGCTCGACGAGGCGCTGAAGCTGGTGGCCGCCCTGTACGCCCCCGATTTCCCGCTGGACGGCCAGTGCGTGTTCGGCATCGGCGAGGGAAACCTGAACGTGCTCGGGCAGTACGGCTTCCGGCCGGGCGGAGCCGACCGGGGGTTCCGGATGCCGATGACGACCGGCTATCCCGCGGCCGAGGTGGCCAGAACGGGGCGTGCCGTCTACCTGGCCTCCCGGGAGGAGTACCGTCGCCGGTTCCCGGCGACCTGGCACCTGTCCGACCGCAACAACCGCGAGGCATGGGGTTTCGTGCCGCTCGTGACCGCCGGACGGGTCACCGGAGTCTGGCTGGCCGCCTTCCGCACGGTCGTGGAGTTCACCGCTGCCGAGCGTGCCCTGCTGACCACGACCGGACGGATGATCGCCCAGGTACTCGAACGGGCCCGGGCCGGCCGAGCGGAACTGGAACTGTCCCGCGGTCTGCGCGGGAGTATGCGCACCGACGGCCCGGCCATGACCGGACTGAGCGTGGCGACCCGCTACGTGCCGACCGGGGGAGGCCTCATGGTCGGCGGGGACTGGTACGACAGCATCGACCTGCCCAACGGCCGTCTCGCCCTGGTCATCGGCGACGTCCAGGGCCACGACGTGCACGCGGCGGGGCTCATGGCCCAGCTGCGGACGGCCGTGCACGCCTATGCCGCGGAGGGACACGGCCCGGACGCCGTACTGGCGCGGGCCTCACGCTTCCTGACCACTCTCGACGAGGACCGGTTCGCCACCTGCCTCTACATCGAGGCCGATCCGTCCACCGGCGACCTGCACATCGCACGGGCCGGGCATCCGCACCCGGTCCTGCGCACCCCGGACGGCACCTGTCTGATCAAGCACGTCAGCGGCGGCCTGCCGCTGGGACTCATGCCCGGCGAGGAGGACTATCCCGTCGACATCGTGCGCCTGCACGACGACGAGGTCCTGATGCTGTGCACGGACGGGCTGATCGAGAACGGCGGCCATGACATGTACACCGGCTGGGTCCGGGTGCGTGACGCGTTCTCGCCCGGTCCCGTCGAGGACCTCGAAGGAATGGCCGACCGGCTCATGGCGTCCGTACTCAGCCCCGACCCCGGGGACCGGGAGGGCGACACCGCACGCGACGGTGACGACATCGCCCTCCTGCTCCTGCGCCGCGACCCCGGACAGGCGCGTGCGGAGGTCAGCAGGCGCCGGCTGATGCTGACCGTGGGCCAGGACCAGGGCGAGGGACTCGCCGAGGCCCGGGCCGAACTGAAGGCGCTGCTGCACGACTGGGCGCGGCCCGACCAGGTGGACACCGCGGTGCTCCTGGCCACCGAACTCCTCGGCAACGTACTCGTCCACACCGATCAGGACGGCGCCCTCAACGCGCACGTCACCGGTGAGACCGGCCATCGACGGCTGCTCGTCGAGGTCATGGACCGCGGCGACGAGCTGCCCCATCAGCGGACCCCCGGCGAACTCGCCTCGTCGGGCCGTGGCCTGATGCTGCTCGACATCCTGGCCGACCAGTGGGGTGTGCGCCCCGAACCCGAGGGCAAGACAGCCTGGTTCGCCCTCGTCGAAGCACCTCCGGCGGACTCCGACGACACTGCCGCGAGCTGACCCGGCCGCGCGCGTCCCGTCCTGCGCCGGGCAGTGCCCGTCGCGTCGCCCGGCGAGGGCCCACCCGACCTACCACTCGGGTCGGCCCTCGCCGGGTGTGGTCGTCGCGGCGCCACGGCACGGCTCAGTGGAACGCCCGGGCGTACTCGTGCAGGAACAGCGCCTCCACCTGCGCCATGTGCTGAATCTCGGTGGGGTCGACGCTCTCGTTAGGGGCGTGGATGAGGCACTGGGGCTCCTCGACCCCCATCAGGATGATCTCCGCCGTCGGGTACGCGTCGGCGAGGACGTTGCAGAGCGGGATGGACCCGCCCTGCCCCAGGTACGTCATCGGCTTGCCGTACACCGCGTGCATCGCCCTGCCGAGAGCCCCGTACGCCGCGCCGTCCGTGGCCGCGCGGAACGGCGAACCGGCCGACTCCGGCTCCACCTTCACCCGCACACCCCAGGGCGCACCCGTCGTGAGGTGGCCGGTCAGAGCGGTCCGGGCGGCCGCCGCGTCGGTTCCGGGCGGGATGCGCAGACTGACCCGGGCCCGGGCCGTCGCCGGTACCGCGGCCGCCGAGCCGACCACCGGTGGGCAGTCGATCCCGAGAACGGTCACCGCCGGGCGGGCCCACAGACGGTCGGCGACGCTGCCGGTGCCGGTGAGAGGGACGCCGTCCAGGACACCGGCGTCGGTACGGAACTGCTCCTCGTCGTAGCCCGCGCCCTCCCAGGTGTCCGAGGCGTCCAGACCTTCGATCCGCGTCGCCCCCGACTCCGGGTCCCGCAGTGTGGAGAGCAACTGGATCAGGGCGGCCAGCGCGTCCGGAGCGGGGCCGCCGAACATCCCCGAGTGGACCTCGCCGGCCAGGGTGTCGACGGTCACCACGACGTTCACGAGCCCACGCAACGAAGTGGTGGCGGTGCCGACGCCCACGGCCGCGTTCCCGGTGTCGCAGACCAGCAGGGCGTCGGCGGTGAACAGTTCGCGGTGCGCGGCCACGTACTCCTCCAGGCCGCCGGTGCCCTGTTCCTCCGATCCCTCCGCCACGAACTTCAGGCCGACGGGGAGGTCGTCGCCGAGCGCCCGCAGCGCGGTGAGGTGCATGACGATGTTGCCCTTGCAGTCGGCCGTGCCGCGCCCGTACCAGCGGCCGTCCCGCTCGGTCAGGGTGAACGGCGGTGTGGTCCACGCCTCGTCGTCCAGCGGCGGCTGCACGTCGTAGTGGCAGTAGAGCAGCACGGTCGGGGCGCCGGGCGGGGGCGGGCGGTGGCCGATGACCGCGTTGCTGCCGTCCGGCGTCTCGACGAGGTGTACGTCGTGCAGGCCGGCTTCGGTGAAGGCATCGGCGACCCACTGCGCGGCCCGGCGGCACTCCTCGGGCGGGTACTGCCGCGGATCGGCTACCGAGGGGATGGAAACCAGCTCGCTCAGATCGGCCCGGGCGCGGGGCATCAGGCCGTCGACGCGGGCCGCGAGTTCGTCGGGGGTCATCAGGGCCTCACGGTGTCGTCGGTCTTGAGATCGTCGATCTTGTCCTGGATCCTGTGCAGCTCGTCCGGGCAGTAGATCTCCAGGATCTTCGCCTCGGCCCGGACCGCCCGGCTGTCCTCGATGCCGGGGCGCATGCCGGGACCGGTGGCACCGTTGCCGAGATTGATCTTCCACAGCGCTGTCTTGAGGGCGGAGCCGGGGTCCTCGCAGACCTGGCCGCCGTCGTTGCCCAGTGTCCGCTTGAGGGTGTTCACGTCCGGGCGGCGGTATCCGGCGTCCTCGGCCGCGTCGGCGAGCCGCTCGGCCTTCTTCGTCGCCTGGTTGTCGGTCTTGACGGTCTCGTACCGGATCACACCGACGACGGCGAGCGCCACCAGGAGCACGATCACCCCGATGTACAGCCAGCGGTGCTCCGAGGCGAATCGGGTGGGGCTCATGACAGGGCCTCCTCATCGGCGGCGGCCGTGCGCCAGCCCGGCTTGCGCAGTCTCAGGAACAGCCACGGGATCAGCAGGCCGAGGATGACGAGCCCGCCGCCGATGACGAGGACGTACACGCCGACGCTTCCGCCGCCGAACTGCGAGGGCGGCACGAACCCGATCGCCAGGGCCGCGGCGGACGCCAGCAGCCCGACCACGCACATCACGTTCAGCGCCGGGACGCGGTAGCCGCGCGGGTGGTCCGGCTGGGTCCTCCGCAGCCGCATGGCCGCCACGAACATCAGCAGGTACACGATCAGATAGACCTGTGTGGTGATGGTCGAGAAGATCCAGTAGACGTTGGAGACGTTGGGGATCAGCGCGTACATGAGGGCGATGACGGTCGTCACGACACCCTGGGTGACCAGGATGTTCTGCTGGATCCCGTGCTTGTTGAGGCGCTGGAGGTACGGCGGCAGATAGCCCTCGGCGCGGGAGATCTCCAGCAGGCCCTTGGAGGGCCCGGCCAGCCACGTCAGCATGCCGGCCAGGGACGCGGACACGAGCATCACCGCGGCGATGGGCGTCATCCAGCCGACGTGGAAGTGGGCGAAGAACGCGTCGAACGCCTGCATCACACCGGCCGTCAGGCTCAGCTGGCTCGCGGGCACCACCCAGCTGATCGCCAGAGCGGGCAGGATGAAGATCAGCAGCACCAGCCCCATCGCCAGGAACATGGACTTCGGGTACTCCTTCGCCGGGTTCTTCAGCGAGGAGACGTGGACGGCGTTCATCTCCATGCCGGAGTACGACAGGAAGTTGTTGACGATCAGGACGAGGCTGGCGAGCCCCGCCCACTGGGGGAGGAGGTGCGAGGAAGTCATCGGGGCGGCGGAGCCGTTGCCCTGCCCGAGGAAGACCATGCCCAGCACGACCAGGACCGTGCCGGGAATGAGTGTTCCGATGACGAGTCCCCAGGACGAGAGGCCGGCCAGGGCCTTGGTGCCCTGCGAGGAGATCCAGACGCCGGTCCAGTAGAGCACCATGATCACGATCGCGGTGTAGAGACCGTTGGAGGCCAGGGACGGATCGATGACGTAGGCGATGGTGGAGGCCACGAACGCCAGCAGGCTCGGATAGTAGAAGATCGTCATGGCGAACTGGCACCACACCGCGAGGAATCCGAGCGGCTTCGAGAGCCCCTCGCTCACCCAGCGGTACACACCGCCCGGCCAGCCCGATGCCAGCTCTGCCGAGACCAGGGCGGTCGGCAGCAGGAACACGATCGCGGGGACGAGGTAGAGGAAGACACAGGCGAGCCCGTAGACGGCCATGGTCGGTGCCGCCCGCAGGCTCGCCACCGATGCCGTGGTCATCAGGGCCAGCGTCAGCCAGCTGAGTCGTGGTGCCGCCGGACGGGCTCTGGCTACGGGTCGCGCCGCTTCCTCTGGCAGGTCAGCCGGCATGTCCATCGCGCTCATGCATACCTCCGGTCGCAACGTCACAGGCGCGGGGCGTTCAGACCGTCAGCATCCGGTGACCGGTGCCCGTCCGCGCGCGGGGTCACCCGAATGGGTGGCGACTTCGCGGGCGGCGGCGGTGAGGTGCCCTTTCCCGAGCGGCTTCTGCCGGAACTGTTGACAGCCTCCCCGGTAGCTGGCTTCATGAGCAACGCCTTTGGGAGCGCTCCCACGCACCTGCACGGTTCCTTGCCCCCACCGCCGTACGGAAGGGATTGCTCCGATGCGCCTGCTCACTCTCCCCAGCCTTCGAAGACGACACCGACGGACCGGCAGCCGCCCGTCCGCCCGCCGCCCCGGTGCCATCGCGCTGGCTCTCGCCCTGGGTGCCGGTCTGCTGATCCCGCTGTCGCTGTCCGGCAACGCCGCTGCCGCACCGGCCTTCTCCTACGGCGAGGCGCTGCAGAAATCCGTGCTGTTCTACGAGGCGCAGCAGTCGGGCACGCTCCCCGGCACCAACCGGGTCGGCTGGCGCGGCGACTCCGCTCCCGACGACGGCAAGGACGTCGGTCTGGATCTGACGGGAGGCTGGTACGACGCCGGTGACCACGTCAAGTTCGGCCTGCCGATGGCCTTCTCCACCACCATGCTCGCCTGGGGAGGCGCGGAACAGAAGGACGCCTACGCGGCCTCCGGCCAGCTTCCCTATCTGAGGAACAACCTCCGGTTCGTCGACGACTACTTCCTCAAGGCGCACCCGTCGCCCAATGTCCTGTACGGGCAGGTGGGCAACGGCGGGGACGACCACAAGTGGTGGGGACCGGCCGAGGTGATGCCGATGAAGCGTCCCGCCTACAAGATCGACGCCTCCTGCCCCGGCACCGATCTGGCCGGCCAGACAGCAGCGGCCCTGGCCTCCTCGTCCCTGGTCTTCGCCGACAGCGACCCGGCGTACGCCACGAAGCTGATCACCCACGCGAAGCAGCTGTACACCTTCGCGGACACCTACCGCGGGAAGTACAGCGACTGCATCACCGACGCGCAGGCGTACTACAACTCATGGAGCGGGTACAACGACGAGCTGGTCTGGGGTGCGATCTGGCTGTACAAGGCCACCGGTGACGCCTCGTACCTCGCCAAGGCCGAGTCGTACTACGACAACCTCTCGACCGAGCCGCAGAGCAGCACCCGGTCCTACCGCTGGACGCTCTCCTGGGACGACAGTTCCTACGGGGCGTACGTGCTGCTCGCCCAGCTGACGGGAAAGCAGAAGTACGTCGACGACGCGAACCGCTGGCTCGACTGGTGGACGGTCGGCGTCAACGGCCAGCGGGTGGCCTACTCGCCCGGTGGCCAGGCCGTTCTGGACAGCTGGGGATCGCTGCGGTACGCGGCGAACACCGCCTTCGTCGCGCTGAGTTACTCGGACTGGCTGACCGACACCACCCGCAAGGCCCGCTACCACGACTTCGCCGTCCGCCAGATCGACTACGCGCTCGGCGACAACCCGCGCAAGTCGAGTTACGTGGTCGGTTTCGGCAGCAATCCGCCGACCAAGCCGCACCACCGCACCGCCCACGGCTCGTGGACCGACCAGATGAACAACCCCGTGGAGAGCCGGCACACACTGTACGGAGCACTGGTCGGCGGGCCCAGCGCTGCGGACGACTCGTACACCGACGACCGCTCCAACTACGTGAACAACGAGGTCGCCACCGACTACAACGCGGCCTTCACCGGAGCGCTGGCCCGGCTCTACGGCGAGTACGGCGGAGCCCCGCTCGCGGACTTCCCGCAGCGGGAGACACCGGACGGGCCGGAGATGTCCGTCCAGGCCTCCGTCAACGCGGCGGGCAGCAACTTCACCGAGATCAAGGCGTACCTGGTCAACCGGTCCGCGTGGCCGGCGCGCGCCCTCACCGACGCGTCGGTGCGCTACTACTTCACGCTGGAGCCCGGGGTCACGCCCGGACAGATCAGCCTCACCACCAACTACAACCAGTGCGGCAAGGTGACCGGCCCCACGCATGACACGGGCGACGTCTACTACGTGACCGTGGACTGCTCCGGCACGGACATCGCACCGGCCGGCCAGTCCGCGTACAGGAAGGAAGTGCAGTTCCGGATCAGCTCGGCCGGCGCCTGGGACCCGGCGAACGACTGGTCCTACCCCGCGTCGGCCACGACCCCCGGCACCACGCCGGTGGACGCGCCGCACATGGTGCTGCTGGAAGGTACGGCGCCGCAGTGGGGGAGCACACCGGACGGCACGGACCCGACACCCGGCCCCGATCCGACCACGACCCCGGATCCGACCACGACACCGGACCCGACGCCGACGCCCGACCCGACCGACACGCCGGGCCCGGCCGGTTCCTGCGCGGTCACGTACCGCGTCAGCCAGTCCTGGGGCAGCGGATTCACGGCCGACGTCTCCGTCCGGAACACCGCCTCGGCCCCGGTCGACGGCTGGCAGCTGGGTTTCGCCTTCGGCGGGGCCGAGGCGGTCACGAACGCCTGGAACGCGACCGCCGCCCAGACCGGGGCACGCGTCACGGTAAAGAACGCCGCGCACAACGCGGGGATCCCGGTGGGCGGCAGCGTCTCCTTCGGATTCCAGGCCACCGGTGCGCCGGCGCAGTCGCCGTCCTCCTTCACCCTCAACGGGACGGAGTGCGGCTGACCGACGAAGGGTGCTGCCCCGGCCCGGCCGGGACAGCACCCTCAGGCCGTCATCCGGGTATCCAGGCCCGCCACTTCTTCTCGTTCGCGTGCACCCACTCCTCGGCCGCGTCCTGGGGCGACATCTTCTGATCGGCGATCATCAGGGCGACCTCGTTCTGGTCCTCCGTACCCCAGGAGAACTTCTTGAGGAACGAGGCCGCCTTGCCGCCGCTGCCGGCGAAGTGCGCGTTGAGGTACTTCTTCAACGGCGTGTGCGGATAGGCGCACGCCACCTTCGCCGGTTCGGCGTCACAGCCTTCCTTGTAGGCAGGCAGCTTCACCTCCGTCATCGGTACCTGCTCGAACAGCCACTGCGGCTTGTACCAGTAGGAGAGGAAGGGCTTCTTCTCCTTGGCGAACTGCTTGATCTGGGTGATCTGCGCCGCCTCGGACCCCGAGAACACGACCTGGTAGTCCAGGCCGAGATTCTGCACGAGCGCCTTGTCGTTGGTGACGTACGACGGCGAGCCGTCCAGCAGCTGGCCCTTGCCGCCGCTCTCCGCCGTGCGGAAGCTGTCGGCGTACTTGTCGAGGTTGCGCCAGTCGGTGACGTCGGGATGCGCCTTCGCGAAGTACGTGGGGACGAACCAGCCGATGTGGCCGGTGACGCCGAGCTCTCCGCCGTCGCGGATCGTCCTTTTGTCCCGGACGTACCGCGCCTCCTGGTCCGGGTGGCCCCAGTCCTCCAGGATCGCGTCCACCCGGCCCTGGCTGAGCGCGTCCCAGGCAGGCACCTCGTCGATCTGTACGGTGTCCACCCGGTAGCCCAGCTCGTGTTCGAGGAGGTAGCGGGCCACGGCGACGTTGGCCTGGGCACCCACCCACGACTGCACGGACAGGGTCACGGTCTTCGCCCCCCGTGCGTTGGCGAACGGCGAGGCCTGCCGCGTCATGTCCGCCGCACCGCAGCCCGCCACGGCCACGAGGGCCGCGGCCGAGGCGAGTGCGACGAGAGGGGTTCGCGTACGAGCCATGTCAGGCCCCCTTTCCGGGACGGCGCCGGGTCGGCTGCGTGACCCGGTCGAGCATCAGGCCGAGCAGGACGATCGCGGCGCCGGCCACCAGGCCGGTCGCCAGATCGCCCTGCGCGAGGCCGAACACGGCGGCGTAACCGAGCGAACCCCCGCCGACCAGACCCCCGATCACCACGACGGCCAGGACCAGGACGACGCCCTGGTTCACCGCGAGGAGCAGCGCGGGGCGGGCCAGCGGCAGCTGGACCTTGAGCAGTTGCTGGAGACCCGTCGCGCCGAGCGAGCGGGACGACTCCATGGTGACGGGATCGACGCCGTTCATGCCCTGTGTGGTGATCCGCACGACGGCGGGGAGCGCGTAGACGACGGCGGCGGCCACCGCCGGTGCGCGGCCGACGCCGAACAGGGCGACGACCGGGATGAGATAGACGAACTGCGGCATCGTCTGGAACACGTCCAGCACCGGCCGCAGCAGCCGTTCCACGCGCGCGCTGCGGGAGGCGGCGATCCCGATGGCGAAACCGGCCACCAGCGTCACCGTGACGCCGGCCAGCACCTGGGACAGCGTGTCGAGCGCCGGGTCCCAGACGTCCAGGACACCGATCGCGGCCATCGCGAGAACGGCGGTCAGCATGGTGCGCAGGGTGCCGATCAGCAGAGCGAGCACCGCGATCAGCAGGAGCACCGCCCACCAGGGCAGCCACTGCAGTCCGTCGCGCACCGGGTCCAGGACCCAGGTGGTGAAGCGGGCGGCCCAGTCGGCGGTGCCCCCGATCACGGGCACACCCGAGTACAGGTGGTCGGTCATCCAGCCGACGGCTGTGTTGACCGGACGGGTGATGTCTGCCGTCCAGCCGTCGGGCCAGCCCGTCCCGGAGAGCAGACGGGCCCCGACGGCGGCCGCCACGGTGCCGGCGGCGGCCGCGGTCCAGCCGAGCAGGGGGGAGCCGGCGCGCGGCGCCGCGCCGATGCGGTGGCCTGCCGCGGCGGTGACCCGGTCGAGCACCACGGCGAGCAGCACGATCGGGATCCCGGCCGCGAGCGCGGCACCCACGTCGACGGAGGCCAGCGCCTGGTAGACGCGGTCGCCGAGGCCTCCGGCGCCGATCACTGAGGCGATCACGGCCATCGACAGAGCCATCATGATCGTCTGGTTGAGACCGAGCAGCAGCTCCCTGCGCGCCAGCGGAAGGCGGGCGGAGAAGAGCCGCTGCCGTCCGGTGGCACCGAGCGAGGCCGCCGCCTCCATCACACCCGCGTCGGCATCGCGCAGCCCGAGAGCCGTCAGCCGGGCCATCGGAGGCGCGGCGTAGACGACGGTCGCGAGGACGGCGGCGGGGACACCGATGCCGAACACGAGGACCACCGGGAGCAGATACGCGAACGCCGGCATGACCTGCATGGTGTCGAGCACCGGTCGCAGGATGCGGAAGACACGGTCCGACAGTCCGGCGGCCAGGCCCAGGACCGAACCGAGCGCCACCGATGCCAGGACCGCTGTGACCATCAGTGCCAGCGTCTGCATGGTGGGCACCCACATGCCGAGCGCGGCGCAGACGAGGAAGGCGGCGACAGAGGTCAATGCCTGCCTGAGCCCCGCGACCCGCCAGGCGATCAGTCCGGCCGCCGCCGTGACACCGGCCCAGCCTGCGGCGAGCAGGACCAGATAGACGCCGCGCACCGAGAGCACGACGGCGTTGCTGAGGTGCCCGAAGAAGTAGAGGAACAGCGGATGCGTGTCGCGGTTGTCGATGATCCAGTCGCTGACGTCCCCGAGCGGTCCGGAGAGGTCGACGGTGAGGCGCGCAGGCCACGACCCGTGGCCGACGAGGACGCTGCCCAGCACCAGCAGCGCGGCCGCCCCGGCCAGCAGGAGCGTCGTACGGTGCCGGGCGAGGGAGGCCGTCGGCCCGGCCGTGCCGAGAGGAGCGGTCGGTGCGGCGGTCGCGGTCGCTGTCATATCGCCCACCCGCACATGCTGTTCGTGCGACCCGGCGGCCCGGAGACGTTGTCCGTTCGCATCACGCGGCCTCCTTCACGGCCGGGACCCCGGCCACGACGCCGAGCAGGCACGCGTGGTCGACCACGCCCAGGCAGCGCCCGGCCTCGACGACACGTGCCGTCTCCCCGGTGCGGACGACCGCCTCGATCGCCTCGGAGACGGTGGCATCCGGGGCCAGCGCCGGCCCGGAGACGCTCTCCGCGCTGTCGGCGGGGCGCATGGCGGCGCGTACGGTCAGTACCTGTTCGCGCGGGACGTCCCGGACGAAGTCGCGGACGTAGTCGTCGGCGGGCGAGCCCACGATCTCCTCCGGCGTGCCGAGCTGCACGATCCGGCCGTCGCGCATCAGCGCGATGCGGTCCCCGAGCTTCAGCGCCTCGTTCAGGTCATGGGTGATGAAGACCATCGTGCGGCCCTCCTCGCGGTGCAGCCGTACGACCTCCTCCTGCATGTCGCGGCGGATCAGCGGGTCGAGCGCGCTGAACGGCTCGTCGAACAGGAGCACCTCGGGGTCGACGGCGAGCGCACGCGCCAGCCCGACCCGTTGCTGCTGACCGCCGGAAAGCTGCCCGGGGCGACGGCTCTCCAGCCCGTCGAGACCGACCTTGGCGATGAACCCGGCCGCCCGTTCGCGGCGCTCCGTCCGGCCCATGCCCTGGATCTCCAGGCCGTAGGCCACGTTGTCGAGGACCGAACGGTGCGGAAGCAGACCGAAGTGCTGGAAGACCATGGAGGCCCGGTGGCGACGCAGTTCGCGCAGACGCCCGGTGTTCATCGACAGCACGTCCTCGCCGTCCATGGTGATCCCGCCCGACGTCGGCTCGATGAGCCGGGTGAGACAGCGCACGAGCGTGGACTTGCCCGAACCGGAGAGACCCATCACGACGAACACCTCGCCCTTGCGGACATCGAAGGAGACGTCCCGCACGGCAGCGGTGCAACCGGTGCGTGCGCGCAGCTCCGCGGCGTCGAGCGCACCGAGTTCGGTGTCGCCGGGAACGCGGTCGGCCTTGGGCCCGAACACCTTCCAGAGATCGCGTACGGAGAAGACGTGCGGTGGCGTGTTCATCAGGCATGACCCCCATAGGTGGCACCGAGCAGATCCGCGCATTTCTCCCCGACCATCAGGACCCCGATCATCGGGTTGACCGTCGTCATGGTCGGGAAGACCGACGCGTCGGCTATCCGGATGCCGTCGAGTCCCCGGATCCGCAGATCGGGTGCGACCACGGCGAGCGCGTCGTCGGGTGCCCCCATGCGACACGTTCCGGCCGGGTGGTAGACGGTGTGCGCGACCTTGCGCGCGTACTCGCTCAGGTCCTCGTCGGAGGTGATCTCGGGGCCCGGGCAGACCTCACGTTTCAGCCAGCCGGCCAGAGGTGCCTGAACGGCGATCTCGCGGGCGATCCTGATCCCGTCGACGAGCGTGCGTCCGTCGTAGTCGTCCGCGTCGGTGAAGTACCGGAAGTCCAGGGCGGGTTTGACGTCCGGGTCGGGGCTCGTCAGATACAGCCGGCCGCGGCTGCGGGGCTTGGGGATGTTCGGCGTCATCGACACCCCGTGCGGCGGGCGCTCGTAGCCGAGCCGCTCGGGGTTGTCCGTGAACGGGATCTGGTAGAAGTGGAACATCAGGTCGGGTCCCGGACTGTCCGGGTCGCGGCGCACGAAGAGCCCGGCGTCGCTGTCCATCGCGGAGTTCTCCGGGATCGGCCCGTGCGTCTCCCAGACGATGACCGACTCGGGGTGGTCGAGCAGGTTCTCGCCGACCCCCGGCAGGTCGTGCGTCACCGGAATGCCGAGTTTCTCCAGCTCCGCGCGGTGGCCGATCCCGGAGTGCATCAGCAACCGGGGCGTGTCCACCGCGCCGGCGCACACCACGACTTCGCGCCGGGCCCGCACGACACGCTCCTCGCCGTCCGCGGTCCGCACGCGCACTCCGGTCGCCCGGGTGCCGTCGAACTCCAGGCGGAACGCCCATGTCTCCAGGGCGATATGGAGGTTCGGCCGGTCGAGGAAGGGATGCAGATACGCGACCGAGGCCGAGGAGCGCTTGTTGTTCTCCGGGTGGTAGGCGAGGTCGAAGAACCCCACACCGTCCCGGAAGGCCTCCTTGTTGAAGCCCTCGACGCGCGGCAGGCCGAGCGCGGACTGCGCGGCGTCGACGAAGTCGCGTGCGATGGCGTTCCGGTCGGCCTCGTCGACGGGAACGATGTTGTTGCGCAGCCGGCCGAAGTACGGGTCCATCGACGACGCGTCCCATCCGGCCGCACCGGCGGCCGCCCACTCGTCCCAGTCGGACGGCAGCGGCTTGAACGCGATCAGGGTGTTGTGGGACGAACACCCGCCGAGGACCCGGGCCCTGCTGTGGCGGATGGACGAGTTGCCGCGGGGCTGCTCGGTGGTGGGGTAGTCGTAGTCCAGCTCTCCGCCGAGCAGGCCCATCCAGCGGCGCAGGGTCAGCACGTCGTCGCGTCCCACGTCGCTCGGCCCGCCCTCGATGAGGGCCACGCTGACGCCCGGGTTCTCGGTCAGCCGGGACGCGATCACCGATCCGGCGGTTCCGCCGCCGACGATCACGTAGTCGTACAGGGTCATATCGCTCTCCATCGCCTCTGCTCCCCGTTCAGCCCGCGAACCAGCGCACCGGGCGCGGGGCGAGGTTCTGGTAGACGTGCTTGGGCTCGCGGTACTCCGCCAGGCCGGCCGGCCCCAGCTCCCGGCCGATGCCGGACTTGCCGAAGCCGCCCCATTCCGCCTGCGGCAGGTAGGGGTGGAAGTCGTTGATCCAGACCGTGCCGTGCCGCAGCCGGCCCGCGACCCGGCGTCCGCGGCCGGCGTCCGCGGTCCACACCCCGCCGGCCAGCCCGTACTCGGTGTCGTTGGCGAGCGCCACGGCCTCGTCCTCCGTACGGAAGGTCTCGACGGTCAGCACCGGACCGAACACCTCCTCGCGCACGACGCGCATGGACCGGTCGCAGTGGTCCAGGACCGTCGGCCGGTAGAAGTAGCCCGGCCCCTGGGGGCGCTCGCCGCCCGCCCGCAGCACCGCGCCCTCCTTGAGCGCGGAGGCGACGAACTCCTCCGTCCTGGCGAGCTGCTGAGCGGAGACGAGCGGACCGCACTCGACCCCGGCAGCCGTGCCGCGACCGATACGGATCCGCTGGGCGCGCCGGGCGAGCTCGCTCACGAACCGCTCGCGTACCGACTCCTCGACGATCAGCCGGGAACCGGCGGAGCAGACCTGGCCGCTGTGGATGAACGCGGCGTTCAGTGCCTGGTCGACCGCGGTGTCGAAACCGTCCTCGGTGGCGCACGCGTCGGCGAACACCACGTTGGGGTTCTTGCCGCCGAGTTCGAGTGCGACCTTCTTGACCGAGTCCGCGGCGGCCCGCATCACCTTCGTACCGCTGGAAAGCCCACCGGTGAAGGACACCAGGTCGACGTCGGGGTGTTCCGCCAGCCGGGCGCCGACCGTGGCGCCCGCACCGGTCACGATGTTCGCCGCACCGGCCGGCAGCCCTGCCTCGTCGAGCAGCGCGAGAAGGGCGACGGTGGTGAGCGGGGTGATCTCGCTGGGCTTGACGACGAAGGTGTTGCCTGCGGCGAGCGCCGGAGCGATCTTCCAACTCGCCTGGAGCAGTGGATAGTTCCACGGAGTGATCAGCCCGCAGACACCCACCGGCTCATGCACCACGATGCTGTGGATGTCCTCGGACCCGGCATCGACGACCCGCCCGCCGCTCTCGTTCATGACGAGGTCGGCGAAGTAGCGGAAGGCGTCGCGCACGCAGTCCACGTCGACCCGGCCCTCTTCGAGGGTCTTGCCCGCGTCGCGGCACTCCAGTGCGCCGAGTCGCTCCCGGTCGCGCTCCAGAAAGTCCGCCACCCGCCTGAGCAGTGCGGCGCGCTCGGCGACGGGGGTGCGTGGCCAGGGCCCCGCGTCGAAGGCGGCGCGGGCGGCGGCGACCGCGGCGTCCGCGTCCACGACGTCGCCCTCCGACACCACGGCGAAGGCCGTCGCGTCGACGGGGTCGAGGATCTCGCGCGTGGCGCCGGAGGCGGCCGCTCGCCACTCTCCCGCTACCTGGATGGTGAGTTGTGCCGACACGTCGTGTGCTGCCCTTTCGGTGGCCATGGGTTCGACGCCGGGTGATGCCCAGCGGTCTGGCCGTATGCCCCGGAAGGGGAGAGCCATGCGTGACGGCTGCCGGAACGTGACCCTACTCACGCGTAGGGCGACGGACTGTGGCGCGGACGGCCGGCCGGGGGCTGGTCCGGGAGGGCCTGAGGGCTCTTATGGAACGCGCGTCCCTCACCGGGTCGCGGAGGGTCCGACTCAGGCGAGGGGGGGGCAGGTGCCGATGCTCCGGGCTCAACCAGCCCCAGGGGGTGCTGACACCCCGTAGGCGGCGAGGAAGGTCCGGACCGCGGACCGGGCCAGCCCGTGCACCTCCGTGTCGGGCACGGCGCGGGTCCCGTAGCGGGAGCGGTTCTCGAACGGCCCGGTCAGCAGGGCCAGGAACTGCTCGGCCGCCTCATCGGGGTCGCAGTGCCGCAGCCGGCCGGACAGTGCCAGCCGGGCCAGCCGGTCGGCCAGCACCTCGGTGACCCGGTTCGCGCGCGGGCCCCGCACGATGTCCAGAAGCTCGGGGAAGCGGGCGATCTCGGCATGGAACAGGCGCCGGAGCGCTGTGGACCGATCGTCTCCGCAGCGCAACAGCAGGCGGTACGCCAGGTCTTCCAGCGGTGCGGACAGGTCGTCCGCGGGCGGGCCGGTGCGGGGCGGCGTGTCCGTGCCGACGGCCAGCACCTCGACGACGGCCAGGTTCCGGGCCGCCACCTCGTCGGCCGCGGTCTCCATCGCGCTGCGGAACAGACTCTCCTTGTCCCCGAGATGGTTGTACACGGTGTGCTTGGCGACCCCGGCGACCTCGGCGATCTCCGCCACGCAGGCCCGCGCGTACCCCCGCCGTGCGAACACCGTGAACGCGGCGCTCAGGATCGCCCGGCGCTTGTCGATACGGCCTCGCGAGGAGGGCTCGGCAGTCCTTGATCCGCTCACCGCACCAGCGTAGCCGCACGTCCCAACAACCGTACCGAAGCGTGCGGTTGAGGGGACGCGACGTTGCTACTGAACCAGTGAGTGCCATAAAATGCACCCACTGGTGCAATGTGAGGAGGCGGCACGTGAAGACGCTCGTCATCGCCGGGGGCACGGACGGCATCGGAAAGGCCCTCGCGGAGGTGTATCTCCGCCGGGGCGACACGGTCGTCGTTATCGGCCGCAACGCCGACAAGGGCCGGCGCCTTCTCGATGCCGCGCACGCGGCGGGCGCCGCGGCACGCGCCCACTTCGTCACGGCCGATCTCAGCCTGCTCTCCGACACGTCCCGGGCCGCGAACGAGATTCGTACCGTGTTCCCCGCGATCGACGCCCTGGTGCTCTGCGCCCGCCACTACCGCTCGGTCCGTACGCAGACGGTCGAGGGGTACGAGGAGAACTTCGCGCTCTTCTATCTGAGCCGGCGCCTGCTGACCCGCGAACTCGCCGCACCCCTCGCGGCAGCCGCACACCCGGTCGTCGTCAACGTGGCCGGACCGGGATCCGGGCTGGGACTCGTACGCTGGGACGACCTCCAGCTCACCCGTGGCTACCGGGGCACCACCGCACTCGCCCAGGGCGGCAAGCTCAACGACCTGCTGGGCGTCGCATCGGCCGAGGAGTACGGTCCCGCGGGCATCCGCTACGTACTGATCCACCCGGGCGTCACCGCCACCGGCTTCTCGGGGGAGTACGACGCGGCCACGCTGCTCCACATCCGCTCCATGCAGCGGCACGCCAAGCCGGTGGAGGCCGCCCTGCCCCCGATCGCCGGAGTCATCGACGCCCCGCCGGCCCAGCCCCTCAGCGCCTACGTCGAGGGCCGGCGCATCCCCGTCGACACCCCGGACTTCGACCCGGGAGCCGCACGCCGGCTGCACAGGCTGACCGAGCGGATCCTCGGCGCGGGTCCGCGCTGACCTGTGGTTGGCTGTGCGGAAACGGTGCGGACGAAAGGCGCGGCACGTGGTGGTGGACGTGGACGGCGAGAGGTTCATCGTGACCCGCCGCGCCGGCAGTCCCGGTGTGTACGACTTCGACTGGGAATCCGGCCCGAACCCCGGGTACGGATTCACGGCGGCGGTGCACGGCGCCCCGGCCATGGACCGGGCGGGACTGGAGGAAGCCGCCCGGGGGTTCCTGAAGCAGGTGGACCCGGAGACGGGCTACATCGGGGACTGAGTACCTCCGCCGCTCATGGTGAGACGGGCTTGGTAGCTTGATCGTCATGAAGGCGGCACTGATCGGCTCCGGACCGCGCCTCCGCTCCACCGCCGGCGGGCTGCGCCGCCTCTGCCCGGATCTCGATCGGCTGGTGAAGCCGGCTGCGGTGAGCGGGACGAGCACCGCGGTAGGGGCGAGCGACTACCAGGCGCGCCTGATCGAGGGACGAACCCGCGTGGGCCGATCCTCCGGGAGGAGTCCGCTCCGCCGCTTCCCGTGAGCGGCGGGAGCCCCTGCGGACCGGGCTCCGACCGGCAGGAAGCCCGTTCCCGTGCCCGAGCCGCTCAGCCCGAGCGGTGAATTTCTCCGGCGGGACCGCCTGGTCGACCCCAGGCTTCCCGTTTCCGTCTCCGAAAGGGAGCGCATATGAAGATCGTCGACGCGAAGGTCGTCGTCACCAGCCCAGGACGCAACTTCGTCACCTTGAAACTGACGACCGACGACGGTCTGACCGGCCTCGGCGACGCCACCCTCAACGGACGGGAGCTGGCCGTCGTCAGCTATCTCACCGACCATGTGGCGCCCCTGCTCACCGGCCTCGACCCGCACAGGATCGAGGACACCTGGCAGTACCTCTACCGCGGCGCCTACTGGCGGCGCGGGCCGGTGACCATGGCCGCGATCGCCGCCGTGGACGTGGCGCTGTGGGACATCAAGGCCAAGGCCGCCGGGCTCCCGCTCTACCAGCTGCTGGGCGGCGCGAGCAGGGACCGCATCGGCACCTACGGCCACGCCAACGGACGGGACATCCCCGAACTGCTGGACTCGGTACGGGCCAGGCTGGCCGAGGGTTATCCCGCCGTCCGCATCCAGACCGGCATCCCCGGGCTGAAGGCCGTGTACGGCGTGTACAGCCAGGACGAGGACGGTACGACGGTCGCCCACCAGCAGGCCCGGCCCCTGGTGGAGGACTGGGACACGGACGCGTACCTGCGCCACACGCCCGCCGTCTTCGACGCGGTGCGCGGGGAGTTCGGGGCCGGGCTGCCGTTGCTGCACGACGCCCATCACCGGCTCACCCCGGTCCAGGCGGCGCGGCTCGGCAAGGACCTGGAGCCGTACCGGCCGTTCTGGCTGGAGGACTGCACTCCCGCCGAGAACCAGGAGGCGCTCCGTCTGGTCCGGCGCCACACCACCACGCCGCTGGCCGTGGGCGAGGTCTTCAACACCGTCCACGACTACCAGACGCTGATCACCGAGCAGCTGATCGACTACGCACGTTCGGCGGTCACCCACTTCGGCGGGGTCACGCCGCTGCGCAAGCTCTTCGACTTCGCCGCCCAGTACCAGGTGAAGAGCGCCGTCCACGGGCCGGAGGACATCTCGCCGGTCGGGATGGCCGCGGCGGTCCATCTCGACCTGGCCGTCCACAACTTCGGCATTCAGGAGTACTCGGGCCACACCCCCCTGACCGAGGAGGTGTTCCGGCACGCGTACACCTTCACCGAGGGATACCTGCACCCCGGTGAGGCGCCGGGTATCGGTGTGGAGCTGGACGAGGAGGCGGCGGCCGCGCATCCCTACGCGCAGGCCTACCTTCCGGTCAACCGCCTCCGGGACGGCAGCGTCCACGACTGGTGAGCCGCGGGCGCCACCGTCCGGCCGCCGCCGCCGGGGCCTCTCGACCGGATCGTGCCGGGCTCGCGGGGTCCCGGCGAATGACCTTACGGATAGGCAGGCTGAAGGCCCGCGTAGACCCCTTCCCGGCCGATCAGTTCGTCGTGCGTCCCCACCTCCGCGATCCGGCCGCCCTCCATCGCCACGATGCGGTCGGCGCCCTGGATGGTGGAGAGCCGGTGGGCGACGACGAAGACGGTGCGGCCGTGGACGAGCCGTGAGAGGGCCTCCTGCACGAGGGCCTCGGAACGGTTGTCCAGCGCGGAGGTGGCCTCGTCGAGCACCAGCACCCTGGGGTCGCGGATCAGCGCGCGGGCGATGGCGAGGCGCTGCTTCTGACCGCCCGAGAGGCGTGCGCCCCGTTCACCGACGACCGTGTCCAGGCCGAGCGGCAGGTTCTTGACGAACTCCAGCGCGTTGGCGTCCGCCAGCGCCCGTATCAAGGTGGCCTCGTCGGTGTCTCCCATTCCGTACGTCACGTTGTCGCGGATGCTGCCCTCGAAGAGGATCGACTCCTGGGGCACCACGGACAGGAACCGCCGGTAGCTCCGCAGGTCGAGGCCCGCCATGTCGGTGCCGTCGAGCAGGATACGTCCCGAGGTGGGCCGGATGAAGCCGATGAGGAGGTTCAGGACGGTCGACTTGCCCGCTCCCGACGCGCCGACCAGCGCGATGGTCTCGCCCGGCCGCGCGGAGAGGGTGAACCCGTCGACGGCGGGGGCGGCGTCCTCGTAGGCGAAGCCGACGTCCTCGAAGTCGATCCGGCCGGTGACATGGTCGACCTGCGCCTTGCCGGCGTTGTGTTCGAGGTCGGGTGCCTGGAGCACCTCACCTGCCGAACGCACCGATTCCAGCCCCTTGGTGAGGATGGGTGCCAGGCCCAGCAGTGTGGTGACGGAGCCGGTCAGGACGGTGAAGAAGGCGCTGAGCATCACGACGTCGCCGGGGGTGATGGGCATCCAGCCGTGGTACGCGACGAGAGCGGACCCCGTCAGGCACAGCACTCCCAGCGTGTTGAGGATGACCCAGGCCAGCGATCCGAAGCGGCCGTTGATCACGTCCAGCCGCAGACCGGCCGCGAAGACCTGGCGCAGGGAGCCGTCGACGCGGCCGAGTGCGGTGCGCTCCAGGCCGTGTGCGCGGGTGATGGGGATGAGGGTGGTCATCTCGCCCACGCGGGAGGAGAGCTGTTCCACCTCGCGCCGGAAGGACTCGTTGTGACTGCGCAGCCGGGCGCGCAGTTTCATCACGAGGAAGCCGGCGGCGGGTACCACGATGAGGAAGACGGGCAGGAAGGCGGGCACGCGCACGCCGATGACGACGAGCCCGCCGACGAGCGTCACGACGGCGCCGAGCCCCATGTCGGCGCTCTGCTGCATCATCTGCTCCACCGACTCCACGTCGCGGACCACCTTGGCCTGCAGAACGCTCGAACTGACCCGGGAGTGATAGCCGATGGACAGTTGCTGCATACGACGGCAGAGCGCCGAGCGCAGGGTCGTGCCCATGCGCCGGATGCTGCCGCCGAGGCAGCGTACGTACCACTGGTGGAGCGGGTAGTTGATCACGAGGATGAACAACAGGATGCCGGTGGCCTTCCAGAGCCGGGACTCGGGGCCGTGCTGGACGACGACGTCCAGGACCGTGGCGGTGATCAGGGGGAGCAGCCAGATGGGGCTGTGCTTCACGACGAAGATGACGGCGGCGAGTGCCAGCCGCCCGCGGTCGGGCCGGAAGAGGTGGCCGAGGGTGCGGAACGGGTTCTCGCCGCGGTAGCGGTGGTCGAGGTGATCGAAGGGCGCCAGGGATTCGGCGGAGGGTGGGGAAACCGCTTTCTGCATGGTGTCCATCCCACCCCGCTCGCGCGGTCCGGGGCAACCCCGTCCCACGGACGGGACACGAGGGGCCGGGGGCGGGTAGCGGTACCCGACAGGCGTCAGTGGACGCGGACTTCGCCCGGCAGCGGTTCGGGCAGCGGCTCCTCGCGCCGCGGGCGGCCCACCGAGGCGATCGCGCCGGTCACCAGGCCGGCCAGCAGACCCCAGAACGCGGATCCGATCCCCAGCAGCGTCACGCCCGAGGCGGTCGCGAGGAAGGTCACCACGGCCGCCTCCCTGGACGCCTTGTCGGCCAGGGCCGCGGACAGTGAGGCCTCGATGGTGGCGAGCAGGCCGATCCCGGCGATGGCCAGGACGAGTTGCTGCGGCATCGCGGTGAGGAGTGAGGCCACGGTCGCGCCCAGCAGCCCGACGCAGAGGTAGAAGACGCCGGCCCACACGGCGGCGAGGTAGCGCTTGTTCCGGTCGGGGTGCGCCTCCTCGCCCGTGCAGATGGCGGCCGTGATCGCTGCCAGGTTGAGGCCGAACGCCCCGAAGGGCGCCAGGGCGGCGTTGGCCGCCCCGGTCCACGTCATCAGCGGCGAGACCGGCACGTCGTAGCCGGCGCCGCGGATCACGGCGACGCCGGGCAGGTTCTGGGAGGCCATCGTGACGACGAACAGGGGCGCGCCGACGCTGACGAGGACCTTCCAGTCGAACTCCGGCGCGGTGAAGACCGGCGTGGCCAGGGCGAGTCGGACCTTGCCCAGCTGCCAGCCGCCGGTGAACACGGTGGCCACGACGCCCGCGGCGAGCGCCAGCAGCACCGCGTACCGGGGCAGCAGCCGCCGGCCCAGCAGATAGAGCACGAACATGGGGAACGCGACCGCGAACCCGCCGTCCATCGTGCTGAACAGCCCTGTGCCGAAGCGCAGCAGCACCCCGGCGAGCAGCGCGGCCGCCAGGGGCACCGGGATCCGGCCCATCAGACGGCTGAACCAGCCCGTCACCCCGCTCACGAGGATGAGCAGGGCCGAGAAGACGAACGCGCCGACCGCCTGAGCCATCGACACCCCGCTCAGACCGGTGGTCAGCAGCGCGGCTCCCGGCGTCGACCACGCGGTCACGACGGGCGCCCGGTAGCGCAGCGACAGTCCGATGCAGGTGCAGGCCAGTCCGACACCGAGCGCCAGCATCCAGGACGAGATCTCGCGCGAGTCCGCCCCCGCCGCCTGCGCGGCGGTGAAGACCAGCGCCGCCGAACTGGTGACGCCCACCATGACGGCGATCAGTCCGGCGACCACGGCCGAAGGCGGCGCGATCGAGCGTATGCGGGTGATCGCGAACATGAGTGAGCCACTTCCCCTGCGCTGTGCCTGACCGGGTGCGGTGCCCGGCCGGACCGACGGCCCGCGGACGGCGGGTCGGGCCGGTGATGGTGCGTTCCGTATACGGAACGTTCTGTATGTGGAACACTAGAGAAGCGGGCCGACGCCCGTCAACCAGGACAGTGGAGCGGGTGCACGGCCGATGGGGCTGAACGAGGACGTGGGGCGCAGGCTGCGAGCGCTGCGGCGCGAGCGGGACCTGTCCCTGTCGGAGCTCTCCCGGCGCTCCCGCGTGGGCAAGGGCACACTCTCGGAGCTGGAGAGCGGCACGCGCAATCCCACCCTGGAGACGCTGTACGCGCTCACCACCGCGCTCGGCCTTCCGCTCAGCGCCGTACTGAGCGACCCGCTCCCGGCAGACCGCTTCGGTCCCGCGCTTCCCGGCGTCTCGGGAAGCGCGGTCACCGCCGTACTTCTGGAGCGGCACGAGGACGGTCCCGCGGTCACCGACGTGTTCCGCATCAGCATCACGGCGGGCGCCGTACAGGAATCGGAAGGACACGTCCCGGGCACGCGGGAGAGCCTCATGGTGCTGAGCGGGACGGCCGTCGTCGGCCCGCCGGACGACACCCGTACGGCAGGCCCCGGGGCCTGCGCGCACTGGCGGGCCGACGAGCCGCACGTCTACGGCGCGCCCGACGGTGAGGTGCAGGGCATCCTCTTCGTCCGCTATCCCTCGGCGGGGGAGTCCGCGCCTGCTCCGGGCCGGAGAACCGCTCGCGACGCGGGCTGAGCGCCGGGGCTCACGCCGCGTCGGGCACGACGTCGTCCGCGCACGGGAAGGCGGGATGACCGCCGAGGCGGCGGACGAAGTCCTGGAGCCGCGGATACGCGGACAGGGAACCGGCCGTGCCCGGATGGACGAGCGCTACCCACAGGTCCACGTCGGCGGCCGTCAGCTCCGCACCCAACGCATACGGCTGCAAGGAGAGATGGCGCTCCATCAGGTCGAGCGCCGCCGTCCGTTCCGCTGCCGCGGCGGACGGTGTCACGTTCCGCTCCAGCAGATCGCGCAGGCTTTCGATGTCCGCCGCGAGCGACGGCGGGTGGAGTGCGGAAGGGCGCGCCTCGTCGTGCCCGGACAGCAGCCCCGCGAGGTCGCGGAGGATGTCGGGCGTGTGGTTGCTGACGATGCGGCCGCTCCAGCGGTCGCACAGCGCGGGAGCCGTCAGCGGTCCGTCGTAGTGGAGCACCGTGGCCTCGTACGCCCTGCGCAGCGAGGCGAAGCCCTCGGGGGTCCCTGCCGGGTGGGTCAGGAGCGTGGTGGCGACCGAGTCCTTCACGCCGAGGAGGCCGAGTGTGATGGAGATGCGCAGCGAACGCGGACAGCTCGCCGACAGGAACAGTTCATAGCGGTGCGGCGCCGGATAGAAGCCGCCGGCGAGGCCGACGCCGATCCGGCTGTGGAAGCGGGGGGACGGAACGCCCGACGAGGGGCGCAGGCCTGCGGCGCGGGAAGCGGAGGCGGACGAAGCGGTGCCGTACTTCGGCGAGCTGCCTGTACTGGAACCGCGCGAAGCTGTCTCGGGCATGACTCTCCCTATGGGGATCCCTGAGGGGAACGACGAAGCCACCGCCGCCTTGTGGGCACCGGCGGCCGGATACGGAACGAGTGCGCCTGCGTACCGGTCCGGACCGGGAGGACCCGTCGGGGCCCGGTGCGATCACGCCGGGACGAGGAGTCCGGCAGACCGGACCGGGACGGGTCCGGGGCGCGGACTAGTAAGCGCTGGAGACGCGCAGGAGATCGATGTGCAAGCGCCTCGTCAAGCCGTTCCTGGGCAATTCCCACCGGTCCCGCCATCGGGGCTCGCGAGACGCGAGACCGCGCTTGCCCTGTCGCACCAACAGGACCCGGTCGTCACCCGGGGCACCCCATCGCGGTGGAAGGGTTGCCTGTCAGCGGGCCGGGGCCGATGACCGCACGAACGGGAGATCCCGCCCGGGCAGCGCTGACAATCGTGACCGTCCACGTCAGTTTCGGTGCGCCCGGAGGCGCCGTCAAGAAGGCGGGACGAGCCGTCTCGCCTGATGGTCACCGGGCGCCGGGACTCCCCTCGGGCCGGGCCCCGGCTCAGCCCGCGCCCAGCAGGTTGACCAGACGGATGTAGCGGACCCAGTCCCAGTGCGGACCCGGATCCGTGTGATCCGTGCCGGGGACCTGTACATGGCCGAGGATGTGCGCGCGGTCCTTGGGGATGCCGTAGCGGTCGCACACCGAGGCGGTCAGCAGCGCCGACTTCTCGTACATGGCGTCGGTGAAGTACGAGGGCTGGTCCACATAGCCCTCGTGCTCGATGCCGATGCTGCGGGTGTTGTAGTCCCAGTTCCCCGCGTGCCAGGCGATGTCCTTCTCCCGCACGCACTGGTCGATGTACCCGTCCGCCGAGCGCACCACGTAGTGCGCGGACACCTGTTTCGCCGGATTCTGGAAGATCGCCACGGCGTCCGAGAAGGTCTCCTGGGTGACATGGATGATCACGTACTGCACCGGATATGCCGAAGGCCGCGTCGAGACGGTGTAGTTGGACGTCGAAGCCGGAACCCAGTGGGCGGCCGGGTAGTCCGTCGTGCCGGCCGTCGCCGCGGTGGCGCGGACGGAGGCGGGCAGCAGGGCCGCCGCAGCCGTCGCCGCCGCGCCCTGAAGGATCCTTCTGCGGTCCATGCGTACTCCTGAGTGTGGGGGAGGGGGCAGCGGGACGCTCCGGAACGGACCTCACGCAGCCCTGCGGCATCGCGCGGGATGCCGGTACCCGAATCCCCGGCATCCCGTGACTCCCTCGCGTCCGGTGACCGGGAGGTGACGTCCGATGTACGACCGAGCGGAGTGCGCGCCCCACCGTACGGGCGCCGGGCGAGTGGCGGAAGACGGCGTCAGCCCGAAATCGAGCTGAGGCGGAGTGAGTTGAGGAGGATACGGGTCCTGCGCCCGGACCGCCGGGCGATGGCGCACGGCGGCCCGGGAGCGTCCGCCCGTCAGTGGGTGAGCGGGCGCGGCAGCTTCAGGAGCGTCACGGACGTCCCGATGCCCGAGCCGACCAGCCGGCCGTCCGCGTCGAACGCGCCCGCCCCGTCGGTCATCCCGAAGTCGTTGTCGTTGATCAGGGCGAGCGTGTCCCGCCCGGTCACCGCCACGCCCTCGATCTTTCCGGGCACGCCCGGGACCGTGCCCAGGTCGACGACGAGACTCTTGCGCAGGACCGGGACGCCCGAGACTGCCGGGTCCACCAGTTCCTCGTACGAGGGCGCAGCCGATGGCACGTCCCAGCGGGAGCCCAGGATGCCCGCGCCACGGGGGAGCGTGACCCGGTGCAGCCGGGCCGCCCGGTCGGTGCGCTCCTCGACCAGGAGATCGTTGCCGCCGATCGCGACGACCGAGGAGATCTTCAGCTCGGACGTGTCGTCCTCACCGGGGTCCACGACGTCCACCGCGTCGAAGCGGTAGGCGTACTCCGCCGTCACCGCGCGCTTCTTCGTGGAGAACCGCAGCAACCGCACATTGCGCGAGGCCTCTCCCGCGTCCTGGTCGGGCAGCGACAGCGGGCTCTGGACGGCGAGCACCAGATCGCCGCCCGGCAGCAGCGCCAGGCCCTCGAATCCGCGGTTGACCTTCCGGTGGAGCAGAATTCCGGGCAGCGCCTCCACGACGGGGTAGTCCGCGCCCGTGAGGTTCAGGCCCTCGGGGACGTAACGAGCCAGCACCCGGCCGTTGCCGGACACGTGCACCAGCGACGGACCGTACTCGTCGACCAGCCAGAACGTCCCGTCCTGGGCGCGGACGATGCCTTCCGTGTCCAGACCGTTCGGGTTGTACGCGAGCGGAGTGCTCGCATCGTAGGAGTACGGGGCCTCGTCCCGCCCCTCCTGGTTCGACAGACCGGTGACGGGCGCGCCGGTACGGGTGGTCAGCGGGATGGAGCGCAGGACCTCGACGCGCTTGCCGTTCACCCGTACCTTGACGATCGCCGGGTCGAAGCCGGGGACGGGGAAGGTGCGCCGCTTGGCACCGTCGACCTTGATCTGGCCGTTCGGGCCGCGGTCCGTCACGGTCCAGAACTCGCCCTTGCGGCCGGCCGGGTAGATGTCGCTGCCGATTCCGCCGAGCCTCACACCGCGGTCGTCGTCGACGGTCCCCGGCAGCATTCCGTTGCTGAAGCCGGCCAGTGGGACGTCCCCGAGCAGGGCGCTCGCGGTGACCCGCGCCGCGCCCCCGGGGCGGTGGTGCCGGTCCTGCGCGCCGGTTGCGGTGCCCGTGGCACACACCGTGCCGAGCAGCGCGAGTGGCAGCCCGACGGCAAGGGAACGACGGACGACACGCGCGGACATGGAGCCTCCTGAGGAGCGAAAGATCTGACGGCCGTCACGTTCCGCCGCGCTCCTCAACGAACGGTGACATCGAGTTGAACTCCCGGGCAGCGCGCGGCGGCGGGCAGGGGCGATGTGCGCCCGCCCGCCGCCGGTGACCCGCCGTCAGACGTCGGCGGGGGCCGTCGCGTCCGCCCAGGCCGCCGCCGGATCCTCGTCCGACGGCCCCGCCGGAGTCCACCGGCCGCTCTCCTTGCGGTACGGATACCAGCGGCCGTCCCGCCCGTAGCGCAACTGAACCGTGCCGTCCGCCGAGGTCCACCGGTTGCGCTCGGCGCGCAGCCGGGGAGCCTCGTCGTCCTCCCAGGCTCCGGCGAGCCGCGTTCTGGCCCGGGCCAGGGCGTCGGCGTCGGGCGTCCACTCCTCGTCCAGCACGGCGAGCGCTGCCGTGCCGCCGTACTGCCAGGCGCGCACGGCTGCCGGCAGACCGGCGCGCTGCCGCCCCGATCCGGTCGCCAGCCGGTTCGCGATCCACGGTTCGGGCCGCGCTTCGGCCGCCAGCCGCACCGCGTCCTGCCCGGGTGTCAGCCCGGCAGGGACCGGCTGCTGCCCGTGACCGGGCGACAGCGCCTCCGCCAGCATCCGGTGAGCGCGCGCCGCACTGTCCGTCGCCAGCATCTCCAGGGCGGTCGGATCCACCCCCGGTTCGGGATCGGTCTCCGTGTCCAGCGAGGGAGCCGCACCCGGCCCGTCGGGAAGCGCCGGGACCGGCGGCAGCGGCGGGAGGATACCCGCGGCCGTGTAGGCCTCAGCCGCCGGAACCCCGCGCACGGCCCGGTCCTCGGCCTCCTCGGCGGGACCGTCCGCGGTGGCCGGCGGCGCGTGACCCGCGGCCCTGGCGGCGATCCGCACCTGGAGCTCGTCCAGCAGGCGCCGTTCCCCGCGCCCCCGCATCAGGAGCAGGACGAACGGATCCTGGTCCAGCAGCCGCGCCACCTGATAGCAGAGAGCGGCGGTGTGCGGGCAGTGGTCCCAGGCCTCGCAGGCGCACTCGGGGTCGAGGTCGCCGATGCCCGGCAGCAGGTCCACGCCGGCCGCCGCCGCGTCCTCGACCAGATGCGGTGGCATCTCCCGGTCGAGCAGCGCGGCGATGTGCCCGGCCCGGTCGACGGCCATGTCGAGGAAGCGGTCCCACTCCCCGTCGGTCAGCTCCTGGAGCAGCACGTCGCTGCGGTATCCGCTCTCCTCCCGGTCACGGACCACCGCGGTGATCCGGCCGGGCCGCACGGACACCGCGCCGACCCGGCCCTCGCGGGCGAACCGGCGCCCCTTCTTGAGCTGTTGGCCGTCCAGCGCGGTGTCCTCCAGGGCCTTCAGCCAGGCCCGGCCCCACCAGGACTCCGCGAAGCCGCGTCCCTGCGCGGGAGGCAGCGCGGCGAAGGTGCGCTCCTGCCCGGGCACCGGCTCCTCCTGCCCGTCCCCGCCGAACGTGTCCGGCTCGTACCCGTCGCTCATCGTGCGCCCCCTCGCAGCTCCACCAGATCGGCCAGTTCCGCGTCGCTGAGCTCGGTCAGGGCGCTCTCGCCCGAACCGAGCACGGCGTCCGCGAGCCCTTGTTTGCGGGCGAGCATCTCCGCGATGCGGTCCTCGATCGTGCCCTCGGCGATCAGCCGGTGGACCTGTACCGGCTGGGTCTGCCCGATGCGGTACGCGCGGTCCGTGGCCTGCGCCTCGACGGCGGGGTTCCACCAGCGGTCGAAGTGCACCACATGACCGGCCCGGGTGAGGTTGAGCCCGGTCCCGGCGGCCTTGAGCGACAGCAGGAAGACCGGCGCCCCACCCGACTGGAACCGGCCGACCATCGCCTCGCGCTGGGCCACCGGCGTCCCACCGTGCAGGAACTGGGTGGCGATCCCGCGCGCGGCCAGATGCCGCTCCAGCAGCCGGGCCATCTGCACGTACTGGGTGAAGACGAGGACGCCCGCGCCCTCCGCGAGAATCGTGTCGAGCAGCTCGTCCAGCAGCTCCACCTTGCCCGAACGGTCCGCGACCTGCGGGTCCTCCTCCTTGAGGTACTGCGCGGGATGGTTGCAGATCTGCTTGAGCGCCGTCAGCAGTTTCACGACCAGTCCACGCCGCGCCATCCCGTCGGCTTCGGAGATGGCCGCGAGTGTCTCCCTCACCACCGCCTCGTAGAGACCCGCCTGTTCGGCCGTCAGCGACACCGCGCGGTCCGTCTCCGTCTTCGGCGGCAGCTCCGGGGCGATGCCCGGGTCGGACTTGCGCCGGCGCAGCAGGAACGGCCGCACCAGAGCGCCCAGACGCTCGGCCGCCGCCGGATCGCCGCCGCCCTCCACCGCACGCGCGTACCTGGTGCGGAAGGTGCCGAGCCTGCCGAGCAGACCGGGGGTCGTCCAGTCGAGGATGGCCCACAGTTCGGAGAGGTTGTTCTCCACGGGAGTGCCGGTGAGGGCGACGCGTGCCTGCGCGCCGATCGTGCGCAACTGCCTGGCCGTTGCCGAGTACGGGTTCTTCACATGCTGTGCCTCGTCGGCGACGACCATGCCCCACCGCACGGTCGCGAGCCGGGGCGCGTCCAGCCGCATCGTGCCGTAGGTGGTGAGGACGAACTCGCCGTCCGCCAGGTCCTCCAGGCTGCGCGATCCGCCGTGGAAGCGGCGGACGGGGGTGCCCGGGGCGAACTTCTCGATCTCCCGCTGCCAGTTGCCCATCAGTGACGTCGGGCAGACCGCGAGGGTGGGCCCGGCGGCCCCTTCGAGGGTCTGGCGGTGCAGATGCAGGGCGATCAGCGTGATGGTCTTGCCGAGCCCCATGTCGTCGGCGAGGCAGCCGCCGAGCCCGAGCGAGGTCATGGTGTGCAGCCAGTTCAGACCGCGGAGCTGGTAGTCCCGCAAGGTCGCGGTGAGCGCGGCCGGCTGACCGACCGTCGGCTCGTCGCCGGGCCGGGACCCCGGATCCGCGACCCGCTGCCGCAGCCGTTCCAGCCAGCCGGTCGCCCGGACGCCGACCCGGTGGCCTTCGACCTCCGTGGAGCCCGTCAGCACGGCGCCCAGGGCGTCGATGGGGGTGACCTTGCGGTCCTGCGTCTGCCGGGCGCGACGCGCCTCTTCGGGATCGATCAGCACCCACTGGTCGCGCAGCCGCACCAGCGGTCGTCCCGCCTCGGCGAGCCGGTCGAGCTCGGAGCGGCTGAGCTGCTGGTCACCGAGGGCGAACCACCAGTTGAACGTCAGGAGGGAGTCGGCGGACAGCAGCGGGGTGGTGTCCGACGCGTTGCGCGCGGGGCCCCGGCTTCCGTCCGGCCCGTCCTCGCCGTCCGCCTCGCCCGAAGGGCCGATCACCGCGCGTGCCGTCAGCTTGCGCGCCAGTTCCCGGGGCCAGTGCACCTGGACGCCGGTGGCGGCGAGGGCGCGTGAGGCGGGTCCGAGCAGTTCGGCGATCTCGTCGTCGGCCGGCTCCACGGCGTCCGGTACGGCGGCCGACAGCAGCGGTGTCAGGGGCGGCCAGGCGCGGGCGGCCCGGCGCAGCATGAGGAGGGTGTCCATCCGGGCCTTCGGCCCGAACACCGCTGCCGCCGGGCCCGATCCCGCCCAGATCTCGGCGGCGTCGGCGATCAGCGTCGGATCGCTCACGCCGTGGACCTGCGGAACCACCCGGAAGGCGGGGGCCGGGGCGGACGGCTGCCCCGCCGACACCTCGCCGGTCGTGTCGAGGCCCGTCACCTCCACGCGCAGCGAGAGCCGGATCCCCGCGTCGTGCCCCGCGGCCACATCGGCGACCCAGGCACGCCGGCCTGGCAGGTGCTGCGGCGCCTCCGCGGCGAACGCCGGGCCGCCCGCGGCGAACGGGGCACCGGGTGTGCGCGGCAGACCGTCCGCCACCGCGTCGAGGAACTCCCTCACCAGCCACTCCGGTTCGGGCAGGAGGAGGGGCTGGGCCAAGGCGTCGACCGGCACCGCCTGCGCCGTCGGAGGCATGGAAGCGGCAAGGGTGCGGATCCGTTCCCGGTCGTCCGCAGTGAGCGGACCGGCCCGCCACTGGTCGTGATCCGTGGCGCTCAGCCCGGGCAGCAACAGCCCCCGGGCAGTGAACTGCAGGGCCAGCAGGGCTGCCGCGCCCCAGAACAGGGCTGCCGCGGAGGCGTGTGCCGCGGTCCGGGCGCGGGTGAGCACCGGAAGGGCGTCCCGCATCGGGAGGATCCGTGCCGGCACCCCGCAGGGCAGGGCATCGGCGCCGGCGACGGTGAGTTCCTCGACGGTTCCCGGGGCGTCGGGCGGACTGCTGCCGTCCGGATACCAGAAGGCGACCCGTCCGGTCCGGGAAGGATCCGAGGGCAGGAAGACCACGGAACAGCCGGCGAGTGCGGAGATCTCGGAGAGCGTTGCTGCGGGGAGGCGGTGCACAGCGATGTCAGAGTCCTCAAATTTGACTAGTGGGCCGAGGTCGCCGAGGGTACTCCATCGAAAGCGCCAGGGGGAGCGTCGGGTGCGTGATTCGCATCACTCTCAAATGTCTCTTATGTCTTCCAGGTGGTGCCAGCCCCCGGTCGGAATCAGGGGGTTGGCACCAGGAGACCCCGGGTGGTGGCTCCATGGCTGCCATACATCTGCGAGCCGTACGTTTCATCAGGTCAGCGCACCTATAAGACCGGAGACATCATGCCTCAGGCCGCAACCGCTGTCGTGGAACCGATCCGCGACAGTGCCGGAAGTACAGGAAGTGACTTCGCGCCACTGCTGCGGGCCGTCCGGGGGCAGGGACTCCTCGAACGGCGCACCGGCTGGTACGCGGCAGGCATCGCCGCCAATCTGCTCGCACTGGGCGCGGTGGTCACCGCACTGGTCCTCCTCGGGAACACCTGGTGGGCCCTCCTGCTCACCCTGCCCCTGGCCGTCATCTGGTCCCGTACCGCCTTCGTCGGGCACGACGCCGGTCATGCCCAGATAACCGGTGACCGGCGGGTGAGCCGGACGATCGGCCTGGTCCACGCCAACCTCCTGCTCGGCATGAACGAGGCGTGGTGGAACGACAAGCACGTACGCCACCACGCCAACCCGAACCACATCGACAAGGATCCGGACGTCGGCGTCGGCGCCCTCGTCTGGACCCAGAAGCAGGCGGCGCAGCGCGAGGGCTTCGCCCGCTGGCTCACCCGCAACCAGGCCCGGCTGTTCTTCCCGATGCTGCTCCTCGAAGGCATCGCCCTGAAGATCTCCGGCTTCCAGTACCTGCGGCAGCAGCCCGTCAGGGAGCGGGCCCTGTCCGCCCTGCTGCTGGTCGCCCACCTCGGTATCTACGCCGCCTTGCTGCTCACGGTCATGTCGCCCGGAAAGGCCGTCGTCTTCGCTCTCGTGCACCATGCGCTCTTCGGACTGCACCTGGGCATGGCCTTCGCCCCGAACCACAAGGGCATGGAGATGCCCGATCCGGACGGGGACCGCTGGGGGCACCTGCAGCGGCAGGTGCTCACCTCGCGCAACGTGCGCGGCGCCGTCCTCACCGACTGGTTCCTCGGCGGGCTGAACTACCAGATCGAGCACCATCTCTTCCCGAGCATGCCGCGACCGCATCTGCGCCTCGCCCAGCCCCTGGTCAAGGCCCACTGCGCGGCCCTCGGCATGCCGTACGCCGAGACCGGGCTGATCGAGTCCTACCGGCAGGCGCTGGAGCACATGCACGAGGTCGGCGCCCCCCTGCGGGAACCGGCTGCAGCGGCCGGCTGAAGCCGCCGGCCCGGACGCGTCCGGGGCAGCTGGAACCGATCGGCGCCCGCAGGCGTTCTCACAGCAGGAGCGGCCCAGGGCCGCGAAGGAGGCGTGGACGATGTCGAACACTGCAAAGATCGCCATCGGGGGAGTTGTCGTCGCAGTCGTCCTGATGCCGTTCATCGGGTTCTGGCTGTCACTGCTGGTGCTCATCGGCGTTCCCGCGATCGCGTACCTGGCCTTGGATCCGGGGCAGCGGCGCAGGCTCCGTAGGATCACGCGTAAGGAAATAGGCCGCTGAGAGGGGACCTGCGCAGTGAGCGGGACAGTCACCGTCGTAAGCAGTAACGAGACGTACAGCTTCACCAAGCCGAACCGGGACAGCGTGACGCTACTGGCCGGGCTTGGTGTGGAAGGGGACGTCCACGCGGGGGTGACGGTCAAACACCGCTCCAGGGTCGCGCAGGATCCCACCCGTCCGAATCTGCGTCAGGTCCATCTCATCCACGAAGAGCTGTTCGCCGATCTGCGTGAGGCGGGCTTCGAGGTCGCCCCCGGCGACCTCGGGGAGAACATCACCACCAGTGGTGTCGATCTGCTGGCCCTTCCCGTCGGCACCCTGCTCCATCTCGGCGACGAGGCCGTCGTCGAGGTGACGGGGCTGCGCAACCCGTGCCTCCAGATCGACAACTTCCAGGGCGGACTGCTCAAGCAGGTCGTCGGGCGGGACGAGGCGGGCAACATCGTCCGCAAGGCCGGGGTCATGAGCGTCGTCATCATGGGCGGCGAGGTCCGGCCCGGCGACCCGGTCAAGGTCGAGCTCCCCGCGGAGCCCCACCGGCCGCTGGCGCAGGTCTGACAGCCTGACGCGCGGGAGCCCCGGGGCCGGAGGACCCCGGGGCTCCCGCGCGCAGCGGACCAGCCTTCCGTCGAGGTCAGGACGGTCGGACGGCTATCGCGTCCAGAGCCCTGAGCAGCTTGGGGAGCTCCGTACCGCGCCCCACGGTCATGATTTCCCCGGGCACCTCGTCCAGCAGCATGAAGGCGATGTCGTCGGTCCTGGCGACCATGGACCAGCCGGGGCCGTCGGCCCGGATCATCCGGGCGTCGCCGGGGGCGAAGGACGAGCGGATACGGCCGGGGGGCGGCGGGGTGTCGAGATAGGCGTGGGCGTCGGCCAGGGCCCGCCGGACGCCGGGATGCGTCCGGGAAAGGGGCGTGTCCTGGTCAGCCGGCCCCGCGGGCACAGCTTCGGCCCCGGCATCGTCGCCGGCCCCGGCCGTCTCCTCGGAGCCGGCATCACTCTCCCCGGAGCTGGAGCTGGAACCGGGCTCCGTCTCGGAGTCGGCCTCGGAGCCGGGCTCCTGCGCGCCGGCCCCGGACGCGGAGTGCGTGTCCGCGTCGGAAGCGGCCCCGGCACCGGCGTGTCCGCCGGTGCCCGGACCGGCTTCCGGACCGACGCCCGTGCCGGCCTCGGCGCTCGTGTCCGCGCCCGTCGCGTCGTCGCCACCCGTCGGCGCGAAGGCCGTCGCGTCGTCGATCTGTTCCCGCCAGACAGCCCACTGAAGTGCGATCGCGTCGGCGCCCAGCCGTCGCTGGGCGGGCCCCCACACATCGGTGTCGGGCGGGGACAGGGGTGACAGGTCCTCCCCGTCCGCATCCGGGTCGGGCGCGGGATCGTGCGGGGCGGCCACCCCCGGAGCGGCGACCGCCACGGCGAGCGGCCAGCCGGGCAGCGCACAGACCACCGAGCGGTCGTCCGGCGACAGGTCGTACTCCATCCCGCAGTCCCAGGACGCTATCGCCACGGCCACCAGGGAGACGTCGTCGACGACCACGGTCCACCGTGCCCCGTCGGAGTCCTGGCCCAGGACCAGCCCGTATCCCTCGGCGTACGGCTCCAGACCCAGCGCCGCGCAGGCTGCCGGGTAGTCGTCGCCGAGGACGCTCGGGAACTGCGCAGGGGTCAGCAGGACCGCAGTCAGCACGTACAGTGCGTCGTCGTCGGCGACTGTGTTGTCCGTCCCGGCCACTGCACCCTCCTCTTCCGCTCTTCCGTCATGCTTGTCGTCGGCGCACCTTAACCAGTGGGTAACCCGCACGTCGAGGCCCTGACAAGGCCGGACGCGGTGTTCGGCGGCGAACCAGAGGCTTCCGCTCAGCCGTCCGCGAGGCCGAGCAGCGTTCGGGCCACCGTCTCGGGCGACTCGTCGCGCTCGCGGGCGAGCGCGATGACGGCCCGGCACGCGAGCTCACCCACGCCGAAGGAGAGCGCCTCCGGCGACACCCAGCCGCTCGCCTCGTCCATCCGGTCCTGGTCGTCGTCCGCCGACGCCGCGACGAACGTGGCGGCCGCCTCGAAGAGGTTGTGCTGCCGTCGCTCCGGCGTCCGCGTGGCCGTGGCCGACGGACCGTTCCTCTGCCCGGGGGCCACGGCTCTGCGCAGGAGTCCGAACATTCTGGCCATGGGGGACCGCCTCTCGTCGGTGCGTGCGCGTGGATCACCGGCTGCCGCGCGTACGGTGCCGTCCCGGTGCTCCGTATGTACTCACCGTCCTGCCCCCGCACGTACGCTGGGACACTCGACCTGGACAAGGGGGACGGTGCGGTGCGGCGTTACGACCGGCTGAAGGACATCCAACACCTCGATCCGGAGCGGGACTTCCTGGAAATCTACCGGATCACAGCGACGTACGAGTTCCCCTGGGACATCGCACGCGCCCTCGAACTGGCCCTGTACCGCACCTATGCCGTCCCTTCCATCGGCCGGCTGCTTGCGGAGACCGCCGAGCTGACGAACCGTTCGCAGAAGCGGTACGACGACACCGCGCTGCTCCTGGACACGGTCGTCGAGCACGGCTTCGACAGTGACCCGGGACGTACGGCCATCCGCCGGATCAACCGGATGCACAACAGCTTCGACATCAGCAACGACGACATGCGCTATGTGCTGTGCACCTTCGTCGTCACGCCGAAGCGGTGGCTCGACGTCTACGGCTGGCGCCGGCTGTCCGACCACGAACTGCGCGCGTGTGCGGCCTACTACCGCACCCTGGGCGCCCACATGGGGATCAAGGACCTGCCGCAGACGTACGAGGACTTCGAGCGCACCCTCGACACCTACGAGGACGCGCACTTCGGCTGGGACGAGGGGGCGCGCTCCGTGTCGGACGCGACGCTGGACCTGATGGCCTCCTGGTACCCGCGCCCCCTCGCGCCGATCGTGCGCGGCGCGAGCCTCGCGCTCCTCGACGACTCGCTGCTGCGGGCCTTCCGTTACGAACGGCCGAGCACCGCAGCGCGCTCACTCACCCGCGGCGCCCTGCGGCTGCGAGCGCGCGCGGTCCGTCTGCTGCCGCCGCGCAACAAGCCGCACTACGCC
Organism: Streptomyces sp. NPDC048211; assembly: GCF_043202315.1. NCBI lineage: Bacteria > Bacillati > Actinomycetota > Actinomycetes > Kitasatosporales > Streptomycetaceae > Streptomyces > Streptomyces sp. NPDC048211. Next base: position 508,783 of record NZ_JBIDAD010000005.1, read on the forward strand.
CGGCAGAACCCGGAGATCAAGGGATACCCGGGCGGATACGAGGTGGCCGCGCTCGGTACGTTCCCCACACCGGGCGTCGCGGGCTGCCCGGTCCCGCACCTTCGCAGCCGCGATCCGCAGGCCGGGTGATCCGGCAGCGAAGGCGCCCCGCCGGCTGAGCCGTCCGGGGCGATCACCCGGTCCGTTCGGCCAGGGCGAGGAACCGGCTGTCCTCATCGACGTACGAGGTGAGGCGCCAGCCCGAACGGGCCAGCAGCGGTCCCAGGTTCGGCTCGGCCCGCAGATCGCCGTCCGTGATCTGCCGGCCGTGGCGCGCGGCCAGCGCCGCCCGGCCGATGGGGTGGAACAACGCCAGCAGGCCGCCGGCCCGCACCACCCGGGCCAGCTCGGCCAGGCCGGGACCGGGCCGGTCCAGGTGCGAGATCAGCCCGGCCGCGAACACCACGTCCAGGGAGCGCGACCGCAGCGGGAGCCGGGCCGCGTCGGCCTGGACCAGCAGCCCGCTGCTGCCGCGCCCCGCGCGCGCCGCCGACTCCAGCATGGCCGCCGTGAGGTCGGCGCCCAGCACGGTACCCCGGGGTCCGACCGCCGCTCGCAGAGCCGGCATCGCCCGGCCCGTCCCACAACCCGCGTCCAGCACGGCATCGCCGGGGCGGAGCCCCAGCGCGGCGACAGCGTCGGCGAAGGCCGGACCGTCGTCGGGAAACCGGGCGTCCCAGTTCGCGGCGCGAGCGGTGAAGAACTCCTGGACGTGTGTGTGGTCATCGGCCATGCAGACATGATCGCCCAGTGGGTGACCGAACGAAACGTCGTGAATCGATGTGCACGTTCGACCACGCTGCGATCGTTGGGGAACATCTCTCTGTCATATTTCGGCAGCTTTCGAATGCGCCCCGGGCGCGCGCCCCGGCACGACTAGCGTCCCCGAGTCATGGGACACCTGGACCACGCCACCTTCGGCTGGCTGACACCTCTGCTGTCGTACGCGATGGCCTGCATCGGCGCCGCGCTCGGCCTGAGCTGCACCGTGCGCGCGCTCGACACGACCGGGCGCTCGCGCCGCAACTGGCTGATCACGGCCGCATCGGCCATCGGCTCGGGCATCTGGACCATGCACTTCGTCGCGATGCTCGGCTTCGGCGTGTACGGCACCGACATCCGTTACAACGTGCCGCTGACCCTACTCAGCCTTCTCGGCGCCATGGTGGTGGTCGGCGGCGGCGTCTTCGCCGTCGGCTACAGCAGGGACAGGACGAGGGCACTGCTGCTCGGCGGTTTCGCCACCGGGCTCGGCGTCGCCAGCATGCACTACCTCGGCATGGCGGCACTCCGGCTGCACGGCACCATCCACTACGACCCGCTGAGGGTCGTCCTCTCCGTCGTCATCGCGGTCATCGCCGCGACAGCCGCACTCTGGGCCGCGCTCAACATCAAGTCCACGCGCGCCGTGGCACTTGCCTCACTCGTCATGGGAGCGGCGGTCAGCAGCATGCACTACACCGGGATGCTGGCCGTGACCGTGCAGGTGACGCCCTCGGGAGCCCCGTTGCGCGGGGCCACCGCGATGCAGTTCATCTTCCCCCTCGCCGTCGGACTCGGCTCCTACCTCTTCCTCACCTCCGCGTTCGTGGCCCTTTCCCCGACTGCGCCGGAACATGCCGCGTACGTCCACGCGGGGCGCGGGCGGAACCCTGCCGACGCCGCACCGGCGGCACTGGCGGGGCGCGGCCGGGACCTGCGGACCCGGCAGGCATCCCACAGCTCCGATGCGCCACCCGTCGGCGCAGGTTCACCCGCCGGCACCGGCTGACGAGCGGTCCGGCCCGCCACCCACCCAGCCCCGACCCGGAACGAGGAGGCCATGCGCCCACCCCGCACGACCCCGGACCCCGGTGCCTCCGACGCCCGGTCCGCCCCTCCGCAGGCACGAGGCCGTCGCGCGCACGCGGGACCGCCGGCCGACGAGAGCGCCGAACACGACGGCCCGCTGCCCGCGTACGACATATCCGCCCCGCGCGGACGTTGGACGCTGCGTCCCAGGACCGTGCGCGCGAAGATCATCTCGCTGCTCATGCTGCCCGTCGTCTCCCTGCTCGCGCTCTGGGGCTTCGCCACCGTGTCCACGGCCCAGGACGTGGCCCGGCTGCGGCAGTTGCAGCGCGTCGACGACGAGGTCAGGGCGCCGGTCGCCGCCGCTGTCGCGGCTCTCCAGAGCGAACGAAAGGCGGCCATGCTCCAGGCCGTCGACCCCAGCGGCGCACACGCCTCCGCGCTGAAGGAGCGCACCGGGCGCACCGACACCACCCTCGACGCACTGCGTCTCGACGACGGCCACACCATCGCCGACACCGGCGATCTGCCCGACGGAGTCGCCGGCCGGCTCGACGACTTCCTGGGACTCGCCCAGGACCTGCGTGCGGACCAGGGGGCCCGGAAGGGTGCCGGGGCCGACGAAGACGCCGTCTACGACCGCTACACCTCGGCTGTCAGCGCCGCCTTCGCCGTCTCCGGAGCCCTCACCGGCATCCAGGACGACTCCCTCGGCTCCGACGCCCGCGTCCTGCTCGAACTCGCCCGCGGCGACGAGATGCTGGCCCGTGAGGACGCCCTGCTGGCCACCGCCGCACGCGTCGGCACCCTCAAGGGCCGTCCCCTGCGGCTGTTCACCGGCGCGGTCGACACCCGGCGCAGCCTCACCGAGAGCGCCGGCGTCGACCTGCCCGCCACCGAACGCACCGCTTGGCGGGAGTTCACCGCCCGCCCCGCCTACCGCGCCGTCCAGGCGGCCGAGGACAAGGTGCTCGCAGCCGCTCCCGGCCCCGACGCCGCCCGAGCCGTACCCGCCGCCGACTGGCAGCACACCGCCGAGGACGTCCGCGGAGCCCTGCGCAGCATCGGCTCCGGCGCCGGGGAGCGGGCCGCCGACCGCGCGGACCCCCTCACCCACGGACTGCTCAGCCCGTCCGGAGCCGCCGTGATCTTCGGGTGCGTGGCCGTGGCCGCGTCGCTGGTGATCTCCGTACGCATCGGGCGCGCGCTCGTCGTGGAACTCGTCAGCCTCCGCAACAGCGCCCTGGAGATCGCCCGGCGCAAGCTGCCCCTGGCCATGCAGCGACTGCGCGCGGGCGAAGAGCTCGACATCAGGGCCGAGGCTCCGCCGGGCCTCGCCTCCCAGGACGAGATCGGCCAGGTCGGCGAGGCCCTCGGCACGGTCCACCGGGCCGCCCTCAGCGCAGCGGTCGAACGGGCCGAGCTCGCGGACGGGATCTCCGGCGTCTTCGTCAACCTCGCCCGGCGCAGTCAGGTGCTGGTCCACCGCCAGCTCAACCTCCTCGACAGCATGGAGCGCCGCGCCGACGATCCCGACGAGCTGAGCGACCTCTTCCGGCTCGACCACCTCACGACCCGCATGCGCAGGCACGCCGAGAGCCTGATCATCCTTTCCGGCGCGGCCCCCGGCCGGGCCTGGCGGATGCCCGTGTCGCTGACCAACGTCGTGCGCGCGGCCGTCTCCGAGATCGAGGACTACGCCCGGGTGGAGGTCAGCAGGCTGCCCGACGCGGCGGTGAAGGGCACGGCTGTCGCCGACCTCACCCACCTGCTCGCCGAACTGGTCGAGAACGCCGCCCAGTTCTCGCCCCCGCACACCAAGGTGCGCATCACCGGCGAACCCGTGGGCAACGGTTACGCACTGGAGATCGAGGACCGAGGACTCGGCATGGGCGCGGAACTGCTCGGCGAGGCCAACCGCCGCATCGAGCAGGCGGAGGCGCTCGACCTGTTCGACAGCGACCGCCTCGGCCTGTTCGTCGTCAGCCGGCTCGCCGTACGGCACCGGATCAGGGTCCAGCTCCGCACCTCGCCGTACGGAGGCACGACGGCGGTGGTCCTGCTGCCGACGGCGCTGCTGCAGACGGCGCTGCCGCCGGCCGAGGAACCGGCGGCGCCGCAGAAGGCCTCCGTCGAGCGCGAGGACGTGGCCGAACGCTCCTCGTTCGGACCGGGCCCCCGTGCCGTACGGCCCCAGAACACGGCCTTTCCCGCGCCCGTCGCGGTACCGGCGCTGGAATCCCGTACGGGCCCCGCCGCCCAGGTGACCTCGCTGCGTCCCCGCCGGGCCGAGGGCAGGGACGGGACCCGACCGGACCCGCGGCCACCGGCCGGTGAGGAGGCCGAGGAGGAGGCCCTGCCCCGCCGGGTGCGGCAGGCCAGCCTCGTGCCGCAGCTGCGCGAGGATCCGCGGCCCGAACCGCCGCGGGCCGGCGGAGCGGCCGAGGACACGACGGCGCGACGCACCCCCGAGCAGGCCAGGGACCGCATGACCGCCTACCGGTCCGGCTGGGTACGCGGCGGCGGTGCCGCCCCGGGGGCCCCGTCAGCAGTCCCGAGTACCACCGAACCCAGCCCGCTCAGCGAAGGAGACCCCGCATGATCGCGAACGAGAGGACCGGAGTGCGCCGCCGGTCCGGCGAACTCGACTGGCTGCTGGACGATCTGGTGACCCGGGTCGGTGAGGTCCGGCACGCGGTCGTGCTCTCCGGCGACGGACTGGCGGTCGGCGCGTCCAGCGCCCTGAGCCGTGAGGACGCCGAGCATCTGGCCGCGGTGGCCTCCGGCTTCCACAGCCTCGCCAAGGGGGCGGGGCGGCATTTCCGGGCGGGAGAGGTGCGTCAGACCATGGTCGAGATGGACGACGGGTTCCTGTTCGTCGCCGCCGCGGGGGAGGGGTCGTGCCTCGCCGTGCTCAGCACGGCGTTCGCCGACATCGGCCTGGTCGCCTACGAGATGGCCCGCCTCGTCAAGCGGGTCGGTGAGCACCTGCGCACCCCGGCGCGCTTCGCCGAGCACCCGTCGGCAGCCGGCTGACGGGGGCTGGGAGAGCCGTGTCCAGGACAGACCAGGGCCTGGAGGCCCCCGACCCGTACGAGCTGCCGGGCAGCCAGTGGTACGACGCCGAGGCGGGCCCGCTCGTCCGCCCCTACGCCATGACCGGCGGCCGGACCGAGCCGGGCCCCGGCGGTGCACGCTTCGATCTGATCGCGCTCGTCACCTTGGACGACACGGTGTCCGGGAGCTCCGAGGACGCCCTGCTGGGGCCGGAGCACCGGACGCTGCTGACCCTGTGCCGCACCGAGACACAGTCGGTGGCCGAGCTCTCGGCCGATGCGGACCTGCCGGTCGGGGTGGTGCGGGTACTGCTCGGCGACCTGCTCGAATCGGGGTACGTGACGGTCAGCCGCCCGGTGCCCCCCGCCCAGCTCCCCGATGAACGCATCCTCCGTGAGGTGATCAACGGCCTGCGGGCGCTCTGACCGGGAGGGGCCGGCCCTCAGGGGCGCCGCTCGCGGCCGCGCAACTGTGCCAGCTCGTCGTTCATGGCCTCCAGGAAGCGCACGACGACGCGCAGTTCGCCCTCGTCGAACTGCGCTCGGGCCACGTCGGTACCGGCGGCCAGCGGCTGGAAGAAGTCGCGGGCGACCAGTTTCGCCGCGGTGGCGTAGTGCAGACGCACCACCCGGCGGTCGCCGCCGTCCCTGACGCGGTGGATGTGACCCGCGCGTTCCAGCCGGTCCAGACACGCCGTCACCGCACCGGACGTCAGATCCAGTTGCTCACGCAGCCGTCCCGGGGTCATGACCGATCCCTCTTCGCCGTGATCGGCGTCCAGGATGGCGATCAGTGCCTGCACATCGGTCGGGTGGAGCCCCTGGGCCTGGGCGAACTCATGGCTGATGCGATTGAACTCGCTGTTCATCCGGCGCAGCAGCACAGCGAACGACTGGAGCCCCGTGGGGCCGTCGTTCCTGCCTGTGTCCGGGCCTCCGTCTGCGGTGCGCATACCCCCAGAGTAATATCTCTCATTCATTGAGATAATCAATGGCCGAGAGATAATCCGTCGCGCGTCGACCCATGGGGAAGCAATGAAGCCCGCACCGCGGCACCGCATCGTCCGATGGCTGGTGCCCGTAGCCCTGCTCGTCGTCTGGCTCGGCATCGGAGGGACACTGGGTCCCTTTGCCGGAAAGCTCGGTGAGGTGGCCACGAACGACCAGGCGGCCTTCCTGCCGCGCAGTGCCGAGTCCACGAAGGTGTCCGAGGCGCAGAAGACGTTCCAGAAGTCGGGGACCGTTCCCGCGATCGTCGTGTGGACCGGCCGGGCGGGCAAGATCCCCGCCGGGGCACAGGACGCCGCCACCCGGGCGCTCGCCTCCCTGGCCGGGCAGCCCGGTGTGGTGGGCACTCCCTCGGGCGTGCAGCCCTCCGAGGACGGTGAGGCGCTTTCCGGCGTCGTGCAGCTGCGCCCGGACCTCGGCGACGCGCTGCCGGACACCCTCGACCGGGTGCGCGTCGCGGCGGATTCCGTGCCGGGCACGACGGCGGAGATCGCCGGGCCCGCGGCAAGCCAGGCCGACCTCAAGGACGCGTTCGCGGGGATCGACGGACTGCTCCTGGGCGTGGCCCTGGCCGCCGTGCTGGTGATTCTCCTGCTCGTCTACCGCAGTCTGCTCCTGCCCTTCCTGATCATCCTCGGTGCCGTCTTCGCCCTCGGTCTCGCCTGTGCCGTCGTGTACGTCCTCGCGGACCACGACGTCGTCCGGGTGGACGGGCAGGTCCAGGGCATCCTGTCGATTCTGGTGATCGGGGCGGCCACCGACTACGCACTGCTCCTGACCGCCCGCTTCCGGGAGGAACTCGCCCGGCACGGCGACCGGACGGTGGCGGCCCTCGCCGCCGTGCGCCGCTCCTTCGGCGCGATCACCGCGAGCGCCGCCACCGTGGCACTGGGCCTCCTCGCCCTGCTGCTCAGTGATCTGACGAACAACCGGGCCCTGGGGCCGGTGGGAGCCATCGGTATCGTCTGCGCGGTGCTGAGCACGCTGACGTTCCTGCCCGCGGTGCTGGTCCTGTGCGGACGGGCCGCCTACTGGCCGGCCAGGCCGCGTCCGGCGGACGAGGAGTCCGGCGGGCGGGGTATCTGGCGACGGGTCGCCGCCCGCGTCGACCGCTCCCCGCGCAAGGTGTGGGTCTCCACCACCCTGGTCCTCGTCGCCTGCGCGGCGTTCGCACCCACGCTCAAGTCGCAGGGCGTGCCCCTGGACGAGATCTTCGTGAACGACGCCCCGTCCGTCTCGGCCCAGGCCACGCTGGGCAGACACTTCCCCGGCGGCTCAGGTAACCCGGCCGTCGTCATCGCGTCGGCCGACCGCGTCGACGCGGTGACCGCCGCGGCCGCGGGAACCCCCGGTGTCGCCTCCGCCGCACCCGTCACCGCGTCCGGCGCCCCGGGAGGGGGACCGCCCCTGGTCGTCGACGGCCGGGTGCGCATCGACGCGACCCTGGACGACGCCGCGGACAGCGACGCGGCCAAGGCGACGGTCCAGCGCCTGCGTACCGCCGTGCACGGCGTCGCGGGAGCCGACGCGCTCGTCGGCGGCTACACGGCGCAGCAGTACGACACGCAGACGACCGCCGAACGTGACCGCGGCATCATCGTGCCGGTGGTGCTCGTGATCATTCTGCTGATCCTGATGGGGCTGCTGAGGTCGGTGCTGGTCCCCGTCCTCCTGGTGGCCACCGTGGGCCTCAACTTCCTCGCGACGCTCGGGGTGTCGTCGCTGGTCTTCGAGCACGTCCTGGGATTCAGCGGCACCGACGCGTCCGTACCGCTGTACGGATTCGTCTTCCTGGTGGCACTCGGCGTCGACTACAACATCTTCCTGATGTCACGGGTCCGGGAAGAGGCGATGGAGCACGGGGCCCGGCAGGGAGTGCTGCGGGGACTGGTCAGCACGGGCGGGGTCATCACGTCGGCCGGGGTGGTGCTCGCCGCCACCTTCGCGGCGCTCATCGTCATCCCTCTGGCGTTCCTCGCCCAGATCGCCTTCATCGTGGCCTTCGGTGTGCTGCTGGACACCCTGGTGGTGCGGTCACTCCTGGCCCCGGCCCTGGTCGTGGACATCGGCCCCAAGGCGTGGTGGCCGAGCAGGATCAGCCGGATCCCGGCCGGAGCGGGGCGGGCCGGCGGAGCCGGGTGACGCAGAGCCGGGCCTGGTGCCCGCCCCGGAGATCCGGGGCGGGCACCAGGCCCGGGAGTGCTGCGGGACGCCGTTGCCCGACGGTCAGACGTTGACGCCGTAGTCCGACGCGATTCCGGCCAGCCCGGAGGCGTAACCCTGGCCCACCGCGCGGAACTTCCACTCCGCACCGTGCCGGTACAACTCGCCGAACACCATCGCGGTCTCCGTCGAGGCGTCCTCGCTGAGGTCGTAGCGGGCGAGCTCCACGCCGTTGGCCCGGTTCACCACGCGGATGAAGGCGTTGCGCACCTGGCCGAAACTCTGTCCCCGGCTCTGCGCGTCATGGATGGAGACGGGGAAGACGATCTTCGCGACGTTCGCGGGGACGCCCGCCAGGTCCACGTTGATGGACTCGTCGTCGCCCTCGCCCTCGCCGGTCAGGTTGTCACCGGTGTGCTGGACGGAACCGTCCGGGCTGTTGAGGTTGTTGTAGAAGACGAAGTGCTGGTCCGAGAGGACCTTGCCGGCGTCCGAGCACAGCAGCGCGCTGGCGTCGAGGTCGTGATCGGCGCCCGTCGTCGTCCGTACGTCCCAGCCCAGGCCCACCGTCACCGCGGTCAGGCCGGGCGCCTCCTTCGAAAGGGAGACGTTGCCGCCCTTGGCCAGGGTCACACCCATGAACTTCCTCCAATGATCCGGTGATCGTTGATCAGCGTTCCTTCGGCCGCCACCGAAGAGGACGGCGGCCCTTCCCCTATGGTTCCCTGGTTGCGCAGGTCATGAAGTGCTGGGGCGGTCGAGGGGGTCCCCGTCGGTCCGCACGGGAGCGTCCTCCTTCATGGCCCTGGTCTCACTCTTCAGGATCCGCATGGATTTGCCCAGGGCGCGGGCGGTGTCCGGCAGCTTCTTCGAGCCGAACAGCGCCAGCACGACGATCGCCACGACCAACAGGTGCCAGGGTTCGAGGCCGTTGCGCAGCATGTGCGTCACGCCCTTTCTTGAGGTGTCTTCCGGTCAATGTTTCCAGCAGGCGTTTGCGGACAGGGGATCGGACCGACGATGGACGGGGCCGTTGATCCACGTGGACCTCAACACTTGCTACATTGCGCAACTGTACAACCATGCGAGGCCGAAGTCAGTCCTCCTCCATGGCAGCCGGACGAACGGGGTGATCGATGACAGGCAGTCACAAGGGGGCGGCCGGCGGCAGTAGGGGAGGCCGCCTGCAGCGGACGGCACTGATCGGGCTGTCCTTCCTCGTCCTGCTGGTCGCCGGAGTCGGCTGGGGATACCTCAAGCTCACCGGCAGCATCGACACGTTCAGTGCCGACGGGATCTCCGGTGACCGGCCGCCCGACACGTCCGCGGGACAGAACGTCCTCGTCATCGGCTCGGACTCCCGGTCGGGCGCCAACAGCGGACTCGGTGGCGGGACGGGCGAGGTCGGCCGCTCGGACACCGCGTTCCTGCTGCACGTCTACGCCGACCACAAGCACGCCGTCGCCGTCTCCATCCCCCGCGACTCGCTGGTCGACATCCCGGCCTGCAAGGAGCCCGGCGGGGACTGGACGGCTCCTCAGCAGCACGTCATGTTCAACGGGGCGTTCTCGGTGGGGGAGACCGCGGAAGGCAATCCGGCCTGCACCCAGAACACCGTCGAGCACCTCACCGGCCTGCGCGTCGACCACACCGTCGTGGTCGACTTCGCCGGGTTCTCGTCTCTGACCTCGGCCGTCGGCGGAGTACCCGTCTGCCTTCCGCAGGACATCTATCAGCGGGACCTGAACCCCAAGCGCCCCACCCGCGGCGAGCTGGTCTTCGGCAAGGGGCCCCAGACGGTCTCCGGACAGCGTGCTCTCGACTACGTACGCATCCGCCACGGCATCGGCGACGGCTCCGACATAGGCCGGATCAAGAGGCAGCAGGCATTCGTCGGCTCCCTCGTCAAGAAGGTGAAGTCCCGAGGCCTGAACCCCACCACCCTGCTCCCGCTGGCCAATGCGGCGACCGACGCGATGACCGTCGATCCGGGCCTCGGCTCGGCCGACAAGCTGCTGTCGTTCGCCATGTCGATGAAGAACATCGATCTCCACAACACCAAGTTCGTCACCGTTCCCTGGCGCTACGAGGGAGCCCGCGTCGCCATCGTGGAACCGGAGGCCGATGCGCTGTGGGCGGCCCTGAAGGCCGACCGGACGATCGACGGCCAGGACGCGGCGGGCACGTCCCGGGACAAGGGAGCCACGCCCGCTGCGGCACCCTCGCCCACCGGCCCCGTCTCGGGCGAGGGCATCGACGTGGCCGTGTACAACGGCACCACGGTGACCGGGCTCGCGGCCCGGGCCGCCGAACTGCTGCGTACCCATGGATTCACCGTCACCGGCACGGCCACCGCGAACTCACAGGACCAGACCGGCACCGTCGTCACCTACGGACCCGGCCTCGGGGACGAGGCCCGAACCACGGCCCGGCTCTTCGGCGGCGCGCGGACCACGGAGTCCGGCGAGCCCGGAATCCAGGTGATCGTGGGCCGTGACTACGCCGACCATCCCTCCCCCGCCCCCGCGTCACCGACCCCCGACACCGTGCCGTCCGCCGTCGCGGACGGGGCGCGCTCGGCCGACGACGATCCGTGCAGCGACCTCTCGTACGGATGAAGCGGGCGCGGTACCCGCACGGACCGGGACGCTGCGGACGGCTCAGGCCTGTGGCCGGGCCGTCCGCAGCTGCAACGAGGGGTGCGGGGGCGGGGCGAAGCCGAACGACTCGTACAGCCCGGCCCCGTCGCCCGTGGCGTTCAGACCGACGACCGTCACACGCGTCTCCTGGCGGAACCAGGTCAGCAGCGCGTCCACACAGGCTCGGGCATACCCGAGCCGGCGCCGCCGCGGATCGGTGCTCACATTGGACACGTGCCCGTGCAGACCGGACGGATTGGCGGGGCTCGGCGCATGCGCGTCGCACGCCCCCACCGCGCACGCCACCACACCCAGCTCCGGATCCTCGACGAGGAACGCCGCGAACTCGTCGAGCCGGGGCATCCGGTCCGTGAACCACCGAGCCGCGTCCGCCCGCCAGGGTGCGTGATCGTCCCCGGTGTCCATCCCCATGTCGGTCAGCATCAGGGCGCGCATCCGCACCAGCTCCCCGACATCGGCGAGCGTCGCCCGGCGTACCCGGATCGGCCGGCCGAGGGCGGACCCGTCACGCGGGTGGCCGGTGCTCACCGTCGTCATGAGTTCCTCCGGTTCCTTTCGTAGCGGTTGCGCGCCCAGCCGAGAGCGCATGCGTACAGCGCGAGGACGGTGGCGAGCAACAGGTAATAGAGCGGCGGCAGCGCGGTCATGCCCAGCAGCGGGCCGAGCGCGGTGAGCGGCAGGAGCACGCCGACGACCGCCAGACCGGCCGCCGCTGCCCGCAGGGGCCCGCCCCGGCGCCCCTGCGCGGTCCGCCGCCCGGTGCGCAGGAGCAGCATCACCAGCGCCTGGGTGAGGAGGTTCTCGGTGAACCATCCGGAGTGGAAGGCCGCCTGGCCGTCCGCGGGCGAGCCGTGCAGGGCCAGGGCGAGCACGCCGAACGTGGCCAGGTCCGCGGCGGCGTTCAGCAGCCCGAAACCTGTGATGAATCGGAGGAAGTCCCTGGGGCGCAGCACCGTCGGGCGCCGCAGCACCGAGGACGCGGGACGGTCGAAGGCGAAAGCGAGCTGCGCCGCGTCGAAGCACAGGTTCTGCACGAGCACCTGCGCCGGCAGCATGGGGAGGAAGGGCAGCAGGAGACCGGCAGCGAGCATCGCGAGGACGTTGCCGAGGTTCGACGAGAGCGTGATGCGCAGATACGTGGCGATGTTGCCGCTGCTGCGGCGGCCCGCCGTGATCGCGTGGTCGATGGCGCCGAGGTCCTTCTCGGCGAGGACCACGTCAGCGGTCTCCCGCGTCACGTCCACCGCGTTGCGCGGACAGATACCCACATCGGCTGCGCGCAGCGCCGGGAGGTCGTTGACACCGTCGCCGAGAAAGCCGGTGGTGTACCCCGAGGTACGCAGCGCGTCGACGATCCGGGCCTTGTGCGCAGGCGTGCAGCGGGCGAAGACGGTCGTCCCGCCGGCGATGTCGGCGAGCCGTCCGGCGGACAGGGCGTCGATCTCCTCGGCGCAGACGACGCGCCCCGGGGCCAGGCCGAGGTCCCGGCAGGCGCGGGCGGCGGTGCCCGGGTGGTCGCCCGTCAGGACCTTCACCGTGACTCCCCGCCGTGCCAGCACGGCCAGGGCGCCGGCCGCGCTCGGCGTGAGCGCGTCCCGCAGGGTCACGAACCCGAGGAACACCAGTCCGCGCTCGTCGGCCGGTGTGTACGGGCCGAGCCGGGCGGGCCGCTCGGTCCGGGCCACGGCGAGCAGCCGCAGACCGCCGGCCGCCTCGCGCGCCGCCAGAGCGCCCAGCCGGGCCCGTTCCTCCGGGTCCAGCGCGCACCGCTCCAGGACGGCCTCCGCCGCCCCCTTCGTCACCAGTACGTGGGTGCCGAAGCGGCCCGGGGCACGGATGACCGCCGTGGAGAGCCGGCGCACCGGATCGAAGGGCAGCACGGCCACCGCGTCGTACTCGGCAGGGGTGAGGGGCGGTGCGTCCGGTCCGTCCTGTTGGTCCCAGGCGTCCAGCACGGCCTCGTCGAGCGCGTCCGGTACCGGGAGATCTGCGAGCTGCAGCGTCCACAGCGCATTGACGGCCGCCCAGTGCAGCACCCGGGGATCGGGCCCTCCCGCCGGGTCGAGTGCCCGGTCGACGACCGGCCGGTCCTGGGTGAGAGTGCCGGTCTTGTCCAGACACAGCACATCGATCGCGCCCAGGTCGTGCAGCGCGGGCAGCCGCTTCACGATCACCGCGTGGTCCCGGGCGAGCAGCGAGGCGCCCCGCGCCAGCGCCGTGGTGACGATGACCGGCAGCATCTCGGGCGTCAGCCCCACCGCGACCGCGACCGCGAACGGCAGGGTCTCCAGACCGCGTCCGCGCAGCGCGGCGTTGGCCATCAGGACCAGTGGCGGAGTGAGCAGCATGAAGCGGATCAGCGTCCAGGAGATCCCCTGCACGGAGCGGTCGAACGCGCTCGCACCACGGCGGCGCGCCGACCGGTCGTAGGCGGCGGCGAACCGGGTGTCGGCGCCGGTGGCGACCACCACCGCCGTGCCACTGCCCGAGACCACACTGCTGCCCTGGAAACACAGCCGGCGCTCCGCGAAGTCGCCCTCCGGGTCGTCGGGCTCGTTCTGCGGCCCGGGCCCGGTCGCTCGCAGGCCCCCGCTGTCGACGGGATGCTTGACGACCGGAGCGGACTCCCCGGTGAGGGCCGACTGGTGGACGGTGAGACCGCTCGCCCGCAGCAGTTGCACATCGGCGGGTACGAGATCGCCCGGAGCGAGCCGGATCACATCGCCCGGGACGAGCTCCGCAACGGGCACTTCGCGGGCCTGCGCCACCGCATCCGGGCCGCTGCGGCGCAGCACCGTGGCAGTCGTCGCCACCAGCTCGCGCAGCGCGGCCGTCGCCCGGTCGGCCCGGTGCTCCTCGGTGGAACGCAGCATACAGCTGACGACGACGAGCACCGAGGTCACGGCGGCCGTACCCCACGCACTCGTCACGGCCGAGACCAGCCCCAGGCACAGCAGTACCGAGGTGAAGGGGTCGCGCAGCGTCCGCAGGAAACGCCTCGGCCAGGGAACCGGGCGCCGGGCGGGGAGGGTGTTCTCGCCGAACCGGTTCAGCCGCTCCTGCGCCTCCGGCTCCAGCAGCCCCCGCGGTCCGCTGTCCAGCGAGCGCAGGACCTGGAGCGAGGTCGGCGTCGACGACGGCCGTACGGCATCGGAAACGGGGCCGCTACCCGTATCGGGCGCGGAGCCGGTACCGGGCATCCGCACGACGACGGCCGACCGCTCACCGGTTCCTCCGGACCCCGCGGCGGCAGCCTTCTCAGGCACCGAGTTCACGAAGACGCACGGACTGCGCGGCCGGATGACCCGCCCGCTCCGCGAGCTGGCCGACCATCAGCCGTACCACGGTCACGACATCGGGATCATCGACCAGGTAGACCTGCCGACGGCCCTCGCGCCGGGACCGGACAAGACCGGCGAGCTTCAGTTTCGTCAGATGCTGGCTGACCGAGGGGAGTGTGCCGCCGACCCGGTCCGCCAGGCCCGTCACATCACTCTCGCCCTGGGCCAGCGCCCAGACGATGTGCAGCCGGGCCGGGGTCGCCAGGAGCCCGAAGGCGGCAGCCGCCTGGGCCAGCACGTCCGCGGGCGGGTCCTCGAAACCGCCGTCGGCACCTGTCGACACTTCTGTACTCCCGTCCGCGTGGGCCGACTCCTCGCACCCGAGACGACCAGTGTAGGCGCCACGGGCGGAGGCCCCCGGGCCACTCGGGCCGTACCGCCGGGGCCGGAGCCGGGGCCGAGAGGTCAGAGCCCGGTCGGCAGCGGAACCGGACGGCTCCAGATGTCCGGCGGGACGGTGCGGGTCCTGCGGCCGTCCGGGCCGAGCACCTGCGCGGCGAACTTGTGACAGCGCAGGACGACGAACGAGTCCGCGATCCTGAGCCCCGGCATTCGCCGCATCAGCGTGGACGCGCAGGCCGGCAGATCTTCGAGCGAGCGCAGGGTGAGGGCGATCGCGAGGTTGTGCGGCCCGGTGATCGACATGAACTCGACCGTCTCGCGGAGGTGGACGATGGGCGGAACGGCCGTGAGGTCGGCCGTCGGCGAGTCCGCCCACATCACGACCGAGACGGGCCAGCCGGAGTAGAGCGGAGCCGGCCGGCAGTGGTGGGTGAGGGTGCCACTGCTCTCCAGCCGGATGAGCCGGCGGCGCGTGGCCGACTCGCTCCCGCCCTGCCGCCTGGCCAGCTCGGCCACGGAAAGCCGTGAATCCTCCGCCAGGGCGAGCACCAGCCGACGGTCCTCGGGCCTGAGCGAAGGGACCGCACCGGCACCCGGTTCACGCGGACGCCCGGGCAGATCGATCAGACGGTGGGTCTGAGCGGGGGTCAGCCGGTCGAGCCGCCACCGGGGGCCGGACCGGTGGACCGCGGTGACGAGATGAGTCCGGGTGCCGGTCACCCCCGGGAGCCGTGACAACCGGGTGGAGAGGTGCTCGTCGAGCATCGACAGATCGGGGAAGGCGACGAACAGGAGCATGGCGCGGTCGCCGGTCGTCTCGAACACCGAAAGGACATGCGGATCCTCGGTGAGCAGGGCGGAGCGCACCTGGCTCCGTCCGCCGGTGCAGAGCACCTCGATCCAGGCCAGGCAGGGCGGTGTCTCCCCGGTGTGCAGTCCGAGCGTCCCGCACCAGGCGGTTCCTGCGGCGGTGATCCTGGCCCAGCGCCGAGCCAGCGTGTCCGGCCGGCTCCGGAGAACCGGCGCGAGCCTGCTCCAGTCGGCCCGGGGAGCGATCTGCAGTGCATGGATCACCGCACGGTCGGCTTCGGTGAGGGCGTATTCGCTGCGCGGCACGTGTCTTCCTGGCGGATTCACCGGCTGGCGGCGGAAATCGACTGGCTTCATCGGACTATGCCACGAGCATGTGTGAGCTTGATCGTCGGGATGAGGAGGACGGTGTACATGGTGGGCAGGGACCAGGAAATACAAAGCCTGGGCGCGCTTCTGACGGGGGAACGGCTGGTCACGGTGCACGGCCCGCCCGGGATCGGGAAGTCGTGGCTGGCGCACCGGGCGGCCGAGGCCGAACTCCTGATGGGCCGACAGGTCATCTGGATATCGCCCGCCGGCGCGCCGGCCGGTGCGGGCCTCGGATCGACAGCCCGCCGGCTGGGTGGCCTGGATCTTGACGACGCGCTCGTGGTGGTGGACGACTGCGAACACCTCGGGCCCCACGCCAGGACCGAGATCGTGGGGCTGCTCAACGAGTTCCGTGGCATTTCCCTCCTGGCCACCGCGCGGCGCCGGCTGTATCTGGCAGGCGAGGCGGGTCTGCTGCTCGGGCCGCTGGACGCCCCCGAAGCGCTGCGGATGTTCACCGAGGAGGCCGCCGCCGCGGGCGAGCAGCCGCCGCGGCTCCGGGCGGTCGACGGGCCGGAGGCGGCCGCCCGGCGGGATCGGGTGGCGGACCTGTGCGATCGGCTGGACGCGATTCCGGGGGCGATACGGCATGCGGCGTCCCGCCTGGGCGAGGAGAGCCTGGAGGCCGTGCTGGAGGATCCGCTGGCCTCGCCCGCCGCCCACGGCCCCCTGGCGGATGCACGGAACCTGTACCTGTCGTGCGGCCCCGACGAACGGCTGCTCTGGGAGCGGCTCTCCGTGTTCGAGGGGCGATTCGACCTTTCCGCCGTGCAGGCCGTCTGTGCTTCCGGGGCGCTGCCTGTCGCCGCTGTACCGGCCGCTCTCGACCGACTGGCTCCGTGCCTGCTGCTGACGGACGTCGAGGGCCGCTACCGGATGCCGGCCGCCGCCCGGAGGGTCGGCAGGGCCCGGCTCGACGCAGGGGGTGAGCGGTGGGCGGTCGTCCTGCACCACCGGCGCCACTACGCCGCGGTGGCCGGCGAAGCGGCCGTCCTGTGGCGGGCGGGGCGGCACCGCCAGGCGCAGGAACTGGCGCTTTCGGCCCGCCCGGACCTGGACGCCGCGATGAACCCCGGCACCGCCCCGCTGTCGCCGGCGGCGGAGGCGGAGACCGCGTCGGGCATCGCCGTCTCGCTGTGGTTCCTCTGGATCACAGGTGGCCGAGGGCCGGAAGGGCGGGAGCATCTGGAGCGGGCTCTCGACGCGGTGCTCGGACCACGCCCGGCGAGGGCGCTGTGGCTGCTCGCGTACCTCATGGTGTGCCAAGGCGAACTGGAGGCGGCTGACCCGGTACTGGCCGAGGCGTGGCCCCTTGCCGTGCGGGACGGCGACAGCACCTGCATCGGGCAGCTCGCCCAGGTCAGAGGCATCGCGCGCCTGTGGGCCGGTGAGGCGGACGAGGCGGCCACGGAGTTCGCCGAGGCGCTGGAACTCCTGCCGCGGAACCCGGCGTTCGGGCCGGGCAGGGGGATGACCGTGGCGCTGCTCGCGCTGGCCCTTGTCCAGTCCGAGCCCGAAGCGGCCATGGACGTCCTCGCCGACTCGGCGGAATGGACCCCGACCGCCCCCGACACCCAGGCCGACGCGTGGACCCGTTTCGTACTGGCGGAGATCAGCCGGTGGGAGGGCGATCCCCTCCGTGCCCGTCGTTACGCGGCGCAGGCCGTCCGCCTCATGCTCGGTCTGCGCGACGACCGGTCCGCCGCGGTCGCGGCCGAACTCGTCGCCGACATCGAGCTCGGCCTCGGGAATCACCGTGCCGCGGCACGCCTGCTGGGCGCCTCGGCGCGGTCGGGACCGCATGCGCCGGCGAACGGTCCGGTCCCGGTCGGAGCGGCGCAGCGTCACACTCGGCGGTGGGAGAGGCTGTGCTCCCTGCTGGGTGAGGAGCAACTGCGACGGGAGCAGGAACACGGCGCCAGGGAAGGGCTGCACCTGGTAATCGGCCAAGAACAATCGAATGGCTGACAATCGCACCGGAATTCGTGCCGTTCCGGGCGCGGAGCGGCCCGAAACAGTCACATCCTCAAAATAGTGATCGCACCCCCCCGGTCGGCCCCTGGTTTGCCATGCTGTCGCCGTACGCCTGCCGATGATTCACTGAATCCGAGACCCCTCAAGATGGCTCTGACCTGCGCATTCGACATCTTGAGACTCACTGGTGAGAGAAGTGATCGATGTCGACCGAGCACGACAGCACGCGGGACGAGAGCGCCGGAGCCGCTCCGGCCGACGCCTTGGCCCTGAAGATCCTGGTCGCGGGAGGATTCGGAGTGGGCAAGACGACGCTCGTCGGTGCGGTGAGCGAGATCCGGCCCCTGCGCACGGAAGAACTCCTCAGTGAGGCTGGGCAGTCCGTCGACGACACCGAAGGCGTCACTCAGAAGACCACCACCACGGTCGCCATGGACTTCGGGCGCATCACCATCCGGTCCGGACTCTCCCTGTACCTGTTCGGTACGCCGGGGCAGGACAGGTTCTGGTTCCTCTGGGACGAGCTCTCCCAGGGCGCGCTGGGTGCGGTCGTGCTGGCGGACACCCGTCGGCTGGAGGACTGCTTTCCGGCGGTCGACTACTTCGAGCACCGCCGCATCCCGTTCGTCGTCGCGGTCAACTGCTTCGCGGCGGCACGTTCGTACGGCGAACAGGATGTGTCACGTGCCCTCGATCTCGACCCCGGAACGCCCGTGGTGCTGTGCGACGCCAGAGACCGGGACTCGGGCAAGGAGGTCCTGATCCGGATGGTCGAGTACGCGGGCCGGATGCACACCGCACGGCTCCTCGACTCGGTGGGCTGAGTCGGCATGGCCGGATCCCGCCGCGCTGTTGCGCAGCGGGGTGCTTGCCCGTACGTGACCGGTGCGTAAGGCTTGCGCACAAGTGGGGCACGGGGAACGCATGAGCGGGGAGGAACAGAATGGCGCTGGACAGGGGACTCGACTGGCTGCTCGACGATCTCACGAGCCGGGTGGAGCACATACGGCACGCACTGGTGCTGTCGAACGACGGCCTGGTGACCGGAGCGAGCACGGGGCTGGCGCGTGAGGACGCGGAACACCTGGCCGCGGTCTCGTCGGGACTGCACAGTCTCGCCCGGGGGTCGGGACGGCACTTCCGTGCCGGAAAGGCCCGGCAGACGATGGTGGAATTCGACGAGGCACTGCTCTTCGTGACGGCCGCCGGTGACGGTAGCTGCCTGTGTGTGCTGAGTGCCGCCGAGGCCGATGTGGGGCAGGTGGCGTACGAGATGACGCTGCTGGTCAACAGGGTCGGGGAGCATCTCGGCGTGGCCGCCAGGCAGGACGGGGGAGTGGGGGTCAATCGGGTCTGAGGCCTGATCGGCGCTGCCGCCCGCCCGGGAGTTATCCACAGGGCGGGCGGCAGTTGCGTTTCCCGGGCTACCGTGATCACGGAGAGTATTCGAGTCTCACGGGGGAGAATCGTCATGCCGATGACGGAGGCGGGGCCCGGCGGCGCCCGCATGGTCAGTGCAAGCAGGGCCGCAGCGGAACTCGGGCTGAGGCGCGGAGAGTTCGGCCTGGCGGTGCACCTGGGCATCGTCCGGGTGGATGCGCGGCAGGCGGACGGGCGGCCCAGGGTGCCTCAGGCGGAGATCGACCGGCTCACCTCGCAGGACGGATTCCCGGAGACGCTGCGGGCGCGGGTGCGCACGGTGGGGACCGCGGAAGGGGCCAGGCTGCTCGGGATCAGTCCGGTCCGCTTCACCCGGCTGGCGCGCGCGGGCTGTGTCACGCCGGTCGCGTTCTACCTCAATCGCTACCGATCGGTGGTGTGGCTCTACCTCACACACGAGCTGGGCGCACTGGCCGCCCGGTCACCCGAGCTTCTGGTGGGCAACAGCCCGCCCTGGATGCGCAGCCGGCTGGACGCGGGCACGGACTGCCGGGCGCGCAACTGGCGCTCGCGCCGGATCGAGCGGCTGCTGGCCCTCAATGAGGATGACCCCTGGGCCAGGGCGGCCGTCATCGCGGAGACACTCGACCCGGTCCAGTTGGCCGAGGTGGTCGACGATCCGTATGAGCGGGCCCACTTCGGGAGGATCCGGACCACAGCGGTCTTCGGGCAACGGGGGTCGGCTGCCGGGCGCGAGACCCTGGCTCGGCTGATGCTCGCCGATGAACCCGATGAGATCCTCTGGCGAAGGGTCACCCTCGGGATGGAGCTGGACAGCGCACGCGAGCTGCGGCCGGCCCCACGCCCCGGAGAGGGGCGGTGGCCCGGCGCGGAGGAAGCTCCCACCGGAGCGGCTGAGGGTGGATCAGGGGTACGGGTCGAACCGGCGGTGCCGGCGGTGCCGGTGGGTGCGGCAGGTTCCGCGGACCCGGTGGATCCGGCGGGTGCGGTGGGATGGGGTGACTCATCGGCTCAACGGCCGTCGTCGGCCCTGCGCGAGGCCGGCGGCGGGGACGGCGCGGGCAGTGACCGAGGCGGCGCGCCAGGTCTGCTGGCCCGGTTGCGTCTGCGCACGCGAGGGGGGAGCCGGCGTCCTCCCCGGGCGGTCGGCGGCAGGGGGAAACCGCTCGCCACCGACACCCGGGCCAGGCATTCTTTGCACCATGTTGATCAGGGAAGCAACCGCTGAGGACTGGCCCGCCATCTGGCCCTTCTTTCACGAAATCGTCGCCGCGGGCGAGACGTTCACCTACCCTCTCGATCTCGGAGAGACTGACGCCCTCGAATGGTGGCTTCTGAAGCCCCCGAACCGCACGGTCGTCGCGGTCGGCGAGGACGGCAGCGTCCTGGGCACGGCGAAGATGAACAACAACCACATGGGCAACGGATCGCACGTCGCCAGCGCCAGCTACATGGTGGACCCCCGGCACTCCGGAAAGGGGGTGGGGCGGGCCCTGTGCGAGTACACGATCGACTGGGCGCGCACAGCCGGGTTCCGGTCCATGCAGTTCAACGCGGTCGTGGAGGGCAACTCCGCCGCGGTCGGGCTCTACCGCTCGCTCGGCTTCGAGGTGCTGGGAACCCTGCCGGAGGGCTTCAACCATCCGAAGAAGGGGTTCGTGGGACTTCACATCATGCACCGGCCGCTCTGACGGATGAGGGGGTGGCCGCGGCTGCGGATCGACGTCACGGACACGGTCCGGCGTCGGACGTTCACTTCGCGCCACGTCCGGGCGGACCGGGTGGCGGCAACGGTGTCCGGGTTGCCCCAACCAGCGACGATGTGCGGTTAGTTGTGACGTCGAACGGTATGTGGGGCGGGTGCACACAGGGGGGACGAGGGCAGTACTGTGCGCCCCACCGCCATTCGGGCGATGAAACATTTGCGGAGGAAGAATCCATGACCATACCCAGGAGATCGTGGCGTGCTGCGGGAACCCTCGCCGCCGCTGCGGTTGTCGGCCTGACCGGGGTGGTTCTCACCGCCGGTACGGCCGCAGCTCACACCCCCACCTGGGACGTGACCTGTACTGAAGTGAGCCTGCACCTGACCGCGTACAACGATCGCGTCACCAACGAGGTGACCGTCACCGTTGACGGAAAGGAATTCCTGCCGACGGAGACGTTCGGCAAGGGGATCGACAAGACGAAGGCCCTGCCCGAGCACGACAAGCCGCTGACGGTGCGTCTGGTCGTCAAGGCCGGCGACGGCGAGAGGTACTCGCGCGACGAGTCCAAGACGGCGCCGGTATGCCAGGAGACGCCTCCGAAGCCCACCCCGACGCCGACCGAGACGAAGCCGTCCGAGACGCCCACCACGGCGACTCCCACGCCTGCGTCGCCCACGCCGACGGCCACTCCCAGCGAGACCGCCTCGTCGCCTGCGCCCGCCGCAGCCACGCCGAGCCCCAGCTCGCCGGATCTGGCCGAGACCGGTTCGTCGTCCGCCACGCCGATCATCGGTGGCGCGGCTGTCGCCGTGCTGCTGGCCGGTGGCGGCATCATGTGGTCCGTGCGCAAGCGCCGTACGGCCCAGCACTGACGTAGTCCGGCGGCCCGGGCGCGCTGAGCGTGCCCGGGTTCCGGCCGAGGGGCGTGCCGTGTCCTGTGGGACGAGACGGCACGCCCTTCGGCGTTGTTGCTTTCAGCGTTTCCCGCCCGCGGAGCCTGTACGGTCCGGGCGGTCATCGCCAGGACGGGGCGAGCCGACGGGATTCGGGGGGTCGTCGCCCCGATGCTCCGAGCCGGCGGGATGCGCCGGTTGTGCGGGGTCGGTGTGGACCGAAGTGTTCCTGTGGACCGGATCGGACGTGGGCGGCGCCGCCGGACCGATCTCGCACCAGACGGCCTTGCCCTCGCCGCGGGGCTCGATGCCCCAGCGGGTGGCGATGGCGTCCAGGAGCAGCAGCCCCCGCCCCGAGGTCGCGGTCTCGCCCGGTGTACGCCGCCGGGGCCATGCGCTGGAGCGGTCCTGCACCGACAGCCGGACGCGCCGTACCGGTTCCGGAAGCACCTCCAGGGTGAGTACGGCGCCCCCCTCCGTGTGCAGGAGCACGTTCACCAGCAGTTCACCGGTCACCAACTCTGCGTCGTCGGCGAGTTCGGCCATGTCCCAGTCGGTGAGGGCCTGACGCACGATGGTCCGTGCGTCCGAGAGCCCTTCCGGATCGGCCTGGTGGATGTACTGATGGAGCCGTGGTGCTCGTGGCGATCCCGGGTCCGGGCTGCGCCGCAGCACGAGCAGGGCGACGTCGTCGCCCGAGCCCCAGCGCTCCCACAACCGGTCCGACAAGTGGTCGGCCAGTGCCTCGGCACCCGCCGGTCCCGCGCTGACCTCGTTGATCAGCGTGCGCACCCCCGCGTCGATGTCGGCGCCCGGCTCCTCCACCAGTCCGTCGGTGTACAGGACCAGAGTTTCGCCCGGCACCAGATCCAGCCGGGTCTCCGGGAACTCTTCGTCGCCGAAGTCGGTGGCGATGCCCAGCGGGATGCCGCCGCGCACCTGGGGGGTGCCGACGCGGCCGTCCATGTGCCGGATCAGCGGGCCGAAGTGGCCCGCCCGCACCACCCGCACGGTGCCGGTGCCCAGGTCGACCTGGGCGTACGTGCAGGTGGCGAAACGGTCCGTGTCCAGCTCGGCGAGGAACCGCGAGGCCCGGGCCAGTACCGTCGAGGGCGGATGCCCCTCGGCGGCGTACGCACGCAGCGCGATGCGGAGCTGGCCCATGATCGCCGCCGCGTGCGTGTCGTGGCCCTGGACGTCTCCGACCACGATGCCGAAGCGGCCCTTGGGCAGCGCGATCACGTCGTACCAGTCGCCGCCTACCTGGCGGCCGCTCCATGCCGCGTGGTAGCGGACGGCGATCTCGCCGCCCTCGATGTCCTGGATCCGGCGGGGCAGCATCGCGGACTGGAGCCCCGTAGCGAACTCGCGTTCCTCGTCGAAGAGCGTGGCCCGCTGGAGGGACTGGGCGACGATCGCGGCCAGCCCCAGGCACAGATTGCGTTCGTCGGCGTTGAACGCCGTGCGCTCGCGGTAGAAGAGCGCCAGCCCGCCGAGCGTCCGGGCCTGGGCGACGAGCGGCAGATAGGCCGCGGCCTGGAA
Organism: Streptomyces sp. NPDC048211; assembly: GCF_043202315.1. Classification (NCBI taxonomy): domain Bacteria; kingdom Bacillati; phylum Actinomycetota; class Actinomycetes; order Kitasatosporales; family Streptomycetaceae; genus Streptomyces; species Streptomyces sp. NPDC048211. Next base: position 531,884 of record NZ_JBIDAD010000005.1, read on the forward strand.
CTTGAGCTGTCCCACGAAGGGCTCCAGCACCGGGTAGCGCCGGGTGAGCGCGCTGAGCGAGCTCACGAACCGCGGCCGTCCGCTGAGAACGGTGTCGGCCAACGGGAACTTCGGGTCGAGCCGGCCCGATCCCAGTTCGTCGACGACCTCCAGCGAATCACCGCTCAGGGCGATGACATTGAGTGCGGTGTTGTCCAGCAGTCCGAGGGCGAGCCCGTCGGCGCCCAGCCGTGCCAGCCCGCCCGGTCCGGTCAGCGCGGCCGTGACATCGTCCACGGTCACCGCACGTGACAGCGCGCTGGTTGTTCGTTCAACGATATCGGTCTGGCGCTGGCGGCGTTTTTCCAGGTCCAGCACGAAGGCCGAATGGGTGACTTCCGCCGTCGCGTCCCGCACCAGACCGATCACCCGGTGGGCCCGTCCGTCGGCGCCGCGCAGGATCCGTGCCTGGACATGGGTCCACTGGTCACTGTCGTCTTCGAGCGGCACTCGGAAATGGATGCTGTAGGAGGCACTCCCGCCCTTGATGGCCTCGTCTATCGCCACATCGAGGCGGATGCGTTCCGCCGGATCGAGCCGCTCCATCAGGGACTCGGGCCGTGAGTCGAACACGGCCGGATCCAGGCCGAAGACCAGCAGTCCCGCCTCGTCGATGTCCAGCGTCCGGGCGTCCAGATCCCATTCGAAACTGCCGGTGCGGTTCAGGGCAAGACGCTCCTCCGTCGCTGTCTCGCTGTTGTGCGTCTTCTCGACCAACAGACGGGGCGGGACGGGGATGAACGCTGGCCGGTCGTGATCGGTCATTCCTGCTCCGAAGATCGTCCGGCAGGGCTGCCGTACGGCGTGACTCAATTGTCTGGCGGGTTCGGTACGCCTGCCACAGCGGGAACCCCGCCGCACGGTCGTGCCTCGGCCCGGGCCCCCGGTCACCCCTCGTGCCGGGCCACCCGGACGGCCGCGCACAATGGCAGTGGAAGATCGTCCGTCACCGTCGGACGGTAGAGCACTGGGGCTGACCGGAGCGCACGCATGAAACACGACGATTCCGTCCTGCTGCACACCGAGGGACGCATCCGCCACATCACGCTGAACCGGCCGCGCGCGCTGAACGCCCTGAACCACGCCATGGTGCGGCACATGGGAGAGGCGCTCGACGCCGCGGAACAGGACGGCTCGGTCATCGCGGTGCTGCTCACCGGCGCGGGGGAGCGGGGGCTGTGCGCGGGCGGCGACATCCGCTCCATCCGCGACGACGCCCTGGCCGGCGGCCGGACCTCGCTGGACTTCTGGCGTGACGAGTACCGGCTCAACGCCCGGATCGCCCGCTTCCCCAAGCCGTACGTCGCTCTCATGGACGGCATCGTGATGGGCGGCGGGGTCGGTGTGTCGGCTCACGGGTCGCTCCGTATCGTCACGGAGCGCTCCCGCATCGCCATGCCCGAGACCGGCATCGGATTCGTGCCCGACGTCGGTGGCACCTACCTGCTCGGCGCGGCGCCCGGCGAACTCGGTACGCACCTGGCACTCACCGGCGAGGCGGTCGGAGCGGCCGACGCCCTGCTGTGCGGCCTCGCCGACCGTTTCGTGCCGTCGGGGGACGTTCCCGCCCTCATCACCGCGCTCGACGCGTGCACCACGCCCGAAGCCGTCGTCGCGACGACGGAGCGGTTCGCGGGCGCCGCGCCGGCCGGCGAACTGGCCGGGCACCGGGAATGGATCGACGCCTGCTATGCGGCGGACACGGTCGAGGAGATCATCGCGCGCCTCGACGGCTGCGGGGTGCCTGCTGCGAAGCAGGCCGCGGCGACGATCCTCACCAAGTCCCCCACAGCACTCAAGGTGACGCTCGCGGCCCTCGGCCGCGCCCGTCGCCTGGAAAGCCTGGAAGCGGCCCTCGATCAGGAGTACCGCGTCTCGTCCACCGCTTTCACTCGGCCCGATCTGGTCGAGGGCGTGCGCGCCCAGATCGTCGACAAGGACCGGAACCCCCGGTGGAACCCGGCCGAACTCGCGGAGGTCACCGAGGAGGACGTGGCACGCCACTTCGCGCCGCTGGGAGGGGACGAGCTCGGTCTCGGTCCGGACGCGGGCCCCGGCACGGCGATGACCGGCTGAGGCCCACAGAACCCGTTACCGCGCCGACGGAAGCACCGTTGCGTCGAGGGCATCGGGCGGCATCGGCCGGTGCCGGGCTCCGGCCGGGCATCCGCCGGAGCCCGGCCGCGACGGCGGCCGGACGTCTACGCACCGGCCGGGGCACGGTCGGACCTGCCAGACCTGCCAGACCTGCCAGACCTGCCAGACCTGCCAGACCTGCCAGACCTGCCAGCACTGTCGGACCTGCCGGCCCTGTCAGACCTGTCCTCCCTCCGGCGCCGGCGCGGCCGCCTCGTCCAGGTGGCAGGGCGAGCGCCCGAGCCGGGCCTCCGCCCGCTCCCAGGCGCCCCGGTCGCCCCGCGGCTCGTAGTGCCGCAGTTCCTGGGTTCCGGCGACGAGCCGCCGCAGACCTGCGAGGTCGCCCACGAGGCCGTGGGCGCGGGCCTGGAGCAGGATGTTGCCGAGCGCCGTCGCCTCCGCGGGGCCCGCTGTGACCGGAAGTCCGCTCGCGTCGGCCGTCCACTGGCACAGCAGCTCGTTGCGTGAACCGCCGCCGACCAGATGGATCCGTACCGGGTCGCGCCCGGCGAGCTCGGCAGCCCTGCGCAACGTCCTGCGGTGGGCCAGCGCCAGACTCTCCAGCACGCAGCGCACGTAGCCGCCGGGCGTCCGCGGCGCCGCCTGCCCCGTCCGGAGCAGATACGCGTCGATCCGGCCCGGCATGTCGCCCGGTGCGAGGAACGACGCGTCGTCCGGGTCGATCACCGCGGCGAACGGCTCCGAGGCGGCCGCTTCGGCGAGCAGACCCGTAAGACCCAGGGGCGTGCCCGAGCGGTCCCACACCCGGCGGCACTCCTCCAGCAGCCACATGCCCATGATGTTGCGGAGATAGCGGACCGTGCCGTCCACTCCGCGTTCATTGGTGAAGTTCGCCGCCCGGGACTCCTCGGACAGCACCGGAGCGTCCAGCTCCAGCCCGGCCAGCGACCAGGTGCCGCACGAGATGTACGCGAAGTCGGCGTCCGTCGCGGGGACGGCCGCGACCGCCGACGCCGTGTCGTGCGAGGCCACCGCCGTCACCGGGGTTCCGCCCGGCAGGCCGGTGTACTCGGCGACGTGCGGCAGCAGGGTCCCTGCCGGATCGCCCGGCTCACGCAGCGGCGGGAAGAGGGAACGCTCCAGGCCCAGCCGCCCGATCAGCGCATCGGACCAGTCACCGCCGCGGGCGTCGAACAGCCCGGTCGTCGACGCGTTCGTGATCTCCGCACCCACTGATCCGGTCAGCCAGTGCACCAGCAGATCCGGCATCAGCAGCAGCGTCCGAGCCGCCTCCCACTGGGCTGTCTCCCGGTGCGCGAGCAACTGGTAGACCGTGTTGAACGGCAGGTGCTGCAAGCCGCTGACCGCATACAGCTCCCGAACGTCGCAGCCGGCCGGCAGCCGCTGCGACGCCCGGAGGTTGCGGCCGTCCCGGTAGTGGAACGGCAGCCCCAGCAGGGCACCGTCGGCATCGAGCAGGCCGTAGTCCACCGCCCAGGTGTCGATGCCGATGGAGGCGACCGGCCCCGAGCGCCCGGCGGCCCGCAGCCCGTCCAGCATGCCCTGGTACAGGGCGAGTACGTCCCAGCGCAGACCGTCCGGCAGGCGCACGGGTGTGTTGGCGAACCGGTGCGCCTCGGTCAGTTCGAGCCTGCCGGGCCCGACCCGTCCGGTGATCACCCGGCCGCTGGTCGCGCCGAGGTCCACGGCGGCGAAGAGGGTGGCGCCGGACGCGGTGTCGATGGAGTTCACAGCCATGGGGATCGTGTCCGGGTCATCGCAGGAATGCCGCTGCCACACCGGCGTCGACCGGAATGTGCAGACCGGTGGTGTGGGTGAGGTCGCCGCCCGTCAGAGCGAAGACGGCATTGGCGACGTGCTCGGGCAGCACCTCGCGCTTGAGCAGGGTCCGCTGGGCGTAGAACTCGCCGAGCTTCTCCTCCTCGATGCCGTACGTGGCCGCCCGCTGGGCGCCCCAGCCCGCGGCGAAGATCCCCGAACCCCGCACCACACCGTCCGGGTTGATGCCGTTGACGCGGATGCCGTGCTCGCCGAGCTCGGCCGCCAGCAGCCGTACCTGATGGGCCTGGTCGGCCTTGGTGGCCGAGTACGCGATGTTGTCGGGCCCGGCGAACACGGCGTTCTTCGACGCGATGTAGATGATGTCTCCGCCGAGGTTCTGCGCCTGCATGACCCGGGCGGCCTCGCGCGCCACGAGGAACGAACCGCGCGCCATGATGTCGTGCTGCAGATCCCAGTCACGCGCCGTCGTCTCCAGCAGCGGCTTGGAGATCGAGATGCCCGCGTTGTTCACGACGAGGTCCACCCCGCCGAACGCCAGCACGGCGGACGCGAACGCCTCCGCGATCTGCTCCTCGCTCGTGACGTCGACGGTGACGGCCACGGCCCGGTCCGGTCCGCCGAGATCCCGCGCGACCGTGGCCGCGTTCTCCGTGTTCAGGTCCGCCACGACCACACAGGCGCCCTCCGCCACCAGCCGGTGCGCGATGGCGCGCCCGATCCCGGAACCCGCTCCGGTCACCAGAGCGACCCGGGTGGCCAGCGGCTTCGCCTTCGGCATCCGGCGCAGCTTGGCCTCCTCCAGATCCCAGTACTCGATCCGGAACTTCTCGGACTCCTCGATCGGCGCATAGGTGGAGACGGCCTCGGCGCCACGCATCACATTGATGGCGTTGAGGTAGAACTCCCCGGCGACCCGAGCGGTCTGCTTGTCCTTGCCGAAGGAGAACATCCCGACTCCGGGTACCAGCACGATCGCCGGATCCGCGCCGCGCATGGCGGGGGAGCCGGGGACGGCGTGCCGCTCGTAGTACGCGCGATACGCCTCGCGGTATGCGTCGTGCAGCGTCTTCAGCCGTTCCACGGCATCGGCCACCGGGGCGTCCGCGGGAAGGTCGAGCACCAGCGGGCTGACCTTCGTACGGAGGAAGTGGTCCGGGCACGACGTACCCAGTGCGGCGAGCCGCGGGTGTTCGGCGCGGGAGAGGAAGTCGAGCACCGGTTCGGCGTCGGTGAAGTGGCCGACCACGGGCCGGTCGGTGGACGCCAGTCCGCGGATCACCGGCGCGAGCGCCGCCGCCCGTTCCCGGCGCTCCTGCGCGGACAGCGCCACCCGGCCGGGGAGCACGGCTCCGAACGGTTCCGGCCTGCCGTTTTCCTGGAGGAAGGTCTCGGCCGTACGGATCATCCACAGGGCGTTCTGTTCGCACTCGTCCGATGTCTCGCCCCAGGCGGTGATGCCGTGACCGCCCAGGACGACGCCGACGGCCTGCGGGTTGGCCTCCTTGACCGCGGCGATGTCCAGCCCGAGCTGGAAGCCCGGCCGGCGCCAGCCCACCCAGGCCACCTTGTCCCCGAAGCAGTCGGCGGTCAGCTTCTCCCCGTCGGCCGCGCACGCAAGGGCGATCCCCGAATCCGGATGCAGGTGGTCGACGTGCGCCGCCTCGACCAGGGCGTGCATGGCGGTGTCGATCGAGGGGGCGGCGCCGCCCTTGCCGTGCAGGCAGTAGTCGAAGGCGGCCACCATCTCGTCCTCGCGCTCCACTCCCGGGTACACGTCCTTGAGGGCGCGGATCCGGTCCAGGCGCAGCACGGCCAGGCCCTCCTCCTCCAGGGTCCCGAGGTCACCTCCGGAACCCTTGACCCAGAGGAGTGCGGCGTCGCCCCCCGTGACCGGGTCGCTGCCCAGGGCCTTCACCGAGGTGTTGCCACCTGCGTAGTTGGTGTTGCGGGGGTCGGATCCGATGCGGTGTGCGCGCTCCAGGAGCGCGGCGACTTCGGCGTGCGTCGGGGACGTCATGGCAGTTCCTTCGGGAGGAGATGTGCGGGTTCGGCGGGCGACGGCGTACGGGTGTGTGCGGGGTCAGGCGCCCCAGCCGGCCTGGATGCCGCCCACGCGGGCGGCGGCGATGCGCTCCTGGTTGCCGGAGGCGAGGTAGGCGGCGAACGGGTCGCGGGCCAGCCCCTGTTCCTCCCGTACCTCGGCCAGCAGCGGCCGTACGTCGGTGTTGTACGCGTCCATCAGCACGGCGTTCGACGCGAGCACATCGCCGGAGGTCTGCGCGGCGACGAGCGCGTCCTGGTCGACCAGCAGGGCCTTGGCCGTCGCCTCCTGCACATTGGCGACCGACCGGATGACCGCGGGAATCTTCGCCTCGATGTTGTGGCACTGGTCGAGCATGAAATTGACGTTGCCCTCGGAGCGGAGCCCGCCGTTCTTGACGACCTCGTGCATGATCCTGAAGAGCTGGAACGGGTCGGCGGCACCGACCATCAGATCGTCGTCCGCGTAGAAGCGGGAGTTGAAGTCGAACGCGCCGAGCCGGCCTTCCCGGAGCAACAGGGCCACGATGAACTCGATGTTCGTGCCGGGGGCGTGGTGCCCGGTGTCCACGACGACCTGCGCCTTTGGGCCGAGCTTGAGGCAGTGTGCGTACGCGGTGCCCCAGTCGGGCACGTCCGTCGTGTAGAAGGCCGGCTCGAACAGCTTGTACTCCAGCAGCATCCGCTGGTCGTCCCCGAGCCGCTCGTACACCTCGGCCAACGCCTCGGCGAGCCGGTCCTGGCGGGCAACGATGTCATCCTGCCCCGGGTAGTTCGTACCGTCGGAGAACCAGAGCTTGAGATCGGGCGACCCCGTCTCGTCCATGACGTCGACGCACTCCAGCAGATGGTCCGTCGCCTTGCGCCGTACCGCCGCGTCGGGGTGGGTGACCGAGCCGAGCTTGAAGTCGTCGTCCTGGAAGACATTGGAGTTGATGGCGCCGATCCGCACCCCGAGGCCTTCGGCATGGCGCGTGAGGGCGGCGTAGTCCGCGACCTTGTCCCAGGGGATGTGCAGCGACACCTTCGGCGCGACGCCGGTGAACGTGTGGACCTGCGCCGCGTCCTCCATCTTCTCGAACGGGTCGCGCGGCACCCCCGGCTGCGCGAACACCTTGAACCGGGTTCCGGAATTGCCGTATCCCCATGACGGGGTCTCGATCACCTGGGACTTCAGGGCTGCCTTGACGGCCGACACATCAGACATGAACACCTCGTAAGCAGGGTTACCCGACGACCGTGATCGTCAGATTGAAGTGAATCGTTTCATCTGAACGTACGCTAGGTATGACGGCGCTCACTAGTCAAGCGGTCAGATGGTGTTCATCTGGGATTATGGATGGTTGAATCAATTCACCACGGATTGGGGCGTCCCGGCCGAAGACGGGCCCTGCCCGGCCCGGGGGCCCGGGGCGGGCGGAGCCCGTCAGCTGCGGCGAACGGTCGTCCGGAAGGTGCGGGACCGCCGTCCCACGGCCCGGGAGGAGGCGGCGGGCTCGGGGGCCGCTCAGCCGTGCAGCCCGGTAAGCGGCAGGCTCGGGGGCCGCTCAGCCGTGCGACCGGCTCAGCCCTGCGACCCGGGAAGCGGGGGCCGCTGTGCCGGGCGGCCGTGTCCCGGACGGCGAGCGGGCGCCCGGGGGCGGTGTCAGTGGCCGCTGCCCGACATGCTGGGCTGCAGCGAGCGGACGAGGTCGAAGAACCGGGACTCATTGCCCGCGAGGCCTGCCAGGAGCAGTGCGCCGTCCGCCTCCGCGATCGGTGAGGCGAGCAACGGCATGTACAGCGGGGCCTCGTCCGGATCGGAGAGCGCCGCCCGCGTCGCCTCCAGTAAACGGACGTACGCCTGCGCCGCGGCTAGTTCGTCATTGCGCATCTCAGCATCTCCAGGTCAGAGGTGTCGGACCCACAAGCATCCCTCATGGGTCTGACAGCGGCCCTCGGCGGCAGCTGCGGCACGCCTCCTATCGGCTGTCCGGCCGAACCGTGCGGGGCGGGGGCTCCACCTCCAGGAACCGGCGGCGGCGCGGCCCGCGGTACAGCAGGGCGGTCCAGCCCAACTCCCCCAGGACCGACGCGCACCGGGTCAGCTCACCTTCCTCCTCGTGCGCCGCCCCGCTGCCCGGCGGGCCGAGCCACTCCACCCGTGCGGTGCCCTGGGAGTCTCCCGCCGCCACCCGGAAGCCCGTAGCCGTGCGCCGGCCCGACGCGTCAACGGCCGAGGCGGCCAGGCCCGATGCCTCCAGCGCGAGGGCAACGGCCCGTACCGCACTGTGCAGTTCCCACTCCGCCGGCACCGCCTCCGGAGCGGCGTGCCCCGTGTTCGTCAGGCGCCGGATCTGGAGCATTCCGGCGAAAGCGGTGCGCACCGAGGCGGCCCGCCGCTCGGCCGGCACCGGGAACGGCGCGCCGTCCCCGGTGGCCGGTTCGAAACCGGTCTCTTCGTCGGCGCTCATCCGACTCCCCTTCGCCGTATCCGGATGGGTGCCAGTGTGCGCCGCCCCACTGACAACCGGGTCAGGCGCCCCCGAGTACCTTGCCCGGGTTCAGGATGCCGTGCGGATCGAGCGCCGCCTTCACCGCGTGGTGCATGCCGAGCACCGCCGGGCCCAGTTCCTTGTTCATGCCGCGCATCTTCAGCAGCCCCACCCCGTGTTCACCGGTGACCGTGCCACCGAGCGCGATCGCGTCGTCCAGGATGGTCTCGAAGGCCAGCTGGGCGCGGGCGCGCGCGGCTTCGTCCCCGGGCGGCGTGATGATCAGCGGATGGAGGTTGCCGTCTCCCGCGTGCGCGATGTTGGCGATGAGGACGTCGTGCCGGGCTGCGGTCCGTTCGATCCGGGCCAGCATCTCCGGCACCGCGGTCCGCGGCACACAGACGTCCTCGGTCAGCACCGGACCCAGCCGCTCCAGGGCCGGATAGGCCAGCCGCCGGGCCTGGAACAGCGCGTCCGCCTCCTGCTGGTCCGTGGAGACCGCGGCCCAGGTCGCCCCGGCATGCTCGAAGCAGTCGCGGACCAGTTCGGCCTCGGCGTCTCCCTCGGCGCCCGGGGTGTCGACGCGGCCGAGCAGAACCACGTCGGCGTCCGCGGAGAGGCCCATCTTCTTCCATGCGTCGACCGCGGCCAGGCAGTGACGGTCGACGAGTTCGAGCGCGGAAGGGATGACGCCGGACGCGGTCACGGCGCTCACCGCCTCACCCGCGGCCACCACGGAGGAGAAGTACCCCGCCACGGTCCGCTCCTGGAGCCGCGCCGGTCGCAGCCGCACGGTGATCTCGGTGATCACCCCGAGCGTGCCCTCGGAACCCACCATCAGCCCCGCCAGGTCGTATCCCGCCACGCCCTTCGCGGTCCTGCGCCCGAGCGAGACGACCTCGCCGAGTCCGTTGACGACCTCCAGTCCCAGCACGTAGTCGCGTGTCACGCCGTACTTGACGCAGCACATGCCCCCGGCGTTGGTCGCGACGTTCCCGCCGATGGTGGACCAGGGCGAACTGGCCGGATCCGGCGGGTACCACAGCCCGTGCTCAGCGCTTGCCGCACGCAGATCGTCGTTGACCACGCCGGGCTGGACGACGGCCAGCCGCTCCGCGCGGTCGATGCCGACGATGCCGTTCATGTCCTCGAAGGACAGGATGATCGACCCGTCGACGGCGTTCGCGCCTCCGGAAAGACCCGTACCCGCACCGCGCGGAACCAACGGGATGCGGTGGCTGAGGCAGTGCCGGACCACATCACGCACCTCTTCGGTGTTCTGCGGGCGCACCACGGCCAGCGGCGTCCCGTACGGAGCCCACTCGGCCTCGTCGTGCTGGTACCGGGCCAGGCCCGCCGGATCGGTCAGGACCCGTTGGGCCGGAATGCTGTCGACCGGTGCGTTCGCCACGATGGTGGCCACCTCCCAAAAGATGTATTACCCATCATTATGGTCCGCGCTGTCGTCCCACCGTGTGGGCGGTCCCCGCCCAAGGGGGTGGGGCGCCGCGTCCGTCGTCCGGTACGGGTCCCTCGGTGCCGGGTGGAACACCGAACGTCGGTAGGCTCGACCGCCCATGGACCACGCACACCAAAGGACCTCTCGCACCGTGCCCGACAACGAACGAGCCCCCGGCGCCGAGGGCAGCGGCCGTGCCGCTCTGCGCGCCGACTGCGGGAACTGCTTCGGACTGTGCTGTGTCGCGCTGACCCTCACCCGGTCCGCGGACTTCGCGATCAACAAGGACGCAGGCAAGCCCTGCCGCAACCTCCAGGACGACTTCCGCTGCGGCATCCACACCCGGCTGCGCACCGAAGGCTTCGCCGGCTGCACGGTGTACGACTGCTTCGGCGCGGGCCAGAAGGTATCGGGGGAGACCTTCGGCGGGCGGGACTGGCGTACGGCGCCGGCGAGCGCCCAGCAGATGTTCCAGGTCTTCCCCGTCGTGCGACAGCTCCACGAACTGCTCTGGTACCTCACGGAGGCGGCGACCCTGGCACCCGCCCGCTCCCTCCACGGCGAGATCCGGCGCACCCTGGAGGCGACCGAACGCCTCACCCACCTCGACGCCGACGCCTTCGCCGGTCTGGACGTGGCGGCGCACCGGGACGAGGTCGCCGCCCTGCTGGCGCGTACCAGCGAACTCGTGCGCGCCACCGCGCCCCGCAAGAAGAAGCGCAGCCACCGCGGAGCGGACCTGATCGCCGCACGTCTCGGGGGAGCGGACCTTCGGGGCGCCGACTTCCGCGGTGCCTACCTCATCGCGGCGGACCTCTCCGGCGCCGACCTGCGGCTGGCCGATCTCATCGGCGCCGACTTCCGGGACGCGGACCTGTCCGGCGCCGACCTGACCGGTGCGCTCTTCCTGACGCAGTCCCAGGTCAACGCCGCCAAGGGTAATGGGGCCACCCGGCTTCCCGGCTCGCTCGACCGCCCCGCGCACTGGGAGAAGTGACGGGCCCGCGCACTGGGAGAAGTGACGGGCCCGCCACCATGTCACGCCCGGCCGGCCCCGTCGTCCGACGGTGCCTCCAGCGCCGCCTTGAGGCGCTGGAGCGTGGTGCGGATGTTGCCGCGCTGGAACTCGCCGAAGGTGTGCCCCCGGGTCGCCATCCGGTCGAAGGCGTTGGCCAGGAAGTCCGGCCAGGACCTGCGGTCGTCGGTCCAGATCTCGGTGACCCTGGTGCCTCCGTCCACGGCCTCGAAGCGGTACTCCCAGGTGGCGATGGAACCCGGCAGCAGCGGTCGCCTGGCACCGATGGCGTGGACACGGAAGGCGAACCGTTCACCCGGGTCGGCCGCGGTCACCGTGCACCGGGTCGTCCAGCGCATGGCTCCGCGCTTGTTCCGGCCCTCGAAGACCATCCCGACGTACGCGCCCCGGCGCTCCCCGAGCACCTTCGCGCCTCTGTTCTCCGGACTCCAGCGTCCCATCGCCGTCGGGTCACTCAACCGGTCGTAGACGAAAGCGGGTTCGGCGAGAACCACGATGCTGTCGGACACGGACATGGTGCGGGGCATGAGGCACTTCCGTTCCGCGGCCGACTGCGGTGACCACCGGGGCGTCGGACCGGCCGCACGGCCGACGGGCTCCCGGGGCCCACACCCTACTCACCGGTCACATGCGGCGGGGCGGCGGGTTCCGGCCGTTCCGGCGGTCCGGAGCGCGAACGCCCGGCCCCTCCGGTTCGTTGGACAGGGCGGCGTACCCGGAACACCCTCCACGACCGGAACCAGGAGCCCGCACATGCCCAGCCGTACCGACCCCGGCAGCACCGACACGAGCCGAACCCGCCTGATCGAGCGGCTCATGGAGCAGTTCCCGCACGTACCGCGGGAGGCCGTCATCAAGGAGGACCTGCTGCGCGGCGGCGTGGCCTTCGACGAGTCCGCGCTCAGCGACAACGAGGACGGTGACGTCAAGCCGAAGTCGTACTTCATCTTCTCCTTCGACCACGGCACCCTCCCCGAACTCGGTGCGGCAGCGCTGCGCCGGCCGCCCGAGGAGATCGTGCTCACCGGCGGTCCGTACGAACTGCGGCGCACCGTCGTCTCCGTGCGGGTCAACCCGGGGTCGCCCTACCGTGTGGCGGCCGACGAGGACGGTGTGCTCGGGCTGTACCTCGACGGCCGGCGGATCTCCGACGTGGGTCTGCCGCCCATGCCGGACTACTACCGCCACACCCTCGGCAACGGCAAGTCGGTCATGGAGGTCGCGCCCACCATCCAGTGGGGATACCTGGTCTACCTCACGGTCTTCCGGGTCTGCCAGTACTTCGGCGCGAAGGAGGAGTGCCAGTACTGCGACATCAACCACAACTGGCGCCAGCACAAGGCGGCGGGGCGCCCGTACACCGGAGTGAAACCCGTCGAGGAGGTCCTGGAGGCACTGGCCATCATCGACCGGTACGACACGGCGAAGACCTCCACGGCCTACACCCTGACCGGCGGCGCCATCACCTCCCACATCGGCGGACGCGACGAGGCCGACTTCTACGGGCAGTACGCCAAGGCCATCGAGGAACGCTTCCCCGGCCGCTGGATCGGCAAGGTCGTCGCCCAGGCCCTGCCCAAGCCCGACGTCCAGCGCTTCCACGACTACGGCGTGCAGATCTACCACCCCAACTACGAGGTGTGGGACCGCCGGCTGTTCGAGCTCTACTGCCCCGGCAAGGAGCGCTACGTCGGCCGGGACGAATGGCACCGCCGCATCCTGGACTCCGCCGACGTCTTCGGCGCGCGCAACGTCATCCCCAATTTCGTCGCGGGTGTCGAGATGGCCGAGCCGTTCGGCTTCACCACGGTGAAGGAGGCGATCGACTCCACCACCGAAGGACTGCGGTTCTTCATGTCGCACGGCATCACCCCGCGCTTCACCACCTGGTGCCCCGAACCGACGACCCCGCTCGGCAGGACCAACCCGGACGGTGCGCCGCTGGAGTACCACATCCGGCTGCTGGACGCCTACCGCTCGACGATGGAGGAGTACGGGCTCAGCTCGCCTCCCGGCTACGGCCCGCCCGGACCGGGGCGCGCGGTGTTCTCCGTGAGCTCCTTCATGGACAGCCTCCCGGCCCGTGAGGAAGACCCTGGTGTCGTGAGCCGTTGATCCGTCCCAGCAGGCAGGACGGTGGCCGGGGAGCCGGCCGTGGCGGACTACCCGACGCGCTCGTGATCGATGAACGCGGTCAGCGCCTTCACCGTCGCGTCGGGCTGTTCGTCGGGAATGAAGTGTCCGGCCCGTGGGATGACGACACCGGTCACGTTCTCCGCCCACGGGCCGATGGAGGCGGCCATGTCGGGCACCGAGCCGTCGGAGCCGGAGACTCCCAGCACCGGGACGGTCAGGTGCCCTCGTGCGAGGGCGTCATGATTCCTGCGCGCCGATTCCGCCGCGTCGCGGTAGTAGGCGAGGGACGCGTGGAGCCCGCCCTCGGCCGCGAGCGCGGCGGCGTAGTGGTCGATCTCGGCGTCGTCGAAGGTGTCCGGGGACAGGGACTTGGCCGTGAGGAACCAGCCGACGTAGTCACGCTCGCGGCCGGTGAGCAGCGTCTCGGGCAGTCCGGGCACCAGGTGGAAGGCGAAGTGCCAGGTCTTCCAGGCCCGGTCGGGGTCCGTGGGGATGGATTCCGGAAGGGTGATTCCGGGAATTCCGGCGTCGAGCAGCGCCACGCCGTGCAGGTGCTCGTCGTCTGTCAGGGCCAGCGAGAAGGCGACCCAGGCCCCGATGTCGTGGGCGGCGAGCCAGTATGCCGTCACATCGAGCGCCCTCAGTGCGGCCTGCACACGCGAAGCGGCGGTGTGCGTGTCGTAGCCACCCTGAGGACGGTCCGAGTGGCCCTGTCCCGGCAGGTCGATCGCGATCACGTGGAACCGTTCGGCGAGACCGGGCATCACCTTGCGCCAGGCCCACCAGGTCTGCGGGAACCCGGCGAGCAGGACGACGGTGGGACCGGCCCGCAGGCCCCCTTCCACAGCGTGCAGCCGGACTCCTTCCGCGTCGACCCAGCGGTGGGTGAAACCAGCGAGTTCGTGCAGCGGCAGACCGGGCACCGGGTTCTGGTCGCAGGAGCGGTCCGGGGGCATGGCTTCGTCGGTCATGGCGAGAGCCTAGCCCATCTTGGACCGATCAGTTCAAGATAGGATGGGCGGAGCCGCAACGGCTGGTACAGGGACGAGGTGCATGCGTGATGGCCGGGAAGAAGCAGTTCGACGTGAACGTCGTGCTCGACGCGGCGATGGTCCAGTTCTGGCGGGCCGGATACGCCGACACGTCTCTCGACGACCTCTCCGGGGCGACGGGTCTGAACCGCAGCTCCCTCTACTCCTCGTTCGGCGACAAGGACGCGCTCTTCCTGCGCTGCCTGGACCGCTACGCCACGCGGTACGGAAGCAGATACGAACAGGCCCTCACCTGTGCGTCCGAGGAGCCGCTGCGGGCGGTCCGGGCCTTCTTCGACGTCACCCTGCAGCGCATCGCCGACCCCGACGTGCCTGACGGATGCCTGATGGCCCAGACCGCGATGGCGGCACCGGCGCTCAGTCCCGCCGTCGGCGCACGCGCGGCCGAAGCCCTGGGCCTTCAGCGCGCACGACTGCGGACCGCGCTGAACGCGGGGCGGTTGACCGAGGGCGAGGCCGACGACTTCGCGGTCCACCTCGCGGCGGTCAACCAGTCACTGGCCGTGCTCAGCAGGACCGGGGCAGGCCAGGATCAGCTCCGCACGGTCATCGGCATCAGCATGGGCGCCCTCTCGCATGCCTTGCAGGCCCGCAGCCGGTGAGCTCCTCCCTCATGCTCGCGCCACGTCACTCCTTCATCTGCGCCGGGGCACCGGCCAGTTCCCGCACCACGCGGGCGAAGCCCCGTACCAGCGGGTTGTCCATACCGTCCGCCCAGGCGAGCACCACCCGAAGCGGTTCCACGTCCGTCAGCGGGACCCAGCAGAGATCGGGCCGCGCGTAGTACCGCGCCATGCTCAGCGGGGCGAAGCAGATGGCAGCTCCCTCCGCGACCTGCTCCAGCATTTCCTCGACGTTGTCGTTGGTCGGCCCCCATCGCGGACTCGAACCGTCCGGGCGTGGGTTCACGGCCCACCAGTCGACCCACTCCCGGGGTGCCCGCTGTGTCCACAGCAGCGGCTCGTCCCCGACCTCGAGCACCGACACGCCTGTACGGGACGCCAGCGCGTGTCCGGAGGGAAGTCCTACGACGCGCGGTTCCGTGTGCACCAGTTCGCTGTGGAGACCGGTCAGATCGTTGGGCAGCCAGACGAAGGCGACGTCCGTCAGGCCTTCCCGCAGCGCGTCGGCCTCCTGTCCCCAGTCGTAGCGCTTGGGAGCCACCCGCACCCCGGGGTGGCGCCGGGAGAACTCCGCCCTGGCCCGTGTGGTCAGTTCGCCGGCTCCGCTCGCCTCGAAACCCACCCGCAGCACTCCCGTGTCGCCGCGCGCGTGCCGCTCTGCGGCGGCCGTCACCCGCTCGGACTGACGCACCGTGAGCAGAGCCTCGGCGATCACGTCCCGTCCCGCTGCCGTCGCCGACACACCACCGGCGTGCCGGTCGAAGAGGCGCACGCCGAGTTCGGTCTCAAGGCTCTTGAGCGCGTACGAGAGGGCCGGCTGGCTGACGAACAGCCGTCCGGCGGCCCGCCCCAGATTCTCCTCTTCGGCGATCACGGTGAGGTAGTGCAGCTGACGCAGCTCCATCCAGCGATCATAAAGCCCGTTTATCGCTCCAGAGGGTCTTTGTCTTGGACCGGACCGGCGGCAGAGTGACATAACTGGATCACCGCAACAACCCCTTGGAAAAATGGAGTTGGACATGAACGCCGAGCACGCAGCAGCAGTCCGCGACGACGTTTCGGGCCGGGTCTGGCTCATCACGGGGGCCTCGTCCGGATTCGGCCGGGCGATCGCCGCCGCCGCCCTCGCGGCCGGGGACACCGTCGTCGCCACGGCCCGCAGGCCGGAGGCGCTGGACGACCTGGTGTCCGGACATCCCGACCGTGCCGTCGCCGTGGAGCTGGATGTCACCGATACGGCGCGCATCGCGGACGTCGTGGCGGACACGGTGCTCTGGTACGGCCGGATCGACGTGGTCGTCAACAACGCGGGGATGGGGCTGATCGGGGCCGTGGAGGAGACGAGCGACCGCGAGCTGCGCGATCTCATGGACCTGCACTTCTTCGGGCCGGCCGCGCTGGTGCGTGCCGTGCTGCCGCACATGCGACGCAACGGCTCCGGTGCCGTGGTCCAGATGAGCAGTATGGGCGGGCGGTTCAGCTTCCCGGGCGTCGGCGCATACTCGGCGACGAAGTTCGCGCTGGAGGGTCTGTCCGAGGCGCTGGCGCTGGAGGTGGCGCCGCACGGCATCAAGGTGCTGATCGTCGAGCCCGGATC
This sequence comes from Streptomyces sp. NPDC048211, assembly GCF_043202315.1. NCBI lineage: Bacteria > Bacillati > Actinomycetota > Actinomycetes > Kitasatosporales > Streptomycetaceae > Streptomyces > Streptomyces sp. NPDC048211. Next base: position 548,240 of record NZ_JBIDAD010000005.1, read on the forward strand.
GTTCCGGACGGGTTTCGCCGGCGGCGGCGCGCTCCGGCAGTCCGCGGCCCTTCCCGCCTACGAGGAGACCGTGGGGCCGGTCCGCAACAACCTGCCGGACTCCGACGGCAAGCAGGAGGGCGACCCGGACAAGGCGGCAGCCGCCATTCTGACGGCTCTTGCCGCACAGGACACCCCGTTGCGGCTGCCGCTCGGAAACGACGCGACGGACGCGGTCCTCGCGAGTCTCGACGCCTCCCGCACCGAAGTGCTGGCCTGGGAGAAGGTCAGCCGTGGCACCGGCTTCGACGACTGACGGCGCCGCGGGTGCGACGGGGCTCCGCCCCCCCGTCGCACCCGCGCCGCAGCGGATCTCAGGCCCGCCACTCGGCGGTCCGCTCGGCGGACGCCGAGGCCAGAGCCTTCTCGATCGCCGCGACATCACCCCGGTCGCCGTAGACCGGCGTGCCCGGCTGCTGGCGCCAGGACTCGTCGAGCCCGCCGGCGTCCACGGTGTCGAAGCCCAGCTCGTCGATCAGGTCACGGACCGTCTGCTTCGACGCGGCATCGTCCCCGGCCACCGGCAGCGCCTGGCGGCCCGGGCTGCCCTTGGGTGAGCCGTTGGTGAGGATGTCCTGCGCGTACGTGCCGTTGAACGCCTTGATGACGGGGTGGCCGATCTGCTCCTGCGTCCACCGGCTCTCCGGCAGGCCGTCCTCGATCGCCGCGATCCGGCCGTCGCGCTGCGGGTAGTAGTTGCCGGTGTCGATGACCGTGACGCCTTGCGCGGCGCCGTCGAGGAAGCGGGCGGGCAGTGCGGGGACGGCTTTGAGCGGCACCGTGACGACCACGACCTCGGCGCCCTGCCCCGCCTCGGCCGCGGTGACGGCGGTCGCGCCGGTCTCCTCCGCGAGTGCGGTGAGCGTATGCGGACCACGGGAGTTGGCGACGGAGACCTCATGGCCGAGCGAGGTGAGGCGCCGGGTGAGGTTGCCACCGATATTACCGGCCCCGATGATGCCGATCTTCATGGATCCGACCTTTCGATGGTGCGTGCGATAAGTGCGGTGAGTCCCTTCCTTTCACCAACTCCGCCCGTACGGAAGCTATTCCGAGCGGCTCCACTCGAAATCCGCGGCGCGTCGGACGGATGGGACCCGCGGGCTGCGGGCACGTAACAGAGAAGGAAGCGGAATCACCCGGACCATGTGTGAGGCGGTACCCATGCTGCACGGTGTCGACGTCAGCGCCTATCAGTCGTCCTTCGAAACGGAAGGACTGGACTTTGTCCTCATCAAGGCCACCGAGGGCCGTTCGTACGTCAACCCGCAGCTGGCCGACCAGACAAAACGTGCCCGTGACGCGGATTGCGTGGTGGGCTTCTACCACTTCCTGTGGCCGGGGAATATCACGGCGCAGGCGGAATACTTCCTGAGCAAGGCGCCGGAAAAGGCGGGCGAGCTGCTGGCCGTCGACTGGGAGGAGAACGGCGAGGGCACCCGTGCGAGCAATGCCGAGAAGGACCGCTTCATCCGCGAGGTCAAACGGCTGCGGCCGCACCACAAGGTCCTGCTCTACTGCAACCGCTACTTCTGGCTGAATCACGACACCACGTCGTACGCCGGGGACGGCCTCTGGATCGCCGACTACGTCACTGCCGGAAAGCCCCGCATCAAGGCTTCCTGGCGCATCCACCAGTACACCGACCGTCCGCTCGACAAGGATGTCGCCGCGTTCTCCTCGCGAGCGGCCATGCGCACCTGGGCTCAGGGGTAGCAGCCCGGCGGAGTCGGAGCGAGCGAGAAACGGACATCCGAAATATCCTGTTTCGAGCCGTGCGTCTCCGGGCTGCGCGCGTCACGCGCCGGCCGGGCCGTGTGCATCGAAGCGGAGGAGTGTCCATGAGAGCCGCCGTTGTCCGCAGCTTCACCGAGCCCCTGGTCGTCGAGAACAGGCCGGTACCCACCCCGGCCGGACCCCAGGTCCTGGTCCGCATGGAAGCCTCGGGGCTGTGCCACACCGACATCCACGCGGCCCAGGGGGACTGGCCGGTCAAACCGAGTCCGCCGTTCGTCCCGGGCCATGAGGGCATCGGCATCATCGAGGGGACAGGGGACCAGGTCAGCCATCTCGCGGTGGGGGACCGGGTGGCCATCCCGTGGCTCGGTGAAGCGTGCGGACACTGCGACCAGTGTGTCTCCGGCTGGGAGACGCTGTGCCTGGCGCAGCAGAACAGCGGCTACTCGGTCGACGGCAGCCACGCCGAGTACGCCCTCGCCCACGGCACGTACGTCGTGCCCGTGCCCGACGGCATCGACCCGCTCGACGCGGCGCCCCTGACGTGTGCGGGGGTCACCACGTACAAGGCGGTCAAGCTCTCCGGGGCGCGGCCCGGCACTCGCGTCCTCGTCTCCGGGATCGGCGGCCTGGGGCATCTCGCCCTGCAGTATGCGCGGATCTTCGGCGCGGAGACCATCGCCGTCGACGTGACCGACGAGAAGCTGGCCCTCGCCCGGGAGCTGGGCGCCGACCATGTGATCGACGCGCGGGTCCAGGACGTCGCCGAGGAGTCACGTCGTCTGGGCGGTGCCGACGCGGCCGTCTCGCTGGCCGTGAGCAACGAGTCGTTCGCGTCCGCCTACGGCGCGCTGCGGAGGGGCGGCACACTCGTTCTGGTGGCGCTCCCGGCGGAGGGAAAGCTGGAGATCCCGGTCTTCGACACCGTCCTGAACGGCACGAAGATCATCGGTTCGATCGTCGGCACCCGTCAGGACCTCGCCGAGGTGTTCCAGCTGCACCGCCTCGGGCGTACCCGTGTGGTGCGGGAGAGCCGCGACCTGGCGGACATCAACAGCTCGATCGACGAGGTCCTCCGGGGCAGGGTGTCGGGCCGCCTCGTCTTCGACCTGAGCGGCCCGACGGCCTGACGGCCATCCGCGCCGGGCCGACCCGTCTTCGTCCTGATCCGCACGGCTGCCCGTCGCCCCACCCGGCATTGATGGGTGAGCACCCACCATAGGTGTGCGCCTACGATATACATGTGAACGAGAACGAGACCCCGCCCAGCCTCCTGGGATCCACCACCTACCTCATGTCCAGGACCGGCAAGGCGGCGCGGAGCCGGCTTGCCGATCGGCTGGCGGATCGCGGGCTGCGTCTTCGGCACATGGCGGTACTGGCCGCACTCGTGGACTTCGGCCCGCATGTGCAGCGGCAGCTGGCAGCGCGGCTGACCATCGACCGCAGCGACATGGTGAAGCTCATCGACGACCTGGTGGCGGCCGGACTGGTGGAGCGGGCGCGCGACGTGGCCGACCGGCGACGTGTCACGGTCACCGTCAGCCCGGCGGGCCGAGCGCTGCTCGACAGGCTCCAGGCCGACGCCGCGGCCGTACAGGAGGAGATCCTGGCGCCGTTGAACGCGCGCGAACGCGCCCGGTTGGCAGCTCTGTTGACGCGCGTTCACGATCATCTCCGGAGCGGGTCCGGGGCCCTGCGGCCAAGTCGCTGACATGTTCCCGGCTCCGGGTGCGGCAGACTTTCCCGGTGACCACTGCCGCGGCTCAGCCGCCTCGTGACCGTGCACTCGGGCGCGGAATCTCCACCCTCATTCCTCAGGCCGCGACCGCGACGCCTGCCGAACAGGCGGCGGCCGTGCTGACGGCCATGCAGAGTGTTCCGGTGAGGGTGGGTGTGCTCCAGGCGGCCGTCGTGCTCCTTGAGGAGCGGGTGCGCGCCACGGGCGACGAAGCGGAACGTGCCGCGGCAGCCACCACGGTGGCCATGCTCCGCAGCGCGATCGGCCAGGCCCGCTGACCTCCGCCACGTCGCAGTGGCCCGCTCGCGGTGCGAAGCGGCAGTGCCGAGCGGGGCGGACATGCGCGCGGCGGGGTGATGCGAGACGCCGGCGTGTTCGGAGAGGGCCCGGTTCCGCGCCCGGCGGCGGCTGTCGGTCGCTCTGTCCGGGACGGACGCGAAATGGTGGTGCGCGGCGGCCGAAACCACCTCCTGCCGGGGCGAGTTGCCGGTGGCGCCTGCGTGACCCATTGACAGTCTCCCCGCTCTCTCACTACCGTCACGCCCACATTTCGAACGCATGACGAAATTTCGAACGACGAGGCGCAACCGCCTTGTCGTGCGAGGGGGATGTCCGCAGGTGGCAGGTCTTCGAGTGTCTTCACCCGTCGTGCACATCGAACCATGTCCGATATACCGAACCATTGATGAGGGCATCGCGGCCCGCCCCGCCGCTCCCCTCGCACCCGGAGGACCGACCATGCGCACACCACGAACCGCGTCCACCCCGCGCGTCGCCCGGACCGCAACGGTCCTCACCGCACTCGCCCTCTCCCTGACACTCGCCGCCTGCGGGCAGAGCAGCGAAGGCGGCAGCAAGGACAAGAAGACGGGCGGCAAGGGCTCGACCATCGGGATCGCCATGCCGACCAAGTCGTCTGAGCGCTGGATAGCCGACGGCAAGAACATGGCCGCCGAGTTCGAGAAGCTCGGATACAAGACGGATCTGCAGTACGGCGAGGACGACGTCGACCAGCAGGTCTCCCAGGTCGAGAACATGATCACCAAGGGCGTGGACGTCCTCGTGATCGCCGCCATCGACGGCCGCGCCCTCAGCGATGTGCTCCACCAGGCGGGGGAGCAGGGCATCAGGGTCATCTCGTACGACCGGCTCATCCTCGGCAGCCCTGACGTCGACTACTACGCCTCCTTCGACAACGAGAAGGTCGGCGAGCTCCAGGCCGGCTACATCCTCGACAAGCTCGGACTGAAGTCGGGGGCCGAGAAGGGCCCGTTCAACATCGAGCTGTTCGCCGGATCCCCGGACGACAACAACACGCGCTACTTCTTCCAGGGCGCCTGGAAGACGCTCAAGCCGTACATCGACAAGAAGCAGCTGGTCGTGCGGAGCAAGCAGACGAAGCTGGACCAGATCACCACGCTCCGCTGGGACGGCGGCACCGCCCAGAAGCGCATGGACGACCTCCTCACCAGCGCCTACTCCTCGGCCGGGGTCGACGCGGTGCTCTCTCCCTACGACGGTATCTCGATCGGCATCATCTCGGCCCTGAAGTCGGACGGCTACGGCACCGGCTCCAAGCCGTACCCCGTCGTCACCGGCCAGGACGCCGAGGTGGCCTCGGTCAAGTCGATCATGGCGGGCCAGCAGACGCAGACCGTCTACAAGGACACCCGTGCCCTCGCCAAACAAGCGGTCCAGATGGCTGACGCCGTACTGAACGACAAGAAGCCCGAGGTCAACGACACCACGACGTACGACAACGAGAAGAAGGTCGTCCCGTCCTTCCTGCTCGACCCGGTGAGCGTCGACAAGTCCAACTACCGCGCCGAGCTGGTCGATTCCGGCTACATCAAGGAGAGCGACCTCCGATGAAGGCTCCGACGGAGGCCCGGGTGGCCGCCGCCGTGCCCGTCCTGGAGATGCGGTCCATCGTCAAGACGTTTCCCGGCGTGAAGGCGCTCTCCGACGTCTCCCTGACCGTGGCCCAGGGCGAGGTGCACGCCATCTGCGGGGAGAACGGCGCCGGCAAGTCGACCCTGATGAAGGTCCTCAGCGGAGTACATCCGCACGGCAGTTACGACGGCGAGATCCGGTTCAGGGGCGAGAGCTGCGCCTTCAGGGACATCCGGGCCAGCGAGGCCCGGGGCATCGTGATCATTCACCAGGAGCTCGCCCTGGTGCCGTACCTCTCCATCGCCGAGAACATCTTCCTCGGCAACGAACACGCCACACGTGGCTTCATCAGCTGGAACGAGACCCTGCGCCACGCGGCCGTGCTCCTCGACCGGGTCGGCCTGCGGGAACACCCGCAGACCAGGGTCGCGGACATCGGCGTCGGAAAGCAGCAGCTCGTCGAGATCGCCAAGGCACTCTCCAAGAAGGTCGAACTGCTCATCCTGGACGAGCCGACCGCCGCCCTCAACGACGAGGACAGCGCCAAACTCCTCACGCTCATCAAGGAGCTGAAGAGCCAGGGCATCTCGTCGATCATCATCTCGCACAAGCTCGGCGAGATCACCGCGGTCGCCGACTCCGTCACCGTCCTGCGCGACGGCCGGACCGTGGAAACCCTCGACGTCGGCGCCGGATCCACCACCGAGGACCGCATCATCCGCGGCATGGTCGGCCGCGACCTCGACCACCGTTTCCCCGAACGCACCCCGTACGAAGGCGACCCGGGAGCCCACCCGGCCCTGGAGATCCGCGACTGGACCGTCCACCACCCCATCGACCAGCACCGCAAGGTCGTCGACCGCGTCTCCGTCCTGGCCCGGCGCGGCGAGATCGTCGGCATCGCCGGGCTGATGGGCGCCGGCCGGACCGAACTCGCCATGAGCGTCTTCGGCCGCAGCTACGGCCGCAACATCAGCGGAACGGTACTCAAGGACGGCAAGGAGATCCGGACCCGCACCGTCTCCGAGGCGGTCGGCCACAAGATCGCCTACGTCACGGAGGACCGCAAGCAGTACGGCCTCAACCTCATCGACACCATCGGCCGCAACATCAGCCTCGGTGCGCTGGACAAGGTGTCACGGCACGGCATCGTCGACGAGCACGAGGAGACCCGCGTCGCCGAGTCGTACCGCACCTCCATGAACATCAAGACTCCCACGGTCTTCGAGCAGGTGGGACGCCTCTCGGGCGGCAACCAGCAGAAGGTCGTCCTCGGCAAATGGATCTTCGCCGGTCCCGACGTCCTCATCCTGGACGAGCCGACCCGCGGGATCGATGTCGGCGCGAAGTACGAGATCTACTCCGTTATCGACCGGCTGGCCGCCCAGGGCAAGGCCGTCGTGCTCATCTCCTCCGAACTTCCCGAGCTGCTCGGCATGTGCGACCGCATCTACACCATGGCCGCCGGCCGGCTCACCGGCGAAGTCCCGCGCGCACAGGCCACCCAGGAGGTCCTGATGCGCCATATGACCAGCGACAAGAGGTAGCAGGAATGCCCCAGGCACCCACCGACACTCCCCAGCGCACCGGCAAGGCAGCCCTGGCCGCGCCCCCGACGACCGGCAGCCTCCTCCTGGACGCGGCTCGCCGCAACATGCGCCAGTACGGGATGCTCATCGCCCTCGGGCTGATCGTCGTTCTCTTCGAGATATGGACCGACGGAGTCCTGCTCAAGCCGAACAACGTCACCAACCTCGTCCTCCAGAACAGTTACATCCTGGTTCTCGCCATCGGGATGATGATCGTCATCATCGCCGGGCACATCGACCTCTCCGTCGGCTCACTGGCCGCCTTCGTCTCGGCCGCCGCGGCGGTCATGATGGTCCAGCACGACATGCCCTGGGTCCTCGCCCTCGTGCTCTCACTCATCGTCGGAGCGGTCGCCGGCGCCTGGCAGGGCTTCTGGATCGCGTACGTCGGCATCCCCTCGTTCATCGTCACGCTGGCCGGAATGCTGCTCTTCCGCGGCGGTACGCAGATCCTCCTCGGCAGCCGCTCGCTCGGCCCGTTCCCCGAGGGCTTCCAGAAGATCTCCACCGGATACCTCCCGGAGATCGGGCCCGAGACCAACTACCACAACCTGACCCTCCTCATGGGATGCGCGCTGCTGGCCTTCGCCCTCCTCCAGGAGGTCCGTGACCGCCGCCGTCAGCAGCGCTACGAGCTCGACGTCCTGCCCAGGAACATCTTCCTCGCCAAGTGCGTGGCCATGGCCGCGGCCGTACTCGCCTTCACCATGACCCTGGCCAGCTACCGCGGCGTCCCCGTCGTACTCCTTCTGCTCGCCGTTCTGCTCATCGGCTTCGGCTACGTCATGCGCAACGCGATCATCGGCCGTCATGTGTACGCGCTCGGCGGCAACCGCGCCGCGGCGAAACTCTCCGGCGTCAAGGACCAGCGCGTCACGTTCCTCGTCTTCGTGAACATGGGCGTCCTGGCAGCGCTCGCCGGCATCGTCTACGCGGCCCGCCTCAACGCCGGCGTACCCCAGGCCGGAACCAACTTCGAACTGGAGGCCATCGCCGCCGCCTTCATCGGCGGGGCCTCCATGAGCGGCGGAGTCGGCACCGTATTCGGCGCCATCATCGGCGGCCTCGTGCTCGGCGTACTCAACAACGGGATGTCGCTCGTAGGGATCGGTACCGACTACCAGCAGGTCATCAAGGGACTGGTGCTGCTCGCCGCCGTCGGCTTCGACGTCTACAACAAACGCAAGGTCGGCTCGTAACTCCCTCCCCGTCAAGGAGTCACCCATGCCCAGCACCACCAGACGCACCGTGCTGACCGCCGCGGCCGCCGCAGGCGTCACCGCCACCGTCGCGGGAACCGCCCGCGCGGCAGAAGGCCGTCGCAGCGCATCCGGCAGCACTCCCGCCAAGGACCTCTTCGGCCGTCTCGCCGACGGCACAGCGGTGTACCGCTGGACCCTGAGCAACGGTGGAACCACGCTGGGGGTCCTCTCCTACGGCGGCATCATCCACTCCCTGGAGACCGCCGACCGCCACGGCAGGGCCACCAACGTCGCCCTCGGCTTCGACAACCTCGACGACTACGTCGCCAAGTCGCCCTACTTCGGCGGACTGATCGGCCGCTACGGCAACCGCATCGCCGACGGACGGTTCACCCTCGACGGCGCCACCTACCAGCTCCCCGTCAACGACGGCCCGAACAGCCTGCACGGCGGAGACCGCGGATTCGACAAACGGATCTGGGACGTCCAGCCGTTCACCCGGGGCGCCGACACGGGCCTGGTCCTCACCCGGACCAGCCCGGACGGCGAGGCCGGCTACCCCGGCGCCCTGGCCGTCCGTGTCACCTACACCCTCACTCCGCAGGGCGCCTGGCGCATCGACTACGAGGCCACGACCGACCGGCCGACCGTCCTCAACCTCACGAGCCACACCTACTTCAACCTGGCGGGGGAGGGGAGCGGCACGATCGACGGCCATCTGCTGGAGATGGCCGCCGCCCGCTACACCCCGGTCGGCGCCACGCTCATCCCGACCGGCGAACTCGCCCCCGTCGCCCGCACCCCCTTCGACTTCCGCCGCGCCAGAAGCATCGGCCCGCAGGCCCGTACCCCTCACGGGCAGACCGTGATTGCTCAGGGAATCGACCACAACTACGTACTGGACAAGGGGCTCACGCCCCGGCCGGAGTACGCGCTCACCGTCACCCACCCCGAATCCGGCCGGGTCATGAAGATGTACACCACCGAACCCGGAATGCAGCTCTACACCGGAAACTTCCTCGACGGCACCCTCACCGGGACGTCCGGGCGCCTCTACCGGCAGGGCGACGCCTTCTGCCTGGAGGCCCAGCACTTCCCCGACTCACCCAACCAGCCGTCGTTCCCCACCACCGTGCTGCGTCCCGGCAGGACCTACCGGACGACGACCGTCCACGCGTTCTCCACCCGGTGACGCACCCCGCGCCGTGACGGCCAATTCGTTGGCGCCGCGCTCGGTCGCTCTGACAGTCTGATCTTCGTGCCGCCCGGCAGGGGCGGGGTACCGAAGGACGGCAGAGCAGCCTTGACAAGTGTTTTCGACACGGTGAGCGGTCCGGTGCGCGGACGCGCACCGGACCGCGGGATCACCGCGGTCCTCGGTGTTCCGTACGCGGAACCGCCGTTCGGCGCCGACCGGTTCCGCGCGCCGCGTCCGCGCCGCGCGTGGGAAGGCGTCCGCGACTGCGTGGAGTTCGGCCCCGTCGCACCGCAGTCGGCCGAGCTGCCGGGCGCACCGCGGTGGTCGCCGGGTGACGAGGACGTTCTCGGTCTCAACGTCTGGACCCCCGCCCGTGGGAGCGGGGCCGGGAGCCACCTCCTGCCGGTGCTGGTGTGGATCCACGGCGGGGCCTACACCTTCGGATCGAGCGCCCAGCCGGACTTCGACGGTGCTGCGCTCGCCCGGGCCGGGCTCGTGGTGGTCACCTTCAACTACCGCGTGGGGTTCGAGGGCTTCGGCCATGTCCCGGCGGAGGACGGGGACGCCTGCCCGCCGAACCGGGGGCTGCTCGACCAGATCGCCGCGCTGGAGTGGGTACGCGACAACATCGCCTCCTTCGGCGGGGCGCCGGACAACGTCACCGTGGCCGGTCAGTCCGCCGGGGCGACATCGGTGGCCTGTCTGATGACGATGGACGGGGCGCGCGGGCTGTTCCGGCGGGCGATCGCGCACAGCGCGGTCGGCCCCGTCTTCGCACCGGAGCTCGCCGAGCAGCTCATGCGGAAGGTGGCCGCCGAGGCGGGGATCGCCCCGACACCCGCCGGGCTGGCGACGGTGTCCCCGCACGCGCTGCTGCGGGCGTCCGACACGGTCGTCGAAGGACTCCGGCAGGACACGTTCTCCGGGCGCCTGTCCTGGGACCCCGTCATCTACGGTCCGGTCGCCGACGGGCACGTGCTGCGCGCCGACCCGCTGGAACTCATCGCGGCCGGTGCCGCCCCGGACATCGACCTCCTCGTCTGCCACACCACCCAGGAGTACCGGCTGATGGGTGCCGTCGGCAGCTGCGCCGAGGTCGACTCCGAGGAGGAACTGGCCCGTTTCGCGGCGGACTTCGGGCTTCCGGCCTCCCTTACGTCGGGCTATCGCCGCCTCGTTCCCGAGGCGACGGTGCGCGATGTCCACCTGGCGGTGTACGGCGATCTGTCGTTCGGCGAGTACAGCAACCGGCTCGCCGTCGCCCACGCGCGGACCGGGGGGCGTACCTTCCGGTCGCGTTTCGTCCGGCAGCGGGGCGGATCCGGCCCGCGGGTGTATGCCTGGCACTGCGCGGACGTGCCCTTCGCCTTCGGGAACCTGGCAGAGGAGTGCGTCCACTTCCTGATCGGTGGTCCGCCGACGCCGGCGGATCACCGTCTCTCCGACCGGATGGTCGCGGCGTGGGCCGGATTCGCGGCCACGGGCGATCCGGGGTGGGAGCCGGCCGGTGGTGTCCCACCGCACGCCATCAAGGTCTGGGGAACGGCGGACCCTGGTGCGGGCCCCGACTTCTGGCAGGACGCGGAGGAGCTGCGCGCCCTGTGGAGCGCGTACACCTACCGACCCGAACAGCCCTGACGCGCCGGCGCATCGGGCCGCGCGACGTGGCCGGACCGATCAGTTGTGGTCGACCCTTCCGGTGAACTCCAGGATTGCGGCCGCGAGGGCTTCAGGGGCTTCCTGCGCGATGAGGTGGCCGACTCCCTCGAGGTGCACGGCGGTGACCTCGCCGACGGTCACCTGGCGAAGAGTCATTTCGGTGATCCGGCGATGGCGGGCACCTTCGACGGTGAGGACGGGGACGGCGATCGGGTGTGATGCGGCCAGGGCCTTGATGGCGCCCCGGTCGGCGAAGAGGCCTCGGTAGAGGCCTTCCGTTCCCCGCCAGGCGTTCGGACGTGCGTAGGTCCGAACGAATTCGTCGACGTCGGTCTCACGGATGGACCCCTCGGTCCCGTTCATCAGAGGGAACGCCCAGTCGGTCAGGAGTTCACGCTCATGGCCGGGCAAAAGCATTCCGGGAATGCCCGGAGTGCCGAGAAATCCGACGTGCCATGAGCCGTGCTTGTTCACGTCGGCCAGATCCTCGAATCCGAAACCGGCCAGGGCCGTCTCGACTCCGGTGAAGCTGAGAACGTCCTCGGGGTGCGTCGCCGCGAAGCGGAAGCCCGCGCCGCCGCTGACGTCCTGGCAGAGGATGTGGACGGGGCCCGCTCCGATGTGCCCGACGAGATGGTGCAGGTCCTCGGCCGAGACCACCTCGCCGTACTCCGTGTCGGCGTTGCTGGAGTCGCCGAAGCCTCGGAGGTCGAGAGTGAAGACCCGGTGGGTCCGCGCGAGCAGCGGAATCAGCTTCCGGAACGCCCACCAGGTCTCCGGCCAGCCGTGCACCAGCAGGACCGGAGAACCATGGGTGCCCGCGGAGACGTAGTGCAGTTGCGTTCCGTTGAGGTCGGCGAGGTGATGCGTGACGCCGGGAAGGGTCGCGCCGGACGGTGTGGTCGTGGTCACGAGGAGCTCCCGAATAGGCAACCTGGTTGCGCATCAAGGTAGGCAACCAGGTTGCGCTTGTCAAAGGGGTCGTATGCTGACCGGATGTCCAGATCAGGCGCCGATCTCGCGCTGCTCCTGCTCGCCGGCTTCCGCACATTGGCGGACCGAGCCACCGCGGAGCTCTCCGAGCGCGGGTACGAGGATGTGCGGTCGGTGCACGACTTCGCGCTCCACTCGATCCTGTCCGGCGCCGACAGCGTCTCCGAACTCGCCCGCAGGATGTCGGTGACGAGGCAGGCGGCCGCGAAGACGGTCGCGACGCTGGAAGAGCGCACGTACGTGGCGCGCCGGCCCGACCCGGCCGACGGTCGCCGCACGCGGCTGCACGTCACCGAGCGTGGACTTGCCCTGTTGCGGCAGGGTGAAGCGATCTTCGACGAGATGCGCGGGCAGTGGGAGGAGCAGGTGGGTGCGGCTTCCCTCGCGACCGTCGAGGAGGCGCTCAGATCGCTCGTCGGTGATCGCGTGATCCGGCTCGATTCGCCGGGCTGGATCGCGCGCGGTCCGGACGTGTAGCAGGCACTTCCCGGCAGCCCCGCCCCGACTCGCCGCCCAGCTCCTCGAATTGAAGGCCCGTCCGGACAAGGGGTCGTCTCCGTGGAGGTGCGCGTCCGGGCGTGCCTGTTTCAGGTCGTGGCCGGTCTGACGCGAACGTGCACCGGGCACGTTCGCGCCCTGGCCTGTGCGCGCCGCCCGCGAAGTGCTGCCTGCCGGCCGCGCCGCCCCATCGCAAGCCCGGCCCCCGGTGGTCCTCGCGGTGCGAACGCCGCAGGTGGGGAGGGTCGTCCGCGGTCCCTGTCCGGGGCGTCGGCAGGTCCTTGCGGGATCGGTGGAGCGTGCGCCTGTCCCTGCCGCCGGGCGGCAGGTGCCGAAGCCGGACGTTTCGCGGGCCGGTGGGCAACTGGCCGTGCCCGACGTCTCGTTGTCACTCCCGGGGCGGTCATTGGCATGGACCTGCAATCGCTACTCCGCTACAGTCCCGATCGGCACACTCTGAGAGCGCTCTCAAGCACGACGCCTCCCGGACGCCTGCTGTTCCTCCCCCACACCACCGGAACAACAGAAGGGCCAAACCATGAGACGCACCACGGCTTTACGCACCGCCCTGTCCGCCGTGCTCCTCGTCGGAGCCTGGGCGGGAGCCGGCTTCCCGTCCGCCTCGGCCGCGGACACCCCCACCGCCGACTCCCGCACCGTCACCGATGCGCGCCAGGCATCCGCCGGTCTGCTGACCGCCATGCAGAAGGACCTCGGCCTGACGGAAAGCCAGGCAAGGGCGCGCCTCTCCGCGGAGAAGACGGCGACCGCGATCCAGCCCGACGCGCAACGCGCCGCCGGGACGTCGTACGGCGGTTCCTGGTTCGACCCGTCGACGGGGGATCTCACCGTCGCCGTCACCAGCGAGCACCGGGCGGACGCTGTACGGGCGACGGGCGCCGCCGTGCGCCTGGTGGCGCACACCGCGCGCAGCCTCGACGCCGTCAAGGCGAAGCTCGACCGGCTCCCGGCGCCCGCAGGCGTGAGCAGCTGGCACGTCGACCCCGAGGCCAACAAGGTCGTGGTGAACGTCGTCTCCTCGGCGCGCTCCGACAACGATGTCCAAAAGTTCGTCGAACGTGCCCGTGACGCCGGCCCCGTCGTCGTCCAGCAGACCGCCGAGGCGCCGCGGACCTTCTCCGCCGGGACCGTCGGCGGCGACCCGTACTACACGGGGAACGTCCGGTGCTCCATCGGCTTCTCCGTGTACGGAGGCTTCGTCACCGCCGGACACTGCGGCCAGGCGGGCGCCTCGGTCAGTGGCTGGGACGGGTCGGGGATAGGCAACTTCCAGGGATCCTCCTTCCCCGACAACGACTACGCCTGGGTCAGTGTGGGCAACGGCTGGTGGACCGTCCCCGTGGTCCTGGGCTGGGGCACCGTCTCGGACCAGCTGGTCCGGGGATCCGCCGTGGCCCCGGTCGGCGCCTCGATCTGCCGCTCCGGCTCCACCTCCCACTGGCACTGCGGGAACGTACTCGCCACCAATGAGACGGTGAACTACAGCCAGGGCGCGGTCCACCAGATGACCAAGACGAGCGTATGCGCCGAACCGGGCGACTCGGGTGGATCCTTCATCAGCGGCGACCAGGCACAGGGCGTCACCTCGGGCGGTTGGGGCAACTGCAGCTCCGGCGGTGAGACCTGGCACCAGCCGATCAACGAGATCCTGAACCGGTACGGGCTGACGCTGCACACGGCCTGACGTAGTCGGACCGGTCCCGGGGGCCTGTCGCGCGGAGCACCGCGCGGCAGGCCCCCGGTGTGTGCTCCGGGCACCACCCGGGACCGGTCGTGGCGCCCCGTGCCACCGCCCGAGCGCCTGCCCCCGACCACCCCCGCCCGTGACCACGACGACGACCGGGAGCCGGCACCGTCCACGGGACGTACACTCCACCCATGGGTCACACAGATGCGGTGAGGGAGTGCCTGCGACAGGTGCCCCACCTGCCGGGCCCCGCCGCTCCCCTGGCGCGCTGCCGCGCCCTGCACGGTCACGGCTGACCGGGACTCACCGCAGCCGGCCGCACCGCGACGCACTCCGTCCCGGCCGCCCACTCACGCTCCGCCACCGGAGCCGTACCACCCCCTTCGCTGCGCACACCGCAGCACCCCGCACCATGCGCGGCTCACGCGGCGCGCCGTCGGCAACCCCACGACGGCGGCCGACGGGCCCAGGCGCACTTTCGAGAGGACCCCTGCATGAATCTGAGGGAGTTGCTGGCCGGTCACGATCACGAGGTCCTCCTCGGCGATCCACAGACCCCGATCACCGCAGGAGCCTGCTTCGACGCCCATCGCGTCACGCCCGGCTCGCTGTACATCGCCGTACCCGAGCACCGCGAGGGCGGTCCCGAGGCCATCGGTCCGGCGCTGGCCCGCGGAGCCGTCGCCGTGCTCCTGGAGAGCGAGGCGCCGGAGATCCTGGCGGCCGTGCGCGCCGCGGGCACCGGCGCGTGCGTGGTGCGGGTGCCGGACGCGCGGACCGCGGCGGCGGTCGTCACCTCCCGCTACTTCGGAGAACCAGGCCGGTCCATGGAGATGGTGGCCGTCACCGGCACCAACGGGAAGACCTCGGTCTCCTCCATGGTGGAGTCCGTGCTGAGGATCGCCGAGGGCTCGAAGGTCGGAGTGATCGGAACGGCCGGCAGCCGGATCGGTGACGCTCTGATCCCGATGCCCCGCTCGGTCCTGACCACGCCGGAGTCACCGGACTTCCAGTACCTCCTCGGCCACATGCGCGACCAGGGAGTCGCCACGGTGGTCCTGGAGGCCACCTCGATGGGTCTGCTGCACCACAGGGTGGACCGTGCCTTTCTCGACGTGGGCGTCTTCACCAACCTCACCCAGGACCATCTGGACGATCACGGCACGATGGAGCACTACCGCGACGCCAAGCTCCGCCTCTTCCAGGGTCTGTGCCGCAGAGCGGTGGTCAACGCGGACGACCCCGTGGGGGCCGCGATCGTGCCGACGATGCCGGGAATGGTCACCACGTACGGGATCGACGCGCCGGCCGACTACCGGGCCACCGACCTCAGCATGAACGCCTTCGGTACCCGCTTCATCCTCCACCACGAAGGCACCAAGTACCCGGCGGCGATCCCGGTGCCGGGGCGCTTCTCCGTTTCCAACGCACTCGCAGCGGTGGCGGCCTGCCACCTCTTGGGACACGAACTCGCCGGGCTGGTGGCCGCGCTCGACCGGATGCCGCCGGTCCCCGGTCGGCTCGAACGGTTCGAGACGCCGCGCGGCACAGCGGTGATCGTGGACTACGCGCACTCCCCGGACTCCCTCGACAAGGTGCTCAGCGCCGTACGGGACTTCGCCCGGGGCCGGGTCATCACGGTGTTCGGCTGCGGGGGAGACCGGGACGTCACCAAGCGGGCGCGGATGGGTGAGATCGCCGGGTCCCGGTCCGACCTGTGCGTCCTGACCTCCGACAACCCCCGGCACGAGGACCCCGAGGCGATCATGGACCAGATCACTCGGGGCCTCAGGGGCACGGGAACGAGGTTCGAGCGCCGCCCGGACCGGCGCGAGGCGATCGCCTTCGCCCTGTCGGCCGCCGGACCCGACGACATCGTCCTGGTAGCGGGCAAGGGCAGCGAGCCCTACCAGATCGTCGGCGAACAGCTGATCCCCTTCAGCGACATGGCGACGGTGCGCGAACTCGCCGCCCTTCAGGACTGACGGCCGGCGCTCTGCGAGCACCCGCAGAGCGTCGTCCTCCCTCGCCGAGGCATTCCGTCAGCCCTGTCCTTCCTCGCTCCGACTTGTCTCGACTCCGACTCGTCTCGCCTTTGTCTTCCCGTAGTGCCGTCTTCTGCGGCGCTGTCAGACCAGCCTCAGATCGATGAACGGCACGCTGTCACCCGGGAGTACGTACCGTTCGGTCTCGACGAATCCACGGCCGAGCGCGAAGCGCAGCCCCTCCGGGTTGGACTCCAGCACACACGTTTCGATCACCTCGGCGCCGGCCTCGCGCGCCTCCGCCAGCCCGCGCGCGTACAACTGTCCGCCGAATCCCCTGCCCCGGTACGCCGGCAGCACCCGGGCGATCACGGTGGCCGCCGAAGCGGCGCCGGCCGGCGGCCGCACGGTCGAGCAGCCCATCGGCACGTCGCCGAGATACGCGACGTCGAGGCGGTTGCGGCCGGCGCGTTCGCGCACCTCGGCGAGCGACAGCAATGCCGTGGGGATGATCGCGTTGTGGACGTACCGCCAGTCCTGGAGCAGGGCGTCACCGTCCACCCGCTCGATACGAAGTTCGGTCATCGCAGTAGGAAACCGTGGGAACACCCACACGTCAACGTGCGCGCCCCCGGGGCGGGGATCGGACACACGGCGGCTCGTTGCCGCAGCTCCGGCCGGGGCCTTCCGGAGAAATGTGTTGCAGCGCACCGGATCCGGCTGAGAGGCTCCGGGCCATGCACGACAACCGATCAAGCTCCAGCCATGGCGTGGCCGCACTCTTCTCCCAGGGGCGGCTGACGACGATCCCGCGCAAGACAGCCCGTCGCGCACAGCTCCTCGACCACCTTGCGGAAACGCTGTTCCAGCCTGATCGGACGTACACCGAACGCGAAGTGAACGACGCCCTCCTCACCGTCCATGAGGACTGCGCCGCGCTCCGCCGCTATCTGGTCATCGGCGGCCTGCTGGCTCGGACCAAGGACGGCGTCAGCTACCGGCGTTCCGCGCAGCCCGCGGTGTGACGGCCCAGGCGGGGGACCGTCCGCCGTCCCGTCGCAGGGTCGGCCCGTCGCGGGACCGCCAGTCACGGCGATCGGCGTCGCCCGCCTCGGATTCCCTTGGTCGGTGGCGCGAAGCGGGCAAGGCGATGCTCCCGTACTCCCGGCCCGGTGTCAGGAACCGAGCGCCCACGCGCTGAAACCCGCCCGCCGCGCGAGGGAGGTCAGCTCCTGGACCCGTGCGGCCCGCAGACACACCACGGGGTAGCAGTCCGACTCGATGTCGAGCACGGCGAGCGCCGCACCGACTTCTCCGTAGTGCCGCCCGCAGGCATGCAGGAACTCATCGGTCGGAAGGCGCATCTCGTCCTCCCCGACGAGCACCCAAGGATCCACGGACGGGCGCGAGTCGAGCCCCCGCAACTGGGACCGGATCTCCTGGGGGTCCTCTTTCCAGTCGAACTCCGCGAGCAGGCGGTGGTCGGACAGGGCGTCGATGAGGGCTAGCCAGGAGAGGTCGGGCACCGGTTCGTCGATGCCCCGGTCAGCCAGCCGGCCGGCGTGGTCGCGCACATACGCACCGGCATGGTCGAACGCGTGCAGCACCTGCTCGGCGACGGCCCGGTGGGCGGGCGCGAGCAGTGCGGCCGCAGCTGCGAGCGACGTGCGGACATCGGCGGGTCCGGACATGGGGAGCACTCCTTCGGCAGCCGTGCGACTGCGTACGACAGTGGGATCGGAACGCCCGGTCCAGGCGCCCGGGAAACCCTGCCACAGGGGTACGACAACGGTCCGGGGAGCCGGGCCCGGGTCCGGCCGGCATCGTGTCGGCGACCGGACCCGGGCGGGTGTCAGTCGTCGAGGACGTCGATGCGGAGCCCACCGATCCGTTCCGGATCCGCGACGACGTCGATCTCGGTGATCAGCCCGTCCACGATGGTGAAGCCGAGAACCAGACGCAGTCGTCCCTGCGGCGCCATCGCCAGCGCGACCGCCCCGTCCACGAGCGCGACCCCGGTGAACAGAGCGCGTCCGGTGGCGGCCATCGCCCCCGTCGCCACGGTGCGTGCTCCTCGGACCACGACGGGCTCGGGGGTCGGAGTGACCGACCGGTCGGCGTGCAGCACCACATCGGGGTGCAGCAGCGCGAGCAGCGCGTCGAAGTTCCCACCGCGGGAGGCGGACAGGAAGGCCTCGACCACCCGTCGGCGACGGCGCAGATCCGCGTCCGGCGTCGTGGCGCCGCCCTTCACCCGGCGGCGGGCACGGCTCGCGAGCTGGCGGGCGGAGTCCGTGGAATGGTCGATCAGCGGGCCGATCTCGGCAAAGGGCACCGCGAACATGTCGTGCAGAACGAAGGCGAGGCGTTCCGCCGGTGTCAGTGTGTCGAGTACCACAAGGAGGGCCAGACCGACGGAGTCGGCGAGCAGGGCCTCCTGCTCCGGGTCGTCCCCCTCGTCATGGCCGGGGGTCCGGTCGTACACGTCGAGAGGATCCTCACGCCGGGTACGGCGGGTGCGGAGCATGTTCAGACAGACCCGGCCCACCACCGTGGTCAGCCACCCGGTGAGGTTCTGCACGCCACTGATGTCTGCCTGAGCGGCCCTCAGCCAGGCCTCCTGAACGGCGTCGTCGGCCTCACCGGCCGAACCCAGCATCCGGTACGCGACCGCCTTCAGGTGATTCCTGTCCTCCTCGAACCGTTCGGCCAGCGCGTTGCGGTCGTCCATGGGGCACGTTCCTCCGTCTACAGGTCGCCACTGAGCCCGACCCCGAGAAACTAGCCGGTGTGCAGGCACAGAGGGGGACCGGCCCGGCGCGAGCGCCGCTCAGACCCCTGCTGCCCGTGCCCTCTCGTACACCTCGGTCGCCACGTCGACGAGCTGTGAAGCGTCACGGAGTGTGCCCTGGAGATCGAGCATGATCTCCGGCACCCCCGTGGCGGCGTGGGCGACGAGGTCCTCCACGATCTGCGCGGTGTTGCCGTGGAAGGGCTGTCGCCCCTCGCTGGGCACGGCCGTCGTGCTGTACCGGGCGTTGGCTCGGGCGCAGACACCGATCGGCCGCCGGCGTCCGCGTTCGGCGGCGACGTCCCGCACCCGCTTCCACTGCTCGGCCAGTTGCGGGACACCCATGGCGACGGGCATCCAGCCGTCGGCCCGGTCGACGAGCCGGCGCGTGGCCCGGGCGCTGCCGGCGGGCAGGTACACGGGGATGGGACGGGCAGGCTTGGGGCCCACTTCGGACGGCGCGATCGTGGTCAGATTCCCCTTGTACGAGACGGGGTCGGGCCCCCAGACGGCAGCGCACACATCGAGCAGCTCGTCCAGGACCGCACCGCGCTTCTCGAAAGGGGCGACGGAAGCGGCCGCGTACTCGTCCAGGGACCATCCCGTGCCCAGGCCGGCGATCACGCGCCCGCCACTGGCGGCGTCGAGCGACGCGAGCGAACGGGCCAGCTGGAACGGTACGTGCAAGGGAGCGACCAGAACACTCGTGCCGAGTCGGGCCCGCTCGGTGACCGCGGCGGCCAGCGCGAGTGTGACCAGCGGATCGGCGACACTGCGGTACTGATCGGGCCAGGCCAGCCCCGGCACGCCGTACAGTCCCTGGGTCGCGGGCTCGGGAAAGAGCACCCGTTCGAACACCCACAGACTCTCGTACCCGACGGCCTCCGCGGCGCGCGCCACGACGGCGACGTCGCGGCCGATGTCGTACTGCTTCATCTGCGGCAGACCAAGACCGAGTGCGACCGGCATGCGTCTACTCCCTCTGTGTAGTCACCTGAGGCAACTACCCTACGCCGGATGCCGTTTGCCGCATCGGCCTCCAGCTCGTTCGGCCGGTCCTGCGCACCGCCGCCGGGCGGTGCAGCGACCGGGGCGGAGGATTCCTCGCCGCCGGGAATCGGCTTACGGGGTGAGGAACGCCCTTGCCGCGAGGGCGTGTTGGCTGTTCGGGCGGCCCGGTGTGCCGGGCTTGAGCGGAGCAGGTGGTCACGGGGTGCGCCGAGATGGCATACGGTGGGGAACACAACGACGCGGGGTGGAGCAGCTCGGTAGCTCGCTGGGCTCATAACCCAGAGGTCGCAGGTTCAAATCCTGTCCCCGCTACTGTCGAGGCAGGGTCCGGAACCTTCAGGTTCCGGACCCTGCCTCATTCGTGTGCCGGTTCGTCGTACGAGCCGACAGCGGGCTGCCCCGTGTGGTTCGGGCCGTTCTCGGGGTCGGCGCCGACGTAGCGGAACGGCAGCGGGAAGTGCCTGGGCCCACTGAGGGTGAGCCGGTGATGGCGTGGGTCGTACGTGAATCCCGCGGTACGCAGAGCGGCCAGGACGGGGCGCGAGGCGGGACTGCCGTCCGTCCAGCGGACCGAGCCCGGGTCGAAGTGGGCGGGCCGGCAAACCCGGTCTCGTCCGAGCAGGCAAACCGGTCTCGTCGGACCGCGTTCCGCGTACCGGCACGGCCGCGTGGCGCCACGGCTCTGTCGTGAGGCACTCGCGCGGGCCGGCTGAGGGGAAAACCACTGGTGCCGGGGCAGCCCGCCCCGGAGACTGACCGGTCATGACGATCAAGCCTCCGACCGGGCCGATGTGTACGCGCGAGTCACTCGCCTCCGACCTGCGAGCACTGGGTGTACGTCCAGGGGAGACCCTCCTCGTCCACTCTTCGCTCAGCTCGCTCGGCTGGGTCTGCGGCGGCCCCCCTGCCGTGGTCCAGGCATTGCTGGACGCAGTCGGAACCGAGGGGACCCTGGTGGTTCCGACGCACTCCGGCGACAATTCGGACCCGGCGTTCTGGGGTAATCCGCCTGTGCCCGAGGACTGGTGGGACGGCATCCGCGCGTCGATGCCGCCGTTCGACGCGCGCACCACACCCTGCCTGGGCGTTGGCATCATCCCGGAAACGCTCCGCACCTGGCCCGGGGCTCTCCGCAGCAGCCACCCGCAGACTTCCTTCGCGGCGGTGGGACCCCACGCCTCCGCGATCGTGGACGGCCACGCACTCGACTGCCGACTCGGCGAGCGCAGCCCGCTGGCACGACTGGAGGAAGCGGGCGCGCGGATTCTCCTCCTGGGCGCGGGATTCGACGCCAGCACCGCGTTCCACCTGGCCGAATACCGCGTTCCGGGGCCGCGGGTACAGAACTCCTTCGCAGCCATGACCCCGCAGGGCCGCCGCTGGAGCACGGTGAGCGATACCTCCATCTCCGCCGACGGCTTCGACGACCTCGGTGCGGCCTTCGAGGAGGAGCGCCCGGTGGCACGGGGCACGGTGGGGGCAGCTGACAGCCGGCTGTTCGAGCTCACCCACGCCGTGGCCTTCGCCGTGCGCTGGCTACCGGAACACCGGCCGCGGGCGGCAGGCGTCTGAAACCGCCCCGAACCGCCCCGGCCCCCCGGCGAACCGGCCCGCCACTCGGGCCACCGCGCACGCAGCCGCTCAACGAGGGACTCTAGGCCGGGCCCCGCAGGTAGGACAGGTCCTCCTCGCCGAGAACGAGGTCACCCGCTGCCAGGTTCTCCTCCAGATGACCGAGGGAACCGGTACCCGGAATCGCCAGGACGGACGGCGACATCGCCAGCAGCGAGGCGATCTGTACCTGGGCGGTGGTCGCGCCCAGCCGCGCTGCGACCTTGCCGAGCCGGTCGGTGTCGAGCGGGGTGCGGCCTCCGCCGAGCGGGAAGTACGGCACGTACGCGATGCCGGACGCCTCGCATTCCGCGAGCAGTCCTGCCTCATCGCTGAGCTCGTTCTGCACGGCCGCGACGGGCGCGATCGTCCGGGCCTCGGTGAGCTGTGCGGCATTGACGTTGCTGACGCCGAGGTGCCGGATCAGCCCCTCGTTCCGGAGCTCGGCCAGTACCGTGAACCGTTCGGCGATGGACTCGCCGCCCGGTCCGGTGATGCCCCCCACCCGCAGATAGACGAGATCGAGCCGCTCCAGCCCCAGGGCGCGCAGATCCGTCTCGACCAGGGCGCGCAGCTGACCGGGCGTCGCCTGCCCGCTCGGCACGCCGTTCGGTCCGGGCAGCGGACCCACCTTCGTCGCGATCACCAGCTCGTCCTGATAGGGCGTCAGCGCGGTGCGGATCAGCTCGTTGGCCCGCACCGCGCCTCTGCCGTAGAACCCTGCCGTGTCGATGTGGTTCACGCCCAGCTCCACGGCGCGGCGGAGCACACCGATGCCGGTCCCGGGATCTCGCGCCGGACCGTCGAAGGTACCCATCGCCAGGCGCATCGCGCCGAAGCCGAGACGGTTGATGTCCAGGTCTCCGCCGAGGGAGAACGTCTTGATCGTCATGGAGCTCATCGTGTCCTTCAGAAGGACGACCGGCGAGCTCGTGGCAGCTTGCTGCCAGACTGGAGAGGTGCGGAATGAACAGATGTTCTCAGTCCAAGGGGATGCGGAGCTGATCGAGCGTGCCGGTCATCTCTTCGCGTCCGCGAGCACCGACTTCCTGTGCGCCGCCCGGGACCTGAACACCTGGTCGCAGCCGGAAGCCAGGGCCGCGATCCGGCTCCGGATGCGTGCTGCGGATCCCCCGGCCCTCACCTCCCGCAAACTGCTCAGCCCGGTGGCACTCGCCGATGAGGAGGCCCGTGCGCACCTTCGGCGGGTACAGGGCGAGGGCGCCCTCGTCCGGATCAGCGGCGCGCCGCTGCCGCACGAGACCATCGTCATCGACCGGCGGGTGATGATCCTCGCCGGACGGGAGACGCCCGCGGGCCGTGAGTACAGCGTGACGACATCGCAGACCATGGTCGACGGGGTGCTGTCGCTGCTCTCGGCGATCTGGGACAGTTCGGCCGACCTCGACACCTATCTGCGCAGAGACGTTCCCCATCTCGACGGCGAAGGCCGCACGATCCTCGAAGCGCTGGGTTCGGGACTCACCGACGCCGCGGCCGCCAGGCGCCTCGGCGTCTCGCTCCGTACCTACCGGCGGCGCGTGGCCGAGCTGATGGCCGCGCTGGAGGCCGGTTCACGCTTCCAGGCCGGACTGCGGGCGGGCGAGCTCGGTCTGCCCCGCTGAGTGGCCGAGCGGGTGACTCGGCCGGGCTTGCACGGCCTGATCGAGTACGACGGGCTGTCTCCGACAAGGTCGCTGTCGCGAAATTCGCGTGGCACGGACGTGAGCGGCTCGGTGTCCTCCGGGTCCGCGAGGGAGCTGTCGGTAGCTTCGGATATTCGAATGTGCGGAATAGGGCTGCAATCCGGCGCTGTTGCGCTTCACACCCGCTGGCTGGGCAGCTTCGTGCTGCCTATCGGTGAGCGAGGGGATCACGGCTGGCTCAGCCATCGCGCCTTGGCGGTAGCCTCTCGCCATGAGTCATGGGGAGGGCGAGGGCGCGCTGGTTCTGGAGGCGCAGGAGATGCTCGCCGCAGGGCAGAGCGACGAGGAGGTCTTCGCTGAGCTGACCGCGAGGACCGGCAAGTGGGGTGTCTGCCTGTTGGCCGTGTGCTTGGCCCTGGGTGTGCCCCGGACTGACGCCGAGGCCCGGCTCCGCGAGGTCGAGCCACTTTTCTCGGAGTTCGCGGCGGGTGAGGAGAGGGACCTCGCCTTCATTCTCAAGTTTGAGAACGTCTTCATCGTGGACCGAGTACTTGAGGAACACGAGGAGCGCATCCGCGCCCTCTTGGGAATCGCTGCTGGTGCCCGCGGAGGCTATCCCGGCAGCTTGCTCGCGTGGTTTCGCGCTGGGGAGCTCACGAAGATCTTCCTCTACTTCGCCAAAACCCGGTTCCGGGAGGGGCGCGGCAAACCACCCGATTTTTGGGCAGCGATGACTGCGGCTGGCGAACTCCTGGCCAGGCAGGACCGCCCGGACCACGAAGAGGTGGCTGCAGGGCTGGAACGATGCCGCACACAGGCTGCGGCCATCAGCACGAAGTAGCATCGTCGTCGACGGACGTCCTCCGCCGGGTAGGCGGCCTGATGGCTCACCACGGCCCAACGGCCCCGCGCAGGCCACGCCGAATCCCGTGGCAACGCCCCCATTCGCTCCCTACAGTCGCCGCATGGCCACCGAGAACGAGAACCCAAGTCAGCCTGACATCACCGCGATGCTCAAAGACCAGACCAGTGCCTGCGAGGCAGCACGCGACGCTATCGCCGCCGGCGGCGAGGTCATGCTCTTTGGCGGACAGCCGCCTCAGTGGATGGTCCTCGGCATTGCTGCGTCAAGGCTGAGGTGGTCGTTGAAGATCGGTCTGACGACCCTCGGCCTTGACGAGAGCGTTGAGATCCTCCGCACTCGGCACCGCGACGAGCAGCTGCGTACCGGCAACATCGTCGCAGCAGACCGGTCTTGGTTCTTCACCCTGTGCTTCGACGCCACCGGGACTGAGCTCCTGGCGTGCAGCGGCGTCAAGAACGAGCGGCCCTCGCGGGGGGATGGTCAGAAGCTCCAGCTGTAGAGGCCGCCACCCGTATTCGCAGCAGACGGGACATGTTTGCCTGAGCCGAACAGGCCGCCTCCGCTCTCAACCCCGGCGGCCAGTCCATCCGGGGTGCGAGGCGGGCAATGCCCTGCAAGACCGCAAGGAGATCATCGCCGGTCATATCGTCGCCGTCCTCAGACCGGAGGGGAGGTGTACATCAACCGATCAGTTCATGGACAGATGGGACGCGACAGCGCCGGCCCTAGTCCCCGTTCGCTTCTGGTGTCCAACAAGGGTGTGCAGAGGAGCCCTCGCACGGACATGTGCGAGGGCTCCTGCAGGGAGTGTTGCCGTGTCTTCGGCTCAGGCTGTTAGGACTTCGACCTGTGGCGGAGTGCACGCAGGGCAGCTCCGCCGGCAAGGAGAACGAGTGCTGTGGTGAGGCCGCCGAGGAACTCGGGGACGGCGGCGTACAGGATTTCGCTCACCGGGCCACCGCCGCCGCGCGCTGGGTCTGGCGAGCGCCGAGGCGGTGGAGCTTGCGGCGCACTCGCTCGCCGTAGGCCGCAGGCAGGTCGGCACCGAGGGCGGATTCGGTCCAGGTGCCGGCGCCTTGAGCCCACCGGGCGGCAACGGCGGCCTCGTCAGCCGTGAGACCTCGCAGGACCGTGCGGAGCCGCTCGTCGTCGAGTTGGTGATGCAGCGCCAGGTCCTCGGTCATGCGGTGGTCCGGGAGGACGTCATCCAGGGTGATGCCGTCGGTAAGGGTGACGCCTGTCAGCATTACCCGTCTGCCGTTGGCTCTCCGTTCCCAGAGTGGTTCCCATCGTCTGCGCTCGGCCCCGGTGTATTCGTGCAGGATCCGAAGCAGTTCGGGGTCGGTCAGGTAGCTGCCGAGCTGGTGAACCCAGTCGCCGAGCAGCGCGGTGATCACTCCGTCGCGGCACAGCTCGGGCCGGGCGATGCCGAGGATGTCGCGCGCGAATGCGTCGACGGTCCCGTGGTCGCCTTCGATCGCGGCATTGCGGGCAGCAAGAACGGCTAGCAGAGCAGCGCGAGCTGGCATGTCCAGCAACGTCGGGGTGAGGGTGACCTGGAGCGCGGCGCCACCCCCCGAATCCCAGAGTTCCGTCTCAAAGTGTGCAGAGCCCCGGTCCCACCGGACTGTGATCCCCTCGACTGACCAGCTCAAGAACGTCTCGGCGAGGCCGAGCAGGAAGCTTCGGAGCAACGCGTCGAACGGATCCCAGCCTGACCTGTGCACGGACCGGTTCGCTTCTTCGCTGCATTGCGCGGCGCGGTCAGGCACGGCCCATTCGCCCCTCCGCGAGGCGATGGTCGTCACCTTGAGGAGGGGAGTGGGGGTGCAGCGCTGGGGTGCGGTGGTCATGATGGCTCCTTGCCGGTTACGGGGAGGTTCCCCTACTTCTGGGCGTGGGCAGCCCCCGGAACGACAAAGGATCTTGATTTCCTCCCTGTGACCCTGATCACCTCGGATAAATGCGATATCCGAGCCGACAAAATGGACATGACGGCGCCCGTCGGTCCGGGTAGGCGCACAGGACGTCGATGCAGGTCTGGCGCAGGCTGTCGTCGGCAAGGCCGGCCAGGGCGTGGACCCCACCGAGCCGGACTGCCGGGGAGTCGGAGCCGAGCTTGGCGACGGCCTGGGAGAAGCGTTCGGTGTGAAGCCGGGTGGCCTCCCTGTGGGCACCGACCTCGTCGACGCGCTGTCGGCGGCGTCGACGGGACCGGTCGCGATGAGCCGGTTCAGCTCCGCTCATAACTGAAAGGTTCAGTCCCGTCAGTCCCGTTGAGCCTCCCTCTGTGTGAGGCCTTGGCCGACGGGGCCGGAGTGAGCGGCATGGTTCCAGTACGTATCGAGAAGCACAGTCGTTGCCCTCTCAGCCTGAGACCCCGCCGGCGGATCCCGCTGCGTCGCGGGGCAAGGGTGCGTGCGGGCAGGAGCTCTTCCGGGACAGGCCGGTGGTCCCGGCTCCAGAAGGCAGGACTGCCCGCCGTGTGGCTTGCGCGGATGCCGAGCACCGAGTCCATCTTCGAGGACGGTCATGAACGCCGAGTCGGCGCGCTTCGACGCGCAGAGGGCAGCCGAACAGATCCATGAACACAGCCGCAGCCTCTCCGGAGCAGCCTCTCCTTCCTGCCCAGCAGTCCGACGCCCGCCACCCGGAACCGGTAGCTGACACCGCGGGTGTGCTCCCGGACGCACTGACCGACCGCGGTAACGCGAAGCTGTTCGCCCGTCTTTACTCCGATCAGTTCCGCTACGTGGTCGGCATGGGCTGGCACTCGTGGAACTACTACCGATGGAAGCTGACCGGCGGCGAAGAGGCTGAACCCGGTTCCGTGGACTGCCCCCGGCCCGGCTCAGCCCAGGGCCACGTGCCGTGGACGCGGAGCGTTCCTCCGACGTCCCTCGCGGCAGGGGTGCCGACGGGCGGAAACTCGGCTGCGCGCGGCATCCGGCCTCCGCATACTGGGCGGACTCGGACTCCCCAGCCCCGAAGGAACCCCCAGCGTGCAGGCCGCCGTCACCGTCACTCCCGCCCAGATCCCCGAACTGCTGCTGGGGCTCGCGACGGTGCGCCCCGTCTTCCTGTGGGGAGCGCCCGGAATCGGGAAGTCTTCGCTCGTGCGGAAGTTCGCCGAATCGCTGGGAATGGAGTGTGTCAGCCTCCTCGGGACACAACTCGCGCCGGAGGACCTGATCGGCGTGCCGCAGATCCGCGACGGCCGTTCCGTGTTCTGCCCGCCGGAGGCCATCGCCCGCGACGAGCCCTACTGTCTCTTCCTCGACGAGCTCAACGCCGCCACCCCCGACGTCCAGAAGGCCTTCTACTCGCTGATCCTGGACCGGAGGATCGGATCGTACGAGCTGCCCGTCGGCTCCGTCGTCATCGGGGCCGGCAACCGTGCCACGGAAAACGCGCTGGCACGGCCCATCGCGTCCGCGCTGGTCAACCGGCTCACCCATGTCCATCTGCGGGCCTCGGCAGCGGACTGGCTGGTGTGGGCGGGGGAGAACGGTGTCCATCCGTGGGTGACGGACTATCTCGTCGACCGGCCCGACCACCTCTGGTCCCAGCCGCCCAAGACCGAGGAGCCGTTCTCGACACCCCGGTCCTGGCACATGCTCTCCGACGCACTGCACTCCTTCGGGCCGGACATCGGCGAAGAGACGCTGAAGGTGGTCGTGCACGGCACGCTCACCCCCGCGCACGCCGTCTCCTTCTGCGGTTACGCGAAGATCGTGCGCCACTCCTTCGGTATCGAGGCGATCCTCAAGGGCGATGCCTCGTGGCCCGCCCGGGTCGAGGACCGTGACCTGCTGTACTACCTGGCCGAGGCGTTCCGAGGCCGGCTCGTGAAGGAGCTGCCGCGGCGCAGGGAACACGTCTCGGCGTCCATGCGCCAGACCGCCTACCGGGCCAAGTCACTGCTCGTGCAGCTGGCCGAGATCTCCGTCGAGGTGGCGCAGACCGTCATCGCGGACGACACGGACGGCCGGCCGGTGCTGCCCGCCTGGTTCCTCGTCGACGCCGCACGCGACATGCCCAGGCTGGTCGAGGCCCGCCGATGAACGCCGCCACCGGCCGCCGGGCGAAAGGCAAGGGCGGAAAGGGCAGCAAGGGCGGCGCGTCCGACCCGGCTGCCGAGGCGTTCGCCGCAGGGCTGGCCATGGCCAAACGCAACCCCGCCTTCGCCGCCGTCGACGCGTCCGTATGCAGACAGGCCGACTGCGTGCTGACTCCGGCCGGGGGACTGGCCGCCGTGACCTCCAACGGCACCGTCCATCTCCACCCCGCCAAACGGGCCGAACCGGCCGAGTGGGCCTGGGTCCTGGCCCACTGCCTGCTGCACCTGGGCTTCGGCCATGTGCCGGCCTCCGCCGACGACCCGCGCGAACAGCCCGACCGGTTCGATATCGCGGCACGCTGCGTGGTCGTCAACCGCTTCCTGCTCACCCACCCGACCGGCCGTCCACCCACCGACCTGCCGGACTCCTACCCCGGTGGCGACGAGGAGCAGCTCGCCGCCCGCTGGCGCCGCGACGGCATCCCCGCCCTGTACGAGCACTGCGGAGCCGCTGGGGAGCACCCGGACCAGGTACTCACCACCTGGAGGACCTGGAACAACTCCGCGGTCCCGGACTGGGAGACCTCGTTCGCGCACGCCCTCACCCGCAGTGTCTCCGCCGCCATGGACGTCGCGGGCGGCCGCCGCGACAGCGTCACCGGTGTGCGCGCACCGCAGCAGCCCTGGGACCGGGCCCTGAACTGGTTCGTCTCCTCCTACCCCCTGCTCGGCGGACTAGCCGCCGGACTCACGGTCGTCGCCGACGCCGAACTGGCCCGCTCGCAGAGCATCGCCATCGCCGCGGTGAGCTCCGTCGCGGGCGAGATCTACATCAACCCCCTGCGAACGTTCTCCGACGAGGAATGGCGCTTCGTCCTCGCCCACGAGATGCTGCACGCCGCCCTGCGCCACGGTGAACGCCGCGGCGGCCGAGACCCGTTCCTCTTCAACGTCGCGGCGGACTACGTCGTCAACGACTGGCTCGTCCAGATGCGCGTCGGTGACATGCCCGAGGGGCTGCTGTACGACCCCGGCCTGCGCGGGCTGTCCGCCGAGGAGGTGTACGACCGCATTGCGACCGACCTGCGCAGGCAGCGCCGCCTCGCCACCCTGCGGGGCCGGGGCACCGGGGACATCCTCGGCGAGCCGCTGCCGCACGCCGAGGCCCGTGCGTACACCGATCTGGACGAGTTCTACCGGCGCGGGCTGGTCCAGGGCTTCGATCTGCACCAGTACGGGGAGCGCGGACTCCTGCCCGCCGGTCTCGTCCAGGAGATCCGGGCGCTGGCCCACCCGCCCGTCCCCTGGGACGCGAGACTCGCGCGCTGGTTCGACGAGCACGTCCCGCGGCCCGAGGCAGTTCGCTCCTACGCGCGCCCGGCACGACGGCAGGCGTCGACCCCCGACATCCCGCGCGCCGGACGGTACTTCCCGCCGCAGGAGACGGAGCGCTGCACCTTCGGCGTCGTCCTGGACACCTCCGGCTCGATGAACAGCACGCTGCTCGGCAAGGCGCTCGGCGCCATCGCCTCGTACGCGGCGGCACGCGACGTACCCGCGGCGCGCGTCGTCTTCTGTGACGCGGCACCGTACGACGCCGGCTACCTGCCGCCGGCCGAGATCGCCGGGCGGGTGCGGATCCGCGGCCGCGGAGGTACCGAACTCCAGCCGGGCGTCGACTTGTTGCAGCGTGCCGAGGACTTCCCGCCGACCGCGCCGCTGCTCGTCATCACCGACGGTCGGTGCGACACTCTGCGGGTCCGGCGCGAGCACGCCTTCCTGATCCCGCAGGGTGCCTCGTTGCCGTTCACACCGCGCGGTCCGGTGTTCAGACTGAGCTGAGACCGGCCCACGCGGGCCCGCCCGCCGATGTGCGGGCGGGCCCGGAGCGTCAGGCGATCTCGATGAGGAGATCACCGGCCTCGACCTGCTGCACCCTGCCGATGGCCAGCCGTCGCACCACGCCTGCTGCCTGCGCGGTGATCGAGGCCTCCATCTTCATCGCCTCGATGGTGGCGACCGTCTGCCCGGCCGACACCGACGCACCCTCCTCCGCCTGGAGCGTGACGACACCGGCGAACGGCGCGGCGACATGGCCGGCGTTGCCTCGGTCCGCCTTCTCCGCCGCCTTCACGTCGGTCGCCACGGACTTGTCCCGTACGGAAACCGGCCGCAACTGCCCGTTGAGCGTGGCCAGTACGCTCCGGAAGCCACGCTCGTCCGCCTCGGAGATGGCCTCCAGTTCGATCAGCAGCGTGACACCGGGGTCGAGCGTGACGGTGTGCTCGGTCTCCGTCTCCAGGCCGTACAGGAAGTCCTGCGTCGGCAGTACGGACGTGTCCCCGTATGCCTCACGGTGCGCGTCGAACTCCTTCGTGGGGCCGGGGAACAGGAGCCGGTTCAGCGTGGCGCGCGGCGACTGACGCAGCGCATCGAGATCCTCGTCCGACAGGTGCGGCGTCTGGGCCTTCGCCGGACGGCCCTGCAGCGCGCGGGTGCGGAAGGGCTCGGGCCAGCCACCGGGCGGGTCTCCCAGCTCACCCCGCAGGAACCCGATCACGGAGTCCGGCACGTCGAACTTGCCCGGGTCCGACTCGAAGTCCGACGCCTCGACCCCCGCGCCCACCAGATGCAGGGCCAGGTCACCGACGACCTTCGACGAAGGCGTGACCTTCACCAGGCGGCCCAGCATGCGGTCGGCCGCGGCGTAGCAGTCCTCGATGAGTTCGAAGCGGTCGCCCAGACCGAGGGCGATGGCCTGCTGGCGCAGATTGGACAGCTGTCCGCCGGGGATCTCGTGGTGGTAGATCCGGCCGGTCGGCGAGGCGAGCCCGGATTCGAAGGGGGCGTACACCTTGCGGGTCGCCTCCCAGTAGGGCTCCAGGTCGCCCACGGCCTGGAGGGAAAGGCCGGTCGCCCGCTCGGTGTGGTCCGTGGCGGCCACCAGCGCGGACAGCGGGGGCTGGCTGGTGGTCCCGGCCATGGAGGCGACCGCCGCGTCCACCGCGTCCACGCCCGCGTCGATCGCCGCGATCAGCGTGCCGAGCTGCCCGCCCGCGGTGTCGTGGGTGTGCAGGTGCACCGGAAGGTCGAACCGCTCGCGGAGCGCGGTGACGAGGGTACGGGCCGCGGGCGGGCGCAGCAGCCCCGCCATGTCCTTGATGGCGAGCACATGGGCGCCCGCCTCCACGATCTGCTCGGCGAGACGCAGGTAGTAGTCCAGCGTGTACAGGGTTTCGGCGGGGTTGGAGAGGTCCGCGGTGTAGCAGAGGGCCACCTCGGCGACCGAGGTGCCGGTGGCGCGGACGGCGTCGATGGCCGGGCGCATCTGGGACACGTCGTTGAGCGCGTCGAAGATCCGGAAGATGTCCATCCCGGTGGCCGCCGCCTCGGCGACGAACGTCTCGGTGACCTCGGTGGGGTACGGCGTGTAGCCGACCGTGTTGCGGCCGCGCAGCAGCATCTGCGTACAGATGTTGGGCACGGCCTCACGCAGCTTGGCCAGCCGCTCCCACGGGTCCTCGGCGAGGAAGCGCAGCGCCACGTCGTAGGTGGCCCCGCCCCAGCACTCGATGCTCAGCAGTTCCGGCACGGTCCGGGCGACGTGCGGGGCGACGGCCAGCAGGTCACGGGTGCGGACCCTGGTGGCCAGCAGCGACTGATGGGCGTCGCGGAACGTGGTGTCGGTGACGGCGACGGCCGACTGGGCCCGGAGTTCGGCGGCGAAGGCCTCCGGGCCGATGGCCGCGAGGCGCTGCCGGGACCCGGCCTGCGGTGTACCGGTCGGCAGGGCGGGCAGCTTCTCGGCCGGGTCGATGACGGCGGGCCGGGGACCGTACGGCCGGTTGACCGTGGTCTCCGCGAGATAGCTCAGCATGCGGCTGCCGCGGTCGGCCGACGGGCGGGCCCGGATCAGCTCCGGGTGTTCCTCGATGAAACTGGTCGTGATGTGTCCGGCCCGGAAGTCGGGCTGGTCCAGCACGGCCCCCAGGAACGGCAGGTTGGTCGCCACCCCGCGGATACGGAACTCCGCGATCGCCCGGCGCGCCCGACGGGCGGCGTTGGCGAAGTCGTGCCCGTGACAGGTCAGCTTGACCAGCATCGAGTCGAAGTGGGCCGACACCTCGGCGCCGGTGTGGACGGTGCCGCCGTCCAGCCGGACGCCGGGACCACCGGGGGAGCGGTAGGCGGAGATGGTGCCGGTGTCCGGCCGGAACCCGTTGGCCGGGTCCTCGGTGGTGATGCGGCACTGCATCGCGGTGCCGTTGAGGGTGATGTCATCCTGGGAGAGGTGCAGTTCGGGCAGGGTCATACCCGCGGCGATGCGCAGCTGCGCGATCACCAGGTCGCGTCCGGTCACCTGTTCGGTGACGGTGTGCTCGACCTGGATGCGCGGGTTCATCTCGATGAACACATGGTTGCCGCGTTCGTCGACGAGGAACTCGACGGTGCCCGCGTTCACGTATCCGATGTGGCGTGCGAAGGCGACCGCGTCGGCACAGATCCGGTCCCGCAGCTCCGGGTCCAGGTTCGGGGCGGGAGCGATCTCGACGACCTTCTGGTGGCGGCGCTGCAACGAGCAGTCCCGCTCGTAGAGATGGACGACGTTGCCGTCGGCGTCGGCGAGGATCTGTACCTCGATGTGGCGGGGGTTGATCACCGCCTGCTCCAGGAAGACCGTCGCGTCGCCGAACGCGGAGCGCGCCTCACGCATGGCCGCGTCGATCGCCTCGCGCAGCTCGCCCGGCTCGGCGACCCGGCGCATCCCGCGCCCGCCGCCACCGGCCACGGCCTTCACGAAGACCGGGAAGCCGATGTCGGCGGAGGCGGCGACGAGCGCGTCGACGTCCTCCGAGGGCTCGGACGACTTCAGCACCGGCACGCCGGCCGCCCGGGCGGCCGCGACCGCCCGGGACTTGTTCCCCGTCAGGTTCAGTACCGCCGCGGGCGGTCCGACGAACGTGATCCCGGCCTCGGCGCACGCGGCCGCGAGGTCAGGATTCTCCGACAGGAAGCCGTACCCCGGGTAGATCGCGTCCGCCCCCGCCTTCCGGGCGGCCTCGACCACCTCGCCCACCGAGAGATAGGCCCGTACGGGATGCCCGGGCTCCCCGATCCGGTAGGCCTCGTCGGCCTTGGCCCGGTGCAGGGAGTTGCGGTCCTCGTGCGGATACACGGCCACGGTGGAGATTCCGAGCTCGAACGCCGCGCGGAACGCCCGGATCGCGATCTCCCCGCGGTTGGCGACCAATACCTTGTCGAACATCAAACTCCCCAGTCGTGTCACGGGCGCGTGGCCTCAGGACAGGCGATGTCGCACGCGGTACACGTGTCGGCATCCGGTGGTCACGTGGCAGTGGCGAATCGCTCCGCGGTTCTCGGGCCCGGAGCGTTCGACACCGTACCGGAGACCTTCCCAGAGATCGCGGGCGCAAAGGATGGCGTGCGTCACGTGCCGCGCCGCCGGCTCGTCGGGTCTTATGAGGGGTGGCCGGAACACGGGCCCCGTGCCGTCCGGCCGCCGACGCGGCGTCAGGTCCCCTGCGCACTCGGGCGGTAACACGGGACGGGCGGCCTGTTGCCTGGAGCCCGGGCCTGCCGTCTGGTCTGATGCTGGCGACGGAACAGGACGTCCGCCCGCACCGGTGGGACGCCCGGCGAAGGGAGTCGGCCATGGACCGGACCCGGCCCGAGGACGCGGACGAGGGCGAGAGCGTGCTGCGCGCCTGGAGGACCATCGGGCCGCTGATGGACCTGGTCACGCCCATGGCCCTGCGGGTGGCCGCCACCCTGCGCCTGGCCGACCTGATCGCCGACGGCACCGGGCGGACCGGCGAACTCGCCCGCCGCTCGACGACCGACCCGGACGCGCTCGGCCGGATGCTGCGCCACCTGGTGTGCCACGGTGTCTTCACCGAGCCGGAGCCCGGCCGCTTCGGGCTCAACGAGACGGCGGAGCTGCTGCGTTCCGGTCACCCGGCGGGCCTGCGCCTCGGGCTCGACCTCGACGGCTTCGGCGGCGCGATGGATCTGGCCTTCACCGGGCTGCTGCACACCGTCCGCACGGGCGAGCCCGCCTGGGAGACGGTCTTCGGGGCACTGTTCTGGCCCTATCTGGCGACCCACCCGGAGATGGGTGCCTCGTTCGACGCCACCATGTCCGCCGGCGCCGCTCTGGTGAGGGACGCGGCGGGAGCCTACGACTGGTCCGCGGCCGGCCATGTCACCGATGTCGGCGGGGGCCGGGGCGCGCTGCTCGCAGAGGTGCTTCGGGCCCACCCAGATCTGCGGGCCACGCTGGTCGACCTGCCGCAGACCGCTGAACGCGGCCGGGAATTCCTCGCGGCGCGCGGGCTGACTGACCGGTGCGAGGCCGTCGGACAGAGCTTCTTCGATCCGCTGCCCGCCGGCTCCGACGTCTACGTACTCAACAAGGTGCTGCACGACTGGGACGACGAGCGGGCCCGTGACCTTCTGCGCAGGTGCGCGGAGGCAGCCGGGGACCGGGGCCGGGTCGTGGTCATCGAGGCGCACGGTACCTCTGGCGACGACCCCGCGCAGTTCGCGGAGATGGACCTGCGCATGCTGGTGCTCGCGGGCGGCCGGGAGCGCAGCCCCGGCGCGTACGCGGCCCTGGTGTCGGGCAGTGGTCTGCGCGTCGCCGCCGAGCACACGACGCCCCTGGGGCACGTGGTGTTCGAGTGTGTCCCGCACCCCGCCGCCGGCCGGTGAGGCGCCGCAGGGCAGGCGGGCCCTTCAAGGGCCCGCCCCGGGAACTCTTCCTCGCTGCCCTGACCGCGCGGACGTGTCCGGCGCGCGAGGAAGAAGGCGGGTGCCCGCGACCGGGCCGACCGGTCCTTCTCGCCCACCGGCCCGAACGCGCAGCGCCCCGAGGAGCGGGGCCTGCCGCAGTCATGAGGCGCCGTCATCCACCGACCGCCCCTGGGGGAAGGCGCCTGCCGTAGTCGCGGAGCACGCTCCACGAACCAGGGCATGACGGTGTACGGGACGTCCAGGAGCCGCCCGCGAGGCCGAAGCCCAGGGTCGGTTCCCGGGCAGGGTCCTCGTCGCGGGATGTTCCCGATGGCCACGGTCCGCCGCTCGGCGACCAGGCCCAGTTCCAGGCACCGGGCACCGTCCGGTACGGAGTACATCGCGCGGAGCGCGTAGCCGGCGTCGGGAGGGGGCTGGACAGGGGCGGCGCGAGGTCAGGCGCCCCGGCCGTCGGAGGCGAGGCGTTCCAGCCATTCCCTGAGCAGCTGCTGCTCCGATGCGCTGAGGGCAGTCTGTTCGGGGAGCGCCGCGCGCAGGGCGCGTGCGGCGCCGGCCGGGCCCGCGCTCTGTACGGCCGGCTCCTGATGGGTCACGGCCGAGACCATGGACTCCCGTAGCGAGGTCAG
Organism: Streptomyces sp. NPDC048211; assembly: GCF_043202315.1. Classification (NCBI taxonomy): domain Bacteria; kingdom Bacillati; phylum Actinomycetota; class Actinomycetes; order Kitasatosporales; family Streptomycetaceae; genus Streptomyces; species Streptomyces sp. NPDC048211. The sequence continues at coordinate 583,866 of NZ_JBIDAD010000005.1, forward strand.
CAGCGCGGGGTTGCGCCGGTCCTCCGGAAGGGACAGCCAGGTGAGCACCGCGCCGCGCCCGGTGGCGTGGATGATCATGGCTGCGAGTTCCTCGTCGACGCGGAGCCAGCCGCCGGCGGCCAGGCGCCGGACCCGGCCCCTCAGGATCTCCATGCCCGCCTTGAAGGCGGGCGACGCCGGCTCCGTGGGCTCGCTGTACATCAGCGAGTAGAGAGCGGGGTTGGCGAGCCCGAATTCGACCGCCAGGTCCCAGCCGGCCCGCAGGTCGTCGACGGGGTCCTGCGGATCGGGGTCGACGTGCTTGGCCGCGAGGAACGTGGTGAAGCCGTGCTCGGCCACCGCTTCGAGCAGGCCGTCCTTGTCGCCGAACAGCCGGTAGATGGCCGGCGGCTGGAGGCCCGCGGCGACCGCGACCGCCCGGGTGGTGACCGCGTCGCGCCCCTCGCGGGCCAGCAGGTCGGCGGCGGCCTCGATGACTCGCTGCCGGGGCGGGCGGGTGGCCGCGCTGTCGGACTCGGTAGCCGCGGAGGCGTCCTGGCCGTGTGAACGTGGTGGCATGAATCAACGATACATGGATGCTGTTTCCATCGATAGTATCGATGTTACGGTAAATGTGATTCCACTGGAACTAAATGTCGGAGTGCATCATGATCATCGTCACCGGGGCTACCGGACAGCTGGGCCGCCAGATCGTCGAGAGGCTGTTGCTGCGGGTGCCTGCCGACCGGGTCGGCGTCAGCGTCCGGGATCCGCGAAAGGCCCAGGCCTTCGCCGACCGTGGGGTTCGGGTGCGGCGTGGCGGCTTCGGCGAAGCCGACGGCCTTGCCCATGCCTTCGAAGGTGCCTCGCAGGTCCTCGTCGTGTCCGTCGACCGGATGGGTGACGAGGCTGTGCGGCTCCACCGGTCCGCCATCGACGCGGCCGTCGCCGCGGGTGCCCGCCGCATCCTCTACACCAGTCACATGGGTGCCGGTGCCGCGTCGCGCTTCCAGGCCTGCCGCGACCACGCCGCCACCGAGCAGGCGCTGCTCGCCTCGGGCGTGCCGTTCACCGCGCTGCGCAATGGGTTCCACGCCGCGAGCGCGCTGCAGTTCCTCGGCCATGGTGTCGAGTCCGGCAGTCTGGTGCTCCCTGAGGACGGTCCGGTGAACTGGACCGCGCACGCCGACCTCGCCGACGCGGCCGCCGCGGTCCTGGCCGACGAGGGCCGGTTCGACGGCCCCACGCCCCCGCTCACCTCCGCGCACGCGCTGACCTTCGCCGACATCGCCGGCATCGCCACCGAGGTCACCGGCCGGGCCATCACGAGGACCGTCGCATCCGACGACCGGTTCCGCGATCAGCTGGTGGGCAATGGGGTGCCTGCCGAGTCGGCGGATCAGTTGCTGGGTCTCTTCGCGGCCGCCCGCTCCGGCGAGTTCGCCGCGGTGGATCCGACGCTGGCCACCCTCATCGGTCGCGAGCCGACTGCCCTGAGCGCGATCCTTCGTGAGGACCTCTCCGCCGACGACGGGCGCTGACGCGTCCAGTCGGGGTGGGGTCCCGGCAGAGGCGGGGTGGCAGGGGCGTCCGGGCAGGCCCGGACGTGGTTTCTCCGGGTGTGAGTGGGGGAGCGGCTTCGCGGTGGCGCACGCACAGATATGGCGCGCTTGCATATTACCCGCGTGTGCAAGTAATGTTTCCGAGGTAAGTGAACACCGCACATCCCGGCGCGCAGCCGACAGTGCCGTGCACGCCCTGCGCGTCTTCGGCCGGACACCTCACTCCGCCTTCGCGGGTTCGTGCGCCCCCCACCCCTATCTGATTGAGGCTCCCATGAGCATCCGCTCCCTGCTGCCCGGCCGTATCGGCTTCGGCACCGCCCCTCTCGGCAACATGTTCCGCGCCATTCCTGACGAGGAGGCCGCCGCCACCGTGCAGGCCGCGTGGGACCAGGGCATCCGCTACTTCGACACCGCACCGCTGTACGGTGCGGGGCTCGCGGAGATCCGCCTCGGCGACGTCCTCGCGCAGCAGCCCCGGGACGAGTTCGTCCTGTCGACGAAGGTCGGACGGGTCATTCTCGACGAGGTCGAGAATCCCGCCGACCGTGAACTCGGCGAGAAGGGCGCCCTGTTCGAGCACGGACGCCCCAACAGGATCGTGAACGACTACAGCGCCGACGCCACTCTGCGCTCGGTCGAGGACAGCCTCAGGCGTCTGAGGACGGACCGCCTCGACATCGTCTGGGTCCACGACATCGCCCAGGACTTCTACGGCGACGAGTGGGTCAACGTCTATGAGAGCGCCCGCACCGGTGCCTTCCGGACACTGACGCGGCTGAAGGACGAGGGCGTGATCAAGGCCTGGGGCCTCGGCGTCAACAAGGTCGAGCCGCTGGAGCTGACGTTGGACCTGGACGAGCCGCGGCCCGACGCGTTCCTGCTGGCCGGACGCTACACGCTGCTCGACCACGAACGCGCCCTGCAGCGGCTGCTGCCCGCCGCGCTCGCGCAGGACGTCGACATCGTCGTCGGTGGACCGTACAGCTCGGGCGTCCTCGCGGGCGGCAAGCACTTCGAGTACGCCGAGGCACCGGCCGACATCGTGGACAAGGTCGGCCGTATCCGGGCACTCGCCGAGGAGAGCGGCATCGGCATCAAGGCGGCCGCACTCCAGTTCGTGCTGGCGCACCCCGCCATCGCCGCGGCCATCCCCGGAGCCACCCGGCCCAGCCGCATCGCCGAGGACCTCGGCGCCCTCACACAGAACGTTCCGCACGGCTTCTGGGAGGCCCTCCGTGAGCAGAAGATCATCGCTCACGACGCGCCCGTCCCCACCAGCTGACCCCGACGCATCCACATCGAGAGGACACACCATGACTTCCACCACCGTCACCCTCGACGTGCCGCACGCGGCCGACCGGGTCTGGCAGCTCATCGGCGGCTTCGGCTCCCTGCCCGACTGGCTGCCGTACATCACGGACAGCAGGCTCAGCCGGGGCGGACGGCTGCGCACGCTGACGAACGCCGACGGCGGCGTCATCGTCGAGCACCTCGAAGCCTTCGACGAGGCCGGCCGCAGCTACCGCTACTCGATCGCACAGGCGCCGTTCCCCGTCACCGGCTACTTCTCCACGCTGCGGGTCATCGACCTGGGGCCGGGTGCCGCCCGGGTGGACTGGTCGGGCACGTTCACGCCGGACGGAGTGAGCGAGAGCGAGGCGACAGCTCTGTTCGAAGGGATCTACCGGGACGGTCTCGCCGCCTTGGCCGGGACGCTCGACGCCTGACGGAGCACCGGGCTCTGACGCGGGAGCCGGCCGCCTCATCGGGGCCGGCCCGGCGCCCGGTCCAGCCGCGATCCGCTGGAGCCGCCGCCGCGGAGCGCAGACGGCCCGCCCGGCCGCGTGTGCCGTGCGGCGCCGGCAGATGCGCGACCGTAGCATCGGCCCATGCACATGCAGCCGACCGCGCATGCCCTGAGCCTGCTGACGTCCGGCGCTGTCGTGGCCGCGTTCCTCATGGGCCCGGACGCGGCAGCCGCCCCGTCGCCCGCCGTCCCCGTCGCCGGTGCGCACCACGGCGGGTACGAGGGTCTGCGGCTGCTTGCCGAACTCTCGGCCCGGAGGCTGGCCACGGCGCACCAGGTCGCCGCTGCCAAATGGGGAACCGGCGGGCCCATCGACGATCCGGTACGTGAGCAGCAGGTGCTCGACACGGCTGCCCGGCAGGCGCGTCGAGCCGGAGCCGATCCGGCGGCGACGACGCGCATCCTCCGGGACCAGATCGAGGCGAACAAGCGGGTGCAGCGCGCGCTGCACCGCCGCTGGGACGCCAACTCCTCCGAGGCCCCGGTACTCCGCCCGGACCTGTCCGAGGTACGCGAGGAGATCACTCGGCTCAATGCGGGTCTGGTGCGCGCGATCGCCGACTCCGCGACCGTGCGGACGGATCCGTCCTGCGGTGGCGCGCTGACGGTCGCCGAGACACGCGTACGGCACCATGAGCAGCTCGATCACCTCCACGCGACGGCGCTGACGCACGCGTTGCGCTCGGTCTGCGCGTACTCCTTCACTGCCTCGTCATGAACGGCCGCCCCGGCGCGCAGCCGTATGCGGGCCGAGTCCGAACCGGCCCCCGTCACATGGCGTCGATCAGCGCGTCCAGGGCCGAGCGAGAGGGGCGAAGCGTTCCCGCGTGGTCGAGGGGCCCGACACGGGCAGGGCTCGGCGGCCCTGCCCGCTGAGGGCGCGGGCCGACGCCGGACCGAGCGTGTCGACCACAAGCGGCGGGCAGCCGACCGTCGGCGTTCGGCGGTCACGCATCGGCCGGTCCGCTGTCCCGACCGTCTGACCGCGTCCGTCCCCGGCCGCCGCGATGTGCGTGATGACCGGTGAACAGGGTGCTCCCGCCGGTCGTGCGGCAGTCGGGCAGCAGGGAATGAAGCCCGGGCGACCGCATGTTGAGCGGCTGACCGATACTCCTCACCCCCGGGAAGAAGGCAGGCCCATGACGTCCAGGCCGACCACCATGCGTGCAGTCCGGCTCACCGCTCCTGGTCCCGTGGACGGTCTGCGGCTGACCACGCTCCCGCTCCCGCCCGAGAGGGACGGCTGGGTGCGCATCCGTGTCGAGGCGTTCGGCCTCAACCGCTCGGAGCTGAAGCTCCGGCTGGGCGTGAGCACAGGCGTCAGCTTTCCCCGGGTGCCGGGCATCGAGGCAGTCGGCACCGTCGACGCGGCCCCGGCCGGCGTCGGTCTTGCTCCCGGGCAGAAGGTCGTCGCCATGATGGGGGACATGGGGCGCACCTACGACGGCGGCTATGCCGAGTACACGTCGGTGCCGCTGTCCCAGGTCATCCCCGTCGACACCGACCTGCCCTGGGAGGTGCTGGGCGCCCTGCCGGAGATGGTGCAGACCGCCTACGGTTCGCTCACCATCGGCCTGGACCTGAAGCGCGGTGAGTCGCTGCTCATCCGCGGCGGCACCTCCTCGGTGGGGCTGGCCGCCGCCGCTCTGGCCACGTGGCGCGGCGCCACGGTGCTCTCGACCACCCGGCGCACCGGCCGCCTCGCCTCCCTGAAGGAACACGGTGTCGACCATCCTCTGCTCGACACCGGGGAGGTGGCGCCCGCCGTACGCGAGCGGTACCCGGACGGCGTCGACGCGGCCCTCGATCTCGTCGGCACGCCGACCCTGCCCGACACCTTGCGAGCGGTGCGTGTGCACGGCACGGCCTGCTTCGGCGGCAGCCTCTCCAACCAGTGGACGGTGCGGGACTTCTCGCCGAACGAGTACCTGCCGAGGGGTGTGCGCCTGGCCGGCTATTTCGGCGATGCCGCCGACCTGCCCCCGGACATCTTCCAGGAGATCCTCGACGCGGTCGCGGCGGGCCGGCTGGCCTTCCCCGTGGACCGTGTCTACGACGGCCTGGAGCAGGTGTCGCAGGCCCACGACGACATGGAGCACAACCGCGCCACCGGCAAACTCGTCGTCAGGGTCCGCCATCAGGGCCCGAAGGCAGCGTGAGCGGGCACGCGCGTATGGCGATCGGCGAACGCGAGGTGACCCGGCGCGTCTCGCGACACGCCGGTCAGAGACTCGAACTCCTCCGGCCGCCGCGGCCGATGACGCCGACGCGCGCAGGCTCACCGGGGGACGACAGGGTGCCCGGGCCCCATCCCCACGCCCCGTCCACCGGGAAGAAAATGTCTACCGTTGTGGCAAGCGATGGCCCAGACTCCTCCCATGGCTGACATGGGGTTGTTCCGCGAGGCGGTCGTGGCCTGGGCGGCGGGCGCACCCGGCGAGCCCGCGCGCGAGCTCGCCACGAGGCTGTCGGTCCGGACCGTCGTCCTGCTGGAAGGGCCCAGCGACGCCGCGGCGGTCGACGCGCTGGCCGTCGGACGCGGTCGAGACCTGGCCGCCGAGGGAGTCTGCGTCCTCGCCATGGGCGGCGCGATGAGCGTCGGCCGCTTCGCCCACCTCCTGGGGCCGACCGGCCTGGGCCTCCGCCTGACGGGACTGTGCGACGAGGCGGAGCGGCCCTACTACGCCCGCGCCTTGGAACGATGTGGTGCGGGAGAGCAGGGCTTCTTCGTCTGCGCGGCAGACCTGGAGGACGAACTCATCCGTGCACTGGGCGTTCAGCAGGTGGAGGACCTCATTCGGGTGCAGGGCGATCTGCGCCCCCTGCAGACATTCCTGCGTCAGCCGGCCCAGCAGGGCCGCACCGCGGAGCGGCAGATGCGACGTTTCCTCGGTACGAAGAAGGGGCGCAAGATCCACTATGGTCGCGTCCTCACCGAGGCACTGGAACCCGACCGCGTACCCCGCCCACTCGACGAACTGCTCGCCGTCCTCTGACCCGCCCCGCCGCCGGGCCGCCGTTTCCTTGCGGGTGCCCGATCCGTCTCAGCTCTGCCCAGGGAGCGGGCGGGACAGCCGGAACGGGCCGTCGAGGGCGGCCCATTGGAGCAGCATGATCGTCTTCGCGTCGGCGATCGTGCCGTCGCGCACCATGGCGAGTGCGTCGGTGAACGGGAGTTCGACGGTGGTGATGTCCTCGCCCTCGGCCTCGACTCCGGTCGCACCGGTGGGGTTGTCGGCCGGGTCGTACGGAGCGGCGTAGAAGTGCAGGCGCTCGGTCACGGAGCCGGGACTCATGTAGACGTCGAAGACGTGCTCTGGCGTACCGATGACGTGACCCGTCTCCTCGGCGGCCTCGCGGCGGATCGCTTCGTCGGGGCTGTCGCCGTCGAGGAGTCCGGCGGCCGTCTCCAGGAGCATCCCGTCGGGGTGCCCGTTGACGTATGCCGGGAGGCGGAACTGACGGGTGAGCAGCACCGTGCCGTGGTGGGTGTTGTGCAGCAGGATCGTCGCCCCGTCGCCGCGGTCGTACGTCTCGCGCCGCTCGATGCTGATGTGGCCGTCGGTGTGCTCGTAATCGAAGGTGGTCCTGCGCAGGACGTACCAGTCGCAGGAGAGCACCTCCACGTCGCGGATCCGTACACGCGGGTTTCCGGTCAGATCGAGGCCGTGCCGGTGCAGGCCGGTGCGCCCGCGGCGGTCGGGGGTGTCGAGGCCCGCGGTCATCGGGCGTCCGGTACGTCGGCGGTGTCGGTGTACACATCCTTGCCCAGGGCGCGGGCCACGGCGACCATGCGGTCCGCTCCCTGCGAGGGGCCGCCGATCCGCAGCACGGCGTCGCAGCGGGCGAGCAGTTGCTCGGCGACGGGGTGGAAGATCTCATCGAACAAGGGGTCGCCGGGGCCGGTGCCCCCCGCCGTTTCGAGGAGCGGCAGGGCGAGGGCTTCGCCGGTGACCGGCAGATGCCCGGCGCGGAAGAGAGCGAGGGCGGTCCGGTTCATCGCGCGGACGTTGGCTTCGAGCGCGGCCGGGGCGTCGCCCGTGCCCGATCTGTAGGGACCGGCGACGAGGATCATCAGCGAGCGGGGTTCGGTGGCCACGACGGCACACTCCTCGATTCGGGGGCAGGGGACTCAGGCGAGGACGGTCCGGACGCCCGCCTCACGCATCGCGTCCAGGGTCTGAGGGCCGTGGGGGTGGGTGCCGGCGTTGTCGGCGGCGCTGTCGGTGACGAAGTCGTGGGCCGCGTCGAGGGGGGCGACGCGGCTGAAGGCGCGCACGCCGAGCTTGGTGGCGTCCGCCACCGCGATGGTGCGGTCCGCCCGCGCGAGTCCGGCCTGTTTGACGGCGGCGTCGTCCAGGGAGAACTCCGACCAGCCGTGCTCGGCGTGCACACCGCCGATGGACATGACGAAGCAGTCGAAGGCCAGGGACTCCAGCGTGCGCAGCGCCAACGGGCCGACGAAGGAACGCTCGCCGGGACGTGAGCGGCCGCCCACCACCAGTAGCTCGATCCCCGGCCGGTCGGCCAGGCACACGGCGGCCTGAAGGCTCAGCACGGCCACCGTCAGCGGGGCCCGCGCGGCCAGGTGCTCGGCCACGTGGACCGTCGTGGTCCCCGCATCCAGCAGCACGCGTGACCCGGGCTCGACCAACGCCGCCACAGCACCACCCAGACGATCCTTGGTGGCGGCCTGCCACTGCTCCCGCGCCGAAAAGCCGGCGTCCTCGGCCCGGGACCGCGTGGCCACGGCTCCGCCGTGCACGCGCCGCACCAGACCCTGGCCCTCCAGGGTGTCCAGGTCTCTGCGCACGGTCATCTCCGACACGCCCAGGCGCTGGGAGAGTTCCGACACGGAGACCCGGGCGGAGCCCTGCACCAGTCGCAAGGTCAGGTCCAAACGGGTGGCGACACTCATGGCAGTTTTCTACCACTCATCCGTTCAAATGAACAAGTCGATGAGTGAATTCGAGGCACCCCTCACGCTGACGCAACTCCTGGGTTGCACTACAGGGCTCATCGTGCAACTCTTGGGTTGCAAGTCAATGGCAGCGATGAAACGGAGTCGGTCATGAGTGAGGACCGGATTGAAAGCGAAACCCTGATCGAGGCATCCCTGGAACGAGTCTGGTCGCTGGTGGCCCAGCCCGGCTTCTGGGTGGCCGACAAGGCGAGCCTGCCGGGCACCGTGGCGAGGGAAGGCGAATCCATGGTGGCGAAGAACGCCGAGCACGGAGACTTTCCGGTGCGGGTGGAGAAGGTCCGGCCGCCGACGTACCTGGCGTACCGCTGGACCAGCGCGTTCCCGGGAGAGGAGCTGCGCGAGAACAACAGCACCCTCGTGGAGTTCACGCTGACCGAGGAAGGCGACCGGACGCGGCTGCGTGTCGTCGAGACCGGCTTCGCGGCGCTGGCCGGGTCCGAGGAGCTGCGCACTCAGAACCACAAGGACCACAGCGGAGGCTGGCCCATGGAGCTCGACGCGCTCAAGGAGCGCGCCGAAAAGCCCTCCACGTGACGGAGGAACAGCCCGGCGCCACCGGGGCCGTCGGGAGCGTCTTCGGCGCACTCGCCGACCCGACGCGGCGTCAGTTGCTCGATCTGCTCGCCGCGCGGGGCGAGGCCACCGCCACCACGCTCGCCGAGGGCCTTCCCGTCTCGCGGCAGGCGGTGGTCAAACACCTTGCCGTTCTGGATGCCGCCGAGCTGGTGTCCGGAACCCGGGTCGGACGCGAGGTGCGGTACGCGGTACGGCCCGCGGCGCTCGACGCGACGGCGCGATGGATGACCTCCCTCGCGGCCGACTGGGACCGGCGACTGGCGCACATCAAACGCGTCGCCGAGACGGCGGAGCGGGAGTCGCGGACGACCCGTCCCGACTGAAGGACGCCGCGCGACCGGTCCGGCCGGACAGCGAGCAGCTCGCGGCGGCATTCCGCGGCACCTTGTCCGATGCGGCCTCCTCCCCGGCACTCCTGCATGTCGTGCTCGTTCCGCGACGGTGAGGCCGGGGAGGTCGGCGGAGACCAGGGCATCATGTGCCCGGCGGGACGCCGGGCGTCGCTGCTGTATGCGAGGGCGGGATTCGCCGCCGTCGCGGTTTTCGCCTGCGCGCGTGACGGTGGCTTCACTGATGTCGGGTCGCGCACGCTGAGGGCATTCCCCCGGGACGGCCGGGAGTTCGAAGCGGGTAGCGGAGTGCGGCGCCCGCGTCGCGGTGCCGCGCGAGGGGTGTGGCTGATGACGAAAGGCCCGCAGGCGGCACATGGTCCCTCGGTGCCGGTGGCCTGTCGGTGACGATGCGCGGGCGTCGGTCGCACCCGGATCGTCACGTCACCGGGTGCGGGCCGCGGAGGCTCCCTGACCGTCCTGCTGGACGGGACAGATGGAACGGGAGGCGGCTGCCGTTTCCAAGGCGATGCGGTGCGGGCCCCGGCGCTCCCGGGGCGCCGTCGCGGCCCCGGCCCTCAGCTGAACCGGTCCAGTCTTTGTTCATAGTCATGACTATGTTTCAGATACATGACCGTTGACGTGAACATGCTGTAAGTCTATGGTCCGTAGAAAGCGCTTGTGCGGGTCATCTGGAGATCTTCTCCGTCTGACCTGTTCATGGATTCGAACGGACACGTTGTCACGACTGAAGCCTCGGCAGAAGGGGGCGTCCGCGTTTCCCTGACGCTGCGGCGTCGGCGCCGACAGTGAAATCGTCATCCGCGCGGTTCAGTTGCCCGATTCGCCGCCCCACCCAGAGGCGGACCGGGCTGAGGGGCCACGTGCCGCACGAAATCGTCGAACGAACCAACCCCACCTGGAGTCGAACGATGCAGATCAAACCCGTCATCGCATGTGTCAGCCTGCTGGCCGGCTCGCTTGCCGCCGTATCGGGCGCTACCGCTCAGGCCGCGCCCACGCTGCACCGAGCCGCCTCGGCCGCCTCCGCGCCGCTGGCAGCCGCTGCTCTCTACGTGGCGCCCGACGGCACCGACGACGCCGCGGGAACGGAGGCGGACCCGACGACGCTGGCCTCGGCGATCAGCCGCGTCGACTCCGGGGGGACGGTCTACCTGCGCGGCGGGACGTACCACTACGCGCAGACCGTCACCATCCCGCCGGGCAACGACGGCACGTCGAGTGCCCGTACGACCTTGGCCGCCTACCCGGGCGAGGCCCCGGTCCTCAACTTCTCGGAGATGAGCGAGGACCCGGCCAACCGCGGACTGGCCGTGAACGGGGCCTTCTGGCACATCGACGGGATCACCGTCGAGCACGCGGGCGACAACGGCATCTTCGTCGGGGGCAGCAACAACGTCATCGAACGCGTCGTGACGCGCTTCAACCACGACTCGGGGCTGCAGATCTCCCGGATCGCCTCGACCACCCCGGACGACGAGTGGCCCGCGAACAACCTCATCCTGAGTTCGGAGTCGCACGACAACGCCGATTCCGACGGCGAGGACGCCGACGGGTTCGCCTCCAAGCTCACATCGGGCCCCGGAAACGTCTTCCGGTACACGGTGTCCCACAACAACATCGATGACGGCTGGGACCTCTACACCAAGAACGAGACAGGCCCCATCGGCCCGGTGACCATCGAGGACTCCCTCTCCTACAGCAACGGCACACTCTCGGACGGGACCGTGAACGCCGACGGCGACCGCAACGGCTTCAAGCTCGGCGGGGACGACATCGAGGTCGACCACATCGTGCGCCGCAACATCGCCTACGACAACGGCCACCACGGATTCACGTACAACAGCAACCCCGGTTCGATGACGGTGTCGGACAACGTCGCGATCGACAACGAGGAGCGCAACTTCTCCTTCGACAAGGGCACTTCCGTGTACCGCAACAACACCTCCTGCCGCAGCGGCAGTGGGTCGAACGACAAGACGGTCGGTGACGCCGACGGTTCCAACCAGTTCTGGACCGGCTCGAACGGCTCCCGGTGCGCCTCGTACGACGGAGCCCTCCACTGGTCGTTCGCCGCGGACGGCCGCCTCGTCGTGACGTTCGGCGGCACGGTCGTGACGCCGTAGACGAGGGCAGGGCGCCCCGGGGCCGGATACCGCACGTGCGGGAGACAACCCGCCGGGCGCCGGCCACCGGTGGCGCACCCGCCCGGGCGGGTGCGCCGGACGTTCAGCGCAGGATGCCGAGCTGCCGGGCAGCCGCCAGCCAGGACGGGAACTCCGACAGGAGCCGGTCGTACAGCTCCGCGTCAGGGACCTTCTCGATGTCGTCCGCGGCGAAGAAGCCGACGTTGTCGACCCGGCGGCCGGGCAGGGTGTCGAAGCGTTCCAGCACGCCGTACTGCGACCGGCCGAGCCCGATGAACTGCCAGAACACCGGCTCCTCAACCGCCGCACGCAGCTCCTGCTCGATCTCGGCGTTGCGGTAGACACCTCCGTCCGAGAAGAACAGGACCAGGGTCGGGTCGGGCACCGGATTGTCTCGGACGTACGCGCGCACCTCGGCGATGACCTTCTGCTCCTCGTTCTGGATGCCGACCGCGCGCATGTCGACCTGACCGGGGCGGAGCCCCTTCGTTGGCTTCTTGCGGCCGAAGAGGCTGACCTGCCCCACGCGTACGTGCAGGGCCAGCCATTCGGGCAGTTCACCGACCACGAGGTCGGGCAGCCGGGCGGGGTTGCTGGCGAATGTCCAGGCCTGCATCTCCCCGTCGTCGTCGAGCTGTGCCGCGACGGCCGCCATGCGCTCCGTGACGCCCGCGACGGTGCCGCGGGTGTAGAGGCCGCTCATCGATCCGGACGCGTCGAGGACGAGGATGACGCGTGCCGTCAGCTTCGTCAGACCGTGCTTGGTCAGACTGACCGCGATCTGCTGTTTGCGGAGCGACAGGCGCTTGCGCATGTCGACCGGCAGGTTCTCCTCGCCCTTGGTGAGCCGGATCGAAGGCTCGTCCCGGCCGGCGGCAGCGGTGGGCCGGACAGCGGACGGCGTGGGCGTGGAATGCTGCGGCACCCGGGCGGGGGCGGTCGGAGGGGCGGTCGCAGGTTCCTCCGCGTCGACGCTGATCCCGAAGTCCGTTGCCAGACCGGCCAGCCCGTCCGCGTAGCCCTGGCCGACCGCCCGGAACTTCCATCCGCCGTCGCGCCGGTAGAGCTCACCGCTCACGTAAGCGGTCTCCGAGCCTGCGGCCATGTCGAAGCGGGCCAGCTCGGCGCCGGACGAGGCATCGAACAGCCGCAGATGAAGTCCGGGCACCTGCCCGAAGGTCCCCCCGTCCACCGAAGCGCACAGGGCGACCCGTTCGATGTCCCGTCCCAACGCGGTGAGACCGACGTCCAGCGTGTCGGCTCCGGCCTGCTTACCGAGGTGACGTACGGCACCGGAAGCGTGCTGCGGCTGGTTGTAGAAGACGAAATCGCCGTCGGAGCGGACCCGTCCGCTGCTGGTCAGCAGCAGTGCGGAAGCATCCACATCCGGCACGCCGGACCCGGGCGACCAGCCCAGCACAGCTCTGATGGTGGATGCCGTCACCGCCATGTTGGCGCCCTTGCTCAGTGTCGTCACACGGACAGTCTGCCTGCCGACGCCACGTATGGCGCCTGGAGCCCGGGATCTGACGGACCGACGGTTCTCGGCACCGCCGGATCGCGGGCTCCTGTGCCGGGCGGGCCTACCGGCGGGCCGGCCGAAGGCGCCAGCAGCGCCGCGCGTCCCGGTCATCACCCCGCTTGGAGCAGCTGCCTCGCACGCGGCGCCCTGGCCCCGCTGCTCATCCGCGTCGCAGGCTCGTGACCAGGTCGCGTGGCAGTCCATGGGTGTCGTGAAGGTAGTGCAGGTCCTCCTCGCTCAGCCGGCCGCGGAACCGGGGCCGGGCGAGCACCTGCCTGCCGCGTTCCATGAGGCGCCGGAACCGTTGCTCCTCGTCCCGCAGCACATGGCGTACGTCGCCCGGTGACCTGTCCTGCCGGAAGTGGTCGAGGGTGTCGCGGACCAGGTCGTCCGGCAGGTCGCCGAGGCTGTACGAGGGGTCTTCCCGCCACAGCACGGTGAGCACCCTTCGTACCAGGCGGCGCAGTACGTAGCCCCGTCCGGTGCTGGCAGGGCGCACGCCGTCGCCCAGGATCACGACGGCTGAGCGCAGATGGTCGCAGACCAGACGCAGTGACGGTTCGTCCAGACGCCACAGGGGCGGAACGAGCCGGCGCCAGGGATCGAAGAGGTCGCACTCGAACACGGACGACTTGCCCTGGAGCAGGGAGGCGAGCCGCTCCAAACCGAGTCCGGTGTCAATGTTGCGCTGAGGAAGGGGCACGAGGGAACCGTCATCGAGCCGGCGATGCCTCATCATGACGTGGTTCCACACCTCCACCCAGCGGTCGTCCCGCGTGGGGGTCGACTCGGGCGGTCCGTCACCGCTCCACAGGAAGATCTCCGAGTCGGGACCGCACGGTCCGACAGGCCCGTTGGACCACCAGTTGTCCTCCACGGTGAGCTCGACGGGGACGCCGCGGTCCTGCCACAGGTCGAGGGAAGCTTGGTCGGCCTCGCAGTGGGCGTCACCGGCGAAGACGGTGGCGTGCAGCCTGCCGGGATCGATCCCCAGCCCCTCGGTCAGCAGGCCGAATCCCCAACCGAGGCTGAGCGGTCCTCCGTAGTCGCCCAGAGACCACGTGCCGAGCATCTCGAAGACCGTCAGATGGGTGGCGTCGCCGACCTCCTCCAGATCCGTGGTGCGCAGGCAGCGCTGAACGTTGACCAGCCGCTTGCCCAGGGGGTGGGGGCTGCCCTCCAGGTACGGCGTGAGCGGGTGCATGCCGGAGGTGGTGAACAGGACGGGATCGCCCGGCGGTGGCAGCAGAGTCGAGCCGGTGATCAGGCGATGGCCGAGCTCTTCGAAGTACTCGACGAATGTGCTGACCAGTTGTTCCGTACGCATGGGAGGGCTCCTTCGCGATGCAGCGGGGGAGGCATCGGAGAACGGAACCGTTCAGTCGTGCGGCCGGGGCAAGAGGCTCCACGGCACTACCGGCGGACCGTTTCCGGTCGCCGGGGAGGGAAGGTCAGACGGCGGCAACCGGCGAGCTGGTCGCTCGCGCGGTCGCGGTGGTGTGTGAGCCGGTGACGTTCATGTGACCGACTCTAGCGTGGCCCGTGCGCCGGAGCACATGAGTTTTCGCCGATGCCCTGCCCCGCCGCCCGGCGCCGGTCGGGGGTGGGACCCCGGCCGGTGGCCGGCGGGAAGGCGTCGGATGCGGGTACGCCTCCGCCCGGCATGCGGGTCCGCCGCCCGGAGCGGATCGGCGATCAACCGTCGTGAGCGGTGCCGGCGGGCGGGTCGGCCGGGCAGCGCCCGCCCGCGGACGACCGAGGTGTCGAAGGTCCGTCACCGGCGTCACCGGCGTCACCGGAGGCACCTGGGATGCTGGAGGACCCGGAGAACCGGGAGCCGAGAGGCCACGCCGTGATGTCGCGATAGAAGATCGGCTCGCTGCTCCGGCCGGCGTTGCTGCCGACGAGGTGCAGGCGCTGGGCGGCCCATCGGTGGCCGGTGAACCCTGCGATCCCCTCCGCGATCTCCGCCGCGGAGGACCGGTCTCCGCGGCGGGCACGGGCCAACGTCAGGTGCGGTCGCAGGGGACGTTCGGTGAACGTGACCCCGGAGTCCCTCACCGCGGTACGCACGTCTGCCGCGAGCCGGTGCAGCGCCTCCATGTCTCCGTCGATCCCGGTCCACAGCACCCGGTCGTCGAAGGTCCCGCCGCCCCGCAGCGCCAGGCGAGGCGGCTGCTGTGCCGCCGCGACGCCGGCGAGGGGCGCGTGCAGGAGGGGAACCGCTGCGGCCGGCAGCTCGCCGAGGAACGCGAGGGTGATGTGCCAGTCCTCGATCCGGTTCCACCGCATGCCCGGGTGTGTGCCGTAGGCGGGCCGGAGTTGCCGGGCCAGTTCCTCCTTGGCGGGGTCGGGTGGGGCGAGGGCGATGAACACGCGAATGGTCGCGGGTGGTACCGGTTCGTTCACATCGGGCTCCGTACCGGATCCAGGCCGCTTGGGGTGAGGAAAGGGAAATGGGGGGCGGAAGGAGGCTCGCCCAGGGGCGTGGTCGCACGGACTGCCGGACGGCTACCGGTCATCCGGCGGGCCCGGGGTGCCGTACCTGCCGCCCGCGGTCAGGGGGAGGGGGAATCCGTGCCGTACCGGAGGCCGTTGACGACCAGCATGATCATGCGCTGTGTGTAGCCCTGGTCGTCGGGTGAGACGAGGTCGCTCACGGCACGCAGCAGATCGTACGGGGGGATGTCGGCCCGGATCCCGCCGGACGCGGCCGCACTGTCCAGCAGCTCCGTCACGGCGGGAAGGAATCGCTGCTGGAAGTAGGCGGGCAGGCTTTCGTAGGCGGGGTCGCCGGAGTGCAGGGCGGCCTTGAGGCCGCGCTTGGCCGCGACGAACTGCGCGAAGCGCTGCAGCCATCGGGTGAGGGCCTCGATCGGCTCGTACTGCTCCGCGAGGGCAGGGGCGGCCTCGGTGCAGGCGTCGACCTCGTGGCGGAAGACGGCGGTGATGAGGTCGGAACGCTGCGGGAAGTGGCGGTAGAGGGTGCCGGCCCCCACGCCCGCCCGCGCGGTGATCCTCCGCACGGGGGCGTCCACGCCGTCCGAAGCGAAGACCTCGGCGGCCGCGGTCAGCAGGGCGTCCAGATTGCGTTGGACGTCGGGCCGCACGCGACGGGCGACCGGCTCCTCGACGGCACGATCAGGCATGGAATGTCTTCCCTTTTGCACTCCGGAACGATGTTCCGTATTGTGATTGCTGAACGGTGTTCCGCTTTCATTCTAGCCGGACCCGTGACCGGCAGCCCACGGAGGAGGAGAGCCATGCACAACCGCACGGCCGGCCCGGCCGGCCCGTACGTCCCCGGCGTCACCGCCGACCCGGGGACCGGCTTCGACAACCTGGCCGCGACCTGCCTCTCGTCCGCACGGTGACCGGCTGACGTCGACGCCCCACCACCGGCCGCAACGCCACCTGACCCCGCACCACCCGGAGCCTGCGGACGCGGCCTCCGGACGCGGATCCGTGCTGCGGGAACGACGCAGCGCGGCTCCGTTCACCCTTCTTGAGTTCCGAACTGAGTCCCGAAGTGGGTACCCCCATGTCCGATACAGTCCTGTCCGCCGGGAAAGTCGACACCGGCCCCGACCCGAAGCGCTGGAGAGCGCTGATCTTCATAGCCCTGGCGCAGTTGATGGTCGTACTCGACGCGACCATCGTGAACATCGCGCTGCCCTCCGCCCAGCAGGACCTCGGGATCTCCGACGGCAACCGGCAGTGGGTCATCACCGCGTACGCCCTGGCCTTCGGCGGTCTCCTGCTCTTCGGCGGCCGGATCGCCGACCTCTGGGGCCGGAAGCGGACCTTCCTCGTCGGCCTGACCGGCTTCGCCACCGCCTCCGTCATCGGCGGTGCCGCCCAGGGCGAGGCCATGATGCTCGGCGCCCGTGCGCTGCAGGGCGTCTTCGGCGCGCTGCTCGCACCTGCCGCGCTCTCGCTGCTCGCGGTGACATTCACCGAGGCCAGGGAGCGCGCCAAGGCGTTCGGTATCTACGGTGCGATCGCAGGTGGCGGCGGTGCCGTTGGCTTCATTCTCGGCGGCACCCTGACCGAGTACCTGAACTGGCGCTGGACCTTCTTCGTCAACGTCCCCTTCGCGATCGTCGCGGCTCTGGGTGCGTACTTCGTGATCCGTGAGCCGGCCGGCGGCCGTAACCGCTCGCCGCTCGACATCCCCGGCGTCCTGCTCTCCAGCCTCGGTCTGGTCGCCCTGGTGTACGGCTTCACCCGCGCCGAGTCGGCCGGCTGGTCCGACTCGCTGACGATCGGCACGTTCGTCGCCTCCGCGGTGCTGCTCGCCGCGTTCCTCGTCACCGAGACCAAGGTCAAGGCGCCGCTGCTGCCGCTGCGCGTGCCGGCCAACCGCAACCGCGGCGGTGTCTACCTCTCGCTCGGCCTCGCGGTCATCGCGATGTTCGGCACCTTCCTGTTCCTCACCTACTACCTGCAGATCGTGCAGGGCTACTCGCCGATCAGGACCGGCCTGGCCTTCCTGCCGATGGTCGCCGGCATGATCACGGGCTCCACCCAGATCGGCGCCCGGCTGATGACGAGGGTTCCCCCGCGACTGCTCATGGGCCCGGGCTTCCTGACCGCCGCGGCCGGAATGCTCTTCCTGACCCAGATGGACATCGGCAGCTCGTACGCCGGTCTGGTGCTGCCGGGACTGCTGCTGCTCGGCCTCGGGATGGGTACGGCGTTCATGCCCGCGATGTCGCTCGCCACCCACGGCGTGGAGCCGCGCGACGCCGGCGTCGCCTCCGCGATGGTCAACACCTCGCAGCAGGTGGGCGGCGCCATCGGCACCGCGCTCCTGAACACCATCGCCGCCTCTGCCACGACCGCCTACCTGGCCGCGCACGCCGCGGATGCGACCACTCCGGCCGCACGGCAACTGGTCCAGGCACGTGCCATGGTCGACGGCTACTCCAGCGCCACCTGGTGGGCGGTCGGCATCCTGGTGCTCGCCGCGGGGATCGCGCTGACCATGATCACTGCCGGTCACCAGGGTGGCCCCACGGCTGCCTCACACGCTTCGGACGGCGACGGCATCGAGGACGAGGTGCGGCTCCCGGTCGCCGCACACTGAACCAGCTGACGGCTCCTCGGGATTCACCTTGCCGGAAGGCCGCGGTCAGCTTGCTGACCGCGGCCTTCCGGCTACGTCTGCGGCTACGTCTGCGGCGGCGGCCTGAGAGCGGCGTACGTGCCCGCGGCGCCCGCCAGCAGCATGACGCAGCCGGCAAAGACCAGCCCGGCATCGCGCAGGCCGAGCCACGTGGCCAAGGCGCCGACCCCGACCACCGGAACCGAGATCCCGGTGTACGCGACGACGAAGAAGGCCGAAATGGTGCCGCCCCGGTGTATGGCAGGTGCGGCGTCACTGACCAGCGTGAGTGCGGCTCGAAAGGACAGACCCTGGCCCATGCCGCCGAACAGCGCACCGAGGACGAGCAGCGGCAGGGACTCCGCGATCAGTGACGACGCCACCAGCAGCAGGCCGACGACGAGCGCGCCGCATCCGAGGGGGAGCGCCGGGCGCGAGCCGATCCGGCGGGTCAGCGACTGCCCGGCGGTCGAGGCCAGAAAGACGGAGAACACGACGGCTCCGGTCACGGCCAGGTTGTCCACGCCCAGCGTCTGCGTCGCGAAGCTCGGCGCGACCGCTGTGAACAGCCCGAGCAGGGCGAAGCCGGCGAAGGCGGCCAGAGAGGCGCGTGCGAACACACCCTTCACCTCGGCCGGCACGGCGATGCCCTGAGGCGATGGCCGCGGCCATCGCTCGGGTCGGGGCACAGTCTCCGGCAGACACCAGGTGATCCCGCATGCCACGGTCACCAGACCCAGGTGAACCCAGAAGGGCAGCATCAGCGGCCACGGCGAGTACTCGGCCAGAAAGCCGGAGAGCAGAGGCCCGCAGCCCAGCCCTCCCATGTTCGCGGCCGTGGCGGCGAATCCGGCCCGCGCCTTCTGCCCGGGGCGGGCGAGTTCCAGGACCGCGGCCGTCGCCGCCCCGCTCAGCAGGCCGGCCGCTCCGCCGGACAGGAGGCGGCCGGCGAAAAGCAGCGGCAGCCCGCTCTCCAATAGGAAGCACCCCGCGCTCGCTGCCGACAGCGCCATGGCGCACAGGAGCACGGGTCTGCGTCCGACCCTGTCGGAGTAGTTGCCCACCAGCATCAGCACGGTGATCACCGACAGGGCATAGGCGGCGAACACCACAGTCACCATCAGCTCGGAGAAGCCGATCTGTTGCTGATAGAGCCCGTACAAGGGAGTGGGCAACGTGGTTCCGGCCATACCGATGGCGAACACCACCGCCGCCGCCAGATAGCCGGGCCGCCGTCCGCCGCCTGTCTTCACCGCGCCCTTACCAACGATCACCCACGTCACCTTACGATCGGCCACCCTCGTCCAAGGTGCTCGGCGCGGGACGACGTGGGGCGAGTCGTGGCCGGCCGGGAGGAGAGGGTGCGGACACCGGGTGCCCCTGCAGGCGCCGCTGCGCGTGTCCGCACCCGCCCGAGCGGGCACGGCGCGGCGGACGATTCCGGCAGAACATTCAGCGACCGCTCCCCAGGGCGCGGAGCAGCATCGGCAGTGAGGAGTGCAACTCACGCTGCCAGTAGGCCCAGCTGTGGGTTCCGGGTCCGTAGAAGTGAGTGGTCACGTGCCGTGCGCCCTGCCGTTCGAGTTCGTCGGCAAGGGCCTGGTTCTGCCTGTTGAAGTCGGCTTCGAGTGTGCTCGTGCCACCGGGCGGGTCCAGGGGGCCGGTGGTGCCGTCACCGCAGGACAGATAGACGGGGATCGACTTGAGACGCTTGGCCAGGTGGAACGGGTCGTGGGCCGCCCAGACATCGCGTTGCGTCACGGGGTCGCCCCAGACCCTCAGCGGGTCGTTGCCCTGACCTGCGAAGAACCCCATGATGCGGTTCACCGACTCGTCGTTGAGCAGGGGGTGTACGGAGCCGGAGTACGCCGCGGCTGCCTTGAACATCCCGGGGTGCCGGGCGGCGTACAGCAGGGCGCCCTGTCCGCCCATCGAGAGACCCGCCACGACACGATTGCTGCTCGCTCCCCAGCCGCGTTCGAGGAGGAGACGCAACTCCTTGGTGTGGAAGGTCTCCCAGGCCGGGTCATCGCCCCGCCCGTAGTTCCACCAGTCGCTGTACCAGCCGTTCCAGCCGGCCTCGGGCATGACCACGAGGACGTTGCGCAGGCTCTCGGTCCGCGCGACGTCGGTCTGAGCGGTCCACGACGTGTAGTCCCCGCAGCAGCCGTGCAGCAGCCACAGGGTGGGCCAGCGCCGGCTCCGGTCGTCCGGGTCCCAGCCATCGGGCGTGAGGAGACGCACGTTCACCGTCCGGCCGCCGAGGGCCGGTGAACGGACGGACAGGTCGACCTGCCGCTCGGCGACCTGGGTGACCGCGACGACCTCGGCACCCCGGGACGACGCGAGCCCACCCGTGGCCACGGGCGGCGACGCTGCCGAGGCGGCGGCCGGAGCCGCCGGGATCGACACCAAGGTGAACAGCAGCGCGGCAACGACGAACAGGAGGCGGTTTCGTCGGACGGTGATGGCGGTCATGGCGACTCCTGGCAGTGAGTGGTCGCGGGCTGGGGCGTTCTCGCGCCGGGACGGTCAGTTCCGGCCGGGCAGTATCAGCAGTGCGTCCCCGACGGGGCGTTCACCGGCCGCGTCCGACGGTGCGTTGATCACTTCTCCGTCGACCGCCATGGTGGTGGACCCGCCGCCGTCGAGGTTGACCGCCTCCCTCAGGCCGAGTGCCCGGGCGACGGCGGCGCTCTCGGGAATGCTCAGCCCGAGCGCGGCTGTACTGCGGCCGTCGGCCGTCACCAGTACGGTTCTGCCGGCGGCGTCCACCCCGGCCAGCGTGCGGGGGTTACGTTTGTGCACCCAGCCGTAGTAGAAACTGGCGTTGCCGGGCTGCACCATTCCGTCGGTCGCAGGCGTGACGTGCAGCTTTCCGTCACGGACCAGCTCGGGGCCTCCATTGAGGATGCTGGTCGCCGGTGATGTGGAGACCTTGCGGCCGCTGCCGTCCCGCAACGTCCGCTCGACACGCAGGGGCCGGCCGACCTGTGCAAGGGCGGTCAGCTCGGCGACACGGCTGCCGGTGGCCTGTACGGAACTGCCGCCGGCCGGCAGCGTTCCGCCGCGCGGCGAGCGCAGCTCCACCACCCGGCCGCGACTGTCCAGTACGGCTTCGAGACCCCCGCCGTCCGGCGTCCGACGGCCGTACTCAGGCGTGAAGGCGACAAGCTCGTCCTCGTCGGTGCAGGTCGTGTCGTGCAGGGGGAGCGAGGTCGGAGTGTCGTCGTCGGTGCCTCCGCAGTTCCTGATCAGGCCCGGAACCCGGTCGATGCCGTCCAGGGGTTGCGACGCGTGACGGCCGACGACGCGCGCCGTCCAGGTGAGCCGGTCGACCCGGCTGTGCCGGCCGTCGTCGCGGATCACCAGGCCGGGGCGACCGTTCACCGGTTCGCTCAGCAGCCGGCCGTCGTAGACGCCGACGCCGGCCGGATCGCCCGGTGCTCCGGCTTTCGGGTCAAGGACGAAGAACCCGGCGTTGACCCCCGCGGTCGCGCCTGCCGCGGCCACGAGTTCGCTGGTCGTCTCGCGGTTCTCCAGATCAGGACCGTACGAGGCCTTGAGAGCGCCGTGGAACCGGTCCGGGTCGATGGTGAGCACGTCGATCCGCCACGGGCCACGGTCTGCGGGGTCGCCGTCCCAGCCGGTGTACACGGCGGATCCGGCGTACCCGGCCTTCTTCAGCCGAGTGAGCTCGGCCGACGCGGCCGACTGCGAGCCGAACCGTCCGATCCGGACCCGCCAGCCGAGCGAGCCGCCGGCGTAGTCGGCGACGGCCGGAGTCATGACCTGCTCCGCCCGGGCATCGAAGCCGGCCCCCTGCGTCTCGACAGTGAGCTCGTCGGCGCTCGCCCGGTCCTTCAGCGCGGTCGGTGGCGCGTCGGGGTCCGGAGAGGTGGCTCCGCCGGGTATGGCGACCTCGACCGTCCACGCAAGTGCCGGGGCGTCGGCGCCGCGCACGATCCGCGTGAGCGTGACACCGGGCTGCAGCGTCCGCGTACTGCGGGTCTCGGTGAGACCGACGGCACCCAGCGGCAGAGCTCGCGTCGGCCCCGGACGCGGTTCGGACGACGCCGGTGCCGGTACGCCACCCACCACGGCCAACAGGGCCAGGACGGTGGAAGCGCCGAGGACCTTGCTGTTCATGTATCCCCCTGGGAGTGATCCGCCCAGCAAAGGTGCGTGTTCCGACGCCGTCAGTCAAGACGTGTGCACGTCAATGACGATCATTGCGGAGGGAACGGGTGCCGTGGGGGCGGCGGCCGAGGGCCCGGCGCGACGGAGCCGAGAGGTGTCGTCCGCTGCGCTCCTGGAGGGACGTCGGCATCAACGGGCGCGCGACAGGGAGGGCCGGAACAACTGCGCGGCGGAGTCGAGCGGGGTGTGGTCGAGCGCGCCGAGTTCATCAGGTACCCGGTTATCGGGATACCGGGCACGGTTGCCGAGAACAGTGCCGAGAGGACCGTTTCGGTGAGGGTGAGGGTGAGGGTGAGGGTGAGGGTGAGGGGTGCCGGGTGTCGATAGTCGCTATGGCGACGCTCATCCGCCAGCGGCACGGCATCGAGCCCGCCCGGCAGCCTCCAACCGGAGTTCTGTGCCCCGCGGGTGACGGCTCATGACGATTGCGCCGACAAGCACGGCCTGCATGAGCCGTCGCCCGGCGTTACTGAGCGGACGTCGCAGGCGCGGTGGGGGAGGAAGCGTCGGCGGTGGTGTAGTAGACCGACCGGCCCTGCTTGGAGCGTGTCAGCAGACCACGGGCAACGCCCTGTTCCAGGCTGTTACGCACAACCGTCTGCTGCACCTTGCGCTGCGGGTGGGCCTCCGTCAGAGCGGTGGAAACCTCCGCTGCCGACTTCGGACCGCTGTGTTCGGCCAGGTAGCCCTCGATCAGTGCGACCCAGGTCTCTTCGACTGCCCCCTTGGCCGGGGCGGCCTTCCCCGCGGACTTCTCCGCACGCGCCTTTGACGCGTTGTTCCTGCGGGTCGTCTTCCCCTGTCCCGTCGCGCTCGTCCCGCGGCGCGCTGCCGGAACGGCGGCCTTCTTCTTGTTCTTGCCGCGTCCCGGTTCGGGCTGTCCGACCCCGGCGAGTACATCCTGCATCTTCACCAAGACCTGCTGGCTCTCCTCCAGTTGGAGGAGCTCGCCCTGCAGTCGGGCCAGTTCGGTACGCACTCGTTCCTGCTCGTTCGTGTTGGCCGCGAGGTCCTCAGTGACCTTCTGCGCGTAACCCGCGGTCACTCCGACTGCTGAACCGATCTCGGACATGAGGTCCTCATCTTTCGTTGTGCGAATGGAGGGTGAGTCCCCGATGCTACTCACATACACCGGTGGGAAACCCCCGGCGAATTCCGGTACGAGGGGATGCCGCCCTGCACGAAGGCTCCTCCTGGCGAGCAATGCGGGTGCGGGAGTGCGGCGTGACCCGAGCGGATTCGGGGTGCTCCCACGGGCACTGGTTGGAACCGAAGAGATGCCGAACCATCGGGGTGGTTCGGTCTGCAACGGTATCTGGACCTCCGGGCCGAGGAGGGTGCGTCCGTCGAAATGAAGCCGGACAGTCACCTCGCACGCACTGGTGAGGTCGAGGAGCCGGTGGGGGTGGGGAGCCTCGACGGACGGTGGCCCGCAGGCAGCCGCTGGTGCTGCTGCGCCAAGGTTGCACCAGGTGTGCGCGGTTGCCCGCAGTGCTCGACATGGTGGGTAACCAAACATCCACGGGCCTCGAACGGGGAAGCCTGTCACCCTTTGCGGATCACCCGGAACTTTGCGGGGCCACCCGGACAATCAGCCGGAGCACCTCCTCCGCCTCCGCCGGCGGTTCCTCGCCCAGGTGATTCTGGGAGAGTTCACGGGCAGCGATGTCTCCGACTCGTCGATCAGTTCGGCGGTGCCGCGGACGCCGTGTACCGATACGGGTTTGCGGTATCGAAGACTGTGAGGCTGATGCCTGGACCCCGTGAGAGATGCCGCGCCTTCAGGCGCCCGGCGCAGGAACCTTCACGCCGGCAGGCGGCATTCGAGGGACTGATCGGCAGGACAGGCATGATGGGCCGGACCGCGGGACGATCCGGGCGGGCCGAACTCGGATGTTGAATAATGCAGTTGACGTCCGAGCTGCTGTCGGCCCTGCTCGACAGGAACTGCTGGACCATCGGCGAGGGAGCGGGGAACGCACGCTCTCGCCGGCAGGCACGGGTGTGCCAGAACGCCGCCTGCTCATGGCGGAGAGGCGTAGCCGTAGACACCTGGGTAAATCCCACCCGATGGTTGCCGCTCCGATGGCGTCGGGCCGCTGGGTCTGCGCCTCGATCCTCATCGGCTTCTTCACTCTGAAGAGTTCACTGATGGGTGCGGTCCGGTTGTCGTCCAGTCGGGTGTCACCCCGTTGGCATGCTGATCGGCCCGATGCAAGCCGACGACGGCTCTGCCGCCTGGCCGATAATGCCGCTGTGGAACCAAACAGTCGGATCATCGTGGCTCTGGATTTCGACAACCGTCGAGCGGCGGAAGAAGTCGTCGACCGGCTCGGTGAGGAGTGCCGCTTTTACAAGGTCGGGATGGAGTTGCTCACTGCGGCCGACCCGGACCTCATCGAGCACCTTGTACCCAAGGGCAAGGAGGTCTTCCTGGACCTCAAGCTTTCGAGATCCCGAACTCCGCGGCCGGAGCGGTCCGCGCGGCTGGTGCCTTGGGTGCTTCCATGGTGACCGTCCACAGCATGGGCGGCACCGGCATCATGTCCGCGGCCGTGGCAGCCGCCAGGGACTTTCCACGCCTCCGTGTGCTGGCGCTGACCGTCGTCACCAGCATGACGAACGCCGATCTCGCGGACATCGGCATCACCGGCCCGGCCTCGACGGAGGAGCAGGTGCTGCGGCTGGCCCGGCTGGCGGAGGGCGCCGGTTGCCATGGCGTGATCGCATCACCGCAGGAAGCCGGGGCGCTCCGTGGAGTGCTGGGAGCGAGCACCCTGATCGGTCACGCCGGGAGTGACGCTTCGGGGTGAGTTGGCTGTGACTTCGCCGGCGAACCTGCGAGGGACCGCCAGTTCTTGAGGTGCCCGATGCCGTGCTCGACGCGAATACGGAGTGAGGAGTGGGCCTTGCGCTGGCGTTGTGCCTCTCCGTGTACCACTTGGGCGGGTTCTTCCAATCTAAGACGATGTCTCAGTTGGTGCGGACGTGTGGTGACCGGGCAGGATCCATCTGCATGGCAGACCCAGAGGTTCAGCGCGTCAACGACATTGCACTC